>NZ_KI973169.1:4355172-4785172 GCF_000534355.1 Enterobacter sp. BIDMC 30 | reverse complement strand
CAAGGTAACCGTAGGGGAACCTGCGGTTGGATCACCTCCTTACCTTAAAGAACCTGCCTTTGTAGTGCTCACACAGATTGTCTGATGAATGATAAATTTCAAAATGTACTGCGAAGTGCATTGTGAAATTTTGCTCTTTAAAAATCTGGATCAAGCTGAAAATTGAAACGACACACAGTTAATGTGTGTTCGAGTCTCTCAAATTTTCGCAAACTGATGATGAATCGAAAGAAACATCTTCGGGTTGTGAGGTTAAGCGACTAAGCGTACACGGTGGATGCCCTGGCAGTCAGAGGCGATGAAGGACGTGCTAATCTGCGAAAAGCGCCGGCGAGGTGATATGAACCTTTGACCCGGCGATGTCCGAATGGGGAAACCCAGTGTGATTCGTCACACTATCGTTAACTGAATACATAGGTTAACGAGGCGAACCGGGGGAACTGAAACATCTAAGTACCCCGAGGAAAAGAAATCAACCGAGATTCCCCCAGTAGCGGCGAGCGAACGGGGAGCAGCCCAGAGTCTGAATCAGCTTGTGTGTTAGTGGAAGCGTCTGGAAAGTCGCACGGTACAGGGTGAAAGTCCCGTACACGAAAACACACAGGCTGTGAACTCGAAGAGTAGGGCGGGACACGTGGTATCCTGTCTGAATATGGGGGGACCATCCTCCAAGGCTAAATACTCCTGACTGACCGATAGTGAACCAGTACCGTGAGGGAAAGGCGAAAAGAACCCCGGCGAGGGGAGTGAAAAAGAACCTGAAACCGTGTACGTACAAGCAGTGGGAGCCTCTTTATGGGGTGACTGCGTACCTTTTGTATAATGGGTCAGCGACTTATATTCTGTAGCAAGGTTAACCGTATAGGGGAGCCGAAGGGAAACCGAGTCTTAACTGGGCGTTAAGTTGCAGGGTATAGACCCGAAACCCGGTGATCTAGCCATGGGCAGGTTGAAGGTTGGGTAACACTAACTGGAGGACCGAACCGACTAATGTTGAAAAATTAGCGGATGACTTGTGGCTGGGGGTGAAAGGCCAATCAAACCGGGAGATAGCTGGTTCTCCCCGAAAGCTATTTAGGTAGCGCCTCGTGAATTCATCTTCGGGGGTAGAGCACTGTTTCGGCTAGGGGGCCATCCCGGCTTACCAACCCGATGCAAACTACGAATACCGAAGAATGTTATCACGGGAGACACACGGCGGGTGCTAACGTCCGTCGTGAAGAGGGAAACAACCCAGACCGCCAGCTAAGGTCCCAAAGTCATGGTTAAGTGGGAAACGATGTGGGAAGGCACAGACAGCCAGGATGTTGGCTTAGAAGCAGCCATCATTTAAAGAAAGCGTAATAGCTCACTGGTCGAGTCGGCCTGCGCGGAAGATGTAACGGGGCTAAACCATGCACCGAAGCTGCGGCAGCGACACTATGTGTTGTTGGGTAGGGGAGCGTTCTGTAAGCCGTTGAAGGTGTCCTGTGAGGGGTGCTGGAGGTATCAGAAGTGCGAATGCTGACATAAGTAACGATAAAGCGGGTGAAAAGCCCGCTCGCCGGAAGACCAAGGGTTCCTGTCCAACGTTAATCGGGGCAGGGTGAGTCGACCCCTAAGGCGAGGCCGAAAGGCGTAGTCGATGGGAAACAGGTTAATATTCCTGTACTTGGTGTTACTGCGAAGGGGGGACGGAGAAGGCTATGTTAGCCGGGCGACGGTTGTCCCGGTTTAAGCATGTAGGCGGAGGTTCCAGGTAAATCCGGTTCCTTGTTAACGCTGAGGTGTGATGACGAGGCACTACGGTGCTGAAGTAACAAATGCCCTGCTTCCAGGAAAAGCCTCTAAGCATCAGGTAACATCAAATCGTACCCCAAACCGACACAGGTGGTCAGGTAGAGAATACCAAGGCGCTTGAGAGAACTCGGGTGAAGGAACTAGGCAAAATGGTGCCGTAACTTCGGGAGAAGGCACGCTGATATGTAGGTGAAGCCCCTGCGGGTGGAGCTGAAATCAGTCGAAGATACCAGCTGGCTGCAACTGTTTATTAAAAACACAGCACTGTGCAAACACGAAAGTGGACGTATACGGTGTGACGCCTGCCCGGTGCCGGAAGGTTAATTGATGGGGTTAGCGGTAACGCGAAGCTCTTGATCGAAGCCCCGGTAAACGGCGGCCGTAACTATAACGGTCCTAAGGTAGCGAAATTCCTTGTCGGGTAAGTTCCGACCTGCACGAATGGCGTAATGATGGCCAGGCTGTCTCCACCCGAGACTCAGTGAAATTGAACTCGCTGTGAAGATGCAGTGTACCCGCGGCAAGACGGAAAGACCCCGTGAACCTTTACTATAGCTTGACACTGAACACTGGTCCTTGATGTGTAGGATAGGTGGGAGGCTTTGAAGCGTGGACGCCAGTCTGCGTGGAGCCAACCTTGAAATACCACCCTTTAATGGCTGGTGTTCTAACGTAGACCCGTGATCCGGGTTGCGGACAGTGTCTGGTGGGTAGTTTGACTGGGGCGGTCTCCTCCCAAAGAGTAACGGAGGAGCACGAAGGTTAGCTAATCCTGGTCGGACATCAGGAGGTTAGTGCAATGGCATAAGCTAGCTTGACTGCGAGAGTGACGGCTCGAGCAGGTGCGAAAGCAGGTCATAGTGATCCGGTGGTTCTGAATGGAAGGGCCATCGCTCAACGGATAAAAGGTACTCCGGGGATAACAGGCTGATACCGCCCAAGAGTTCATATCGACGGCGGTGTTTGGCACCTCGATGTCGGCTCATCACATCCTGGGGCTGAAGTAGGTCCCAAGGGTATGGCTGTTCGCCATTTAAAGTGGTACGCGAGCTGGGTTTAGAACGTCGTGAGACAGTTCGGTCCCTATCTGCCGTGGGCGCTGGAGAATTGAGGGGGGCTGCTCCTAGTACGAGAGGACCGGAGTGGACGCATCACTGGTGTTCGGGTTGTCATGCCAATGGCACTGCCCGGTAGCTAAATGCGGAAGAGATAAGTGCTGAAAGCATCTAAGCACGAAACTTGCCCCGAGATGAGTTCTCCCTGAGACTTTAAGTCTCCTGAAGGAACGTTGAAGACTACGACGTTGATAGGTCGGGTGTGTAAGCGCAGCGATGCGTTGAGCTAACCGATACTAATGAACCGTGAGGCTTAACCTTACAACGCCGAAGATGTTTTGGCGATGAGAGACGATTTTCAGCTGATACAGATAACAGAATTTGCCTGGCGGCTTTAGCGCGGTGGTCCCACCTGACCCCATGCCGAACTCAGAAGTGAAACGCCGTAGCGCCGATGGTAGTGTGGGGTCTCCCCATGTGAGAGTAGGGAACTGCCAGGCATCAATTAAAAGAACCCCGTACCGTATGGTGCGGGGTTTTTTGCTTTTTGGGCTTCTTACTTCCTCCTTGAAACTTTCTCACCTTCCGCTTGCAGACTCGACATTCAGCCTGTTTCTGGGTATCGTTAGCTGTCTGGATGTCTAAACGTTTATACGTATGCTGTGAGGATATGAGGTTATGCCGATTCGGGTGCAGGACGAGCTACCAGCCGTCAATTTCTTACGTGATGAAAACGTCTTTGTGATGACGACTTCACGCGCTACAGGTCAGGAAATTCGCCCACTGAAGGTGCTTATTCTCAATCTGATGCCGAAAAAGATCGAAACAGAGAACCAGTTCCTGCGTTTGCTTTCGAACTCGCCGCTGCAGGTTGATATCCAGCTGCTGCGAATTGATGCCCGTGAGTCGCGAAATACGCCTTCAGAGCATCTGAATAATTTTTACTGTAACTTCGACGACATTCGCGACGAAAACTTCGACGGGCTGATTGTGACCGGTGCACCGCTGGGCCTGGTCGAATTTAATGATGTTGCCTACTGGCCGCAGATCAAACAGGTACTGGAGTGGGCTAAAGATCACGTCACGTCCACGCTGTTTGTTTGTTGGGCGGTGCAAGCCGCCCTGAATATCCTCTATGGAATCCCCAAACAAACCCGCACTGAGAAGCTTTCAGGTGTTTACGAGCACCACCTTGTCCAACCTCACGCCCTGTTGACGCGCGGGTTCGATGACTCCTTCCTGGCCCCACACTCGCGCTACGCCGATTTCCCGGCACAGCTGATTCGTGATTACACCGATCTCGATATCCTGGCCGAAACCGAAGACGGGGATGCTTACCTGTTTGCCAGTAAAGACAAGCGCATTGCCTTTGTTACCGGCCATCCTGAGTACGATCCGAACACCCTCGCGTCGGAGTATTTCCGTGACGTTGAAGCCGGTCTGAATCCGGACGTTCCGTACAACTATTTCCCCAAAAACGATCCACAGAACAAACCGAGAGCCACCTGGCGTAGCCACGGGAATTTGCTGTTTACGAACTGGCTCAACTATTACGTCTACCAGATCACGCCATACGATCTGCGCCACATGAATCCAACGCTGGAGTAATCTTCTGCACTAAACGATCCTAAAGCGTTTCAGCTATTCACATCAGGCACCTTCGGGTGCCTTTTTCATTTCCGAAATGTCACTCAACAAACAATAAAACTTTAATTTCATATTAATCAATGCGTTAAATGCATTTAATAATTAAAATGGAAATTGTTTTTGATTTTGGAAAAAATATAGATAGTCTTAATTCTGCTGAGCGAAAACTACACAACGATCTTTCGTTCGCATCGGGGGCGTGATTTTGGATCTTTGATGAGGAGCAGAGTAATGACTCAACAGGCAACGACGGTCGATGAACTGGCCTTTACCCAGCCGCATGGCGAGCAAGAACAGCAAATTTTGACAGCAGACGCTGTCGAATTCCTGACCGAACTGGTGACCCGCTTTACGCCAACGCGCAATAAGCTGCTGGCGGCACGCATTCATCAGCAGCAGGAAATTGATGATGGCAAGTTGCCTGGGTTTATTTCGGAAACCGCTTCCATTCGCCGTGGTGAGTGGAAAATCCGCGGCATTCCGGATGATTTACAGGATCGGCGCGTCGAAATCACCGGCCCGGTGGAGCGCAAAATGGTGATCAACGCCATGAACGCGAACGTAAAAGTCTTTATGGCAGATTTTGAGGACTCACTGGCGCCGGACTGGCATAAGGTTATCGACGGGCAAATCAATCTGCGCGATGCCGTAAATGGCACCATCAGCTATACCAACGAAGCCGGCAAAATCTATCAACTGAAACCCAATCCGGCGGTTCTGATCTGTCGCGTACGTGGACTGCATCTGCCTGAAAAGCATGTCACCTGGCGTGGCGAAGCCATTCCGGGCAGTCTGTTTGACTTCGCCCTCTATTTCTTCCACAACCACAAGAATCTGCTGGCAAAAGGCAGCGGCCCCTATTTCTATCTGCCGAAAACACAGGCCTGGCAGGAAGCGGCCTGGTGGAGTGAAGTGTTTAGCTTCACGGAAGATCGTTTCAACCTGCCGCGCGGCACCATTAAAGCCACCCTGCTGATTGAAACGCTGCCTGCCGTGTTCCAGATGAACGAAATTCTGCATGCGCTGCGCGACCATATTGTTGGGCTGAACTGTGGACGCTGGGATTACATCTTCAGCTACATCAAAACCCTGAAAAATCATCCCGATCGTGTACTGCCGGATCGCCAGGTTGTCACCATGGATAAACCGTTCCTGAGTGCCTACTCACGCCTGTTGATTAAGACCTGCCACAAGCGTGGGGCCTTTGCGATGGGGGGAATGGCAGCATTTATCCCAAGCAAAGATGCTGAACGTAACAATCAGGTGCTCAACAAGGTGAAAGCCGATAAAGAGCTTGAAGCACGAAATGGCCATGACGGAACGTGGATCGCGCATCCGGGTCTGGCGGATACGGCAATGGACGTCTTCAACCGCGTACTTGGTGAGAACAAAAACCAGCTGTTTGTGACGCGTGATGAGGATGCCCCAACGGCTGAAGAACACCTGCTGGCACCGTGTGCGGGCGAGCGTACGGAAGAGGGCATGCGCGCCAATATCCGCGTAGCCGTCCAGTACATTGAAGCGTGGATCTCCGGTAACGGCTGCGTGCCGATCTACGGCCTGATGGAAGATGCCGCTACCGCCGAAATCTCTCGCACCTCAATCTGGCAGTGGATCCACCATCAAAAAACGCTCAGCAACGGCAAGCCGGTGACCAAATCCCTGTTCCGTCAGATGCTGGCCGAAGAGATGCGGGTGATCCAGGACGAACTGGGTGAACACCGCTTCAGCAGCGGACGTTTTGATGACGCCGCTCGCCTGATGGAGCAAATCACCACATCCGATGACTTAATCGACTTCCTGACCCTGCCGGGCTACCGCTTCCTGGCGTAATTCACCCCACAACAATATGGAGCATCTGCACATGAAAACCCGTACCCAACAAATCGAAGAATTGAAGAAAGAGTGGACCCAACCTCGCTGGGAAGGCATCCGCCGCCCGTATAGCGCGGAAGAGGTGGTGAAATTGCGTGGCTCGGTCAATCCGGAATGTACCCTGGCGCAGCGCGGCGCGGCGAAAATGTGGGATCTGCTGCACGGCGGTGCCAAAAAAGGTTACATCAATAGCCTCGGCGCGCTGACTGGCGGCCAGGCCCTGCAGCAGGCGAAAGCCGGCATCGAAGCCATCTATCTTTCCGGCTGGCAGGTTGCGGCGGACGCCAACCTGGCCTCCAGCATGTATCCGGATCAGTCGCTCTATCCGGCAAACTCGGTACCAACCGTGGTGGATCGGATCAACAACACCTTCCGCCGTGCGGATCAGATCCAGTGGGCGGCAGGCATTGAGCCAAACGATCCGCGTTTTATTGACTATTTTCTGCCAATCGTCGCGGATGCGGAAGCGGGATTCGGCGGCGTGCTGAACGCCTTTGAGCTGATGAAATCGATGATTGAGGCCGGTGCAGCGGCCGTTCACTTCGAAGACCAGCTCGCGTCAGTGAAGAAATGCGGACACATGGGCGGGAAAGTCCTTGTCCCAACCCAGGAAGCGATTCAGAAGCTGGTTGCGGCGCGTCTGGCGGCTGACGTGCTCGGCGTACCTACGCTGGTGATTGCCCGTACCGATGCGGATGCGGCTGACCTGATCACCTCTGACTGCGATCCTTACGACAGCGAGTTCATTACCGGTGAACGCACCAGCGAAGGGTTTTATCGTACCCATGCTGGCATTGAACAGGCGATCAGCCGTGGGCTGGCATATGCACCGTATGCGGACCTGGTCTGGTGCGAAACCTCCACGCCGGACCTGGCGCTGGCAAAACGCTTTGCCGATGCTATCCACGCCAAATATCCGGGCAAACTGCTGGCCTATAACTGCTCGCCGTCCTTCAACTGGCAGAAGAAACTGGACGATAAAACCATCGCCAGCTTCCAGCAGCAGCTGTCCGACATGGGCTACAAATATCAGTTCATCACGCTGGCTGGCATTCACAGCATGTGGTTCAACATGTTCGACCTCGCGCATGCCTACGCGCAGGGTGAAGGCATGAAACATTACGTTGAGAAGGTGCAGCAGCCGGAATTTGCTGCCGGTAAAGAGGGCTATACCTTCGTTTCGCATCAGCAGGAGGTCGGGACCGGTTACTTCGATAACGTGACCACTATCATCCAGGGGGGCACCTCCTCCGTCACCGCCTTAACGGGATCGACGGAAGAAGCCCAGTTCTGAGCCGTGTAACGCCCGGTAGCACGCTACCGGGCCTGTGAACATACTCCCTCTCCCGTCGGGAGGGGGCCGGGGTGAGGGAGCATGAACAATGTCGCGTGGTCTGGAATTACTGATTGCCCAAACTATTCTGCAGGGCTTCGATGCCCAGTACGGACGTTTCCTGGAAGTCACATCCGGCGCGCAGCAGCGTTTTGAGCACGCCGACTGGCATGCGGTTCAGCAGGCCATGAAGCAGCGAATCCACCTTTACGACCACCATGTGGGTCTGGTGGTGGAGCAGTTGCGCTGCATTACCGACGGCAAAATCCCTGACGCGGAGTTTTTACTGCGCGTGAAGGAGCATTACACCCATCTGTTACCTGATTACCCGCGCTTCGAGATTGCGGAGAGCTTTTTCAACTCCGTCTATTGCCGGTTATTTGACCACCGCTCATTATCTCCTGAGCGGTTATTTATCTTTAGCTCTCAGCCGGAACGCCGCTTTCGCACTATTCCGCGTCCGCTGGCGAAGGATTTCTTTCCCGATCGTGGCTGGGAAAAACTCCTGCATCGCGTATTAACGGATTTGCCGCTGCGTTTGCCCTGGGAGAATAAAACCCGTGATATCGGCTATATCTCTGCGCATCTCAAGGAGACCTTCGGCGAAGAGGTGCTCGGGCAAAGCCATTTGCAGGTTGCCAATGAGCTTTTTTACCGTAATAAGGCCGCCTGGCTGGTCGGTAAACTGATGACACCGTCGGCCATTGTGCCGTTTCTGTTACCCATCCATCGTACCGATGACGGTGAACTGTTTGTTGATACCTGCCTGACGACCAGCGCCGAGGCCAGCATTGTCTTTGGTTTCGCCCGCTCCTACTTTATGGTGTATGCCCCGCTGCCTGCTGCTCTGGTGGAGTGGTTGCGCGAGATCCTCCCGGGGAAAACCACCGCCGAGCTGTACATGGCCATTGGCTGTCAGAAGCACGCCAAGACGGAAAGCTATCGGGAATATCTGCGCTATGTCACCACGGCAGATGAGCAATTTATCGAAGCCCCCGGTATTCGCGGCATGGTGATGCTGGTCTTTACCCTGCCGGGTTTTGATCGGGTGTTTAAGGTCATCAAAGATACGTTCGCGCCGCAGAAGGAGATGACCGCTGCTCACGTCCGCGCCTGCTACCAGCTGGTTAAAGAGCACGATCGCGTCGGGCGAATGGCGGACACCCAGGAGTTCGAGAACTTTGTGCTGGATAAGCAGCAGATCGATCCGGCATTAATGGCGTTATTACTGCAGGAAGCGCCGGCGAAAATCACCGATCTGGGCGACAAAATTGCCATCAGCCATCTCTATATCGAACGCCGCATGATCCCACTCAATATCTGGCTGGAGCAGTCCGAAGGTCAGGCACTGCGTGATGCCATTGAAGAATACGGCAACGCTATCCGTCAGCTTGCCGCCGCGAATATCTTCCCGGGCGACATGCTGTTTAAAAACTTCGGGGTCACCCGTCACGGGCGGGTGGTGTTCTACGATTACGATGAAATTTGCTATATGACTGAGGTGAATTTTCGCGATATACCGCAGCCCCGCTATCCGGAAGATGAACTGTCCGGCGAGCCGTGGTACAGCATCTCACCGGGAGATGTCTTTCCTGAGGAGTTTCGTCACTGGCTGTGCGCTGACCCGCGCATCCGGCCACTGTTTGAAGAGATGCATGATGACCTGTTTCGTGCCAGCTACTGGCGGGGTCTGCAGACGCGCATCAGGAATGGGCATGTGGAAGATGTGTATGCCTATCGCCGCAAACAACGGTTTTGCATCCGATATGCGGTGTAATGCCCCCTCTCCCGACGGGAGAGGGATTCAGGTGCACCCGATGTTATCGAATCCCGCCATATGCCAGCGTGACCTCTTTCGCCGCCTTAATCACCAGCGCACCTAACTCCGTGACGCGGTCATCGGTCATACGGGAAATCGGTCCGGAGATCGAAATGGCGGCAAACGGCTCGCGGTGCTCGTCAAAGATGCAGGCCGCAATGCAGCGCAGGCCTAACGCATGCTCCTCGTCATCAAACGAATAGCCGCGCTTGCGGGTCAGGGCCAGATCTTCTTTCAGATGTACCGGTGAGACCAGCGTGGCGTGGGTGTAGGCGTGCAGCCCTTTCCGGTGCAGCAGCCCGGTGACCTGCTCTTCGCTGAGCTGCGACAGAAACGCTTTCCCCGCCCCGGAGGCATGCATCGGCAGCTTGCCGCCAATCGGTGCCGACATACGCATTAGCTGCGTGCACTGTACCTGATCGATGATAATGGCCTGATGGTCGCTCTGGTCGAGCACGGCCAGGTTTACCGTCTCGCCGGAATCTTCCATCAGCTTGCGCAGAATAGGGTGCACAATCGCCAGCAGGTTGCGGCTCTGCAGGAAGCTGCTGCCGACGATAAACGCATGTGCGCCCACCGCCCAGTGTCCCAGCTCGCCCACCTGGCGCACAAAGCCCAGCTGCTGCATCGTGGTCAACAGTCGATGGGTCGTTGAGTTCGGCAGGCCAGCCTGCTGTGCCAGCTCTGTCAGGGCCACGCTGCTGTGCGACTCGGCTATCCATTCCAGCAGCTTCAAACCGCGCGTGAGCGATTGAACCTGTCCGCCCTGAGAGGCGGCGGTGGTGGCAGCAGGTTTTCTGCCGCGTTTAGCGGGAACGGTCGTGACCATGACGAACTCCTTTTTCTGTATCGTGGAAATCATTTTCGTTTTATTTGGTGATTTTGCAACCGTTATCCTGACTGATCGGATGAGTGATAGTGAACATGTCTCATGTTACCGCTGTGTGACTTTTACACCCTGCGAGATTGTGCCAGTATGGACTGCTGGCCTTTTGGCCTGGTTGAGCGTTGTCGGGAGCAAGTGTGAGCAGCAAAGTAGAGCAACTGCGTGCGCAGTTAAATAAACGAATTCTGGTGCTGGACGGCGGCATGGGTACCATGATCCAGAGCTATCGTCTGAGTGAAGACGATTTCCGTGGCGAGCGTTTCGCCGACTGGCCATGCGACCTCAAAGGTAACAACGACCTTCTGGTGCTCAGCAAACCACAGGTCATTTCGGCGATCCACAACGCGTATTTCGAGGCGGGTGCGGATATCGTCGAAACCAACACCTTTAACTCGACAACCATCGCCATGGCGGATTACCAGATGGAATCCCTGTCGGCGGAGATAAACCTTGCCGCGGCAAAGCTGGCCCGCGCCTGCGCTGATGAATGGACAGCCCGTACGCCGGACAAACCGCGCTACGTGGCCGGGGTGCTTGGCCCGACCAACCGCACCGCGTCGATTTCACCCGATGTGAACGACCCGGCCTTTCGTAACATCAGCTTTGATCAGCTGGTGGCGGCGTATCGTGAATCGACCAAAGCGCTGGTGGAAGGCGGTTCCGATCTGATCCTGATTGAAACGGTATTCGATACCCTCAATGCCAAAGCCGCGATTTACGCGGTGAAAGAGGAGTTCGAGGCGCTGGGCGTCGACCTGCCGATCATGATTTCCGGTACCATCACCGACGCCTCTGGTCGTACCCTCTCCGGCCAGACCACAGAAGCTTTTTACAACTCCCTGCGTCACGCTGAAGCGCTCTCTTTCGGCCTGAACTGCGCGCTGGGTCCCGATGAGCTGCGCCAGTATGTGCAGGAACTTTCGCGCATCGCTGAATGCTATGTCACCGCACACCCGAACGCCGGCCTGCCGAACGCCTTTGGTGAATACGATCTGGATGCAGACACCATGGCGGCGCAAATCCGCGAGTGGGCCGAATCCGGTTTTCTGAATATCGTCGGTGGTTGCTGCGGTACCACGCCAGAGCATATTGCCGCGATGAGCAATGCGGTGGCGGGTCTGCCGCCGCGTCAACTGCCTACGCTGCCGGTTGCCTGCCGTTTGGCCGGCCTTGAGCCGTTGACCATCGGTGACGACAGCCTGTTTGTGAACGTCGGGGAGCGGACTAATGTGACCGGTTCGGCGAAATTCAAACGGCTGATTAAAGAAGAGAAGTACAGTGAAGCGCTGGACGTGGCCCGCCAGCAGGTTGAGAGCGGCGCCCAGATCATCGACATCAATATGGATGAGGGGATGCTCGACGCCGAAGCGGCGATGGTGCGCTTCCTCAACCTGATTGCCGGTGAGCCGGACATTGCCCGGGTGCCGATCATGATTGACTCCTCTAAGTGGGAAGTCATCGAGAAAGGGCTGAAGTGTATTCAGGGTAAAGGCATTGTTAACTCCATCTCGATGAAAGAAGGCGTTGATACCTTTATCCACCACGCGAAGATGGTGCGCCGTTATGGTGCCGCCGTGGTGGTGATGGCCTTCGATGAAATGGGCCAGGCCGATACCCGTGCGCGCAAAATTGAGATTTGTCGCCGCGCATACAAAATTCTGACCGAAGAGGTGGGCTTCCCGCCGGAAGACATCATCTTCGACCCGAACATCTTCGCGGTTGCTACCGGTATTGAAGAGCACAATAACTACGCGCAGGACTTTATCGGCGCGTGTGAAGACATCAAACGCGAGCTGCCGCATGCGCTGATCTCCGGCGGCGTATCGAACGTGTCATTCTCCTTCCGCGGTAACGATCCGGTGCGTGAAGCTATCCACGCCGTGTTCCTCTATTACGCTATCCGTAACGGTATGGACATGGGGATCGTTAACGCCGGACAGCTGGCCATTTACGACGACCTGCCGGCGGAACTGCGCGACGCCGTAGAAGACGTGATCCTCAACCGGCGTGATGACGCCACCGAGCGCATGCTGGATCTGGCCGAGAAATACCGCGGCAGTAAATCCGATGCATCGGTAAACATTCAGCAGGCGGAGTGGCGTGCCTGGGACGTGAAAAAACGTCTGGAATACTCACTCGTTAAGGGAATTACCGAGTTTATTGAACAGGACACCGAAGAAGCACGACAGCAATCGACGCGCCCGATTGAAGTGATCGAAGGGCCGCTGATGGACGGCATGAACGTGGTCGGCGATCTGTTTGGCGAAGGCAAAATGTTCCTGCCGCAGGTGGTGAAATCCGCACGCGTCATGAAGCAGGCGGTGGCCTATCTCGAACCCTTTATCGAAGCCAGCAAAGAGAAAGGCTCCAGCAACGGTAAAATGGTGATCGCCACCGTGAAGGGCGACGTGCATGACATCGGTAAGAACATTGTGGGCGTCGTACTGCAGTGTAATAACTACGAGATTATCGATCTTGGCGTGATGGTGCCGGCGGATAAAATCCTCAAAACCGCGCGCGAAGTGAATGCTGACCTGATTGGACTTTCCGGGCTGATTACCCCGTCGCTGGACGAGATGGTCAACGTGGCGAAAGAGATGGAGCGTCAGGGCTTTACCATTCCATTGCTGATTGGCGGGGCGACAACGTCCAAAGCGCACACGGCGGTGAAAATCGAGCAGAACTACAGTGGCCCGACGGTTTATGTGCAAAACGCCTCGCGTACTGTGGGCGTCGTGTCGGCATTGTTGTCTGCCACCCAGCGTGATGATTTCGTCGCGCGTACCCGCAAAGAGTACGAGACCGTGCGTATTCAGCATGGCCGTAAGAAACCGCGGACGCCGCCGGTGACACTCCAGGCCGCACGCGATAACGATCTGGCGTTTGACTGGGCCAGCTATACGCCCCCTGTGGCGCATCGTCTGGGCGTTCAGGACGTCACTGCCAGCATCGAGACGCTGCGTAACTACATCGACTGGACACCGTTCTTCATGACCTGGTCACTGGCGGGCAAATATCCCCGCATCCTTGAAGATGAGGTGGTCGGGGAAGAAGCCAAACGCCTGTTCAACGACGCCAACGAAATGCTTGACCAGTTGAGTGCGCAAAAAAGCCTCAACCCGCGCGGCGTGGTGGGCCTGTTCCCGGCGAACCGTGTGGGCGACGACATCGAAATTTATCGCGACGAGACCCGCACGCACGTGCTGGCAGTAAGTCGCCATCTGCGCCAGCAAACCGAGAAAGTGGGCTTTGCTAACTACTGCCTGGCCGATTTCGTTGCACCGAAGCTTTCCGGGAAAGCGGATTATATCGGGGCGTTTGCCGTGACCGGGGGTCTTGAGGAAGATGCGCTGGCGGAGGCGTTCGACGCGCAGCACGATGATTACAATAAAATCATGGTGAAAGCGATTGCCGATCGTCTGGCGGAAGCCTTCGCAGAGTACCTCCACGAGCGCGTGCGCAAGGTACACTGGGGCTACGCGGCCAATGAGAACCTCAGCAACGAGGAGCTGATCCGCGAAAACTATCAGGGGATTCGTCCGGCTCCGGGCTATCCAGCCTGCCCGGAACACACCGAAAAGGGCACTATCTGGACATTGCTGGATGTAGAAGCCCATACCGGCATGAAGCTCACCGAGTCTTTCGCCATGTGGCCTGGGGCATCGGTGTCCGGCTGGTATTTCAGCCATCCCGACAGCAAATACTTCGCCGTCGCGCAGCTGCAGCGCGATCAGATTGAAGATTACGCCCTGCGCAAAGGCATGAGTGTCTCAGAGGTTGAACGCTGGCTGGCACCCAATTTAGGCTACGACGCTGACTAACGTCACTTTTCCTTACAACAAACAGGGCGCTCATGAGGCGCCCTGTCTCTTTCTTACGTTTAAACCCTTATACTGAATCATAAAAACGTAGAACGATAAGGAGGAGAACCTTCCGTGCTGACCCTGTTACACTTGCTTTCCGCAGTAGCACTGCTGGTATGGGGCACGCATATTGTCCGTACCGGCGTTATGCGCGTCTTTGGCGCGCGCTTACGCACCGTTCTCAGCAGCAGCGTTGAGAAGAAGCCGCTCGCCTTCTGCGCGGGCATCGGCGTGACGGCACTGGTGCAGAGCAGTAATGCGACGACCCTGCTCGTGACCTCGTTTGTGGCGCAAGATCTGGTGGCGCTGGCACCGGCGCTGGTCATTGTGCTGGGCGCTGACGTGGGGACCGCGCTGATGGCGCGTATCCTGACCTTCGATCTCTCCTGGCTGTCGCCGCTGCTGATTTTTATCGGTGTCATCTTCTTCCTTGGCCGTAAGCAGACGCGTGCCGGACAGCTTGGCCGCGTGGGGATTGGCCTTGGGTTGATCCTGCTGGCGCTGGAGCTGATTGTGCAGGCGGTGACCCCCATCACCGAGGCCAACGGCGTTCAGGTCATCTTTGCCTCGCTGACCGGGGACATCATGCTGGATGCGTTGATCGGCGCGGTATTTGCCATCGTCAGTTACTCCAGCCTGGCCGCTGTGCTGCTGACGGCGACGTTAACCGCCGCGGGGGCGATCTCGTTCCCGGTCGCGCTGTGTCTGGTGATCGGGGCCAACCTTGGCTCTGGCCTGCTGGCGATGCTCAATAACAGCGCCGCAAACGCTGCTGCCCGGCGCGTGGCGCTCGGAAGCCTGCTGTTTAAGCTGGTGGGTAGCCTGATTATTCTGCCGTTTGTCTATCCACTGGCCAACCTGATGGACAATCTCCCGTTACCGAAGGCTGAGCTGGTTATCTATTTCCACGTGTTTTACAACCTGGTGCGTTGCCTGGCGATGGTGCCTTTTGCTGAACCCATGGCCCGCTTCTGCGAACGGCTTATTCGGGATGAACCGGAGCTGGATGCGCGTCTGAAACCTAAGCATCTGGACACCTCCGCGCTGGATACCCCGGCGCTGGCGCTGGCTAATGCCGCGCGCGAGACGCTGCGCATGGGCGATGCCATGGAAACGATGCTTGAAGGGCTGCAAAAGGTCATGCACGGAGAGCCGCGAGAAGAGAAAGAGCTGCGCAGGCTGGCGGACGATATCAACGTGCTCTATACCGCCATCAAGCTCTACCTGGCGCGTATTCCGCAGGATGAACTGGCAGAGGAAGAGTCCCGCCGCTGGGCGGAAATCATCGAAATGTCGCTTAACCTCGAGCAGGCCTCGGATATCGTTGAGCGTATGGGAAGTGAAATTGCTGACAAATCCCTTGCCGCGCGCCGCGCCTTCTCGGTTGAAGGCCTGAAGGAGCTGGAGGCGCTGCACGAGCAGTTGCTGAGCAACCTGAAGCTGGCGATGTTGGTCTTCTTCTCCAGCGACGTACCGAGCGCACGCCGCTTGCGTCGTAACAAACATCGTTTCCGTATCCTCAACCGGCGCTACTCGCACGCCCACGTTGAACGACTGCACCAGCAGAACGTCCAGAGCATTGAAACCAGCTCCCTGCACCTGGGGTTGCTGGGGGACATGAAGCGTCTCAACTCGTTATTCTGCGCGGTCGCTTATAGCGTCATGGAGCAGCCGGATGAAGACGACGATCGAGATGAATATTAATCTCTGAAAGCGCCTTTATAAGGTGGTTAACCTGAAAACCAGCAGGTTTACGCCGGGCATGATGCCCGGTAACCGTCGGCTAATCTTTTTACCAGCCCAAACCTAAGGTATATTTCGCCTTTACAGGAGAAACTATGCTGCCAACTCAATCAACACGATTAAACAAATACATTAGCGAGAGCGGGATCTGCTCACGTCGCGAGGCGGACCGTTACATTGAACAGGGTAACGTGTTCCTCAACGGCAAACGCGCCACCATCGGTGACCAGGTCGTGCCCGGTGACGTGGTCAAAGTGAATGGTCAGCTCATTGAACCGCGTGATGCGGAAGACCTGGTATTTATCGCGTTGAATAAGCCGGTTGGCATCGTCAGTACCACGGAAGACGGCGAGCGGGACAACATTGTTGATTTCGTTAACCACAGCAGCCGTATCTTCCCGATTGGCCGCCTTGATAAAGACTCACAGGGGCTGATTTTCCTGACCAACCACGGCGATCTGGTGAACAAAATTCTGCGTGCCGGTAACGACCACGAGAAAGAGTACATCGTCACGGTCAATAAGCCGATCACGGACGACTTTATCCGCGGTATGGGCGCAGGTGTGCCGATTCTGGGGACCGTCACGAAGAAGTGCAAGGTGAAGAAAGAGGCGCCGTTTGCTTTCCGCATTACCCTTGTGCAGGGCTTAAACCGTCAGATCCGCCGGATGTGCGAGCACTTCGGTTATGACGTGGTGAAGCTCGAACGTACGCGCATTATGAACGTGAGTCTGACCGGTATTCCACTGGGCGAGTGGCGTGATTTAACGGATGACGAACTGATTGAGCTGTTCAGGCTCATCGAGAATTCATCGTCTGAAGCGAAGCCAAAAACGAAAGCCAAACCGAAAACCCAGGCCATTAAGCGCCCGGTGGTGAAAGCGCCGCCATCAGAAGAGAAAAGCCGCGGCAAACCTGCGGGCAAACGCTTCGTCCAGCCGGGGCGTAAAAAGAAAGGGCGCTAATTAGCGCCTTCCACGGGGTGAGGTATTGGCTGACCAGGAAAAGGTCGCTTCTTTATCGGGTTTATAAGCCTGCTCTTTTTTCAGCTTGCGGGCTTGTTTCGCCTCAGTTTCACGCTGAGCCATCAATTTATCGATGTACTCTTTTTTAACCTGATTGGTTTCGGCGTTAGTCAGCGTGCGGCCATGGGCGATACGAGCGCGGTCGAGGAGCGTTTTCAGTTCGCGCTGCTCAGCTTCCGTCATGTCTTTCTGGGTCAAACGTGGTGTAGCCATTGCTGAAGCCTCCTGAAGGGGAGGCTCCAGTGTAAAGCAAGCGAAGGAAATTAACCCTGTTTCACTGCATCTTTTTTCGCGGGCTCATTAATGGGTTTGCCTGACCAGTAGCCTGCCAGCAGCGAGCCGGACAGATTATGCCAGACGGAGAACAGCGCACCCGGCAGGGCTGCCAGCGGCGAGAAGTAGATCTTGCCCAGTGCTGCGGCCAGCCCCGAGTTTTGCATCCCCACTTCGATTGCCAGCGTACGACAGGTAGATTCGTCGAAACCAAACAGCTTCCCGCCCCAGTAACCGCCCAAAAGACCAAGGGTGTTATGCAACACCACCGCGATGATCACCACAAAGCCCACTGAGGCAATGTGCGATGCAGAGCCGGCAACCACGGCGCTGATGATGGCCAGAATACAGACCATCGAGAAGGCAGGCAGGTACGGTTCAACGGCTTTGACCACGCGCGGGAACAGATGGTGAATCACCAGGCCCAGCGCAATCGGGATCACCACAATCTGCAGAATACTGAGCAGCATCCCCATGACGTCTACCTGAATCTGCGCATCCACATACAGACGCGTTAACAGCGGCGTGGCAATCACGCCCACCAGCGTTGAAACGGAAGAGATGGTCACCGAGAGCGCCACATCACCTTTTGCCAGGTAAATCATCACATTGGATGCCGTGCCGCTGGCCACGCTGCCAACCAGCACCATACCGGCGGATAAATCTGGCGGCATTTTAAAGGCCATGGCCAGCAGCCAGGCCGCAAGCGGCATGACCAGATAGTGCAGGAAAATCCCTGCCGCTACGGGGGCCGGGCGCGACAGGACGCGTTTGAAGTCGTCAATTTTCAGGTGTACGCCCATGCCGAGCATAATCAGCATCAGCAGCGTCGTGACCCACGGGCCAATGCCCGTAAAGTGGGTGGGAGTGTAATACGCGAGTACGGAAAGCAGCAGTGCCCACAACGGGAACAGCCGGGTGATGGCGGATAACATAGATTGTCCTTGCAGTATTGTCGTGTTGTTTAGTTATAAAAAAGCCGGGTCTGTGCCCGGCTTATAGGTATTGTTTATCGTGCTAACGAATTTTATTCAAACAAATTCTGATGAAGTTTTTGCACGACCTGCTCGGCCTGATCGGCTGGCACCAGGAAGCAGAGGTTGTAGCTGGAGGCGCCGTAGCAAATCATACGAATGCTGAACGGGTCGAGTACGCCGAAGACCTCTTTGCCCACGCCGCAGGCACGCGACAGCTTGTTGCCGATGATGGCAACCAACGCCAGATCTTCTTCCACTTCCACGCGGCACAACTCAGAGAGTTCGATCAGCAACGACTGCGTCAGCAGGGTGTCGCCGGTTGACGTGGAGCCAGTGGTGTCCAGCGTCAGCGCAATGCTCACTTCGGATGTGGTGATCAAATCCACGGAGATATTATGGCGCGCGAGGATGCCAAACACTTCCGCCAGGAAACCGCGAGAATGCAGCATATTGTGGCTGTGCAGCGTCACCAGCGTCTGGCGGCGGCGCAGGGCCAGCGCTCGGAACAATGGCGGGTTTTCGGTTTTCTTGCACACCAGCGTACCGCCTGCTTTGGGATCCTTACTGGAGCCAACGAAGACCGGGATATCGCTGCGCACGGCCGGCAACAGCGTCGCCGGGTGCAATACTTTCGCGCCGAAGGTGGCCATTTCGGCCGCCTCTTCAAACGCGATCACATCAATGCGTTTCGCCGCAGAGACCACGCGCGGGTCGGTGGTGTAAATACCCGGCACGTCAGTCCAGATATCCACACGGGTGGCATGCAGCGCTTCGCCGAGCAGGGCTGCCGTATAGTCACTGCCGCCGCGGCCAAGCGTTGTTGTACGGCCTTTGGCTTCGCTACCGATAAAGCCCTGAGTGATCACCATCCCTTCTGCCAGGCGCGGAGCCAGCTGCTGCTGGGTCAGCTCGGCCAGCATTTCAACATCCGGCTCGGCACGGCCAAAGCGATCGCTGGTGCGCATGACTTTGCGCACGTCAAACCACTGGGCATGGACGTTACGCTCGCGGAGGATCTCCACGAACAGCAGCGTGGACATCAGCTCGCCGTGGCTGACCAGTTCATCGGTCAGCGCGGTGGAGGTCGCCAGAGAGGCGGCTTCAGCCAGGGTAGTGATATTTTCCAGCAGGCGTTCCACTTCCTCACGGATCACGTTCGGATTCTGCAGACGTTCAAGGATGTTGAACTGAATTTTGCGCAGTGCGTCCAGCTTAACGAAACGTTCGGTTGCTTCCAGTCCTTCAGACAGAGAAACCAGCAGGTTCGTCACGCCAGCAGAGGCGGAAAGCACCACCAGGCGGGTATTCGGATCGGCCAGCACCACATCGGCGCTGCGGTTCATGGCATCGTAATCGGCCACACTGGTGCCGCCAAATTTGGCGACCACAAAACTCGTCATAACAACCTCGTGTCAGGGAATGAATAAAGCGACCTTGGCACAAGAATGAAACGAGAACAGGTGCAGGCGCAAAATACGGCCCTATAAATAAAATGTGGGGGAGGTCCTGTCAATGCTGGGATTATGCGGATTTTTTATGGGGGGGTACCCCTCAGTAACAGGACTTATAACAGGGCCATATTTTATGCTTCTTTTTACCGCCTTTTGACCGACATTTCGCCGCCCCTGAAGGGCGTTTCAGCAGCTATACTTTTCGGGTCTTTTCACCTGTGTTTGATGCAGGCCAGGGCAATGGCATAAAAACCATCACAATTTTTATTTGCAGGCGCTACAATCGACCGCAGTCACAATTCTCAAATCAGAAGAGTATTGCTAATGAAAAACATCAACCCAACGCAGACCGCTGCCTGGCAGGCACTACAGAAACATTATGATGAAATGAAAGACGTCACCATCGCGGACCTGTTCGCGAAAGATGCCGATCGTTTCAATAAGTTCTCCGCGACCTTCGATGACCTGATGCTGGTGGATTTCTCCAAAAACCGCATTACCGAAGAAACGCTGGCGAAGCTGCAGGATCTGGCGAAAGAGACTGAGCTGGCCGACGCCATCAAATCCATGTTCTCCGGTGAGAAGATCAACCGCACCGAAGACCGTGCCGTGCTGCACGTGGCGCTGCGTAACCGTAGCAATACTCCGATTGTCGTTGACGGCAAAGATGTGATGCCGGAAGTGAACGCAGTGCTGGAAAAGATGAAAGCTTTCTCTGAAGCGATCATCTCCGGAAGCTGGAAAGGCTACACCGGCAAACCGATTACAGATGTGGTTAACATCGGTATCGGCGGGTCTGACCTTGGCCCATTCATGGTCACCGAAGCGCTGCGCCCATACAAAAACCACCTCAACATGCACTTTGTTTCTAACGTCGATGGTACCCACATCGCCGAGGTGCTGAAGAACGTGAATCCGGAAACGACCCTGTTCCTGGTCGCGTCTAAAACCTTCACCACTCAGGAAACCATGACCAACGCCCACAGCGCGCGCGACTGGTTCCTGAAAACCGCAGGCGACAACAAGCACGTGGCGAAACACTTCGCCGCGCTGTCGACCAACGGGAAAGCCGTTAGCGAGTTCGGTATCGACACTGCGAACATGTTCGAGTTCTGGGACTGGGTGGGGGGTCGTTACTCTCTGTGGTCCGCTATCGGCCTGTCGATCATCCTCTCCGTCGGCTTCGACAACTTTGTTGAGCTGCTCTCCGGCGCGCATGCGATGGATAAACACTTCTCCACCACCGCACCTGAGAAAAACCTGCCTGTGCTGCTGGCGCTGATTGGTATCTGGTACAACAACTTCTTCGGGGCTGAAACCGAAGCGATTCTGCCATACGACCAGTACATGCACCGTTTTGCGGCCTACTTCCAGCAGGGCAACATGGAATCCAACGGTAAATACGTTGACCGTAACGGTAACGCCGTGGATTACCAGACTGGCCCAATCATCTGGGGCGAGCCAGGCACTAACGGCCAGCATGCGTTCTATCAGCTGATCCACCAGGGCACCAAAATGGTTCCGTGCGATTTCATCGCCCCGGCCATTACCCATAACCCGCTGTCAGACCACCATCCGAAGCTGCTGTCTAACTTCTTCGCACAGACTGAAGCGCTGGCGTTCGGTAAGTCTCGTGACGTGGTTGAGCAGGAATACCGCGACCAGGGTAAAGATCCGGCCACGCTGGACCACGTTGTGCCGTTCAAAGTGTTCGAAGGCAACCGTCCAACCAACTCCATCCTGCTGCGCGAAATTACGCCGTTCAGCCTGGGTGCGCTGATTGCCCTGTACGAGCATAAGATCTTCACTCAGGGCGCTATCCTGAACATCTTCACCTTTGATCAGTGGGGCGTTGAGCTGGGTAAACAGCTGGCAAACCGTATCCTGCCTGAACTGGGTGACGATAACGCGATTAACAGCCACGACAGCTCCACAAATGGTCTGATCAACCGTTATAAAGCATGGCGCGCGTAATTAAAGTGTCATGAAAAAGTGCCGGCGAAATGCCGGCATTTTTTTATCGGATAATTCCTGATGTCTGTTATTAAACTCAAATTCCTGTAGTGAGTTTAATCTGAAAATAGCCGTTAACCTGTTAATTGCTGCGGTTTATTTTAGGAAAATACGGATAATTACCGTCACGGGATCTAATTCTATTTCATTGATTTATATAAGTTATATTATTATCTAATCGTCCTTTTGTTTCCATTTTATCCAATTGTCCGAAAACCCTTCTTCTATTTACCCCTACGGCAAACCCTCTCCTTTAGTTGTGTATACTCGAATCCGCCTGAAATTCTTTTTGGGCAAATCTCCATTCATTAAATGAAGGGAAATTCTTATGAAGAAAGTACTGTATGGCATTTTCGCCATATCTGCGCTTGCGGCGACATCTGTTAATGCGGCTCCGGTTCAGGTCGGAGAAGCGGCAGGTTCGGCTGCGACGTCTGCGTCTGCGGGGATTTCTACCGCGTCCAGCGCCAGCACCGTAAGTTCAGCCGTGGGTGTCGCCCTGGCGGCAACCGGTGGCGGTGATGGCTCCAATACCGGAACCACGACCACCACGACCACCAGCACCCAGTAATAACGGGTGTTTTAATCATAACCACACTTCGGTGTGGTTATTCTGGCTTTTCAGTAGCCTTCGGGACCTGTAGACCGGGTAAGCGCAGCATCACCCGGCAATAATGCGGAGAAGAGTCGTGAAGCGACCTGGGATCATCCTGATTTGTCTGCTTTTGCAGGCATGCTCGGCCACCACCAAAGGGCTGGGCCATTCACTGTGGGAAAGCATGTTCGGTACGCCGGGCGTGCATCTGACCGATGACGAACTTCAGAACATGCCCTATGCCAGTCAGTACATGCAGCTCAACGATGGCCCACAGCTGTTTGTGGTGCTCGCTTTCGATGAAAACGGGCAGCAGAAATGGGTGACGCAGGATCAGGCCACCATCGTAACGCAGCACAGCCGTATCGTGAAAACCCTGCTCGGGGGCGACAACCTGCTTGAAGTCAACAATCTCGCCGCCGATCCGCTGAACAAGCCGAACCAGATAACCGACGGGGCAAGCTGGACCCGCACGATGGGCTGGACCGAACACAAGCAGGTTCGCTATGCCACCGCCCGCTCCACCTTCCGCTGGGATGGCACGGACAGCGTCAATGTGGGCAGCGACGAAACCCGGGTTCGCGTGCTGGATGAAGAGGTCACTACCGATCAGGCAACCTGGCATAATCGCTTCTGGGTGGACGATGACGGCCAGATACGCCAGTCGTTACAGTATCTGGGTGCCGGATTCTTCCCGGTCAAAACCACGCTGATCAAGGCCGCGAAATCATGAAAACACTTATTCGCGTTGCGCTGATCGCAAGCTTTGCTACGCCGCTCGCATGGTCTGCCGGGACGGTAAAAGTCTATACGCAGGACAATACGAAGCCTAAAACATTGACCAACGCCGGACACTTAATCGATCTCGTCGGCCAGCCAAGGCTGGCGAACAGCTGGTGGCCGGGTGCGGTCATCAGTGAACGACAGGCGACGGTGGTGGCGGAGCAACAACATAACGCGCTGCTCGCCAGGCTAACAGGGCTGGCGGAGCAGGAAGAGGGTGACGACGCGGCGGCCATTAACAGCCTTCGCCAGCAGCTTAAGGCGCTGAAGGTCACCGGACGGTTGCCGGTCAATCTCGATCCGGACCACGTTCGCGTCGCGGAAACGGCTAACCCGTCACTGGAAGGTGAGTACACGCTCTGGCTACCTGTTCAGCCTTCTACCATTACCGTGTTCGGGCTTGTCAGCAGTCCCGGTGACAAGCCGTTTATGCCGGGTCGCGATGTGGCGAGCTATCTCGATGAACAAAATTTGTTGAGCGGTGCGGATAAGAGCTACGCATGGGTGGTGTACCCGGACGGCCAAACGCAAAAAGCACCAGTAGCCTACTGGAATAAACGCCATATCGAACCGATGCCAGGCAGCGTCATTTTTGTCGGTTTTGCCGACCATTTCTGGACGAAGGCATATGACGGGCTGAACGCCGATATCCTTCACTCCCTGAAACAGCGGATACCGGAATAATGAAAAGAACCTATCTCTATAGCATGCTGGCGTTGTGCGTGAGTGCCGCCTGCCATGCAGAAACGTATCCGGCACCCATTGGCCCGTCTCAGTCAGACTTCGGCGGCGTCGGTTTACTGCAAACGCCTACCGCGCGCATGGCGCGGGAAGGGGAAATCAGCCTCAACTACCGTGATAACGATCAGTATCGCTACTACTCCGCCGCTGTACAGCTGTTTCCGTGGCTCGAAACCACGCTGCGCTACACTGACGTGCGCACCAAACGGTACAGCAGCGTCGAGTCCTTCTCCGGCGATCAGACCTACAAAGATAAAGCGTTCGACGTGAAGCTGCGTCTGTGGGAAGAGAGCTACTGGATGCCGCAGGTCTCCGTTGGCGCGCGGGATATCGGCGGTACCGGTCTGTTTGATGCGGAATACGTGGTGGCCAGCAAAGCCTGGGGACCGTTTGATTTTTCGCTCGGTCTCGGCTGGGGGTATCTGGGCACCAGCGGCAACGTGAAAAACCCGTTTTGCTCCTACAGCGACAAATATTGCTATCGCGATAACAGCTATCAGAAAGCAGGCTCCATCAACGGCGACCAGATGTTCCACGGCCCGGCCTCGCTGTTTGGCGGCGTAGAGTACCAGACGCCCTGGCAGCCGCTGCGCCTGAAGCTGGAATACGAAGGGAATGACTATTCACAGGATTTCGCCGGTAAGATTGAGCAGAAGAGCAAATTTAACGTCGGTGCCATTTACCGTGTGGCTGACTGGGCTGACGTTAACCTCAGCTATGAGCGTGGCAATACCGTGATGTTTGGCGTGACGCTGCGTACCAACTTTAACGATATGCGGCCCCACTACAACGACAACGCGCGCCCTGCCTACCAGCCGGAGCCGCAGGATGCCATTCTGCAGCACTCCGTCGTGGCGAACCAGCTGACCCTGCTGAAATACAACGCCGGTCTGGCGGATCCGAAGATTCAGGTGAAAGGCGATACGCTGTACGTGACCGGCGAGCAGGTGAAATACCGCGACTCGCGGGAAGGGATCGAACGTGCCAACCGGATCATCATGAACGATCTGCCGGACGGGATCAGCACGATCCGCGTGACCGAAAACCGTCTGAACATGCCGCAGGTTACGACGGAAACGGATGTCGCCAGCCTTAAGCGCCATCTGGAAGGCGAACCGCTTGGGCATGAAACCGAGCTGGTGCAAAAACGCGTTGAGCCAGTGGTGCCAGACACCACCGAGCAGGGCTGGTATATCGATAAGTCGCGCTTTGATTTCCATATCGATCCGGTACTGAACCAGTCTGTTGGTGGGCCAGAAAACTTCTACATGTATCAGCTGGGCGTCATGGCGACGGCGGATCTGTGGGTCACCGACCACCTGCTGACCACCGGCAGCCTGTTCGGTAACCTTGCCAACAACTACGACAAGTTCAACTATACCAACCCGCCGAACGACTCGAAGCTGCCGCGCGTGCGTACTCGCGTACGTGAATATGTGCAGAACGATGCTTACGTAAACAACCTGCAGGCCAACTACTTCCAGTACTTCGGTAACGGTTTCTACGGCCAGGTTTACGGCGGTTATCTGGAAACGATGTTTGGCGGCGCGGGGGCTGAAGTGCTCTACCGTCCGGTAGACAGCAACTGGGCGTTTGGTCTTGATGCCAACTACGTAAAACAGCGTGACTGGCGCAGCGCGCAGGACATGATGAAGTTCACCGACTACAGCGTTAAAACCGGCCATCTGACGGCCTACTGGACGCCGTCGTTTGCCCCGGATGTACTGGTGAAAGCCAGCGTTGGTCAGTATCTGGCGGGGGATAAAGGCGGCACGCTGGATATCTCTAAACACTTCGACAGCGGTGTGGTGGTCGGTGGCTATGCCACGATCACTAACGTCTCGCCGGACGAGTACGGGGAAGGGGACTTCACCAAAGGCGTGTACGTCTCCATTCCGCTGGATCTGTTCTCGTCAGGCCCAACCCGCAGCCGTGCGGCAATTGGCTGGACGCCGCTGACGCGTGACGGTGGTCAGCAGCTGGGGCGTAAATTCCAGCTGTACGACATGACCAGCGATAAGAACATCAACTTCAGATGATGCGTGAGTGCCCGGTAGCGTTACGCCTGCCGGGCACCTTACAAACGCCGCAACAGTCTCGCCGGGTTCCCGGCGTAAACCCCTTTTTCGGTGATGGACTTTGTCACCACGCTTCCCGCCCCAATCACCGCCCCATCACAAATTGAGACAGCCAGAATGGTGGCCCCGCTGCCGATTGAAACGTCGTTGCCCACGCGAATGTGTCCCCAGCTGCGCCGGTCGGCATTGGGTTTACCGTCGCGGAACATATCGTTGGCGAACATCACCCCATGGCCAATGAAACAGCGCTCACCGACGGTGACGTACTCGCAGATGAAGGTATGGGACTGAATTTTGCTGTCAGCACCGATGTGCGAGTTAGCCTGGATTTCAACAAACGGGCCGATAAAGACGTTATCGCCCAGCGAACACTCATAAAGATTCGCGGGTTCGTAAATGACGACGTTTTCGCCGCAGACAACATGACGAATAGCCGTCTGGCGTTGCTCTGGCATACATCTCCTTAGACTGGCATCGACATAATATGGAGGGTGCTGGTTTGCGCCGCAGTGACGAAGAGGGTGTCTTTGACATGTTTCAGCCCCTGCGCTTCGTAAAACCGGCGTGCGCGAGGGTTCTTTTCGAGGACTTCCAGCCACAGCAGATTTTCCGAACAGGCTTTTGCCTGGCGAATCACTTCCGCAAGGAGTTGCTCGCCGTAGCGGTGTCCCGTGGCATCCGGCAATAAATAGAGTTTATGCAGGAGCGTACCCGACAGCCCCTCGGGCTCGATGGTCTGCTGGGTTGAGAATTTTGCGAATCCGACTGGCATTTGTGCGCTGGCAATGAGCCAGTAAGTGCCCGGCTGCAGCAGGCTGTCTGCTATCGCCTGCGGCGCGTATTCCTGCTCAAGAAAGGCGGCAAGCTCCGTCTGGTTTTCCCATAGATGCCCAAAGTGATGCCGGTAGCTGGCATACCCCATTTCACTCAGCTGTTTTGCATCATCCACGGTGGCGCGTTGAATGGTTACTTTCATCATCCCTTCGTCGAAATAAGTGTGTCACAGTGCAACATGCCACAGCGCTGAACATAATATAAACAAAAAATATAGATCACCGTCACATTTTTGCGTTATACAGGAACCTCGCCCTGGAGAATGAGGTGCTCTATGACATCCCTGACTCGCCCGCGCGTTGAGTTTATCTCAACAATCCTCCAGACCGTGCTGAACCTCGGTCTGCTGAGCCTTGGCCTGATACTGGTCGTCTTTTTGGGAAAAGAGACGGTGCATCTGGCGGATGTGCTGTTCGCCCCTGAACAAACCAGCAAATATGAGCTGGTGGAAGGCCTGGTGGTCTACTTTCTCTACTTTGAATTTATCGCGCTGATTGTGAAGTATTTCCAGTCGGGCTTTCACTTCCCGCTACGCTATTTTGTTTACATCGGGATCACCGCGATTGTGCGGCTGATCATCGTGGATCATACCTCCCCGCTCGACGTACTGATCTATTCGGCGGCGATCCTGCTGCTGGTGATCACGCTCTGGCTGTGCAATTCGAAACGGCTGAAACGGGAATAAAAAAATGGCGGCCCGGAGGCCGCCTAACAACAGTCACAAGTTGGGTCAATACAATACGTCTAAAGTTGAGGGTTGCAGTGGCATAACAAATGAAACTTAACCTTTCACACCGCCCGCCGTCAGGCCATTCACCAGCCAGCGCTGCGCCAGCAGGAACACGACAGTGATAGGGATGGCGGAGAGTACAGCCGCCGCAGCAAAGTCGCCCCACAAATAGTTCTGCGGATTGAGGTATTGCTGCATACCGACGGCCAGCGTATAGCTGTTGACATCACGCAGTAACAGGGAAGCGACCGGCACTTCGGTGATGGCTGCGATAAACGACAGGATAAAGACCACCGCCAGGATCGGCACCGACAGCGGCAGAAGCACCAGACGGAATGCCTGCCACGGGGTCGCGCCATCCAGCGCCGCCGCTTCTTCCAGCGAGCCGTCGATGGTTTCGAAATACCCTTTGATGGTCCACACATGCAGCGCGATACCGCCAAGATAGGCGAAGATGACGCCACCGTGGGTGTTCAGGCCGATAAACGGCACATACTGGCCCAGTCGGTCAAACAAGGCATACAACGCCACCAGTGACAGTACCGCCGGGAACATCTGGAAAATCAGCATCCCTTTCAGCAGCGTGGCCTTACCCGGGAAACGCATACGGGCAAAGGCGTAAGCACAGGTCGTGGAGAGTGCGACAATTCCAATCGCGGTAATCCCGGCAATTTTCACCGAGTTCCACAGCCATAACAGCACCGGGAACGGCGGTGGCGTGACGCGGCCATCCGCGTGTTCAACGCTGAAGCCCAGCGCTAACTTCCAGTGCTCCCAGGAGATTTCATCCGGGATCAGGCTCCCGGTCGCGAAGTTACCGGCACGCAGGGAGATGGCGATGACCATCAGCAGCGGGAACATGATTGCCGCGATAAAAATCAGCAGCCCTAAATGCGTCGCGAAGAGGCGCAGTTTCTGAGATTTGGGTTGGACCATAGACATATTCTGTGCCCTCCTTAGTCGAATTTCATGCGTGTTGCTTTCAGGTTCACAATCGCCAGAGCGCCAACCAGCAGGAAGATCAGGGTGGCAATCGCTGCCGCCAGACCGAAGTCCTGACCGCCGCCGCCTTCGAAGGCGATACGGTAGGTGTAGCTGACGAGCAGGTCGGTATAGCCTGCCGGCGTGGTGGTGCCAAGACGGTCAGGCCCACCGTTGGTCAACAGCTGAATCAGCACGAAGTTGTTAAAGTTGAAGGCAAAGCTGGCAATCATCAGCGGCGTCAGCGGCTTAATGAGCAGCGGCAGCGTAATCTTAAAGAAATTCTGGAACGGACCCGCGCCATCCATTGCCGAGGCTTCGTACAAATCGTCCGGAATCGCCTTCAGCAGGCCCATGCACAGGATCATCATGTACGGATAACCGAGCCAGGTGTTCACGATGATAATCATCGAGCGGGCGGTGATGGGGTCGCTGAACCAGGCCGGTTTGATGCCGAACAGCGCGCTCAGCATCATGTTGATTTCACCGAAGCTCTGGTTAAACAGCCCTTTGAAAATCAGAATCGAGATAAACGACGGGACGGCATACGGCAGAATAAGCAGCACGCGGTAAATGGCTTTCCCTTTCAGAGATTCCCACTGCACCAGACACGCCAGCACCATGCCCACGGCAACGGTCAGGATCACCGTCAGTATGGAGAACACCACGGTCCAGACAAAGATGGCGAAGAACGGTTTCTGGATCCCTTCATCGGTGAAGACGCGGGTGAAGTTGTCCCAGCCTATCGTCACGGTGTAGCCCGGGCTGAGCTTGTCATCACCCCATTTGCCATCAGCCGTAATGGACTGGTAAAAACCAATGTCGTTGTTTGGACGGTACTTCACGCCGCTCTGGTTGTTTGTCAGCGTGCCGTCGTCCGCCAGCGTATAGAGCGGTTGTGTCCCGGAGAACTGGCGCAGTGAACTCATGGTCACTTTGCTTTCGTCCGGCAGTTGGGCGGTAAGCTGCGTCAGTGCCTGACGGTTCTGCGTAATGATGCGCAGGTTAGCGCGTTCGCCTTCCGGCAGGGCCGCAGCCTCTTTTAAGGCCAGCTTCTGCTCGCCGCCAAATTTGAAAGCGTCAGAGACATAATTTTTGCCGGTTTCTTCGTCAGTGAGTGCTAACTTCCACTCGCTGCCCGCAGGATACAGGCCGAAGTTAAAGGTTTTGCCCGCCTGATAAGAGCGGTCCATCAGCACCTGTTGGGCGCGTTCCTGCGCAAGCTGGTTGGTGCTGCTGTAGTTGGTGAACGCGATAGCAATGGTACAAATCAGCGGGAACAGGACAAACAGACCCATCCCGGCCACGCCCGGGTAAACATATCGCCAGGCATAGGCTTTACGGTTGGCGAAAATATACAGGCCAGCAGAGCTTAAAATCAGCGTCATGATGGCGAACAGATATTCCCCTTGTACGTACATTAAAACAACAAGGTAACCCACCAGCAGACACAGCAGACCCATTACAGACCACTTCAGGGCAGAGCTTTGCCACCAGTGTTTCTTTTTAATGACATCCATGGGGTTCTTCCTCTACAACACATTTTGTTCTCCCTCTCTCCGCAGGGGAGAGAGGGGATAAAAGCCTTACTTCGTGATACGACCCTGAGCATCTTTCAGCGCAGCATCAACCGTCTGACGACCGCTTGCTGCGTTGATGACGGCGGTACGGGTTGCGTACCAGAACGCTGCCATTTGTGGGATGTTCGGCATGATTTCGCCTTTCTGGGCGTTATCCATGGTTGCCGCGATACGTGGGTCTTTCGCCAGCTGATCCTGGAAGGATTTCAGCGCAACCGCGCCCAGCGGTTTGTCCTTGTTCACTTCATCCAGACCCTGATCGGTCAGCAGGTAGTTTTCCAGGAACTCTTTCGCCAGCTCTTTGTTCGGGCTGGCAGCGTTAATACCTGCGCTCAGCACGCCAACGAACGGTTTAGACGGCTTGCCTTTAAAGGTTGGCAGCAGGGTTACGCCGTAGTTGATTTTGCTCTTGTCGATGTTGGTCCAGGCCCACGGACCGTTGATGGTCATCGCGGTTTCGCCTTTGTTGAACGCCGCTTCTGCGATGGAGTAGTCGGTATCCGCGTTCATGTGTTTGTTCTTGATGAGGTCAACCAGGAAGGTCAGGCCTGCTTTCGCGCCAGCGTTGTCCACGCCCACGTCTTTCACGTCATATTTGCCGTTTTCAAATTTGAACGCGTAACCGCCGTCGGCAGCAATCAGCGGCCAGGTGAAGTACGGTTCCTGCAGGTTGAACATCAGCGCGCTCTTACCTTTCGCCTTCAGCTCTTTATCCAGTTTCGGGATCTCTTCCCAGGTTTTCGGTGGGTTGGGTACCAGGTCTTTGTTGTAAATCAGAGACAGCGCTTCTACCGCGATTGGGTAAGCGATGATCTTGCCGTTATAGCGAACGGCATCCCAGGTGAACGGGTACAGTTTGTCCTGGAAAGCTTTGTCCGGCGTCACTTCAGCCAGCAGACCCGACTGGGCGTAGCCACCGAAACGGTCATGTGCCCAGAAGATGATGTCCGGACCGTCACCCGTTGCAGCCACCTGCGGGAATTTCTCTTCCAGTTTGTCCGGGTGTTCAATGGTAACTTTGATACCGGTGTCTTTCTCGAATTTCTTGCCCACTTCGGCCAGGCCGTTATAGCCTTTATCGCCGTTAATCCAGATAACCAGCTTACCTTCTTCAATTTTGGCGAGAGCCGGTGCGGAAATCATCATTGCTGCAAGGGCGGACAATGCGAAAACGCGTGCGCCAGTCTTGATCTTCATATCTGCCATCCTTTTTTGGTGATGTGCTCGTGGATACACTGAGGTGGTTCAACGTGACTCAGTCTCCTTATTTGACATCCTCTTTCCATCCTCCCAACCCCTACGCCCCACCCCCCGTTTGTGTGATCTCCGTTACATAAATTTAAGTTATGAGTGCTGGCGCACATAAAAACATAGTGAATTTTGCAGGTGGCTTCACGAATTTCGCCTCAGCCCTCCAGCGGCGGTCGCAGAGCCTGCTCTCTCATCCTCCCGCCTCCTCCCCCATAAAAAAGCCGGGGGGTGGAGGATTCACGAAAGTAATGGATACCCCATAGTGAACTTATCTTGAATGTTTCTGTCGGTGACAGGTTGTAACGAAGGGAGAAGGGCATGGCGAGCGTACAGCTGCGTAATGTAACGAAAGCCTGGGGTGACGTTGTGGTGTCGAAAGACATCAATCTGGACATCCACGAAGGTGAATTCGTGGTATTTGTCGGCCCATCTGGCTGCGGTAAATCAACTCTGCTGCGTATGATTGCCGGTCTTGAAACCATCACCAGCGGCGATTTGCTGATTGGTGATACCCGAATGAATGACATTCCGCCTGCCGAACGTGGCGTCGGCATGGTTTTCCAGTCTTATGCACTCTATCCCCACCTTTCCGTAGCCGAGAACATGTCCTTCGGTCTGAAGCTGGCGGGCGCGAAAAAAGAGGTGATTAACCAGCGCGTCACGCAGGTGGCGGAAGTGTTACAGCTGGCACACCTGCTTGAGCGTAAACCAAAAGCCCTTTCCGGTGGTCAGCGTCAGCGTGTGGCAATTGGCCGTACGCTGGTCGCCGAACCGCGCGTGTTCCTGCTCGATGAACCGCTTTCTAACCTGGATGCCGCCCTGCGCGTCCAGATGCGTATCGAAATCTCCCGTCTGCACAAACGTCTTGGCCGCACGATGATTTACGTCACCCACGATCAGGTCGAAGCGATGACGCTGGCCGACAAAATTGTGGTGCTGGACGCCGGTCGCGTGGCGCAGGTGGGTAAACCGCTGGAGCTTTATCACTACCCGGCAGACCGCTTTGTTGCGGGCTTTATTGGCTCGCCAAAGATGAACTTCCTGCCCGTCAAAGTGACCGCGACAGCCATTGAACAGGTACAGGTGGAGCTGCCAAACCGTCAGCAAGTGTGGCTGCCGGTCGACAGCGCCAACGTACAGGTGGGGGCCAATATGTCCCTCGGTATTCGTCCTGAGCATTTACTGCCGAGCCACATCGCCGATGTGACGCTGGAAGGTGACGTTCAGGTCGTCGAACAACTTGGTCACGAAACACAGATTCATATCCAGATCCCCGCCATCCGTCAAAACCTGGTCTACCGCCAGAATGACGTGGTGTTGGTAGAAGAGGGTGCCACATTCGCTATCGGTTTGCCGCCAGAGCGTTGCCATCTGTTCCGTGAGGATGGCACCGCATGTCGTCGGTTGCACAAAGAGCCAGGCGTTTAAGCATTCCAATTACAAAGAAAAGCAATGATCTCAGGAGATAGAATGATGATTACTCTGCGCAAACTTCCTCTGGCAATCGCCGTGACGGCAGGCATTTTGTCTGCACACGCGGGTGCCGTGGACTTTAAAGGTTATGCTCGTTCTGGCATTGGCTGGACCGGGAGTGGCGGTGAACAACAATGTTTCCAGGCAACCGGTGCACAAAGTAAATACCGTCTCGGTAACGAATGTGAAACCTACGCCGAACTGAAACTGGGTCAGGAAGTGTGGAAAGAGGGCGATAAGAGCTTCTATTTCGACACTAACGTTGCGTATTCCGTTTCTCAGCAGAATGACTGGGAATCCACCAGCCCGGCCTTCCGTGAAGCAAACGTGCAGGGTAAAAACCTGATTGAATGGCTGCCAGGCTCCACCATCTGGGCCGGTAAGCGTTTCTATCAGCGTCATGACGTCCACATGATCGACTTCTACTACTGGGATATCTCTGGTCCTGGTGCGGGTATCGAAAACATCGATCTGGGCTTCGGTAAACTGTCTCTGGCCGCGACCCGTTCTTCTGAGTCCGGCGGTTCTGCAACCTTCGCCGATCGTGATGCGAACGGCGACCGTATTTATGACAACGTAGTACCAAACGATGTCTTCGACGTCCGTCTGGCCGGCCTGGAAACCAACCCGGGTGGTACACTGGAACTGGGTGTTGACTATGGTCACACCAACATTCCTGACGATTACTATCTGCAGCCTGGCGCCTCTAAAGATGGCTGGCTGTTCACCGCTGAACACACCCAGAGCATGTTGAAAGGCTTCAACAAGTTCGTGCTGCAGTACGGTACGGACTCCATGACCTCTAACGGCAAAGGTATTCCGCAGGGCGGTAGCATTGATAACGACGGTTCCATGTGGCGTGTGCTGGACCACGGTGCAATCACCCTGGCAGACCGTTGGGACCTGATGTACGTCGGTATGTACCAGAATATCGATCGTGACAACAACAATGGTACAGAGTGGTGGACTGTCGGCGTGCGTCCAATGTTCAAATGGACGCCAATCATGAGCACCCTGCTTGAAGTGGGCTACGACAACGTTAAGTCTCAGAAAACTGACGAGAAAAACAGCCAATACAAAATCACCCTGGCACAGCAATGGCAGGCAGGCGACAGCATCTGGTCTCGCCCGGCTATCCGTGTCTTCGCAACCTACGCGAAGTGGGATGAGAAATGGGGCTATGCGAACAACGACTCAGGCGCAGGTTACACCTCCGGCGTAGCGTATAGCGACACTTCCGCGAAAACCTTCAGCCGTGGCGACTCCGACGAGTGGACCTTCGGTGCCCAGATGGAAATCTGGTGGTAATGCGGTAGACCTGACGTAATGACCTAAAAAGAGGGGCGCAAGCCCCTCTATCCTTAGGGTGCTGCGCGCTATTGCCTGGCCACCGCAGTGCTCACGCTATCAGAGGTAATAACAATGAAAATGAAGAAAAGTCTCGTCGCGCTGTGCCTCTCTGCGGGGCTGCTGGCCTGTGTTCCGGCGATCACCTTCGCAGATGTCAATTTCGTGCCACAAAATACCAGCGCTGCGCCTGCCATCCCGGCGGCGGCGCTCCAGCAACTGACCTGGACGCCGGTTGACCAATCCAAAACCCAGTCGACCCAACTTTCTGCGGCAGGCCAACAGCTTAACGTGCCGGGGATTGCCGGTCCGGTTGCCGCTTTCAGCGTCCCGGCCAATATTGGTGAGCTGACCCTGACGCTGACCAGCGAAGTAAGCAAGCAGACCAGCGTATTTGCGCCTAACGTCCTGATTCTGGATCAAAACCTAACGCCATCTGCCTTCTTCCCGAGCGACTATTTTGGCTACCAGGAACCTGGCGTCATGAGCGCTGACCGCCTCGAAGGCAAAATGCGCCTGACGCCTGCTCTGGGACAGCAGAAGATTTATGTCCTGGTCTTCACCACGGACAAAGATTTGCAGCAGACCACTAAGCTCACCGACCCGGCAAAAGCCTATGCCAAAGGAACCGGTAACTCTGTTCCGGATATCCCGGATCCGTTAGCGCGTCATGTCACCGACGGGTTGCTGAAGCTGAAAGTCTCAACAAACAGTGCTTCCAGCGTACTGGTTGGCCCTCTGTTTGGTTCATCCGGTACAGGCCCGGTCACGGTGGGGAACACTGCTGCGCCTGTGTATGCCGCACCCGTTGCTACGGCGGCGGCTCCGGCTGCAACCGCAGCCCCAGCTCCGGCGAAGAAAGCCGAGCCGGTACTGAACGACACCGAAGAATACTTCAATAACGCCATTAAGCAGGCGGTGAAGCGCGGCGATGTCGACAAAGCGCTGAAACTGCTTGATGAAGCCGAACGTTTAGGTTCAACCACTGCCCGTTCCACCTTTATCAGCAGTGTAAAAGGCAAGGGGTAACCGTTTCCCCACAGTGCTGATTTGTTAGTAGTTTAGTGCGCCTGAGTGGGCGCACTTTTTTTGGTGTCACACGGGCTGTTGCGCTCTTGTTGCGATCGTGATCGTTAAATAACGTTTGGCCCCCCTCAATCCGCTTTTCTGCGATACAATGCCATTACGTTATGTATCGGAGAGTCTGGCATGTCACACCCCGCGCTAACGCAACTGCGTGCGCTGCGCTATTTCGACCAAATACCTGCGCTTGACCCGGAGCAACTGGACTGGCTGCTGCTGGAAGATTCCATGACTAAACGTTTCGAGCAGCAGGGCAAAACCGTTACGGTGACCCTGGTTCAGGAAGGGTTTGTCTCTTGCGCTGAGATCGCCTCTGAGCTGCCCCTGTTGCCGCAGGAAGAACGCTACTGGCTGCGCGAAATTTTACTCTGTGCAGACGGTGAGCCATGGCTTGCCGGACGAACGGTCGTTCCCGAGTCCACCCTTTCCGGGCCAGAGCTGGCGCTACAACGGCTGGGGAATACGCCGCTGGGGCGCTATCTTTTCACGTCGTCCGAGCTTACCCGGGATTTTATTGAGATTGGTCGCGATGCCGAACTGTGGGGGCGTCGTTCCCGCCTTCGCCTGAGCGGTAAGCCGTTAATACTGACGGAGCTTTTTTTACCGGCATCGCCGTTGTACTAAGAGGAAGAAAAAATGGAGTGGAGCCTGACGCAGAATAAGCTGTTGGCTTATCACCGCTTGATGCGTACAGATAAACCCATCGGCGCGCTGCTGTTGCTGTGGCCGACCCTTTGGGCGCTATGGGTAGCAACACCAGGGGTACCGCCGCTGTGGATCCTGGGGGTGTTCATTGCAGGCGTCTGGCTGATGCGTGCGGCGGGCTGCGTGGTCAATGACTATGCGGATCGTAAATTTGACGGGCACGTAAAACGTACGGCCCATCGTCCGTTGCCCAGCGGGCAAGTGACCGAGAAAGAGGCCCGTACGCTGTTTATCGTACTGGTGCTGCTCTCTTTCCTGCTGGTGTTAACCCTGAACACCATGACCATTCTGCTTTCAGTTGCGGCCCTGGCTCTGGCCTGGGTTTATCCGTTCATGAAGCGCTACACCCACCTGCCTCAGGTGGTGCTGGGCGCGGCGTTTGGCTGGTCGATCCCGATGGCGTTTGCGGCGGTGAGTGAGTCCGTCCCGTTAAGCTGCTGGCTGATGTTCCTGGCGAACATTCTCTGGGCCGTGGCATACGACACGCAATACGCGATGGTAGACCGCGACGATGACCTGAAGATTGGCATTAAATCGACGGCGATCCTCTTCGGACGTCATGACAAGCTGATCATCGGTATCCTGCAGGTTGCGGTGCTGGCGTTAATGGTGACGATGGGTTACCTGAACGGGCTCAACTGGGCGTTTTACTGGGCCGTGCTGGTGGCGGGAATGCTGTTTGTCTACCAGCAGAAGCTGATTGCGAAACGTGAGCGTGAAGCCTGTTTCAAGGCGTTTATGAATAACAACTATGTCGGTCTGGTGCTGTTTTTAGGGCTGGCGATGAGCTACTTTTCGTAAAAAAACGGCAGCCAGAAGGCTGCCGTTTTTGTTTTCATCGCAGGTCATCAGACCGCTGCACGCTTCATTCGCCTTGCGTCGCACTTTCAATCGTTAAACGCACATCAGACGTGATCAGTTCGGCCAGCATCTGGTACACCTTCAGCGTCTCTTCCGGCTCGGCATCGCCCGTATCACTGATAAATCCTTCATCACGCAGCGTCAGCACCAGAGAGCTGAAGACCGCTTTGTCGAAGAATTCCGGGGCGTTAATCCCGTGCAGAACAGACAGGCGCTGTGCCAGCGTCCGGCTCTCTTTCTCGAGCGTACCGCGGTTAATGGACGGATTCGCGCTCAGCAACCAGAAGGTGATGGCGTAGCGCTGCAGCGTTTCACGCGCGCCCGCCGCCAGCAGTTGCAGGGTACGGGACCGTGACGGATTGATATGCAGCTCGTCGTTCGTGACGGTAATCAGCCCCTGACGACGCAGCTCTTCGGTCAGTTTATCCAGCTCAGTCGCCAGTTCGTCCTTGTCCCAGCGCAGGAACAGCTCCGCTTTCAGCATTGGATAGAGCGTTTCAACATGACGCAACAGCTCCTGACGCGAGATGCGACGATGCTGGGTGATGATGGCCGCCATGAGCGAGGGCAGCATTAGCATATGCGCGATGTTGTTGCGATAGTAAGTCATCAGCACCGCCTGCTCGCGCGGGAGAATGATGATGTCGCCGATGGTGTCCTTTTCGACTTCAAACTTGTTCATCTGCAGGGCATGCTCGATAAGCTCGCTTGCTGTGCTTACCGGTACGGTCGAATCCACCGAGTACGGCACGTTGCGCATCATGTCCAGATAGCAATCCAGCTGCTCCGTAAGCTGTTCACGGGTCAGTGAACGCTGACGAGAGGCCAGAAGCGCCGTACAGCACAGGTTCATGGCGTTTGCCGCACCGGCGTTGTTAATACGCACCATCAGTTCAGAGGCGATGCTGTTGACCGTAGGCGTCAGCCAGGCCGGGCGAATCGCTTCGATAGGATCGATAGACTCGCGCCACTCCGGAACATGGTTGTTCAGGTAGGTCATCAGCGGCATCGGCTCGCCAAAGTTGACGTAGCCCTGGCCAAGGTTGCGTAACTTGCTCAGGCCGCGCAGCATCTGCGGCAGGCTCTCTTTCTCTTTGGTCGCACCGCGCAGCTCTTTGGCGTAGGTGCCCACTTCCATCACGTGCTCGTAGCCAATGTAGATGGGTACCAGAGTGATCGGGCGGGTTCCCCCGCGCAGCATCGCCTGAATGGTCATCGACAGCGTGCCGGTTTTAGGATCGAGCAGACGACCGGTACGGGAGCGACCTCCTTCCACGAAGTATTCAACGGAATAACCGCGGCTGAACAGCTCGCCAAGATATTCACGGAATACGGTGGAGTAGAGCTTGTTGCCCTTAAAGGTACGACGGATAAAGAACGCCCCCAGGCGGCGGAAAATCGGGCCGGCTGGCCAGAAGTTCAGGTTAATGCCGGCAGCGATGTGCGGCGGTACCAGACCCTGGTGATAGAGCACATAGGAGAGGAGCAGATAGTCCATGTGGCTGCGGTGGCAGGGGACATAGACAATCTCATGGCCATCATGGGCCAGCTGGCGTACGCGCTCGGCGTTATGAACGTTGATGCCCTGATAGAGGCGGTTCCACGTAAAGCCCAGAATACGATCGGAAAGACGAATCATCTCGTAAGAGAAGTTCGCTGCAATCTCTTCCATCAGTGCAATAGCGTTCTGCTGTGCTTTCTCATGGGAAATCTTTTTGCTGCGCGCTTCGTCTTCAACGGCCCTGGCAATCGCTTTGGAGGCCAGCAGCTTGTTGAACAGGTCCTGACGTGCAGGAAGACGCGGGCCGACGGCAGCCAGACGCTGACGGGCGAAGTGCATACGCGCCACGCGCGCCAGTTTTTGCGCGATAATCTTGTCGGTGCCGTGCTCGTCCGCCATACGGCGCAGCGAAACGGATGGGGAGAAACGCACGAAGCTGTCACGTCCCAGCCAGGAGACCGCGAAGAATTTCTGAATGCCGTTAAGCATGCGCAGCGGTGGGTTCTCTTCACCTTTCTCTCTGCCCGGGCGGCGACCAAACATCACCGATACCGGCACCATCTGCACATCCAGACCCGGATTGCTGCGGTGCAGGTCGAGATAGTCGTGGAAAAGCTTGATGGACTCTTCCTTTGGCGTGTAATAGGTAAACACGCGCGGCCCGCCGTGAATGAACACATAGCGCGGCAGCAGAGTGCCGTCGACTTCGAGGGGTTCAAGCGGGTCAGGTAAATCATGCGCCAGACACTGGGCGCGAAGCGTCAGTAGGTCTGCCTTCGAGTTATAAGGCAAAACGTACATAATTGGGCGTGACGTATCGAGCCCCAATTCCAGCGCGGGTTCCGCTGGGATAGACTTGCTTTTTACCAGGACGCTTAATGGTAAATTAAGTAATTTGTAGTAAATTCGTGGCCAGCCGGACATAAACGATGTAAAGCCTCTGGTTAATAATGCAATTGCGGCGCAAGGATAACAGAAAGCGCGCAAAATTTCTGTTGTTACCCGTCATACTTCAGGCAGCAGCGAAACACGCTGCGCCTACTGTTACTGACGCTATTTTAATTAAAAGGTTCTTTTAATGGCCAATAATACCACTGGGTTAACCCGAATCATCAAAGCCGCCGGCTATTCATGGAAAGGTTTCCGTGCCGCGTGGGTCAATGAAGCCGCGTTTCGCCAGGAGGGCGTCGCCGCTATCATCACGGTGATTATCGCCTGTTTCCTTGATGTTGATGCGATTACCCGCGTTTTGTTGATCGGCTCCGTGCTGTTGGTGATGATAGTGGAAATTCTCAATAGCGCTATTGAGGCCGTGGTGGACCGTATCGGCTCTGATTTCCATGAGCTCTCCGGCCGGGCGAAAGACATGGGGTCTGCTGCCGTATTGCTGGCGATTATCACTGCGGTCATCACTTGGGTCACGCTGCTTTGGTCACATTTCCGATAAGCCTCGAGAAATAATTAAGTCCCTGGTTTTTTGTGCAGTTTTTGGTTCCAAAATCGCCTTTGACTGTATATACTCACAGCATAACTGTATATACACCCAGGGGGCGGAATGAAAGCGTTAACGACCAGGCAGCAAGAGGTGTTTGATCTCATCCGGGATCATATCGGCCAGACGGGTATGCCACCCACGCGTGCGGAGATCGCTCAGCGTCTGGGTTTCCGTTCTCCGAATGCTGCCGAAGAACACCTGAAAGCGCTGGCGCGTAAAGGCGTCATTGAGATTGTATCGGGCGCTTCACGTGGCATCCGTCTGCTGGTGGAAGAAGAGACAGGCATTCCGCTGGTGGGCCGTGTCGCGGCAGGTGAACCTTTGCTGGCACAACAGCATATTGAAGGTCACTACCAGGTTGACCCAGGCATGTTTAAACCGAGCGCAGATTTCCTGCTGCGCGTCAGCGGCATGTCGATGAAAGATATCGGTATTCTGGACGGCGATCTGCTCGCAGTTCATAAAACCCAGGACGTGCGCAACGGGCAAGTTGTGGTCGCGCGTATTGACGATGAAGTTACCGTTAAGCGTCTGAAAAAGCAGGGTAACACCGTCCAGTTACTGCCTGAAAACAACGAGTTCTCCCCGATTGTGGTGGATCTCCGCGAACATAACTTCTCTATTGAAGGGCTGGCTGTTGGGGTTATCCGCAACGGTGAATGGCTGTAATCATGTCATAACAGGCTACGGACCTGCCGTAGCCTGATTCAATCTCCACTGCCGGTATTTTTCATGTCACTGCTGACGACATCAGATAAGGCATTGTGGCGTCTTGCACTGCCAATGATTTTTTCCAATATCACCGTCCCTCTGCTGGGACTGGTAGACACGGCTGTTATTGGTCATCTGGATTCCCCCGTTTATCTGGGCGGCGTCGCGATCGGCGCGACGGCAACCAGCTTCCTTTTTATGCTGCTGCTCTTTTTGCGCATGAGTACCACCGGGCTTACGGCTCAGGCGTACGGCGCAAAAGATCCGTTGCGTCTGGCGCGTGCGCTGGTACAACCCTTGATCCTTGCCCTGGGCGCGGGTGCGCTGATCGTGGTGTTGCGCACGCCACTGATTGATCTGGCGCTGCATGTCGTTGGCGGTAGCGAGGCGGTACTTGAGCAGGCGCGGCGCTTCCTTGAAATTCGCTGGCTCAGCGCGCCTGCATCACTGGCGAACCTGGTTCTGCTTGGCTGGTTACTCGGCGTGCAGTATGCCCGTGCGCCAGTCATTCTGCTGGTGGCAGGCAATCTTCTCAACATCGTGCTTGATGTCTGGCTGGTGATGGGTCTGCATATGAACGTGCAGGGCGCCGCGCTGGCGACGGCAATTGCAGAATACGGTACCTTTTTCATCGGCCTGTGGATGGTCTGGCGCGTGCTGGCCCTGCGCGGTATCTCGCTTGCGATGCTCAAAACCGCGTGGCGCGATAATATCCGCACGCTGCTGGCGCTCAACCGCGACATTATGCTGCGCTCGTTACTGCTTCAGCTCTGCTTTGGCGCGCTGACGGTCTTTGGGGCGCGACTTGGGCCGGAGATCGTCGCGGTTAATGCGGTCCTGATGACGCTGCTGACATTTACCGCGTATGCGCTGGATGGCTTTGCCTATGCCGTTGAAGCCCATTCCGGGCAAGCGTATGGCGCACGCGAAAGCGGCCAGCTCCGCGAGGTGTGGCGGGCCGCCTGTCGTCAGTCAGGCCTGGTGGCGCTGGCGTTTGCACTCATTTACGCCTGTCTGGGTGAACAGATCGTTGCTTTACTCACCTCCCTCCCATCGCTGCGCGAACTGGCGAGTCACTATCTCTTCTGGCAGGCAATCTTACCGGTGGTGGGCGTGTGGTGTTATCTGCTGGACGGCATGTTTATTGGCGCGACGCGAGGTGCGGAGATGCGCAATAGCATGGCGGTCGCTGCGGCGGGATTTGGTCTGACGTTGCTGACGCTGCCGTATCTGGGCAACCACGGTTTGTGGCTGGCTCTGGCGGTTTTCCTCGCGTTACGTGGTCTGTCGCTGGCCTTTATCTGGCATCGTCACTGGCGAAATAACACCTGGCTGCCTTCCCGCCACGATATATCGTGACGGTTAAAGATTCCGAATATAAAAACAACTGCCGGATCCTTAACTACAATAATAATCACGTCCAGCAGAAAAGAACGAAGCGGACGAAACTTACAGACGCTTAACACGAGGACACGATTATGAATAAAGACGAAATCGGCGGCAACTGGAAGCAGTTCAAAGGTAAAGCGAAAGAACAGTGGGGTAAGCTGACGGATGATGATATGACCATCATCGAAGGTAAACGCGATCAGCTGGTGGGTAAAATTCAGGAACGTTACGGCTACGAGAAAGATCGTGCTGAAAACGAAGTGAAAGACTGGGAAACCCGTAACGATTATCGCTGGTAATCCTTTACTCCCCCTGAGGGCGGCTTCGGGCCGCCTTTTCTTTTGCCGTTAACGCGGCTTTTTCTTCACCAGTACCGAATGGTCGTGCTGGCACTCATCCTGGTGACGACAGGCTTCTACCTCTACGCAGGCTGAGCACAGGCCGTGCGCTTCAATCACGTTATGACGCAACGCAAAGCCCATTTTGGCTGCCAGCGTATGCATAATATCTTCAACGCCTTCCGCACCTTCTTCCTTCACGCTGCCGCAGCGATCGCAGATAAACATGGCCGACGTATGGGTTGGCTGATCGAACAGATGGCACAGCACATAGCTGTTTGTCGATTCAACTTTATGCACAAAGCCCTGTTCCAGCAGGAAATCCAGCGCGCGGTACACCGTTGGCGGTTTAGCCTGTGGCTCGCTTTCGCGCAGCAGATCAAGCAGATCGTACGCGCTGATCGCGCCCTGCTGCAGGCTCATCAAACGTAATACTTCAAGGCGCTGCGGAGTCAGGCGCACATTGCGTTGCACGCACAGCTTTTCTGCCTGCGCTAACAGCTCTTTTGTGGACTTATCCATTTAGCACCCCGGATGTTATAGGCTGGAAAACCCCCACTTTATCATGTTCTGCTAAAAACACCGAGATCCGCCAGGCTGTGCTATACCTGACGCAACGCAATCCGGGGAATAAACGATGAAAAGACCTGACTGTATTCGACACTGGCGCGACGTAGAAGGCGCAGATGACTCAACCTATCCCGACAGTAGTGAACGTTTTGCCATTGGCGCACCGCTGGCGCGTAAGCTCGGCCTTGGACGCATTGGCATACACCATGAGCGTTTACCGCCAGGCCGACGGACCTCTTATCCACATGCTGAAAGCGACGAAGAAGAGTTTATCTACGTGCTTGAAGGCTACCCTGAAGCCTGGATTAACGGATATTTATGGAAACTTGAACCTGGCGACAGCGTGGGCTTTCCCGCCGGAACCGGGGTCTGTCATACCTTCATCAACAACACCGACGAGGAGGTACGGCTCCTGGTGGTGGGTGAGGCCAACAAGAAGCATAACCGTATCTATTACCCGCTTAATCCGGAGTACGCCGCCACGCGCGAAGATCGCTGGGTAGACCACCCTCCTCAGTTTTTTGGACCGCACGATGGAAAACCTGGGAAAAAATAATTTCCTCTTCTATAAATATTGAGGGCCGTCACAAATAACTACAGGCCTGGCGGGAATTTAACTTAAGGAAATGGCGGGTCTTTTTGCACTTATTCACAGCAATAGTTCGTTCCTGTTTGGGAGATAACAGACAGGGGTTATTTAATAACAGACTATAAGACGAGCATACTGTGAAAAAACATTTTAAATTTTCGGTGGTTAGCATCGCTGTCTCCTTGTTTATGGCAAATCAGGCGGGAGCAGCCAATACCTGGACAGAATCACGTAGCGACGCCATGGGGGGCACGGGTGTCGCGGCCGGAAACTATGGCAGCGGGGCGTTAATCAACCCTGCGCTACTGGCGAAGGCGAAACCGGACGACGATGTGACGGTCATTTTACCGTCCGCTGGCGTGCAGGTGACCGATGAAGACAATCTTCAGGATGAGATTGATACCATCAACGATAAAATCAACCATTACAAAGACGTGGTTGATAACCTTACACCGATTGAGATCATTACCAACCCGTTAGGTTCCATCAACCAGTTCCAGGGCGCGGCGAAAGATCTCGCCGATGAGCTGGACTATCTTAAGGGCAAAACGGCACGCGCCACGGCGGGTGCGGGGATAGCCGTCAGTATTCCTAACGATGTCCTTTCCGTGGCCTTTATGGCTAAAGGCTATGCCCACGGACGCGTCAGTTCTTCTATTGATCAGCAAGATATTGATTACCTGCGCGGTATTCAACGCAGCGATGCGGTGGCTGCCGGCGTTGCACTGGACGCTGCGCTAAACGGCACCGATCAAATCACGAAAAACCTCAACTCAACGGCGTCTGGCCGGGCGGCAATTGTCTCCGACTATGGTATCGCGGTGGCGCGTCAGTTCGAGCTTGGCGGTGTTCCGGTGTCTGTTGGCGTGACTCCAAAACTGCAAAAGACCTGGGTCTATAACTACACCACCTCCATTTACGATTATGACAGCAACAAGTGGAACGACAGCCGCTACCGTACTGACGACACCGGCTTTAACGTTGATGCCGGTATCGCGGCCGATTTTGGTGAACACTGGACGGTCGGCGTGAGCGGGCAAAACCTGATGTCACGCGATATCGACACCAAAGACATTCGCATCCGCAACGGGCGCACGGGTGAGGTGGTGAGCTATAAAGACACCTACCAGATCCGCCCTCTGGTTACCGCGGGTGCCGCCTGGCATAACGATCTGGTGACGTTAACCGCCGATGGCGATCTGACGGAAACCAAAGGCTTCAAAAGCGAAGACACTTCTCAGTATGTTGGCGTAGGCGCCGAAGTGACGCCGCTGAACTGGCTGGCGGTGCGTGCGGGTTTCCGTGCTGACATGAAAGGTAACGACAGCAATGTCTTTACTGGCGGTGTCGGTTTTGCACCGTTTAACACGGTCCATGTCGACCTGATGGGCCTGTACGGGGAAGACGAGACCTGGGGCGCAGGCGCCCAGCTGAGCATGACCTTCTAAAGTGCACCGGAGGCGCTGCGCCTCCGGCTTTTCTTTGTGCTATAGTAGCGCCCCCTTTTCACCAGATGCTTAAAACTTCGCCATGTCGTCAGAATTACAGACTGCTTTCCCTGCACACCGTTTCTCCATTGCGCCGATGCTCGACTGGACGGACAGACACTGTCGCTACTTCCTGCGTCAGCTCTCCCGCCATACGCTGCTGTACACCGAAATGGTGACCACCGGAGCAATTATTCACGGAAAGGGCGACTATCTGGCCTACAGCGAAGAAGAGCATCCGGTTGCGCTGCAGCTTGGCGGTAGCGATCCCGCTGCGCTGGCGCAGTGTGCGAAGCTTGCAGAAGCGCGCGGCTATGACGAGATTAACCTTAACGTTGGCTGTCCGTCTGATCGTGTGCAGAACGGCATGTTCGGCGCGTGTCTGATGGGCAATGCATCCCTGGTGGCAGACTGCATCAAGGCGATGCGCGATGTGGTTTCCATTCCGGTGACGGTCAAGACCCGTATCGGCATTGACGACCAGGACAGCTACGAATTTCTCTGCGATTTTATCAATACGGTCTCCGGGAAAGGCGAGTGCGAGATGTTTATCATCCATGCGCGTAAAGCCTGGCTCTCCGGACTTAGCCCGAAAGAGAACCGTGAAATCCCGCCGCTGGACTACCCGCGCGTGTACCAGCTAAAACGTGACTTCCCGCAGCTCACGATGTCGATCAACGGCGGCATTACGTCGCTGGAAGAGGCCAAAACACACCTGGAGCATATGGATGGCGTAATGGTCGGGCGAGAGGCGTATCAAAATCCAGGCATTCTGGCGACGGTCGACAGGGAAATCTTTGGCGTTGAAGGCGCAGATACCGACCCGGTGGCCGTGGTACGCGCCATGTATCCCTACATTGAGCGTGAGCTGAGTAACGGGACGTATCTTGGTCATATCACCCGTCATATGCTGGGCCTGTTCCAGGGGATCCCGGGAGCACGCCAGTGGCGTCGCTACCTTAGCGAGAACGCGCATAAAGCCGGTGCAGACATCGAGGTGCTGGAACACGCGCTACGTCTGGTCGCTGATAAGCGATAATTTTCGCTAAAAGATCGTCAAATTCACCACGCCTCGCACACCCGTGCGGGGCGTTTTGCTTTAAGAACAGCGGGTTATGGTTGGCATGATTCTTGTAATGATCGCGGTATCATTCGGGAACGCGTGGGAGAGCACCATGTTAGAACTACTTTTTGTGATTGGCTTTTTTGTCATGCTGATGATGACGGGGATTTCCCTGCTCGGGATTCTGGCGGCTATCGTCGTGGCGACGGTGGTCATGTTTATCGGGGGATTATTTGCCCTGACGCTGAAGCTCCTGCCGTGGCTGCTGCTGGCCATTGCCGTGGTGTGGGTGATACGGGCGATTAAATCACCAAAACTGCCCACTTATCAGCGCAATAACCGTTTTCGTTACTAAGGTATTGAGGTGTTCGTCACATACCTGCAACTTTTCCGGCAGCATTGCTTAGAACAGAATAGGATTTACTTATCGAATCTGTCACTATGACTGCCGCTAAAGAATTCATCGAGCTGTACCCTACATACAGCCGAACTAAAAAAAGAAAGGGCTTCCCACGGGAAGCCCAATTTCTTTTTAGGGGTCAGGGAATTAACAGACTTGAACCCTGTGTCGCTCTGCTCTCCAGCACCTCATGTGCACGCCTGGCATCGGTTAGCGCGTATTTCTGCGCCTCCGCCACATCCACTTTAATCACGCCGCTGGCGATCAGCGAAAAGAGCTCGTTGCTGGCCTCGATCAGCTCTTCCCGGTTAGTGATATACCCCTGCAGGGAAGGGCGAGTCACATACAGCGACCCTTTCTGGTTGAGAATGCCAAGATTAATGCCGGTCACGGCGCCCGAGGCGTTGCCGAAGCTCACCATCAGACCGCGACGCTGCAGACAATCCAGCGACGCCTCCCAGGTATCTTTACCCACCGAGTCATAAACCACGCGCACCTTTTTGCCGTTGGTTATCTCTTTGAGGCGCTCAGCAATGCTCTCTTCACGGTAGTTAATCACCTGCCAGGCGCCGGCCTGAAGCGCGCGCTGGGCTTTTTGTGCACTGCCCACCGTGCCGATAAGTTTTGCACCGAGCGCTTTGGCCCACTGACAGGCGATCAGCCCCACGCCGCCCGCCGCGGCATGAAACAGGAACTGCTCGTCAGGTTTGATCTCATAGGTTTTGCGCAGCAGATAATAGACCGTTAGCCCTTTCAGGAATGAGGCGGCCGCTTGTTCAAACGAGATGGCATTTGGCAGAAGGGCGGCTTTATCGGCCGGCACGTTGTGCACGGAACTGTAGGCACCCAGCGCGGATTGCGCGTACACCACGCGATCGCCCTCTTTAATATGCTTAACGGCGCTGCCCACTTTGAGCACGACGCCTGCCGCTTCCGTTCCCAGTCCGCTTGGCATGGAGGGAGGCGGATAGAGACCGCCGCGAATATAGGTGTCGATGTAGTTAATGCCGATGGCTTTGTTTTCAACCTGAACTTCGTTTTCACCAGGCGCTGCGGGGGTAAACTCCACCGCGTTTAACACTTCTGGCCCACCATGTTTCTGGAATTCAATGCGCGTTGCCATGCTCCCTCCGTCAGAAAAATATGGTAATCTTTCGACCCACTCTTTATCTCGGTAACTCCATTCACTATGGCAGGAAACAAACCCTTCAACAAACAGACTGAACCTCGCGAGCGTGATTTCCAGGTCGCAGGATTAAAAGTCCCGCCGCACTCGATTGAAGCGGAACAGTCGGTGTTGGGCGGTTTAATGCTGGATAACGAACGCTGGGACGACGTCGCCGAGCGCGTGGTCTCCGAGGATTTCTATACCCGTCCGCACCGTCATATCTTTACCGAAATGGCACGTCTGCAGGAGTCGGGCAGCCCGATTGACCTTATCACGCTCGCGGAATCGCTGGAGCGTCAGGGGCAACTGGACAGCGTGGGTGGGTTTGCTTACCTGGCGGAACTGTCAAAAAACACGCCAAGTGCGGCGAATATCAGCGCTTATGCCGATATTGTGCGCGAACGTGCAGTTGTTCGTGAGATGATCTCGGTGGCGAATGAGATCGCCGAAGCCGGTTTTGATCCGCAGGGGCGTACCAGCGAAGACCTGCTTGATCTGGCCGAGTCCCGCGTCTTTAAAATCGCGGAAAGCCGGGCAAACAAAGACGAAGGCCCGAAAAATATCGCTGATGTGCTTGATGCTACCGTCGCGCGTATTGAGCAACTGTTCCAGCAGCCGCACGACGGTGTCACCGGCGTGAACACCGGCTATGACGATCTCAATAAGAAAACCGCGGGTCTGCAGCCGTCAGATTTGATTATCGTTGCGGCGCGTCCCTCCATGGGTAAAACGACATTTGCGATGAACCTCGTCGAAAATGCGGCGATGTTGCAGGACAAGCCGGTTCTTATCTTCAGTCTTGAGATGCCATCAGAACAGATCATGATGCGTTCTCTGGCGTCGCTGTCGCGCGTGGATCAGACCCGTATCCGTACCGGCCAGCTCGACGATGAGGACTGGGCGCGTATCTCCGGCACCATGGGTATCCTGCTGGAAAAACGGAATATTTATATCGATGATTCCTCCGGCCTGACGCCGACGGAAGTGCGCTCCCGTGCGCGCCGTATCGCCCGTGAACATGGCGGCATTGGCCTTATCATGATTGACTACCTTCAACTGATGCGCGTGCCGTCGCTGTCCGACAACCGTACGCTGGAAATCGCGGAGATTTCCCGCTCGCTCAAGGCGTTAGCCAAAGAGTTGCATGTGCCCGTGGTGGCGCTGTCGCAGCTTAACCGCTCCCTGGAACAACGTGCTGATAAGCGCCCGGTCAACTCCGACCTGCGTGAATCGGGCTCCATCGAGCAGGATGCCGACTTAATCATGTTCATCTACCGTGATGAGGTTTATCACGAGAACAGCGACCTGAAAGGGATCGCCGAAATTATTATTGGTAAACAACGTAACGGCCCTATCGGTACGGTACGTCTGACCTTTAACGGACAGTGGTCGCGTTTCGACAACTATGCCGGTCCTCAATATGATGATGAGTAATTTCTAAGGAATTCAAATGCAAGCGGCAACTGTAGTCATTAACCGCCGCGCTCTGCGACACAACCTGCAACGTCTGCGTGAACTGGCTCCCGCCAGTAAACTCGTTGCAGTCGTGAAAGCGAACGCTTACGGACACGGTCTTATTGAGACCGCGCGAACGCTCCCCGATGCCGACGCCTTTGGCGTCGCCCGTCTTGAAGAAGCCATCCGCCTGCGCGCGGGTGGGATCACTCAACCGATTTTGCTGCTGGAAGGCTTTTTTGAAGCGGCAGATCTGCCGACCATTGCTGATCAGCATCTGCACACCGCGGTACATAACGAAGAACAACTCGCGGCGCTGGAAACTGCCGAACTGAGTGAGCCTGTCACCGTCTGGATGAAGCTCGATACCGGCATGCACCGTCTGGGCGTGCGCCCGGAAAAGGCGGACGCGTTTTATCAGCGTCTGTGTCAGTGCAAAAACGTCCGTCAGCCGGTGAATATCGTGAGCCACTTTGCCCGTGCCGATGAACCCGAGTGTGGCGCGACCGAGCAGCAGCTGGATATTTTTAATACTTTCTGCGAAGGCAAGCCAGGAATGCGCTCCATTGCCGCGTCTGGCGGTATTTTGCTATGGCCGCAGTCGCACTTCGACTGGGCGCGTCCAGGCATTATTCTTTACGGCGTCTCTCCGCTGGAGAACAGACCCTGGGGGCCGGATTTTGGTTTCCAGCCGGTAATGTCCCTTGTGTCTAACCTGATTGCCGTGCGCGATCACAAAGCGGGTGAGCCCGTGGGCTACGGCGGAACCTGGACCAGCGAGCGCGACACACGCCTTGGCGTGGTGGCGATGGGCTATGGCGACGGTTATCCCCGTGCCGCGCCGTCCGGCACGCCGGTGCTGGTCAATGGCCGTGAAGCGAACATCGTGGGCCGCGTGGCGATGGACATGATCTGTATTGACCTCGGACCAGATGCACAGGATAAACCGGGTGATGACGTGGTGATGTGGGGTGAGGGTTTGCCTGTTGAACGCATCGCTGAAATCACAAAAGTGAGTGCTTACGAACTTATCACGCGCCTGACATCAAGGGTTGCGATGAAGTACATCGACTAACAGACCTTTCCAGGGAGGGGTAATGTCACCATCCGAAATGGCCGCTTGTCTGGCTTATGCCCTCTCGGTCTGGCTGGCTGCCAGAAACAGTATTCACACGTGGTGGATAGGCATCATCGGCAGTGGGCTTTATGGCTGGGTCTTTTATTCGGTTCAGCTTTACGCAGACGTTACCCTGCAGCTCTTTTTCATCATCACCAGCATCACCGGCTGGGTGCACTGGCTCAAAGGTCATCGCGGGGAGGTATTGCCCGTTCGGCGTACCCGGCCCAGACATTTCTTCATCCTGCTCGCCTGCGCCCTGCTGGTGGCCGCGGGTTATGGCCTGATCTTGCATCGCTACACTAACGCCTGGGCCCCCTGGGTGGACTCTGTTATTTTGACATTTAGCGTGCTTGCACAGTTTATGTTAATGGGGCGACGCCTGGAGAACTGGTACGTCTGGCTGGCTGTAAACACGCTGGCGGTACCGTTATATGCGATGAGAGATCTGCATTTGACCGCGGGTTTATATCTGGTGTTTTGGTTTAATGCCTGGCACGGTTTATATCAGTGGCGTAAGGAGATTCGCACCCAGTGAAGCCTTATCGCGACGGTCTGGTTGTGGGCAAATTCGCGCCATTACACGTGGGGCATGAAGCGCTGATAAATGCTGCGCTGGCCCAGTGTGAGACGGTCTATATCATCAGTTATTCGCGTCCGGAAATCCCGGATTATGACCCCGACAAGCGCCTTCACTGGTTAAGCGCGCGCTTCCCGCAATGTCATCACCTTGTGCTGACGCCGGAGGTCATCGCGACCCATGCGCTTGAACCACTGCCGCATAATGATGCGGATGCCGATCTTCACCGACATTACGTGGCAACGCTGTGTGAAAAAATACTTCACTGCCAGCCACAGGCCGTATTTACCGCCGAAGACTACGGCGACGGATTTGCGGCGGTGTTAAGCCAGCGTTTTGGCAAGCAGGTTACGCATGTCCGCCTCCAGCGTCCGAAAGGGCCTGAGGCGCCCTCGGGAACCCTGATACGTTCTGACGTCCATCGCTACCGCACGATGATGTCCCCGGAGGTCTACCGTAGCTTTGTCTTTCGGATTTGTTTATTGGGGGGCGAATCGACAGGAAAAAGCACGCTTTCCCGCGCGCTGGCGACGACGCTCAACGCCCCATTTGTCGCCGAGTTTGGCCGAGAATACTGGGAAGAGAAGAATGGCGTGCTGGGATGCGACGATCTGCTGCATATTGCCCGCGAGCAGGTGCGTCGTGAAGCGATGGCCAGCACGGCTCCCTTCCTGGTTTGCGATACCTCGCCCTTAACCACGCTGTTTTATATGCTCGACCAGTTTGGCAGCGCGCCACGCGAGCTAGAGGAATTAGCCGGGCGCGCATATTCTCTGGTGGTGCTCTGTGGCGATGAGTTTCCTTTTGTTCAGGATGGTACCCGTCAGGGGGCTGCATTCCGCCAGCGGCAACAGGCATGGTACATCCGCGCGTTAACAGACAGAAATATCCCCTATCTGCCTGTTTCTGGTTCGCTCGCTGAACGCATTGAACAGATTCGACGACATCTGCAGGAACGGATCTGATATCGCTCTCGATCTTCTGTCATATCCGGTTTATTGTTGAAATCCCTGCCTCATCGAATTCCGGAGAATCATCGCGTGTTTCAGAAAGTTGACGCCTATGCCGGCGACCCCATTCTCTCCTTAATGGAGCGTTTCAAAGAAGATCCTCGCAGCGACAAAGTCAACCTCAGTATTGGTTTGTATTACAACGAGGAGGGCATTATTCCTCAGCTGCAAGCCGTGGCAGAAGCGGAAGCGCGTCTTAACGCTGTCCCGCACGGAGCCTCGCTCTATCTGCCAATGGAAGGGTTAAACAGCTACCGCAATACCATTGCGCCGCTGCTGTTTGGTGCCGATCACGCCGTGCTGACACAAAAACGGGTGGCGACCATCCAGACGCTGGGTGGCTCGGGCGCATTAAAAGTTGGCGCTGACTTTCTGAAAAAATACTTCCCGGATTCTGGCGTGTGGGTCAGTGACCCGACGTGGGAAAACCACGTGGCGATTTTTGAGGGCGCGGGCTTTACGGTGCAGACCTATCCGTGGTTTGACAGCGAAACCAACGGCGTGCGCGTTGACGCGCTGCTGGAAAAACTGAATACGCTGCCGGAGCGCAGTATTGTTCTGCTGCATCCGTGCTGCCATAACCCGACCGGTGCAGACCTGACTAATGCCCAGTGGGATGCGGTAATCGACGTGCTGAAGACGCGTAACCTGATCCCCTTCCTCGACATCGCCTATCAGGGCTTTGGCGCGGGCATGGAAGAAGATGCCTACGCTATCCGCGCCGTTGCCAGCGCTGGACTGCCTGCGCTGGTCAGCAACTCGTTCTCAAAAATCTTCTCCCTGTACGGTGAGCGCGTCGGCGGCCTGTCAGTGGTCTGTGAGGACGCTGAAGCAGCCGGGCGTGTGCTCGGTCAGCTGAAGGCGACCGTGCGCCGCATTTACTCCAGCCCGCCAAACTTTGGTGCGCAGGTGGTCGCCACGGTGCTGGGTGACGATCGGCTGAAAGCGTCGTGGCTCGCCGAAGTGGAATCTATGCGCAAGCGCATCCTGACGATGCGTCAGGAGCTGGTCGACGTGCTGAAAGAGGCCGTCCCAGGGCATAATTTTGACTATCTGCTTAAGCAGCGTGGGATGTTCAGCTACACCGGCCTCAGCGCGGCTCAGGTCGATCGCCTGCGTGAAGAGTTCGGCGTCTACCTGATTTCCAGCGGCCGTATGTGCGTGGCGGGGCTTAATGCCAGCAACGTTCATCGTGTTGCGCAGGCGTTTGCTGCAGTGATGTAAGCGCTCACTATCATCCCTCTCTCCCTGCGGGAGAGGGCCGAATGAGAGCATCAGGACGCACAAAAATCTTGCCCGGTGGCGCTGCGTCTACCGGGCTTTCAGACCCCATCCGCGCTTTGTGATCTTCTTCTTTTTATTCAGCTTCATAAGTAAAAACTCCTTCCCTTCATCTCCCCCCGGGGTTATGGTCGGATAGTTTTTTGACCATTCACTCAAAATAAAACGATAACAAACTGAATATTCAGGGGAAAACATGCGCAAGATCACACTGGCGCTCAGCGCCGCCTGCTTATTGTTCTCGCTAAATAGTGCCGTCGTCGCGCGCGCTTCCGCACCGACGCCGCTTTACACCGGCACAACAGCCGCCATGCTTGCCGAGCAAGCACCTGTTCACTGGGTATCCGTAGCCCAAATCGAAAATAGCCTGTTAGGGCGCCCGCCAATGGCTGTAGGCTTTGATATCGACGATACGGTCCTGTTTTCCAGCCCGGGATTCTGGCGGGGCAAAAAAACCTACTCACCGGACAGCGAAGCGTATCTGAAGAACCCCGAGTTCTGGGAAAAGATGAATAACGGCTGGGACGAGTTCAGCATTCCTAAAGAGGTGGCGCGCGCGCTTATCGCCATGCACGTTAAACGCGGTGACAGCATTTACTTTGTGACCGGACGCAGCCAGACCAAAACCGAAACCGTCTCTAAAACGCTGCAGGATGATTTTCAGATCCCGGCTTCCAGCATGAATCCGGTTATTTTTGCCGGCGACAAACCCGGCCAAAACACCAAAACCCAATGGCTGGAACAGAAGAACATCAAAGTCTTCTATGGCGATTCAGATAACGATATCACCGCCGCGCATGACGTCGGAGCCAGAGGGATCAGGGTGTTACGCGCCTCAAACTCTACGTATCGACCGTTGCCCATGGCCGGAAAGTTTGGCGAAGAAGTAATTGTTAATTCTGAGTATTAACCGCCGGGCGGCGAGGCTGCCTCTTTTTTAATCAAATCTCGCCGCTGTGGGTTTTACCTTTCGCTTTCTTGCTGCACACTTAGAAAGATTCATCTTTCATAACGGAGCAGCACATGTGGTATCAACAGACCCTGACCTTAAGCGCGAAACCTCGTGGATTTCATTTGGTGACTGATGAAGTCATTGGGCAAATTCGCGACCTCTCGCGCATCAGGACGGGGTTACTGCATCTGCTGCTTCAGCACACATCAGCCTCTCTCACGCTTAATGAAAATTGCGATCCCACCGTCCGGTCTGACATGGAGCAGCATTTTCTCAAAACCGTTCCGGACAACGCCCCTTATGAACACGACTATGAGGGAGCAGATGACATGCCGTCGCATATCAAATCCTCTCTGCTGGGCGTATCGCTGATGCTGCCGGTGCACAATGGTCGGTTACTGCTGGGAACGTGGCAGGGGATCTGGCTGGGAGAACATCGTATTCACGGTGGTTCGCGTAAAATTATCGCAACGCTACAAGGGGAATAAAGATGACAATTTCGGAGCTACTTCAGTACTGCATGAGTAAACCTGGCGCGGAGCAAAGCGTTCACAGCGACTGGAAAGCCACGCAGATTAAAGTGGGGGATATTCTGTTTGCGATGGTGAAAGAGGTTGAGGGTCGCCCGGCGGCGTCACTGAAAACCAGCCCGGAACTGGCGGAGCTGTTACGCCAGCAGCACCATGACGTCCGGCCAAGCAAGCATCTCAACAAAGCGCACTGGAGCACCGTTTATCTCGACGGTTCACTGCCGGGTTCGCAAATTTACTATCTGGTGGACGCGTCTTATCAGCAGGCGGTAGAGCTGCTGCCGGAAGCGACCCGACAGCAACTCTCCGTGTGACAATTACAGCAACGGTTTGAGGAAGCGCGCGGTGTGCGAGGCTTCGCACTCTGCAACGGTCTCTGGCGTACCGGAGACGAGGATTTCACCGCCGCCGCTGCCGCCTTCCGGGCCGAGATCGACAATCCAGTCCGCGGTTTTAATCACGTCCAGGTTGTGTTCAATGACCACAATCGTGTTGCCCTGATCGCGAAGCTGATGCAGAACATCAAGCAGCTGCTGGATATCGGCAAAGTGCAGACCGGTGGTCGGCTCATCGAGAATGTACAGCGTCTGGCCGGTACCGCGTTTGGAGAGCTCACGCGCCAGCTTCACGCGCTGTGCTTCACCGCCAGACAGCGTGGTGGCAGACTGCCCCAGACGAATATAGGTCAGGCCCACATCCATCAGCGTCTGCAGCTTACGCGCCAGCGCAGGGACCGCGTCAAAGAACTCACGCGCCTCTTCGATGGTCATATCCAGCACTTCGTGGATAGTTTTGCCTTTGTACTTAATCTCCAGCGTTTCGCGGTTATAGCGTTTGCCTTTGCACTGGTCGCACGGCACGTAGATATCCGGCAGGAAGTGCATCTCAACCTTGATAACCCCGTCGCCCTGGCACGCTTCACAGCGTCCGCCGCGCACGTTAAAGCTGAAACGTCCTGGCGTATACCCGCGTGAACGCGCTTCCGGCACACCTGCAAACAGTTCACGTACGGGTGTGAACACGCCCGTATAGGTGGCAGGGTTGGAACGCGGAGTCCGCCCGATTGGACTCTGATCGATATCGATCACTTTATCGAAATGCTCCAGCCCCTGGATGTCACGGTACGGCGCCGGTTCGGCCAGCGTCGCGCCGTTCAGCTGCGTCTGCGCAATCGGGAACAGCGTATCGTTGATCAGCGTCGACTTACCGGAACCGGATACGCCGGTGATACAGGTAAACAGCCCAACCGGCAGCGTCAGCGTCACATCTTTCAGGTTGTTGCCGCGGGCGCCGGTCAGCTTTAGCACTTTTTCCGGGTTCGCCGGTACACGCTGTTTCGGCACTTCAATCTTGCGCTTGCCGCTCATGTACTGGCCGGTCAATGACTCCGGCACCGCCATAATATCTTTCAGCGTTCCTTCCGCGACCACCTGGCCGCCGTGTACGCCAGCGCCCGGGCCGATATCGATAACGTGGTCAGCGGCGCGGATCGCGTCTTCATCGTGCTCAACCACAATCACCGTGTTACCGAGATTACGCAGGTGGACAAGCGTGCCGAGCAGACGCTCGTTGTCACGCTGGTGCAGGCCGATTGAGGGTTCATCCAGCACATACATCACGCCGACGAGGCCTGCGCCAATCTGGCTCGCGAGGCGGATACGCTGAGCTTCGCCACCGGAGAGGGTCTCTGCGGAGCGGGAAAGCGTCAGGTAATTCAGGCCGACGTTCACCAGGAACTTCAGACGATCGCCGATCTCTTTCAGGACTTTTTCCGCGATTTTCGCGCGCTGGCCGGAGAGCTTCAGGTTGTTGAAGAAGTCCATCGCGTGACCGATGCTCATGTCTGAGATGGTCGGCAGCGCCGTGTTTTCAACAAACACATGGCGAGCTTCACGGCGCAGACGCGTACCTTCACAGGTCGCACAGGAACGGTTGCTGATAAACTTCGCCAGCTCCTCGCGAACCGCGCTGGATTCGGTCTCTTTGTAGCGGCGCTCCATATTGTGCAGCACCCCTTCAAACGGGTGACGGCGCACGGAGGTATCACCGCGATCGTTCATGTACTTGAACTCGATGTTCTCTTTGCCGGAACCGAACAGCACCACTTTGTGCACGTTCGGGTTCAGGCTGGCCCACGGGGCTTCGACGTCGAATTTGTAGTGCTCTGCCAGCGACTTCAGCATCTGGAAATAGTAGAAGTTGCGACGATCCCATCCGCGGATCGCACCGCCAGCCAGCGACAGCTCCGGGTTTTGGATCACGCGGTCCGGGTCAAAATATTGCTGTACGCCCAGCCCGTCACACGTCGGACAGGCGCCCGCCGGGTTGTTGAACGAGAACAGACGCGGCTCCAGCTCGCGCATGCTGTAACCACAAATCGGACAGGCAAAGTTGGCGGAGAAGAGCAGCTCTTCCGCTTTCGGGTTGTCCATATCGGAGACCACGGCCGTACCGCCAGAGAGTTCCAGCGCGGTTTCGAAGGATTCGGCCAGGCGGGTCGCCAGATCGTCACGGACTTTGAAACGGTCAATCACCACTTCGATGGTGTGCTTCTTCTGCAGCTCCAGCTTAGGCGGATCCGACAGGTCACACACTTCGCCGTCGATACGGGCGCGGATATAGCCCTGGCTTGCCAGGTTCTCCAGCGTTTTGGTGTGCTCGCCCTTACGTTCTTTAATGATGGGCGCCAGCAGCATCAGGCGTTTACCTTCCGGCTGCGACAGCACGTTATCCACCATCTGGCTTACGGTCTGCGCGGCCAGTGGGACGTCGTGATCCGGGCAGCGCGGCTCACCCACGCGTGCATACAGCAGACGCAGGTAGTCATGAATTTCGGTAATCGTACCAACCGTTGAACGCGGGTTATGCGAGGTGGATTTCTGCTCAATGGAGATAGCAGGTGATAACCCTTCGATATGGTCTACATCCGGTTTTTCCATCAGTGACAGGAACTGACGTGCGTATGCAGAGAGTGACTCCACGTAACGACGCTGTCCTTCGGCATATAAAGTGTCGAAAGCCAGTGAGGATTTGCCAGACCCCGAAAGCCCGGTCACGACGATGAGTTTGTCGCGAGGGATTATGAGGTTGATATTCTTGAGATTGTGGGTGCGGGCGCCCCGAACTTCGATCTTATCCATTCACCTTTCCCGGTTGGAACACGGATTGCCTGGTTTGTTTGAAGGACAAACGGCTGTCAGAAACGGCTAATTATGACACAAAATGACCTGTTTGAATATACAGTATTGGAATGCATTTTCTGATTCACTGTGTAATAATGTCGAGTTCGCGAGAGATTTCGGAACCGACTACGCAACTATGCAAATTGCAGCGTGGAAATGGTACACTCGCGCGTTTACACTATTAAGAAACGTATTCAGGAGACACGAACATGGCCAGCAGAGGCGTAAACAAGGTGATTCTCGTCGGTAATCTGGGCCAGGACCCGGAAGTACGCTACATGCCGAGTGGTGGCGCAGTTGCCAACATTACGCTGGCTACTTCCGAATCCTGGCGTGATAAAGCGACCGGTGAGATGAAAGAGCAGACCGAATGGCACCGCGTTGTGCTGTTTGGCAAACTGGCGGAAGTGGCTGGTGAGTATCTGCGTAAAGGTTCTCAGGTTTATATTGAAGGCCAGCTGCGTACCCGCAAATGGACCGATCAAGCCGGCGCTGAGAAGTACACCACGGAGGTTGTGGTCAACGTGGGTGGCACCATGCAGATGCTCGGTGGCCGTCAGGGCGGTGGCGCACCAGCAGGTGGCGGTCAGCAGCAGCAGGGCGGTTGGGGTCAGCCTCAGCAGCCACAGGGCGGCAACCAGTTCAGCGGTGGCGCGCAGTCTCGCCCACAGCAGCAGTCCGCGCCAGCACCGTCTAACGAACCCCCAATGGACTTCGACGACGATATTCCGTTCTGATATCCGACTGTTTAAAACAAAAAACCCAGACCTCGGTCTGGGTTTTTTTATTCATCTCAGGGATCAGGTAATCACCATCGGCCAGTCTGGCGGGGTATGGCTCATGGCTTCCACCATGACGACTTTAATATTTTCCCAGACGACAGCGAGATCCAGCAGGGTGATGCCAAGCAGGCCCGTTGCGAACCAGCATGCTGCGCCCAACCCCAACAGGGTGCTGATGACAGCAAGGCCAGCATAGTCAGATTTACGAAACTGAATATTTAGCGTGCTGGCCAGGAACATCAGCACCGCACTTAACAAAGGCCAGCGCAGGAGAACCATGCTGGTAGTAATGGTTGCCATAAAACCCATCCTCAACAAAGCAGACGAACTGAATGAAACAGTGTTTCTCGTTACACAATATGTGTGAACTATATCACATTTGTTGATTTATTCGCCAGCCTCAGACGGGTGAAAAAAGCAGGAATTATCACAGCCAGGCGTCGCACGAGGATTGAGGGGAAAATATATCTTTGCACGCTAATGACCCCCTTTTATCGCTTCCAGGTAATAAATTCATTGAGATAACAAATCCTCTGCAAATTGAGGTGTGCTGTAGAACGTTTACAGCAACAACCCTTTGGATTATGCTTGAGTGGATAAATAAATTTACTCGCATTCTATAATTCAGGTTTTTGAATTTTATTGGTTTTTTTCTCTTTGTACGTTTTTAATTACACACAACGTCTCGCACTCCAGCTGTGCTGATATTCAGCATCCTGCTCTGGCTCGCCGATTTTTGAATCTGAAGAAAGTTGCGTCCGGTTTAACGCTTAATAATCTGCGAAAAAAATGAAAGAAAAACGACGTGAGATTGTTAATGACAGCCTGCAGGCGTTGCATGCGCTGGCAGATCTGATGCCCCAGCTTCACGCCCATTGTTCGCTGGGCGAGATGCTTGAGACGATCAACCGGGCCTTCGGGGCAAGCCTGGCCTGGATTAGCGTTGATACTGACGGGCTGCAGCGCGTGGTCTGTGCCGGTGAAGTGACCTGTCACTCATTTGAGGTGGCCGATTTTCTTGCCGGTACCCTGCTGGAGAAGCATCACCGTGCGTGGCGGGTCGTCTACTGGAAAGAGAATATCGGCCGCGCATTATTCTCCGCTCATCATCCTGGCTATTTGCAATTGCAAAGCGGGGTGTTATGCAAGCTTTCAACCCATAACGGACAAGGCAGCGGCTATTTCTTTCTGGCGTTTGCTGAGCCGTTATATTCTCTGGCCATCCTGAAAAGTATTGTTGCGGTGCTGGTCGAAAAATTAAAAGACTATTTTTCAGAAATTATCGTTCGTGAAAAAACAGCGCAGGAAATGCAGCGTGTGGTGACCCAATATAAAACCCTGTTTGAACGAGCGCCTGTTTTAATGAACTCATTCGATAAATTTAACCGCTGCGTGCTGTGGAATGCTGAGTGTGAAAAAGTATTTGGCTGGACAATGGCGGAGATCAGCGCCCATGCCGATCCGCTCTCACTGTTTTACCCCGACCCGGAAGAGCGGCGACGGGTCAGGGAGTCGGTAAATGTCTCGCCGCTAAAGGATATGTACGAGTGGCATCCACTGCGTAAAGACGGTACGCCGTTGACGGTTTTGTGGTCAAACATTCTGCTGCCGGACAGCTCAGTCCTGAATATCGGGCTTGATATTACCGAACGTAAAAAAGCCGAACAGCAGCTGGAAGTGAAAGCGACCACGGACGATCTTACCGGGTGTTTTAACCGTTCAACCATTTTACAGCAGCTGGAATCCGCGCTGGCGGCAAATGCCAGGCAGGATGCTGACAGCCATTTTTGCGTGCTCATGTTTGACCTGGATTTTTTCAAACAGATCAACGATCGGTGGGGGCATCAGGTGGGCGATCGGGCGCTTATCCACTTTTGCCAGGCTATCCGTGAGTTAAGCCCCGAGAACGCTGCGCTTGGCCGTGTGGGCGGCGAGGAGTTTTTACTCCTGCTGGCGCGAACCGACGGCAACGCAGGCGCACTTTTTTCGGCGAGGCTACGTACTGCCCTCAAAACCAACCCGCTCGTGGTGGGAGAGAAAAAGCTGGTGCTGTCATTCAGCGCCGGGGCGGTGGAGGTCTGCCAGGGCCAACGCGATACTTCAGGATTACTGATGCGTGCCGATAAAGCATTATATGACGCCAAGCGTACGGGTCGGGGGAAAACGGTGGTGGCTGCTGATTATTTATAAATCAAAAAACAAAATACGCGCGAGTAAATAGCATAAAATGTCATGTTGCCGTTGTTGTTTTTTCACACTGCCAGAAGTTTGGCTTAATCAACGATCCTCTGTTGTGTTATCTTCAAATCTCCCGTACCCGCTGGATAATTATTTTCCTTAATTGAAACGGAACGAATACTTACAGTTTAGCTTACGGGAAAATATTATCGTCATAACGAAAATTAAGATTTTTAATACTAAAAGTCAGTTGCTAACTTCGCATGATTCATGCAACGTAATCACCTGTTAAACAAAGCATCCGGCCTTCATTACTACAGGCGTACAACATGCAGGGATATAGGGCGGGAAATGAATCGTAGCGCGCGGCGCAAGATGCTCAGGGTGGTAGGGATCATCATGGTAGTTATGCTGCCGGTGATGCTTGCGCTATGGTTTGCCCAGATAAGAGCCGTGTCGGAAACAAGCGCCCAGCTACGCACCTTTGCTGAACTGGCGTTAGACAAAACAGAGCTGGTAATTCAACAGGTTGATCTGGCCCGCGACGAGGCTGAAAAATATCAGGGTGAACGTTGTACACCAGAACATCGCCAATATATGTTGAACGTTGTTCGCGGTCGTCTGTTTGTTGCGGATTTAATTTATGCAGAAGGTCAGAATTTTCTTTGTTCGACCGTTTTTACACCCGCCAATCCTTATCTGATATCCACTGCTAATTACACACGTAAACCTGACGTTGCTATCTATTATTATCGCGATACGCCATTTTTCACTGGCTATAAAATGACATATATGCAGCGCGGAAATTATGTTGTGGTGGTCAATCCGCTTTCCTACAGCGAAGTAATGTCGACAGATCATTCCCTTTCGTGGGGGGTATACGACACGGTAACGAATGCATTCTTTTCCGTCAGTCAGCGCGCGAATGTTTCTTTATTAAGTTCGATGATTCGGGATAAGGAATCGGTATTTCAAAAAGATAACCGTTTTTATACGGTCGTCAAATCCCCAAAACGGCCTATTGCCGCTATCGTGTCGACGTCGAATAAACGTTTTTATGAAATGCTTTATCACCAGGCGACGTTGACGCTACCGCTGGGGATGATCTGCAGCATAATTATTTTGCTGGTGTGGTCTCGCACCCATCGTGAACTCAATTCTCCCGGGCGGTTACTGCAGCGAGCGCTCAATAAACGTCAGCTTTGTGTCCACTATCAGCCGATTATTGATATCAAGAACAACCAGTGCGTGGGAGCCGAGGCGTTATTACGCTGGCCTGGCTTTAACGGGCCGGTCATGAGCCCGGCTGAATTTATTCCGCTGGCGGAAAAAGAGGGCATGAGCGAGCGAATTACGGATTATGTTGTCGAAGAGGTATTCAGCGATCTGGGCACATTCCTGGCAATGCATCCGCATCTCTATATTTCGATTAACCTGTCGGCCACGGATTTCCACTCTTCACGGCTGATCGCCATGATTTCGGACAAGGCCCGACACTACGCCGTGCGTGCGCAGCAAATTAAAATCGAAGTCACGGAGCGCGGTTTTATTGATGTCCCTAAAACCACTCCGGTTATTCAGGCGTTCCGTCAGGCGGGTTACGAAGTGGCGATTGATGATTTTGGAACGGGTTACTCTAACCTGCACAACCTTTATTCGCTGAATGTCGATATTCTGAAAATCGACAAATCCTTTATCGACACCCTAACAACCAACAGCACCAGCCACCTTATCGCCGAGCATATTATTGAGATGGCACAAAGCCTGCGGCTTAAAACCATTGCGGAAGGGGTGGAAACGGCAGAGCAGGTGAGCTGGTTATTGAAACGTGGCGTTCAGTTCTGTCAGGGATGGCACTTCGCGAAAGCGATGCCGCCCCAGGAGTTTATGACCTGGCAGCAGCAACCTTTGCATTGAGAGCCATTAATTCAACTGGTGGCGATAGTCGCTCGGTGTGCGGTCAAACTCGCGGCGAAACACGCGGGAAAAGGTTTGTTGCGACACATATCCCAGATCCATCGCGATATCAAAAATGGGCCGCTGCGTTGAGCGTAAGGCCTGCGCCGCCAGCAGCAGTCTGCGCTGACGAATGTACTCACCCAGCGTCTGGTGCATAACGGTACGGAACATTCTCTGTAAATACCATTTCGAATAGCCGGATTTTTTAGCGACCACATCAATGTTCAACGGTTGGTCGATATGTTCATCAATCCATTCAATAAGTGTCTGAATAATTTGCTGATGCGACATAAGGTTGCCCCTCTGTAGATACAACTGCCCTGGTTGATTCGTCGTTTTCTCTGCGGGCGAGTATAATTCCTCAAGTTAACTTGAGGTAAAGAGGTTTTATGGAAAAGAGATTGCCGCGAATTAAAGCGTTGTTAACCCCCGGCGAAGTGGCGAAGCGAAGCGGTGTTGCGGTGTCGGCGCTCCACTTCTATGAAAGCAAAGGGTTAATTAAAAGCATCCGAAACGCCGGAAACCAGCGACGCTACACGCGTGACGTGCTCCGTTATGTCGCGATTATCAAAATTGCCCAACGAATCGGAATCCCCCTGGCCACCATCGGCGATGCGTTCGGCGTGCTGCCGGAAGGGCACTCTCTCAGCCCGAAAGAGTGGAAAGAGCTTTCCTCTCAGTGGCGTGAAGAGCTGGATCGCCGCATTCACACGCTGGTAGCGCTGCGTGATGAACTGGACGGATGTATTGGCTGCGGCTGTTTGTCGCGCAGTGATTGTCCGTTGCGTAACCCGGGCGACAGGCTGGGTGAGCAGGGGACAGGGGCGCGGTTGCTGGAGGAAGACTGAGATGCGGCAGAAAACCGCACCTCATACCGCACCTCATAAAGAACTAAAGCGCCAAAAAAGGGCGCTTTAGTTTTTCCCGGTCTTTGTCTTTCACTCTATCCCGCTGGTTCACGGGAGGGTTTCCCCCGACATCAGCACCCCTCATGTCGAGCGTGTTGGGGAGGTTCCGGATTGTGCTGACACTTTAATTCTATGCAAGACCCGTCTTTTCGCCAGTCGGTCAGGCCATTTTTTAGGCGAATTTTTTTCGCGGTGTTGTTCGATTTTCTATAGTTAAAAAGTATGAATAAAAGGAGAACACAATGCTCACGGTACACCACCTGAACCAGTCCCGCTCACACCGTGTGATCTGGGCGCTGGAAGAACTTTCCCTGCCCTATGAGATTGTTCGTTACCAGCGCGAAAAGAGCATGCTGGCGCCTGAGTCGCTCAAAAAAGTGCACCCGTTGGGCAAATCGCCGGTTATTGAAGATAACGGCCTGATCCTCGCCGAGTCGGGGGCCATCCTCGAATATCTTCAGGAAACCTACGATCCGGAGTCGCGGCTTAAGCCTCTGGATCCTGCGCATAAGGTGCAGTACCGCTTCTGGTTGCACTATGCCGAAGGTTCGCTAATGCCGCTGCTGTTGATGAAGCTGGTTTTCAGTAGCCTCGGTAAGCCGCCCGTGCCGTTTGGTATCCGCACGTTGGGTAAAGCGCTGGGGCAGGGAGTGCAAAAAGCGTATCTCAACCGCCAGCTTGAAACCCATGCACGTTTTATTGAGTCGCATCTTGCCCATAACAGCTGGTTTGCCGGCGATACGCTCAGCATGGCGGATATTCAGATGAGCTTCCCGATTTTTGCCCTGCTGGCGCGAAGTGGCATTGATAACCTCCCGCATACCCAGGCCTGGAAGAAAAAAGTGGAGAGCAGCCCTGGCTGGCAAAAAACGCTGGAGCAAGGTGGCCCGTTATCGATTCCGGGTGGGGAGTGAAATGTAAACAAATTGCGCACAGACGATAACGTTTGCGCATCCTCTGTTTATTTCTTCAGCGTCATAAGGGAATTTTAGCGAAAAACGATAAAGTTCAGTTGAAAAGGGCGGGGATTAGGCTAGATAATCGTTTGCCTTAATTTGACCACCCGTTTGTAAGCGCGGAGCTAAACGTTTGCTTTTTCTGTGACGCCCCTTTCGTCGCAAATGCAAAACACGGATTTGACGTTTAGCTGGCAGTGGCGTCTCCACCACGCTTACGGACTTTCTATAAAAACTCTCAGGGGATGTTTTCTATGTCTACGCCATCTGCGCGTACTGGCGGTTCGCTTGACGCCATTTTTAAAATTTCGGCTCGCGGCAGCACCGTGCGTCAGGAAATCGTTGCCGGTCTGACCACGTTTCTGGCGATGGTTTACTCCGTCATTGTCGTTCCGGGTATGCTGGGTAAAGCGGGCTTCCCGCCGGCGGCCGTCTTTGTTGCTACCTGTCTCGTGGCGGGCGTTGGCTCCATCGTGATGGGCCTGTGGGCGAACCTGCCGCTGGCGATCGGTTGTGCAATCTCGTTGACCGCCTTTACCGCTTTCAGCCTGGTTCTGGGTCAGCACATCAGCGTACCGGTTGCGCTCGGTGCCGTGTTCCTGATGGGTGTACTGTTTACCGTTATCTCCGCCACCGGCATCCGTAGCTGGATTTTGCGCAACCTGCCTCAGGGCGTGGCGCATGGCACCGGCATTGGTATCGGGTTGTTCCTGCTGCTGATTGCCGCAAACGGCGTCGGCCTGGTGATCAAGAACCCGCTGGACGGTCTGCCGGTGGCGTTGGGTCACTTCGCGAGCTTCCCGGTCATTATGTCCCTGATCGGTCTGGCGGTGATTATTGGTCTGGAAAAACTGAAAGTCCCGGGCGGCATTTTGCTGACCATTATCGGGGTGTCCATTGTTGGCCTGATTTTCGATCCTAACGTTCACTTCTCCGGGATTTTCGCCATGCCGTCGCTGAGCGATGACAAAGGCAACTCTCTGATTGGCAGTCTGGATATCATGGGGGCGTTGAACCCGGTGATCCTGCCAAGCGTGCTGGCGCTGGTGATGACCGCGGTGTTTGATGCAACGGGTACCATCCGTGCCGTCGCGGGTCAGGCGAACCTGCTGGATAAAGACGGTCAGATTATCGATGGCGGCAAAGCGCTGACCACCGACTCCCTGAGCAGCGTCTTCTCGGGTCTGGTGGGCGCGGCTCCGGCTGCGGTGTATATCGAGTCCGCTGCGGGTACGGCGGCAGGCGGTAAAACTGGCCTGACGGCCATTACCGTTGGCGTGCTGTTCCTGCTGATCCTGTTCCTCTCTCCGCTCTCCTACCTGGTGCCGGCCTACGCGACCGCACCTGCGCTGATGTACGTTGGTCTGCTGATGCTGAGCAACGTGGCGAAAATCGATTTTGCTGATTTTGTGGATGCGATGTCAGGCCTCATCACGGCGGTCTTTATCGTGCTGACCTGTAATATCGTTACCGGCATCATGATCGGTTTCGCGTCGCTGGTGATTGGGCGTCTGGTCTCCGGCGAGTGGCGCAAGCTGAACATCGGCACCGTTGTGATTGCCGTCGCGCTGGTGGCGTTCTACGCGGGCGGCTGGGCAATCTAAGTTGTCCATTGATGCGAAAACGGGTGGCTCAGGCCGCCCGTTTTTATTTTCAGGACTCATCCCGTTGTCTTTTGCGTTACTCTGGGGAAGATAGAATAACAGGCACGACGCCTTAGGTTTGGCTTTTAAGAAACACAGCAAACAGGGAACGCATGGAAATCTTCTTCACAATACTCATCATGACTCTTGTGGTCTCGCTATCCGGGGTAGTCACACGCGTACTGCCCTTTCAGGTCCCCCTGCCATTAATGCAAATTGCCATCGGCGCGCTGCTGGCGTGGCCGACGTTTGGCCTGCACGTGGAGTTCGACCCCGAACTGTTCCTCGTGCTGTTTATTCCGCCGCTGCTGTTTGCCGATGGCTGGAAAACGCCCACGCGTGAATTCCTTGAGCACGGGCGAGAGATATTAGGCCTGGCGCTGGCGCTCGTGGTGGTCACGGTGGTCGGGATTGGCTTCCTGATCTACTGGGCGGTACCGGGCATTCCGTTAATTCCGGCCTTTGCGCTGGCCGCGGTGCTGTCACCAACCGATGCCGTGGCGTTGTCCGGCATTGTCGGTGAAGGCCGTATTCCGAAGAAAATCATGGGGATTTTACAGGGTGAGGCGCTGATGAATGACGCCTCTGGCCTGGTTGCCCTGAAATTTGCCGTGGCCGTCGCGATGGGCACGATGATCTTTACCGTAGGCGGCGCGACCCTGGAATTCTTCAAGGTGGCGATTGGCGGTATCCTGGCCGGGTTTGTGGTGAGCTGGCTGTATGGTCGTTCGCTGCGCTTCCTCAGCCGCTGGGGCGGCGATGAACCGGCGACACAAATTGTGCTGCTGTTCCTTCTGCCGTTTGCCTCTTACCTGATTGCCGAACATATCGGCGTGTCGGGCATTCTGGCGGCGGTGGCGGCAGGGATGACCATCACCCGCTCCGGCGTAATGCGCCGTGCGCCGCTGGCCATGCGCCTGCGTGCAAACAGCACCTGGGCGATGCTGGAATTTGTCTTTAACGGGATGGTGTTCCTGCTCCTGGGCCTGCAGTTGCCGGGCATCATGGAATCCTCGCTGGTGGCGGCCGAGGCCGACCCGAACGTCGAAACGTGGATGTTGTTCACCGATATCGTGCTGATCTACATGGCGCTGATGCTGGTGCGTTTCGGCTGGCTGTGGACGATGAAAAAATTCAGCATGCGCTTCCTGACGAAAAAACCGATGGAGTTCGGCTCGTGGACCACGCGGGAGCTGCTGATTGCTTCTTTTGCTGGCGTTCGCGGGGCGATTACGCTTGCCGGTGTGCTGTCCATTCCGCTGCTGCTGCCCACGGGCGATGTCTTCCCGGCGCGCTATGAACTGGTGTTCCTGGCGGCAGGCGTGATTCTGTTCTCACTGTTTGTCGGCGTGATAATGCTGCCTCTTCTGCTGCAGCATATTGAGACGGGTGACTCGACTCAGCAGCATAAAGAGGAGCGTATTGCCCGCGCGGCGACCGCCGAAGTGGCGATTGTGGCCATTCAGAAGATGGAAGAACGTCTTGCGGCGGACACGGAAGAGAACATCGACAACCAGCTGCTGACCGAAGTGAGCTCGCGCGTGATTGGTAACCTGCGTCGTCGTGCCGATGGCCGCAACGATGTGGAAAGTTCGCTGCAGGAGGAGAACCTGGAGCGCCGGTTCCGTCTGGCGGCGCTGCGCTCAGAGCGTGCCGAGCTGTACCACCTGCGCGCCACGCGGCAAATCAGCAATGAGACGCTGCAAAAACTGCTGCACGATCTGGATTTGCTGGAAGCCTTGCTGATAGAGAATCAGTAGTCCGTGCGGGCTGATGCCCTCACCCTGATCCTCTCCGCCCGGAGAGGGTCAGGGGACCCAAAACCCTTCACAGCATTTCAGCCACGCCTGCGCGCTGTGCGATAAATAAACCCCTTCGCGCCAAATCATCCCTAACTGCCAGTGCAAATCGCTTTCCAGCGGGATCCAGCGCAGGGTGTTTTTATCGAGCCGTTCGCAAATCGGCTGCGGCAATATCGCAATGCCGACGCCAGCCTGCACCATCGCGGCCAGGAAATCCCACTGCCCGCTGCGCACCGCAATGCGCGGCTTCACGTTGTGTTGATTAAACAGCGCCATCAGCTGGCGGCTGAGGGCGAAATCTTCGTTGTAAATCAGCAGCGGGTGTTCACCGAGCCGTTCGGGTTTCACCGTGTCGACCTTCAGCCAGTCACCAGAGCGGGGTACCAGCACGCACAGCGGGTGGCTAAAGAGCGGCAGCGTCGCCAGACCGCTCTCTTCCTCCACAGGGAGGGCGGTCATGGCGACATCCAGCTCGCCGTTGGTGACCGCCTGTTGAACCGTTAAGCCGCCAAACTCGGAAATTTTCAATTCAACGCCGGGATAACGCTGGCGAAACAGGCTGATGGGGCCGGCCATCATCATCCCAACCATCGGCGGGATGCCGAGGCGCAGCAGCCCTTTTGTCAGGTGATTGATATCGCCAAGCTCCGCTTCCAGCTGGCGGAACTCCGCCAGGATCGCCAGCCCGCGTTCAAAGACGACCCGCCCGGTATCGGTTAGCAGCAGCTTGCGTCCGTCGCGGATAAGCAGGGTGCAGTTCAGTTCATCTTCGAGGTTTTTCAGCATCTTGCTGATGGTGGGTTGGGTGACAAACAACTTCTCCGCTGCGCGGGTAAAACTTTGCTGACGAACCACTTCGACAAAATAGCGCAGCGTTCTTATGTCCATGATTATTCCTCGGAACTATACCTTTGATGATTTTAATTCATTTCAGTCCATTACGTGCGCTCACTATACTGGCGCCTCGTCTCATTTTTGAGGAAAACCCCCATGGCCGTGGCGTTAAGCCGTGTTACGCCTGCCGTTGTGCAACGACTTCAGGTACCGGTTCAGGTACTGCTTTATGCGGGACTGTTTGTTTTCGCGGAATATCTTGTCAACTGGTTGCATCTGCCGCTGCCTGCCAACCTGGTCGGAATGGTACTGATGCTGACGCTTATCCTCTGCCGTGTTATCCCCCTCAACTGGGTACGCGCCGGCGCGCGCTGGCTGCTGGCGGAGATGCTGCTGTTCTTTGTGCCTGCCGTGGTCGCGGTGGTGAACTATGCGCAACTGCTGAGGGTAGATGGCTGGCGCATCTTCGCGGTCATTGCGCTGAGCACGCTGATGGTGCTGGGGGCCACCGCCTGGGTGGTTGATAAAGTGTATCGGTTTGAAATCAGCAGGCAAAAGCATGACTAACTTCCAGATAAGCGTGTTGTGCCTGATTGCCACCCTGGCGATCTACTTTGCCAATAAACGGCTGTATCGCCGTTTTCACGCGCTGCCGCTGATGCCGCTGGTCTTCACGCCGATCCTGCTGGTCCTGATGCTGGTCTTCGGGCATATCTCCTGGCAGAACTACATTGGGGAATCCCACTGGCTGCTGTGGCTACTGGGGCCTGCGACCATTGCCTTTGCGGTACCGGTGTATGACAACCTGGCGATCATCAAACGCCACTGGATGTCGCTCAGCGCTGGCGTGATCACGGCCACGGTGGTGGCGGTCTGCAGTTCCGTCTGGCTGGCCCGGCTGTTTACGCTGCCCGATGAAATTCAGCGTAGCCTGGCCGTCCGTTCGGTCACCACCCCGTTTGCGCTGGCCGCGGCCAAGCCGCTCGGCGGACAGCCGGATCTGGTCGCGTTATTTGTGGTCGTGACGGGCGTCTTCGGGATGGCGGTTGGCGACATGCTTTTTTTGCGGCTGTCGATCCGTGAAGGAATGGCGAAAGGGGCGGGATTTGGCGCGGCATCGCACGGTGCGGGAACGGCACGTTCGTATGAACTCGGGCAGCAGGAAGGGGTGGTGGCAAGCCTGGTGATGATGCTCTCGGGCGTGGTGATGGTATTGATTGCACCGCTGGTGGCGTGGGTGATGTTCTGATTTCCCCGGCCGATAAAGCCGGGGAGACGAGGTTAGTGCGCGCGGCCTTGCTCGACGCCCAGACCCGTTTGTGAGCGGATAAACTGGGCGCGGAATTTCTCACGCTCCAGGTTACCTTCCGGCGAGTTATCGGTCGCGGAGAAGATCCAGATACCAATAAACGCCACGGCAATGGAGAACAGCGCCGGGTATTCATACGGGAAGATAGCGCTTTCGTGACCGAGGATCTGTACCCAAATCGTCGGGCCAAGGACCATCAGAATCACGGCCGTCAAAAGCCCCAGCCAGCCGCCAATCATCGCCCCACGGGTGGTCAGTTTTGACCAGTACATGGAGAGCAGGATGATAGGGAAGTTACAGCTTGCCGCAATGGAGAAGGCCAGCCCCACCATAAAGGCGATGTTCTGCTTCTCGAACAAAATCCCCAGCAGAATAGCGACCACGCCCAGCACCAGCACGGTGATTTTCGAGACTTTCAGCTCATCACGTTCGCTTGCCCCTTTGCGGATAACGTTGGCATAGAGGTCGTGCGATACCGCAGACGCACCCGCCAGCGTCAGCCCGGCAACCACCGCGAGGATGGTGGCGAAGGCCACGGCCGAGATAAAGCCAAGGAACAGATTACCGCCTACCGCGTCGGCCAGATGCACTGCCGCCATGTTGTTACCGCCAATCAGCCCGCCCGCCGCGTCTTTAAACGCCGGATTCGCCCCCACCAGCATGATGGCGCCAAAACCAATGATAAAGGTCAGGATGTAGAAGTAACCCATAAAGCCGGTGGCGTAGAAGACGCTTTTGCGCGCTTCACGCGCATCGCTCACGGTGAAGAAACGCATCAGGATGTGTGGCAAGCCTGCCGTACCAAACATCAGACCCAGACCGAGCGAAAGCGCAGAAATAGGGTCTTTCACCAGCCCGCCAGGGCTCATGATCGCTTCCCCTTTCGGGTGTACCGCCATCGCTTCAGTGAACAGATTATTGAAGCTGAACCCGACGTGTTTCATGACCATAAAGGCCATAAAGCTGGCGCCGAACAGCAGCAGGACCGCTTTGATGATTTGCACCCAGGTCGTGGCCAGCATGCCGCCGAACAGGACGTACATCACCATCAGCACACCCACCAGCACCACCGCGATGTGGTAGTTCAGGCCGAACAACAGTTCGATCAATTTACCCGCGCCGACCATCTGCGCAATCAGATACAGCGCGACCACCACCAGCGAGCCGCAGGCGGAGAGGGTACGAATCGGCCCCTGCTTCAGCCGGTAGGAGGCCACGTCTGCGAAGGTATAGCGGCCCAGGTTGCGCAAGCGTTCTGCGATCAGGAACAAAATAATCGGCCAGCCCACAAGGAAGCCGAGGGAGTAAATCAGACCATCGTAGCCGGAGGTGTACACCAGCGCGGAGATACCGAGGAAGGAGGCGGCGGACATAAAGTCGCCTGCAATCGCCAGCCCGTTCTGAAAACCGGTAATGTTGCCGCCTGCGGTGTAGTAATCATTACGGGAGCGCACGCGTTTCGAGGCCCAGTACGTGATGTACAGCGTCAGCAGCACGAAAATCAGGAACATGATAATCGCCTGCCAGTTGGTTGGCTGGCGCTGTACCTCGCCGGTGATGGCATCAGCGGCGTTGGCGGCAAAGGGAAGTGTGGCGGCAAGCGCCGTCAGGACTCTCTTCATGATGCTTTTACCTCTGCCAGGACTGCTCTGTTAAGACGATCGAATTCGCCATTGGCGCGCCAGACGTACACGCCGGTCAGCACAAACGAAATGATTATCACGCCAATCCCAATCGGAATTCCGCGCGTGACGCTGGTGCCCGCGTGCAGCGGCGTACCGAGCCAGTGTGGGGCAAAGGCAATCAGCAGAATAAAGCCGACGTAAATAATCAGCATGATGATGGAAAGTAAGAAGGCAAACCGTTGCCGTTTATCCACGAGCTCCCTGTAGTGCGCACTATTCTCTATCTGCTGACAAATATCGTTATTCATCAGAGGTCTCCAGAAGTATTTATAGGGGAGGTTTTTTTATTCCCTCTCCCGGGGGGGAGAGGGGGGATCGCGTTACGATGGCATTGCGATGGACTGCTTCTCTTCGAGCAGTTTTTCCACCACGCCAGGATCGGCAAGCGTTGAGGTATCACCGAGGTTGCTGGTGTCACCGGCTGCGATTTTGCGCAATATGCGGCGCATAATTTTGCCTGAGCGGGTTTTCGGCAGAGAGTCGGTCCAGTGCAGCACGTCCGGCGTGGCAAGCGGGCCAATCTCTTTACGTACCCAGTTGCGCACCTCGGCATACAGCTCTGGTGACGGCTCTTCGCCATGATTCAGCGTGACGTAGGCGTAAATCGCCTGGCCTTTAATGTTGTGTGGGATTCCGACGACGGCGGCTTCGGCGATCTTCGGATGAGATACCAGCGCGGATTCAATCTCCGCGGTACCCAGACGGTGGCCGGAGACGTTCAGCACATCGTCCACGCGCCCGGTTATCCAGTAATAACCGTCCTCGTCACGCCGGGCGCCGTCACCGCTAAAGTACATGTTTTTAAAGGTGGAGAAGTAAGTCTGCTCAAAGCGCTCGTGGTCGCCGAACAGGGTACGCGCCTGGCCCGGCCAGGAATCGGTGATCACCAGATTGCCTTCGGTGGCCCCGTCCAGCGGATTACCTTCGTTATCCACCAGCGCAGGTTGTACGCCGAAGAACGGTTGAGTTGCTGAACCGGCTTTTAACTGCGTCGCACCCGGCATAGGGGTGATCATAAAGCCGCCGGTTTCGGTCTGCCACCAGGTGTCCATCACCGGGCATTTTTCGTTGCCGATTTTCTTCCAGTACCACTCCCAGGCTTCCGGGTTGATGGGCTCGCCAACGGAACCGAGGATGCGCAGCGAAGAGCGGTCAGTGCCTTCAATGGCCTTATCGCCTTCCGCCATTAATGCGCGGATCGCCGTTGGGGCGGTATAGAGAATATTGACCTTGTGTTTGTCGACCACCTGACACATGCGTGCCGGCGTTGGCCAGTTCGGTACGCCTTCAAACATCAGCGTAGTGGCACCACAGGCCAGCGGGCCGTAAAGCAGGTAGCTGTGACCGGTGACCCAGCCTACGTCGGCAGTACACCAGTAAATGTCGCCCAGATGGTAGTCGAATACGTACTTGAAGGTGGTAGCGGCATAGACCAGATAGCCGCCGGTGGTGTGCAGCACGCCTTTCGGTTTGCCGGTTGAGCCGGAGGTGTAAAGAATAAACAGTGGATCTTCCGCGTTCATCTCTTCCGGCTGATGCTGGTCGCTGGCTTTTTCAATCAGATCGCTCCACCACAGGTCGCGTCCTTCATTCCAGTCGATCTTGCCGCCGGTACGCTTGAGGACGATGACGTTGCTGACGGTTTTCACGTTCGGATTTTTCAGCGCTTCATCGACGTTTTTCTTCAGGGGAATGCCACGGCCAGCGCGCACGCCTTCATCGGCCGTGATCACCAGTTTCGAGCTGGAATCGACAATACGTCCGGCTACCGCTTCCGGTGAGAAGCCGCCAAAAATCACCGAGTGAATCGCACCGATGCGCGCGCAGGCCAGCATGGCTACTGCCGCTTCAGGCACCATTGGCATATAGATAGCCACCACGTCGCCTTTTTTAATGCCCCTTTCCAGCAGAACGTTGGCAAAGCGGCACACGTCGCGGTGCAGTTCTTTATAAGTAATGTGTTTGCTTTGAGAGGCGTCGTCACCCTCCCAGATAATGGCCGTTTCATTACCGCGTTCGGCAAGGTGGCGGTCAAGACAGTTTGCTGCCAGGTTCAGCGTGCCGTCTTCGTACCATTTAATGGAGACGTTGCCGGGCGCAAAGGAGGTGTTCTTCACCTTCTGATAAGGTTTAATCCAGTCAAGAATATGGCCCTGCTCACCCCAGAAGACGTCCGGGCTGGAGACGGATTGCTGATACTTCTCGTGGTACTGCTCCGGGTTTATCAGGCAACGGTCCGCAATGTTTGCGGGAATGTCGTGTTTATGTACTTGGCTCATGGCTTTTTTTCTCCTTGTAAGATGTTAATAATATGTCGCAAAAACGTTAATAGTAGGGGCTTTACAAGCTTTGTTTATTATTTGGGCTACAGATCACGCATTGTTTGAAGAGTATGAAAAATGAGCGAATGAAACTTTGAAGGAAAATAATTCACCGTGCCGATTATTCACAAATTCCATTAAAAAAGCCTTTTTATAACAAAAAGTTATTGATGGGAATTGTGACAAACTCACGTCATGACCGCTTTTTGCAGCGAAATATGCCGTTCTTTAAGGCTTGCGCAACATGCCGCGCAAATGATACTCATACGCCGCGTTAAAAAATCCCATAAACCAACGCAACACAATTCATACCCTTTCAGTATGTATCCATATTCATGCAGTTTATGTGAATAGGGCGCTTCATTGAGGAAGTCAGTTTCTATGAAAAACGTTAAAGTCAGCCTGGCCTGGCAAATCTTGCTAGCCCTTGTGCTGGGTATCCTGCTGGGTAGTTACCTGCATTATCACAGCGACAGCCGCGAGTGGCTGATTGCGAACCTGCTCTCCCCGGCAGGAGATATCTTTATTCATCTGATCAAGATGATTGTCGTACCGATTGTTATCTCAACGCTGGTCGTCGGCATTGCCGGTGTGGGGGATGCAAAACAGTTAGGCCGTATCGGCGCGAAGACAATTCTTTATTTCGAAGTGATCACGACGATTGCCATCATTCTGGGCATCACACTGGCGAACGTGTTCCAGCCAGGATCCGGGATCGATATGTCGCAGCTGGCGACGGTGGATATTTCGAAATATCAAAGCACTACCGCTGAAGTACAGAGCCACGCGCATGGCCTGATGGGAACCATCCTTTCGCTGGTGCCGACCAACATCGTGGCTTCCATGGCGAAGGGCGAGATGCTGCCGATCATCTTCTTCTCGGTGTTGTTTGGTCTGGGTCTCTCCTCCCTGCCTGCCACGCACCGTGAACCGCTGGTCACCGTGTTCCGCTCAATTTCTGAAACCATGTTCAAAGTGACTCACATGGTGATGCGCTACGCGCCGGTTGGGGTGTTTGCGCTTATCGCGGTAACCGTGGCGAACTTCGGTTTCGCCTCCCTGTGGCCGTTGGCGAAGCTGGTGATTCTGGTTCACTTCGCCATCCTGTTCTTCGCGCTGGTGGTGCTGGGAATTGTGGCGCGCCTGTGTGGGCTGAGCATCTGGATCCTGATCCGTATTCTCAAAGATGAGTTGATTCTCGCGTACTCCACGGCAAGCTCTGAAAGCGTACTGCCGCGTATTATCGAGAAGATGGAGGCCTACGGCGCGCCGGCGTCGATTACCAGCTTTGTGGTGCCAACCGGCTACTCCTTTAACCTGGACGGCTCAACGCTGTACCAGAGTATTGCGGCTATCTTTATTGCTCAGCTGTACGGCATTGACCTGTCTCTGTGGCAGGAGATCGTGCTGGTGCTGACCCTCATGGTGACCTCAAAAGGCATCGCAGGCGTACCTGGCGTCTCCTTTGTCGTGCTGCTGGCCACCCTGGGCAGCGTAGGGATCCCGCTGGAAGGTCTGGCGTTTATCGCCGGTGTCGACCGTATCCTCGACATGGCGCGTACGGCGTTGAATGTGGTGGGTAACGCCCTGGCGGTGCTGGTTATCGCTAAGTGGGAGCACAAATTCGACCGTAAAAAAGCGCTGGCGTATGAACGCGAAGTGCTGGGTCGTTTTGATAAGACCGCAGACCAGTAAAATAAAAAGGCCGGGGTTAACCCGGCCTTTTCGCATTCCCTCTCTGCCAAAAGAGAGTGCCGTGTAAGAGACTTTACTCCCCACTCAACGCGTCAAATTCTTCACATCCCGTATCAAATCCTTCGGTACAGCTCAGGTTCAGCCAGTAGAGCGCTTTCTGCTTATTCGGCGTTATAAAGCCTTTCTCGCCCTGCTGGAACAGCATTCCGGCCCAGTACTCCGCGTAACCCGTACGCGAAAGGGAGGAGCTGCGTTTGAACCACGACGCGGCTTTGACGTCGTCCTGCGCCACCTCAACGCCGTTGGCATAAATCATCCCCAGCAGCATTTGCGCATCCACCGCGGAGTCGTTGTCGATATCTTCGGTTGCCGTTTGCAGCAGTGCGATGGCCTGTGGATAGTCAGTTTTCCCTGCCTGGGTGTTGACCAGCACGCGTGCCAGCATAATTGCGCCGCGTTTACTGCCGGCGATAGTGGCCTGCTGCGCCAGCGCTTTGGCCTGCGCGTAATCGCCCTGTGTAAACTGGATTTGCGATAACAACGCCATGGCGTCGACATCGCCCCCTTTTGCTGCTTTCTCTGCCCACTGCGCGGCCTGCTTGCTGTCGCCGGAACTGAAGTAGGTATCGGCAAGGTAATACTGGGCGCGGGCGTCACCCGCTTCCGCCTGTTGCTTGTACTGGCTGCCAATCTCATCCGCGTGGACGAGTGACGTAAAAAATAACAACATCAGAAAAATTGATTTCATGGATTCTTATCATCTGGGTACACGCCGCGCAGTATAATCGTCGTCGCAGAAGAAAAAAACGGGCGCGGTAAAGGTGAAGGAACATTTCCCGGTGTCCGCCGCGTTTCGTCTCACAATAATGCTTGTGAAAGAGGGCATTAGACGCTCGCGGGGGAGATTCTCTCACTGAATTAAAATACAAAGCCGGGTATTTATTTCGGTGCTAATGACATTATTGCTGCGGGGCAGCGTGCACAATATATATTGATAATATAAATAGCTTATTAAGAAATAAAAAAGGGGTGAATAAGTCACCCCCTTTTATTCATCGATTAATTAACGGCATTAACCCAACGCGCTTTCACGCAGTCTGGCTTTCAGCTTGCTATATTCGTCAATCACATACTGTTCCGCGGCGTGCTGGTCAGCAATCGGCTCCACGCGTACGGCGCAGTACTTATACTCCGGCGTTTTGGTTATCGGGCTTAAGTTCTCCGTCACCAGTTCGTTGCAGGCACCAATCCACCACTGGTAGGTCATATAGACCGCTCCTTTGTTAGGTCGGTCGCTGACCTGCGCACGGGTAATGATGCGTCCTTTACGCGAGTGCACCCAGATCAGGGCTTCATCTTCAATGCCCAGAGGCTCTGCGTCAGCGGTGTTGATCTGCGCATAGCCCGGTTCATCCGCCAGTGCCGCCAGCGCAGCGCAGTTACCGGTCATCGAACGACAGGAGTAGTGGCCCACTTCACGCACGGTAGAGAGCACCATCGGATACTCATCGGTGAGTTTATCGATTGGCGCGACCCAGTCGCAGGTGAAGAACTGCGCCAGTCCGTTCAGGGTGTCGAACTTCTCTTTAAAGAGATACGACGTGCCCTGATCGGCCTCTGACTCATCGCGGCATGGCCACTGGATATACCCCAGTTCACCCATTTTCTCATAGGTGGCACCGGTGAAGTCCGGACACAGTTTGCGCAACTCGTCCCAGATTTCCTGGGTGTTGTTGTAGTGCATCGGATAACCCATGCGGGTGGCGATTTCGCTGATGATCTGCCAGTCGGTTTTCAGATCCCACTTCGGCTCCACCGCTTTGAAGAAGCGCTGGAAGCCGCGGTCTGCCGCCGTGTAAACACCTTCATGCTCGCCCCATGATGTTGACGGTAAAATCACATCCGCCGCCGCCGCGGTTTTGGTCATAAAGATGTCCTGGACAATCACCAGTTCGAGATCCTCAAAGCCTTTACGCACCGCTGACAGCTCGGCGTCGGTCTGCAGCGGATCTTCACCCATAATGTAGGCGGCACGCACTTCACCGTGCGCCGCACGGTGCGGCAGCTCGCTGATGCGATACCCGGTATGTTCCGGCAGGCTCTCCACGCCCCAGGCCTTCGCGAATTTCTCACGATTTTCCGGGAACTTAACGTACTGATAGCCCGGATAGGTATCCGGCAGTGCGCCCATGTCACATGCACCCTGCACGTTGTTTTGACCACGTACCGGGTTCACGCCCACATGCGGTTTGCCCAGATTTCCGGTCAGCATCGCGAGGCTTGTCAGGGAGCGTACGGTTTCCACGCCCTGATAGAACTGGGTGACGCCCATGCCCCACAAAATGGCCGCGGTTTTCGCTCCGGCGTACATCCGCGCTGCCTGACGGATCTCTTGCGCGCTTACGCCGGTTATCGCTTCGACGGACTCCGGCGTGTAGCCTTCGACAATTTTCCGATACTCGTCAAACCCTTCCGTACGGGTCGCGACGAACGCCTGGTCGTAGAGATTCTCCTCAATAATGACGTGGCCCATCGCATTCAACAGCGCGATATTCGAGCCGTTTTTCAGTGCAATGTGCATATCCGCAATACGTGCCGTTTCAATTTTGCGCGGATCGCAGACGATGATTTTCGCCCCATTCTGTTTGGCGCGAATCACGTGGTTCGCGACGATAGGGTGAGAATCCGCCGGGTTATAGCCAAAAATAAACACGAGATCGGTGTTATCTATCTCGTTGATCGCATTACTCATAGCGCCGTTACCGACCGACTGGTGCAGACCTGCAACCGATGGGCCGTGTCAGACGCGAGCGCAGCAGTCGACGTTATTGGTACCAATAACGGCGCGCGCGAATTTTTGCATTACATAGTTGGTTTCATTACCAGTACCGCGTGAAGAGCCGGTAGTCTGGATCGCATCCGGGCCATACTTGGCTTTGATGGCGCTCAGGCGCGTGGCGACATAATCCAGCGCCTCGCTCCAGGAGACGGCTTCCAGCTTGCCACCGCGCTCGCGGCGGATCATAGGGGTTTTCAGGCGTGGGGTAAGGATTTGGGTATCGTTAATAAAATCCCAGCCGTAGTAGCCTTTCAGGCACAGCGTGCCCTGGTTGGTTTTCCCCTGGGCGGCCTCCGCCCGGACGATTTTGCCGTTATCGACCACCAGGTTGATCTTGCAACCCGAGGCACAATAAGGGCAAACCGTGACGACTTTTTTCATCAGTCTGCTCCAGTTAATCAATGCTTACGCCCCACTATGCAGCTTCTATGCCATGTTTTTATTGTGGGTATCAGCAGACTTTACGGCCAACAGAGGGGCAAAACCCTGACGAAAAACAGCCAATCGTCAAAATTGACGTGTCGAATGGGCAGTGGATGTGACATGGGTTGTAATTCCGTCATGTAAAAGTCAAATTGGCTGGAGCCGACGGCAGAATAGTTCAGACTTAACATAATCCCCTGATGGAAGCATGCGATGAAACCGGCGATTCTGGTGGTTGATGACGATACCGCAGTCTGCGAGCTGCTGCAGGATGTGCTGAGTGAGCACGTCTTTAGCGTGCTCGTCTGCCATAACGGCCAGGACGCGCTGAGTCTGGTTCAGCATGAGCCACACATCGCCCTTGTCCTGCTGGATATGATGCTGCCGGATATCAACGGCCTGCAGGTATTACTGCACCTGCAAAAGCAACGTCCGGAGCTGCCGGTGGTGATGCTGACCGGGCTGGGCAGTGAGTCAGACGTGGTGGTGGGGCTGGAGATGGGGGCCGACGATTATATTGGCAAACCGTTTAACCCGCGCGTGGTGGTTGCTCGGGTTAAAGCCGTGCTTCGCCGTACCGGGGCGCTGGCCGCAGACACCCCGGTGCCACGCGTGGCGGGCGTGACGTTCAATGGCTGGACGCTGGATACCTCCCGCTGTGAACTCAGCGATCCGCAGCGTAACCCCGTACCGTTGACCCAGGGAGAATATGGTCTGCTGCTGGCGCTCACCCAGAACGCCCGGCGGGTGCTCAGCCGGGAACAACTGCTTGAGCTGACGCACAGCGAAAGTGCCGAGGTGTTCGACCGCACAATCGATGTGTTGATCATGCGCCTGCGCCGTAAAATAGAAGCCAACCCGCATCAGCCCGCACTCATTAAAACCGTCCGGGGGCTGGGCTACGTCTTTGCTGCCGATGTGTCTCACAGCGAGAAAGCGGCTTAAATATTCTCTTTAATAAACAGCTGCAGCTCGGCCAGCGTTTTTGCCCCATCAATGGCGTTCGCAGCCAGCAGGCTTGCCCGCGCGCAGGCATGGGCCAGATAAATACTCTCGATCAGCGGCAACGCTTCATGGCAGCCGTATAAGAAGCCTGCGCAGAAGGCATCACCCGCCCCGACGCTGCCGATAATCTCTTCCCGCTCCAGCAACCAGGAGGGGATCCAACGCCCTTCATCGTCCGGTGTTAACCCCCACGCCCCTTCCGGACAGTGGATCACCACCCGCTGACGCACCCCAGCCGCCAGAAGCTGTGAGGCGGCTTCCGCGATATGGGCAATGTGCGGGGCATCGTTCTCGTCGCGCATTTCCAGCCCGCTAAACTCGCCGGCTTCCAGTTCGTTGATGACCAGATAATCAAGATGGCGCAGGGCAGGGAGGACCAGCGGCTGATAGCGCGGGTCACCCTTTCGCGAGACCAGATCGAGCGAGGTTTCATACCCCTGATCGCGCATCTGGGCCAGCAGCCGTGCGCTGCGGGTGCCGTACTCGTCATCGGGCATATCCAGGCTGTCGAGCAGTAACAGGTAGCCGAGATGGAAAATCTTCATCGCGCCGTCGAGGCGGTCGAAGGCGGGCAGATCCAGAAGACGGTTGGCGCCCGGGGAGTGGAAAAAAGTGCGCTGCCCGCTGGGGTCGGTCATAACCTGTGACATAGAGGTTGGCGCAAAGGTCGTGCGCTGCACCCGCTGGCGGTTGACGTGATACTGGTCGAGCATCGCCAGGATGTAATCGCCGTCGCTATCTTCGCCAATCAGGCCGACGGCCTGCAGCGGCAGGCCAACGTGCATTTTGGCCAGCGTCAGCAGGACGTTCAGCGGCGCACCGCCGGTTGAACGTTCGCTGTGGGTAATCTCCGCCAGCCAGCCGCGCTCCGGCCATTGCACAATCTGGTGGACATGATCCACCAGCATATTGCCGGCGGCGATAATCCCTTTACGTTCCATTATGCCTGCCCCGCGCTGCCAAAGATGCGCATTTGCGCGGCGACCGTATCGGTAATCGCCTCCTCTATGCCCAGCAACAGTTCTGCAAATTCATCGTACAGAGGCTGACGTTTTGCCATCCGTTGCTCAACGGCGGAGAGCGCGGCCTGTGACATGCCGGTATAAAAGTTGATTTTATGGATCCCCAGTTCGATGGCGCGACGAAAATCGGCATCGCTGATGCCGGAGCCGCCGTGTAAGACCAACGGCAGGCCGGTCTTCTGGCGAATGGCGTCCAGACGAGGGAAATCGAGTTTTGGCTCGCCTTTGTATTTACCGTGCGCGTTGCCAATGGCGACCGCCAGCGCATCAATGCCGGTGGCATCGACAAACTCGCGCGCCCGCAGCGGGTCCGTAAACAACGCTTCATCCGCATGGCCATACAACGCGCCACCTTCGTCACCGCCTACCGCACCCAGCTCCGCTTCTACCGATACGCCAACCGCGTGGCACATCTTCACCACCTCCCGCGTCTGGCGAATGTTTTCTTCGTAGCTCAGAGTGGATCCATCAAACATCACGGAGCTGAAGCCTACGCGCAGCGCACGTACCACCGCCTCGAAATGCAGGCCGTGATCGAGGTTGAGCACCACCGGAATATCATGACGGGCGGCTTCAAACCTGACCGCTTCGACCAGCGACTCCAGGGAGACATACTTAAAGTGGACTTCCGCAATATTAATGATAAACGGCGAGCGTTCCTGTTTCGCGGCAGCAAACAGCGCGCGCAAAAAATGGGAGTCGAGAACGTTAAACGCGCCGAGCGCGTAGCGGTGTTTCCTGGCGTGCTCAAGACCGTCGGCAAGAGAAATCAATGGCATTATTTACTCCTTATTTCCGAAACAGGTTGTACTCGTTGCACAACACCAGCACCGCCGGTTCGTCTTCCTCGATATTGTTATAGCGGGCAATGGGCTGTAAAAAATGGTTATCGTGTTCATCGTCATTCACCGATGACACTTCCCCCACCAGTACGTCGCCAAAACCGCGTTCGCCCCAGAAACTGTGGTACAGGCCGGGGGGGAGGCAGATGCTGTCCCCGGGTTGCAGGCGTAACTGACTGCCGGGCGCGTGGGTCTGCAGACAGCCGTCGAGGGTAACGGTCACGTCGGTATTTTCAGGTTCTTGATGTGCGCCGGCATTCCATAACTCGACGATCAGGTTTCCGCCGCCACGGTTGATGATGTCTTCCCGTTTACGCCAGTGAAAATGCATGGGCGTCACCTGACCATCCCGGACGTGCATGATTTTTTCGGCATAGCACTTTTCATAGGGCACGCCGTTCGGTGAGCCATTGCGCAGGGTAAAGAGCGTTAGCCCCTGTGCGGCAAAATGGTCGCTGCCGAATGCCGTTACGTCCCAGCCAAGCCTGAGATCAAACACTTCCTGCCAGGCGGCCGGGTCAAGCTGCTGCCATTTCGTCGGCGGAAAACTGGCAAAGGGAGGGAGATGCACATCGTGCATGGAGAAGAACTGCCGCGTGTGGCCAAGGATTTCATTGATTTCGGAGCGTTTCATGGGGCCCCCTGGACGCTATGTCAGGCCTCACCCCAACTCTCCCGCGAAGAGAAGATCAGGGTGAGGGCATCAAACCGCACTACATCACTTCACTGTCCACCCCTTATAGGATCCGACGTTCTTTTTATCGATCATCGTCACCGGGATCAGCACAGGCTCTTTAGGCGCAGGTTTGCCCTGCAGAATGTCATAGCCGATCTCAACCGCTTTTGCCGCCATTACCTGCGGATCCTGAGCCGGCGTCGCGACAAACAGGGAGTTCTCACGCTTAAGCGCTTCCTCGCCGTCCGGGCTGCCGTCTACGCCAACGATAAAGAATTCATTGCGTTGGGCCTGTTTTGCCGCCAGATCGGCACCGATCGCCGTCGGATCGTTAATCGCGAACACGCCGTCGATCTTCGGATTGGCCGCCAGCAGTGAGGTCATCACTTCCAGACCGCCTTCACGGCTACCTTTGGCGTTCTGGTTATCAGAGAGCACCTTGATATCCGGATGTTTTTTGAACTCGGTCTGGCAGCCTTCGACGCGGTTTTGCACCGCGGACACTGGCGGCCCGTTGATGATGACCACGTTGCCTTTGCCTTTCAGGCGGTCAGTAATGTATTTACAGGCCATTTCCCCCGCCTGGGTGTTATCGGAGGTGATGGTGGCATCCGCCCCTTCCGCCGCGACGTCAACCGCGACAACCACGATCCCGGCCTCTTTCGCGCGTTTAACCGCCGGGCCGATCCCTTTGGAATCCGCGGCGTTAAGGATGATCATGTCCACTTTGGCCGCAATAAAGTTGTCGATCTGCGCCACCTGCTGGCCGAGATCGTAACCGCTGGAGACCAGCGTCACTTTGACGTTATCCCCCGCCAGTTTGCGCGCTTCCAGCTCGGCACCTTTGGTGATCTGCACGAAGAATGGGTTGGCCAGGTCGCCCACCGTCACGCCGATGGACTTCAGATCTTTCGCCTGCGCAAACGGCGTTGCGGCAAGCAGCGCGCCAGCACAGAGCGCGGTCACTAACGGTTTCAAACGCATCTTCTCTTCCTCGCTTGTAGGGTATTGTTGTTATGCACTTTGATGGTGTCGGGTACGGTATTTGTCGATTAGCACCGCTATGATGATCACCGCCCCTTTGATCACCAGTTGCCAGAAGTAGGAGACGCCCATCAGCGTCATGCCGTTGTTAAGCGTGGCGATGATCAGCGCCCCCACCAGCGTGCCGGTGATCGTGCCGATCCCGCCGACAAAGCTGGTGCCGCCGAGGATCACCGCCGCGATCGCATCCAGCTCGTAGCCCATGCCCAGGTTGCCGTTGGCGCTGTAGAGACGCGAGGCACTCATCACGCCGCCCAGGCCCGAGAGCAGCCCGCTCATGCCGTACACAAACAACAGCACCAGCCAGACCTTAATGCCTGTCAGACGCGCCGCCTGCATGTTGCCGCCAACCGCATAAATGTGAACGCCAAGCGTGGTGCGGCGCAGAATAAACCAGCACAGCACAATGACCGCCAGCGCGATCACCACCAGCCACGGAATGGGGCCGAGGTAGTTATTGCCGATCCACTCAAAGTTAATGTTGGAGTTAATGACGGTCGTACCGTCCGCCAGCAAATAAGCCGCACCGCGCAGTGCCGTATAGGTACCGAGCGTCACGATAAACGGCGGCAGCCCGGCAAAAGCGACCAGCGCGCCGTTGAACAAACCCAGCACCAGGCCGAGCATGAGCGCTGCCGGAATAGAAAGCATGGCGAACTCAGGTATTAACGACACCACCATCGCCGCCACGGCCGTGGTGCCCAGAATGGAGCCGACGGAGAGGTCGATCCCGCCGGTCAGAATGATGAAGGTCATCCCTGCGGCCAGTACGATGTTGATCGACGCCTGGCGGGTGATATTGAGCAGATTACTTTCGGTAAAGAAGTTAGGCGCGATAAAACCAAATACCGCCACAATCAGGATCAAGATGGGCAAAATGCCGACCGTCTGCATCAGATCGCTCATCAGCATTTTTTTGGCAGAGGCGGACTTCGCCACCTGCTGCGGATGGGTTGAATTTGTCATAGTTGCACCGCCTGATGATGAGAGTCGTTCACGCCGGTCGCCAGCGTCATGATGTTTTCCTGAGAAATTTCTGCTCCGTGAAGTTCACCTGCAATGCTGCCTTCACGCATGACATAGACGCGGTCGCTCATGCCGACGATTTCCGGCAGCTCGCTGGAGATCATCAGGATCGCCACGCCCTTGCGCGCCATCTGGTTCATGATGCGGTAGATTTCACTTTTCGCCCCGACGTCGACGCCGCGCGTCGGTTCATCCAGAATCAGAATGCGTGGGCCGATGGCCACCCAGCGGGAGATAAGCAGCTTTTGCTGATTGCCCCCGGACAGGCCGCCCGCGCGGACCTGTGAATGCGGCACGCGGATGTTAAGCAGGGCGATCGCATCGTCAGAAATGGTCTGCGCTTTTTTGCGGTTCAGCATGCCGAAGGTGGCGTCGCGCTCCAGCGTCGCCATGGTGATGTTCTCCTGTGCGGCCAGCTCGAGGAACAGCCCTTGTTCTTTGCGGTTCTCGGTGAGAAAACCGATCCCGTTGTCGATGGCGGCACGCGGGGAGTGGATCACCACCGGTTCGCCGTCGACCTCAATCATGCCGCCCGTGGCTTTGCGCGCGCCGAAGATCAGCTGCGCCAGTTCGGAACGTCCGGCGCCCACCAGACCTGCCAGCCCGACAATTTCTCCGGAACGCACCTGCAGACTGCAGGGGAGCACTTTCTTGCCGTCGGTAAGGTGATGCACGTTAAGACGCGAGCTGCCGAGCGGGATATCGCGCTCTTTGTTAAACAGATCGCTTAGCGGACGGCCGACCATCATCTTCACCAGCTCAGAGGCGTTCAGTTTGTCGCGCGTCAGGCTACCGACGTACTGCCCGTCACGCAGAACGCTGACGCGATCGGAGAGTTCATACACTTCCGCCATGCGGTGGCTGATATAGATAATCGCCATTCCTTCCTCTCGCAGGCGCAGTATCAGCTCGAACAGGCGATGGGTTTCACGTGAGGAGAGGGCGGCGGTGGGTTCATCCATCACCAGAATGCGGCTGTTGCGGTGTAGCGCGCGGGCAATTTCAACCTGCTGCTGCTCGGCGATGGTCAGCCTCATTACCAGGTCGGTCGCCTTGAAGTGCGCGCCCAGACGGTCAATCACCGCCTGCGCCTGTGCGGCCATCTCTTTGCGCTGTACCAGCCCCGCGCGCGACAGCTCGCTGCCCAGGAAAATGTTTTCAGCGACGGTCAGATTGGGGGCAAGCTGCATCTCCTGATAAATGAGGGTGATACCCGCGGCCAGCGCATCCTTTGGCCCTTTGATGTGAAACGGCTGTCCGTCAATCAGGATCTCGCCGCTGGTGGCGGTATAGGCCCCCGCGAGGATCTTCATCAGGGTACTCTTTCCTGCGCCGTTTTCCCCCATCAGCGCGTGGATCTCACCGGGGTACACCGTCAAATCCACACCCTTGAGCGCGTGGAAATGGCCAAACGTTTTGGCAATGTTGCGCATCTCCAGTACCGGGGTTCTGCTCATGGCGGATCTCCTTGAATGTCGATATCCGCACTTCATCACAGGTTGGTAAATGCAAAATGTCAGAAGCCGTTCATATTTGTCATAGTTATGAATAGTTAACTTACATCACAATTCCCCGCTTTTTCCCTCTCAGCAGGAGAGGGCCAGGGTGAGGGCATCACATTGCACCGGAGCTTACCGTATGCCATCACACCGTCCGCCCTTCTTTGCCAGCGCCCGTGGTCGCCTGCTGATTTTTAATCTGCTGGTGGTGGCGGTGACGCTGATGGTCAGCGGCGTGGCGGTGCTCGGCTTTCGTCATGCCAGCCAGATCCAGGAACAGGTGCAGCAGCAGACGCTGGATGACATGACCGGCAGCATGAACCTCGCCCGCGATACCGCCAATGTGGCAACGGCGGCGGTGCGGCTCTCGCAAGTTGTAGGCGCGCTGGAATACAAGGGCGAAGCCGAGCGCCTGAAGCAGACGCAGATGGCGCTGCGTCACTCGCTGGAACAGCTTGCCGATGCGCCACTGGCGCAACAGGAGCCCGCGCTGGTGGCGCGAATTATTCAGAGAAGTAATGAGTTACAGCAGAGCGTGACGGGCATGCTGGAGCGCGGGCAGCGGCGTCATCTGGAGCGTAATGCGCTTCTCAGCGCGCTCTATCAAAGCCAGAGCTATTTGCGCCATCTGCAGGACATCAACCGCCGTTACGCCAGCAACGTCCCGGATGCGCAACAGCTTATGGAAATGGACAGGCTAATCATCGCCGCTATTGAAACGCCCTCGCCGCGCGCCACGGTTCAGCAGCTGGATGCCGTGACCGCAACGCTGCCCCGGAGCGTGACGCAGCCCGTGGTGAACGCTATCCTGCCCGATTTTAATGCCGAGCTTCACAAGCTTGTTCCGCTCTCGACGCAGCTGGAGGAGAGCGATCTGGCGATCAGCTGGTATATGTTCCACATCAAGGCGCTGGTGGCGATATTAAACAGCGACATCAATCAGTACGTTGAACAGGTGGCGCAGGCCTCCCGGCTGCGCACTGCCCAGAGTCACCAGGAGCTGCGCTCCATCAGTGTATTTATCAGCGTGTTCGCCGTGCTGGCGCTGATCATCACCGGGTGCGCCTGTTGGTATATCTACCGTAATCTGGCCTCCAACCTGACGGCCATCTCCCGGGCGATGTCGCGCCTTGCCCACGGCGAGCAGGATGTTTCCGTCCCCGGACTGCAGCGCCGTGATGAACTGGGTGAGCTGGCGCGAGCGTTTAACGTTTTTGCCCGCAACACCGCCTCGCTTGTCCACACCACCCGCCTGCTGAAAGAAAAAACCACGCAGATGGAGATCGACCGCATCGAGCGTCAGGGGCTGGAAGAGGCGTTGGTGCACAGCCAGAAGATGAAGGCCGTCGGGCAGCTGACGGGCGGTCTGGCGCATGACTTTAACAACCTGCTGGCGGTGATCATTGGCAGTCTGGAACTCACCGATCCTGACTCACATGACGCCCCGCGTATCACCCGGGCACTCAAGGCCGCCGAGCGTGGTGCGGTGCTGACCCAGCGCCTGCTGGCGTTTTCCCGCAAGCAATCCCTGACCCCGCACGCGGTAGAGATGAAACCGCTGCTCGAGAACCTGCGGGAGTTGATGTACCACTCGCTGCCGGCCACCCTGACGCTGGAAATTGAAGCGCAATCACCGGCGTGGCCGGCGTGGATAGACGTCAGCCAGCTGGAAAACGCCATTATTAACCTGGTGATGAACGCCCGCGATGCGATGGAGGGACAGACGGGGGTTATTAAGATCCGCACGTGGAATCAGCGCGTGACCCGCAGTGACGGACGCAGGCAGGATATGGTGGCGCTGGAGGTTATTGACCGGGGAAGTGGAATGTCGCAGGAGGTCAAATCCCGGGTCTTCGAACCGTTCTTCACGACCAAGCAAACCGGGAGCGGTAGCGGATTAGGCCTGTCGATGGTCTACGGTTTTGTGCGCCAGTCCGGTGGGCGCGTGGAGATTGAAAGCGCGCCGGGGCAGGGGACCACCGTGCGGCTGCATCTGCCACGCTCGACGCTGCCTGTTCGTTCTGCTGATGAGACCCAGGCCGCCGCGGCTGCCGTTGAAAATGAACGCCTGGTACTGGTGCTGGAAGATGAAGCCGATGTCCGCCAGACCCTGTGCGAGCAGCTGCATCAGCTGGGCTATCTGACGCTTGAAGCGGACAACGGCGAACAGGCCCTGAAGATGCTGGACGCGTCACCGGATATTGGCATGTTTATTAGCGATTTAATGCTGCCCGGCAACCTCAGTGGTGCCGAGGTGATCAACCATGTGCGCAGCCATTATCCGCAGCTTCCGGTGTTGCTGATCAGCGGCCAGGATCTGCGTCCGACGCATAACTCGCAACTGCCGGACGTGGCGTTACTGCGTAAGCCTTTTACCCGTGTTCAGCTGGCGCAGGCGTTGCGCAAGGTGATGACAGGAACTGGCTGAGAGCCAGGGTCGCCGCCCCCTGAGCACCGTTAAAGGATGACGATGATGCTGTAATGAAACGGACTGCCTCATACGGCAGCGGACGGCGCAGATGCTGTTTAATTCTGGCAATCAGCGCGTCGCGTGGAAAATCGACCATATCCATCACGCCGCCGCCGAGGATCACCGCATCCGGGTCGAAGAGATTTACGCTGGTGGCAATGGCTCGGGCTGCATGATTTAAGAGCTGTATGACAAAGGGGTCATGACACGCTGAGGTAAAAATCTCGCCAATCGCGTAATCACGGGGCTGTTGTTCATACCACTGTTTCAGGGCAATACCGGAACAGACGGTTTCCAGACATCCTGTGTTACCACAACCGCAATGGCGTGACATATCGCCCTGCGGAATATGTCCAAGCTCGCCCGCGACCCCGTGTGCACCTGTCCAGGGCGCGCCGTTCAGCCAGATGGCGAACCCCATGCCGGTACCGAGATAGGCTGCCAGAACCTGCTGTTGCTGCAAGTTGTGCTGCATAACATCAAAAGAGAGCTGGAGGTTAACGTCACGGTAGAATTCGACCGGGCATCCCAGCGCGTCCGCCAGTTTACCCGCCAGGTCCCGTCGGTCTGTTGCCTGTAATGGCAGGTTTGGTGTCGAGATAATGGTGCGTTTGTCTTTGCCGACCAGCGCAGGAAAACCCATCACCAGACCCCGACAGCGAACCTGATAGTGGCGAAGCCTTGCAACGATCATTTCTGCGACGCCGCACATGACGCCTGAACGGATAATGTCTGCTGTACGGTGTTTTTCACAGTGCAGCACGGCCCCCTCGGCTGTAAGCAGGCAAAAACGGATATGGGTAGCGCCCATATCCACTCCGGCAACGACATCAGGCTGTTTTTGCATGAGGAAGGGCCTCGTTCTTTGCCGACAGAATCTGTCCGGCCATCAGTTGCCATGCGTCGTCGATATTCTCTGCGTGGTTGAACAGTCCTGACGTCCCGACGATAAAGACATCAGCCCCGGCGGCCATCAGTTTTTTGTAGGTGGACTGATTGCAGGAGCCATCGATCTCAATCTCATAGCGCAGCCCTTCACGTTCGCGCCAGGCTTTCAGCTCGGCAATTTTTTCGAGCATTTCCGGAATGAAAGGCTGCCCGGCAAAGCCAGGATCGACGGTCATGACCGTAATTTTGTCCGCCTTGTGAATGTAATATTTCATCGCTTCAACGGGCGTTTCAGGGTTGAGGATCAGACCGACTCTCATGCCATGACGGCGAATTTCGTCAATCAGACGGAAGGCCTGACCGTTAATCGTTTCCGGATGCAGGGTGATGAAATCCGCTCCGGCCTGTGCCAGTTGACTAATGTAGTCCTGGGGGCGCGTCACCATCAGATGGCAGTCCAGCGGTTTGGTGGCGAGCTTCTTCACCTGGCTGACAAAGAACGGTGACAGCGTCAAATTGGGCACAAAGTGACCGTCCATGATGTCGATATGGAAGTAGTCCGCGTGCTGGTCTATGAATTCGATCTGCTCTTTGAATTTCAGCAGGTCCATACACATCAGGGAGGGGGAAATTTTCATCGTCAATTCCTTACTTACTGATCAATCTATCGAGGGCGACAGCGGCGATAATCAACCCGCCCATCACCACCAGCTGGTAGTAGGTTTGTACTTGTAAAATATTGAGTCCGTTATTGATGGTGCCGATGATGAGCCCCCCAATCACGACAGAGAAGATGCGCCCTTTACCGCCAAAGAAACTGGTTCCGCCGATAATGGCGCTGGCAATGGCGTAGGTTTCAAAGCCCATACCAGCCAGCGGCTCTGCTGCCCCCAGTCGTGCCGTTGACACCACGCCTGCCAGCCCTGCACACACACCGGAGATAATGAAAACCACCAGGATATGAAACTTCACGTCAATACCGGAGTAGAACGCCGAGTTCTTGTTACCGCCCAGCGCGTAGATGTTGCGTCCCAGCCGCATACGGGTGGTGAGGAACCAGAGAATCACCGCCACTACCAGCGAGAAGATCACCGGCACGGGAATACCTAAGAGATTGGCGGCAAAAAAGTTTACAAAGTCGAACGAGAAGCCGTATACCGAGTTGGCATCCGAAATCACCAGCGTAATGCCGCGAAAAATGGCGTTAGTGCCCAGGGTGATAATGAACGGATGCAGCCCGGTCCAGTTGACCAGACAGCCGTTGATCGCGCCTAACGCACCGCCAACCAGCACGCCGCCAATGAGCGCTGCCAGGAACGGGTCGACGCCGGCCAGCATGAGCTTGGCGGTCACCATCCCGGACAGCGCCAGAATCGCCCCGACGGACAGATCGATACCTGCCACCAGAATGGCAAAGAACTCGCCCATCCCGATCAGCACCGTCACCGAACTCTGGACAAAAATTTGAGTGATGTTATTGGTGGTCAGGAAGTATTCCGACGACAGCGTGCCAAAGATGGCAACGATGATCGCGAGGATGAAAAAGGTGCCGTACTTGTCCCAGAACAGCGCGAAATTAAACGGTTTTTTTTCGTCCATATCGCGTTTCACTCTTGTGGTAATGCCCATGCCATAATCTCCTCTTCGCCCATGTCGTCGCGATTGGTCAGGATTTGCGTCAGTCGCCCTTCGCAGAACACGGCGATGCGGTCGCAGACGGCGATAATTTCAGGTAGCTCGGATGACACCATCAGGATGACCTTGCCCTCGTCAGCTAACTGGCGCATCACCTTGTAGATTTCGGCCTTTGCGCCGACGTCGATGCCGCGGGTAGGTTCATCAAAAATGATGACGTCCGGGTTGCAGCACAGCCATTTGGAAATCAGCACCTTCTGCTGGTTTCCGCCGGAGAGCTCAGTGATGTTTTGCTCCACACTATGGCACTTTAACGCCAGCAGCTGGCGCTGCGTTTCAGCAGTTTTGCGCTCTTCATGTTCGCGAAACAGGCCCATGGCACCTTTGTAGCCGCCATTTTTCAGGCTTTGGCTGACCGCCATGTTCTGAGCAATAGAGAAGTTGGGGAAGAAGCCGTTTTCCCGACGACTTTCAGTGATGTAGGCCATCCCTTTTTTCAACGCATCCAACGGCGAGTGTGGGGAGATGGTTTTACCGTTGAGACGGATTTCACCGCTAGCGCGTTTATCCACCCCGAAGAGGCAGTCCATCAGCTCGGTGCGGCCTGAGCCGACGAGTCCTGCAAAGCCAAAGATTTCACCGCGATTCACACTGAACGAGATATCACGTACTTTTTTCTTGTCCCGGCTGGTGACGTTTTTCACTTCGAACACGGTATCGCGTTCGAGGTTGCCGGTACTTTCTTTCATCGCGTTAAAGCGGTTTTGCAACTCGCGGCCCACCATCAGGCGCACAATATCGTCGTTTGTGACATCACTCACCATGCCCGTGCAGACGCTGCTTCCATCTTTCATCACGGTAAAGCGATCGCAAATGCGGCGGATTTCTGCGAGCTTATGCGAGATATACACAATTGCTGTGCCCTCTTTACGTAATTGATTCATGATCAGGAAAAGATAATCCACCTCTTTATTGGTTAAAGACGATGTGGGCTCATCCATAATGATCGCTTTAGCGTTGAGCATTAATGTTTTTGCAATTTCCAGCATTTGCTTGTGGCTGATGGATAAATTCGCCACCTTTTCATCTAAATCGACTTTCAATCCCACGCGTAAAAGCATCATTGCGCCGCGAATACGCATCTCTTTCCAGTCGATGATATTGACGCCACAGACTTTTTTCGTCAGATGACGGCCAATATATAAATTCTCCAGAACGGTTAATTCATCGATAACGCTAAGTTCCTGGTAAATTATGCCAATGCCCAACTGTGCTGCCAGTTTATGATCGAGCTTGTCGTAATTTACCTCGTTGATAGTAATAGTTCCTTTGGTCGGTTCATGTATTCCCGACAATACTTTCATTAAGGTTGATTTACCGGCGCCATTCTCCCCTAATAACGCATGAATCTCGTGGGGATAAATAGTTAAATCAACCGACGTTAATGCGTGAACCGGACCAAAGGATTTGCCGATCCCCGCCATTGAGATATATGGCGTGACCATGTTTACTCCTTATGTTTTCCCTCTCATCCTGCGGGAGAGAGCTGGGGTGTGGGCTTCTGACCGCACCGGATATCAGTTATTTCGTCACCAGAACCGAATCAACCAGTTTGAATTCAGGCGTTTTTTCTAGGGGGATCACGTTGCCGGTTTTCGCCGCATCCACCATCAACTTCAGGCCCGTGGCACCAATATCCGCTGGGTTCTGCGCGACGGTGGCGGTCATTTGTCCGGCGTCGACCATCTTACGTGCTTCAGGAATGCCATCCGTGCCAACGACCAGTACTTTTCCTGTTTTACCGGCGTTTGCCACCGCCTGTGCCACGCCCATTGCCATGGTATCGTTTGCACAGTAGAAGGCTTTCAAATTCGGGTTGCGTTGCAAAACGTTGGTGGCGACATCCAGGGCTTTAATGCGATCCCAGTCGGCGGGTTGGCTGGCAACGAGCTTGATTTGACTTGCTTTTTTAAAGGTTTCTGTAGCGCCATTGCGGCGTGCCTCTCCCGATGCATTTCCGGCTTTCCCTTCAATAATCGCGACTTCACCGCCCTGCACACCGAGTTTATCAATGATAAAGCCTGCCCCTTTTGCCCCAACGGCTACGTTATCCGTCGTGACAAAACCTTCAACGTTACCGCCGGCTTTTTTCAGGTTATCCATATCGATTTTTTCATCGAGGTTGACCAGAAAAATGCCTTTCTGCCAGGCGCGTGACACGGGCATCACCAGGTTGACCGAGGAGAGTGGGGCAAAGGCAATGCCTTTGTATTTCTTATTACTCAAGTCTTCAAAAAGCTGCAGTTGAGACTGAAAATCACCCTCTGACGGCGAAGCAAAAATATCAACACTTACCCCCAGGGTTTTTGCTTCATCTTCAACCCCTTTCTTCATATCCACCCAGAATGGATTGTTCAATGTTTTTAATACTACTGCATATTCTGCGGCAGCAAATGCGCTGGTAGATAACATTAAGCCCATAGCGGCGCCGCTGAAATATTTCAGATATTTATTCATAGCAGTGTTCTCAATGTAGGGTATATTTTGTTGATCCCGCTAGTACGGGATCAACCTTTTATCGTTACTTCAGGGCACCAGGGGAGAAGAAATCCACAATAGCACCGGTTTTTTGCATGTTGAGTGTGGCCTGTTGAATATTCTGTTGTGCAACGGATACAAATAAAGCATCTAATAGTGTGAGTTGTAATATACGCGCGGAGGCGTTGCGCCCTAATAAAGGGGTCTCTGGTGCTGGCGAGCAAATAATATAATCAGCGAGTTTGGCAATGGGCGAATGATAGCTATGGGTAATGCAGATAATCTTCGCACCGTTCTTTTTCGCTAACTCTACTGCAGCTTTCACATCGCTGGTGCGTCCTGAGTGTGTTACCACCAGCACTACGTCTCCCTCTTTCAGCAGCGATGCTGACATCATCATGATATGGGCGTCCTGATAGGACTGGCAGCGCACGCCGATACGTAAAAACTTGTGCTGGATGTCGGCACAAATGGCGTTAGAGCCGCCGACGCCGTACAGATCGCGCTGGTTAGCCTGAGCGAAGAAACGTGCTGCGCGATGAATTTCATCCACATTAACAATCGACTGGCCTTCCATAATGGTGCGAAGCGTAATGTTGAACACTTTATTAACCACATCCTGTGGTGCTTCATCAAAGGCGAGTTCAGCGGGGAGCACCTGCTCGGATTGAGAGAAGTAGTCCACAAGCGCTGCGCGCAGAGTACGAAAACCGCTAAACCCGAGCAGCTTGGCCACTTTGACGATCATCGCTTCCGAGACCAGCAGTGTTTCGGCAACATCTTTAATTGCCGGCGCACCGCTCAGGTTACCTGGCTGAAGCAGCCAGTCGACGATACGGCTCTCGTTGTCGGTCATCCCTTCCTGTTTCATACGCAGGTAAGGTGCCAGACCGATGCCATTAGGCAGCTCTTTTTCAAATTCTGACTGACTCATCGCTCTCTGTTGTCCTTAAAAATGAAGACGACACTATATCATCACAACCTTCCCGGGAAATATGCTGCCAACTTCACAATATTTATAAATTCATAAAGTTTTATTGCTTGTGAAGTTTTGGGCTGTGTGTTGTTGCTTCATTCGTTGTAAATCAATCATTTAATTTATTCTGCATTTAATGACCTAAGACTTACAGGCAAACTTAACCATCAGGTCAGGGTTGAAATGCGATCCTCAGGGGTGTAGAACACGCTCAGAACGCGATGGTTTTGTGGTTTTATTGCACAACTAACCGGTCTTAAATCACAAAATACATCGCGTTCGTAAAGTTTACTCACTGAGAGGCAAATCATGAAAAGGATTGCGTTTGGTTGCGATCACGTTGGCTTCATACTGAAAGAGGACATACTGGCCCATCTGCGTGGGCGTGGCGTAGAGGTGGTGGATAAGGGCACCTGGTCGCCCGAACGCACCGACTACCCGCATTATGCCAGCGCTGTTGCGACGTCCCTGCTCGACGGTGAGGTTGATGGCGGCATCTTAATTTGTGGTACCGGCGTTGGGATCTCTATTACGGCCAACAAATACCCCGGCATTCGTGCAGTGGTATGTAGTGAGCCTTATTCTGCGCAGCTTTCAAGGCAGCATAACAACACCAATATCCTGGCATTTGGCTCACGTGTTGTTGGCCTTGAGCTGGCAAAAATGATTGTCGATGCCTGGCTCAATGCAGAATTTGAGGGCGGGAGACACCAGGTGAGAGTGGAAGCGATAGGGGTGATTGAACAGGCGCAGAAATGAGATTCCTCCGCTACCCCAGCCAGCTGTTGTTCATTACCGTAAGGCCAGTCCACCTGCGAGTCTGGTCTTATGAAACGTTACTCTACCGCTCTGTTATTTGGTCTGCTGTCACTTACCAGCCAACTGGCTCACGCCGATGTTATTGATGAAGCCATTGGCAATATTCAGCAGGCGATCAACGATGCCTATAACCCCAGCAGCAGTCGCAGTAGCGATGATGACGACGATCGCTACGATCGCAGCCGCCAGACCGACAGCCGTCAGTATGACGATCGCCGCAGGCAACTGGAGGATCGCCGTCGCCGTCTGGATGAGCGTCAACGCCAGCTGGATGATGACAGACGTCAGTTAGAAGAAGATGAACGCCGGTTAGAAGACGATTACGATCGCTGATACGCGCGGTTTAGCATCCATACGCCTCGCCCTCTCATTCAGAGAGGGAGTGACCTAATCCAGCAACAACGTCATTCCGTCATATCCCGCCTCGAACCCGTCGGGTAGCGGGTTATCCATCATCCATACGTCGAACTGATGACTGATATGGGTCAGGATCACCTGCGGACAGCCGATGATCTCATTTAAGGCAATAACCGTATTCAGATCGCAATGGTTGCGCGGCGTTTCGTCACGCGGTTCGTGGCTGCAGTCGATGATCATCGCCTGCGGCCGGTTATTGAGCAGGAATTTTACCGTTTTATCAGGTAATCCGGCGGTGTCGGAGAGCCAGGCCACACGGCTGTGGGCGGACTCCAGCAGGTAGCCAAAGGTGATTTTCGAGTGATTCAGCGGCAGCGGCGTGACCCGCAGGCCCTGCAGTTCAAACACCACAAACGGCTCTACCGTATGGCTGAAATCCAGAATCCCCGGGTGTTTAAACAGGTCGTCACACCCCGACTCGTCTGGCGGACCGTACACCGGAACAGGGGCACCGACGCCCCAGCGCAGGGGGAACAGCCCCTGGACGTGATCCATATGGTAGTGGGTCAGTAAAAACTGCTGAAAGCTGCCTGCCGGCCAGTCGTCCATCAGGTGCGGGATACCGGCGTCCAGCAGCGTTACCGCATCGTTGAATTTGACTACCGCGCTACAGGGGCGACGGCGATGGTTATCCTGCAGACGCGCCCGGCGACACGCGGCGCAGTCGCAGCCAAACACCGGCACCAGCTGAGCGCTACCGGTTCCCGTTAACGTAATCGTCAGACTCATCGTGCACCTCTACAACAGTTTGGTGAAACGAAAATGGCTCTGCGTATACCCTTCACGCGCATAAAAACGGTGAGCGTCCAGGCGCTTCACGCTGGTGGATAGCTCTGTCAGTTCAGCGCCCGCCTGCCGCGCCACGTTCTCCGCCCAGGCCAACAGCTGGCTGCCCACCCTGAGACCGCGCGCCTGCGGCATGACCACCAGCTCCTGGATCTCGCCAATCCATCTGGCGTGGTGCAGGTGAAACTGCATATGCAGTCCAATCATGCCCACCACCTGGCCGTTTAGTTCAGCCAGCTGGTAGCGCATATTGTGGTCCTGCAGATTGGCAAGATACCCGGCGTGGAACGCCTGATGATCAAACTCACTCTGCTTGAGTTCGCAAATCAGCGCGTAAACAATCTGCGCATCGTCGGCAGTGGCGGGGCGAAGCTGGCAGTCAGGCATGCTGTTTCTCCTTCTGACGGATAAGCGTTAAAAAGTTATCGACTGACTGTAGCAAACTTCCGTCGTTATTGAGGATATGACAGTTCGATGGGGTATAGCGCGCCGCACGTTCAAGCCGCTGCTCGATCTCTTTGGCGTTTTCACGACCCCGGCTCTGCAACCGGCTGCGCAGCACATCAGGCGAGACCTGCAGACAGACCGGCAACAGCGCTGCTTCATAGCGAGCGCGCGCTTGTTGAAGGTGTGCGCGTGAGCCGTTGACCAGCACGTCGAACCCGGCGTGCAGCCACAGGTCTGTCTCGATGCCTATCCCGTAGTAATAACCGTTGGCGTGCCAGCTAAGCGCCAGCAGATTTTGCCCGGCGCGCGTGAAAAATTCCGGCTCGCTCAGGGCGATATGGTTCTCACTCCCGGCATTCGCCGCACGGGTGATATAGCGGTGCGCAACCAGAAGCTGGGGATGTTCCCGCTGCCGTAACGCGGACAGCAGGCTGTCCTTACCAGAGCCTGACGGCCCCATTAGCCAGATTAGTCTTCCCATCAGAACACCCGTTTCCCCTGACGCCAGACGTGGTCGATATGGATGTGCTCGCCCTTACGGTGAACCAGCACCAGATCCGCCCGTTTACCTTCAGCTATCTCTCCACGATCGTGAAGATTGAGTGCCGTTGCCGGGTTTTTCGTTACCAGACGAATCGCCTGCGGCAGCGTAAAGCGATTGTTTTCGTCAGCCGCGACCCGGAAGGCGGCGTCCAGCAGGCTGGCGGGGTAGTAGTCGGACGAGAGGATATCCAGCAGACCTAGCGACGCGAGCGCGCTTGCCGCCACGTTGCCGGAGTGTGAGCCGCCGCGCACGATATTCGGCGCCCCCATCAGGACGTTCATGCCATGGGTGCGGGAGGCTTCTGCTGCTTCAAACGTGGTGGGAAATTCAGCGATTACGCTGCCAAGCTGGTGTGATTCGCGCACATGTTCATGCGTCGCATCATCATGGCTGGCTAAGGCAATGTTGCGATCCCGACACATGGCGGCAATGGAGAGTCGGTTTGGTTGAGACCACTGCGCCGCAAGCTGTCGCTGTTCCTCTTCATAACGCGCCATTTCCTCGTTGGTCAGCGCGTATTTTCCCTGATAGTACTCGCGGTATTTCTCTATTCTGGCGAACTGACGCTGCCCCGGCGAGTGGTCCATCAACGAGACCAGTGAGACCGGCTCGCGGTCCACCAGCTTTTCAAACAGCGGCAGAGTGGTGTGATGCGGGAGTTCACACCGCAGGTGCAAACGATGCTCGGCGCGGTTAAGGCCGCGTTTTTGCGTCTCTTCCACGGCGTTGATCATCTTCTCAAGGTTTTCCAGACGGTCGCCGCCGTCGCGCACGTCGCCAATCGCTACGGCGTCCAGCACGGTAGTGATGCCGCTGGCGACCATCAGCGCGTCATGGCTGCTCATTGCGGAATGAGCTGGCCAGTCGACTTTCGGACGCGGGGTAAAGAATTTATCCAGATTATCGGTGTGCAGTTCGATAAGGCCCGGCAGCAGCCAGCCCCCTTCACCGTCCATCGCTTCCGGGGCGCGGCTCTGGGTTTCCGCAAAGGCGCGGATCTCTCCGGCCTGGATCTCAATCGAGCCATCAACGACTTCATTTTCCAGCACCAGCTTTACGTTATTCACGATCATGCGAGCGTCCCCATCGGGTGCAGCCTGTCTGCGACGCGGGAGCGAACGGTGTCGTCGTGGAAGATCCCCACGATCGCCGCGCCGCGTGCTTTGGCCTGTTCGATCAGTTCAACCACCGCTGCGCTGTTTTTGCTGTCGAGCGAGGCAGTGGGTTCATCAAGCAGTAAAATCGGGTAGTCGACGATAAACCCGCGGGCGATATTCACCCGCTGCTGCTCGCCACCGGAAAAGGTCGATGGGGCAAGGTGCCAGAGGTGTTCCGGCACGTTCAGGCGCGTGAGCAGGCCGGCGGCTTTCGCGGCGCAGGTTTCGCGCGGAACGCCCAGGTCCAGCAGCGGCTGCATGACCACGTCCAGGGCGGAGATCCGTGGGATCACCCGCAAAAACTGGCTGACCCAGCCGATCGTCGAGCGGCGCACGTCCAGCACCTTACGCGCCGGCGCCTGCACCAGATCGACCCATTCATTGCCATGACGAATATAGATGTGGCCTTCGTCCGGCAGATAGTTGGCGTACAGGGAGCGCAGCAGCGTCGATTTGCCGCTGCCGGAATGGCCGTGCAACACCACGCATTCACCCTTGCTAACGTCCAGAGAGGCGCTGTGCAGGACCGGCAGGCGCACGCCGTTTTGCTGGTGGAGTACAAAGGTCTTACTGACATTTTCTACGCGGATCATGGGGGCCTCTTAATTCTGCAATACCGATGACACCAGCAGCTGGGTGTACGGATGATGGGGATCGTCGAGTACGCGGTCGGTCAGCCCACTTTCCACCACCTGACCCTGCTTCATCACCAGAAGACGGTCCGCCAGCAGGCGGGCAACGCCTAAATCATGGGTGACAATCACCACGGCCAGGTTCAGTTCCACCACCAGGCCGCGCAGCAGGTCGAGCAGACGTGCCTGAACGGAGACGTCCAGCCCACCGGTGGGTTCGTCCATAAACACCAGCTTCGGGTGAGTGACGAGATTGCGGGCAATCTGCAGGCGCTGCTGCATACCGCCGGAGAAGGTGGTGGGCAGGTCATCAATGCGCGAGGTGGGGATCTCCACATCGCTCAGCCATTGCTGTGCCGTGGCGCGGATGTTGCCATAATGGCGTGCGCCGGTGGCCATCAGCCTTTCACCGATATTGCCTCCGGCCGAGACCTGGCGGCGCAGGCCGTCCATGGGATGTTGATGCACCACGCCCCATTCGGTGCGCAGCAGGCGACGGCGTTCGGCCTCGCTCATGCCGTACAGCGACCGGCCCTCATATAAAATGTCGCCCTTTTGCGGCGTCAGTCGTGCAGAGATAGATTTCAGCAGGGTGGTTTTGCCCGAGCCGGACTCGCCGACAATGCCCAGCACCTCACCTGGCCACAGCTCAAACGAGACGTCGCTGAAGCCTTTGCCCGGCGCGTAAAGGTGGGTCAGGTTATTAACCGAAAGCAGCGGTTTCATTGGCTTTTCGCCTCGCTCTGTTGGCGGCAGAAGTCGGTGTCGGAGCAGACAAACATCCGTTTGCCCGTGTCATCCAGCACCACTTCGTCCAGATAGCTGTGTTTTGAGCCGCAAATGGCGCACGGCTCGTCCCACTCCTGCACCGTAAACGGGTGGTCGTCGAAATCGAGACTTTCCACGCGGGTGTAAGGCGGTACGGCGTAGATGCGTTTTTCACGCCCGGCACCAAACAGCTGCAGGGCAGGCATCATGTCCATCTTCGGGTTGTCGAATTTGGGGATGGGGGACGGGTCCATCACGTAGCGTCCATTGACCTTGACCGGATAGGCGTAGGTTGTGGCGATATGGCCGAAGCGGGCGATATCCTCATACAACTTTACCTGCATGACGCCGTACTCTTCCAGGGCGTGCATGGTGCGGGTTTCCGTTTCACGCGGCTCGATAAAGCGCAGGGGCTCCGGAATAGGCACCTGAAAAATCAAAATCTGATCTTCCGTCAGCGGCGTTTCCGGAATGCGGTGACGGGTCTGGATCAGCGTCGCATCTTCGGTTTTTTCGGTGGTATTGACGCCCGTCACCCGTTGAAAGAACTGGCGAATCGACACGGCGTTGGTGGTGTCATCAGCCCCCTGGTCGATGACCTTCAGCACGTCCGACTCGCCAATGACGCTGGCGGTCAGCTGAATGCCGCCGGTACCCCAGCCGTAAGGCATGGGCATTTCGCGGCCGCCGAACGGCACCTGATAACCGGGGATAGCCACCGCTTTCAAAATGGCGCGGCGGATCATGCGTTTAGTTTGTTCATCCAGATAAGCAAAGTTGTAGCCGCTTAAGTTAGTCATGTGCGCGCTCCCGTTGCAGGCGTTTCAGCAGTTCCAGTTCGGCCTGGAAATCGACGTAGTGCGGCAGCTTGAGGTGGGAAACGAAGCCCGCAGCCTCGACGTTATCCGCATGGGCCAGCACGAACTCCTCGTCCTGCGCCGGGCCGGAGACCGCTTCGCCGTAGTCCGGTGCCTGCAGGGCACGGTCGACCAGCGCCATCGCCATTGCCTTGCGCTCACTCATGCCGAACACCAGCCCATAACCGCGGGTAAAATGCGGGGCCTCGTTCTCGGGGGCGACAAATCCATTCACCATTTCGCATTCGGTCATGAGCAGTTCGCCGACGTTCACCGCAAAACCCAGCTCTTCGGGCACGATCTCGACGTTAAGGAAGCCGCTACGAATCTCCGCCGCGAACGGATGGTTGCGGCCGTAGCCACGCTGGGTGGAGTAGGCCAGCGCCAGTAAATACCCCTCGTCGCCGCGCATCAGCTGCTGCAGGCGCGACGAGCGTGAACAGGGGTAAACCGGCGGCGTGCGGGTGATGTCGTCAGGTTGCGCGCCAGTATCGTCTTCGGCCTTCGCCAGACCCTGTTTCGCCAGCAGGCTAAAAACGTGTGGGGAGGGAACCTGCTCTGCATCCGAGGTGCTCAGCTGGGGCGTTTCGCCGTTCGCCAGCAGGGTGAAATCCAGCAGACGGTGGGTGTAGTCATAGGTGGGCCCAAGCAGCTGGCCACCGGGGATGTCTTTATAGACCGCTGAAATACGACGTTCCAGACGCATTTCTGCCGTATTGATCGGTTCGCTCACCGCCAGTTTCGCCAGTGTGGTGCGATAAGCACGCAGCAGGAAGATGGCTTCGACGTTGTCGCCGCTGGCCTGTTTCAGCGCCAGCGCCGCCAGTTCGCGGTCAGCGACGCCGCCTTCAGTCATTACCCGGTCGACGGCCAGATTGAGCTGCTGCTCAATCTGGGTGACGCTGAGCTCGGGAAGCGCGTCATCACCCCGTCGTCTGTGCGCCTGCAAGGCATGGGCGGCGGCGATAGCCTTCTCGCCCCCTTTGACGGCAACGTACATCAGCACACCTCCACATGAGTGGTACGAGGGATGGCCAGCAGGCGTTCTCCGCAGGTGAGGATCAGGTCAATACCGAGTGGGAACGGATGCGGGCGTTCGGTCAGTTCATGAATGATGCACTCCGGCAGCTGTGGCGCGACCATGCGCTCTTCGGCAATACCCGCCCCCGTGAGGCGCAGCATGCGGCCACCACTCAGGCTTGATACCTGCAAAATCAGCGTGGCGCTGGTCTCCGGTGCCACCGCGCTTCCTTCGCTCAGGGCATTAAGCTGCTCGTGGCTGATTTGCTCGTCGGCCACGGCAAACACCGCCTGCCGGGGCTGTTCAACCAGCGGGGCGTTGGTGTGAAAGCGCAGGTTCTGGCTGGCGATATCATTCGATAACGCGCCAGAGAGCCACACCGGGGTGTCGTTGTCGGCGAGCGTCAGCAGTACGCTGGTGGTCGCCAGATTCAGCGGCAGCCAGCCCTGAGAGAGCTGATGCAGCGAGACGATGACGCCCGGCTCGCTCATGGCTTTCAGCAGGCGACGAAAACTTTGTTGGGCATCCTGGACGGCCAGGGTAAAAGCGGGTTGAAGCGTCATGCGTTATCTCCGCGAACGAGCGTAAAGAAGTCGACCCGGCTGGTGTTTATCTGGGCCTGGCGGGCGGCAATCAGTGCAGCACGGTCGGCTTCCAGCGGGGCAATAAGGGTTTCCATCAGGGTCTGGAAATGAGGTTGTTCCTGTAACAGGGCGTCAATCACCGCGCAGCGTTCGGCGTGTGGTTTGTCGCGCCCGAGCACGTAGCTGTAGCCCAGCGTGCCGCTGTTCAGGCGGATCACTGCGCGGGTGAGGGTGGCATCGCCGGCGAAGAAGCGCTCACCGGTACCGCCCATACGTGCCTGGATCTGCACCAGACCGATTTCCGGCGCGCGGATGAGGTCATATTCCGGCGTCAGATTCAGCGCCTGTATGCGGTCCGAAAGCGCAGCGGGCTGGCTGTGCGCCAGAACGCCCATCCAGCGCTGGCGGGTGGAGGTATCGAAATGCATTCAGTGCTCCATGGTGAATTCGATCATGTCGGCGCGGGTCAGGCTGACGGAGTATTCCGTCGCGTCGATCTCGCCGTCACGGTGGTTGAGGGTGCGAACGCAGAGCAGCGGAGCCATGTTGGGGATCTCCAGCACTTTGCTCTCTTTGGCCTGCGCGCGGCGGGCGCTGATGCGCGTCTGGGTACGTTTAAGCGCGATGCCCGTGGCATCCTGAAGAAAATCATGCAGCGAGCCGCTGGAGAAATTTTGCAGCACCGGCCACAGCGCCAGGTCGGCGAAGTAGTGGTCTATCTGGCACACCGCCACGCCGTTGACCCGACGCAGGGTACGCAGGTGGATGACATTGTCGCCCTCCTGAATGCCCAGCGCGTCCGCGACGTGGCTTGAGGCCGGGCGCAGCACCGACAGCAGTTTTTCGCTGGTCGGGTGGCTGCCCTGATCCAGCAGGTTCTGGCTAAAACGCGCCTGCGCATTGAGCGGATAGTCAAACGGACGCATCAACACCAGCACGCCGACGCCCTGACGGCGCTGCACCCAGCCGCGCTCGACCAGCTGATCAATGGCGCGGCGCAGCGTGTGTCGGTTCACTTCATAGCGGTCGGCAAGCTGCTGCTCGGCAGGCAGGTAGTCTCCGCAGCGGTAGTGGGTGCGAAGTTCCACCTCGAGCTTTGCCGCTATCTCTTGCCAGCGGGTAGGGTAACTGGTCGGATGTCTGGATAAGTGCATACAAATCAAAGCCTCGCTTCTCAGATGAAGTGCTTACGCAAACGTTGAGACATAAAATCCAGCAGGCTGACGGTGATGATAATGAGCACCATCAGGGCGCAGGTTTGCTGGAACTGGAACCCGCGAATCGCTTCCCACAGCGTGACGCCAATACCGCCTGCACCCACCATGCCGACGACGGTGGCGGAACGAACGTTGGATTCGAAACGGTACAGGGAGTAGGAGATCAGCAGCGGCATCACCTGGGGCAGTACGCCGAAGAGAATCTCTTCAATTTTGTTGGCGCCCGTTGCGCGGATCCCTTCGACCGGGCCCGGCTCAATAGCTTCCACCGCCTCGGAGAGCAGCTTGGAGAGCACGCCGGTGGTATGAATAAACAGCGCCATCACCCCGGCGAACGGACCCAGGCCGACGGCCACCACGAACAGCATGGCAAAGACCATTTCGTTGATGGCGCGGCAGGCGTCCATCAGGCGACGCATCGGCTGGTAAATCCACCACGGTACGATGTTCTCGGCGCTCATCAGGCCGAACGGAACAGAAAGGATGACGGCCAGGGCGGTGCCCCAGACGGCAATTTGCAGAGTGACCGCCATTTCGCTGAGGTAATCCTGCCACTGGCTGAAATCAGGCGGGAAGAAGTCGGCGGCAAAAGTGGCCATATTGCCGGCATCTTTAAACAGCAGCAGCGGATCCATTTCTGCGCCCTGCCAGGAGATAACGAGCACCGCAAGCAAAATGGCCCAGCTAAAAAGCGAGAACCAGCTGCGTTTCGGCGGTGGGAGGGTGATGGTTTGCATGTATGCCCCTTTGGTCTGAATGCCCTCTCCCACCGGGAGAGGGCGGTAAGCGTTATTGCACCGCTTTATTCACGCTGCTCATGGCGCCGAGCGCGGCGGTCAGGCGGTCAAGGTCTTCGAGCTGAGCCTGAATCGCAGCCACTTTGCTGCTCTTCTCCTCCTCCTTCAGGCCCTTGTTGTCCTTCACGCCCTGCATCTCTTTAAACAGCGCCAGCTGGCGAATCGGGACCAGCTGCAGGTCGCTTGACGGGCGGAAAGGTGCCCAGCCCAGGCGTTCCAGAACCGTTTTTTCTTCCGGCGTTTTGCCGTAATTCATAAAGAAGTCGTACACCTTGTCTTTGGTGGTCTCAGACAGATTTTTGCGCCAGACAATGGGGTCGCCCGGGATCAGAGGGGATTTCCAGATAACCTTCAGCGCTTTCAGCTTGTCCGGTGCCGAGGTTTTCAGCTTGTCGAGGTTCTCGGTGTTGTTCGTGGCGACATCCACCTGCTTATTGGCCACGGCCAGCGCGTTGGTTTCATGGCTGGCGTTCACGGTGCGCTTAAACTCGCTGGCAGAGGCGTTGTTTTTAGCAAAGACGTAATAGCCCGGCACCAGGAAACCAGAGGTGGAGTTGGGATCGCCGTTACCAAACGTCAGCTCTTTACGTTTGGCGAGCATGTCGTTCAGGTTGTTAATGGGGCTGTCTTTATTGACGATCAGCACGCTCCAGTAACCCGGGGAGCCATCCGCGGCAACGGTCTGGGCAAAGACCTGGCCGTTCGCGCGATCCACCGCTTCCATGGCGGAGAGGTTGCCGTACCAGGCGATGTCGACTTTGTTAAAGCGCATCCCCTGGATGATGCCCGCATAGTCCGGGGCGAAGAAGGCGTTCACTTTGATCCCCAGTTTGGTTTCCATATCTTTCAGGAACGGTTCCCACTGAGGTTTCAGGTTCTGCTGTGATTCCGTCGAAATAATGCCAAAGTTCAGCGCTTTTTCCTGCTCCTGGGCGTACGCAGGGCTTAACAGAGTGCTTATGCTGAACATGCTGGTAAACGCCAGCGCGGCAACGGCTTTGTAGCTCATGTACTTTCCTCGGATCGGTTTTAATTAAGCAGCCTGCGCGTTCTCTTCGACGCGGTTAATGCTGCGGTAGAGACGGTCGAAACGGTCGTTATCAAACTGATGGCTTGGGCCATCAAAGAACACATGCCCCTGACGCAACGCGACGATGCGCTCGCAATAGCGCAGGGCGTAATCCACCTGGTGCAGCGTCACCACCACGGTGATGCCGTCGTTGAGGTTGATGTCGCGCAGGGTTTCCATCACGATGCGAGCCGATTCCGGGTCCAGCGAGGCGATGGGTTCATCGGCAAGAATGATTTGCGCTTTTTGCATCAGGGCACGGGCGATAGCCACGCGCTGCTGCTGTCCACCGGACAGGGTGGAGACGCGCTGGTGGGCGAAATGCGCCATTCCGACGCGGGTCAGCGCCTGTAACGCTTCCTGCTTTTGAGAGGGGGAGAACCAGCGCAGACAGGTACGCCAGAACGGGGTGCTGCCGAGCGCGCCGATCAGCACGTTCTCCAGTACCGTCAGGCGATTGACCAGGTTGAACTGCTGGAAGATATAGCCCGTCTGGGCGCGGCTTTTGCGGATATCCCGCGCCAGGCGTCCTGCACGCTGCACGGTGTTGCCCAGCAGCTCGACGTGGCTTTCTGAGGTCTTATCACAGGTGATAAGGCCGCTTAAATGACGCATAAGGGTGGATTTACCAGAGCCGGATGGCCCCAGGAGCGCCACCATTTCGCCCTGCTGGACGGTCAGATCAACGGCATGCAGGGCCTTGTTGTGATGAAAGGTCTTGCTCAGTTTCTCGACGCGGATAACAGTTTGCATATGCTGGGCCTCACAATAAATGTGGCCTCATGCTGGCGCATCAATATGACATTTGGGTTAAGTCTCGGTTGCGGGAGTTTGAAGAGTTGAGGGGAGTTTGATGACAGGCGGGGGCAGACTGCCCACCGCCAGAAGATCACTGCTGTTGCTTAACGACGTTAATCATCCACGGCACGCCGTATTTGTCGGTGACTTTACCGAAACCGTGCGCCCAGAAGGTCTCCTGCCAGGCCATTTCGATATGGCCTTCCGCGGCCAGATTGTCGAACCAGCGTTTGCCTTCTGCCACGTCCTGGGTGTCCAGCACCAGCGTGAACCCGGCATACTGCGCTTTGCTGCCGGGCGGCTGCCCATCACTCATCATGATATCGCTGCCCGCAATGCGAACATTCGAGTGGGCGATCGCCGAATCCGGAAACTGCATGCCAGACGGACAGCCTTCTTCGCTGCTGTCGCCTTTTGGCATTTCACCGAAGGTGATTTTATAGAGGAGCTCTGCGCCGACGGCGTGCTGATAAAAGGCGGAGGCCTCGGCACAGTTACCGGCGAAAGAGATGTAGGGACTTAACGGCATAATCTATACCTCACGTAAGAAGAGCCCGTTAAGTGTAGTTCTCGCCAGCCCGGTAAGCGAAGCGCCACCGGGCGGGTAAATCAGTTCTTTTTCACAAACTCTGATTTCAGTTTCATCGGGCCAAAGCCGTCAATTTTGCAGTCAATATTATGGTCGCCTTCTACCAGACGGATATTCTTCACTTTAGTGCCGATCTTCAGCATGGAAGAGCTGCCTTTAACCTTCAAATCTTTAATCACGGTGACGCTGTCGCCATCAGCCAGCAGATTACCGTTCGCATCTTTTACAACAAGCGTATCAGTATCGTGCGACGGCTCGGCGTCATTCCATTCGTGAGCGCATTCCGGGCAGATGAACATGCCATTATCTTCATAGGTGTATTCAGAATTGCATTTCGGGCAGTGTGGGAGTTGCATAAGGGTATCCTCAAAAAGTGCGTAACACGCTGGAAAGTGCCAGCAAAATGACGGCTGGGTGCCGAAAAAGGGGGCAAGTATAACGCAAATCCACACCGTTGTCGGTGATATTCTATTTAAAAAAAAAGCAAAAAGCGTGTCGCCAGTGACATTTCCTGTCAGTCAGTTAAGCGATGCTTACGGCATTAACACGGTGGAAAGAAATGGCAGTAAATATATCGAATATTTTATTGCAGCAAATTGCTACGCACCTCCATTTCGGATAAGGTGAAGCGACACATTGTTATTTATCTCCTGACTTCCCCGTCATCCATATCTTATGGCGGTGACGCATTACCTCTCTTTTTAGGTGGGTAAATAATGATGATATATCCTGAAGTTTCTTAAAAATGGGCCAGGCTTTTATCTTTTGGCTGTCATGCCAGAGGGGAAGCTTTACACGCCATGCAAGGATAGCGATTTATTTCTGATTATCTTCAATCAGTTATATTTCGGTGAACATGTTTTCCACACGTGATCATATAAGCCTGAACAACATAATTAAAACCAGTGGCTTAATAAAAGTAATAAATTTGCGTTAAGGAAAGGCTTTTATCATGCACACACAGACCATTTTTGAATTAAGCCAGGAAGCAGAGCGTTTGTTACAGCTCGCCCTGCAAAATCTTGATACGTTGAAATCAATGCCGACGGCGAAGCTGGAAAGCACCGCCGCAGCCATTACGGGTGAAAAGAACAACGTCTTACCTTTGCATTTTAGTGCGCGGGGTGTCGAAGCCCAGCAGGCGATGCTGAATAATGAATTACGGAAAATAACCCGTCTGGAAATGGTGCTGGCAATTGTGGGCACCATGAAAGCGGGGAAATCGACCACCATTAATGCCATTGTCGGAACCGAAGTGTTGCCGAACCGCAACCGACCAATGACGGCGCTCCCGACATTGATCCGTCATACGCCGGGTCAGAAAGAGCCGGTGCTCCATTTTGCTCACGTCTCTCCTATCGATGAATTAATCCTTCTGTTACAGAAAAAGCTCTGCGATTACGATCGCGGTAAGCTGGCGCAGCGTCTGGAAATTGATAAGGACATGATTACGCTGCTGGAAAGAATTGAAAAAGGTGAGGCTTTCGAGAAGCATCACCTTGGTGCGCAGCCGATATTTCATTGTCTGAAAAGCCTTAACGATCTGGTGAGGCTCTCACAGGCGTTGGGCGTCGAGTTTCCGTTCTCTGAATATGCGGCCATCGAACACATTCCGGTGATTGAAGTGGAGTTCGTGCATCTCGCGGGTCTGGATGCCCACCTTGGGCAACTGACGCTGCTTGATACCCCCGGGCCGAATGAGGCCGGGCAACCGCATCTGCAAAAAATGCTGAGCGAGCAGTTATCCCGCGCGTCGGCGGTGCTGGCGGTGATGGATTACACCCAGCTCAAATCGATTTCCGATCAAGAGGTCCGGCAGGCCATTTCAGTCGCCGGTAAATCGGTGCCGCTGTATGCGCTGGTTAATAAATTCGATCAGAAAGATCGTAACAGCGACGATGAAGAACAGGTTAAAGCGATGATCTCCGGCACCTTAATGAAAGGGAATATTTCGCCGGGGCAAATTTATCCCGTTTCGTCGATGTGGGCGTATCTGGCGAACCGCGCCCGTTATGAGATGACTACCCACGGTCAGCTACCGGATCACAAGGAGCAGCGCTGGGTTCAGGATTTTGCCGAAGCCGCGTTGGGACGCCGCTGGCGTACGGAGGATTTGGACGACATCGACCATATTCGTCATGCTGCCGATTTGCTGTGGGAAGATTCGTTATTTGAACAGCCGATCCGCAAGCTTATTTATGCTGCCTATGCCAATGCATCGCTCTTCGCCCTGCGTTCGGCGTCGCATAAGCTGCTTAACTACGCCCAAAATGCCCGGGAGTACCTGGACTTCCGCTACCAGGGGCTGACGGTCGCTTTTGAGGCGCTGGAATTGAATATCGCGCGCCTGGAAGAGGACATGGCCCTGCTGCATACGCGTCAGCGCGTGGTGAGCGACGAAGTGAAGCATGAAGTGGAGCAGGCGCTTAACGCTACCGCTGACTTTATGATATCGCAGAATACTTCACTCCAGCAGGCGATTAGCCATGTGTTTAGCGCCCGCTCTGTTCTCGACCTGGCTGGCATCGAACCGCGGGATCTTCGCCGTGACGAGCCGCAGGCGCTGAAACAGCTGGTACTGGATGATGAAGGACAGGCGCAAATTGCGCTGAGTAAAATCCGCTCCTCCTGCGAGCTGATCATGCTGGATGCGCAGACGAAGATCGGCCGGGAGCTGGCGTTACGCTTCGATCAACTGGAGTCGACGCTGGCGCGCTCGCTGAATGAAGCCATGCGGCCAATCGAAACGCGTATTAAAGAACAACTCAGCCATGCGGGTTTTCGCGCGCGGATAAGCTTCCCGGCGTTTCAGGCGCATCAACTTAACTTCAACACCCGGGCGCTGTTTAACGATGCCATTGCGCAGGACCACCGCCCGGCAGGCCAGCCAGCGGGCGCGGCGAGCATGCGTGAAACCGTCTCTCGCTGGCTGAATAACCCGGGCTGGGGCTGGGAAGATTATGTTGTTGCACGCACACGCTATGTCATTGATATTGAACAGCTGCATGAAAAATTCAAGCAGCATATCGATCAGTTCTGTGAACAAATCCGTAAAGCTTTGACCGCCCAGGTCGATGTCTCTGTTACGGCGGGGATGGCAACGTTCTTTGCGGAATTTTCGTTATGCCTGACCGGGTTACAGGAAAGTTTGCGTGATAGCCTCGCAGTACGTCAGCAAAATGAGCATTCGACCCGAGCGCTCAGCCAGCTGTTAAAGCAAAGTATCACGACTGCGACGTGGATACAGGAAGATACCCGACTGTTACGCGATGATATTCAAACCCTATTCGCGGCAGAACAACCATGACAACACAACTACTGGACGGCCCCGGGCGAACGCTGGAGTGTATTCATCCAAAATTTATGGTCGATCTGGTTCAGGGGGTAGATGCGGCGCGTCATCCCCACCCGGGACCACAACAGCTGCAGTTTCGTGAGCGTTTGACCCAGGAGATCATGACGCATACCCGGCTACGGCCCTGGGCGATGGCGGGTATGCTTAATGAAAATGCGGCGCTGCGCCTGGGGCTGGCGGAAAAGCTGGCCGGTATGCTTGACCCCGGGCACCTTGCGCTGACGCTGATGGCAGACAAATTGATTGCGCTGCGTCAGCAGACTAACCCGCGGGCCCAGCAATCGCCCGGCCTGATTCAGCAGTACGCTGAGCTTTCCGCTCATTTTACGCAACGAGCCGCCTATAAAGAGAAGGCGCTCTCCCAGCGAGGGCTGACGGTGCAGGCGGGTGAGCACAGCGAACAAATTTTTACCCGCTGGCGAGCCGGTCACTACGATGGCTGGTCGCTGGCCGGGCGTTGCTATGTCGTCCTGGAAGAGCTGCGCTGGGGTGCATTTGGTGATGCCTGTCGCCTGGCGAATGAAGACGTGGCGGCGATGCTCAAGGATAACTTACGCAGTATGGCGGCAAACTATCTTGCGCAGGGCATCAACGCTTCTCCTTCCACCCGCCATTTCTACCATCAGTGGCTGACAACGCCCGCATCGCCGGGACTGATAGATCATAAAGACATGCTCGGCTGGCTGGGCGACTGGTGTCAGGCGGATAACCATCCGGTGAGCTGGTCGGTGACGCAAAGCTGGCACACTGTCGCGCTGGGTATGCCGAGGTTGTGCTCGGCAAAACGGCTTGTGGATGGGATGGTGGAAGAGATTTTTGGTGGCTGAAATCCCCCTCTCACCGGGAGGGGGGCACCGGTTAATGGTGTGTTTCAACAGGCTTAGGCTCTGTCTGAACCTCAGCAACATGTCCGACGCGTTTTGCGTACAGTGCGGTGATGATGGGAACCAGAATCGCGGTCACAATCACGCTGGCTGCAACCAGTGCCGTCGCGGACGCGGCCACCGGTTCAAAAGCCGGGTTAATCTGCGCAATGATCACCGGGTTGGCCACGGCTGCACCTGCGGCTGAAGAGGCGGCGATCCCCGCCGTTCCGTTTCCTCCCCCAATGACCCGGTCGGCAATAATCAGCGGAATACCGGTGATGATGATAACCGCCACGCCCAGCACGATACCCAGCAGACCCGTATCGAGGATGACATTCAGGTTGATGGTGTTACCCAGCGCAAAACCGAAGAACGGGATCAGCACCGGCGTGGCTTTGCTGAAGAAATCACGCAGATCGTGATCCAGGTTACCCAGAGCAAAACCGATCAGGAAGGGCAGGATCGCGCCGATAAAGTGGTGGGGTTCAAAGGACGCCAGGCCAGCAGAGCCCAGAATCAGCATGGTCATCAGCGGACCGGACTCCAGAGACATCAGGACAAATGCACCTGACTCTTCTTTGGTGCCGTACTGGTTCATCAGGCTGGCATACAAACCGCCGTTGGTCATATCCATCGCAGAGACAATTGCCAGAACCGATAATCCGGCGAAGAATCCGGTCTGAATTCCATTCTCCGGAATGAACATCGCACAGATCATTGCCACTACCCAGGCCACGGCAATTTTCGTAATCACCAGCGTGCCGGATTTTCGTAATACGGTGCCTGTTGCCCGTAAATTAATTGAGGCGCCGATACAAAAGAACCAGACGGCCAGAATGGGAACGGTGCCCGTAATCATCCCTTTTGTGAACCCGCCAAAATAAGCGCCGGTTTCAGGGGCCAGGGTATTCAGGATAGCGCCCAGTACAAGCGGAACCAGCATCATACCGCCCGGTATGCGTTCAATCGTGGCTTTAATCTTCATAGATAACCCTCAAATCGTATCCCGCATGGCGGGCGGCAAAAACAAAAAATAAATCAATAAATTCAATGAATTGAATGTCTCTGGGGTCGATGGCGTCATTACCCATGCAATAAAACTAAAAAAGCGATCCTGGTAAACGCGGTGCCACAGCACCGGGAACGTGGTGTTCGGAATTATCATGCGATCATTGGAATGATGATTCAATGAAAATAAAACAGTGTTTTAGTTATCTGCATCACATATTGACGTAAACGTTTTAAACGCGCGTCGGAGGGTTAGAATTTATGTAAATCTGATGTGAAGTAATGGGGTTTCATTTTCCGTTGTCCGGGAAATAATGACGTGTGTGAGGATGTGTTTTTATGGCGATTGAGAACGTGCAGATTTGCGCTAATTGACAAAAACTGCAGCCAGCTGACGTAACATAAATATATGTGTGAAGTTGATCACAAATATAAACGCTGGTAGGGTAAAAAGGTCATTAACTGCCCAGGCAGGCGTCAACAGGTTCGGTTGTATCGACGTAAAACGTCAATGTAAGTAAACCTGCTACGCTTGAATAAGGCGATTCGCATGGAGCGGATCCCATGGTTCACAGATCGCATACGGGACTGTGAAACGGACAGGGCCGAGTCTACGAGGATAGCTATGCTCAGAAGGAAAAAAATCAAACCCATCACGCTTCGCGACGTCACCATTATTGATGATGCCAAACTGCGCAAAGCGATCACCGCCGCCTCGCTGGGTAATGCGATGGAATGGTTCGATTTTGGTGTTTACGGCTTTGTGGCCTATGCGTTAGGTAAAGTGTTCTTCCCCGGCGCCGACCCCAGTCTGCAGATGATTGCCGCGCTGGGTACGTTCTCCGTCCCCTTCCTGATTCGCCCGCTGGGTGGTCTGTTCTTCGGTATGCTTGGCGATAAATATGGTCGCCAGAAGATCCTTGCTATCACCATTGTCATTATGTCGATCAGTACGTTCTGTATCGGCCTGATACCGTCCTATGCCAGCATCGGCATCTGGGCTCCGATTCTGCTGCTGCTTTGTAAGATGGCCCAGGGCTTCTCCGTAGGCGGTGAGTATACGGGGGCCTCTATCTTTGTCGCAGAGTATTCCCCGGACCGTAAGCGCGGCTTTATGGGAAGCTGGCTGGACTTCGGCTCGATTGCCGGGTTTGTCCTGGGTGCGGGCGTGGTGGTGCTGATTTCTACCGTCGTCGGTGAAGAGAACTTCCTCTCCTGGGGCTGGCGTATTCCGTTCTTCCTGGCGCTGCCGTTAGGGATTATCGGTCTTTACCTGCGTCATGCTCTTGAAGAAACGCCGGCGTTCCAGCAGCACGTTGAGAAGCTGGAGCAGGGCGACCGCGAAGGGCTGCAGGATGGCCCGAAAGTCTCCTTTAAAGAGATTGCGACAAAGCACTGGCGCAGCCTGCTGACCTGTATTGGTCTGGTCATCTCCACGAACGTGACCTACTACATGTTGTTGACCTACATGCCGAGCTATCTGTCGCATAACCTGCACTATTCAGAAGACCACGGTGTGCTGATTATTATCGCCATCATGGTGGGTATGCTGTTTGTGCAGCCGATTATGGGGCTGTTGAGTGACCGCTTTGGCCGTCGACCGTTCATTATTCTGGGGAGTGTCGCGCTGTTTGCCCTGGCAATCCCGGCCTTTATTCTGATTAACAGTAATGTGCTGGGTCTGATTTTTGCCGGTCTGCTGATGCTGGCGGTGATCCTCAACTGCTTTATCGGGGTGATGGCCTCGACGCTGCCTGCGATGTTCCCGACACACATTCGGTACAGTGCGCTGGCGGCTGCCTTTAACATCTCGGTGCTGATTGCCGGTCTGACCCCGACGCTTGCCGCCTCGCTGGTGGAAAGTACGCAGAACCTGATGATGCCGGCTTATTACCTGATGGTTATCGCGGTGATTGGTTTGATTACCGGTATTACCATGAAGGAGACGGCGAATCGTCCTCTTAAAGGGGCCACGCCTGCGGCGTCTGATATCCAGGAAGCGAAAGAGATCCTGCGCGAACACTACGATAATGTAGAGCAGAAGATTGAAGACATTGATGCAGAGATTGAAGAGCTGCAGCAAAAACGCTCCCGCCTGGTGGACCAGCATCCACGAATCAACGAGTAATAAAAAACCCGCCGCTGGCGGGTTTTCTTTTATTAGCAGCCTGCAGCGATGTAATCGCCATTGGCGCTGATGGGGAGTACCGTCAGGAACAGCACGGTCGCGAACAGGATCAGGACTATCCCGCCGGCTATTTTAAAGACCGGAACCAGCCAGCTGAGTGAAGCCCCGCCGCCAAACCAGGCCACCGTCCGCTCTCGGGCATAACGTACCGCCAGTGAGAGGCCCATAATCGATAACGCCGTTCCCAGCGACATGGTCATGACCGCGGCCATCCCCCAGGTAACAATACCCAGTGCATTTGAAAACATCAGGATCATGATCGCCCCGCTGCACGGGCGCGCACCAATCGCCAGTATGACGCCCAACCGGGTTTTCCAGTCGCCTTGCGCCAGATCTGCACCTACACCGTGATGACCACAACCACAGTGTTCATTATGTTGATGAAGGGGTGTGATGGCTGAGATAGCCATCCGGCGAGGTCGCAGGCTTTTCAGCGCCTGGTAAATGACAAATACACCAAATGCACCGATGAGCACCGCGCTTATCTTCTCGACGTACCAGCGGCTGGTACTGATATCCCCGGATGCGAGGTTAAACCCTACCGCCAGAATAAAGACAAAGAGAATGGCGCTGACGCCCTGCATCAGGCTGCCAAGAAAAGGAACGACCCGGGCGGCCCGTTCGCTTTCTTTATTTGTCGTGAGGTAGGTCGTCACAATGAATTTCCCATGCCCCGGCCCGATGGCGTGCAATACGCCATAGAAGAAGGCGCCGGTTAATAGCCATAACCCGCCGCTGTACTGGTGGTTGTTAAGCTGGAGCAGGTACATCACCAGATAACGGTGCAGGGTAATTTGCGTGGCAAGGCACCACTGAAGAAAGGTGTTCCAGTGCGTATGCAGGGCAAACCCGGCTACGAGGATCGCCAGCAACATGATGCCTGCTGTAGGAAGGCGCCAGTCACGCGTCAGTTGTTGTGTGGTCATGGGGTGGCCTGCTGGGGGAATATTTGTCGCTAGTATAGTTGATCTTGCCTGTTAATCCGTAGGATCGCACAGAGATCCCGCCTCAATTGTGGATAAGTCTGTGCGTAAAAGGGTATAAAGCGGGGTTTTGCTGGGGAATACAGCAGTCAGTCATCTTTTTGCAACTTTTAGGTTGCGGCCTGCTGAGAACTCCCTATAATGCGCCTCCATCGACACGGCGGATGTGAATCACTTCACAGTTAACCCGGTCGGTTGAAGAGAAAAAATCCTGAACTTCAGGGTTGACTCTGAAAGAGGAAAGCGTATTATACGCCACCTCGCGACGGTGAGCTGTAAGCCGCGTCGCAACTGCTCTTTAACAATTTATCAGACAATCTGTGTGGGCACTCAAAGTGACATGGATTCTTAATGTCTTCGGACAAAAAATGAATACCAAGTCTCTGAGTGAACATACGTAATTCATTACGAAGTTTAATTCACGAGCATCAAACTTAAATTGAAGAGTTTGATCATGGCTCAGATTGAACGCTGGCGGCAGGCCTAACACATGCAAGTCGAACGGTAGCACAGAGAGCTTGCTCTCGGGTGACGAGTGGCGGACGGGTGAGTAATGTCTGGGAAACTGCCTGATGGAGGGGGATAACTACTGGAAACGGTAGCTAATACCGCATAACGTCGCAAGACCAAAGAGGGGGACCTTCGGGCCTCTTGCCATCAGATGTGCCCAGATGGGATTAGCTAGTAGGTGGGGTAACGGCTCACCTAGGCGACGATCCCTAGCTGGTCTGAGAGGATGACCAGCCACACTGGAACTGAGACACGGTCCAGACTCCTACGGGAGGCAGCAGTGGGGAATATTGCACAATGGGCGCAAGCCTGATGCAGCCATGCCGCGTGTATGAAGAAGGCCTTCGGGTTGTAAAGTACTTTCAGCGGGGAGGAAGGTGTTGTGGTTAATAACCGCAGCAATTGACGTTACCCGCAGAAGAAGCACCGGCTAACTCCGTGCCAGCAGCCGCGGTAATACGGAGGGTGCAAGCGTTAATCGGAATTACTGGGCGTAAAGCGCACGCAGGCGGTCTGTCAAGTCGGATGTGAAATCCCCGGGCTCAACCTGGGAACTGCATTCGAAACTGGCAGGCTAGAGTCTTGTAGAGGGGGGTAGAATTCCAGGTGTAGCGGTGAAATGCGTAGAGATCTGGAGGAATACCGGTGGCGAAGGCGGCCCCCTGGACAAAGACTGACGCTCAGGTGCGAAAGCGTGGGGAGCAAACAGGATTAGATACCCTGGTAGTCCACGCCGTAAACGATGTCGACTTGGAGGTTGTGCCCTTGAGGCGTGGCTTCCGGAGCTAACGCGTTAAGTCGACCGCCTGGGGAGTACGGCCGCAAGGTTAAAACTCAAATGAATTGACGGGGGCCCGCACAAGCGGTGGAGCATGTGGTTTAATTCGATGCAACGCGAAGAACCTTACCTACTCTTGACATCCAGAGAACTTTCCAGAGATGGATTGGTGCCTTCGGGAACTCTGAGACAGGTGCTGCATGGCTGTCGTCAGCTCGTGTTGTGAAATGTTGGGTTAAGTCCCGCAACGAGCGCAACCCTTATCCTTTGTTGCCAGCGGTCCGGCCGGGAACTCAAAGGAGACTGCCAGTGATAAACTGGAGGAAGGTGGGGATGACGTCAAGTCATCATGGCCCTTACGAGTAGGGCTACACACGTGCTACAATGGCGCATACAAAGAGAAGCGAACTCGCGAGAGCAAGCGGACCTCATAAAGTGCGTCGTAGTCCGGATTGGAGTCTGCAACTCGACTCCATGAAGTCGGAATCGCTAGTAATCGTAGATCAGAATGCTACGGTGAATACGTTCCCGGGCCTTGTACACACCGCCCGTCACACCATGGGAGTGGGTTGCAAAAGAAGTAGGTAGCTTAACCTTCGGGAGGGCGCTTACCACTTTGTGATTCATGACTGGGGTGAAGTCGTAACAAGGTAACCGTAGGGGAACCTGCGGTTGGATCACCTCCTTACCTTAAAGAACCTGCCTTTGTAGTGTCCACACAGATTGTCTGATGAAAAGTAAATAGCAAGGCGTCTTGCGATTGAGACTTCAGTGTCCCCTTCGTCTAGAGGCCCAGGACACCGCCCTTTCACGGCGGTAACAGGGGTTCGAATCCCCTAGGGGACGCCACTTGCTGGTTCGTGAGTGAAAGTCACCTGCCGACATATCTCAAAACTCATCTTCGGGTGACGTTTGAGATATTTGCTCTTTAAAAATCTGGATCAAGCTGAAAATTGAAACGACACACATGTTATGTGTGTTCGAGTCTCTCAAATTTTCGCAAACCGGTGATGAATCGAAAGAAACATCTTCGGGTTGTGAGGTTAAGCGACTAAGCGTACACGGTGGATGCCCTGGCAGTCAGAGGCGATGAAGGACGTGCTAATCTGCGAAAAGCGCCGGCGAGGTGATATGAACCTTTGACCCGGCGATGTCCGAATGGGGAAACCCAGTGTGTTCCGACACACTATCGTTAACTGAATACATAGGTTAACGAGGCGAACCGGGGGAACTGAAACATCTAAGTACCCCGAGGAAAAGAAATCAACCGAGATTCCCCCAGTAGCGGCGAGCGAACGGGGAGCAGCCCAGAGTCTGAATCAGCTTGTGTGTTAGTGGAAGCGTCTGGAAAGTCGCACGGTACAGGGTGACAGTCCCGTACACGAAAGCACACAGGCTGTGAACTCGAAGAGTAGGGCGGGACACGTGGTATCCTGTCTGAATATGGGGGGACCATCCTCCAAGGCTAAATACTCCTGACTGACCGATAGTGAACCAGTACCGTGAGGGAAAGGCGAAAAGAACCCCGGCGAGGGGAGTGAAAAAGAACCTGAAACCGTGTACGTACAAGCAGTGGGAGCCTCTTTATGGGGTGACTGCGTACCTTTTGTATAATGGGTCAGCGACTTATATTCTGTAGCAAGGTTAACCGTATAGGGGAGCCGAAGGGAAACCGAGTCTTAACTGGGCGTTAAGTTGCAGGGTATAGACCCGAAACCCGGTGATCTAGCCATGGGCAGGTTGAAGGTTGGGTAACACTAACTGGAGGACCGAACCGACTAATGTTGAAAAATTAGCGGATGACTTGTGGCTGGGGGTGAAAGGCCAATCAAACCGGGAGATAGCTGGTTCTCCCCGAAAGCTATTTAGGTAGCGCCTCGTGAACTCATCTTCGGGGGTAGAGCACTGTTTCGGCTAGGGGGCCATCCCGGCTTACCAACCCGATGCAAACTACGAATACCGAAGAATGTTATCACGGGAGACACACGGCGGGTGCTAACGTCCGTCGTGAAGAGGGAAACAACCCAGACCGCCAGCTAAGGTCCCAAAGTCATGGTTAAGTGGGAAACGATGTGGGAAGGCACAGACAGCCAGGATGTTGGCTTAGAAGCAGCCATCATTTAAAGAAAGCGTAATAGCTCACTGGTCGAGTCGGCCTGCGCGGAAGATGTAACGGGGCTAAACCATGCACCGAAGCTGCGGCAGCGACGCTTATGCGTTGTTGGGTAGGGGAGCGTTCTGTAAGCCGTTGAAGGTGTCCTGTGAGGGGTGCTGGAGGTATCAGAAGTGCGAATGCTGACATAAGTAACGATAAAGCGGGTGAAAAGCCCGCTCGCCGGAAGACCAAGGGTTCCTGTCCAACGTTAATCGGGGCAGGGTGAGTCGACCCCTAAGGCGAGGCCGAAAGGCGTAGTCGATGGGAAACAGGTTAATATTCCTGTACTTGGTGTTACTGCGAAGGGGGGACGGAGAAGGCTATGTTAGCCGGGCGACGGTTGTCCCGGTTTAAGCATGTAGGCGGAGGTTCCAGGTAAATCCGGTTCCTTGTTAACGCTGAGGTGTGATGACGAGGCACTACGGTGCTGAAGTAACAAATGCCCTGCTTCCAGGAAAAGCCTCTAAGCATCAGGTAACACGAAATCGTACCCCAAACCGACACAGGTGGTCAGGTAGAGAATACCAAGGCGCTTGAGAGAACTCGGGTGAAGGAACTAGGCAAAATGGTGCCGTAACTTCGGGAGAAGGCACGCTGATATGTAGGTGAAGCCCCTGCGGGTGGAGCTGAAATCAGTCGAAGATACCAGCTGGCTGCAACTGTTTATTAAAAACACAGCACTGTGCAAACACGAAAGTGGACGTATACGGTGTGACGCCTGCCCGGTGCCGGAAGGTTAATTGATGGGGTTAGCGGTAACGCGAAGCTCTTGATCGAAGCCCCGGTAAACGGCGGCCGTAACTATAACGGTCCTAAGGTAGCGAAATTCCTTGTCGGGTAAGTTCCGACCTGCACGAATGGCGTAATGATGGCCAGGCTGTCTCCACCCGAGACTCAGTGAAATTGAACTCGCTGTGAAGATGCAGTGTACCCGCGGCAAGACGGAAAGACCCCGTGAACCTTTACTATAGCTTGACACTGAACACTGGTCCTTGATGTGTAGGATAGGTGGGAGGCTTTGAAGCGTGGACGCCAGTCTGCGTGGAGCCAACCTTGAAATACCACCCTTTAATGGCTGGTGTTCTAACGTAGACCCGTGATCCGGGTTGCGGACAGTGTCTGGTGGGTAGTTTGACTGGGGCGGTCTCCTCCCAAAGAGTAACGGAGGAGCACGAAGGTTAGCTAATCCTGGTCGGACATCAGGAGGTTAGTGCAATGGCATAAGCTAGCTTGACTGCGAGAGTGACGGCTCGAGCAGGTGCGAAAGCAGGTCATAGTGATCCGGTGGTTCTGAATGGAAGGGCCATCGCTCAACGGATAAAAGGTACTCCGGGGATAACAGGCTGATACCGCCCAAGAGTTCATATCGACGGCGGTGTTTGGCACCTCGATGTCGGCTCATCACATCCTGGGGCTGAAGTAGGTCCCAAGGGTATGGCTGTTCGCCATTTAAAGTGGTACGCGAGCTGGGTTTAGAACGTCGTGAGACAGTTCGGTCCCTATCTGCCGTGGGCGCTGGAGAATTGAGGGGGGCTGCTCCTAGTACGAGAGGACCGGAGTGGACGCATCACTGGTGTTCGGGTTGTCATGCCAATGGCACTGCCCGGTAGCTAAATGCGGAAGAGATAAGTGCTGAAAGCATCTAAGCACGAAACTTGCCCCGAGATGAGTTCTCCCTGAGACTTTAAGTCTCCTGAAGGAACGTTGAAGACTACGACGTTGATAGGTCGGGTGTGTAAGCGCAGCGATGCGTTGAGCTAACCGATACTAATGAACCGTGAGGCTTAACCTTACAACGCCGAAGGTGTTTTGGCGATGAGAGACGATTTTCAGCTGATACAGATTAACAGAATTTGCCTGGCGGCTTTAGCGCGGTGGTCCCACCTGACCCCATGCCGAACTCAGAAGTGAAACGCCGTAGCGCCGATGGTAGTGTGGGGTCTCCCCATGTGAGAGTAGGGAACTGCCAGGCATCAATTAAAAGAACCCCGTACCGTATGGTGCGGGGTTTTTTGCTTTGGGGCGCGAAATACACATCTGAATACCCCAAAGAGTGCCGCCAGACAAGGCGAAGCCACGATACGGTAACCCCAAACCCCATCATCTCCCTTCAGGATTCCCCAAACACTTCAGATCAGTACGGAATTTAGCGTGCACAGGACCACTTTAAGCGCCATGAAATACTGCAGGAACAGGTTTACGAGGATGTGACCAGAGAGTGGTTACAGGAGAGTTTATCAGACGCAGAAAAGCAAAAACCCAGCCATAGGCTGGGTTCTTTAAATAGTGGTGCCCGGACTCGGAATCGAACCAAGGACACGGGGATTTTCAATCCCCTGCTCTACCGACTGAGCTATCCGGGCAACGGAGCGCATTAAACCGCAATCGCGCCTGATCGTCAACACTATTTCGGGAAAAGCCGTTCAACTGCTTAACTTTGCGGCAATCTGACGGTTTACGCGCCGAACAGGTCAAATTCTTCAGACAGATTACGTCAGCGCACCACCCATACGACACTGCGCAAAACGCAGGATATCTTCGGCCAGACGGTGTGCTGTATCCACATCGGCCTGGCTACGGTTTACCAGCATACGGCTCAGGCAACCTTCCAGTACCAGCTCCATCTGCTTAGCGACCATCGCCGGGTCATCCACTTCGAGCGTGGTCAGCAGTTCGTGCGTGAAATCATGCGCCGCCCGCTTTTGCTGATCCGCCAGTTGATGGATAGGATGGCCGGGGTCAGGGTAGAAGGTGCAGGCGGCAATAAACAGGCAACCCGGATAACGGTTGTTGCTTACGCATTCGCTCAGGGCGGTATAACGCGCCAGCAGCTTTTGCTCCGCAGTCAGTTCTTCATTTAACATTAGCTGCCTGCGCCAGACATCAACCTGCTGGCTGAGATAACGCAGGGCATCGTAAAGCAGCGCCTCTTTATCCGGCCAGAAGCGCATGAGTTCATCCAGAGGATAATCAATACGGTCGGCTACCATCTCAAGCGTGGTGCTGGCGATCCCTTGAATCTCAAGTAATTGCAGGGCTTGTCCCAGTACGTCTTCGCGTTGCACGGTTATCTCCTCCGTTATTCCCAACGGTTTGTCCCGTTTCAAGTGTTGTTTACGGTTGGCGATTGCGCAAATGCGCGCTGAATGCCGTCGCGTCCATAAACCCGGTTACACGCTGTGCAGGCTGCTCCTGGCCCTGTTCGTTGAAGAACAGAATGGTTGGCAGACCCAGCACGTTAAGTTGCTTCAGCAGTGCCTTATCCGCTGTACTGTTGGCGGTGACGTTTGCCTGGAGCAGAACCGTCTCTTTCAGTGCACTTTGCACCTGCGGATCGCTAAACGTGTACTTTTCGAATTCTTTACAGGCGACACACCAGTCAGCATACAGATCCAGCATGACCGGTTTGCCTTTCGCCTGCGCCAGTGCGCTGTTGAGTTCATCCACGTTCTTTATCTGGATGAAGTTCAAATGCGCCTGCGTTTGTCCCGCGGGTGTGCCAAATGCCCAGTCCTGCAGTGGCCGTACGCTCACCAGCGCGGCGGCGAGCAGGAGGATTTGCACCAGACGCATCCACGGCTTTTTCGCTGCCAGGCTTGTGATAAACGCCCAACAGAAGAAGGCAACACCGAGCATTGCCCACAGGCGCATCCCCCAGGCGTCGCCGATAATACGCTCGAGCAAGAACACCGGCAGCGCCAGAATGACAAAACCAAACGCGGTTTTCACCGTCTCCATCCATGGGCCGCTCTTGGGCAGCAGACGGTTGCCGAATACCGTTACCAGAATCAATGGCAGACCCATTCCCAGCGCGTAGAGATACAACGTACCACCGCCGAGCCACATGTTACCGCTCTGGGCAATATATAGCAGGATCGCGCTCAGTGGCGCGGTAGTGCACGGTGAGCAAATCAACCCGGCGATGGCACCCATCACGAACACGCCGCCCGGGGAGCCCCCCTGCTGACGGTTACTCATCAGCGTTAAGCGAGTCTGCAACGCGGACGGCAGCTGTAAGCTGAACAAACCAAACATCGACAGCGCCAGCAGAATAAATACGATCGACAGGCCAGCCAGCACATAAGGGTGCTGAAGTGCAGCCTGGAACTGCAGTCCGGCAGCAGCAACCACGAGGCCCAGTGCGGTGTAGGTTAACGCCATACCCTGCACGTAGATAAAGGCCAGCAGCAGGGCGCGTGCGGTTGAAAGACGTTGCTTGCCGCCAAGGACAATTCCGGAGATAAGCGGATACATGGGCAGCACGCACGGCGTGAAGGCGATGCCGATACCAATCAGTAAAGCCCACAAGGCGGAGAAGGGCAGTGCTGTGTGACCGTCGTCCTTCATTCCGGCGCTCTCATCTGCGGGAGGCGCAGGCATACTGTCGGCCGCTTTAACTTCGCTCAGCGGAATGACTTTGGTTTCCGGCGGATAGCAGAAGCCCGCGTCGGCACAGCCCTGATACGTGACGGTCACTGTGGCGCCTTTATCGGCCTGATTGAGCGTCACGGGCACGCTTAACCGCTGGCGATAGATTTCACTTTTGCCGAAAAACTCGTCTTCATGCCACTCGCCCGCAGGCATCTGAAGTGGGCCTACCTTTGCCTGAGCAGGCGTGATGCTGACCTGCTTGCGATAGAGGTAATACCCCTCTTTTATCTGCCAGGTAAGATTCAGGTCATGCTGGTCTTGTTGAAAATCGAAAACAAATGCCTGGTCGGCAGAAATAACGTTCGAACGGCCGGGAGCGTCAAATAACCCGGCAAAAACTGATGTGCTGCACAGCAGCAGGATCAGCGTAAGGAAGCGTTGAGCCATGAGAGATAATCGTTGTCGCCGTGGACCACTGGCAATACCAGCAGTTCGGGGGTTTGATAAGGATGATGAGATTTGAGGCAGTCCAGGAGTGCCTGCTGGTTCGCCAGATTGGTTTTGAGCAACATCTGGACTTCGTACTCCTGCTCCAGTTTACCTTCCCAGTAGTAAAGGGAGGTGGCGCCAGGAAGGAGCGTCACGCAGGCTGCCAGTTTTTCGGCCAGCACTTTGGCGGCGAGATCCTGGGCAGAGGCTTCATCAGGGGCGGTACAAAGGACAACAACAGCATCAGGCGTGTTCACAAGTCGACCTCCTCATCACGAAAGTCTTCACTATATCACGCAAGGCTATTGGTCATTAATGAAACGGGCCGCAGAGCGGCCCGTTTTTAACTATTTTTACAACCCATCATTGTTTACAGCACGATGCCGCCAATGATAAAGCCGAGGATCACGCACAGCGAGATAGCCACCACGCCCGGGATCAGGAACGCATGGTTAAACACGTACTTACCGATGCGAGTCGAGCCAGTGTCATCCATCTCAACCGCCGCCAGCAGGGTTGGGTAGGTGGGTAAAACGAACAGTGCAGAAACGGCAGCAAACGAGGCAATAGCCGTCAGCGGGGTAACACCCAGCATCAGCGCCGCAGGCATCAGGGCTTTGGTGGTGGCCGCCTGAGAGTAAAGCAGGGTTGCGGCAAAGAACAGCACCACAGCCAGGAGCCACGGATAGTTGTGCAGCAGGTCGCCCGCAACGGTCTGGATATCGCTGATGTGAGCTTTCACGAAGGTATCACCAAGCCAGGCCACACCCAGTACACACACGCAGGCGCTCATACCGGATTTAAAGGTGCTGGCGTTGAGCACTTCGCTGGTGTCGATTTTACAGGTGATGCTGATCAGCGTAGCGATAGTCAGCATGAATACCACAATCGCTTCGTTACGCGGCAGGACCGGGTTTTGGATCAGACCCACGGTGTCACTGATGGCGGTTGCGTAGAACATGACCGCAACGATACCGATCAGGAACAGCAAGACAGAGCGTTTTGCATGCGGCTTCAGTTCGAAGACCTGGCTACCACGCAGTTTCACTTCACCTTTTGCCAGACGCTCCTGATAAACCGGATCGTCTTTCAGTTCGGCGCCGAGGAAGTTACACAGCACGGCGGTGATCATCACTGCAATCAGCGTCACCGGAATACAGATGGCCAGCAGCGTCAGGTAACTCACGCCCATAGGCTCAAGGATACCGGCGAAGAAGACCACCGCAGCGGAGATAGGTGATGCGGTAATCGCAATCTGGGACGCGACCACGGCAATCGAGAGTGGACGAGACGGACGGATGCCCTGCTCTTTCGCCACTTCGGTAATGACCGGCAGCGTGGAGAAGGCGGTGTGGCCAGTACCGGCGAGAATGGTCATAAACCACGTCACCAGCGGGGCAAGGAAGGTAATGTATTTTGGATGGCGGCGTAACATACGCTCCGCCAGGCTCACCAGGTAGTCCATACCGCCTGCCACCTGCATGGCTGCGATAGCGGCAATAACCGCCATGATGATTTCGATAACGTCAAAAGGGATTGCGCCGGGTTTAATCTGAAAGATAAGGGTAAGTACGAGCACCCCGAGACCGCCGGCAAAACCAATGCCGATACCCCCGAGTCTTGCTCCCAAATAAATCGCCAACAGGACGATGACGAGTTCTGCTCCAAACATAAGGACCTGCCTTGCTTATTAACAAGTTGATATTGAATTGTTGTATTTTGGTAACGCCTATAAAGAAAAAAGGCACGTCACAAGTGACGTGCCTTAAGGAAGCCTAGCCTGAACTGCTACTGTTCGCTTTCATCGGTATATCGTTTCGCTTTGTATGCCGGGTGCATCAGGTTCTGGGCCGAGAAGATATCGTCCAGCTCGGCTTCGGTCAACAGTCCACGTTCCAGAACGACTTCACGCACGCTCTTACCTGTTTCGGCGCAAATCTTACCGACGATGTCGCCGTTATGGTGGCCGATGAACGGGTTGAGGTAGGTGACGATGCCGATGGAGTTGTAGACATACCCTTCACAAACTTCTTTGTTCGCGGTGATGCCGTTAACGCATTTCTCCAGCAGGTTGTAGCAGGCGTTGGTCAGAATGTGGATGGATTCAAACATTGCCTGGCCGATGACCGGCTCCATGACGTTCAGCTGCAGCTGGCCGGCTTCAGAGGCCATGGTCACGGTTGTATCGTTACCGATGACTTTAAAGCAGACCTGGTTCACCACTTCTGGCACTACCGGGTTCACTTTCGCCGGCATGATGGACGAACCGGCCTGCAGCTCTGGCAGGTTGATTTCATTCAGACCAGCGCGTGGACCGGAAGAGAGCAGGCGCAGGTCATTACAGATTTTGGAGAGTTTCACCGCCAGACGTTTCAGGGCGCTGTGAACCATAACGTACGCGCCGCAGTCGGAGGTGGCTTCAATCAGATCTTCTGCAGGCACAACCGGCAGGTTAGAGACTTCAGCCAGCTTCTGTACCGCCAGCTGCTGGTAACCGTCCGGCGTATTCAGACGCGTGCCGATGGCGGTTGCGCCCAGGTTCACTTCCAGCAGCAGCTCGGAGGTGCGCAGCAGGTTTTTAGTTTCTTCGTTAAGCAGCACGTTAAACGCGTGGAATTCCTGACCGAGGGTCATCGGAACCGCGTCCTGCAGCTGGGTACGACCCATTTTCAGGATGTCCTGGAACTCAACGGCTTTGCGCTGGAAGCCATCACCCAGCTGATTAATGGCGTCCACCAGTTTCACCACGGAGGCATACACCGCGATACGGAAGCCGGTTGGATAGGCGTCGTTAGTGGACTGACATTTATTAACGTGGTCGTTCGGATTCAGATACTGGTATTCACCTTTCTGATGACCCATCAACTCCAGGCCGATGTTTGCCAGTACTTCATTGGTGTTCATGTTGACGGAGGTACCCGCGCCGCCCTGATAGACATCGACCGGGAACTGATCCATGCATTTGCCGTTGTTCAGCACTTCATCGCAGGCAGCGATAATCGCATTTGCCGCGCTTTTCGGAATGGTTTGCAGCTCTTTATTGGCCAGTGCTGCGGCTTTTTTCACCATCACCATGCCACGTACAAATTCAGGGATGTCGCTGATTTTGTTGTTGCTGATGTAGAAGTTTTCAATCGCTCTCAGAGTGTGAACACCATAGTAGGCATCCGCTGGAACTTCCCTGGTACCCAACAAGTCTTCTTCGATACGAATGTTGTTTAACATGTGAACCTTCTTTTCAAGCTGCCGATGGATTGTACTAAACACACAGTATTTATGTGGTTTTGAATATTTTCTGACCGACGATTATTCCCTCAATCAGCCAGATGTTCGAGATCATATGCTGATGATAGCGAATTGCCGTAATCTGGATCACTTATTATCGACCCGATTCCATGATAATTATTAATCTGTGAAATGAGTCACCGCTTTAAAATTTCCAGAAAAAATATCCGTGCAAACCGATTGAATTTTGGCTAACCGTCACCATTTCTTACAGACGCGTTTCGCGAACACATTCAGACAGGGGCCTGAGGGCGCCTGCCACACAGGAGATGCCAGTGCGCTGGGTACCATTTATTGCTTTCTTTCTCTATGTTTACATCGAGATTTCAATTTTTATCCAGGTCTCCCATGTACTGGGTGTCCTGCTAACGCTGATTCTGGTGATTTTCACTTCGGTGATCGGCATGTCGCTGGTGCGTAATCAGGGTTTCAAAAATTTCCTGATAATGCAGCAGAAGATGGCCGCAGGCGAAAGCCCGGCCGCAGAGATGATCAAAAGCGTCTCGCTGATTATTGCTGGCCTGCTGCTGATCCTGCCGGGGTTCTTCACTGACTTCCTCGGCCTGCTGCTGCTTCTGCCGCCGGTGCAAAAACACCTGACCATGAAGCTACTGCCGCATCTGCGTTTTAGCCGTATGCCGGGCGGTGGCTTCAGTACAGGGCCGGGGGATACTTTCGAAGGGGAGTATCAGCGTAAAGATGAACAGCGCGACCGTTTAGACCATAAAGACGATCGGTAAAAGAGGCCAGGCCCGGTAAGCGAATCGCTACCGGGCTTTGTTTTACAGGGTGCCGCGTTTCGGTAAAAACAGCCACAGCCCCGCCAGCATGCTAATCGCATACAGACTTTTCCACCCCACCATCGCCAGCAACAGCAGGCAAAGCACGCCACCAACCACTGCCAGCGCTTTATAGCGACCTTTCAGCAGACGACAACCCGCCAGCATGCACAGCAGGTAGATCATGATGAAAATCCCGTTGGCGTACACGATCAGGGCATCAAGATTGATATTCAGCGCGTAAATACATAGCGAACTCAAGACGCAGCAGCCCAGCACGGTATTAAGCGCATTCAACGGCAGCTGACGTTTAGACAGGCGCGCAAGGCGGCTCTCTGGTTTATCAAGCGCCTGCGACCACACCAGACGCGCAAAGCTCTGGATGTAGATATTGAGGCTGGCAAAACAGGCCAGATAGCCAATAACACAGGCGACCCACAGCGCTTTCAGACCAAACAGTTGCACCACAATGCCCGGCAGCGAGGCAGCGGCCGCTTTATCCGCGGCGAACGCGTTGAAATACAGTACCAGCACGGTACAGGCCCAGTAAACGGTACCTGCTAACAGCAGGCCAATCATCAGGGCGCGCGGGAAATCCCGTTCCGGTTGTTTAAACTCAGAGGCCAGATGGGCGAACGCCTCCAGCCCGACAAAACACCAGAACATCACCGATAGCGCAGCGAACAGCTGCGAATGGTTGACGTCACTTACCGCGGGGAAGGGGATCTCCTTCAGCGTAATATCCCCTTTCCACCAGATGGCGACAATGAGGGCCACAATCAGTATTGCAACGACGGTTTGCAGGTTGGCACTTGAACTGGCACCCCGTGAGCCGACCCACCAGACGATGGCCAGCGTACCCAGCTCGGCCAGCAGCAGTTGCTCGTTATGCCAGCCAAACAGCGCCTGGCCAAAACCGGTCGCGATATGCAACGCTGCCGGTAGACCGACGGGAATAACAGAAAGAAACAGCCAGCCGGTGACCCGCTCCAGTCGCGGACCAAACGCCATACCGACAAAGTGCGCTACGCCGCCCGCGCTGGGGAAATGCCGTCCGAGGATGGCAAACACGACCGCGACCGGAAACACCAGCACAATCAGCACTGGCCACGCCCACAAGCTATTATTGCCGGCCACCAGTGCTGCCAGCGCGGGTACCGCAAACACACCCGTACCTAACAAGGAGGTCGACAGCAGACCCACGCCCTGCGCCAGTCCCAACTCCTGTTTTAGTCCACTCATTGACATCGCCCTGCCACGATCAAAAGAGAGGCGATGGTAACACTTTCGCAAATTTTTTTTCGTCTGCCCCTTGAAGGGGGAAAAAGCTATCCCCATCTCTCAGGGCACTAGTCGGAAAACCGCGTGCGGACCGGCGTCATCCATAACTGATAATGACTTTCTCAAAGGAGAGCTATCAATGAGTATTCGTCCGTTACATGATCGTGTGATCGTCAAACGTAAAGAAGTTGAAACCAAGTCTGCTGGCGGCATCGTTCTGACTGGTTCTGCAGCAGCAAAATCAACGCGTGGCGAAATCATCGCTGTCGGTAAGGGCCGCATTCTGGAAAACGGAACTGTGCAGCCACTGGACGTTAAAGTTGGTGACATCGTAATTTTCAACGATGGCTACGGCGTGAAATCCGAGAAGATCGACAATGAAGAAGTGTTGATCATGTCCGAAAGCGACATTCTGGCAATTGTTGAAGCGTAATTTTACGCACGAGAATTTGAGGAAATAAGAACATGGCAGCTAAAGACGTAAAATTCGGTAACGACGCTCGTGTAAAAATGCTCCGCGGCGTAAACGTACTGGCAGATGCAGTTAAAGTGACCCTGGGCCCGAAAGGCCGTAACGTAGTGCTGGATAAATCCTTCGGCGCGCCAACCATTACTAAAGACGGTGTTTCTGTAGCACGTGAAATCGAGCTGGAAGACAAGTTCGAAAACATGGGCGCGCAGATGGTGAAAGAAGTTGCCTCTAAAGCGAACGACGCTGCAGGCGACGGTACCACCACCGCAACCGTACTGGCACAGGCTATCATCACCGAAGGTCTGAAAGCCGTTGCTGCGGGTATGAACCCAATGGATCTGAAGCGCGGTATCGACAAAGCGGTTACTGCGGCGGTTGAAGAACTGAAAGCGCTGTCCGTTCCATGCTCCGACTCTAAAGCGATTGCTCAGGTTGGTACTATCTCCGCTAACTCCGACGAAACCGTAGGTAAACTGATCGCGGAAGCGATGGACAAAGTCGGTAAAGAAGGCGTGATCACCGTTGAAGACGGTACCGGTCTGGAAGACGAACTGGACGTGGTTGAAGGTATGCAGTTCGATCGCGGTTACCTGTCCCCATACTTCATCAACAAGCCAGAAACGGGCGCTGTTGAGCTGGAAAGCCCATTCATCCTGCTGGCTGACAAGAAAATCTCCAACATCCGTGAAATGCTGCCAGTGCTGGAAGCCGTTGCGAAAGCAGGCAAGCCGCTGGTTATCATTGCTGAAGACGTTGAAGGTGAAGCACTGGCGACCCTGGTGGTTAACACCATGCGTGGCATCGTGAAAGTGGCTGCGGTTAAAGCACCTGGCTTCGGCGACCGCCGTAAAGCGATGCTGCAGGATATCGCTACCCTGACTGGCGGTACCGTAATCTCTGAAGAGATCGGTATGGAGCTGGAAAAAGCGACCCTGGAAGACCTGGGCCAGGCTAAACGCGTTGTGATCAACAAAGACACCACCACCATCATCGATGGCGTGGGTGAAGAAGCGGCTATTCAGGGCCGTGTTGCTCAGATCCGTAAGCAGATTGAAGAAGCAACCTCTGATTACGACCGTGAAAAACTGCAGGAGCGCGTAGCGAAACTGGCAGGCGGCGTGGCAGTAATCAAAGTGGGCGCGGCAACTGAAGTTGAAATGAAAGAGAAGAAAGCACGCGTTGACGATGCTCTGCACGCGACCCGTGCAGCAGTAGAAGAAGGCGTGGTAGCTGGTGGTGGTGTCGCGCTGGTGCGTGTTGCCGCTAAACTGGCTGGCCTGACTGCTCAGAACGAAGATCAGAACGTGGGTATCAAAGTTGCGCTGCGCGCAATGGAAGCACCACTGCGTCAGATCGTTTCCAACGCCGGTGAAGAGCCATCCGTGGTTGCGAACATGGTGAAAGCGGGCGAAGGTAACTACGGTTACAACGCTGCAACTGAAGAATACGGCAACATGATCGACTTCGGTATCCTGGATCCAACCAAAGTGACCCGTTCTGCACTGCAGTACGCGGCCTCTGTAGCGGGTCTGATGATCACTACCGAGTGCATGGTGACCGACATGCCTAAAGGCGACGCACCTGACTTAGGTGCTGCGGGTATGGGCGGCATGGGTGGTATGGGCGGCATGATGTAATCGTGCGCTTTACCGCTTAGAATGAGAAAAACCCCCGGGCAGAAATGCTCGGGGGTTTTTCTTTTGGTCATCTTTTTAGTATAAGGTTTACACACGGACAACATCTGCTGTCCAGCTTATTGAAAACGAGGAATAACATGCGCGTAAAAGTCTGTGCAGGGATCGTAGGAGCAGCATTGCTGCTGGCGGGTTGTAGCTCCAGCAATGAGCTGTCTGCTGCAGGTCAGGGCGTTCGCTTTGTTGAAGATAAGCCGGGTAACGAGTGCCAGTTTTTAGGCACGGCAACCGGTGAGCAAAGCAACTGGATGTCGGGTCAGCACGGTGAAGAAGGTGGATCTATGCGCGGTGCCGCTAACGCGCTGCGTAACCAGGCTGCAGAGATGGGTGGCAACGTGATTTACGGTGTGAGCAGCCCGTCGCAAGGGATGTTGTCCAGCTTCGTGCCAACGGCCAGCCAGATGAATGGCCAGGTCTATAAGTGCCCTAACTGATCTACATTGCTGATGGCGCTGCGCCCAACCCCACCGGGCAGATAAGCGTAGCGCCACCTGCCGTTATTGTTGCCGCAGTTGCAAATCCAGCGGCGTCTTACTCGGCTCACCGCCAATCTCTCGCGCCAGCTTCGGCACCATATAGCCTGAAACCAGCGTTAACAGTTCGCGCATAATCTGCCGGGCCTCATCATCCGTGACCATGAAATGCGCCGCGCCTTGCACACGATCCAGTACGTGCAGGTAGTAGGGCATCACGCCCGCATCGAATAACGCATTACTGAGCTCCGCCAGAACCCGGGCATTATCATTCACACCGCGCAGCAACACGCTCTGGTTCAAGAGCGTCACACCCGCTTTGCGCAGACGCGCCATCGCCGCACGGAATGCCTCGTCGATTTCATTCGCATGGTTGATATGGTTCACCAGCAGAACCTGTAAACGAGACTGCTCAAGGCGAGATACCAGACCGTCCGTGATGCGTGCCGGAATAACAATCGGTAAACGGCTGTGGATGCGCAAACGCTTGATGTGTGGAATGGCTTCAAGCTGGGTCAACAGCCAGTCCAGTTCATGATCTTTTGCCATCAGCGGATCGCCACCTGAAAAAATGATCTCATCCAGTTCCGGATGGGCGGCGATATAGTCCAGGGCGACCTGCCAGTTGCGTTTATTACCCTGATTTTCGGCATACGGGAAGTGGCGACGGAAACAATAACGGCAGTTTACCGCGCAACCGCCTTTCACCAGCAGAAGAGCACGGTTGAGATATTTGTGCAGTAAACCCGGTACCACACTGTTCTGCTCTTCCAGAGGATCGGTGCTGTATCCTGGCGCTGATATAAACTCTTCCTGCGCAGTAAGCGTTTGTTTTAATAATGGATCGTCAGGGTTTCCTTTCTCCATACGGGCAACAAACGCGCGGGGAACACGCAGGGCAAAAAGTCGCTTAGCCTCGCGGCCTGCAAGCAACTCTGGGTGCTGATCGAGGTCTAACAGACGCAGCAATTCATCAGGACTGGTGATTACATCGGCAAGTTGCGATAACCAATCTTCTCTGGACGGGGTGTTTAGGGTTACAATATGCGCCATTTTGTGGCTTAGCTACCAGTTAACAAATTTAGAGGGCCTTATGGCAACGTACTATAGCAACGATTTTCGTGCTGGTCTTAAAATCATGATGGACGGCGAACCGTACGCAGTTGAAGCCAGCGAATTCGTTAAACCAGGTAAAGGCCAGGCATTCGCGCGCGTTAAGCTGCGTCGCCTGCTGACCGGTACCCGTGTTGAGAAAACCTTCAAGTCTACTGACTCCGCTGAAGGCGCTGATGTTGTCGATATGAATCTGACTTACCTGTACAACGACGGTGAGTTCTGGCACTTCATGAACAACGAAACGTTCGAGCAGCTGTCTGCGGATGCTAAAGCGATTGGCGATAGCGAAAAATGGCTGCTGGACCAGGCTGAGTGCATCGTGACCCTGTGGAACGGCCAGCCTATCGCTGTTACCCCACCAAACTTCGTAGAGCTGGAAATCGTTGAAACCGACCCAGGTCTGAAAGGTGATACCGCAGGTACTGGCGGCAAGCCAGCTACCCTGTCCACCGGTGCAGTGGTTAAAGTTCCACTGTTTGTACAGACTGGTGAAGTGATCAAAGTAGATACCCGCTCCGGCGAATACGTATCTCGCGTGAAGTAATTTACGTCAAGACTGAAGGCGCAGCGCCCGCTGCGCCTGTTTTTTGCAGGCAGGGATGATGAACCGTACCGTTAAAATTCTGCTTCTGTTAGCGCTGTCCAGCGCGTTGCTTTCCGGCTGTAACACCACGCGTGGAATGGGGGAAGATATCCAGGATCTCGGCCATATCATTTCTCACGCGGCCAGCTAACCCCGTCTAATTTTCCTAAAAATGCGTCCTTTTCCGTCAAACGACGGGATATTGTCTATTCTTAAGTTGCTATACACAAAACAACTTTGGCTATAAAAGGAAGATATTATGGTTAAGAAGACAATTGCAGCGATCTTTTCAGTCCTGGTACTTTCTTCAGTATTAACAGCCTGTAATACCACGCGTGGCGTTGGTCAGGATATTTCTGAAGGTGGTAGCGCAATCTCTGGTGCGGCAAGTAAAGCACAGCAGTAATTGAATAAACGGTACGGAACCAGACGGGTTTCGTACCGTCAGCTTTCTGATTCCTGCAGGGATAAAAACGGTGAATAACGCGTATCCATATGCAATTTCATGCGGATATTCCGTTTATAGGTATAGACCGTTTTACCGTTAATACTCAGGTGAGCCGCAATTTTCTGATTGCTGGCACCCTCCATCCACAACGTCAGCACTTTCTCCTCCTGGCGCGTCAGCAAAGGCGCGGTTACCTTTGGCTTTTCACTGTTCGCGTGCGAAATGAGTGCGTCGTGGATAACTGTCCCCAGTTGTTCAAGACGGGCATTTTTCAACAGCGATGACCAGACCGGGAATTGCTTCAGCCAGGCGGTCATTTCACTATCCTCACCCGATTGCAGCAAAATAAAGGGCACTCTTTCGCTGGCGTTCAGCAAAGATGAGAGGGACTGAAAGGGATGTACATCCTGTCTGAACCCATGCAGGTCAGCAATAACCAGCGTCGGTTTCCATTGCAGAATGTGCTCTCTGGCGAGGAAAAGATTATTCAGGCCGGTCACAACGACGTTTTCCGGAAATAAACCGGAATGATTGAGCCATGCTTCAAACCCGGTGCGGGTGAAGTGACAACGGTCAATCAAAAGAATTTTGAACATATTATATTCGCAGTCGGCTAGTGGTTTGGCTTCCTGCCATCAGAAAGCACATCATCATAGAGAAGTCGGATGAGTGATAAATGCCTGAACTGCGCGGCATACTGCGGCTATTTCTTGCCTTAACATGTTCAGCACAAAAGGATTGAAAAAAAATCGCACGCTAACCAAAATATGAGGCGTAATCTTTGCCTTGCGGGACGACCCGTAAGCGCTTCCTTCATCGGGGACGGCCCCAACTTGCATTTAAGTTAAGGAGCCTGAAATGTCCTGGATCATTCTTGTTATTGCTGGCCTGCTCGAAGTGGTATGGGCGATAGGTCTGAAGTACACCCACGGTTTTACCCGCCTGACACCCAGCGTCATTACCCTTACCGCGATGATTGTGAGTATCGTTTTGCTCTCGTGGGCGATGCGTTCTTTACCGGTGGGGACAGCGTATGCCGTCTGGACGGGAATTGGCGCCGTGGGGGCGGCCATCACGGGGATCCTGCTGTTGGGTGAGTCAGCGAGTCTGGCGCGTATCGCCAGCCTCGCCCTGATTGTGGCCGGTATTATTGGGTTGAAGCTCAGCACCCATTAATGGGGTTGTTCTACCCAGATGAGTTTCGACACATCAAACCCTTGCCGGGTCGCGACGTCCAGCATCTGCTGTTTCATCTCAGGTGAAAGGGTTGGGGTGCGAGAGAGGATCCACAGATAGTTGCGATCCGGCCCGCAGACCAGTGCGTGACGGTACTCTCTGTCGAGCGCGATCACGTTATATCCGCCATAGAACGGGCCGAAGAAGGAGACTTTGAGCGCGGCCCGTCGCGGGTCGCCGGTAAAGTACGCTTGTCCAATCGACTGCTGCCACATTTCCCGGTCCGGATTATAGCCCCGGTTGATAACCTGAATACCGCCGTCATCCATCGGGCTGTAATTTGCCGTGACCTTCTCTAAACCCCGTTCAAAACGGTGGTCAAGGCGCGCGATTTCATACCATGTTCCAAGAAAACGTTGTGCGTCGAAATTGCTGACAACGGTGACGCCGGGAGGGGGAGTAGGGGAGCTGCAGGCAACCACTAAAAACGCGGCTGTCACTGCGGCGATAACAGGCAAAATGCGCATAGGAGTTTCCTTACTGTTTTTTGTTAAGTGTAGATGACAGCAAGGAAAATGCGGGAATTTTGCAGGCCGGGTGGGCATCAGCATCACCCGGCAAGATGTTACTGCAGAGCGCTCAGAATACGGTATGCCGCTTCCACGCGCGCCGGGTTCGGGTAGCTCTTGTTCGCCAGCATAACAATGCCGAGTTCCTTCTCAGGGATAAATGCCACGTAGCTGCCAAATCCGCCCGTCGAGCCTGTTTTATGTACCCATGACGCTTTTACCGGTGGAGCCGGAGGGTTCACTTCTGCCACGGGCAACGGTGCAAGCGCTACCTTGTTGTCGCTGCCCTCCACCACGGCTTTGGCTTCTACCGGCCAGTTGAGCATCTCCCAGCCCAGGCCCTGGTACATCGAGCCTGTGCGCCAGTAGCGAGACTGTGCAAGCGCCATGCCCTGCTTCAGTGAGGCATCCTGTACCCCATCGGGGGCCATGTTAGCCACCACCCAGCTCGCCATATCCTTCACGTTGGTTTTCACGCCATACGCTTCGGCGTCGAGCATGCCCGGCGAAACGTGAACCGCTTTACCGTCACGATAACCCCAGGCGTAATGCTGTTCTTCTGCCTTCGGAACGTTAATCCACGTATGGTTCAGGTTAAGCGGCTTCAGGACCCGCTCCGTCATCGCCTGCTCAAAGCGCATGCCAGAAGGTTTTACCGCCAGAGCCCCAAACAGACCGATGCTGGCATTCGCATAAAGACGCGTGGTGCCTGGCGCCCACTGTGGTTGCCAGGACTGGTAAAAACGCAGCAGCGAGGCATTATCGGTAACCTCATCGGGCACCTGTAACGGCAGGCCACCGGCAGTATAGGTTGCCAGGTCCAGCATGCGAACGCCCTGCCACTGTTTGCCGGTCAGTTCAGGCCAGTATTTGGTCACCGGATCGCCCAGCGAAATTTCACCGCGAGCAATAGCATCGCCACCCAGAACGCCGGTGAAGGTTTTGCTGATTGAGCCCAGCTCAAACAGCGTTTGTGCAGTGACGGGTGTGTTCGCGGCGACATCGGCCTTGCCGAAGGTGAAGTAGTGCGGCTGGCCCTGATAGATCACGGCGACCGCCATACCCGGAATAGACTGCGCTTTCATCAGGGGCGTAACGGTACGTTCCACGACCTTCGCCAGCTGTGTTTCTGACAGAGGTGCGGCTAATGCAGCGCAGGAGGTGCTGAGCAGCAGAGCGCAGCACAGGGATTTTTTCATCATCAGTTATCTTCCGTAATAGCGAGTCAAGGGAGTGTCCGGGCCCGTCAGACATACCCAGTCTGTTGGATTTGACTGTGGCTGACAAACGGTTAAATTTAGCATTAGCTGTTAATTTTTCTAACGGATGGGTTGATGACACGCAGCTATTTACCGCTTAATTCGCTTCGTGCCTTCGAAGCCGCCGCAAGGCACCTCAGTTTTACTAATGCTGCCATTGAGCTGAATGTCACCCATTCAGCCATCAGTCAGCACGTTAAGACGCTGGAACAACATCTGAACTGTCAGCTGTTTGTCCGGGTTTCGCGCGGATTGATGCTGACGACAGAGGGCGAGAATCTGCTGCCGGTGCTGAACGATTCGTTTGATCGTATCGCCGGCATGCTGGATCGCTTTGCCAGTCATCGCGCTCTGGAGAAGCTTAAAATTGGCGTGGTGGGGACTTTTGCGACCGGGGTGTTATTCGCGCAGCTGGATGATTTCCGTCGCCGCTATCCGCATATCGATCTGCATCTTTCGACCCATAATAACCGCGTCGATCCGGCCGCCGAAGGGCTGGATTACACGATCCGCTACGGTGGAGGGGCGTGGCATGGCACTGAAGCGACGTTTCTGTGTTCTGCGCCGCTGGCTCCGCTGTGCACGCCTGAAATTGCCGTCGGGCTACAAGCACCGGCGGACATGCTGAAGTTTACGCTGCTGCGCTCTTACCGACGCGACGAATGGTCGGCGTGGATGCAGGCCGCGGGCGAACTCCCGCCGTCACCAACGCATCGGGTGATGGTGTTTGATTCATCCGTTACCATGCTGGAAGCCGCGCAGGCCGGCGTGGGAATTGCTATCGCGCCTGTGAGTATGTTCACTCATCTGCTGAACAGTGAACGTATCATTCAGCCGTTTGCGACACAGATTGAGCTGGGCAGTTACTGGTTAACCCGATTGCAGTCACGGACAGAAACCCCTGCAATGCGTGAGTTTGCGCAGTGGCTGGTGGGGAAAATGCAGAAATGACAGGCCCGCCGGGGGGCGGGCCTGATGTATCAGATAGTAACCACGGCAATCAGCGTAACCACCGTCAGGATGGTTGCCAGGCCGTAGAACACCCATTTCCCGCTCGGGACATGGATTTTCAGGTCATGCATCGCATGGTGAATACGGTGCAGGCCACACCACAGCGGCAGGACGATCATAAGGAAGATGAACACACGGCCAATAAAGCTGCTGGCAAAGGCCAGTACTCGCTCGTAACCCAGCGCATCGCCCGGAAACAGCCCCAGTGGCAGCATAATACCGACCAGCAGGATGATGACCGGCGCGATGATGGCGCTCCACATCCCCCCTGCGCCAAACAGTCCCCAGAAGACCGGCTCGTCAGAACGTTTTGGATTTGGATTAATCACAGTAGTCTCCTTACCAGAACAGTGCGACAAACAGAATGACCACAGTGACGAGGATCGTCACTCCCCATAGCCCTTTAATGACAGGCTCTGGCCCCATTTTCTCGTCTTTAATGATGATGTTCGCCGCTTTTGGCGCCAGTTCAAACCAGGTTTTGGTATGAAGCAGCGCTGCCGCGAGCACAATCAGGTTCAGGATCACGATGATGGGGTTTTGCAGGAAGCCGACAAAGCTGGCCCAGGTTTCAGGGCCATGTTTGAGGGCATAAACGCCGTACATCAGCTCCAGGCTGAACCAGACCGCCGGCACCGCGGTGCCTTCACGCAGCATATAGAAGCGATAAAACGGCAGTTTCTTCCACCAGGTGGACGGCATTGGCCGCACGTAGGCTTTGCGTTTAGTCGTCATTATGCACTCCTTAGCGTGGTTTCAGGGTGGCGATAAGAAAGTCTTTCGAGCTTTCCACTTTACCCTGCTGAATAGCGGCGGCCGGGTCGACGTGCTTCGGACAGACTTCGGAGCAGTAGCCCACAAAAGTACAGCTCCAGACGCCGTTCTGGCTGTTAAGCTGCGCCATACGTTCTTTTTTACCGTGGTCGCGGCTGTCCTCGTTATAGCGGTGCGCCAGGGTAATGGCCGCCGGGCCAATAAACTCTGGATTCAGGCCAAACTGTGGACACGCGGCGTAGCACAGACCACAGTTGATGCAGCCGGAGAACTGATGGTATTTCGCCATCTGAGCTGGCGTCTGGGTGTTCGTCCCCTGATCCGGCGTACGTGGATTGCCGATGATGTACGGCTTAATCGCTTCCAGACTTTCGATAAAGTGAGTCATATCGACCACCAGATCGCGTTCAATCGGGAAGTTACCCAACGCTTCTACTTTGATGCCTTTGGTGTATTCACGCAGGAAAGTTTTACAGGCCAGTTTCGGCACCTTGTTGACCATCATGCCGCAGGAGCCGCAGATTGCCATACGGCACGACCAGCGGTAGCTCAGGTCCGGCGCAAGGTTATCTTTGATATAGCCGAGCGCATCCAGCAGAGAGGTTTGCTCGTCATAAGGGACTTCATAGAATGCGCTGTGCGGTGCAGTGTCCACTTCCGGATTGTAGCGCACCACTTCGATTTTCAGTTTCTGCATCTCAGCCATTCGCCTTCTCCTTCTTCTCGGCGGCTTCTGCTTCTGCGCCATACACGCGTTTAGCCGGTGGCAACGTCGTGATTTTCACGTCGCTGTAGTCCAGACGGGTGGTGCCATCCGCATCGCGCCAGGCGAGAGTGTGTTTCAGGAAATTGACGTCATCACGTTCGGTGCAGCCTTCATCAAGACGCTGATGCGCGCCGCGTGACTCTTTACGTGCCAGCGCAGAGTGCGCCATACATTCCGCCACGTTCAGGCCGTGACCCAGCTCGATGGTATAGAGCAGGTCTGTGTTGAACACGCTGGAGGTATCGGTAATGCGCACGCGCTTGAAGCGCTCCTGCAGCTCAGCCAGCTTATCCACGGTTTTTTGCATCAGCTCAGGGGTACGGTAGATACCGCAGCCTTCTTCCATCGACAGGCCCATCTCGTCGCGGATTTTCGACCAGTTTTCATTTCCTTCCTGGTTCACCAGGTTTTTCAGCCGTTTTTCGACGTCAACGACCTGGGCATCCAGCGCCGCGCTGTTCGCCTCGCCGGCGGTGGCAGCACGCTCCATCGCGCGTTCGCCCGCCATGCGGCCAAATACCACCAGCTCCGCCAGTGAGTTTGACCCCAGACGGTTAGCACCGTGCAGGCCGACAGAGGAGCACTCGCCCACGGCAAACAGCCCTTTAATGCGGGTTTCGCACTGCTGATCGGTTTCGATACCGCCCATGGTGTAGTGGGCCGTTGGACGTACCGGGATCGGCTCTTTCACCGGATCGACGCCAACGTAGGCTTTTGCCAGTTCGCAAATGAATGGCAGACGTTCCAGCAGTTTCTTCTCGCCAAGATGACGCAGGTCGAGGTAGACCACATCGCCGCGTGGCGTAGCGATGGTGTTGCCTTTGCGCCACTCGTGCCAGAAGGCCTGAGACACTTTGTCGCGCGGGCCCAGTTCCATGTATTTGTTTTTCGGCTCGCCGAGCGGGGTTTCCGGGCCCATGCCGTAATCCTGCAGATAGCGGTAGCCATTTTTATTGACCAGGATCCCGCCTTCACCACGGCAGCCTTCCGTCATCAGAATGCCGGAGCCCGGCAGGCCAGTAGGGTGATACTGCACGAACTCCATATCCCGCAGCGGCACGCCGTGGCTGAGCGCCATGCCCATGCCGTCACCGGTGACGATACCGCCGTTGGTGTTGTAGCGGTAAACACGCCCCGCACCGCCGGTAGCCATGACCACCGCGTTGGCGCGGATCTGGACGAGGGTACCTTCCATCATGTTCATCGCCACCAGACCGCGCGCCTGACCGTCATCAACCAGAATGTCGAGGACGAAATGTTCGTCAAAGCGCTGAATCTGTGGGAACTGAAGGGAGGTCTGGAACAGGGTGTGCAACATGTGGAAGCCGGTTTTATCGGCGGCGAACCAGGTGCGCTCGATCTTCATCCCGCCGAAGCGGCGAACGTTGACGCTGCCGTCCGGACGACGGCTCCACGGACATCCCCACTGTTCAAGCTGGGTCATCTCCGTAGGACAATGGTGTACAAAGTAGTCAACGACATCCTGCTCGCAAAGCCAGTCGCCCCCTGCAACCGTGTCGTGGAAATGGTATTCGAAGCTGTCATGATCCTGCGCAACGGCGGCGGATCCTCCTTCTGCGGCAACCGTATGGCTGCGCATCGGATAGACTTTTGAAATCAATGCGATTTTAGCGTTGGGATTAGCTTGTGCTGCAGCAATCGCAGCACGTAATCCAGCCCCGCCAGCGCCTATAACGGCAAGATCGGCTTGAAAAGTTTGCACGACATTCCTCCAGATTTTTGTTATTTCGCAACGCGATAAACTAAAGGTAGTTCACCCGTCCAAAAGGACGATTGCGAAAGCGTTTCCACTGCTCCTTTATGGGTAAAGCAGTATAACCGCGTGGATGTCAGGGAAATTTGACGTGTTCGATTTTTTTGCTGTTATGTGCGGCGATTTATCGCGGTGAGTAATGAATTTCGTCGCGCAATTGTTCACCTAAATGAAATGCGCTTTTTTACTGCGCAAAATTTGTCTCCGTCCCTGGTAACGAGTAGACTTCGTGCCCTTGTCTGAAATCGGAGAAAAACTCATGAGCGAAACGGCCACCTGGCAGCCGAGCGCATCCATCCCCAACCTGCTAAAACGCGCTGCAATTATGGCGGAGATCCGCCGCTTCTTTGCCGACCGCGGCGTCCTTGAGGTGGAAACCCCGTGCATGAGTCAGGCAACGGTAACGGATATTCATCTGGTCCCGTTTGAAACCCGTTTTGTTGGTCCTGGCCACTCACAGGGCATGAATTTGTATCTGATGACCAGCCCGGAATACCACATGAAACGCCTGCTGGCGGCAGGGTGTGGCCCGGTCTATCAGCTGTGCCGCAGTTTCCGTAATGAAGAGATGGGGCGTCACCACAATCCGGAATTCACCATGCTGGAGTGGTACCGTCCGCATTATGATATGTACCGCCTGATGAACGAGGTGGACGATCTGCTGCAGCAGGTGCTGGAGTGCTCAGAAGCGGAAACGCTCTCTTATCAGCAGGTTTTCCAGCGTTACCTGGAAATTGATCCGCTTTCTGCGGATAAAGCGCAGCTGCGCGAAGTGGCGGCAAAACTGGATCTGAGCAACGTGGCAGATACCGAAGAAGACCGCGACACGCTGCTGCAACTGCTCTTCACCTTTGGCGTTGAGCCGCAAATTGGCAAAGACCGGCCGACGTTTGTATATCACTTCCCGGCAAGCCAGGCTTCGCTGGCGCAGATCAGCACCGAAGATCACCGCGTGGCGGAGCGTTTTGAGGTCTATTACAAAGGTATCGAGCTGGCGAACGGCTTCCACGAACTGACCGACGCACGCGAACAGCAGCAGCGTTTTGAGCAGGATAACCGCAAGCGCGCGGCACGTGGTCTGCCGCAGCAGCCGATTGATACCCATCTGCTGGAAGCATTGAAGGCGGGTCTACCGGACTGCTCCGGCGTGGCGCTGGGCGTTGATCGTCTGGTGATGCTGGCGCTGGGCGCAGAACAGCTGGGCGAAGTGATCGCGTTTACGGTCGATCGCGCATAACGCACCGTATTGCCGGGTAGCACTGTCGCTTACCCGGCTCACCTCTGATGTCAATTAACCTTTCCATTTCCGCACGACAACATTAAAAACTGCCACATTCTCTGTACGCAGGTCTTTTTCTTAATTTGCCCCTAATAGCCACAATATTAGTCTGGTCATCTGCTACCATCCGCGCAGTTTAACTTCCTTTGGATGGCGCTATGTCCCAGTCACTTAAAAAGATGACCCTCACCGGGCTCATCCTGATGATTTTTACCTCCGTCTTTGGCTTTGCCAACAGCCCGTCGGCTTTCTATCTGATGGGCTACAGCGCAACGCCGTTCTACATCGTCTCGGCCCTGTTTTTCTTCATACCGTTTGCGCTGATGATGGCGGAAATGGGGGCGGCCTACCGCAAAGAAGAGGGCGGGATCTATTCCTGGATGAACAACAGCATCGGCCCGCGCTACGCGTTTATCGGCACGTTTATGTGGTTCTCCTCGTATGTGGTCTGGATGGTCAGTACGGCGGCCAAGGTCTGGGTACCGTTTTCGACGTTTGTTTTCGGCAGCGATTACACTCAGGTCTGGTCTTTGGCCGGTCTGAGCTCCACGCAGGTGGTCGGGATTCTGGCCGTCTGCTGGATGGTGGTTGTAACGCTGGTGGCGTCTAAGGGCATCAACAAAATAGCCCGCATTACCGCCGTGGGTGGGATCTCGGTGATGTGCCTGAATCTGGTGCTGCTGGTGGTCAGCATTGCTATTCTGTGCCTGAACGGCGGACATTTCGCTCAGGAGGTGAACTTCGTTTCCTCGCCCAACCCGAGCTATCAGTCCGGGCTCGCTATGCTCTCCTTTGTGGTGTTTGCCATTTTTGCGTACGGCGGTATTGAGGCGGTGGGCGGCCTGGTCGACAAGACCGAGAACCCGGAAAAGAACTTTGCGAAAGGCATTATTTTTGCCGCGATAGTTATCTCCATTGGCTATTCACTGGCAATTTTCCTCTGGGGCGTCAGCAGCAACTGGCAGCAGGTACTCAGCAACAACACCACTAACCTGGGCAACATTACCTATGTGCTGATGAAAAGCCTGGGGATGACGCTGGTACAAGCGATGAATCTGACATCGGAAGCGGCGGCAACGATGGGCGTCTGGTTTGCACGCATCACCGGCTTGTCCATGTTCCTTGCCTATACCGGCGCGTTTTTCACGCTGATTTACTCTCCGTTGAAAGCGATAATTCAGGGCACGCCAAAAGCGCTGTGGCCTGCACGCATGACGCAACTGAATACCGCAGGTATGCCCGCCAACGCCATGTGGATGCAGTGCCTGCTGGTCAGCGTGTTCATTTTGCTGGTGTCGTTTGGTGGGGATACCGCGTCAGCGTTTTATAACAAGCTGACCCTGATGGCGAACGTGTCGATGACGCTGCCTTATCTCTTTCTGAGCCTGGCCTTCCCGTTCTTTAAGGCGAAGGAGGATCTTGAGCGTCCGTTTGTGATTTTCAAAACGCGCGCCGCCACGCTGCTGGCAACCACGGTGGTGGTGCTGGTAGTGGCATTCGCCAACATCTTTACCGTTATTCAGCCGGTGATTGAGGCGAATGACTGGAGTAGCGCACTGTGGATGGTGGGCGGTCCAGTCTTCTTCTCGCTTCTGGCGATGGGGATTTATGAGAATTACCGCCGACGTTCTGTGGCGTTGCTGACGGAAGTGGCGTAGCGGTCAAACATTCCCCTCCCGGAAGGGAGGGGAGAAGGGTTACAGACTTCCTGCCGGGCGTGTGCGCGCCGCTGACGTTAACGTTCTTCCCGTTTTGCGCCCGTCCAGGCTTTCCAGACGCATCTGGAACGGTGGGAACGGCATATCAATGCCGTGCTCACGGAACCCTGCCAGAATCAGCTGGTGGATCTCATGACGCAGTGGCATACGGTGTCCCATTTCGGCGGCGTAAATACGCAGTTCGAAAATCTGGATCCCCTGTTGTAAATCCACCAGGAACACTTCCGGCGCCGGGTTGTCGATCACAAATGAACAGCGCTCCGCGGCGGTGTAGAGGATCTGAGTGACCTCTTCGCTATTGGCATCCGACGGCGCAGGTACCGTCAGCACCACACGCGTGACGGAGTCTGACAGCGACCAGTTGATAAACTGCTCGGTAATAAACGCCTTGTTCGGCACGATGATCTCTTTACGGTCCCAGTCGCTGATCGTGGTGGCGCGCGTGTTGATCCTGGTGATGCTGCCGGTCAAATCGCGGATCGTTACCGTATCGCCAATACGAATCGGTTTTTCGAACAGAATAATCAGGCCAGAGATAAAGTTGGCGAAGATCTCCTGTAAGCCAAACCCTAACCCCACACCAAGTGCCGCCACCAGCCACTGCAGTTTCGACCATTCAATACCAATCATTGAGAAGCCGACCAGCCCGCCAAACAGCATGATCAGATATTTGGTGATGGTGGTAATTGCATATCCCGTCCCCGGGGTTAAATCGAGATGCTGCAGCAGGGCCAGCTCCAGCAGTGCCGGGAAGTTACGCACCAGCTGGGTGGTGATGATCAACACCAGAATGGCAATCAACACCGCGCCTAAGGTAATCGGCTCCAGGCTCTCCACACCTTGTACCGTGGACGTTACGTCCCACAGAGAGATGTTTTCCAGGAAGCCAAACGCGGAGTGAATTTCCGACCACAGGAAGATCACCGACAGCAGGGCAATCAGCATCAGGATGGAGCGTACCAGTCGCAGGGATTGGGTACTGATGGCATCCAGATCCAGCTCGACTTCGTCAGCTTCCGTCGTGCCTTCTGTGCTGTTGACATGGTTTGGCTCTTCCTCGCCACGCGCACGCTGGGCGAGGATCTCTGCCCGCCGGTGCTTGGCACGGTCGAACGCCAGACGGCGGCGCTGGATCAGCATCCAGCGGCGTATCACGTGATACACCACCAGAAGCAGGAACCAGATCGCCACCGAGGTTTCAAGCCTCGCCAGCAGCGCCTTGGCGGTCGCCAGGTAACCCACCGTCGCTGCCAGCATGGCAATCAGCGGTGCGCTCAGCAGCAGGTTCCAGAGCAGCCGGTTGAACATGTTGTCGCCGTTACCGGATTTATCCAGATAGAGCGGGATACCGGCGCGTTTCAGGCTGAGCGTGACAATTGCCAGCGCCCCGCATATCAGCATAAAGCAGAGGCGGCCCAGCGACCCTGAGAATTCCCGATCGTTGAGTTTATCAAACATGATCAGCGCCATAATCAGCGGCACAATCAGTCCGATGCTCATCAGGTAGTAACGCATGGCGCGTGCAACGCGATTACGCGGCCAGCCGAAGTGAGCGATGAACAAACCGTTGGGCCGCGCGAACGTGGCGCAAATCATTACCACCCACAGCAGTGGCACCGTGGCAGTGACGCCATCGCCAATCGCCACCGCGAGCGGGTAGGGCCAGGCTTCCCGCAGGCCATATCCAAGCGTCATCCACAGGACCGGTAGCGGTGAGGCGACGAGAATCGACCAGAAGACGGTGCGTAACGTCAGCCAGAAGTGATCCTGCGTAACTTTCCCCACCCGGGCGCTGGAGCGTTCCAGGAATCGGGTGAAATACCGGCGCGAGTAAATGCTGAAGCCCACCAGAATCAGTGCGGCCAGCAGCGGGAAAATGGTCTCTTTACTGGTGAGCATCATCACGCTGGCCTGGCCCAGCTGGCTGAAGGTATCCAGCGAAATAAGGCGGCGCAGATCCTGAACAATCTCAATCGGCCACGAGAAGGTCATCGGCCGCACGTCGGAGGTCCAGAAGAGATAACGGTGCGTTGCCTCATTCACCTCTTTCAGCGCATCTTCCAGTTGGCTATTAGAGACCTTCAGCTTGGTCAGTTCCAGAATCAGCGTATCCCCGCCCTGGAGCAGGGAGTTCAGCAGTTCACGCTGGGTACGCAACTGGGCTTCCAGAATGCGGTTCTGCTCGCTGGTCAGCGGCTGTCCGTCAGCCTGACGGATCTGGCGGATTTGCGGCTGTTTGTTGAGCAGATCCTCAAAGTGCAGTCGCTGCACGCGCAGCTGAGCCATTTCGGTATCCAGCTGCTGCGGTTTGGGCATTTCCGGCAGGCGTGAGACCTGCGCGCGTAACGCTTCACCCAGCAGGTTTGATGACCCTAGCCATTGGGACTGCTCACGCAACGTGTTAAGCGCCTGGCGGACCTGTAGGGTTTGATTGGTAGCCTGGCGCTGTTGCGAGGCTACCAGATCCATACGCTGCGCCTGTTGGTTCAGCGCCGCAGAGAGCTCGCGGTTGACCTTAAACTGCTCAACGATGCCGCTGGGCAGGTTAGCGCTGTTTTCCGCCAGCAGTTCGGTGCTTTCAAGCGCACGCTCGGCTTCGCGCTGCCGCTGGCTGTTAAGCTGATTACGCAGGGCCTGCAGATATGCATCCAGCTGTTCGCTCTGCTTCTGCGCCAGCTCAGAGCGCATCCGTGACAGCTCCTGGCGGTTATTGGCGGAGAGCTGCGCCAGCTCCAGTTCATCGACAAGGGCTTTGAGGCGAGCAGATTCGGCCTGCAGTCCCAGATTCTGCGCCTGCGCTTGCGGCGTGTTGCCGCTTTGCGTGCCAACGCGACGCTCAACTTCATTAAGCTGGCGGCGGGCATCGGTTTGCTGCTGGGGAAGCTGGCTGAGCGAGTCGGCAATTTCACGCGCCCGCTCCTGCTCCTGCTGAGCCAGACGGCTCTTTTCCAGAAGCTGGCTGCTGACCTGGAGGATCTCCTGATTCAGCGCATCAGAAGACATGTCCGCCGGTATATCGCGCGGTTCATCACGCAGATTACTGAGCTGCGAGCGCAGCGTTTGCGAGAGTTTCGGGAAGTTGTCGATAACCTGCTGATATTGCTGTGCACGCTCAAGGGAGCCTTTTCGCTCCGCAAGCGCGTTCAGGGCGGACTGGAGCGACTCAACGGTCTCTGGCTGAGCGGGTTTTGCCGCTTTTGCCTGCTCCAGTTCCTGGGTTATCTGTTTTGCGTCGGGGGCTGTCGCTGCGTACGCCCCCATGCTGAGGCACCAGGCCATCAGTAGAACGATAATCGGGCGCACGTCAGCGATCCTTCTGTTATTAGCCTTCGTCTTTTTTGTCGTCAACCAGCGGGCTGGCGTCGTGCTCGGCGTCGATCTCTTCTTGGGACAACGGTGCAGGTTCTGACACCGGCGTTACGAAGGTTTCGGTAGAGACGGCCAGCGGCTGACCCAGTTTGGTGACCGACAGGCTTTCAAGCTGTTCGGCCAGCTTAACTTTACCCGGTGCAAACAGGTTGATAACGGTTGAGCCCAGCTTGAAGCGACCCATCTCCTGACCTTTCAGCAGGGCGACAGAGCCTTCTTCTTCGCCGGCAGGCCAGGTCCAGCGCTTGATCACGCCTTCACGTGGTGGGGTGATGGTGCCAGCCCAGACGGTTTCAATGCTGCCGACAATGGTCGCGCCCACCAGAATCTGCGCCATAGGACCGAATTCAGTATCAAACAGGCAAATGACGCGTTCGTTACGGGCGAACAGGTTAGGTACGTTCTGCGCCGTGAGGTGGTTCACGGAGAACAGATCGCCCGGAACGTAGATCATTTCACGCAGGATGCCGTTGCACGGCATGTGCACGCGGTGATAGTCGCGCGGTGAGAGATAGGTGGTCGCGAAGGTCCCGTTACGGAACAGATCCGCCATCAGGTAGTTACCTGCCAGCAACGCTTCCAGGCTGTAGTTATGGCCTTTCGCCTGCAGAATTTTGTCGTCTTCGATGTGACCCAGTTGGCTAATCACGCCATCTGCAGGCATCACCAGCACGTTAGGGTCCGTATTCAGCGGGCGCACGTCGTCGCGCAGTGGGCGGACGAAAAACTCGTTGAAGGTGCGGTAGCTGGCGGTATCCGGCTTCTGCGCCTCTTTCATGTCGACCTTGTAATATTTTACGAAAAGGTCGATGACCAGTTTGGTCAGCCAGCCCGCTCGTTTGCTCGCGCCCCAGCCCGCCAGGCGAGTGAGCCACAGTTTCGGCAGAATGTATTGAAGCGAAAGTTTAAATGAGTTTAACAAGGTAGCCTCCAGGCCATTGTTTTGTCGTTCCTGATCCGGCCGCAAAGCGCCGGAACCTGAAAAAAGGGGACGATTTTAGCGATGCTTAGCTTAGTTGTCAGTTATCAGAATCAGAAAAGTTTTTACGCGTTTTTACCTGATCCATGCTCTCGAGAATGCGGTGGTAGTTTTCAAAGCGGGTCTCCGCTATTTCGCCTTTCTCGACCGCTTCACGGATAGCGCAGCCCGGGTCATTGTCATGTTTACAGTCGCGGTATTTGCAAGCACCTAAATAATCATGGAATTCGACAAATCCGTTGAAGATTTGTTCCGGCTCAAGGTGCCACAAACCGAATTCACGCACGCCCGGGGAGTCAATGACATCGCCGCCGTGCGGGAAGTGATACAGGCGTGACGCGGTCGTGGTGTGCTGGCCCAGGCCAGAAACATCAGACACATCGTTGGTCACGATCTCTTGCTGGAGGCCGAGAAGGTTGTTCAGCAGGCTTGATTTGCCCACACCGGACTGTCCCGCAAAGATGCTGATGCGATCGGTAAGCGCCTCTTCAAGCGGTTTCAGACCATCTTTGGTATAGCTGGAAACCATCAGAACGCGATACCCGATGTTACGGTAGATATCCATCTGCTCGTTGACGAAGTTCATACCGTCTTCATCGAGCAGATCGATTTTGTTAAGTACGATGATCGGTTCAACCTGCAGCGTTTCACAGGCGACAAGGTATCGGTCGATAATATTGAGCGAAAGTTCGGGCAAAATCGCCGAGACGATAACGATCTGGTTAATGTTAGCTGCGATAGGTTTAACCCCGTCGTAGAAATCGGGACGGGTCAGTACCGACGTACGCGCGTGGACCGCCTCAACGATGCCTTTTACCGTGACGCCTTCCGCCGCTTCTTTACCCGGGCGCCAGACCACGCGATCGCCGGTCACCAGAGAACGAATCGTCCGGCGGATGTTGCAGCGGTGAATCTCACCGTTGGCGGATTCCACGTCGGCGTGCATACCGAAACGGCTGATGACGATGCCTTCCATCGGTTCGCCAAACAGGTTGTCGTCGTACTCGACCTTCTCCGAAGTGGTTTTAAGACGGCGCTGGTGATTGGCATTCACACGGCGCTGCTGCCCTTTGGAGAGTTTATTTTTACTCAATCGCGCTGGCTCCTGGTCGCCCGTAAGGGGCAAAACCTCTATGATACACTCTAATTAATACTAGTTAACCTGCTACAGCCGGTTATGCGAGAAGGGTGGAAAATAACATGAGCGCGGATGAAAACAACCTGATTTGGATCGATCTTGAAATGACCGGGCTGGATCCCGAGCGCGATCGCATTATTGAGATTGCAACCCTGGTGACCGATGCCAACCTGAATATTCTGGCGGAAGGGCCGACTATCGCGGTTCATCAGTCCGACGACCAGCTTGCGTTAATGGATGAGTGGAACGTGCGCACCCATACGGGGAGCGGGCTGGTGGAGCGCGTTAAGGCCAGCACCATGGGCGATCGCGAGGCGGAGCTGGCAACGCTTGAGTTTCTGAAACAGTGGGTTCCGGCGGGCAAATCACCTATCTGCGGTAACAGCATCGGTCAGGATCGCCGTTTTCTGTTTAAGTACATGCCGGAGCTGGAATCTTACTTCCATTACCGCTATCTGGATGTGAGCACCCTGAAAGAGCTGGCGCGTCGCTGGAAACCGGAAATCCTGGATGGCTTTAAAAAGCAGGGAACGCATCAGGCCATGGACGATATCCGTGAGTCCGTGGCCGAACTGGCGTATTATCGCGAGAACTTTATTAAGCTGTAATTCAGGCGGTTGCCGGGGGCGTTGCGCGTTACCCGGCCTACAGAACGCATGAATGGTGTAAAAACGTGCAAAGCGATGAATATTCCATCACTTGAACTGAATTTCACAAAAAACGCTTTTAGGGGGGTTGCAGCTAAACGGATTTCTCGTATAATGCGCCTCCCGTAACGACAGAGAAATACACGTTACGACAGCAACAAAAGCAGTGCAAATTTGCGGGAATAGCTCAGTTGGTAGAGCACGACCTTGCCAAGGTCGGGGTCGCGAGTTCGAGTCTCGTTTCCCGCTCCAAATTCTTATCATCTCCAGATTATCCACAGCGGAATGCTTCGTTGGGGACATTTTCTATTGCATCTGAAATACTCTTGTGAACAGAGTTATCCACAGAAGCCCTACTCAGTTACAGACCAGAAGAAAATTAGCAGGGTGAATAATATCTTCGTAACATACTGAATTTAATGAAGTAAATTTCATTTCAAAATGTTATTTAGATCACTTGACCTCATTGCCAGCCCCGATGGCGCTTGAGTTTTTATTTTTATTCACAGGCTGTGAATATATCAAGCATCCCGTACAAGCCCTTTTTCAATCACTCTCACCAGCCGTTGTTTCTTCGGCAGCTGCACCTCGACAACGCAGGCATTGCGCTTCTCGATTTGCTGCGCAATCGCCCATTCTATGTGTTCATCAAGAAGTGGGTGCTCACCTCTGCGACTTTCGAGCGCCTGAATATTGGCTTCATCCCAGGGCGCATTGCCCAGCGCAACGGCGACATTTCGTAGCCAGCGCAGATGCCCAATACGCCGAATGGCGGATCCTTCGGTGACTTTCAGGAACCAGGCCTCACTCCAGGCGAAGAGCTCGATAAGCTGAGGCGCATGAAGCGCTTTACGAGGACTGAAATCGTCTTCATCCGTAAGCTGCGAGTAACGATTCCAGGGGCAGATCAGCTGGCAGTCATCGCAGCCGTAGATACGGTTCCCGATAAGCGGACGGAATTCTTCCGGTATCGCCCCTTCGAGTTCAATGGTGAGATAGGAGATGCAGCGGCGCGCATCCACCGTATAAGGCTCAACGATGGCACCCGTCGGGCAGATGGTCATGCAGGCCACGCAGCGCCCGCAACCTTCCTCTACCGGACCATCTACCGGCAGTGGCAAATCTATGAGCAGTTCACCGAGGAAAAAGAACGATCCGGCATCGCGGCTAAGGATAAGTGAGTGCTTACCTGTCCAGCCAAGCCCGGCTTTTTCTGCTATCGGGCGCTCAAGAACAGGCGCAGAGTCTACAAACGGTCTAAAATTCAGCGACACACAGTGCTGCTGAATAGTTTCCCCGAGTTTTTTTAAACGGTTACGCAGAAGCTTATGGTAATCACGGCCCAGGGCATACCGGCTTACGTAACCGAGAGCGGGATTTTTTAACGTGCGAGCAAACGCCGCGTTGGCGGGCAGGTAGTTCATGCGTACGCTGATGACGCGTAATGTACCGGGTAACAGCTCGTGTGGGCGGGCACGCATCATGCCATGACGCGCCATCCACTCCATTTCGCCATGGTATTGTTTATCCAGCCATGCCTGCAGTTTCGGCTCGCTGGCGGAAAGGTCGGTATCGGTGATACCGACCTTCTGGAAGCCAAGCTCAGCACCCCACTGTTTAATTTTTTGCGCTAATTCATTGAGATCGAGGGGCTGTGACATGACGGACCATACTGTGAAGAAAAACCCCGAAAGTATACCACATTCCATCTGGCATGCGGATGACCTCCGGCACGCCGAAAAAGAGGCCGCAGATAGCCTCGGCATTACCCTGTATGAACTGATGCAACGCGCGGGCGAAGCGGCGTTTAACGTTACCCGCACGGCTTACCCTGAATCGTCGCAATGGCTGATTTTATGCGGACACGGCAATAACGGCGGTGACGGTTATGTCGTCGCCCGCCTGGCGGTTGCCGCCGGGATCCACGTGACGTTGCTGGCGCTGGAGAGCGATAAACCGCTGCCAGAAGAGGCCAGTGCGGCGCGGGAAGCCTGGCTGAACGCGGGCGGTGTTATTCATGCCACCGATATCGTCTGGCCGGAAGAGATTGATGTGATTATTGATGGCCTGCTGGGCACCGGACTACGCAGTGCGCCGCGCGACCCGGTTGCCACCCTGATTGCACGTGCCAATGCCCACAGCGCGCCGGTGGTGGCCCTGGATATACCTTCTGGCCTGATGGCGCAAACCGGCACGACGCCGGGCGCGGTGATTCAGGCCGCGCACACCGTTGCCTTTATCGCCCTGAAACCGGGGCTGCTCACTGGTAAAGCGCGGGATGTCACGGGAACGTTGCACCATAACGCACTGGGGCTGGAGAGCTGGCTTGCCGGGCAGGAAACCCACGTTTCGCGCGTTGATGCTTCGCTGCTGGCACAGTGGCTACCGCCGCGCCGCCCGACGTCCCATAAAGGCGATCACGGCAGGCTGGTGATCATTGGAGGTGACCACGGTACGGCGGGGGCTATCCGCATGACGGGGGAAGCGGCATTGCGTTGCGGTGCCGGTTTAGTGCGGGTGCTGACGCGCATCGAAAATAGTGCGCCAATTATTACGGCCCGTCCGGAGCTGATGGTGCATGAATTGACGCCGCAGTCGCTTGAAGAGAGTCTCGAATGGGCAGATGTCGTGGTCATTGGCCCGGGGCTTGGGCAGCAGGCCTGGGGGAAACAGGCCCTGCAGAAGGTCGAGAATTTTCGTAAACCGATGCTGTGGGATGCCGACGCGCTGAACCTTCTGGCAATCAATCCTGATAAGCGTCACAATCGCATTCTGACGCCGCACCCCGGCGAAGCCGCGCGCCTGCTTAACTGCAGCGTGGCAGAAATTGAAAGCGATCGCTTACTTTCTGCCCGGCGTCTGGTAAAACGTTACGGAGGTGTCGCCGTTCTGAAAGGGGCAGGAACCGTTGTCGCCAGCGACGAGGCGCTGGGCATTGTCGATGCCGGAAATGCGGGCATGGCGAGCGGCGGAATGGGCGATGTGCTTTCCGGCATCATTGGCGCATTGCTTGGACAGAAACTTCCCCTTTATGATGCAGCCTGCGCTGGCTGCGTGGCCCATGGTGTCGCGGCGGATAAGCTGGCGGCACGTTACGGTACACGCGGAATGCTGGCCACCGATCTTTTTTGTACGCTACGGCGTGTTGTTAACCCGGATGTGATTGACGTAGAAAATGACTAATCGAGCGATTTCTTTACCTGATGAACAAGCCACTTTAGATCTTGGCAAACGCGTGGCACAGGCCTGTCAGGGGGCAACCGTCATTTATCTGTATGGTGATTTAGGTGCGGGTAAAACCACCTTCAGCCGGGGTTTTCTGCAGGCGTTAGGCCATAAAGGCAATGTGAAAAGCCCAACCTACACGCTGGTAGAACCGTACACCCTTGAAAATCTCATGGTGTACCACTTTGATTTATACCGCCTTGCGGATCCCGAGGAGCTGGAATTTATGGGGATCCGTGATTATTTTGCCAATGATGCCATCTGCCTGGTGGAGTGGCCGCAACAAGGTGCGGGTGTGTTGCCTGACCCGGATGTCGAAATTCACTTAGATTACCAGGCACAAGGGCGTGAGGCACGCATCAGTGCTGTTTCCTCATCAGGTAGTTCCTTACTGGCGCGTCTGGCCGGTTAAGCGTAGGGATGACGGGATGATTAGTCGCGTTAAAGGTTGGTTATTGGCTACCACGGTGCTGCTGTGCGCGCAGGCCGGGGCGGCAAGCCTGTCGGATATTCAGGTGTCGAACGGCGAAAGCCAGGCCAGGATCACGTTCAGCTTTATGGGCGATCCGGAATATGCTTTTTCACAGCCAGACAGCCACAGCGTGGCGCTGGATATCAAACAAACCGGGGTTATCCAGGGGTTACCGCTCCAGTTCAGCGGCAATAATCTGGTTAAAAGCATTCGTTCCGGCTCGCCAAAAGATAGCCAGTCATTGCGTCTGGTGGTCGACCTAACCGAAAAGGGTAAAACCAGAGCGGTTAAGCAGCAAAACGGTGCGAATTATACGGTGGTCTTTACCATCAACGCTGACGCCCCTCCGCCGCCTCCGCCTCCACCAGTGGTGGCGAAACGCGTGGAAGCGCCGGTTTATACTCCGCGCCCATCTGAACCGGCACGTAATCCGTTTAAAACGGACAGCGACCGCATTACCAGCGTTACCAGCAGCAATACCGTGACGCGGCCGGCGGCCAGCGCACGTCGCGCGGTCAGCGGTGATAAAGTGATTATCGCCATTGATGCGGGGCACGGCGGTCAGGATCCCGGCGCAATTGGCCCGGGCGGTACGCGGGAGAAAAATGTCACCATCGCGGTTGCCCGTAAGCTGCGGACGCTGCTAAATGACGACCCTATGTTTAAAGGCGTGCTGACGCGCGACGGCGATTACTTTATCTCGGTGATGGGCCGCTCGGATGTGGCACGTAAGCAAAATGCCAATTTCCTGGTGTCCATTCATGCGGATGCCGCGCCAAACCGTAACGCCACGGGAGCCTCAGTGTGGGTGCTGTCAAACCGTCGGGCGAACAGTGAAATGGCAAACTGGCTTGAAGAGCACGAGAAACAGTCCGAACTGTTAGGTGGAGCGGGTGATGTGCTGGCAAACAGCCAGGCCGATCCGTATCTCAGCCAGGCGGTGCTGGATTTACAATTCGGTCATTCCCAGCGCGTCGGGTATGATGTCGCCACAAATGTATTGAATCAGCTGCAGGGTATCGGGTCATTGCACAAGCGCCGTCCGGAGCATGCGAGCCTTGGCGTTCTGCGATCGCCGGATATTCCATCGATTCTGGTGGAAACAGGCTTTATCAGTAATAACGCTGAAGAACGCCTGCTGGGCAGCGACAGCTATCAGCAGCAAATTGCCGAAGCGATCTATAACGGTCTGCGTAAATACTTTGATGCGCATCCGCTGCAGTCCGCGCCACAGGGCGGTGCCGCCCAGACGGCCAGCGCAGCGCAGCCAGGTGAGATGACCGCGACCAACTAAGGAGAATTCATGCCGATTCAGGTTCTACCGCCGCAGCTCGCGAACCAAATCGCCGCCGGTGAGGTGGTGGAGCGCCCTGCATCGGTGGTGAAGGAGCTGGTAGAAAACAGCCTTGATGCGGGGGCCACCCGCATTGATATTGATATCGAACGCGGCGGCGCAAAGCTGATTCGCATTCGTGACAACGGCTGTGGAATTAAAAAAGACGAGCTGGCGTTAGCGCTGGCGCGTCATGCCACCAGTAAAATTGCCTCTCTTGATGACCTGGAAGCGATCATCAGCCTCGGTTTTCGCGGGGAAGCGCTGGCCAGTATCAGCTCCGTTTCCCGTCTCACGCTCACCTCCCGTACCGCTGAACAGCAGGAAGCCTGGCAGGCGTACGCCGAAGGGCGTGATATGGACGTGACGATTAAACCAGCGGCGCACCCGGTCGGTACGACGCTGGAAGTGCTGGATCTGTTTTATAACACCCCCGCCCGACGCAAGTTTATGCGTACCGAAAAAACCGAGTTTGGGCATATCGATGAGATCATTCGTCGCATTGCCCTGGCGCGGTTTGACGTGACCATTAACCTTAGCCATAACGGCAAAGTCATGCGCCAGTACCGCGCCGTGGTTGAAGGTGGGCAGAAAGAGCGCCGCTTGGGCGCTATCTGCGGCGTACCGTTCCTCGAGCACGCGCTGGCCATTGAGTGGCAGCATGGCGATTTGGCCATGCGCGGCTGGGTGGCTGACCCCAACGCGAGCAGCGCCGCCTTCGCTGAGATCCAGTATTGCTACGTGAACGGCCGCATGATGCGTGACCGCCTCATCAACCACGCCATTCGTCAGGCCTGTGAAGATAAACTGGGCGCAGATCAGCAACCGGCGTTTGTGCTCTATCTAGAAATCGATCCACACCAGGTGGACGTTAACGTCCATCCTGCCAAGCATGAAGTGCGGTTCCACCAGTCACGTCTGGTGCATGATTTTATCTATCAGGGCGTGCTGAGCGTATTGCAACAGCAGGCTGAACCGACGCTGCCGCTGGAAAAAGAAGAACCCGCCCCGCGCGCGTTTCCGGAAAACCGTGTTGCAGCGGGCCGGAACCATTTTGCTGAACCTGCCGTGGCGCGTGAGCCGGATGCCCCGCGTTTCTCTGCTGCGGGTAGCACACCGCGCCCAACGGGAGCGAACTATCCGAATGCCCAACCTGGCTATCAAAAACAGCAGGGAGCGTTGTACCGGAAATTGCTGGAAACCCCCGCGGTGGAGCGCAAAGCGCCTGTCGCGGTGCCAGCGCCTTCACTGGACGGCCACAGCCAGAGTTTTGGCCGGGTTCTGACGATTATCGCACCGGATATGGCGTTGCTGGAGCGCGAAGGCCACGTGATGCTTCTGGCATTGCCGGTGGCGGAACGCTGGCTTAAACAAGTGCAGCTTACGCCGGGTGAAAACGCGGCCTGTGCGCAACCGCTGCTGATCCCCGTCCGGCTAAAAATATCCCCTGAAGAAACAGGGGTACTGCGTCGCGCAGAGGCCCTGTTGGCGCAGATGGGCATTGAAATGGTGCTCGAACCACAACATGTGACCATTCGCGCAGTGCCTTTACCCTTACGCCAACAAAATTTACAAAACTTGATTCCTGAACTGATAGGCTACCTGGCGCAGCAAACGTCGTTTGATGCCGCCAACACCGCGCAGTGGATCGCCCGCCATCTGGCAAGCGAACATGCGCCGTGGAGTATGGCGCAGGCCATTAGCGTGCTGGCGGAGGTTGAACGCCTTTGTCCGCATCTGGTGAAGACACCGCCAGGTGGGTTATTACAACCTGTTGATTTACAAACGGCGATGAATGCCCTGAAACATGATTGACATAAGCAAGGCGAGCCTGCCAAAGGCGATTTTTTTAATGGGCCCCACGGCCTCCGGCAAAACGGCACTGGCCATTGAGTTGCGTAAAGTTTTGCCTGTAGAGTTGATTAGTGTCGATTCTGCCCTTATCTACCGAGGGATGGACATCGGCACGGCGAAGCCTGACGCAGACGAACTGCGTGCGGCACCGCATCGTTTGCTGGATATTCTCGACCCGGCTCAGGCATACTCCGCAGCGGATTTCCGCCGCGATGCGTTAGCCGAGATGGCCGAGATAACGGCGGCGGGACGTATACCGCTGTTGGTTGGCGGAACCATGCTTTATTTCAAGGCGTTGCTGGAGGGGCTTTCACCTCTGCCATCAGCGGATCCTGAAGTAAGAGCAAAAATTGAGCAGCAGGCGGCAGAGCAGGGATGGGACGTTTTGCATAAGCAACTGGCCGAGATTGACCCGGTTGCCGCAGCACGGATCCATCCAAATGATCCGCAAAGGCTTTCCCGGGCACTGGAAGTTTTTTTCATTTCGGGTAAAACTTTAACGGAACTGACGCAAACGTCAGGAGACGCTCTGCCGTATCAGGTGCATCAGTTCGCCATCGCCCCGGCGAGCCGTGAACTGCTCCATCAACGAATTGAGCAGCGTTTTCATCAGATGTTAGCTTCAGATTTTGAAGCAGAAGTGCGGGCGCTATTTGCCCGTGGAGATTTGCATACGGATATGCCTTCCGTTCGTTGTGTGGGATACCGCCAGATGTGGTCATATCTTGAAGGCGAGATTTCATATGATGAAATGGTTTATCGAGGTGTTTGCGCCACGAGACAGTTAGCGAAGCGCCAGATCACCTGGTTGCGCGGTTGGGACGGTGTTCACTGGTTAGTCAGTGAAAAACCGCAACAGGCGTTAAACGAAGTGATTGAGGTTGTTGGTGATATCGCTCACTGAATGTGTACAATTGAGTCGTATCGTGCGCAATTTTTCAGAATCGCAAGGTTCTAAGTACAAAACAAGCATATAAGGAAAAGATAGAATGGCTAAGGGGCAATCTTTACAAGATCCGTTCCTGAACGCATTGCGTCGGGAACGTGTTCCAGTTTCTATTTATTTGGTGAATGGTATTAAGCTGCAAGGTCAGATTGAATCTTTCGATCAGTTCGTGATCCTGTTGAAAAACACGGTCAGTCAGATGGTCTATAAGCACGCTATTTCTACAGTTGTTCCGTCTCGTCCGGTATCCCATCACAGCAATAACACTGGCGGCGGCACGGGTAGTAACTACCATCATGGCAGCAGCGCGCAGGGTTCTTCTTCTCCTGCGCAGGACAGCGAAGATACCGAATAAGGTTTCGGGCTGTTATCCACACGGGGAGCCAGGGATCCTGCGTTCCCCGCTGATCTTTTTTGAGGAATTTACGCTTGTTTGACCGTTATGATGCCGGTGAGCAGGCGGTGCTGGTACACATCTATTTTACGCAAGACAAAGATATGGAAGACCTCCAGGAGTTTGAATCTCTGGTCTCTTCCGCCGGTGTCGAAGCAATGCAGGTGATTACCGGTAGCCGTAAAGCGCCGCACCCAAAGTATTTTGTTGGTGAAGGTAAAGCAGTTGAAATTGCGGATGCCGTAAAAGCAACCGGCGCGTCAGTCGTGTTGTTTGATCATGCGCTGTCTCCGGCTCAGGAACGTAACCTGGAACGTCTTTGCGAATGCCGTGTTATCGATCGCACGGGTTTGATTTTAGATATTTTCGCTCAACGTGCGCGTACTCACGAAGGTAAGCTGCAGGTTGAGCTGGCGCAGTTGCGCCATCTGGCAACGCGACTTGTGCGTGGCTGGACCCACCTTGAAAGACAAAAGGGCGGGATTGGTTTGCGCGGTCCGGGTGAGACCCAGCTTGAAACCGACCGCCGTCTGTTGCGTGGCCGTATTACCCAGATCCTTTCACGTCTGGAACGCGTTGAAAAACAGCGTGAGCAAGGACGTCGGGCGCGATCGAAAGCTGACATCCCGACGGTGTCGCTGGTGGGGTATACCAACGCCGGTAAATCCACCCTGTTTAACCAGATTACTGAGGCCCAGGTTTATGCCGCAGACCAGCTGTTTGCGACCCTGGACCCCACATTGCGTCGTATTGACGTCGCCGACGTCGGTGAAACGGTGCTGGCGGATACCGTAGGGTTTATCCGTCACCTGCCGCATGACCTGGTGGCTGCGTTTAAAGCCACCCTGCAGGAGACGCGTCAGGCGACCCTGCTGCTGCACGTCATTGATGCTGCAGACGTTCGCTTGCAGGAGAACATCGACGCGGTAAACGTGGTGCTCGACGAGATCGACGCCGACGACATCCCAACGCTGTTGGTGATGAACAAGATCGATATGCTGGAGGATTTTGAGCCGCGTATCGACCGAGATGAAGAGAACAAACCGATTCGGGTCTGGCTTTCCGCTCAGACCGGTATTGGTGTGCCACTGCTTTTCCAGGCTTTGACAGAACGTCTTTCCGGTGAGGTAGCCCAGCACACGCTGCGATTGCCGCCACAGGAAGGCAGGCTGCGCAGCCGGTTTTATCAGCTTCAGGCGATAGAAAAAGAGTGGATGGAGGATGACGGCAGCGTGGGGATGCAGGTGCGTTTGCCGATCGTTGACTGGCGTCGCCTCTGTAAACAAGAACCTGCGCTGGTCGACTATATCGTCTGATCAGAAAGGGGATGCCTGAATAATTCGCCCTTGCATAACAAATATGGAGCATATACATGGCGTGGAATCAGCCCGGTAATAACGGACAAGACCGCGACCCGTGGGGAAGCAGCAATAATCAAGGCGGCAACTCTGGGGGAAATGGCAACAAAGGTGGTCGCGAGCAGGGGCCGCCGGATCTGGATGATATCTTCCGCAAGCTAAGCAAGAAGCTTGGTGGTCTTGGCGGAGGTAAAGGTTCTGGCTCTGGTGGGGGTTCCACTCAGGGGCCGCGCCCGCAGTTAGGGGGCCGCGTGGTGGGCATTGTTGCCGCTGCCGTGGTGATCATCTGGGCTGCCAGTGGGTTCTACACCATTAAAGAAGCGGAACGCGGTGTGGTCACCCGTTTCGGTAAGTTCAGCCATCTGGTTGAACCAGGTCTGAACTGGAAACCGACTTTCATTGACGACGTGACCGCGGTGAACGTGGAGTCTGTCCGTGAACTGGCGGCCTCCGGCGTGATGCTGACCTCCGACGAGAACGTTGTGCGCGTTGAGATGAACGTCCAGTACCGCGTCACCGATCCGCAGCACTACCTGTTTAGCGTGACCAGTGCAGATGACAGTCTGCGCCAGGCCACAGACAGTGCGCTGCGCGGTGTGATCGGTAAATACACCATGGACCGCATTCTGACCGAAGGTCGTACCGTTATTCGTAGCGATACCCAGCGTGAGCTGGAAGAGACCATTCGCCCGTACAACATGGGTATCACCCTGCTGGATGTCAACTTCCAGGCTGCTCGTCCGCCGGAAGAGGTGAAGGCCGCGTTTGATGACGCGATTGCCGCCCGTGAAAACGAACAACAGTACATCCGTGAAGCGGAAGCGTACACCAACGAAGTTCAGCCACGTGCTAACGGTCAGGCGCAGCGTATTCTTGAAGAAGCGCGTGCGTATAAAACCCAGACCGTCCTGGAAGCTCAGGGTGAAGTGGCGCGTTTCGCGAAGATTTTGCCAGAATATAAAGCGGCTCCGGAGATTACCCGTGAACGTCTTTATATTGAGACCATGGAAAAAGTGCTGAGCCATACGCGTAAGGTACTGGTTAACGACAGCAAAGGTGGAAACCTGATGGTACTGCCGTTGGATCAGATGCTGAAAGGCGGTTCGGCGCCGGCGGCAAAGGCGGATACCAGTGGTGCCAACAACCTGCTGCGTCTGCCACCTGCGGCATCCGGTAGCTCAAGCGCCACAACCACGCCTTCTTCGAACGATGGTGACATTATGGACCAACGCCGTGCTAACGCGCAGCGTAACGACTACCAGCGTCAGGGGGAATAAGGATGCGTAAGTCAGTTATTGCGATCATCATCATCGTATTGGTCGTGCTTTATACCTCTATCTTTGTGGTGAAAGAGGGCGAGCGTGGAATTACCCTGCGTTTTGGTAAAGTTCTGCGCGACAGCGAGAACAAGCCGCTGGTGTTTGAGCCGGGCCTGCACTTTAAAATGCCACTGATTGAATCGGTGAAAACGCTCGACGCCCGTATCCAGACCATGGATAACCAGGCCGACCGTTTCGTGACCAAAGAGAAGAAAGACCTGATCGTTGATTCCTACATCAAATGGCGTATCAGTGATTTCAGCCGCTACTACCTGGCAACGGGCGGTGGCGACGTTTCTCAGGCGGAAGTGCTGTTGAAACGTAAGTTCTCTGACCGTCTGCGCTCTGAGATTGGTCGTCTGGATGTGAAAGACATCGTCACCGACTCCCGTGGTCGTCTGACGCTGGAAGTGCGTGATGCGCTGAACTCCGGTTCTGCAGGAACCGAAGACGAAGTCACCACCCCGGCAGCGGATGATGCCATTGCCAAAGCGGCAGAACGCGTTCAGGCTGAAACCAACGGCAAAGTGCCGGTGATCAACCCGAACAGTATGGCTGCTCTGGGTATCGAAGTGGTCGACGTCCGTATCAAGCAGATCAACCTGCCAGCGGAAGTGTCCGAGGCGATTTACAACCGTATGCGCGCCGAGCGTGAAGCGGTAGCCCGTCGTCATCGTTCACAAGGTCAGGAAGAGGCGGAGAAACTGCGTGCGGCAGCGGATTACGAAGTGACCAAGACGCTGGCAGAATCTGAGCGTCAGGGCCGTATTCTGCGCGGTGAAGGGGATGCCGAAGCGGCAAAACTGTTTGCCGATGCCTTCAGCCAGGATCCCGACTTCTACGCCTTTATCCGTAGCCTGCGTGCTTACGAGAACAGCTTCCAGAGCAACCAGGATGTGATGGTGCTCAGCCCGGACAGCGATTTCTTCCGTTACATGAAGACGCCGGCTAACGCAACGCGATAAACTCAGGCCAGTTTGAGTATTCAAACCACCGCTCTCAACGGAGCGGTGGTTTTCTTTTATAAGGATGAAAAATGAATTCAACGATTTGGCTTGCGCTGGCCCTGGTTCTGGTGCTGGAAGGCCTTGGACCGATGCTTTATCCGCGTGCATGGCGTCGGATGATAGCCTCTCTGAGCCAGTTGCCGGATAATATTTTGCGTCGATTTGGGGGCGGACTTGTGGTTGCCGGCATCGTTATCTACTACATGTTGAGGAAAACGATTGGCTGATCAAAAAGTAATCTGGTTTGGCGTATTTTGAGGTCAAAAAGTGCTGTATATCTGAAAAAGCGATGGTAGAATCCATTTTTAAGCAAACGGTGATTTTGAAAAAAATGGGTAACAACGTCGTCGTACTGGGCACCCAATGGGGTGACGAAGGTAAAGGGAAGATTGTTGATCTTCTGACTGAACGGGCTAAATATGTTGTACGCTACCAGGGCGGTCACAACGCAGGCCATACTCTCGTAATCAACGGTGAAAAAACCGTCCTCCATCTTATTCCATCAGGCATTCTTCGCGAAAACGTCACCAGCATCATCGGTAACGGCGTTGTGCTGTCTCCGGCTGCTCTGATGAAAGAGATGAAAGGTCTGGAAGACCGTGGTATCCCCGTTCGCGAGCGTCTGCTGCTCTCCGAAGCCTGCCCGCTGATCCTTGATTATCACGTGGCGCTGGACGTAGCGCGTGAAAAAGCGCGTGGCGCGAAAGCGATCGGCACGACCGGTCGTGGTATCGGCCCGGCTTATGAAGACAAAGTTGCTCGTCGCGGTCTGCGCGTGGGCGATCTGTTTGATAAAGAGACGTTCGCTGAAAAACTGAAAGAAGTGATGGAATATCACAACTTCCAACTGGTGAATTTCTATAAAGCTGACGCTGTTGACTACCAGAAAGTGCTGGATAACGTCATGGCGATTGCTGACATTCTGACCGGTATGGTTGTTGATGTGTCCGATCTGCTGGACCAGGCGCGCAAGCGTGGCGATTTCGTCATGTTCGAAGGTGCGCAGGGTACGCTGCTGGACATCGACCACGGTACCTATCCGTACGTTACCTCCTCTAACACCACAGCAGGTGGCGTTGCGACCGGTTCTGGTCTGGGTCCACGTTATGTGGATTACGTTCTGGGCATCATCAAAGCTTACTCCACTCGCGTGGGTGCGGGTCCATTCCCGACTGAGCTGTTTGATGAAACCGGCGAGTTCCTGTGCAAGCAGGGTAACGAGTTTGGCGCGACCACCGGTCGTCGTCGTCGTACCGGCTGGCTGGACGTGGTAGCCGTGCGTCGCGCAGTACAGATTAACTCCCTGTCTGGCTTCTGCCTGACCAAACTGGACGTGCTGGACGGTCTGAAAGAGGTGAAACTCTGCGTAGGCTACCGTATGCCTGATGGTCGCGAAGTGACCACCACTCCGCTGGCTGCGGATGACTGGAAAGGCATCGAGCCAATCTACGAAACCATGCCAGGCTGGTCTGAAACGACGTTCGGTGTGAAAGAGCGTAGCGGTCTGCCGCAGGCAGCGCTGAATTACATCAAGCGTATTGAAGAACTGACCGAAGTGCCGATCGACATTATCTCTACCGGCCCTGATCGTACTGAAACGATGATCCTGCGCGACCCGTTCGACGCATAATCTTCGTGACTGCTGGCCTGCGGGACAACCCGCAGGCTGGATACGCGTCGCGCCATCCGGCGAACGCTCCTCGATCTCCGCTTTTTCGCCCCGTCTGTCAAATAAATTAGCCGCTTACTATCTGGCTGGTTTATCATCATTAATGAATATCTGTGCGGTTTATCCGCGTTTTCCCTTTTTCCTGAGGTTGATGTGCAGTTAACAAGTTTCACCGATTACGGCTTACGCGCGCTGATTTACATGGCGTCGTTACCCGATGGGAAAATGACCAGTATCTCTGAGGTTACAGAGGTATACGGTGTGTCCCGTAATCATATGGTCAAAATAATCAATCAACTTAGTCGTGCCGGATACGTTGCTGCCGTCCGCGGGAAGAATGGTGGGATCCGTCTCGGTAAACCGGCGCAGAGTATTCGTGTTGGGGATGTGGTACGTGAACTGGAGCCATTGTCTCTGGTGAACTGCAGCAGCGCGTTCTGCCACATTACGCCCGCTTGTCGCCTTAAACAGGCACTTTCTCTGGCCGTGCAAAGTTTTCTCAAGGAACTGGATAACTACACGCTGGCCGATTTGGTTGAAGAGAATCAACCACTTTATAAATTATTGCTGGTGGAATGAAGAAAATTTCCACCGGAGCTGACAACGGAGGAACCGATATGTCACATGATCCTTTCCAGGAACGCGAAGCCGAAAAATACGCGAATCCTATCCCCAGCCGCGAGTTCATCATTGAACACTTAACAAAACGCGAAAAACCCGCCAATCGTGAAGAACTTGCCGTTGAATTAAACATTGAAGGTGAAGAGCAAATTGAAGCCCTTCGCCGCCGCCTGCGTGCGATGGAGCGCGACGGGCAACTGGTCTTTACCCGCCGTCAGTGCTATGCGCTTCCCGAACGTCTTGACCTGCTGAAAGGCACCGTCATCGGCCACCGTGATGGCTATGGCTTCCTGCGCGTAGAAGGCCGTAAAGACGATCTTTATCTTTCCTCTGAGCAGATGAAGATGTGCATTCACGGTGACCAGATCCTGGCGCAACCGCTGGGCGCGGACCGTAAAGGTCGCCGCGAAGCGCGCGTGGTGCGTGTCCTGGTCCCTAAAACCAGCCAGATTGTTGGCCGCTACTTTACCGACGCTGGCGTGGGCTTTGTGGTGCCGGACGACAGCCGCCTGAGCTTCGATATCCTGATCCCGCCTGAAGAGGTGATGGGCGCCCGTATGGGCTTTGTGGTGGTGGTTGAACTCACCCAGCGTCCTACCCGCCGCACCAAGGCGGTCGGGAAAATCGTCGAAGTGTTAGGCGATAACATGGGCACCGGCATGGCCGTTGATATGGCGCTGCGTACTCATGAAATTCCTTACGTCTGGCCGAAAGCGGTTGAAGAGCAGGTTGTCGGCCTGAAAGAAGACGTGCCGGAAGAGTCCAAAGTGGGCCGCGTGGATTTGCGCGATCTGCCGCTGGTGACTATTGATGGTGAAGATGCCCGCGACTTCGATGATGCCGTTTATTGCGAGAAAAAACGCGGCGGCGGCTGGCGTCTGTGGGTTGCCATCGCTGACGTAAGCTATTACGTGCGCCCGCATACTCCGCTGGATAACGAAGCGCGCAGCCGTGGAACGTCGGTCTACTTCCCGTCGCAGGTAATCCCGATGCTGCCGGAAGTCTTGTCTAACGGCCTGTGCTCCCTGAACCCGCAGGTTGACCGCCTTTGCATGGTCTGCGAGATGACCATCTCCACCAAAGGGCGCTTAACGGGTTACAAATTCTACGAAGCGGTAATGAGCTCCCATGCGCGCCTGACCTACACCAAGGTCTGGCATATGCTGCAGGGCGATCAGGATCTGCGTGAGCAGTATGCGCCGCTGGTGAAACACATCGAAGAGCTGCATAACCTCTACAAAACGCTGGATCAGGCGCGTGAAGAGCGCGGCGGGATCTCGTTTGAGAGCGAAGAGGCGAAGTTCATCTTTAACGCTGAACGCCGCATTGAACGTATTGAGCAGACCCAGCGTAACGATGCCCATAAGCTGATTGAAGAGTGTATGATTCTGGCAAACATCTCGGCGGCACGTTTTGTTGAGAAAGCCAAAGAACCTGCGCTGTTCCGTATTCACGATAAACCGTCGACCGAAGCCATCACTGCGTTCCGCTCCGTGCTGGCTGAACTGGGTCTGGAACTGCCTGGCGGTAACAAGCCAGAGCCGCGTGATTACGCTGAATTGCTGGAGTCGATTGGCGATCGCCCGGATGCAGAAATGCTGCAGACCATGCTGCTGCGTTCCATGAAGCAGGCGATTTACGATCCGGAAAACCGCGGTCACTTCGGCCTGGCGCTGCAGTCTTATGCCCACTTTACCTCGCCGATCCGTCGTTATCCGGACCTTTCCCTGCACCGCGCGATCAAGTATCTGCTGGCGCAGGAGCAGGGTCATAAAGGTAATACGACCGAAACCGGTGGCTACCATTATTCAATGGAAGAGATGCTGCAACTCGGTCAGCACTGTTCCATGGCCGAACGTCGTGCAGATGAAGCGACGCGCGACGTGGCAGACTGGCTGAAGTGTGACTTTATGCTGGACCAGGTGGGTAACGTCTTTAAAGGCGTGATTGCCAGCGTCACCGGCTTTGGTTTCTTCGTCCGTCTGGATGAACTGTTTATCGACGGTCTGGTGCATGTCTCCAGCCTGGATAACGACTACTACCGTTTCGACCAGGTCGGGCAGCGCCTGATTGGTGAATCTGGCGGCCAGACCTATCGTCTTGGCGATCGCGTGGAAGTGAAGGTCGAAGCCGTTAATATGGACGACCGTAAAATCGACTTTAGCCTGATCTCCAGCGAGCGTGCCCCGCGTAATGTGGGTAAAACGGCGCGTGAAAAGACGAAAAAAGGGGGCAACGGCAACACCGGTGGCAAACGTCGTCAGGCGGGTAAGAAGGTAAACTTCGAGCCAGACAGCGCGTTCCGCGGTGAGAAGAAACAGAAGCCGAAGGCCGCAAAGAAAGAGGCCCGGAAGGCGAAAAAGCCTTCCACCAAAACGCAGAAAATCGCGGCTGCCACCAGGGCAAAGCGCGCAGCGAAGAAACAGCAGGCGGAGTAATTCTCCCCCTCAACCTGACCCTCTCTCCTGCGGAGAGAGGGAAAAGAAAAGACAGAACGAGAACCATCAATGAGTGAAATGATTTACGGCATCCACGCGGTGCAGGCCCTGCTGGAGCGCGCACCGGAGCGTTTTCAGGAAGTGTTTATTCTGAAAGGGCGTGAAGACAAACGTCTGATGCCGCTGATCCACGCCCTGGAAGCACAAGGTGTCGTGATCCAGCTGGCGAACCGCCAGTTCCTGGATGAGAAAAGTGAAGGTGCCGTTCACCAGGGCATTATTGCCCGCGTTAAGCCAGGCCGTCAGTATCAGGAAAACGATCTGCCGGATCTTATCGCCGGGCTGGAAAATCCATTCTTCCTGATCCTTGACGGCGTGACCGACCCGCACAACCTTGGCGCATGTCTGCGAAGCGCAGATGCGGCAGGTGTTCATGCGGTTATCGTGCCGAGGGATCGCTCTGCACAGCTTAACGCGACGGCGAAGAAAGTGGCCTGTGGCGCAGCAGAAAACGTACCGCTGATCCGTGTCACCAACCTGGCGCGCACCATGCGTATGCTGCAGGAAGAGAATATCTGGATCGTCGGTACCGCGGGTGAAGCGGATCATACTCTGTATCAGAGCAAGATGACCGGCCGTCTGGCACTGGTAATGGGTGCCGAGGGCGAAGGTATGCGCCGTCTGACCCGTGAGCATTGCGATGAGCTGATCAGCATTCCAATGGCGGGCAGCGTGTCGTCTCTGAACGTCTCCGTGGCAACAGGTATCTGCCTGTTTGAAGCGGTACGTCAGCGCGGGGAATAAAACAGCAAGGCCGTCCTCAGGACGGTCTTTCGTATTTTCTGTGGGAGAGTCACCAGACGGTGAAAAGCTCACTCCTCCAGTGACCGCAAATGGTCATCCTTCCTGAGCGTCATCAGCGCGAAGATACTCACTACCGCCGTTGCCATGACGTAATAAGCCGGAATATCTAGGTTGCCCGTCTCTTTAATCAGCCCGGTAATAATCAGCCCCGCGCAGCCCGAGAAAAGGGCGTTCGACAGGGAATAAGCCAGCCCAAGCCCGGTATACCGTACGCGCGTCGGGAACATCTCTGAGAGCATCGCCGGCCCGGGGCCTGCCAGCATCCCCACCAGACCACCCGCAATCAGCACCACCAGCGCTTTGATGGCCAGCGTGCTGGACTCCGCCTGTAAAACCTTCAGCAGCGGCAGGGCAAGGAGCAGCAGCAACGTGGTGGCGACGATCATCACCGTGCGGCGTCCGATTTTGTCGCTCAGGATCCCGGACGGAATAATCGTCAGCGCAAAACCGATGTTCGAAATCACCGCAATCAACAGCGCCTGATTAAACCCGGTATGCAGCGCCGACTGCAGATAGGTGGGCATAATCACCAGATAGGTATAACCCGCCGCTGACCAGACCATCACCCGGCCAATGCCCATCGCAATGGCATTGAGCGTGGCAACGGTATCAGCCTGAGTGGCAACCGGCTTTTCCTGCTGTTGCACAAAGCTTGGCGTCTCTTCCATACTCACCCGCAGCCACAGCGCCACCACGCCCATCGGTAATGCCAGGAAGAACGGGATGCGCCAGCCCCAGTCATGCAGGGCTTCCGGTGTCAGAAGGGCGGAGAGCAGTGCGACAATGCCAGCGCCTGCTAACAGGCCCAGCGCGACGGTAAATGACTGCCATGCACCGTAGAGGCCCCGCTTGCCGCGTGGGGCAAACTCGGTCATCAGCGAGACGGCGCCACCATACTCACCACCGGCGAACAACCCCTGCAAGATGCGCAGCAGCGTGATAATCAGCGGGGCGGCAATACCGATGCTGGCATAGACCGGCACAATACCGATTGCGGCGGTGGCCAGCGTCATCAGCACCAGTACAATAATCAGCGTCGGTTTTCGGCCTATCCGGTCACCTATTCTGCCAAACACCACCGCGCCCAGCGGGCGGAAGAAGAAGGCGATGGCAAAGGAAGCGTAGGTAAGGATCAGGCTGGTTAGCCCCGCGTCCCCCTCAAGCTGGAAGAAGTTCTTCGCAATTACGGTCGCCAGAAAACCATAGACCGCAAACTCATACCACTCGATAAAGTTACCAATGGAGCCTGCAATTAATGCACGCTTGTGCGCGTCCGGTTGCATAACGTTCCTCACTGAAAGGGGGTAAGAATAAATTATTCAACAAAAGCGAATGCGCGAAATAGTTTATTCTTATGTTCTGTGAGCTATTTCACGAATGATATCAGCGGGATCGTCATCGTGTGACCTCACTCCCATGCAGCGTGCACGTGGCCTGTCCATACTTATCTTCATTGCCACTGAAGGAGGGAGACAGCATGCACTGGCAGACCCATACCGTTTTTAATCAACCTGCACCGCTCTCAAACAGCAACCTTTTCCTCTCTGATTGCGCTCTGCGTGACGCGGTTGTTCGCGAAGGCGCCGAGTGGGATATCGAGCTTCTTGCCAGCATCGGCCAGCAGTTAGGAACCGCGGAATCGCTGGAGCTGGGCAGGCTGGCGAACGTTAATCCGCCGGAGTTATTACGCTATGACGCCACCGGGGAGCGACTGGATGATGTTCGCTTTCATCCCGCATGGCACCTCTTAATGCAGGGGCTTTGCGCGAACCGTGTCCATAACCTGGCGTGGGAAGAGGAGGCGCGCAAAGGCGCGTTTGTCGCCAGAGCTGCACGTTTTGTCCTGCACGCTCAGGTAGAAGCAGGCACGCTTTGCCCTGTCACCATGACCTTTGCTGCTACACCGCTGCTGCAACAGGCGCTGCCCGAGCCGTTCCGTGACTGGATCACGCCGTTAATGAGCGATCGTTACGATCCTCATCTTGCCCCAGGGGCGCAAAAGCGTGGCCTGCTGATTGGCATGGGGATGACAGAAAAACAGGGCGGCTCGGACGTACTCAGCAATACCACCAAAGCGGAAAAGTGCAATGACGGCAGCTACCGGCTTATCGGGCATAAATGGTTTTTCTCTGTGCCGCAAAGCGATGCGCATCTGGTGCTGGCCCAGGCGAAAGGGGGGCTGTCCTGCTTTTTTGTTCCACGCTTTTTGCCTGACGGGCAACGCAATGCCGTACGTCTGGAGCGGCTGAAAGAGAAGCTCGGCAACCGCTCTAACGCCAGCAGCGAAGCGGAATTCCTGGATGCGTCCGGCTGGCTGCTGGGGGAGGAAGGAGAAGGGGTACGCCAGATCCTCCGAATGGGCGGCCTGACGCGGTTTGACTGCGCGCTGGGCAGCCATGGGCTGATGCGTCGGGCTTTATCCGTGGCGCTTTACCATGCGCATCAACGCCAGACGTTTGGTAAAAACCTTATCGACCAGCCGCTCATGCGCGATGTGCTGAGCCGCATGGCGCTGATGCTGGAGGGCCAGACGGCACTGTTGTTTCGTCTGGCCCGGGCGTGGGACAGGCGTGCCGATCCTCAGGAGGCCGCCTGGGCGCGCCTTTTCACCCCCGCGGCGAAATACAGCGTCTGCAAAGCGGGTATCCCGTTTGTGGCGGAAGCCATGGAAGTGCTCGGCGGCACAGGCTACTGCGAGGAGAGTGAGCTTCCCCGTTTGTACCGTGAGATGCCCGTGAACAGCATCTGGGAAGGGTCCGGCAATATTATGTGCCTGGACGTTCTGCGTGTACTGACGAAGCAATCCGGCATTCTCGACCTGCTTGTGGATGATTTTGCCCAGGTAAAAGGGCAGGACAGGCACTTCGATCGCAGCTGGCGTCAGCTTCAGCAAAAACTGCGAAAACCGCAGGAGGCGCAGGGGCGGGAGATCACGCAACAGCTTTTCCTGCTGGGGGCCGGAAGTCAGATGCTGCGGCACGCATCGCCACCCGTGGCGCAGGCGTGGTGCCGCATGATGCTTGATACCCGCGGCGGTACGCTGATGAGCGAGCAGGTGCAAAATGACCTGCTGTTGCGTGCCACGGGCAGGGTTGGCTAACTCTTTAGCTGGAACAGGCTCACCAGTTGGGTGAGGTGCGAGCCTTTCTCACGCAGCGTGTGTGCGGTTTGTTCGCTACGTAAGACGCGGTCGGCGTTGATGTGCGACGCTTCGCCAATGTGGGTCATGGCCAGATTAACCTGGCCTATTCCCGCGGATTGCTCGCGGGACGCATGGTTAATCTCCGTGACCAGCTTGTTGATGTTATCGATGTGCACGATGATGGAATCCATCGCCAGACGCGTTTGTTCAGACAGCGCATGGCCTTCGCTGACTTTTCTGAGCGTATCACCGATGAGCTGTTCAATCTCCTTCACCGCGTTGGCGCTGCGTCCTGCCAGCGCGCGCACCTCCTGCGCCACCACCGCAAAACCTTTTCCGTGCTCGCCTGCGCGGGCTGCTTCAACCGCTGCGTTAAGCGCCAGAATGTTGGTCTGAAAAGCGATGGATTCAATCACGCGCGTGATGTCTTCGATTCGCTTTGATGCTTCGCGAATATCATCCATGGTAGCGACAGCGTGGGTGACCGTCTCACCACCCTGGTGTACCGCGCGCGACGTTTCGCCTACCAGCTGCTGCGTTTGTTCCATGTTGGCGGCATTTTGCTGCACGGTCGCGGCCAGTTGCTCCATGCTGGCTGACGTCTCTTCTACACTGCTGGCCTGCTTGTTAATCTGCCCGGATATTTCTTCGCTATCGGATGCCAGCGCGTTGGTGCCCATATGGATCTCCGCTGCGGCCTCGCGCACCTGAAGAACAATTTTCTGCAGTCCCCCTCCGATACCGTTAATGGCATCGATGAGCTGACCGACCTCATCCTGGCGGGTCACGGGCAGGCTGGAGCGCAGATCGCCTGCGGCATACTGTCGGGCCAGGTGGATCACATTGCGCAATGGGTGCGTCAGTATGCGTCGTATAATGACCACAAACAGACCCGCGAAGAGTACTGACAGCACCACCCCTGCCAGCAGGAAGCGGTCGCGCATGGCGGTCACGCTTGAGAGCAGTACCGATTTATCCACTTCGCCGACAATGGCCCAGTTCCAGCCTGGCAGCGGCGTATACGCCATGGTCAGCGTGCGGCCATCGGCACTGACGCGCTCCAGCGTGCCGGATTTATCACTCAACAGCTGTTGCTGGATAGCGCTATCCCACTCCGGTACTTTTCCTTCCGCGCTGGTGTGGAACAGATACTGCCCGCGCGTTTTGCCGTGGCTGCGATCCAGAACATAGAAGTGACCGCTCTCGCCCAGTCGACGGTTGAGGATTTTCTCGCGCATGACTTTCCAGGAGTGAGTGATGTCCACACCGACAAAGATGATTGCAATGACCTGGCCGTCCGCGTTTTTAACCGGCTGGTATTGGGTGATGTAGCGCTTGCCGAACAGCAGCGCCAGACCGCGATAAACCTCGCCCCGGGTGACGGCGGCAAAGGCCGGGCTGGTGGTATCCAGAACGGTGCCCATTGCCCGCCCGCCGTTCTCTTTACGCAGCGATGTGGCGACGCGCACAAAGTCGTTACCGCTACGCACAAACAGGGTCGAGATTGCCCCTGTCCGGCTCAGAAAATCGTCTGAAAGGGAATTGTTTTCATGTAGCCCGGTTTCCCCTCCTTTCAGGAGCGGAACGTTAATCCCGTTAATCGTCTGGGTTTGAGTGTTATCAACGCTCAGTGGCTGGGGCAAAAAGGTGGTAAACAGCCGGGTATAACTCTCGACCTCTTCACTCAGGCTGGTGTTAAACATCTGCACCATATCGACCATGCCGGTGGACTGATTATGCAGGTCTTCTATCGCGAGGGCTTCAAGCTGCTGGCTGGCTTTTTGGCTGAGCAGAAAAGTGAAAAACAGAAACAGGATGGCGACACTGGCACCGGTAAGCAGCGACAGCTTTGCACCCAGACCTGCACGACGGAAAAAGTTGATCATAAATTGCTCATCATTGAAAAGGTATGGCTTTTCAACGGCAGAGCAGAGATAACGTTTACTGTTTTAGTGTAACAAAATGTTATTTAATTGTTTTTAATTGGTTTGCTAAAAGATAAAAAATTTGCAAAAACGAAAAGCCACTAAAAGTAAGTGGCTTTTATCGGAGGGGGATTACGCGTAGAGAATGGCCTGTACCCGCCAGTGATCGATGTACTGATCTTCCTGCATCTGGATAATGCGATACCATGAAGCACCCTGCTCATCGGCCTTTAATGCAACGACACGTTCAACGTCCTGCGGGCTCCCCGAAATATTATTCACGGAGATCTGGCCAATTTCATTCAGGCCAGTCACACAATCAGCACTGGCAAATTCAGCTGACTGCGCGGTTGTGCTCACAAGACCTGCTGAGAGCAACAGTGTGGTCAAAGCAAGAGTTCGTTTCATCGTCAGCTCCATTTCACATGTCTCCGGTATCCGCCGGGCAATCCTTCGCGAATAAACTCACTTCCATTGTTGCGGGCATGGAGTTTATTGTGGACAGGAAAGTGTCTATGGACGCAAAGCAGTGTAAATGTCGTTCAAATGAAGACGATCATTGACGATACAGAATGGCCTGTGAGTACCACTGTCCCGTAATGATGGTTTCGTCGATCATAATGATGACGTAATAATCTGCTTTGGCGGCGACGGCTTGTGCCTTTATTGCTTCTTCCGCGTCATCCGGGGAGCCGCGAACCAGCGCAGAGACGGTACCCATACGCTGTAATCCTTCCGTCTGATTACGACGGATTTCCTGCGGGTGATCGGCCACCGGGGGAGCGGGTTGTGGCGTTCCCTGCAGCGCGCTACAGCCACTGAGCAGTAACATCAGCAATAAAGCAGCAAACCTGCGCATAACCATATCTCGTTTCCTGATAGCCATAGTGTAGTTGTCTGTGAATTTAGTTTTGGGGGAATGTTCCCGAAGTGTTAGCTGGGGCGTAATTTTCGAATGAAAATAGCGTGAAATCGTAACCCAGTTCTCAACATTATGAATCATTCATCATTACAGGGTCGACAATGATTGAAATTGAAATACGCCATCTGGGTGATCGTGAAATATTACACGCAACACCCGCCGGAAAACGTGAGGAACCACTGCCTGTTATAGTGTTTTATCATGGATTTACCTCATCGAAGCTGGTCTACAGCTATTTTGCGGTGGCACTCGCGCAGGCCGGTTTTCGTGTGGTCATGCCGGATGCACCCGATCACGGAGCACGTTTTACCGGCAACGAACAGGCGCGACTTGGGCAGTTCTGGCACATTTTGCACGGTAGCCTGACCGAGTTTGCCGGGCTGCGCGATGCGCTTTACCAGGCAGGGCTGGTGGCTGATAATCGGCTGGCCGTGGCTGGGGCATCGATGGGCGGGATGGCGGCGCTGGGGATCATGACGCACCATCCAGAAGTGAAGTCAGTGGCTTGTCTGATGGGCTCAGGCTACTTCACCTCACTGGCGAAGACGCTTTTTCCACCTCAGGCACTCACAGAGGTTGAGGCGGCGCTTGCAGAGTGGGAGGTTACCCGGGCGTTACCGCGTCTGGCCGATCGTCCTTTGCTGTTGTGGCATGGTGATGCGGACGATGTGGTCCCACCCGGAGAAACGTTCCGGCTTCAGCAGGCGCTGCAGCACGAGGGGCTGGATGGCAACCTGACCTGCCTGTGGGAAGCGGGCGTTCGCCACCGCATTACGCCAACGGCGCTGGACGCTACGGTGGACTTCTTCCGCCAGCACCTTTAAACGCACAGGACGTTGACACCCTGATCTTTCAGTTTCTGGAGGATCTCAGGGTTGGCACCTTTGCCGGTGATCACCATGTCTATCTGTTCAGCACGGCTGAACAGCATTCCTGCGCGTTCGCCCACTTTACTGCTGTCGACCAGCACAACGAGCTTGCCCACCACGTTAAGCATGTTTTGTTCTGCCATGGCGGTTAACATATCGGTTTTGTAGAGGCCATCCGCGGTCAGGCCTTTGCCACTGGTAAACATCCAGTGTCCGGCATAAAGACTGTTTTCGCTGTCCTGCGGGCTGAGTGTGATGGACTGGCTCTTGTTATACTGGCCGCCCATGATCACCACGCTCTCATGCTCCTGATCGATAAGATAGTTGGCGAGCGGCAAATAGTTCGTGATGATTTGTACCGGCTTTCCGCACATCTCCCGACCTAACAGAAACGCCGTGGAGCCGCAGTTGATCACCACGCTCTCGCCGGGGTTCACCAGCTGCGATGCCGCTCTGGCAATACGGACTTTTTCATCATGATTTTGCGCCTGATGAATGTTCATCGGCGTCCAGCGTGGACGCTGCTGGCTAATCGCTTCCGCACCATTGCGGACTTTTTTCAGCTTACCGCTTTCATCCAGCTTATTAATATCCCGCCGCGCTGTTGCCGGAGAAATCCCTAAACGTTCGATCACTTTCTCAACGGTGACAAACCCTGTTTGCGCCAGGAGTTCCAGTAATATTTGATGCCGTTGCGCTTCCGTCATGAGCTATTCCGATAAGAATTGATTTTAAAAGATGATATTTGAAATAGCGTGAAATTACTAAAAGAAATATGAAACCGCCAGACACTCGGGTCTGGCGATGGGCCTTAATAATCAGAGGAATGACTTGAACGGCAGGTCTGGCTCAAGAGTAAAGCAATCATCAAAGCCACGTGGGTAGTGATACTCGAGATTGTCTTTGTCCAGCGGCCAGGTGAACTTGCCTCCTACCTGCCAGATGAACGGCTTAAAGCCATACTTCAGGCGGTCTTTTTTCATTTCCCACAGTACGCGTATCTCCTGCGGGTCGGCCTGGAAGTTCGACCAGATATCGTGGTGGAAAGGGATCACTACTTTGGTGTTCAGCGCTTCCGCCATGCGCAGCATATCGGCGCTGGTCATTTTGTCTGTAATGCCGCGTGGGTTCTCCCCGTATGAGCCGAGCGCCACATCAATCTGATGCTCATTGCCGTGCTTTGCATAGTAGTTTGAGTAGTGAGAGTCACCGCTGTGGTACAGGGAACCGCCGGGCGTTTTAAACAGGTAGTTCACCGCACGTTCGTCCATACCGTCTGGCAGTACGCCTGCGGCTTTCTGATCGGCCGGAAGGGTAATCAGTGCAGTGCGGTCAAAGGCATCCAGCGCGTGGATCTCAACGTCTTTAATTTTGACCACATCGCCCGGTTTCATGACGATGCAGCGCTCTTTCGGTACGCCCCAGCCGATCCATAAATCCACGCAGGTTTGCGGCCCGATGAACGGTACGTCATCGGCACAGTTTTGCATGACCGCTGCCGCCACGTTGACATCAATATGATCGTTATGATCGTGCGTAGAGAGAACGGCATCGATCTGGCGAATGGCGAACGGATCAAGAACAAACGGTGTGGTACGCAGGTTTGGCTGAAGTTTTTCCACGCCCGCCATGCGTTGCATCTGATGGCCTTTTTTCATCAGCGGGTTACCGTGACTCTGTTTGCCGGTGCCGCACCAGAAATCGACACAAATATTCGCGCCACCTTCTGATTTCAGCCAGATCCCCGTACACCCCAGCCACCACATTGCAAAGGTACCAGGAGCAACCTGTTCCTGCTCAATCTCTTCATTCAGCCAGCTACCCCATTCCGGGAAAGTGCTCAGAATCCATGATTCACGGGTAATGGTGTTAACTTTACTCATCGTTTTGACTCCTGGTTTAATCAAAAGTAATCAACTGGTGATTTGTTGTGATTAATGCTGGCACCATTTCACGCGTATTGCAACGATCAAAATGTGTAATTTTATCTGCATGACGTCACGGACGCTCTTCTCGCTTCTTGTTATCTTTTACCGTATTAATCATTAATTGCATGAATTATATGGAAATAATTCTATGTTGCATGCCGAAGTGAAAATCATTACTAACACCAGGGAAATAATTTGCGTGATGCGTCACAAATAATCAGATTTAATCTTGTGATGATTATTTGTGATTAATAGAGTGTTGTCACCAACCGCACAGGGATTGCCCCTCGTGTTCTCATTTCTGGAGAGAGTTATGGAGATCCTCTACAACGTCTTTACCGTGTTCTTTAATCAGGTAATGACTAATGCCCCGCTGTTGTTGGGCATCGTGACGTGCCTTGGCTATATCCTGCTGCGTAAAAGCGTCAGCGTTATTATTAAAGGCACCATTAAAACCATCATCGGTTTCATGCTGTTGCAGGCGGGTTCAGGCATTTTGACCGGCACCTTCAAGCCGGTAGTGGCCAAAATGTCGGAAGTCTATGGCATCAACGGCGCCATCTCTGACACCTACGCCTCGATGATGGCCACCATCGATCGCATGGGCGATGCCTACAGTTGGGTAGGGTATGCGGTTCTGCTCGCGCTGGCGCTGAACATCATTTACGTTCTGTTGCGCCGCATTACCGGTATTCGCACCATCATGCTGACTGGCCATATCATGTTCCAGCAGGCAGGGCTGATTGCGGTTTCCTTCTTTATCTTTGGCTACCCAATGTGGACGACCATTATCTGCACCGCGGTGCTGGTCTCGCTCTACTGGGGTATCACCTCCAATATGATGTACAAGCCCACGCAGGACGTCACCGACGGTTGCGGCTTCTCCATCGGCCACCAGCAGCAGTTTGCCTCCTGGATTGCCTATAAAGTCGCGCCGTATCTGGGCAAAAAAGAAGAGAGCGTCGAAGATCTTAAACTGCCGGGCTGGCTGAATATTTTCCACGACAATATCGTTTCTACGGCGATTGTGATGACCCTCTTCTTCGGTGCCATTCTGCTCTCCTTTGGCATTGACGTCGTACAGGCGATGGCGGGTAAAACCCACTGGACTGTCTATATCCTGCAGACCGGTTTCTCCTTCGCGGTGGCGATTTTCATTATCACCCAGGGCGTGCGTATGTTCGTTGCCGAGCTGTCCGAAGCCTTCAACGGTATCTCTCAGCGTCTGATTCCAGGTGCGGTACTGGCGATTGACTGCGCGGCTATCTACAGCTTCGCGCCAAACGCGGTGGTCTGGGGCTTTATGTGGGGCACCATCGGCCAGCTGATTGCGGTGGGTATCCTGGTGGGCTGCGGCTCTTCCATTCTGATCATTCCTGGCTTTATCCCGATGTTCTTCTCCAACGCCACCATTGGCGTCTTTGCGAACCACTTTGGTGGCTGGCGCGCGGCGCTCAAGATCTGCCTGGTGATGGGGATGGTGGAAATCTTCGGGTGTGTGTGGGCGGTCAAGCTCACCGGTATGAGCGCCTGGATGGGCATGGCCGACTGGTCAATTCTGGCACCACCGATGATGCAGGGCTTCGCCTCCGTTGGTCTGATCTTTATGGCCGTCATCATCCTCATTGCTCTGGCTTATATGTTCTTCGCTGGTCGCTCTCTGCGGGCTGAAGAAGATGCAGAAAAACAAACAGCAGAAGTTTCTGCTCATTAAGGAGTTTCGATTATGACCGTACGTATCCTGGCTGTGTGTGGCAATGGGCAAGGGAGTTCCATGATCATGAAGATGAAAGTGGACCAGTTTTTAACCCAGTCAAACATCGACCACACGGTGAACAGCTGCGCAGTGGGCGAATACAAAAGTGAACTGAACGGCGCGGACATCATCATCGCCTCTACCCACATCGCCGGTGAGATCACCGTGACAGGCAACAAATATGTGGTAGGCGTGCGCAACATGCTGTCGCCAGCCGACTTTGGGCCAAAGCTGCTGGAAGTGATCAACGCGCATTTCCCACAAGATGTGAAGTAAGGACGCAACATGAAACTACGTGATTCGCTGGCAGAGAATAGCTCCATCCTTTTACAGGCCGACGCCAGCACCTGGCAGGAAGCGGTGAAACTTAGCGTAGATCTGCTGGTAAAAGCAGATGTTGTCGAGCCGCGTTATTACCAGGCCATTCTGGATAGTGTTGCAGAGCACGGCCCTTACTTCGTGATTGCACCAGGGCTGGCGATGCCGCATGGCCGCCCGGAAGAGGGCGTTAAAAAAACCGGCTTTGCGCTGGTTACGCTGAAAACACCACTGGCTTTCAACCACGAAGATAACGACCCGGTCGACATCCTCATCACCATGGCTGCTGTTGATGCCAACACCCACCAGGAGGTGGGCATTATGCAGATCGTGAATCTGTTTGATGATGAGGCCAACTTCGACCGTTTACGCGCCTGCCGCACCGAGCAGGACGTGCTGGATTTAATTGATAACGCCACTGCGGCGGCAGTTTAAGAGGGAATTGAAAATGTCATTACCAATGTTGCAGGTCGCGCTGGATAACCAGACGCTGTCTCACGCTTACGAAACCACCCGCCTGATTGCGGAAGAAGTGGACATCATTGAAGTCGGTACCATTCTATGCGTGGGCGAAGGCGTTCGCGCCGTCCGCGACCTGAAGGCGCTGTATCCGCATAAAATCGTGCTGGCGGATGCCAAGATTGCCGATGCGGGCAAAATTCTTTCCCGTATGTGTTTTGAAGCCAATGCCGACTGGGTCACCGTTATTTGCTGTGCGGATATCAACACGGCTAAAGGTGCGCTGGATGTGGCAAAAGAGTTCAACGGTGATGTGCAGATTGAGCTGACCGGGTTCTGGACCTGGGAGCAGGCGCAGGAGTGGCGTGACGCGGGCATTCAACAGGTGGTTTATCACCGCAGCCGTGATGCGCAGGCCGCTGGGGTAGCGTGGGGGGAAGCGGATATCAGCGCGATTAAGCGTCTGGCCGATATGGGCTTCAAAGTGACCGTGACCGGAGGCCTGGCGCTGGAAGATCTGCCGCTGTTCAAAGGTATCCCAATTCATGTCTTTATCGCAGGCCGTAGCATCCGTGATGCCGCCTCTCCGGTAGAAGCCGCGCGTCAGTTCAAACGCTCAATCGCTCAGCTTTGGGGCTAAGGAGCGGGTATGTTGTCTAAACAAGTCCCGCTCGGCATCTATGAAAAGGCACTCCCTGCGGGGGAGTGCTGGCTGGAGCGGCTGCAACTGGCGAAACAACTCGGCTTCGATTTTGTTGAAATGTCAGTGGATGAGACGGGCGAACGCCTGTCTCGCCTGGACTGGAGCCGCGAACAGCGTCTGGCACTGGTTAGCGCCATTGCTGAAACGGGGGTACGTGTGCCTTCCCTGTGCCTCAGCGCCCATCGTCGTTTTCCGCTTGGCAGTGAAGATGATGCTGTGCGTGCTCAGGGGCTGGAGATCATGCGTAAAGCCATTCGCTTTGCCCAGGATGTCGGCATCCGTGTGATCCAGCTGGCGGGGTATGACGTTTACTATCAGGACGCCAATAATGAAACGCGCCGTCGTTTTCGTGACGGCCTGAAAGAGAGCGTCGACATGGCCAGCCGTGCTCAGGTGACGCTGGCGATGGAGATCATGGATTATCCGTTAATGAACTCCATCAGCAAGGCGCTGGGTTACGCGCACTACCTGAATAATCCGTGGTTCCAGCTCTACCCTGATATCGGCAATCTGTCAGCCTGGGATAACGACGTGCAGATGGAACTGCAGGCGGGTATTGGTCATATCGTGGCGGTTCATGTCAAAGATACCCGGCCTGGTGTATTCAAAAATGTTCCGTTCGGCACCGGGGTGGTGGATTTCGAACGGTGCTTCCAGACGCTCAAACAGACAGGGTATTGCGGGCCTTACCTGATTGAGATGTGGAGTGAAACGTCGGACGACCCGGCAGCCGAAGTGGCGAAGGCGCGGGACTGGGTCCGTGAACGTATGGCGCGGGCTGGGTTGATGGAGGCTGAGCATGCATAAGCTTAAGCAGCAGGTCTTTGAGGCCAATATGGATCTATCTCGCTACGGTCTGGTGACGTTTACCTGGGGTAACGTCAGCGCCATCGACCGTGAGCAGGGGCGGGTCGTGATTAAGCCCAGCGGTGTGCCCTATGAGTCCATGACCGCCGACGACATGGTGGTTGTGGATCTCCATGGCAACGTGGTTGACGGAAAGTGGCGTCCTTCTTCTGATACCGCCACCCATCTGGCACTGTATCAGCGTTATCCCTCCCTGGGCGGCGTTGTGCATACACACTCGACTCATGCCACGGCCTGGGCGCAGGCAGGGCTGCCCATTCCGGCTCTTGGCACCACGCATGCAGACTACTTCTTTGGCGATATTCCCTGCACGCGGGCATTAATGCAGGCCGAAGTGGAAGGGGAGTATGAACTCAACACCGGTCGCGTCATTATCGACACGCTGGCTGAGCGTGAGCCGCTGCATACGCCGGGTATTGTGGTGTATCAGCACGGTCCATTCTCGTGGGGAAAAGACGCTCACGATGCCGTGCATAACGCGGTGGTGATGGAGGAAGTGGCGCGAATGGCGTGGATCGCCCGCGGCATCAATCCGCAGCTTCAGGGCATTGATGATTACCTTATGAATAAACATTTCATGCGTAAACATGGGCCCAACGCCTATTACGGGCAGAAGTGAATAAGTGCTCTGGAATACCGAAAAACAGTTGTAACCGGTGGTATTTCAGAGCCATTAGCAAAAAAAAGCCCCCGGGCAGGGGGCAAGTTAAACTATGGCTATGTTCTCTTTGTTGGCTTTCCTGGTGCTAGCGTTAAAGCGTTATCGGTAGATATCTGCACTGGCGTGCATATTGCCGTTGCTGCCGGGCTCACGCATCAGTATGACGTGATAATATTGTGCACCCTGAGCATCGGTCTCTTGATTGAGTGCCTGATCTGCTTCACTTTCAGTGGCGAAATTATGATTGATGTAGATTACGCCTAAGCTCTGCACATCATCCATGTTTTGGGCCTGCCGGCCGTCTATCTTGATGGCTGCCATCGCGTTTGCACTGAGCAAAAGTGCAGCCATTACGGCAAATGCGATTTTTTTCATGATATGCGCTCCACGACTGCGTGCTGTGAAAGGGGGTGTTGCTCTCCTTTTATAAATAAGGTCTCTGATTAAAGTGTAATCACTTATCCGGCGGGGATGCGTGACCATTTCTGATGCTGTTGTTCAAAAAAACAACGCTTCCTGATGTGATTAATTTTAAATCACCCACTTAGACCAGCTTTACGCTTTGTGCGAATTATTTGTGCAATCAGCTTGAGTTTCCAGGGGCGCGCAAGTATTATGACGCGTCAATTTTTCAGCCGACCTTTAACACGTTCCTTGCCTCCCCGGGCCTCGGCTGACCCAGACAGGAGGCTGAATAATCCGTAAGGAGCAATTCGATGCGTCATTACGAAATCGTTTTTATGGTCCATCCTGACCAGAGCGAACAGGTTCCGGGCATGATCGAGCGCTACTCTGCTGCCATCACTGGTGCAGAAGGTACGATCCACCGTCTGGAAGACTGGGGCCGCCGTCAGCTGGCTTACCCGATCAACAAACTGCACAAAGCACACTACGTTCTGATGAACGTTGAAGCGCCGCAGGAAGTGATCGATGAGCTGGAAACTACCTTCCGCTTCAACGATGCCGTTATCCGCAGCATGGTTATGCGTACCAAAAACGCAGTGACCGAAGCATCTCCGATGGTTAAAGCGAAAGACGAGCGCCGTGAGCGTCGCGATGATTTCGCAAACGAAACCGCAGATGATTCTGATGCTGGGGATTCTGAAGAGTAATTTCTGATGACCAACCGTCTGGTGTTGTCCGGTACCGTGTGCAGGACCCCCCTTCGTAAGGTCAGTCCATCAGGAATTCCGCATTGCCAGTTCGTGCTTGAGCATCGTTCTGTGCAAGAGGAAGCCGGCTTTCACCGGCAGGCGTGGTGCCAAATGCCCGTTATTATTAGCGGACACGAAAACCAGGCCATTACTCACAGTATAACGGTCGGTAGCGCAGTAATCGTTCAGGGGTTCATTTCTTGCCACAAGGCAAAGAACGGCCTGAGCAAAATGGTTCTGCATGCCGAGCAGATTGATTTGATAGATTCTGGAGACTAGCCATATGGCACGTTATTTCCGTCGTCGCAAGTTCTGCCGTTTCACCGCGGAAGGCGTTCAAGAGATCGACTATAAAGATATCGCAACGCTGAAAAACTACATCACCGAAAGCGGTAAGATTGTCCCAAGCCGTATCACCGGTACTCGTGCAAAATACCAGCGTCAGCTGGCTCGCGCTATCAAACGCGCTCGCTACCTGTCCCTGCTGCCGTACACTGATCGTCATCAGTAATCGGGCACGGTCCATTAATACGACTTTAAGAGGATAAGGTAATGCAAGTTATTCTGCTTGATAAAGTAGCAAACCTGGGCAGCCTGGGTGATCAGGTAAACGTTAAAGCGGGCTACGCTCGTAACTTCCTGGTTCCACAGGGTAAAGCTGTTCCAGCTACCAAGAAAAACGTAGAGTTTTTCGAAGCACGTCGCGCTGAACTGGAAGCCAAACTGGCTGACGTTCTGGCGGCTGCTAATGCTCGCGCTGAGTCAATCAACGCACTGGGCACTGTTACCATCGTTTCCAAAGCTGGCGACGAAGGTAAACTGTTCGGTTCCATCGGTACCCGCGATATCGCTGATGCAGTAACTGCAGCTGGCGTTAAAGTGGCTAAGAGCGAAGTTCGTCTGCCGAACGGTGTTCTGCGTACCACTGGTGAGCACGAAGTGGACTTCCAGGTTCACAGCGAAGTGTTCGCTAAACTGGTTGTTAACGTTGTAGCTGAGTAATTTTACTCTGCTCACGTCGAAGCGCCGGCCTTGTGCCGGCGTTTTGCTTTTTTAAGGGACCAGACTCGCGCTTTAGTGCTTGTAGGGTCGCTATTCCTGGCGCATTCTCTGATAATAAAATGAAACGCAATTTTATTTATGAGATTCGACATGGAAACCGCTCTGCCCACGCCCGTATTTGCCCGTCGAAAGGTGGCCTATGCCTGCGCCACGCTCTGCTGTCTGCTTTGGGGTAGCTCTTACCCGGCCATAAAAAGCGGCTATGAACTCTTCCAGATTGCCACCGATGATATTCCCTCAAAGGTCGTGTTCGCCGGTTACCGTTTTCTGTTTGCGGGTGTGCTGCTGCTTCTCTTTGCATTAGCACAGCGCAAGCCCATCGGCAGGTTCACGCCCGGGCAGTTTGGGCAATTGGCCGTCCTGGGGCTGACGCAGACGAGCATTCAGTACACCTTCTTTTATATCGGACTGGCCTACACGACAGGCGTGAACGGCTCGATCATGAACGCCACCGGCACTTTCTTCAGCGTGCTGCTGGCGCACTTCATCTACCACAACGACAAGCTCAGCTATAACAAAACGCTTGGCTGTATTCTGGGCTTTGCCGGAGTGATGCTGGTTAACTTCCACGGCGGGTTAAGCGAATTCAGCTTCGTCTGGAAGGGAGACGGGTTTGTGGTGCTGGCAGCCTTTATCCTTTCTGCCGCCACGCTTTACGGAAAACGCATCTCCCAGACCGTCGACCCGACGGTAATGACCGGCTGGCAACTGGCTATCGGCGGCGCGGCGCTGGTGGCGGGTGGCTATCTCACGGGAGGGATGCTGGAAGTGCATAGCATGACGGCCGTCGCGGTGCTGGGGTATCTGACGTTACTCTCTTCGGTAGCGTTCGCCCTCTGGAGCGCGCTGTTGAAAGTGAACCGCGTAAGTATGATTGCCCCGTTCAACTTTGTGATCCCCGTTGCCGGGACGGTGCTGTCCGCCATTTTCCTCGGTGAAAACATTCTGGACATCAAATATGCGATTGCGCTGGTGCTGGTCTGCTCGGGGATTTGGTGGGTCAATAAGCGGAGTCACTAAGAAGGGCATTGCCGGGGGGCTGGCTCGCCTTACCCGGCCTGAACATTAACGTGCTCTGATAAAACTGCCGTCAGGCTGGCGGGTAAACAGCACCTGCTGGCCATTTCCCGTATCAATCGTGAGCCCGGTGACGACACCGCTGGCATTCTGACGTATCTGCACCAGCTGGCCATTCTGCAAATTACTGAGCGGCTTACCTGCGCCTTCCACCTGCGCCATGGCATACACATCGGTTGGCGGCAGATTGTGGTCGCGGAACAGCTGCGCAAGGGTTTTACCCGGCTCTACGCGATAGGAACGCCACTGCTGCTCAATGCCGGTTGGCTGCTGAGCCTGTGGCTCTGCCGGGGCCGCTGCCTGTTCCTGTGGCTGTTCATCCTGAATGGGTTCCGGTTCAACAGGCGCAACCTGTCCCGGATCGTTCGTCGGGGTGACCAGTTGCGTCTGCACAGGCTGTGTGTCCGGCTGCGGTCGCGTTTGCGACTGAATATCCAGCTGGGCATTGCGGGTCACCGTCGCGGTGTCGGCGTCATCGCCACCGGAAGGAAGCAGGAAACCCACGATCACCATCAGCGCGCCAATGATGATCCCTCTGCGATGCAGAGGCGGCAGCGGGTCCATGATGCGAAAATTGTCCGGCGCCTGCCAGATTTTCGCCAGGGTAGGTTTCAGTTCAAATCGCCCGGGCATGGCTCTCCTCCTGCTCCGCGTCTTTTTTATCCTGTGCTCCGAAGTATAGTTTGCTAACTGCCTGAACGGCGTAGCAAACCCGACATCCGTGACATTCGTTCGGGATTAATCCTGGTTCTCTCTATTGTTTCTGTTTCGTGGCGGTTTGTCACCTTAACTTCAGACAAAGTTTTACCCATAAGGGCATGGCTGATATGCTGCCCGCTACTTTAAATGTGATGGAAGGAAAACCCATGACCACCCCGACTTTTGACACTATCGAAGCGCAGGCAAGTTACGGTATCGGCTTGCAGGTAGGACAGCAGCTGAGCGAATCCGGCCTGGAAGGTCTGTTACCCGAAGCGCTGGTGGCGGGTATCGCTGATGCGCTGGAAGGCAACAACCCGGCGGTTCCGGTTGATGTTGTGCACCGTGCGCTGCGTGAAATCCACGAACGTGCTGACGCCGTGCGTCGCGCGCGTTTCGAAGAGATGGCTGCAGAAGGCGTGAAATATCTGGAAGAGAACCGTGAGCGTGAAGGCGTGAACAGCACCGAGTCTGGCCTGCAGTTCCGCGTGATCAACCAGGGCGACGGTGCAATCCCGGCGCGTACTGACCACGTTCGCGTGCACTACACCGGTAAACTGATCGACGGTACGGTGTTCGACAGCTCTGTAGCACGTGGCGAACCGGCTGAATTCCCGGTTAACGGCGTTATCGCGGGCTGGATCGAAGCGCTGACCCTGATGCCAGTGGGTTCCAAATGGGAACTGACTATCCCGCACAACCTGGCGTACGGCGAGCGTGGCGCTGGTGCGTCCATCCCGCCATTCAGCACCCTGGTGTTTGAAGTCGAGCTGCTGGAAATTCTGTAATCAGCTTTTCTTATTTCCTCTCTCCTTCAGGAGAGAGGAATATAGTGATAAAACCTATAGTTACGACGGAATCAACATTTTATCTTGCAAACGAAACTGTTGCGTGTATTTTTGTGAGCTGTTTCGCGTTGTATGAGTGATATGACACTCACTTTAAACATATTATTAACATAATATCCAAATCATAGTATTCATCCCGCCGATTCTTACCTAATATCGATGAGTCCTTTCATGGGGACCGTTATTTTTTTGACGTATTTAAAGGCCAGAAGAGCCTTAACAACACAGACAGGCATAAACAGGAAAATATCACATGGTAGATCAGGTTAAAGTCGTCGCCGACGAAGAGGCGTCGTCTGAACAGTCGCTACGGCGCAATCTCACAAACCGTCATATTCAGCTCATTGCCATCGGGGGTGCCATCGGTACCGGGCTGTTTATGGGGTCAGGTAAAACCATCAGTCTTGCCGGGCCGTCGATCATTTTCGTTTATATGATCATCGGTTTTATGCTCTTCTTCGTGATGCGTGCAATGGGTGAATTGCTGCTCTCGAACCTCGAATATAAGTCCTTTAGCGATTTCGCTTCCGACCTGCTTGGCCCCTGGGCGGGCTACTTCACCGGCTGGACCTACTGGTTCTGTTGGGTGGTGACCGGCATGGCGGATGTGGTCGCCATCACGGCCTACGCGCAGTTCTGGTTCCCGGGGTTATCGGACTGGGTGGCCTCGCTGGCGGTGATTGTTCTGCTGCTGAGCCTTAACCTCGCCACCGTTAAAATGTTCGGTGAGATGGAGTTCTGGTTTGCGATGATCAAAATCGTGGCGATTATCGCCCTGATTGTTGTCGGCCTGGTGATGGTACTGACGCACTTCCAGTCTCCAACCGGCGTTCAGGCTTCGTTCGCGCATCTGTGGAATGACGGCGGCTGGTTCCCGAAAGGCATCAGTGGCTTCTTTGCCGGTTTCCAGATTGCGGTGTTTGCCTTTGTGGGGATTGAGCTGGTCGGTACCACGGCGGCGGAAACTAAAGATCCGGAGAAATCCCTGCCGCGCGCGATTAACTCCATCCCGATTCGTATCATTATGTTCTACGTGTTCGCGCTGATTATCATCATGTCCGTGACGCCGTGGAGCTCCGTTGTACCGACCAAGAGCCCGTTCGTTGAGCTGTTTGTGCTGGTTGGACTGCCTGCGGCGGCAAGCCTGATTAACTTCGTGGTGCTGACCTCCGCGGCCTCTTCGGCCAACAGTGGGGTGTTCTCTACCAGCCGTATGCTGTTTGGTCTGGCACAGGAAGGGGTTGCGCCACGCGCGTTTGCCAAACTGTCTAAGCGTGCGGTGCCGGCGAAAGGGCTGACCTTCTCCTGTATCTGCCTGCTGGGCGGTGTGGTGATGCTCTATGTGAACCCGAGTGTGATCGGTGCGTTTACCATGATCACCACGGTCTCTGCGATCCTGTTCATGTTCGTCTGGACCATCATCCTGTGTTCTTACCTGGTGTACCGCAAACAGCGTCCACACCTGCATGAAAAATCGATCTACAAAATGCCGCTGGGCAAGTTGATGTGCTGGGTGTGCATGGCGTTCTTCGTCTTCGTGCTGGTTCTGCTGACGCTGGAAGACGATACCCGTCAGGCGTTAATCGTCACGCCGCTGTGGTTCATCGCGCTGGGGCTGGGATGGCTATTTATCGGTAAGAAACGTATGGCAGGCATGCGTTAAAAAAAAGGCCACAGATGCTGTGGCCGAATGATAACCTCAGGAAGGCGCTCTCGGGCGCCTTTTTTATTCACCTGCGAGGGCACGCGGGAACAGGACGTTGTTCTCAAGACTGATGTGCTCCATCAGGTCGTCGATCATCTCGTTAATGCCGTTGTACATCGCTTTCCACGTGGTGCACGCCTCTGGTGGCGGTGTAACGTTATGGGTAGTGTGTTTAATCACTTCCAGCAGTTCGCCTGCATCATCATGTTCGCTTTCCATGACGCTGATGGGCCCCATCGCCTGGCTGCCCATACCCTGTTTGATCATCGGGAAGAGGATTTGCTCCTCTTTCATCATGTGGCTGGAAAGCTCTTCGTGAAGCAGGGTCAGGTATTTCGCCAGACCGCGCGGTACGGAAGGTTTGTCGGCGTGAACGCGCTCCACTTTTGTCGCCTGCAGGATCAGTTCAGGCAGCTGTTCACGGTGACGGTCGTGAAAACGCACGATGATATGGTCGATGATGTCGGCAAGGGCTGCAGTGCGCCAGTCTTTCTCAATAGGCTGCTCAGCCAGTTGCGCCAGCTCCGCTTCAATGAGCCCCACATCCAGCTCTTTACGCGAGGCGGCACGTGCCAGGGTTTGCTTACCGCCACAGCAGTAATCCATATCGTATTTACGAAACAGCGCGGACGCGCGCGGGATGGAGAGCGCCAGCTCGCCAAGGGGTTGGTCGCGGAAGGCCATAGCAGTTACCTCATCATCAATAATATAAAGTGCATTTTAAATGCATCTTTAAGGCGGCGCTATAACCCTTTAGAGGGAAGGGGAAAAGTGAGAACCAGATCACAAAAAAATAATGACTTTTAACTTGCTGAATGAATGCAGGAAATTACTTTAGAAAGTTTTTTAACGTGGGGAAACAGTAAACAACTCGCCGTGCGTGCCGATATATCCACGTCAGACAAACCTGCATATAAAAAAGGCAACGCATGTTTAAACGTATAAAAGTCATTACCCTTCTTATTTCGGTGCTGCTTGTGCTCGGCATCATGCAAGTCATTTCCGCCGGCATTTTTATCAACGCGCTGAATAACGACAAAGATAACTTCACCGTCTCGCAGCTCTCAAGCCAGAATGTCGCCGAGTTTACCGATGCATGGATCAGCCTCAACCAGGCCCGCGTGACCCTGAACCGCGGCATGCTGCGTCTGCAAAGCAGCATGGCATCTCAGATTAACGGCGGCCAGTTGAATGAACTGGTGAACACGGCGAAGAACCTGCTGGCGGATGCGCAGTCCCATTACGATAAATACTACGCTTTGCCTAATACTCCAGGTCTGGACGAGAATCTGGCTAACCGTCTGGAAGAGCAGTACCGCATTTACTCCGCCACGCTGACGCAAATGAACGTCCTGCTGGGCCAGGGCAATCTGGAAGATATGTTCAAGCAGAATGCGGAGCAGAAACAGACCGCGATGCAGAACGTGTACCGTGAATGGCGTGAAGCCCAGGCCGTCCTCACGGACAGAGGGATTAAAGACAACGAAAACGATTATAAACGTATCCTGTGGATCCTCTCTGCAGTCATGCTGCTGGTGATTGCCGTGATCGTCTCCAGCTGGATTGCGATGCGCCGCGTTCTGCTGCTGCCGCTGCAGGATGTGATCGGCCATATCCGCGCCATTGCCGCAGGGGATTTGACCCAGCCGATTCAGGCAGAGGGTAAGAATGAAATGGCAATCCTGGCGCGCAACGTTCAGGAGATGCAAACCTCGCTGGCAAACACGGTGGGCGTGGTGCGTGAAGGCGCAGACACCATTTACACCGGTGCAGGGGAAATCTCTGCGGGCAGCAACGACCTCTCTTCCCGCACCGAGCAGCAGGCTGCCTCTCTGGAAGAGACGGCTGCCAGCATGGAACAACTGACCGCCACGGTAAAACAAAACGCCGATAACGCACGTCAGGCTTCCCGTCTGGCGCTCGATGCCTCCTCAACCGCGAAGAAGGGCGGTAACGTGGTGGAAGGTGTGGTGCGCACCATGGACGACATTGCGACCAGTTCCAGCAAAATTGCGCAAATTACCAACGTAATCGACGGCATTGCCTTCCAGACCAACATCCTGGCGCTGAACGCAGCGGTGGAAGCCGCGCGTGCAGGCGAGCAGGGCCGTGGCTTTGCGGTGGTCGCAGGTGAGGTGCGTACCCTTGCCCAGCGTAGCGCTCAGGCGGCAAAAGAGATTAAAGCGTTGATCGACGATTCCGGCGAGCGCGTGAATGCCGGCTCACAGCTGGTAAACGAAGCCGGGGCGACGATGGCGGAGATCGTGAATGCGGTCACCCGCGTGACCGACATCATGGGCGAGATTGCCTCTGCCTCTGACGAGCAGAGCCGCGGTATCGATCAGGTAGGTCAGGCGGTGGCCGAGATGGATCGCGTGACCCAGCAGAACGCCTCGCTGGTGGAGGAGTCTGCGGCAGCGGCGGCCGCGCTGGAAGATCAGGCGGCACGCCTGAACGAAGCGGTAGCGGTGTTTAAAATTACCCGCAACCCGGTGGTCAACGCCGCGCCGGTGAAAAGCTACACTCCAGCGGCTAAACCTGTCGCGGCGACGTCTGAAGCGAACTGGGAAACGTTTTAACTCTCTGAAGCCGGAACGACCATCGGTTTTTCCGGCTTTGCTCTCACCGCCATCACGACCCCAACGACCAGCAATATAATCCCGCAGGCAGTTAACAGCGGCGGTACGCTCTGGCGCATCAGGAAGGTGTAAAGCAGCCCGGCCAGCGTTTCGAATACAATCAACGGCCCTAAAATTACCGTCGGCAGCTTCTGGCTGGCGATATTCCAGCACAGCGCGCCCACCCATGAGCAGAGCACCGCAATCGCCAGCATCAGCCCGACGAAGACCCACGGTCTCGGCCCGAACGGTTGAGCGAAATCCGGTTGCTGGTGGCCTAACCAGAGACAGGCCCCCACATAGCCCATAAGCGAAACCGGGAGCGTGACCAACGCCTGAGCCGTCGCCCACATCATCGGGTGTTTATCCGGGTTTTCCCGCAGCCAGCGCGCATTGCGCAGGGCATACCACGCCCAGCACACCACGGAAACGAATGCCAGCAGGATGCCAGAACCGTAACGCAACAGCGAGAAGTCCTCCAGCCCATGCTGCAGCTCGGCAATGTTGACGCAGACCAGCCCCACGGCGGTACACCCCAACGCTGGTACCATTTTTGACCACGCCAGTTTCCCGTCGCGGTGGCTGTAAAGCAGGTTAGCGAAGACCGGGATCACCACGGGCAGCGTGCCGATAATCATGGTAGATACCGGTGCACCGGTTCGCTGAATGGCGCTCGCCAGGCAAACATAATAGATAAGGTTGCCCATCATGGTCAGCGCCAGCGCGGTGAACCAGTCCTGTCGGCCGAGTTGACGCAAACGTGCACGACCGAGCCACGCCAGCGGGAGAGCAATCAGCCCCAGTGCCAGATAACGTCCGGTCGACTGCAGTATTGCCGGGTACTCCGGCACGATCAGCGGGCCGACAAAGATCAGTCCCCACATCAGACCCGCAAGCAGGGCATACAACACACCACTAATCATTTTTCCATCCACATCGGTTTATTCTGCGTTCAGTGTAGGAGGGGGAAGGGCGCACGTATTGTATGAGGTTGCGCATCAGCGCTTAACGACCTGTTTCTGGTAGCGCACGGGGGTAATGCCATAGCGGTGGGTAAAGGCGCGAGTCAAATGGGACTGATCGGTCAGCCCGGTCGCGGCGGCGACTTCGGCGGCGGGCATGCCGCGCGTGAGAAACGCTTTGGCGCGCCACAGGCGGATAGCCATCAGCATCTGATGCGGAGTGACATGGAAATGTGCCTTGAACTGGCGCTGAAAATGGTAGGGGCTCAGTGAGACCACGTTGGCCAGCTCGTCCAGCGTCAGGGCGTGCATGTAGTTGTCGTGCATATACTCACGAACCCGTTCGAACCGGTGTGCACCTTCTCGGGTAACCGGCGCGTGGCGGGCTAACGGCTGGAAGGTCTCGATCAGATCCAGCAGCAGGCCTTTTTGCGCCAGCGGGTCGTCCGTATGCCACAGGCCATAGATAAGCCTGCCGATTTGCTGTGAGCGCAGCGGGTCATGGCGGGTTACGTCACTAAACCACCAGTGGCGAAGGCCGGTTACCTCTTCCAGCAGATCGGGTTCAATGTAAACCATCCGGTAGCGCCAGCCGCCATCCGTCGCCGACTCCCCGGTGTGGATCTCGTCCGGGTTCATGGTCACGACGGATTTTTCCGCCGCGAGATGCTGGGTACCGCGATAGCGAAAGCGTTCGGCACCGGTTTCAATGGTGCCGATGCCGAAGGCTTCATGCGTATGAGGCTCAAAGGCGTAGTCAGAAATATGCGCGTGATAAAGCTCCAGGCCCGGCAAATGCGCCAGATGGCGAAAGCGCGCGCTGTCTCTCTCATCAATGAACTGTTCCGGTACGCCCTGCACGGTGAACCTCCTCATGAGTCATCTCTCCATTATCAGAGATGACCCGAGGGGATGCTACAAAAAATAACCATTTTGCAACATTTACAGGATGGCTTTAATGCTCTCTGAAAGCGGTGTGGTTGGACGCCCGATCAGTTTGCTCAGCGTATGGCTGTCGTCAAACAGGCCGCCTTTAGACGCGCCCACATCGGAGTCCGCCAGCATATCCGCCAGCCCGGCAGGCAGGCCAACGCCCTTCAGCGCCGCGGCAAAATCCGCCTCGCTCATGTTCTGATACGCCACGTTTTTGCCGCTCTGTTTGCTGAGTTCGGCCGCCAGTTCGCTCAGCGTCCAGGCGTGGTCGCCGGCCAGCTCGTATACGTTGCCTGCATGGCCGTCCCCGGAGATGACTCTTGCCGCGGCAGCCGCGTAATCCGCACGGGTGGCAGAGGCGATTTTGCCTTCACCGGCCGCGCCAATAAATACGCCGTGCTCCAGCGCGGGCGGTGCGCTCGCCAGATAGTTTTCGGTGTACCAGCCGTTACGCAGCAGGGCGTAAGGGATGCCGGACTCCGCCAGCGCCTTCTCCGTCGCGACGTGTTCAACGTGCAGGCCCAGCGGCGATTTATCCGCATGCAGAAGGCTGGTATAGGCGATGAATTTCACGCCAGCGGCTTTGGCAGCATTAATGACGTTCTGATGTTGGGTGGCGCGCTGACCCACTTCGCTGGAGGAGATCAGCAGCAGCTTTTCTACGCCCTTAAGCGCGGAGGTCATTGTGCTTTCGTCAGCGTAATCCCCCTGACGAACGGTAATTCCCTGCTGGCTCAGGGCTTCAGCTTTTGCCGGATTGCGGACAATCGCCACAATCTGGTTTGCCGGTACGGTGTTTAACAGCTGTTTGATAACGAGCTGGCCAAGCTGGCCGGTTGCGCCGGTAATTGCGATCATGATGAATCCTCTTCGTGTTTGTCTGGTGTTGTGGCACACTAGCACCATAGCTAACTTTTAGTAAGTACGTACATAAAGGTAAGTATGAAAACAACGATACCGACACTTAGCGAACAAATGCGCGATGGCAACCTCTTCGCGGAACAGTGCCCTTCCAGAGAGGTTCTCAAACATGTCACCAGCCGCTGGGGCGTGCTGATTCTGGTGGCCCTGCGACAGGGAACCCACCGTTTCAGCGACCTGCGCCGAAAAATGGGGGGTGTCAGCGAAAAGATGCTGGCCCAGTCGCTACAGGCGCTGGAACAGGACGGGTTTGTTAATCGCGTCTCGTATCCGGTTGTACCACCGCACGTTGAGTATAGCCTGACGCCGTTAGGGACAGAGGTGAGTGAGAAAGTGGCCGCGCTGGCGGACTGGATAGAAGTGCATACGCCGCAGGTGATGGCGAACCGGGAAGAACGCGCGGCGTAAAGGCAGGCCGGGTAAGGCGAAGCCGCTACCCGGCACACACCGCGTTACTTGCTTAAATCCACCTGATAAATGGCGAAGCCAATATCATCTGTTGCAACTTTCTTCATCGGATAGTGGGCTTTATCGTTAATAAACGCCGCCGCTTTATCGGACGGTGAAGTTTCAAAACGGATGTCCAGCGGCGTGTCGCTGTGAATGGGAGCCAGGCGCCAGTTGTTGTCCACTGCCGGATGAATGCCCCCCGCTTTTTTGGACTCCGCGCTGATCCACGCCGCCAGCACCGAGCGGTTCTCGTCCGGTGAGGCAAAGGCAATATGGCCATCTCCCGTGCCGGCAAACTTGCCGCCGTAGGCGCGGTAGTTATTGGTTACCACCAGGAAGGTGGCATTCGGGTCGATGGCTTTGCCCTTAAAGGTCAGGTTTTTGATGCGCTCGGCCTGCGGGTTAATGACCTGGCATTCGCCGTCATATTTTGCAGGCTGGGTAACATCAATCTGATACTCCACGCCGTCAATCACGTCAAAGTTATAGGTCCGGAAGCCATCCCAGTTAATCAGCGACTGCGGTTTACTGCTCTTCGGATCGATCTGGTTGAACTGTCCGGAAGAGCACTCCAGCCATTCCTTCACCTCTTTACCTGTCGCTTTCACTACCACCAGGGTGTTCGGATAGAGATAGAGATCGGCGGCGTTACGGAAGGTCAGTTGGCCCTTTTCGACTTCAACGTAGCTTGCCGGGTCATTCTTACGCCCGCCCACTTTGAACGGTGCCGCGGCCGACAGCACCGGCAGTTTTGCCAGGTCCGGGTCGCCCTGAATAACATGTTCGACATAGGCTTTTTGCGCCATGTTAACCACCTGGACAGTCGGGTCATCCTGCACCAGCGCCAGGTAGCTGTACATGTTATCCGCCGATTTACCGATCGGCTTGCTGACGAAGTCGCGGGTGGCGTCGTGATCGTGCTTCAGCACGTCGACCAGTTTTTTATCTTCGGCGGCGAGTGATTTTTTAGCCGCAGCGTCGTAAATCGGGCGCGCCTCTGCTTTTGACTGAGTGACCTTCCAGTCGCCGCCGTCGTTATTGAGGACCAGATCCACCACACCAAGGTGGTCGCCCCACATGCCCGGCATCACCGACGGCACGCCATTGAGCGTCCCTTTCTCGATGTCTGCACCCTTAATGTTGGCAAAGTCCTTACCCGGGAAGACCGCGTGGGCGTGGCCGAACAGGATCGCATCGACGCCCGGGACTTCACTCAGATAATAAACGGAGTTTTCCGCCATGGCCTGATACGGATCGGCGGAGAGTCCCGAGTGCGCAACCACCACAACCAGATCTGCGCCTTTTTCGCGCATTTCCGGCACGTATTTGCGCGCAGTTTCGGTAATATCGTTAACGGTCACTTTACCGTCGAGGTTGGCTTTATCCCAGGTCATGATTTGCGGCGGCACAAAGCCGATATAGCCAATTTTAAGCGTCTGTTTTTTACCGTCCTGATCGACAACCTCGGTCTCTTTAATCAGATAGGGGGTAAAGAGCGGCTTCTGCGTCTTAACGTCGATGATATTGGCGTTAACGTACGGGAATTTCGCGCCAGCCAGCGCATCGTGCAGGTACTTCAGGCCGTAGTTAAATTCGTGGTTGCCCAGGTTGCCGACGGTATAGTCCAGGGTGTTCATCGCTTTATATACCGGGTGGATCTCGCCTTTCTTCAGCCCCTTCGCCGCCATATGGTCCCCGAGCGGGCTACCCTGAATGAGATCGCCGTTGTCGACCAGCACGCTGTTTTTAACTTCATTGCGGGCGGCAGCGATCAAACTTGCCGTGCGTACCAGTCCGAATTTTTCCGTCGGGGTATCTTTGTAGTAATCGAAGTCCATCATGTTGCTGTGCAGGTCGGTAGTTTCCAGAATTCGCAGGTCTACCGTCGCCGCCTGTACGCTCACTGCAATCAGCGTCGCCAGGAGCGTTGCGCTAAACTTAATCATCAGAGGAGTCCTTTTTTCGATCCAGGCCACAAAAGAATATGTATCTATAGCGTGTTGCTTACATAAATGTGAATCCTGACAGAAAAAAGCGCCATGAAACCAGAATTGCTTCACAGATAGCGGAATTGTTCCCATTACGATATAACTAAAACAAAGAGTTAACCCCACTGCGTTAACAAAGAGGTGGAGAATGTTAGATAAGATTTGTCAGCTCGCACGGGATGCGGGAGATGCCATCATGCAGGTGTATGACGGTGCAAAACCGATGGAGGTCGTCAGCAAGGCAGATGACTCTCCGGTCACCGCGGCAGATATCGCGGCTCACAAGGTGATCCTGCAAGGGCTGCAGGCCTTAACGCCGGATATCCCGGTCCTGTCAGAAGAAGCGCCGCAGAGCTGGGACGAGCGTCAGCACTGGCAGCGTTACTGGCTGGTGGACCCCCTCGACGGCACCAAAGAGTTTATCAAGCGTAACGGTGAGTTCACCGTCAACATCGCGCTGATTGAAAAAGGCAAAGCGGTGCTTGGGGTGGTATACGCGCCGGTGATGAAGGTCATGTACAGCGCTGCAGACGGTAAGGCGTGGAAGGAAGAGTGCGGCGTGCGTAAGCAGATTCAGGTGCGCGATGCGCGTCCACCGCTGGTGGTGATCAGCCGGTCGCACAGCGACAGCGAACTGCAGGAATATCTGCAACAGCTGGGTGAACACCAGACGACCTCGATTGGTTCATCACTGAAATTCTGTCTGGTGGCGGAAGGTCATGCCCAGCTCTACCCTCGCTTTGGGCCAACGAACGTCTGGGATACCGCGGCAGGGCATGCGGTCGCCACGGCCGCCGGGGCACATGTTCATGACTGGCAGGGTAAGCCGCTGGACTACACCCCGCGCGAATCCTTCCTTAACCCCGGCTTCCGCGTCTCTATTTATTGAGCCAGCAGTTTGTGCAGCAGGGCGACAACCTGCTGCACCTCTTCCTGGGTTAATGCCCCGTCTTTCACCCACTGCACGCGGCCGTCTTTATCCAGCACGATGATTGCGGAGCTCTCTTCCTCCAGCTGCCACGCCTTACGCGTCACGCCGTTGCTGTCGACAATAAACTGCGACCACGGATAGAGTTTTTTATTGCTCTCAAGGCTTGAACGCACAAACATGCCGGAGCCAGGAATGGCATCGTCAGTATTAACAATCGTGGTGGTCTGGTAGCGGTCGTGTGGGAATTTTGCGGCCTTGATCGCTTCCACCAGGTTGGCATTTTTCTCTTTTGCGGATGTACGACCGGCAATATGTTGTACAACTCTCACTTTGCCTGCGAGCTGCGCGCTATTCCACGCTTTGTAGCTAAACTTATCATTGTCGAGAATCAATTCTCCCCGGTCAGCAATGCCGACTGGTGGTACTCGTTGTCCTTTTTCAATCGCGTGAGCGCTAGCCCACAGAGGCAGAAGCAGACAGGCTGCTGCAAGGATAGTACGTAGGGTCATGGTGTTTCCTTATTGTTTGCAGGTGATCCGACCACTTGGTCATACGCTTTTAATCATAAGTGCGATCAATGTGGTTTTCCCGCAATCCCGATGCCAGTTTGCGGGTGAACGCACATATCCATGAAAAAACGACGGCTTATACTGCCCTGAGTGAAGCTTTGCAAAGATTATTCTGAATAATTGTAATCAAACGGTAAATAAACTTATGCATACTGGGTAACACCGTAGTTCTGGTCTATAGTCTTTGGGCAACAAAATTTGCGCTCAGGACAGTCGGGCCGATTGTGGCACCGCAAGAGCGTATGATTCGCAGGAGATACAAGAATGAAAATTTTCCAACGCTACAACCCGCTTCAGGTGGCGAAGTACGTGAAGATCCTGTTCCGTGGACGGTTGTATATCAAGGATGTTGGCGCTTTTGAGTTTGATAAGGGCAAGATCCTTATCCCAAAAGTGAAGGACAAGCAGCACCTGTCTGTGATGTCTGAAGTCAACCGTCAGGTTATGCGTCTGCAAACTGAGATGGCTTAACCAACGTGCTATGCAGTAGTTAAAAACGCAGTTGATAAAAAAACGGCTCCCGATGGGAGCCGTTGATGTTTATGGGCCTTACGCCGACACTTTCTCTTCTGCGTCAGGCATCCGCGGCACCAGCACGGTCGGTTTATTATCGATACGCGTCACCAGCAGCTGGTCGATGCGGTAGTTATCAATATCCACCACTTCAAACTTGTAGCCAGAGAACTTCACCGAGTCGGTACGTTTCGGGATTTTTCGCAGCATAAACATCATAAAGCCGCCAATGGTCTCGTAATTACCTGACTGCGGGAACTCGTCGATATCCAGCACGCGCATGACATCGTCAATCGGCGTACCGCCGTCGATAAGCCATGAGTTTTCGTCACGCTGAACAATCTGCTCTTCCAGACCCTGGCCAACCAGGTCGCCCATCAGCGTGGTCATCACATCGTTGAGGGTGATGATGCCCACCACCAGCGCGTATTCGTTCATGATAACGGCAAAATCTTCACCGGCCGTTTTGAAACTTTCCAGCGCTTCAGAGAGGGTGAGGGTATCCGGAACAATCAGGGTATTGCGGATCTGAACGCCGCTGTTGAGCGCCAGGCTCTGGTTGGCCAGCACGCGGTTCAGCAGGTCTTTCGAGTCCACATAACCGATGATGTGGTCGATATCTTCATTACAGACCAGGAACTTGGAGTGCGGGTGCTCGGCCACCTTTTGCTTCAGGCTCTGCTCGTCTTCGTGCAGGTCGAACCAAATCACGTTTTCACGTCCGGTCATGGATGACGGTACGGTGCGGGATTCCAGCTCAAACACGTTCTCAATTAACTCGTGCTCCTGCTTGCGCAGCACGCCCGCCAGGGCACCCGCTTCGAAGACCGCATAGATATCATCAGAGGTGATATCGTCTTTTCGCACCATCGGAATTTTAAACAGGCGGAAAATGCTGTTGGCCAGGCCGTTGAAGAACCACACCAGCGGACGGAACAGGAACAGGCAGAAGCGCATCGGGTTGATGATGCGCAAAGCCACAGCTTCTGGCGCAATCATACCGATGCGTTTCGGGGTTAGATCAGCGAAGAGGATGAACAGGCCAGTCACCAGCGAGAAGGAGAGAATAAAACTCAGTTGCTCGGAGAGTTCAGGTGAAAAGTAGCGTGCGAAGAGGCCATGAAACACCGGTGAAAATGCTGCATCCCCCACGATACCGCCCAGGATGGCGACCGCGTTCAGGCCAATCTGCACCACGGTGAAAAACATTCCCGGGTTTTCCTGCATTTTGAGTATGCGTGATGCGTTAACGTTGCCTTCGTCAGCAAGCAGTTTCAGTTTGATTTTACGGGAGGCGGCCAGCGAGATCTCGGATATCGAGAAAAATGCACTGACGGCAATGAGACAAAGTATCACTAAAATACTGTTTAACATAGTTTATCCGGCTTCAGCCAGATCCTCGGAAGGGAAGTTAATTACATTTGTGTGAAGACACATAGAACGTCAGCTCGTAGCGTTGAGCTGATTATTTCAGCGGGTAGTATAGCGTAAAGGCGTGTAAATCTGCCAGAGGTCACATTTTGGCATAAAACCGGCCGGACAGCGAAGCGCTGTCCGGTACGTACGGCTATTTTACTGCGGATAAACTGGCGTTTCCTGCCGCCCGGCGCGTGGCATCCCCTCCCCACACCTGGTCATACTCATAGCCGGTGAGCTGTTTGATCACCACGCGGGTGTTGGCGTCGCAGTCGCGATAATCTCCGCCCAGCTTGCGGCGCGCAATCTCCTTCAGCAGCAGCTTGTGCGTCTCGCGGGTCAGTTTAAATTTGTAGGTCGTGAAGAAGCTCACGGCCAGAAGGGCCGCCGTCGCGAAAATCAGCAGGCCGATAATGGCCCCCAGCGCGCTTTCAGGCTGTGCGCCGCTGCCCTTCACAAACCCTGACTCCTGCAGCACCAGACCGATGATCATAATGGCAATCGCCACGGTGCTTTTGCGGGTCAATACCATCACGCCGGCAAAAATCCCTTCGCGGCGCTGCTGCGTTACAATCTCATCGATATCAGGGATGAAACTGTAGATATTCCACGGGATGTAATAAAGACCAGAGCGGGCGGCACCGAGCAGGATAAAGACTCCCGAGAACAGCAGCGTTGGCACCTGCGTTTTGGTGAGGTAGACCGTAAACAGGAATACCAGCACGGCGAAGATACAGCCATAAGAGAGGCGCAGCGCGGCGGACGGCGTGATATTCAGCCGGTTCAAAAGCAGCATAAATCCGTACGTGCCTGGTACCGAGGCAAAGGCGGCAATGCTCAGCCAGCCCGACACGGCCGCCGCATCCTGGCTCAGACAATAAACGACATAATAGGTAAAGACCGAGCCGAAGACGTCCATCGCAGTAAACGAGAAGATATAAATAATGATATGCAGGCGGAATGCGCGGATGCGAAAGGACGAAAAGAGGTCCAGTACCAGATATTTCAGATGATTGGCTACCCCGCTGCTGCGCTGGTTATCTATCTTAAAATCGGACTCCTGATGCACATCTTTCGCTTCCCACGTGGTGTACCACGTAATAAACACCGCAAGGCAAAAAACGCAGGAAAATATCAGTCCGGTGAGCGTATAGGTAAACGGATTGTCTTTCCCGGTGAACTGCATAATGACGCCGGGGACGGAAACGGCAAGGAACCCCCCAAGCTGGGAGCAGATCATGCGCACCCCTGAAAGTCGGCTGCGCTCTTCATAGCGGTTCGTCATTTCTGCGGCCAGCGTCTCCCATGGCACTAGCACCATCGCCGACAGCAGTTCAATCGAGAGATAGGTTCCCAGGTAATACCAGTATCCCATATCTGTCAGCCACAGCAGGGCATACAAAAACATTAACGGGGAACTCAGTAATAAAAAGAAACGGCGACGGCCAAATTTACGTCCGAGCCAGGTACCCGCAAAATTATCAGTGATATAACCCATGATCGGGCTTAACAGCGCATCAATGACGCGGGCGATAGCAAATATAGAGCCCGCTTCAATAACAGACAGCCCGCAATAGGTCGTGTAAAAAAATAACAGCCAGGTGCCGATAATGGCGAAAGCGCCTCCGCCAAACAGATCGGTTATGCCGTAGCCAAGCGCCACGCCATAACCAACTCTACGTTCAGTTGGTTTGACCATAATAATATCCAGTGTAGGGTAATGATTAACCCGTTTTACGGGGCGTATTTTTATTAACGTCTGGAATTCAAATTACGTTCTGGTTGTTGATATTTATCCATTGTCTTGTTTGAGATGACCGATAAATAGCCTCCACAAGGGTGAGTGATTTTCCGGCGGTACGGATATCGATATAGTCTCTGTTTTCCGGATGATGAACGGCAGTATAAAACCGGTGGATCGCCTGCTGATGACCCAGCCCCCAGTAGCTTTTTACCGTGCCGTCGGGGGAATCATCGCTTGCCAGTTTTAACCGCTCACCCGGCGTGACGCGCCAGAGAGTGTTGTCATTCAGCAGCAGCGAGCCGCGTTCACAGTGGATCTCCAGCAGGAGAGGGGCGTCCGTGGTGTGGCAATTGCTGGCATAAAACAGGCCGCGGGCGCCGTTGGCGAAGTGTAGCGTGGCCATTGCGCTGTCTTCGCCTTCGGTCACCTCTGCCAGCTCACCGCTATCCACCACGCCTTTCACTCGCGTCACGCCTTCACCGAACCACTGCATCAGGTCGAGCGTATGGATTGCCTGGTTGATCAGCAGACTCCCGCCTTCTGTTGCCAGCCGACCGCGCCAGGGGCTTTGCGTGTAGTAAGCGCCCGCGCGTGACCATGTGAGTACTGCCCTGATACTGAGCATTTTCCCCAGCTGTCCATGGCCTAACTCCTGCCGAATACGCTGGCTGGTGGGGTTGAGCCGGTTCTGATAGCACACGCCGAGCAGGCTCTGAGCCAAATCGGCAGCACGGGTGATATCAATGAGTTCACGGGTGTTCATGCCCACCGGTTTTTCGCAAAAAACATGCTTCCCGGCGGCGAGTGCCGCCAGAATCATCTCTTTATGTTCGAAGTGGGGCGTACAGATGTGTACCACGTCGATGGCATCATCCAGCAGCATTTCCCGGTAATCCTGATAAAAACGGCATTGATAGTCTTTCGCCAGCGCCAGTCCTTTAACGCTGTCGATGTCGACCAGCGCTCGCAGCGCGACGTTGGGTATCTGGCGCAGGGCATTGACATGGCAGCCATGAATCGCCCCGCCGCCGATGATAGCGGTATTCAGGATAGTCATCTCCGGCGCCCCTTAACCCGCCGCGTTGGCGAGCATTTGAGCCTTCACGCAGAGCTCTGCAGCCTTGAAGGCGTGCGCCTGCGTCATGGCATTTTCAGTCCGATGGAGACAGTCGAGGATCAGTTCGCCAAAGAACGGGAATCCGACCTGGCCTGCTACCGGATAACGGAACTCCCCCTCTTTATTGACGAGATAAACCACATCCTGCTCGCCGCGGGTTAAATCGACGTATTTGCGGATTTCGATGTAGCCCTCGGTGCCGAGCAGCGTCAGTCGCCCGTCACCCCATGTGGACAGCCCGTCCGGGGTAAACCAGTCGCAGCGGAAGTAGCCGCTGGCGCCGTTTTCGCCTTTGAGCATTGCGTCGCCAAAATCTTCAAAGGCGGGGTACTGCGGGTGTTTAACGTTCCGGACCTGGCTTGCCATCACGGTTGCATCGCGGTTGCCGGTGTAAAAAAGGAACTGCTCAATCTGATGGCTGCCGATGTCACACAGGATGCCGCCGAAGTATCGCCGATCGTAAAACCAATCCGGCCTTCCTTCGCCTTCACGGTGTGGGCCTGTCCCCAGCGTTTGTACCACGTCGCCGATGGCACCTTGCTTTACCAGTTGACCGGCAAAGACAGCACTCTCAACATGCAGACGTTCGCTGTAGTAAACTGCGTATTTCTTACCGGTTTTTTCAACCATCGCTTTGGCATCTGCCAGCTGTTCAAGGGTGGTGAGCGGCGCTTTGTCGGTAAAGTAATCCTTCCCCGCCGCCATCGATTTCAGCCCCAGCGCACAGCGCTCAGAGGGGATGGCGGCGCCTGCCACCAGACGCACCTCGTTATCGGCGAGGATCGCCTCCAGCGAATCCGCCACTCTGGCCTGCGGATACTGCTGGATAAATTTATCCACTCTGGACGGATCGGGATCGTAAACCCATTTCAGCGTGGCGCCGGCCTCAATCAGCCCGTTACACATTCCATAAATATGCCCGTGGTCGAGCGCGGCAGCGGCAAAGACAAACTCACCTTCCCGGACAACGGGCTGAGGTTTGCCGACTGGCGCGTAGTTCATTCCGTCATGTTTATTCATCTTCAGATTCCTCGATCCAGATCTTTACCCAGGGGGATAGCGCCCACTTCGCTGAAGTTGGCCACGCTTGCGGATTTCTCATGAAAACGGGGGGCGAGGGTGTTAATCCCGCCGGTACGGTAAAACGGATCGTCACGTGGAATGGGGAGCGAGACCACGGTGCGGGTGATGGCAGATTTATAAATTGCGGTAATCAACTCCAGCGAGCGTTTTCCCTGTAATCCATCCACCAGCGGAGCCGTGCCGCGTTCAATACTCAGCAGCAGGTCGTTAATCTGCCCGGTATGCAGCGTCCACGCGAGTGCCGCTGTCTGCGCAAAAACAGCGTTGAGCTGTGCTTCCCGCTGCTGGTCGTGAGTTTCCTGAGGAAAACCGTTATCGGCACTCACGCTGGCACAGGCTTGCCAGGGGGCAGAGATGCGTGCGCGCTCGCCCTGGATGACGATCTTCTGATCTTCGCCGTGATGCACCACCGAGGCGGTAAGCTGCGTGAGTGCGCCGCTGGGATATTTGAATATTGCGGCGCTGAGGTCTTCCACTTCGGCATTGTCATGCGCCACGTTGGTCATCATCGCCACTACCTCGGATGGAACCCCGAGCATCCACTGAATAGCGTCGATATGGTGAACCGCATGATTGAGCGTGCAGCCGCCCCCCTCTTTTTCCCAGGTGCCACGCCACCACAGATCGTAATAGCAGTGGCCGCGCCACCAGAACGAATCCACCTGCGCATGGCAGATTTTGCCCGCGAGGCCGGAATCCAGCGCTGCTTTTAAGCGCCAGAAGGCATCGGTAAAGCGATTTTGCGCAATGATGGAGAGCGTTTTGCCGCTGGCCTGCTGAGCCGTAATCATCGCGTCGCACTCCTCAAGCGAGGCGGCCATCGGCTTTTCACACAGCACATGGCACCCGGCCTCCAGTGCATCAATGCTTATCTGTGCGTGGACATACGGTGGGGTGCAGACATCGACGATATCGACGTCTGGCTCGGATGCCAGCATCTGCTGATGGCTCTCATACACGCGGGCCTGCGTCAGGCCGTAGCGCGTTTTTTTCTCGTGCGCTTTTTCCGGGTAGATATCCACCAGCGCGACAATCCGGCAGCGCTGACCAAACTGCAAATAACCCTGAATATGGTTATGTGAGATATTGCCTGTACCTACAATGGCGATATTTAGCATCTGTCGTCTCCGGAGTTACCAGGTGCCTGAGGCATCAAGCGTCACGTTTATGGCCTCTTTAGCAACAGAGGTGCTGATGCGTTGCTGGAGCAGGCGCAAGTAGTGTTTCTCGTTGATCGGCAGTTCGACCCAGTCGTCAGTCCAGGTGGAAAGATGCATGGCATTGGAGAGCGTCAGGCCGTGGATCCCGTCCAGGCCCGGCGCAATCAGCGGTTCACCGCGCAGGATGGCGGCGCAGAAGTTTGCGGTAATGACATGATGTTCGCTGCATTCGGCGGCGACAGGAATGTCGACCTCCCAGCATTCAGGCTCCCCAAAACCGTTTTGCCAGCGGGCGTTAAACGCGGTTTCGGACTCACGTAGCCGCCAGTAGCGAAGCCGCCCCTCTTCGACGACCACTTTGCCGCGATCCCCGACGATCTCCAGGCGATTTGTCCCCGGCGTTTCTGCCACGGTAGTGATAAATACACCGGTAGCCCCATTGGCATACTCGGCATAGGCGGTGACCTCGTCTTCCACTTCAATGTCACGATGTTTGCCGAACTGGCAAAACGCGCGCAGGCGGACCGGCATGCCCACCAGCCACTGCCAGAGATCGAGCTGATGCGGATCCTGGTTGAGCAACACGCCGCCGCCTTCTCCTTTCCAGGTCGCGCGCCAGCCGCCGGAGTTGTAGTAGCTCTGCGAGCGGTACCAGTTGGTGATTATCCAGTTAGAGCGGCGGATCTCGCCCAGCTCGCCGCTGTCGATAAGGTCCTTAACCTTCCGGTAGAGCGGGTTTGGTCGCTGGTTGTACATGATGCCAAACACCACGTCGCACTCGCGCGCGCAGGCGTTCATCTCCTGCACCTGCGCCGTATAAACGCCTGCCGGTTTTTCACACAGGGTATGAATGCCGTTACGCATCGCCAGCATCGACAGGCGCGGATGTTCGTAATGGGGCGTGGCGACAATCACCGCGTCGATAAGCCCGCTCTGGATCATCTCCTGGGCATCACTGAACAGGGGAATGGCCCCTACCAGCTGGCGAATGGCCGGGTGTTTTTCCGGTGCATTGTCACAAACCGCCGTCAGGCAGGCGTCATTGACCGTACCCGCGAGTAAATAACGTGCGTGGACCGTACCGATATTACCTATACCAATAATGCCAAAACGTACCTTCTCCATGTCACACCTTAATTTCAGTTGAAAAGAAGTGATGACCGGAAAATAGGAAAGGCGAGGCGTAGCGACAATGTGTTTTTGTGAGAATACTCGCAAGGTGAATAAGTAATCTCCAGGCTTTCTGAAATTTGGTTTTAAAATCAAAAGGCTGTTTCTGCAAATATTTGCAAAAACTGATTGAGAGCGAGGTCACACTATGCCGGGCAGGTTAAAAATGGAGGAGATCGCGGCCCTCACGGGATATTCCGTTAGCACGGTGTCGAGGGTATTAAGCGGCAAGTCATATACCAGCGATAAAGCCCGGGATGCGATCGTTCGCACCGCACGAGAGCTGGGCGTGCTGGAGTCCATGGCCAGTGGACGGCTGTTGATTAACGGTATTGCCGTTTTTGCTCCGGAAAGAACCTTTCAGGGGCGCGGCGATATTTTTTATCTTGAGGTGACCAAAGGGATTGCTGAGGCCTGCTCGCCACACAATGTGTGGGTCAGCTGTTGCGGATTAGAAGAACAGCACGCCGATGTAAAATTATTTATGGAAAAGGCCAGCCAGAAGAACATCAACGCGATAATTATTATTGGTACTGATGATGCCACCATATTTAAACTGGCCAGCACGCTCAATAAACCCTGCGTCTTAATTAATTCCGTGGACCGGGAGCGGGTACTGGATTCGGTATCACCCGATCACCGGGCGATTGGCTTCACCGCCATGCAGTATCTCTTTGAACAGGGGCACCGGCGGGTCCTGACGCTGACCTGCCTTCGGCGAGATACGCTTTACGCTCGTCTGGATGGCATTAAAGAGGCGTATCGCCATTTTCACGTCGCCTTTGAGCCGCAGCGTGATTTACTCGTGACGGAGTGGTTTACCGCAGACGAAGCCGAGCGGGCGCTGGATGAGTGGCTGCTGAGTCATGACAGAGCGCAGTGGCCAGAGGTGATTTTCCCGAACAGCACCAGCATGACCGAAGGTGTGGTGAGGGCATTAACCCGCCACGGGCTGCGCGTCCCGGAAGACATCTCTCTGATTACCACCGATTTTGCCTGGAATTTAGCGCACCGGCTGGAAAAACCGGTCACGGGGGTCACGGTGCCCTGCCGCGAACTGGGGATTGAGGCCGTGCACCTGCTGCAGACCCGCCTTAACAGGCCGCAGGCACCGGTTTTTAACCTGCTGTTGCAGGGAAAAGTCATGAATTATGGGTCGGTCAGTAATGCCACGCGCCACGCGGCTCGCGTGGCGCTAGACCAGTAATCAGGCCAGCTGTGGCGGCAGGCAGACGCCGATACCCCCGATACCGCAGTAGCCGTACGGGTTTTTATGCAGGTACTGCTGGTGGTCGTCTTCCGCATAGTAGAACGGTTTGGCAGAGGCGATTTCCGTGGTGACCTCGCGGTTGTCACCGGCATCGTGCATCGCTTTCTGGAAGCGCTCAAGGCTTGCGCGGGCGGCCGTCTCCTGCTCAGGAGTGAGAGGGTAGATAGCCGAGCGGTACTGGGTGCCGTGGTCGTTACCCTGACGCATGCCCTGGGCCGGGTCGTGGTTTTCCCAGAACACCTGCAGAAGTTGCTCATAGCTAATGACGGCAGGGTCATACACCACGCGTACGGCTTCGGCATGACCGGTCTCGCCAGAGCACACTTCGCGATAGGTTGGGTTTGGCGTATACCCCCCCGTGTAACCCGCCGCGGTGCTGTAAACGCCGGGGAGTTGCCAGAAGAGACGTTCTACGCCCCAGAAGCAGCCCATGGCGAACAGGGCGATTTCCATTCCATCAGGAACGTTTGTCATTGAATGGCCATTCACGGCGTGTAAGGTCGCCACAGGCATAGGGGTGTTGCGTCCCGGTAATGCATCAGCTTGTGAAACAAGATGCTTTTTGTCGAATAAACTCACGATGGGGGCCTCCCGGGCTGCGATGTTTCGGTTAAGGTTGTCACGAAGCGTTTAATTGAACACAATAAATGCGCTGAATGAGTCTAGATTTAATCATAAGAAATATTTGGGTGTTACACCCGTTTTCAACCCGTGATGTGGGTTTTTGGCTAACAGGCCGTATTTTGCCGCGGAGCGGCACTTCATTTGCTTCCAGGGTGGAAAAAGGGATATTCAGGAGAAAACGTGACAAAAATCCGCCAGTTATGTTTGGTCAGTTTATTGCTGACAAGCGGGGTTGCCAGCGCGGCGAATGTCCGTTTGCAGGTTGAGGGGTTATCCGGGGCGCTGGAAAAAAACGTGCGTGCGCAGCTGTCGACCATCGAGAGCGACGAAGTGACGCCGGACCGGCGTTTTCGCGCGCGCGTGGATGATGCGATCCGCGAAGGGCTGAAAGCGCTGGGTTATTACGAACCCACCATTGATTTCGATCTCCGTCCGCCGCCAAAGAAGGGGCGACAGGTGCTTATTGCCCGCGTTTCACCGGGTGAGCCGGTGTTGATCGGCGGCACTAACGTCATTCTGCGCGGCGGCGCGCGTACGGACCGGGATTACCTGGATCTGCTCAGCACGCGGCCGAAAAACGGTACCGTGCTGAACCACGGTGACTACGACCATTTCAAAAAAGAGCTGACGAGCGTCTCCCTGCGTAAGGGTTATTTTGACAGCCAGTTCGACAAAAGCCAGCTGGGCATTGCGCTCGACAGGCACCAGGCCTTCTGGGATATCGATTATGACAGCGGCGAACGTTATCGTTTCGGCGATGTGACCTTCGAAGGCTCACAAATTCGTGAAGAGTATCTGCAAAACCTCGTGCCTTTCAAAAAGGGCGATTACTACCAGTCGCGTGATCTGGCGGAGCTGAACCGCCGCCTCTCCGCCACCGGGTGGTTTAACTCGGTGGTTGTCGCGCCGGAGTTTGATAAATCGCGCAAAACCAAGGTGTTGCCGCTGCATGGCGTTGTTTCGCCGCGCACCGAGAACACCATTGAGACCGGTGTTGGTTATTCGACCGACGTCGGTCCGCGCGTGAAAGCCACGTGGAAAAAGCCGTGGATGAACTCATACGGTCACAGCCTGACCACCAGCGCCAGTATCTCAGCGCCGGAACAGCAGCTCGATTTCAGCTACAAAATGCCGCTGCTGAAAAACCCGCTTGAACAGTATTACCTTGTTCAGGGCGGTTTTAAGCGTACCGACCTGAACGATACCGAGGCAGATTCCACCACGCTTGCGGTATCGCGATACTGGGACCTCTCCAGCGGCTGGCAGCGCGCCATTAACCTGCGCTGGAGTTTGGACCACTTTACCCAGGCCAACGTCACCAACACCACCATGCTGCTCTACCCGGGGGTGATGATCAGCCGTACCCGCTCGCGTGGCGGCCTGATGCCAACCTGGGGCGATTCCCAGCGTTACTCCATCGATTACTCCAACACCATGTGGGGTTCCGATGTGGATTTCTCGGTGATTCAGGCGCAAAACGTCTGGATCCGCACGCTGTATGACAAACACCGCTTCGTGATGCGCGGCAACCTCGGCTGGATTGAAACCGGCGACTTCGACAAAGTTCCGCCGGATCTGCGCTTCTTCGCCGGTGGCGACCGCAGTATTCGCGGTTACAAATACAAATCCATCGCGCCGAAAGATGATGACGGCAAGCTGATTGGTGCCTCCAAGCTGGCTACCGGCTCGCTGGAGTACCAGTACAACGTCAGCGGAAAATGGTGGGGCGCGATGTTTGTCGACGGCGGCGAAGCGGTAAGCGATATCCGCCGCAGCGACTTTAAAACCGGCGCGGGCGTGGGCGTACGCTGGCAGTCTCCCGTCGGGCCAATCAAGCTCGATTTCGCCGTGCCGGTGGGTGATAAAGAAGAACACGGTTTACAGTTTTACATCGGTCTGGGGCCTGAATTATGAGTTTATGGAAGAAGATAAGCCTCGGGGTGCTGATTTTTATCGTACTGCTGCTCGGTACGGTGGCGTTTCTGGTCGGAACGACGTCTGGCCTGCATCTGCTGTTTAACGCGGCTAACCGCTGGGTTCCCGGGCTGGAAATTGGCCAGGTGACAGGCGGCTGGCGCGATCTGCGTCTGAAAAACATCCGCTATGAGCAGCCTGGCGTGGCGGTAAACGCGGGGGAATTTCACCTCGCGGTGAAGCTGGGCTGCCTGCGGGACAGCAAGCTGTGCGTTAACGATCTATCGCTGAAAGACGTGAACGTGGCGATAGATTCGAAGAAAATGCCGAAATCGGCACCCGTTGAGGAAGAGGATAGCGGCCCGCTGAATCTCTCCACACCGTATCCGATTGCCCTCTATCGGGTGGCGCTGGATAACGTCAATGTCAAAATCGACGACACCACCGTCTCCGTCATGGATTTCACCTCCGGCCTGCGCTGGCAGGAGAAAAACCTCGCTCTGACGCCAACCTCCCTTCAGGGGCTGCTGATTGCGCTGCCGAAAGTGGCGGACGTGGCGCAGGAAGAAATTGTCGAGCCGAAGATCCAGAACCCGCAGCCGGAAGAGAAACCGCTGGGCGAAACGCTGAAAGATCTCTTCTCTAAACCTGTGCTGCCGGAGATGACGGACGTTCATCTGCCGCTGAACCTGAATATCGAAGAGTTTAAAGGCGAGCAGCTGCGTCTCACCGGCGATACCGATCTGACGGTCTTCAACATGCTGCTTAAAGTCAGCAGCATCGACGGCAACATGAAACTCGACGCGCTGGATATCGACACCAACCAGGGCTCGGTTAACGCGTCAGGGAATGCCCTGCTGCGCGACAACTGGCCGGTGGATATCACCCTGAACAGTTCGCTCAACATCGACCCGCTGAAAGGCGAAAAAGTGAAGGTCAAAGTGGGCGGGGCGCTGCGCGATAAACTGGATGTCGGCGTTAACCTCTCCGGCCCGGTGGATATGGATCTGCGCGCGCAAACGCAGCTGGCGGAAGCGGGGCTGCCGCTCAACCTTGAGGTTGTCAGTAAGCAGCTCTACTGGCCGTTCACCGGCGAAAAACAGTTCCAGGCCGATGACCTGAAGCTCAAGCTGAGCGGCAAAATGACGGATTACACCCTGTCGTTCCGCACGGCGGTGAAGGGGCAAGGTGTTCCGCCAGCGACGATTACGCTGGATGCTAAAGGCAACGAGCAGCAGGTGAATCTCGACAAACTGACCGTCGCGGCGCTGGAAGGCAAAACTGAACTCACCGCGCTGCTCGACTGGCAGCAGGCGATCAGCTGGCGCGGCGAGCTGAAGCTGACGGGGATCAACACGGCCAAAGAGGTGCCAGACTGGCCATCAAAACTGGACGGCCTGATCAAAACCCGCGGCAGCCTGTATGGCGGTACGTGGCAGATGGACGTGCCGGAAATCAAGCTTACCGGTAACGTGAAGCAGAATAAGGTCAACGTTGAAGGCTCGCTGAAGGGCAACAGCTATCTGCAGTGGGTGATCCCGGGTCTGCACGTGGCGCTGGGCCGTAACACGGCGGATATCAAAGGCGAGCTGGGGGTGAAAGATCTTAATCTCGATGCCACCATTGATGCGCCAAATCTGGATAACGCCCTGCCAGGGTTGGGCGGTACGGCGAAAGGGTTAGTGAAGGTGCGCGGCACGGTAGAGGCTCCGCAGCTGCTGGCCGATATCACCGCCAGCAACCTGCGCTGGCAGGCGCTGACCGTTGCGCGGGTTCGCGTCGAAGGGGATGTGAAATCCACCGATCAGATTGGCGGTAACCTGAACCTGCGCGTGGAGCGCATTTCTCAGCCCGACGTGAACATTAATCTGGTCACTCTGGATGCCAAAGGTAACGAAAAACAGCACGATCTCCAGCTTAAGGTGCAGGGCGAGCCGGTATCCGGTCAGCTTCATCTGACCGGAAGCTTTGATCGCAAACAGGCGCGCTGGAAAGGGACGCTGGACAATACCCGCTTCAACACCCCGGTAGGGCCGCTGGCGCTGTCCCGCTCTATCGCGCTGGACTACCGCAACGCCGAACAAAAGATCAGTATCGGACCGCACTGCTGGACCAACCCGAATGCGGAACTGTGCGTGCCGCAGACCATTGATGCGGGGGCTGAAGGGCGTGCGCAGATCAACCTTAATCGCTTCGACCTGGCGATGCTAAAACCGTTTATGCCGGACACGACTCAGGCCAGCGGCGTCTTTAGCGGGAAAGCCGATGTCGCGTGGGACACGACCAAAGAGGGGCTGCCGCAGGGTAGCGTGACGCTCTCTGGTCGTAACGTGAAGGTGATACAGGAGGTGAACGACGCACCGCTGCCGGTGGCGTTTGATACCCTCAACCTGAGTGCCGATCTGCATAACAACCGCGCGGAGCTGGGGTGGCTTATCCGTCTGACCAACAACGGTCAGTTTGACGGGCAGGTGCAGATTACCGATCCGCAAGGACGCCGTAATCTCGCCGGTAACGTTAATATCCGCAACTTCAACCTGGCGATGGCCAACCCGATTTTCTCACGTGGAGAAAAAGCAGAGGGGATGCTCAGCGCGAACCTGCGCCTGGCGGGCAATGCGCAAAGCCCGCAGCTGTTTGGCCAGATGCAGCTTAACGGCGTGGATATCGACGGCAACTTTATGCCGTTTGATATGCAGCCAAGCCAGATTGCGATGAACTTCAACGGCATGAGCTCGACCCTCGCCGGGGTGGTGCGTACCCAGCAGGGGCAAATCAACCTCAGCGGCGACGCCGACTGGAGCCAGCTTGATAACTGGCGGGCCCGTGTTGCGGCCAAAGGCAGCAAGGTGCGGATCACCGTACCGCCGATGGTACGTCTGGACGTATCCCCGGATATTGTCTTTGAAGCCACCCCAAGCCTCTTCACGCTGGACGGCAACGTGGACGTACCGTGGGCACGCATCGTGGTGCACGAGGTGCCTGAGAGCGCGGTGGGCGTCTCCAGTGACGAAGTCATGCTCAATGAAAATCTCAAACCCGTTGAGCAGAAGAGCGCCGGTATTCCGATCAACAGTAACCTCACCGTTCACGTCGGCAATAACGTGCGTCTGGATGCGTTTGGGCTGAAGGCGAGACTGACGGGGGATCTGAAAGTCGCGCAGGACAAGCAGGGTCTGGGTCTGAACGGCCAGATCAATATTCCTGAAGGGCGCTTCCATGCCTATGGTCAGGATCTGATTGTGCGTAAAGGTGAGCTGCTGTTCTCCGGCCCACCGGATCAGCCACTGCTCAATATCGAAGCGATTCGTAACCCGGAAGCCACCGAAAACGACGTTATTGCGGGTGTTCGCGTTACCGGCTCTGCTGATGAGCCGAAGGCGGAGATCTTCTCCGACCCGGCAATGTCGCAACAGGAAGCCCTGTCTTACCTGCTGCGTGGGCAAGGACTGGAGAGCGGCCAGAGCGACAGTGCAGCGATGACCTCGATGTTAGTAGGTCTGGGGGTTGCACAAAGTGGGCAGGTTGTGGGTAAAATCGGCGAGACGTTCGGCGTAAGCAATCTGGCACTGGACACCCAGGGCGTGGGTGACTCCTCGCAAGTGGTGGTCAGTGGCTATGTACTGCCGGGTCTGCAGGTAAAATATGGCGTGGGGATCTTTGACTCACTGGCAACACTCACGTTACGCTATCGCCTTATGCCTAAGCTATATCTGGAAGCAGTGTCCGGCGTAGACCAGGCACTTGATCTGCTCTATCAGTTTGAGTTTTAGCAATGCGAATATTTGTCTACGGCAGTTTACGAACCAAGCAAGGCAACAGTCACTGGATGACCAATGCCCTGCTGCTGGGGAATTACAATATCGAGAACTACCAGTTGTATAGCCTGGGCCACTATCCAGGCGCGGTTCCTGGGGAAGGAACAGTACAGGGTGAAGTTTATCGTATTGATAATGCTACTCTTGCCGAACTTGATGCCTTGCGCACCAGGGGCGGTGAATACGCTCGCCAGTTGATCCAGACGCCGTATGGAAGTGCGTGGATGTACGTCTACCAGCGTCCGGTCGAGGGGTTAAAGCGGATTGTAAGCGGTAACTGGTTAGACAGAGACCAGTACTGAAAAAAACAACGCCACCGTCAGGTGGCGTTGTTTTTTATGGGCTTAGCTCTCTTCTGTGCTTCGGCGTCGGGTCAAAAACAGCGGAACAAAAAGCATGATGTACGGAGCAACCAGCCATATCAGACACAGGGCGCGTGAAAAGCCGTAGTAGTTGATGCACCGCGTATTGCTTGAAATGACGGGAATAAAAAACAGTAAAAACAGCAAAATGGCATAATCGCTACGGTAGGGGATCCATAAATAAAACAAAAACCAGGCGAGCTGGAATGTCATGATGCAGAGATACTGCCATTTGCTGTCTTTACCGTAACAGTCAAACGCCTTTATGTAGCCCATCTTTATGCTGTGAAGAAAGAAACGTAGCATGTAAAACGCCCACAATCGCGACGGTCAGGAGTGTGCTGACCAGCAACTTAATTAAAAAATAGCTATGGGTGATATTAGTAGCACCTGAGCTCAGGGTATGCCGTTTACTCTACCCGCTGTACATTGCAACAAAAAGGGTAGACACACCTGTCTTCATACAGCCCTGAAGCAGACACGAAACGGGCATATTCGTCGGTAATTGTTTTAACGCAGCGTGTAGGGCAAATGCAGGCTATTAATAGCGTTAGATGATATCAAAGACCTATCTCGGTAAATATCAGGTCATCACTCTCATAATACCCTGCAAGCTCTTCAAACAGGTCGGCTCTGCCGGGGACAAAACCTGGGGTCACAAGCTCATATATTCTGCTGGTTCCTTGAGATGTTACCCGCTATACCGTATTTAGCGTGCCAGTATCGCGTCAGACGCAAGGTACAAAAAAGCCCCGACTCGCGGGGCCTTATTATTCAGCGGTAAGAATTACTTCTTCGCAGCGCGTTCGAAAGAGGAGATGATTTCCGCTTTCGCTGCTTCTGCGTTTTCCCAGCCGTCAACTTTAACCCACTTGCCTTTTTCGAGGTCTTTGTAGTGCTCGAAGAAGTGAGTGATCTGCGCTTTCAGCAGTTCTGGCAGGTCGTTCACATCTTTGATGTGATCGTACTCTTTGCTCAGTTTGGTGTGCGGAACAGCAACCAGTTTCGCATCTTCACCAGATTCGTCGGTCATTTTCAGCACGCCAACAGGACGGCAGCGAATGACTGCGCCTGGCTGCAGTGGGTATGGCGTTGGAACCAGTACGTCAACCGGGTCACCGTCCAGAGACAGGGTGTGGTTGATGTAACCATAGTTGCATGGATAGAACATGGCGGTAGACATGAAACGGTCTACAAACAGCGCACCGCTCTCTTTGTCCACTTCGTATTTGATAGGATCTGCGTTAGCCGGGATTTCGATAACTACGTAGATGTCTTCTGGCAGTTCTTTACCCGCAGGGACGTTGAGTAAGCTCATGTCTGTGTCCTTTAAAATGGATGGTAAACAAGTGGCAGGTATTATAGCCAACTGGCGCTGAAAGTCTCCGCCTGTTTTCGTCTTCTCTCCACGTTCTCCCCACTTTTCAGACCGATTCCATGACAGGAAAATCCATAAACTCAGCCGCTTTTTTAATGGTGAAATGAAAGCGATTACAAACTTGTGATTAACGTTTTATTCACTTTTCTGAAGTGTGATGTAACGCAATTCGTTACATATTTCATTGGCTATAGTCATTTCGCAGAACATCTTTTAACCAACAATAAACACCCCTACGAGGACGTTCATATGTGGAAGCGCTTACTTCTTGTCACAGCAGTTTCGGCAGCCATGTCGTCTATGGCGATGGCCGCCCCTTTAACCGTAGGTTTTTCCCAGGTCGGCTCTGAATCCGGCTGGCGAGCGGCAGAAACCAACGTTGCGAAAAGCGAGGCCCAGAAACGCGGTATCACCCTGAAAATCGCCGATGCGCAGCAAAAACAGGAAAACCAGATCAAAGCCGTGCGGTCATTTATCGCCCAGGGCGTTGATGCCATCTTTATTGCGCCGGTCGTGGCCACTGGCTGGGAGCCGGTCCTGAAGGAAGCGAAAGACGCTGAGATCCCGGTTGTTTTGCTCGATCGTTCCATTGATGTAAAAGACAAATCTCTCTATATGACCACCGTCACCGCCAACAACGTTCTCGAGGGCCAATTAATTGGTGACTGGCTGGTGAAACAGGTGGATGGCAAGCCGTGTAACGTCGTTGAGTTGCAGGGGACCGTCGGGGCGAGCGTGGCCATCGATCGTAAGAAAGGCTTCGCGGAAGCCATCGCCAAAGCGCCAAACATTAAGATTATCCGTTCTCAGTCCGGCGACTTTACCCGCAGTAAAGGTAAAGAGGTCATGGAGAGCTTTATCAAGGCTGAAAACAACGGCAAGAACATCTGCATGGTTTACGCCCACAACGATGACATGGTGATTGGGGCTATTCAGGCCATCAAAGAAGCGGGGCTGAAGCCGGGCAAAGATATCCTCACTGGCTCTATCGATGGCGTGCCGGATATCTATAAAGCGATGATGGACGGCGAAGCGAACGCCAGCGTGGAGCTGACGCCAAACATGGCTGGCCCGGCATTCGATGCGCTGGAGAAATTCAAGAAAGACGGCACCCTGCCTGAAAAAGTGACGATCACCAAATCGACGCTCTACCTGCCTGACACCGCGAAAGAAGAGTTAGAGAAGAAGAAAAATATGGGCTACTAAGGCCTTTTCCCTCGCCCCTATCCCACTCCTCTCCCCTGAGGGGAGAGGGTGTACAAGGGCGGGTAGAATGGCATGAACATTTCCCTCTCCCCAACCGGGAGAGGGCGAGGGTGAGGGGGAAACATGACCGACACACAACACCAGGAAATCCTCCGCACAGAGGGCTTAAGCAAGTTTTTCCCCGGTGTGAAAGCGCTGGATAACGTTGATTTTAGCCTGCGGCGCGGTGAGATTATGGCGCTGCTGGGAGAGAACGGTGCGGGAAAATCGACGCTGATTAAGGCACTTACCGGCGTTTACCATGCCGATCGCGGCACGATCTGGCTAGAAGGCAACGCCATTTCGCCAAAAAACACCGCCCATGCACAACAGCTGGGGATTGGGACGGTTTACCAGGAAGTGAACCTGCTGCCGAATATGTCGGTGGCGGATAACCTGTTTATCGGCCGTGAGCCAAGACGCTTCGGCCTGCTGCGACGCAAAGAGATGGAAGCACGGGCCACCAGGCTGATGGAATCCTATGGCTTCTCCCTGGACGTTCGCGAACCGCTGAACCGTTTTTCCGTCGCGATGCAGCAAATTGTCGCGATTTGCCGGGCGATCGATCTCTCCGCGAAAGTGCTGATCCTTGATGAGCCTACCGCGAGCCTTGATACCCAGGAAGTCGAAATGCTCTTTACCCTGATGCGCCAGCTGCGCGATCAGGGGGTAAGCCTGATCTTCGTCACCCACTTCCTCGATCAGGTGTATGAGGTCAGCGATCGCATCACGGTGCTGCGCAACGGCAGCTTTGTCGGCTGCCGCGAAACTCGCGAGCTGCCGCAGATAGAACTGGTCAAAATGATGCTGGGCCGCGAGCTGGAAACCAACGCGCTTCAGCGTGCAGGCCGCACGCTGCTCAGCGAGAAACCGGTCGCGGCCTTCAGCGATTTTGGCAAAAAAGGGGTGATCTCGCCCTTTAATCTGGACGTGCGGCCCGGTGAAATTGTCGGGCTGGCGGGCCTGCTGGGTTCCGGGCGCACCGAAACCGCCGAGGTGATCTTCGGGATCAAACCTGCAGACAGCGGCAGCGCGCTGATCAAAGGTAAACCGCAGACCCTGCGATCGCCGCATCAGGCCTCCTGCCTGGGCGTGGGCTTCTGCCCGGAAGACAGGAAAACCGATGGCATAATTGCCGCCGCCTCGGTGCGGGAAAATATCATTCTGGCTCTGCAGGCGCAGCGCGGATGGCTACGCCCCATCCCGCGGAAAGAACAAAACGCCATTGCCGAGCGATTTATCCGTCAGCTCGGTATACGTACGCCGAGCGCTGAACAGCCCATTGAATTTCTCTCCGGTGGCAACCAGCAGAAGGTATTGCTGTCACGCTGGCTGCTGACTAAACCCCAGTTCCTGATCCTCGATGAACCGACGCGCGGTATCGACGTCGGGGCGCATGCCGAAATTATCCGGCTTATCGAAACGCTGTGTGCAGACGGTCTGGCGCTGCTGGTTATCTCATCCGAGCTGGAAGAGCTTGTGGGGTATGCCGATCGCGTCATCATCATGCGCGATCGTAAGCAGGTGGCAGAGATCCCGCTGGATAAACTGTCCGTTCCGGCAATCATGAATGCCATCGCGGCGTAAGGAGTTAATCGTGATGCCCCGTTCGCTTCCGCAAACCGGTGCAACCAGGCGCCGCTTCACCTGGCCTACCGGCACGCCGCAAATTATCGCGTTGCTGCTGGTGCTGCTGATCGATAGCCTGGTCGCCCCGCATTTCTTTCAGATTATCGTGCAGGATGGCCGGCTGTTTGGCAGTCCGATAGACATTTTAAACCGTGCCGCCCCGGTGGCGCTTCTGGCCATTGGTATGACGCTGGTGATCGCCACCGGCGGGATTGACCTCTCCGTCGGTGCGGTGATGGCCATCGCAGGCGCCACGGCAGCGTCCATGACCGTCGCCGGGCACAGCCTGCCGGTGGTGCTGCTGGCTGCATTAGGTACTGGGGTGCTGGCCGGACTGTGGAACGGCATTCTGGTGGCGGTCCTGAAAATTCAGCCGTTTGTCGCCACTCTCATCCTGATGGTGGCCGGACGCGGTGTGGCACAGCTTATCACCTCGGGTCAGATTGTGACCTTCAACTCCCCCGGCCTGGCATGGCTTGGCAGCGGTAAGCTGTTCTTCTTCCCGACGCCGATCGTTATTGCGCTGGTCACATTAGTCGTGTTCTGGCTCTTTACCCGTAAAACGGCGCTGGGCATGTTCATTGAAGCGGTCGGAATTAACATCCGTGCGGCGCGAAACGCCGGGGTTAATACGCGGCTGATGGTCATGCTGACCTACGTGCTGAGCGGCATTTGCGCCGCCATTGCCGGGGTGATCGTCGCGGCGGACATCCGTGGTGCGGATGCCAACAACGCCGGGTTATGGCTGGAGCTGGATGCGATCCTGGCGGTGGTTATCGGTGGCGGATCGCTGATGGGCGGGCGGTTTAATCTGCTGCTCTCGGTGATCGGCGCGCTGATTATTCAGGGTATGAATACCGGGATCCTGCTCTCCGGTTTTCAGCCGGAACTCAACCAGGTGGTGAAAGCGGTGGTCGTGCTCTGCGTGCTGATCGTCCAGTCGCCGCGCTTTGTCAGCATCATTAAAGGGATCCGTGGCCATGATAAAACGTAATTTACCGTTAATGATCACCCTGGGCGTGTTTGTGCTGGGTTATCTCTACTGCCTGACGCAATTCCCGGGCTTTGCCTCTACCCGGGTGATTTGCAACATTCTGACGGATAACGCCTTTTTAGGCATTATCGCCGTTGGCATGACCTTTGTGATCCTCTCCGGTGGGATCGATCTCTCGGTTGGGTCGGTGATCGCTTTCACGGGCGTATTCCTCGCAAAAGCGATCGGTTTCTGGGGGATCTCGCCGCTGCTGGCCTTCCCGCTGGTGCTGGTGATGGGCTGCGCGTTTGGCGCCTTTATGGGGCTTTTGATCGACGCGCTGAAAATTCCGGCCTTTATTATCACCCTCGCCGGCATGTTCTTCCTGCGCGGCGTGAGCTACCTGGTCTCGGAAGAATCGATTCCGATTAACCATCCTGTCTACGACACGCTCTCCAGCCTGGCGTGGAAAATCCCCGGCGGCGGTCGTCTGAGCGCGATGGGGTTGCTGATGCTGGGCGTGGTGGTGGTGGGGATCTTCCTTGCCCACCGTACCCGGTTTGGTAATCAGGTCTATGCCATTGGCGGCAGCGCCACCTCGGCAAACCTGATGGGGATCTCCACCCGCAGCACCACAATCCGCATCTATATGCTCTCGACCGGACTGGCGACGCTGGCGGGGATCGTCTTCTCGATTTATACCCAGGCGGGTTATGCCCTGGCAGGTGTCGGGGTGGAACTTGATGCCATCGCCTCGGTGGTGATTGGCGGCACGTTGCTCAGCGGCGGCGTTGGCACGGTGCTGGGGACGCTGTTCGGCGTGGCGATCCAGGGACTGATCCAGACCTATATCAACTTTGACGGCACGCTCAGTTCATGGTGGACCAAGATCGCCATTGGCATTCTGTTGTTTATTTTTATCGCCCTGCAGCGCGGCCTGACGGTGCTCTGGGAGAACCGACAAAGCTCGCCTGTTACCCGTGTAAACACTTCAGTAACAGAGACATAACACGCTGAATTTGCTTAAAGTCTAAACATTTTCCGGTAGCGGCCGATACTCTTTTTTTATGCCCAGAAATATCTCGCTACCGGAAATAATATCATGCTTAAAACGCTATCGATTCGTACCGGCTTGCTCTCTTTACTGGCCGTTATGACCCTTCTGCTGCTGATTGTCAGCGGCATTGGCATTTATGCCCTCACACAGAGTTCTTCTTCACTCCAGCGCATCAACCACCTTCAGGGTGAGCAGATGGTGCAGCTTAATTCTGGCTATACCCTGATCCTGCGCGCGCGTAATGAAGCGGGTCAGGCGGTCCGGATGATGGAAATCGGCATGCTGGATGACGCGGCCAAATCGGTGAAAAACATCAACCAGGAGATTGCCCAGGCCCGTAAAACGCTGAAAGGCGTGATCGACGGCGGGGTGGCGGATGAGCAGGGACAAAAACTGCTGGATAAGGTGGCCGCGAGCCTGGCGACCTATAACCAGCAGGGGATCGATCCGATGCTGAAAGCCCTGAACGATCAGAGCGCAGACAGCTATTACGATCTGCTGGAGAACACGCTGATCCCGGTGGCGGCGCAGTTTGATAATGATATGCAGGTCTTTCAGAATTGGAGCGAAGCGCGCGGGAAAGCGGAAGTGAAGGCCGTGCAGTCCAGCAAAAACCGGGTACTGATCCTGATCGTGGTGGCCGCGCTGCTGACGGCTGGCATTATTGTGCTGGCGTGGCTGGTACTGCGTCACATGCTGCTCAAACCGCTTTCGGCGTCCATTGCTCAGCTGGAGAACGTGGCGGCGGGCGATTTAACCCATACGCTGAATGACCCGGCGAGCCAGGAGTTTAACCGCCTGAACGCAGCCATTGAGGGGATGCGGCAGTCTTTGATGAACTCGGTTTTACGGGTACGTGATGCCAGCTCGCAAATTGATACCGGCAGCCGCGAACTGACGGCGGGGAACATGGATCTTGCCCAGCGCACGGAATCCACCGCGACATCGCTTGAGCAGACGGCCGCCAGCATGGAAGAGATCACCGCCACGGTGAAACTCAATGCAGACAACGCCGAGCAGGCGCACCAGCTGGCGAAATCCGTGTCTGACACCGCCGATCACGGCAGCGAAATGGTCTGCTACGTCATTGAAAAAATGCGTGATATCGCCGGCAGTTCGGCACGCATCGCCGATATTCTGAGCGTCATTGACGGCATTGCCTTCCAGACCAATATTCTGGCGCTGAACGCCTCGGTGGAAGCGGCGCGCGCGGGTGAGCAGGGGCGCGGGTTTGCCGTTGTCGCCGGTGAAGTGCGAAACCTCGCCAGCCGCAGCGCTGACGCAGCAAAAGAGATCCGTTCGCTTATCAGTGATTCTCAGACCCATGTAAACGAAGGCAGCGAGCTGGCGCAGCAGGCTGGCGAAACGATGGATGAGATCGCAACAGAAGTACTGCGCATGACCAAACTGATGCGCGAGATTGCGACCGCGTCCCAGGAGCAGAGTCGCGGCATTGAGCAGGTGAATATTGCCGTGAATCAGATGGACGAAACCGCGCAGCAGAATGCGGCGCTGGTCCAGCAATCTTCTGCCGCGACGCGCTCGCTGGAAGAGCAATCGCGTCAGCTGATGGACGCCATGGCATCATTTAAACTGACGGCTCAGACAGCGGCATAATATTTTCCCGCCCCGGCGCATTCTGTGTCGGGGTTTTATGTGTCGCTGAATTTAATGCGCCAATATTATCGTGAATATCGCCCATTAATATTTCCAGAGACTGGGTTAATGCTAATGCATTTTCAGTCGGCTCAAGATATAACCCTTTGCGGAAAAATAGCGGCTCGTCAAACAGCTGATTAAAGCGTTTTAATGCCAGACTCACCGCGGGGCGCGACATCTCCAGACGTACAGAGGCTTTTGCCATACTGCCGCAGCGGACCACTTCAATAAAAACAGGGATAAGATTTAAATCAATGCCGGTATTAGCACGGGAATAATTTTTCATGACGATTAGGCTCCAGGAAATATTTGTCAAACTGTTATGGAAATAATGCAGGAGCAAAACCGAATATTAAAGCGTGTTTTTTATAAACACTTATACGGTAAAATATATAAATGAAGCGGGGAGCCTGAAGGGCTCCCCGTGTTATGGGTTATGCGTCCGGATACTCACGGATAAAACGTTCAACGTCATCAACCATATGGGTGTTGCCGACAAAGAACGAACGACGCTGGTGCAGGCTTTCCGGCACGATGTCCAGAATACGCTCTTTACCGTCGCTCGCCTTGCCGCCAGCCTGTTCGGCCAGGAACGCCATTGGGTTGCATTCATACAGCAGACGCAGCTTGCCGTCAGGGTGGCTTGCCGTGCTTGGGTAGAGGTAGATACCGCCTTTCAGCAGGTTGCGGTGGAAGTCAGCAACCAGCGAGCCGATATAGCGGGACGTGTACGGGCGCTGAGTGGCTTTATCTTCTTCCTGGCAGAACTTGATGTATTTCTTCACGCCGTTCGGGAATCGGATGTAGTTGCCTTCGTTGATGGAGTAGGTGTTGCCCTTCTCCGGGAAGCGCATACGTTCCTGGCTCAGGCAGAAAACGCCCAGCGAGGGATCGTAAGTAAAGGCGTGAACGCCGCAGCCCGTGGTGTACACCAGCATGGTGGAGGAGCCATAAACGACGTAACCGGCCGCCACCTGGTTACTGCCCGGCTGCAGGAAATCTTCCTCTGTCACCGGCGTGCCAACAGGCGTGACGCGGCGGTAGATGGAGAAAATGGTACCGACAGAAACGTTAACGTCGATGTTAGAGGAACCGTCCAGCGGATCCATCAGCACAACGTATTTAGCGTGTTCACACCCTTCGAAAACGACAATTTCATCTTCTTCTTCGGAGGCGATACCCGCCACGATGTCGCGCGCGCGCAGTGCAGCTTTCAGTTTTTCATTTGCGAACAGATCGAGTTTCTGTTGAACCTCGCCCTGAACGTTCTCGGCACCGCTGGCACCCAGGATATCGACCAGACCGGCCTTGTTGATATCACGGTGGATGATCTTAGCGCCCAGCTTTATTGCCGACAGCAAAGCAGTGAGTTCACCCGTAGCATGAGAAAACTCGTGCTGCTTTTCGACAATAAATTCACCTAACGTTTTCATAACACTTTCCCTGCATCTTTGTGAGTAGAGCGATTGTATGTTCACTAAAACGACTAAAGCCCAACAATCTTAACAAACATTCAAATATTAGCGCAGAGGTGAATCGCGCCAGCAAAATACGGATTTACCTGAAATGCGTTTCGCTGTCGCTGACATGTGAGTAAAATGTGCGCCACATTGAAGAAGGATAGTGACGTATGCGCATTCATATATTGGGGATTTGTGGCACTTTCATGGGCGGACTGGCAATGCTGGCGCGCTCTCTGGGCCATGAAGTGACAGGTTCGGACGCCAATGTGTATCCGCCGATGAGCACGCTTCTGGAGAAACAGGGCATCTCTCTGATTCAGGGATACGATGCCAGCCAGCTGGATCCTGAGCCGGATCTGGTGATCATTGGCAACGCCATGACCCGCGGTAATCCGTGCGTTGAGGCGGTTCTGGAACGCAACATTCCGTTCATGTCTGGCCCGCAGTGGCTGCATGATTTCGTGCTGCGCGACCGTTGGGTCGTTGCCGTAGCCGGAACGCATGGCAAAACCACGACAGCCGGAATGGCGACCTGGATCCTCGAAGCCTGTGGTTATAAGCCAGGTTTTGTAATCGGGGGTGTACCGGGTAATTTCGATGTTTCTGCGCGTCTGGGTGACAGCCCGTTCTTCGTGATCGAAGCCGACGAGTATGACTGCGCGTTCTTCGACAAGCGCTCCAAGTTTGTGCACTACTGCCCGCGGACGCTGATCCTCAATAACCTTGAGTTCGATCACGCGGATATTTTTGACGACCTGAAAGCGATTCAGAAACAGTTCCACCATCTGGTGCGCATCGTTCCGGGTCAGGGCCGCATCATCCTGCCGGAAAACGACATCAACCTGAAGCAAACCCTGGCGATGGGATGCTGGAGCGAGCAGGAGCTGGTGGGCGAGCAGGGACACTGGCAGGCGAAAAAACTCAACGCGGATGCCTCCGAGTGGGAAGTGCTGCTCGACGGTGAGAAAGTGGGTGAGGTGAAGTGGGGCCTGGTGGGCGAGCACAACATGCACAACGGCCTGATGGCGATTGCCGCGGCACGTCATGTGGGCGTTCAGCCTGCGGATGCGGCGGATGCGTTAGGCTCGTTCATTAACGCCCGCCGTCGTCTGGAGCTGCGCGGTGAAGCCCACGGCGTCACGGTGTATGACGATTTTGCGCATCACCCGACCGCCATTCTGGCGACGCTTGCGGCCTTACGCGGCAAAGTCGGCGGGACCGCTCGCATTCTGGCCGTGCTGGAACCGCGTTCGAACACCATGAAAATGGGCATCTGCAAAGACGATCTTGCGCCATCCTTAGGGCGTGCCGATGAAGTCTTCCTGCTGCAGCCGCAGCATATTCCGTGGCAGGTGGCCGAAGTGGCCGATGCCTGCATTCAGCCTGCGCACTGGAGTGCGGATGTGGATGCGCTGGCGGATATGGTGGTGAAATCCGCACAGCCTGGCGATCACATTCTGGTGATGAGCAACGGCGGTTTTGGTGGGATCCATCAGAAGCTGCTGGACGGTCTGGCGAAGAAAGCGCAGGCGGTCGCCGAGTAAAAAAAAAGCCCGGTAGCGCTCACGCTTACCGGGCTTTTTCTCCCTCGCCCACAGGGAGAGGGGCGGGGTTGAGGACACTCAACGATGCTGTGCTTACTCTTCGTTTTCAGACAGCTCACGCAGATACTGGAAAATCAGGCGTGCAGACTTCGGCGGCTTGTTCGCCTCTTTCTCTTTCTGGGCATTGCGGATCAACGAACGCAGCTGCTGGCGATCGGCATCCGGCCACAGGTTCAGTACTTCCGGTACCGCATCATCACCTTGTTCAATCAGACGATCGCGGATCTGCTCAAGCTTATGGAACAGCGCAACCTGCTGGTTGTGGCGGTTTTTCAGTTTGTCCAGCGCCTGGCGGATCGGTTCAACGTCACGCTGACGCAGCATTTTACCGATAAGCTGAAGCTGACGGCGACGGCCTTCTTTCTTGATTTTCTGTGCCAGTTCAATGGCATCGCGCAGATCCTGGTCGAGCGGGAGTTTATCCAGCGCGTTTTTACCCAGTTCTACCATTTCCGCGCCAAGCTGTTTTAACTCTTCGGCGTCACGTTTAATTTCACTTTTACTGACCCAGATGATCTCATCATCTTCGTCTTCGATGTCATCACCGGGAACGTCGTCGAGCCAGTCTTCGGGCTGCTTAGTCATGTCAGGCTCCTTAAAAAAAGAGGCTAATGTTACCAGTTAAGACGCGCACTGAAAAACGGTTCTCTGTTAGACTTCAATTAACTCTCTCTTACAGTATGGCATTTGCGATGAAAGTAACCTCACAAGTTGAAGCGCAGCGTAAGATTCTGGAAGAAGCCGTCTCCACCGCGCTGACGCTCGCTTCAGGTAAATCAGATGGCGCCGAAGTGGCGGTAAGCAAAACCACCGGCATCAGCGTCAGCACCCGCTACGGCGAAGTGGAAAATGTAGAATTCAACAGCGATGGCGCCCTGGGGATCACGGTTTATCACCAGAATCGCAAAGGCAGCGCGTCATCGACCGATCTCAGCCCGGATGCCATTGCCCGTACGGTGCAGGCTGCGCTGGATATTGCGCGTTACACCTCGCCCGATCCTTACGCCGGCGTTGCCGACAAAGAGCTGCTGGCATTCGATGCCCCGGATCTCGATCTTTTCCACCCGGCGGAAGTGACGCCGGACGAAGCAATCGAACTGGCTGCCCGTGCCGAGCAGGCGTCTCTGAAGGCCGATAAACGCATCACCAATACCGAAGGTGGAAGTTTTAACAGCCACTACGGTATCAAAGTGTTTGGTAACAGCCACGGGATGCTGCAGGGCTACTGCTCAACGCGCCATTCGCTCTCCAGCTGCGTTATCGCTGAAGAGAATGGGGATATGGAGCGTGATTACGCCTACACCATCGGTCGCGCGCTGGGCGATTTGCAGTCTCCTGAGTGGGTTGGCGCAGAATGCGCGCAGCGCACGCTGTCCCGTCTGTCGCCACGTAAACTCTCCACCATGAAAGCCCCGGTCATTTTTGCCAATGAAGTGGCGACCGGCCTGTTTGGCCACCTGGTGGGGGCGATTGCCGGGGGCTCCGTTTACCGTAAATCGACGTTCCTGCTCGACTCGCTGGGCAAGCAGATCCTGCCGGAATGGTTGACCATTGAAGAGCATCCGCACCTGCTGAAAGGGCTGGCCTCGACGCCGTTCGACAGCGAAGGTGTGCGCACCGAGCGCCGCGATATCATCAAAGACGGCATTCTGACGCAGTGGCTGCTGACCAACTACTCTGCGCGCAAGCTGGGGCTGAAAAGCACCGGTCACGCGGGCGGCATTCACAACTGGCGAATCGCGGGTCAGGGCCTGAGCTTTGAGCAGATGCTTAAAGAGATGGGCACCGGTCTGGTCGTCACAGAGTTAATGGGCCAGGGCGTAAGCGGCATTACCGGCGATTATTCGCGTGGCGCAGCGGGCTTCTGGGTTGAGAACGGTGAAATTCAGTATCCGGTAAGCGAAATTACCATCGCCGGCAACCTGAAAGACATGTGGCGCAATATTGTTACTGTCGGTAACGATATTGAAACACGTAGCAATATACAGTGTGGTTCAGTCCTCTTACCGGAGATGAAAATCGCCGGGCAGTAATACCCGTAAAGGCGTTTTAATAATAAAAAAGGAAGTGAGCAATGCGTAAACACCTGTTAGCGATCGTCGCAGCGTCAACGCTGGTTCTTGGTTCTTCTGCGTTTGCTGCCGATCTTGAAGACGACATGGGCATCCTCAGTGAAAACCTGAAGGTGGTGCAGAAAACGGACAATGCGGCGGAAATGAAAGGCGCATTGACCAAAATGCGTGAAGCGGCACTGGACGCGCAGAAATCCACGCCGCCAAAGCTGGAAAATAAAGCGGCAGACAGCGCTGAGATGAAAGACTACCGCCACGGCTTTGACGTGCTGGTCGGTCAGATTGACGGTGCACTGAAGCTTGCCAACGAAGGCAAAGTGAAGGAAGCCCAGGCGGCAGCCGACCAGTTTGTGACCACGCGTAATACCTATCACAAAAAGTATCGTTAATTCTCGGTACGCGCTTTCCCCGTGCGGGGGCGGTTAACCGCCCCCGCATGTTTGCTTTCCGGGCATAAGAAAACCTTATCCACCTCACATATTTGCACGCCTGCCCATAATCTTTTTCGCTCCCACGCCCCCTTAATTGCCGTCAGATAGCGTGATATTCATCACGTAAATACAGTGATTTATCTATATTCAGCATATTTATGTGGCACAGATCACTGCCGGTGCTCGCCTTTCCACTTCGAAGTGGAAAACAACTCGCTACAAACAATTCCCCCCCAACGTTAGTTTTATTCCAGAGCCATTAACGGGGTAAGACGAGTGATTAACGGAGCGGTAATGAACGACGTTGGAGATCAGGCGGTGCAAACAGAGCAGCTCGCTAACACCATGCTGGCGCAGGTGTATGCCCTGCTGGCCCGGCACAACATCATCCCCAACGCAGTACAGGAACAGATGCTCACCTCCCACGTTCGCGCGATGGCGCACCGGTCCGTGACCGGCGAGCCGCTGCCGGAGGTTGAAGCCGAGCTGTTCGACGAAATTTCTCCCGATTCAATGCGGCTTGCCCGTGAAGTGGTCGCGCAGTTTGGCAACCTTCCAGATGAAGAGGCCTGGCTGCTCTCCGTTCACTTCGAAGTCGCGAAAGACAACCTTTAAGGAGCAACACATGGAACAGATTACAGTCGTGATTGGCGATCGCCTGGGTAAAGGTCAGAAAGTGGCGGCAGGCGTTGAAAAAGCCGGTGGACGCGCGGTTGTCGTGCCGGGTGTGGCGGCAGACATGAAGCTCGGTGACGTGATGAAAGCGGAAAATGCCACCTTCGGCATCTCCTTCTGCGGCAGCGGCGGCGCGGGTGCCATCACCGCACAAACCAAATATGGCTACAAAGCCAAATACGGCATGCGTTCAGTGGATGAAGGCGTCACCGCCATCAATGAAGGCTGCAATGTGCTGGGCTTTGGCTTTATGGATAAAGAAGAGCTGGGCGAGCGTCTGGTTCAGGCGTGGCAGAAGAAACACGGCGCATAAGCATGAAAGAACAGTTCACAACCACGGTGAGAGTGAAGGGCAAAGGCGACGCTAAAGCGCGCGCCTTCGCTGATGCGCTCAACCACGTTCAGGCCGCGGTGATGAAAGCCTCACCGCATATCTTACTGCGTATTGAGCCACAGGATGTGCAGGTCGTTCAGGCGCAAGAAGCGGTGCGTAAAGAAGCTTTTCTGTTCTTCTTTTTGCGCCGGGAAAGACGCACCTACAGCGTGGAGCTGGATGTGACCGTCAACGTGACTGCCATCAATCTCGACCAGGTGGATTTCGTCACGCAACGCTGATTATTCATAAAAGGGCAGACTGATGTTCTTAATTATATTAATAAAATCGCTCATCATTGGCGGCCTGGTTGGCGTCGGTGTGGGGGCCGGGGCTGCACGCATGTTTCATGCGCCTACCACTCAGGGTATGGGCGCGTTTCGTACGTTGGGGGAACTGAACTCCTGTGAAGGGGATCCGGCTTCTCACTTCTCCTTTGGGTTAGGCTTCTTCTTTAACGCCTGGGCCTCTTCCGTGGCCGCAGGGGCATTCACACAGGACGTTGACCACCGCATCATCCCGAACTGGGGTGCTGCAGCACTGATGATTAAAAACCGTAACGTCGGCGAAACGCTGCACGATCCGCGCAAAATGGCGATTGCCTGCGGCGTGATCGGCATGATTGTCGTCACCTTCCTGAACCTCACCGCCTCTTCTGTTCCGGCTGCGCTTCAGGTAACCGCCGTGAAGGTGCTGGTGCCTGCAGCAAACCTGCTGGTCAACACCGTGATGCCGGTGATCTTCTGGCTGGCCGCCATCGATGCGGGTAAAAAATCGGGCTTCTGGGCCACCATTTTTGGCGGCGCGGCGCAGCTGATCATGGGTAACGCCGTACCGGGTCTGGTGCTGGGTATCCTGATTGGTAAGGGCGTTGAAGAGAGCGGATGGAACCACGTCACCAAAGTGATGATGGCGGCCATCGTGGCGCTGTTCGTGCTGAGCGGTTTCTTCCGTGGCTTCGACATGAAGATGATCGAATCCTTCCATCTGACCGTGCCGAACTGGCTCGACATGATCCACAACGCGCTCAGCGGTAAATAACAGGAGCCTCGACATGGAACAGAATAAAGGTTTTTGGTATGCCGACTGGTCGTTCCCGATCTTCGTTGGCCTGCTCTCTTCCGGTGTTTTCGCCGGGACGCATATGTACTACCTCTACGGCATCGGCGCGTTCAACGAAGTGGCCTTCGTGGCGATGCTGAAAGCGGGGATGGATACCGGCGTTTACGGCGCGGTGGCGGCGTTCGGTGCCAGCTTCCTGTTCGCCCGTATTATCGAAGGGTCGCTGGTCGGTATCCTTGATATCGGCGGGGCGATCCAGACCGGGGTGGGTCTCGGGGTTCCTGCGCTGCTGCTGGGCGCGGGCATCATGTTCCCGGTGACCAACTTTATCGCCGCGCTGATCACCGGCCTGGTGATTGGCCTGGCAATTGGCTACGTCATCATCCTGGCGCGTAAGTTCACCATCAACCAGAGCAACTCCACCTACGGGGCGGACGTGATGATGGGCGCCGGTAACGCCTCCGGTCGTTTCCTCGGGCCGTTGATTATCCTCAGCGCCATGACCGCCTCCATTCCTATTGGTGTCGGCTCTCTGGTGGGTGCGCTGCTGTTCTATATCTGGCAGAAGCCGATTACCGGTGGCGCCATTCTCGGTGCAATGATTCTGGGCTGGCTGTTCCCGGTCGCCCTTTAATGCCCGCGGGCGCCCTGGCGCCCGCCTTATCAGGAGATCCTCATGTTTGATTTACTCCTGCGCCGTGCGCGCCTCACCGACGATACCCTGACCGATATCGCCATTCAGGACGGAAAAATCGCGGCGGTGGGCGACATTACCGCGCCCGCCCGTAAAACGGTTGAGTTGAACAGTGAAGTGTTCGTCAGCGCAGGCTGGATTGACTCCCACGTTCACTGCTACCCGAACTCCCCTATTTATCACGACGAACCGGACAGCGTGGGCATCGCCACCGGCGTGACCTCGGTGGTGGATGCCGGCAGTACCGGCGCGGATGACGTGGACGATTTTTATGAAATCACCCGTAAAGCCTCAACCGACGTTTATGCCTTACTGAACATCTCCCGCGTGGGGCTGATTGCCCAGAACGAACTGGCCAATATGGCCAACATTGATGCGAAGGCCGTGAAGCAGGCCGTTACGCGCTACCCGGATTTTATCGTTGGCCTGAAAGCGCGCATGAGCAGCAGCGTGGTTGGCGAAAACGGCATAACGCCGCTTGAGCACGCGAAAGCCATCCAGAAAGAGAACGGCGACCTGCCGCTGATGGTGCACATCGGCAACAACCCGCCTAACCTCGATGAAATTGCCGACCTGCTCAGCTCAGGCGACATCATCACCCACTGCTACAACGGCAAGCCGAACCGCATTCTGACGCCATCCGGTGAACTGCGTGCGTCCATCACCTCCGCCCTGAAACGCGGTGTGCGCCTGGACGTCGGACACGGTACGGCGAGCTTTAGCTTTGAGGTGGCGAGACGCGCCATTGCGATGGGCATTTTGCCACACACCATCAGCTCGGATATTTACTGCCGCAACCGCATTAACGGCCCGGTAGGGTCGCTGGCAAGCGTGATGTCGAAGTTTCTCGCCATCGGCATGTCGCTGCCGCAGGTGATTGAGTGCGTCACCGCGAACGCCGCCGACGGGCTGCGTCTGACGCACAAAGGCCGTATTCAGCCAGGTCTTGATGCTGACCTGACGCTGTTCACGATAAAACGCCAGCCAACGCTGCTGGTGGATGCTGAAAATGACAGCCTGCAGGCTGAACACATTCTGGTGCCGCTTGCCGCCATCCGCGCAGGCAAGGGCTACATGACCGAACAAGGGAGCACGGAACATGCCTTCGATTTATGAGAAGTATCACTTAAAGCAAGTCATCAACACCTCAGGCCGTATGACGGCGCTGGGTGTTTCCACGCCGCGCCCGGACGTAGTGCAGGCGGCGATGGATGGCATGAATCACTATTTCGAGATGAAGGATCTGGTCAACAAAACCGGCGAATACATCGCGAAGCTGCTGGATGTGGAAGGGGCGACGGTGGTCTCCTGCGCGTCAGCGGGCATCGCCCAGTCCGTGGCGGCGGTGCTGGTCAAAGACAGCGACTGGCTGCTGGAGAACCTGCACGTCACTCCGATTGAGAACAACGAAATCGTGCTGCCGAAAGGCCATAACGTTAACTTTGGCGCACCGGTAGGCACCATGGTGGCGCTGGGCGGCGGCAAGCTGGTGGAAGCGGGCTACGCGAACGAATGCTCCGCCGATCAACTGGCGGCGGCCATCACGCCGCGTACCGCGGCCATTCTTTACATCAAGTCTCACCACTGCGTGCAGAAAAGCATGCTCAGCGTAGAGCAGGCGGCGGTGGTGGCGCGTAAGCACGATCTGCCGCTGATCGTGGATGCGGCCGCGGAAGAAGATCTTCACGTTTACTACCGCTCCGGTGCCGATCTGGTTATCTACAGCGGTGCGAAAGCGATTGAAGGGCCAACCAGCGGGCTGGTGATCGGCAAAACGCAGTATGTTGAGTGGGTGAAACGCCAGACGGCGGGGATTGGCCGCGCAATGAAAGTGGGTAAAGAGGGGATCCTCGGCCTCACCTGTGCCATCGAACACTACCTGACGGCGACCAAAGAGAGCGGCGAAGAGATGGTGGCGAAGATGACGCCCTTTATTGACGCGCTTAATACCCTTAACGGCGTGACGGCACGCGTGGTCTGGGACAGTGCCGGTCGCGATATCGCCCGTACCGAGATTAAGTTTGATGAAGCTACCACCGGTGTTGGCACCGGCGACCTGGTGACCGCGCTGAAGCAGGGCGAGTATGCCATTTATTTCCGTGGCTACAAGGCCAACGAAGGGATTATCGAAGCGGACGTGCGCAGCGTGAATGCCGATCAGCTGAACATTGTTTATCGCCGCATGAGTGAAGTGTTAGGACAGGAGAAAAAGGCATGAAACTGACCCCCAACTTTTACCGTGACCGCGTCTGCCTGAACGTGCTGGCAGGATCGAAAGCCAACGCCAGCGCCATTTACGAGGCGGCGGAAGGCCACGTGCTGGTGGGCGTGCTCTCCAAAAATTACCCGGATGTCGCCAGTGCGGTTGCCGATATGCGCGACTACGCTCAGCTTATCGATAATGCGCTCTCTGTGGGCCTCGGCGCGGGCGATCCGAACCAGTCCGCGATGGTCAGTGAGATCGCCCGTCAGGTGCAGCCGCAGCACGTTAACCAGGTGTTCACCGGCGTGGCAACCAGCCGTGCGCTGCTGGGGCAGAGTGAATCCGTGGTCAACGGCCTGGTCTCTCCGACCGGCACCGTTGGCAAGGTGAAAATCTCCACCGGTCCGCTGAGCAGCGCGGCCCCGGACGGCATTGTGCCGGTTGAAACCGCGATTGCCCTGCTGAAAGATTTTGGCGGCAGCTCCATCAAATACTTCCCGATGGGAGGCCTGGCGTGTCGGGACGAATACCAGGCAGTGGCGGAAGCCTGCGCCCGTCACGATTTCTGGCTGGAGCCGACCGGTGGGATCGATCTGGAGAACTATGAAGCGATCCTGCAGATCGCCCTTGATGCGGGCGTGAGTAAAATCATTCCGCATATCTACAGCTCGATTATCGACAAAGCCAGCGGCGACACGCGTCCGGAAGATGTGCGTACGCTGCTGGAGATGACGAAGAAGCTGGCTAAGTAGTCTTTACCCCTCACCCCGGCCCTCTCCCCTTTGGGGAGAGGGTGTAATCGTCCCCTCTCCCCAAAGGGGAGAGGGTTAGGGTGAGGGGCACAAACCGCACAAAACCAAAGGAGCCACCATGCACACCCGCAATCTGCTCGTCGCTTCACTCTCGTTACTCGCTACCACCGCCATCGCCCAGACGCAGTACGCCTGGGTCGGGACGTACAACCCCAACGGCGAGGGGCTGTACCGCTTTACCCTCGACCCGCAAACCGGTGCGCTCGCGAATAAAACGCTGGTCAGCACGCTGCCAAACGCCGCGCAGCTCACCGTCTCGCAGGATGGTAAGACGCTCTATCTGGCGAGCGAAGTGGAGCAGGGCGTGGTGCAGGCGCTGCGCGTGGGCGATAACGGCGAACTGAGCGAGCTTAATCAGGTGGCGTCCGGCGGAGCGGGGCCGGTCTATCTCTCCCTGACGCCAAAGGGTCACCACCTGCTGGTGGCGAACTACGTCAGCGGCTCGATTGCTGTTCTGCCCGTTAATGCAGACGGCAGTCTGGGGGAGGCCACGGACACGCATCAGGATCGGGGAGAGCCGGGCGCGGCGAAACCGGTGGCGGCGGTGGAAGGCAGTTTTGCCATTAGCGATCACAATGGCCCCCATGCGCACATGATCGCCGCCGATCCGCGCGGGAAATACGTTTTTTCTACCGATCTGGGTCTGGATCGTATCTACCAGTACCGTTTTGACGATCAAACAGGCAAGCTGACCCCGAACGATCCGCCGTTTATCAGTGCCTCCTCGAAAGGGGCCGGTCCGCGGCATTTCGTCTTTACGCCGAAAGGCGATGCGTTATGGCTGATTAACGAAGAGGCATCCACGCTCACGCACTATACGCTGGATGCCCGGGGCAGGCTGCAGGAGGGGAAAACCCTCTCCGCCCTGCCACACGGCTATAAAGGCACCAGTTTTGCCGCCGGGCTGGCGCTCAGTGCCGATGGCAAACAGCTGTATGTGGCTAACCGTTTGCATAACAGCATCGGGCACTTTACCGTAACAGCGGATGGTACGCTGACGCATCAGGATGATGTGTGGACGCGTGGTGATTACCCGCGCACCCTGACGCTCGACAAACAGGGGCGCTGGCTGTACGTCATGAATCAGCGCAGCGACAACATTACCCGTTTTCGCGTGGCGCAGGACGGCAAACTCAGCGCCGAGCCGGACTATACCCCGGTCGGCAGCCCATCCCAGATGGTCATTTCACCCTAAGCCGTAAGAGGACAACCCCGTGCGATTTCCGAACCAACGTTTAGCGCAACTTTTCGATCTGTTGCAAAACGAGACGCTGCCGCAGGACGAACTGGCGCAGCGGCTGTCGGTCTCCACGCGAACCGTCCGCGCTGATATCACTGCCCTGAACGCGCTGCTGGCGAGCCACGGCGCGCAGTTTATTCTCAGCCGCGGCAATGGCTATCAGCTCAAAATTGACGATGCAGAACGCTATCAGCAGCTTCAGTCCTCCCACCCGCGCGCGCTGCGCATTCCCCGCACCGGGCCGGAGCGCGTGCACTATCTGGTGGTCCGTTTTCTTACCTCCGCGTTTTCGCTCAAGCTGGAGGATCTGGCGGATGAGTGGTTTGTCAGCCGTGCGACGCTGCAAAGTGACATGGTGGAAGTGCGCGAGTGGTTCCACCGTTACAACCTGACGCTGGAAACCCGACCGCGCCACGGCATGAAGCTGTTTGGCAGCGAGATGGCGACCCGCGCCTGTCTCACCGATCTGCTCTGGGAGCTGGCACAGCAGGATAGCCAGAACCCGCTGGTGACCGACGTTGCGCTCAATGCGGGGGTCGCGGAGCAGATGGTTCCCGTGCTGCACGATGCGCTGACGCGGCATCACATTCGTCTGACTGACGAGGGCGAGCTGTTCCTGCGCCTGTACTGTGCGGTGTCGGTGCGTCGCATCAGCGAGGGCTATCCGCTGCCGGAATTTCACGCAGAAGATGTGGCCGAGAATGTTCGTGAGGCGGCGAAAGACATCGCTGTGACCATTCAACAGCTGGCGGATAAAGCGCTTTCGCCTTCAGAAGAGAGCTGGCTCTGCGTTCACATCGCGGCACGTCAGATCCAGGAGATTGCCCCCAGTGCCATCAATGCCGATGACGACGAAGCGCTGGTCAATTACATCCTGCGCTACATCAATACCCACTATAACTACAACCTGCTCAGCGACGAGCAACTGCATGCGGATCTGCTCACCCACATCAAAACCATGATCACCCGCGTGCGCTATCAAATCATGATCCCTAATCCGCTTCTGGATAACATCAAGCAGCACTACCCGATGGCGTGGGATATGACCCTCGCGGCAGTGTCGAGCTGGGGGAAATACACGCCGTATGTGATCAGCGAAAACGAGATCGGTTTCCTGGTGCTGCATATCGGTGTCGGACTGGAGCGCCACTACAACATCGGCTACCAGCGTCAGCCGCGCGTGCTGTTAGTTTGCGATGCCGGGAATGCGATGGTCCGGATGATTGAAGCGGTGCTGCAGCGCAAATATCCGCAAATTGAGGTGACCCGCACGCTCACGCTGCGCGAGTATGAGCTGGCGGAACCGATCGGCGAAGACTTTGTTATCTCGACCGCCCGCGTGAGCGAAAAGTCTAAACCGGTGGTGATGATCGCCCCGTTCCCGACGGACTACCAGCTTGAGCAGATAGGTAAGCTGGTGCTGGTGGACCGAACCCGCCCGTGGATGCTGGATAAATACTTCGATGCCGCCCATTTCCGTATTATCGACAGGCCGATTGACCAGCAAACGCTGTTCCGGGAGCTGTGCGAGCAGCTCGAAGAAGAGGGGTTTGTTGGCGCGGAGTTTCTGGATTCGGTCGTTGAGCGAGAGGCCATCGTCAGCACCATGCTGGGCGACGGCATTGCGCTGCCGCACTCCCTCGGGCTACTGGCACAAAAAACGGTGGTTTACACCGTGCTGGCACCGCAGGGTATTGCCTGGGGGGATGAAACTGCCCACGTGATTTTCCTGCTCGCCATCAGCAAGCGTGAGTACGAAGAGGCGATGGCGATTTACGATATTTTCGTGACTTTCCTGCGCGAGCGCGCCATGTCACGGCTGTGCAGTTGCAATGATTTCGCCGGGTTTAAAGCGGTGGCGATGGAGAGTGTGAGCCGGTTTTGAGAGACGTTATCCAGAATTCGATGTAATACAAATGTAATGCTAAGATGCATTACACATTCGATTTCACTGGAGACATAATGGCCACGCTGAACGTCCGTCTGGATGACAAACTCAAAAACGAGGCTTATGCCGTGCTTGAAAAACTCAATATCACGCCAACGGAAGCCGTTCGGTTACTGTTTCAGTACGTTGCGGAGACGGGGCGTATGCCGGTGAAAACGGTCACTGTTAGCGACAGTGAAGATGAACTCATACACACAGTCCGGGAGCGGCTGGCTAATCCGCAAAAAGGAATTAAGGTTAGGCTGGATGACTTATGAACTCGTATTTGATCCGAGGGCGTTCAAGGAGTGGACCAGGCTGGGTGATACCGTAAAAAATCAGTTTAAGAAGAAGCTTGCGAACGTGTTGGTGAACCCCAGGGTTGAATCGGCTCGCCTGCATGGCCTGCCTGATTGCGACAAGATAAAACTCAGATCCCAGGGTTATCGTTTGGTCTATCAGGTTCAGGACAACGTTGTGACGGTATGTGTTATTGCTATCGGTAAGAGAGAGAATTCAGCCGTTTATCATGACGTAAACAAACGGCTTTAGCGATCACCGCAAATGATGCACAACCTGGTTGCTGCTGCCGCGCCAGATCAGCGCAGGGTCTTTTAAATCCTGCACAAACTTGCCGTCAACCAGCACGTTAATCAAATCCACCACTTCCCTCTGTTCAGCATTCAGTTCTTCGAGCTTATAACCCGTCCAGACCCAGATATCCTTGCCTGCACATTCGCGGCGAATGCGTTTTATCAGCTTCAGAATGTCCGGCACGTTTTGCGGGTGAAGCGGGTCGCCACCGGAGAGTGAAATCCCCTGGCGATGAATGCGCGTGTCGTTGAGATCGTGGATGATCCGCTCTTCCATTTCCGCGGTGAACGGCAGGCCTGAATTTACGCGCCAGGTGCTTTTGTTGTAACAGCCGGGGCATTCATGGACGCAGCCTGAGACAAACAGAGTGCAGCGGGTGCCGGGGCCGTTGACGATGTCGACGGGATAGTATTGATGATATCGCATAAGAAGATGTCCAGAGTGTGTGTGCGCGGGTGCCCTCACCCCAGCCCTCTCCCACAGGGAGAAGGGGAAAACGTAGGTGCGCGTTCGGTTCCCTCTCCCGGAGGGAGAGGGGTAGGGTGAGGGGAAACCCCCGACGCCTTAACCGATCTGCCCATTCCCCAGATGTTTCACGCGTCGCTTAACCTCTTCCTGCTTACCGGCGTTAAACGGACGCGCATCGGGACTCCCGAGATAGCCACACACGCGGCGGGTCACCGAGACGCGAGCCGCATCGTGGTTACCGCATTTCGGGCAGGTGAAGCCTTTGCTGGTGCACTCAAACTCACCGGTAAAGCCACACTCGTAGCACTCGTCAATCGGGGTGTTGGTCCCGTAATACGGTACGTGCTGATAGCTGTAATCCCAGACATCTTCCAGCGCCTTCAGGTTGTGCTGAATGTTCGGATACTCGCCGTAGCAGATGAAGCCACCGTTCGCGACGGGCGGATACGCGGCTTCAAAGTCGATCTTGTCGTAAGGGTTCACCTTCTTCTCCACGTCGAGGTGGAAGCTGTTGGTGTAGTACCCTTTGTCGGTTACCCCTTCGACAATGCCAAATTCAGCGGTATCCAGGCGGCAGAAACGGTCACACAGGTTTTCACTCGGGGTGCTGTACAGGCTGAAGCCGTAGCCGGTTTCGTCTTTCCACTGGTCAACCGCATCGCGCAGGCGCTGAACAATGGCGACACCTTTTTCACGCAGGGCGTCGCTGTCATACATGTGCTGGTTGCCGAACAGCGCGTTGATCGTTTCGTGAATACCGATGTAGCCCAGAGAAATTGACGCGCGACCATTTTTGAAGATCTCCGACACGTCATCGTCCGCCTTCAGGCGCACGCCGCAGGCCCCTTCCATATACAGGATGGGCGCAACGCGGGCTTTCACCCCTTCCAGACGCGCGATACGGGTCATGAGGGCCTTACGTGCGAGCTGCAGACGTTCGTCCAGCAGCGCCCAGAAGGCCGCTTCGTCGCCTTTGGCTTCGAGGGCGATACGCGGCAGGTTGAGGCTGATCACACCCAGGTTGTTACGGCCGTCGTGAACCTGTTCGCCGTTTTCGTCTTCATACACGCCGAGGAAGCTGCGGCAGCCCATTGGCGTTTTAAACGAGCCGGTCACTTTGACCACCTGGTCGTAGTTCAGGATGTCCGGGTACATGCGCTTGCTCGCACACTCCAGCGCCAGCTGTTTGATGTCGTAGTTAGGATCGCCAAACTTGTGGTTCAGGCCGTCGCGGATAGCGAACACCAGTTTCGGGAACACCGCTGTCTTACGGTTTTTACCAAGCCCGGAGATACGGTTTCGCAGGATCGATTGCTGAATCAGGCGTGATTCCCAGCTGGTACCCAGACCAAAACCGAAGGTCACAAACGGCGTCTGACCGTTGGCGGTATGCAGGGTGTTCACCTCGTATTCCAGCGACTGGAACGCGTCGTAGCACTCTTTTTCGGTACGGGAGTGCGCGTAGCCCTCGGCGTCCGGGATTTGCCACTCTTCAGCAGTTTGACGGTGTTTATTGAAGCTTGCCGTGACGAACGGTGCCAGTACTTCATCAATGCGGTTAATGGTGGTGCCGCCGTAAATATGGCTGGCGACCTGAGCGATAATCTGCGCCGTGACCGCAGTGGCCGTGGAGATCGATTTTGGCGGCTCAATCTCGGCATTCCCCATTTTAAAACCGTGGGTCAGCATGCCTTTCAGGTCGATGAGCATGCAGTTGAACATCGGGAAGAAGGGCGAGTAATCGAGATCGTGGTAGTGGATCTCACCGCGCTCATGCGCCGAGACCACGTCGCGCGGCAGCAGGTGCTGACGGGCATAGTGTTTGGCAACAATACCGGCCAGCAGGTCGCGCTGGGTGGGGATCACTTTGCTGTCTTTGTTGGCATTTTCATTCAGCAGGGCGGAGTTGGTCTGCTCCACCAGGCCACGAATCTCCTGATTAAGACGACCGCGTTTCTCACGCTGAACGTCCCGATCGTGGCGGTATTCGATATAGGCGCGGGCTAACTGCTTGTAGGGGCCCGCCATCAGCTGGTTTTCAACCGCGGTCTGGATCTCATTGATATCGACCTGGCTGCGTTCGTTCATCTGGCTGCTAACGACTTCTGCGACGGTGGCGCAGTAATCTGCGTCATCGACACCCGCTGCTTTAGCTGCACGCAGAATGGCTTCCTGGATGCGCTCTGATTTAAACGGCACTTTACAGCCATCACGTTTCATCACATGCGGTGTCATGATCACTCCATTTTTAAAAACAGGTTATCCACAAAGGTGGAGAAGTGTTCACCGGGCGTATTGTCAGCCAGGCCAGAGACTTCCCACGTTCCCAACGCGTGTTATCCACAATTCCGGAGAGCTGAGTCGCCGTCTTGTTGTTGGAATAGTAGACGATAAATACAATATGTTGGGTCGGCGTGCATTTTAAGTGCTACATATAGTGATTTGCATCAAACATGTTTGCGATTTATTTGATTCAGAACAAAGTAAAAAGACGAGAGTACAAACGACGGGCACTCCAGCGTTTGTAAAGACGAGAGGGAAAATTCTGATTAATTATTCAACAAAAACAAGCGCTCAGCAGCATGTGCCGAGCGCCAGTCGGTTAACTCACCCCGCATGCCCAGTTCAGTCCGGCCTGGAGAAAGGCTGCCGCCGCAATACCCCCCAGTATCAGCGGGATAACAAGTGAGCGCCCGGGTTCGGCGTCCGCGTTTTGTGGCATTTCTCTGCGCAACGCGGACAGCGCTTCTTCGCCGGTGCGCGCCGCCAGAAGCGCGTTACGCACGCGCTCTTCCGCCAGCGAACTGGTCAGCGTCGTCAGCAGCTGCATATGCGTACTGCCGGCCTCGGCGTGCGGGATGGCGAGCAGAAAAACCATCCTGACCGCTTCATCGCCTTCCAGCCCCGGCCAGATAACAGGCTCATCAAAAAGCGCCAGGCAAAACGCCGCCTGCTGCACCGCGTCTGATTTACCGTGCGGAACGGCCAGCGCTTCGCCCAGCGCGGTGGGACCTTCACTTTCGCGGTGTAAGACGCTCTGGATAAAGGCGTCTTTATCGGTGATGACGTTTCGCCCGACAAGCGGTTCGGAGAGCCAGCGGATCAGCGCTTCAGGCGTGCGGCAGGGTGGGTTAATAAACACCAGTTCGGGGTGCGTGAGTTCAAGCAAGTTCATGTTAAGCCTCAATCAAAAAATCACAGGTCGCAGAAGGGGGGATCATCGTCACCGATGGCACGTGTTCTTCCAGATAATTGAGCTGGGGACGCTCTGCCAGGCCAGCCGGAACAGGGACAGGCTGCGTCCCGGCGTTGAACACGCGGGCGATCGTGCCAGGCGATCGTTGCGCATGAGGCAGGGCAGAAAGAACGAGCGGTTCCGGTAAGGCGAATAACGAAAATTCTGCCGGCAGCGTGCGTTCGGGCAGGCGCAGCGAAAAACGCTCAAGCCGGTTATCGAGGGTATGCAGCGTTTGCCGTTGATAGGTGAAGGGGTGACCCGTCGCCTGATTCTCCAGCTGGCGCAGCGTCAGATGGTCTGCGTTATCGGCCAGCGCCACGGTGAAGGAAAAGTGCAGCGGTTTGAGCAGCTGCGCATCGGGCGTGTCGACCACCGTATTGTTAATGCCAGACGCCCGGCCGGGTCGCCAGTCAAGATCGCTGCGCCCCAGTACGCCGGTTGATTTGAATAAGGTCAGGGCAATGACTGCCGGATCGCGTCCAATAACCTGAAACTCTTTCATGCCGCGGCTATTCACGACCAGCGCTTTGCCCGCTTGCGCGATAGCGATAATGCCCTCGCTGGTTTCAATATCCACGGGCTTCTCGCGATAGCGCTCCTGCCAGTGAGTCTCGTCGTACCCCGTTTCGCGCTCGATTATCGAGAACGGCTGCGAGGCGAGGGAGTGACGGGTGCAAATATCGCTGTTGATCAGTAAACGCAGCCGGTGATCGCAGTGGCTGTTTATCAGCGAGCTATCAACATGCAGGTTCGGATCGTCGTGACGTAATTCGCACACTATGCGCATCGATAACGGGGTGCGGGTATTTTCCCGGCGTCCAGCGAGATCCGGCGGCAGCGACATGACCGCCTCAAGCACTATCGTTTGGCAAAGAGGGGTTTTGCTGCAGTCGATCAGCGTGAAATGCGCGCAACGCGTCGGTTCATCGCCCGGGAGCGGCGAGAAATCATAGCTGTCTCCGGCATCCGCGCAGTCTTCAAGACTGAATAACGACGTGATGCGCCTGGCGCTGCGCTTGTCTTCAAGCACCAGCGTACCGGCCTCCAGCGTCAGTCGATAAACCGTATTCTCTATCGCCTCTCCTTTCGCGGCGCAGGTCATGGCAAACGGAGCCGGCGTGTCTTTTAGGTTGACGGTGATATAGCCCACCGGCGGCAGGAGAGGCGTCTGCAGAACAACATGCCAGCGGAAATAAGGCGGAAGGTGTGTTTCGCGTTCGCCCTCACAGGTGAGGGAGATGGCCGTTCCTCCAGGTAACGTCTCGCGTTCCAGAACGTCGAAGGGCAGCGGCTGGCCCTGATACGTCAGGGTGATATTGTCGGCCTGACTGTACAGGGTGGTGTGGATCACGCAGCGGGTCGGGGTGGCCAGCGGGTTGAAAATGAGCAGGTCACCCTCCTGACAGCATGCGGCGGCCAGTGACTTCACCACCAGATTCCACAGGCTGTGACAAAGCTGCTCTGTCTGCTCGAGCCGATGAAGAATGTCGCGGTTAGTGGCATCGCTGTTGCAGCCGCCCATGGAGTCGTGGGCATGGCTTCGCAGAAGCTTCTTCCAGAGGGTGTCCACAATCGGGAGCGTGACCGGAATGCCCTGATGACGCGCCATGGCGATGGTGGGCTCCAGCTGTCGCAGGATGAACTGCTCGATGTCGGCATTTTTCTTTTTGATATCGTAACGCACAGACCCGATCGTTTTGTGAATGCGGGTGTAGCGCGGCGATTTCAGCTCACCTTCCCATAACGCCAGTTGTTCCCGTTTTGTGCGCAGCAGAGCGACGTACTGCTCCAGCGAGCTGAGGACGTAACGGTCCTGCGTGGGAGAGTGCGCGCTGGCAGCCTGCAGGATACGCGGCAGCGCCGGGTCGATGCTGACCTGATCGCCGCCGCAAGGAAGGAGGAGGTCGTCAATCTGCGACCGTGAACGCAGCAGATCCACCATCGGGTAGATCTTGCCGTGCAGATGGCTGGCCTCCGCGCGCATGTTCTTGGCCGCCCCATACCCCAGCGCCATTGCACAGGCGATGATGGTTGCACCTGACGGCGCGCGCCAGAGAAACTGGCTGTTTTTGGCCTGAGTGTCGTGGTCGATACCGCGCCAGAAAACGATGTTATCGATATTGCAGCCCTGCAAAATCGTGGGCATCTGCGCGTTATGCCCAAAGGTATCCGGCAGATAACCGACCTGCATGGCATGCCCCAGCGCCCGAGCGGCGAAGATGCCGTATTTGAGATTGCGGATAATCGATTCGCCGTGAACGTTGTAGGTATCCGTCTGGGTGAACCACGGCCCGACAAACACGCTTTTCTCCCTGACCAGTTTTTCCAGCCGGGGCCGGTAATCGGGATTGATGGCGAGAAAGTCATCCACCACCGCCATCTGCCCGTCAAGGTGATAGCACTGCCAGGCCGGATCCTGCTCCAGCGTCTCGATGACCTCCGCAAAGTTGTATGACGCCAGCACCATGCTGTCCTGGCGGGTGAAATACCACTCCTGATCCCAGTGGGTATGGGCTATAACGTGGATCTGGCTCATTGCGCTCTCCTTATCTGGCGTTCTTTGGGCTGAGATAAAGCACGCCCAGGGCGCAAATCAGTGCGCCAATAAAGACGCTTGCCAGGTACCCGACCACATTGGTCGCCAGCGGCCAGCCCCAGATAGCCGGCAGGGGCAACGTCTGCTTCACGCCGAGGGCAATCGCCACCAGCGCACCTGCGACGGCTCCTGTCATGAACACGGGGATCAGGCGTGGGTTTTTCAGGATGAACGGGATAGCGCCTTCTGAAATACCGATAAAGCCCAGCAATAACGAAGTGCTGCCAACGGTTTTCTCTTCACGGCTGAACACATCCGGCAGGCCAAAACGCCCATTGAGGAACGCGGCGAGGCCTACCCCAATAGAAGGAATCACGATGGAGAGCTCGCGGGCGGTTAAATCAAATGTCTCGCTCATGCCGTTCAGGCCGAGCGCGACCGATCCTGCCGCCTTGTTGACCGGGCCGCCGAGATCGAACGCGGTACCCGCGGCGATCATGGCCGAATAGAAGCCGCGTCCGGTATCACCCGCCGAGGTAAAAAAGACCACCATCAGCTGGTTAAGCGAACCAAAAATCGGGTTGATCAGATATTCCATTACCATCACCAGCGTAATACCGGTGATCAGCGGAACGACCAGCATGGTTTTTAGGGTGGTAAGCTGCTGTCGGACGTGAATGGCATCATTCAGCCAGCGCACCAGATAGCCGACAAAAAAGCCAATGCCAATTGCGCCGAAAAAGCCGGAGGGCATAAAGCCTTCAATATCAAAGAAGCGTTTGTAGACCTCATCTGACATGATGCCGCCGATCAGTCCGGGGATCAGCGCCGGTTTACCGGCAATGGAAAAGGCCAGATACATCGCAAAGACCGGGTACATGAACTTGATGGTCATAAAGCCCATTTTATCCAGCACGCTGAACGGCGAATGCTCAATGTTTATAAACTGCCCGGTAATTTTGGCCGTCGCCATCATCAGGCCGCCCATTACCACGACCGGTAACATATAGCTGATGGCCGCCATGATATGGCCGATAAAAATCTGGTAAGCCGAACGCTGAATGGCGTCTTCGTCCGCCACAGTGGTGACGTTTTTCTGCATGGCCAGCGCCTGACGCAGGTAGCGGTCGGTATTTTTAATCAGCTCCTGCGTGCGGGTCTGAAGGTGAGGAACGTGTTCAAAACGTTCTGCATCCTGAATGGGAACGTCGGTTGCAAGAATAATGGCCGTGGCGGAGGCAATATCCTGTTTCGTTAATCTGTTTTTTACGCCGTCGCTGCCCTGCGTTTCGACCTTGACCTCAATATTATGCTCTTTTGCCCATGCAATAATTTTACTTGCCGCCATAAACGTGTGCGCGATCCCTGTAGGACAAGCCGTTACAGCGATAATTTTTTGATTCATCATTGTAATAATTCCCTGGGTGTGAAAATAGCGAAAGTATAAAGAGAACTTAAAACAGTGTTTAAGGTTTGCTAATACTAATTACGTATCGTCATACGCTATGTTGCAATATGTGAAGCGCCTTCCAGAGACTATTTCGCTATTCTGCTAATATCATGTTGGGTTTTAACAGGACGTAATAAATGAATTCATTTCAGGGAAGTGAACGGTTGATATTTGAATACATTCAGCACCACGCACGCAATATTTCTGATATATCGGCAAAAGAGATTGCGCGTGATACTTTTACGACAACCACCTCGGTGAATCGTGTCTGTAAGAAAATGGGCTATAAAAGTTATACCGAGCTTCGCTATCGGTTTTTACGCGACCATTTTACGTCTGTCCCTGCCGAGCCTGCGATGGGGCCGCAGGCAGACGATATCGTGGTGGACGTGTCCCGGTTACTGACCCATTCCAGCCATATCTATTTATATGCACGCGGGGCATCTCTCACCAGCCTCAACTACCTGTCGCGTTTTTTGTCACTGGCGAGTCTGCCGCACCTGATTCTGAATGATATGCACCAGTTGACCCGGGTATCGAAGGGCACGCTGGTGTTGATCAGTAAATCCGGGGAGACGCAGTCGCTGATAGAAATGGCGCGTAACGCGCTGCGTAAGGGGCTAAAGATTATTGCGATTACCCGTCAGGGTTCGACGCTGGCCGGGCTTTCTACGCTGTGCTGGCCATTGTCGATTGATATGAATGCCGTCTCGTTATACCAGCGAGAGGGACAGCTGGACCTGTTAAGCGCCGTCGATCGTATCGGCTGCAGGCTTCTGCAGCACGATACGGAGTAGGCAGGCTGTCAGAGCTGTTTCACGATACCCAGACGAATGGCGTAATCATTTTCATGATTGCCATCCTGAGTAAGGTAGGTTTTATCCAGCGACACCAGTTCGACGTAAGGCGTCCAGCCGTCGTCGAGCTTGTAGTTGAACGCTACGGTGTGCTCCCAGTAGGTATCATCCCCGGTTCCCTGATCGACATTATCCTGCCAGCGGAAGCGCGGGTTATAGGACATGCCGAATTTCCCGATGTTGTACGCGAACCACAGGTCGAACTGGTGTGACTCGCGGCGGGTGTAGCCGCTACCGTCCAGGCGTTTGTCACTGTGCGCGTCGTTAACGGTGTTATAGCGGTAGCGGGCAGACAGGTTCAGGCCGTTATCGAACGTTTTCCAGCCCTGGATGAAGGGGCGGTAATGCGTATTGCTGGCGGTAAAGACGGTCACCATCCCTGGCGCGATGGCGAACCCATTTCCCAGATCAAAACGCCAGCGCGTTTCGATTTCCTGTGCTGCCTCCGTTAACCCTTTTTCGTCCGGATTATATCGGTCGGTATCACCAAAGAACGTATCGTTATGGTTTTGCGCCGCTTCGACGGAGAAGTAAAAACCGTTATCAGCCTGATGCATCACTTTAATACGTGAATCATTTACGTCTGAGCGCGTATTATGACCAAAGCGAAGATCGACGGAGGTATTTCCGCACCATCCCTGGGTACTTAATAATAATGCGCTAATACATGTTGCTTTAATAATTGTCTTTTTCATAATGTCCTGCCGAGGTTATTTAAATGGCAGGGCTATTCTTATTTTGGCACACCGTGAAGTAAAAGTTATCGTCGTACATTTAGCGTATCGCTAAACATAAAAAAGAGATACAGCTGGCTGTATCTCTTGAGGGTTATTCCTGTATCCACCAGATGGCTTCAAACGGGCGCAACAGCAGGTTGTCGGGCTGAGGGGGAGCATCCGCATAGTTGCTCAGTGCGACCCGCCAGGCTCCCTGTACTGACGCGGGAACCCATTGCTGGCGCTCACGGCTCAGGTTTGCCACCACCATCAGCGTCTGGCCCTGCGACCGCCGGCGATAGCACCACAGGGAAGGGTGGTCAGGCAGCAGGTCTTCATAATCTCCCCACGTCAGCACCGGCAGGGTTTTGCGCAGGCGAATCAGCGTCTGGTAGGTGTAAAACACCGAATCAGTATCGTCCAGCGCCGCACGGGCATTGACCGTCTCGTAGTTGTCGCAAACGCCAATCCACGGCTCACCCTCGGTAAAGCCCGCACTGTGTGTGGCATCCCACTGCATTGGCGTGCGGCCATTATCGCGGGATTTACTCGCCAGAATAGCCAGCAATTCTTCAGGGGCGCGACCGTTGGCCCGCAGTTCAGCGAACATATTAAGGCTTTCAACGTCACGGTAATCGGTAATACGGCTAAAGTGCGGGTTGGTCATACCCAGCTCTTCGCCCTGGTAAATATACGGGGTGCCCTGCATTCCATGCAGCACCATGCCGAGCATTTTCGCGGCGTGGGGACGGTACTCCCCTTCATCGCCAAAGCGCGACACAATGCGCGGCTGATCGTGGTTACACCAGAACAGCGCGTTCCAGGCCTTGTTGTGCATGCCCTGCTGCCAGTGGCGGAAGAGGGTTTTCAGCGCCACGAAGTCCGGCCTGGCCAGGGTCCACTTTTCGCCGCCGGGGTAATCCACTTTCAGGTGGTGGAAGTTGAAGGTCATCGACAGCTCGCGCCCATCGAGAGAGGCGTATTGCTGACAGTTTTCCAGCGAGGTCGACGACATCTCGCCTACCGTCATCAGGTTTCGCGGGGTAAAGACGTCGCGGCTCATCTCCTGAAGATACTCATGAATGCGCGGTCCGTCGGTATAGAAGCGACGGCCATCGCCCACGGCGTCATCCGGGAAATCCTGGTCTTTGGAAATCAGGTTAATCACATCGAGGCGTAAACCGTCCACGCCACGGTCGGCCCAGAACTCGCATACCTTTTTCAGCTCGGCGCGCACCTGCGGGTTTTCCCAGTTGAGGTCCGCCTGCTCGGGGGCGAACAGGTGCAGATAGTACTGCTCGCTCTCGGCGTGCCAGCGCCAGGCGTTGCCGCCAAATTTGGAGCGCCAGTTATTGGGCAGTTGTTCCGGCGTACCGTCGCGCCAGATGTAGAACTGGCGATACGGGCTCTCTTTATTCAGCGATTCCCGGAACCAGGCGTGCTGCGTTGAGGTGTGATTGAACACCATATCCAGCACGATACGAATGCCGCGTTGATGGGCCTGCGCGACCAGCTCGTCAAAATCATCCAGCGTGCCGTAGGCCGGGTCGATGGCGGTGTAATTCGCTACGTCGTACCCGTTATCTACCTGCGGGGAAATATAAAACGGCGTCAGCCAGATGGCGTCGATGCCGAGGGTTTGCAGGTAGTCCAGCCGCTGCGTGACGCCGCGTAAATCACCGGTACCGCTGCCCGTCGTGTCCTGAAAACTCTTTGGATAGATCTGGTAGATAACGCCGTTCTGCCACCAGTGAGGAAGGGTATTCATAATGCGTTCCTGCAAATGCGAAGGGGCGCAACTGCGCCCCGAAAGATGAAGTTAAACAATCTGCAGCGCGCCCTGACGGTACTTACGCTGGTAAACCACGGTGGTGAGAGCCATTGGAACGACAATCGCGATGACCATCGCCAGGGAAAACACCTGCCAGAAAGCGGGCTGGATGGAGAGAATACCAGGCAGACCGCCGACACCGATCCCGTTCGCCATCACACCGTACAGACCGCATACCAGGCCTGCCAGACCGGAGCCGATCATCGCGCACAGCATCGGGAAGCGGTATTTCAGGTTGATACCGTACATCGCCGGTTCGGTGACGCCGAGGTAGGCGGAGATGGCGGCCGGAACAGAAATCTCACGCTCGTTATGCTTGCGGCTGACCAGGATAATGCCCGTGACCGCCGAGGCCTGCGCAATGTTAGACAGCGCGATGATAGGCCAGACCGGCGTACCGCCCAGGCTCTGAATCATCTGCATATCAATCGCCAGCGTGGTCTGGTGCACGCCGGTGATCACCAGCGGGGCGTACAGGAAGCCAAACAGCATGGCACCAATCGGCGCGAAGCTGCCGGTCATCAGGTGACGTACCGCGAAGGCAACGCCGTCGCCAATCATGCGGCCAAACGGACCGATAAACGCATGGGCGAGGAAGACGGCCAGAATAAGGGAGCAGACCGGCACCACCACCAGATAGAGGTAATCCGGTACGATGCGTTTCAGGCGCGTTTCAATAAAGCCCAGCGTCAGACCGGCCAGCAAGGCTGGGATCACCTGCGCCTGATAGCCCACTTTCGCGATGGTGAACAGACCGAAGTTCCACACCTCAGGCACCTGCTGACCAAGTAAGTAAGCGTTCATTAACTGCGGAGAGACCAGCGTGACGCCCAGCACGATACCCAGAATCGGCGTACCGCCCATTTTGCGCACCGCTGACCAGCAAATCCCGACCGGCAGATAGAAGAAGATCGCTTCGCCAATCAGCCACAGGAAGTCGTAAACGGTTTTCAGCGCCGGGTACATCTGCGCCAGGGTTTTGCCGTCGCTCATCGGCACATCACCGATAACGTTGCGGAAGCCCAGAATCAGACCCCCGCTGATCAGCGCCGGGAGCAGCGGGAAGAAAATCTCCGCGAAGTGGGAAATTAACTGCTCGTGCCATTTCATATTCTGGCGTGCAGCTTTCTTGGCTTGCTCTTTGTCGGCTGAACTGTGCCCGGTTGTCGCCAGCAGAGCCTGATAGTAATCGCCCACTTCGGTACCAATGACGACCTGGAACTGACCGGCGTTGGTGAAGCAGCCTTTAACCATGGAAAGCGCTTCAATGGCTTTCGGATCGGCTTTGGCCGGATCGTTCAGCACGAAGCGCAGGCGGGTAATGCAATGGCTGACGGTCGCGATGTTTTCACGGCCGCCTACCAGGACAATCAACTGGTCGATATCTTCTTGTTTGACTTTACTCATCATGAAACCTCATGACCGATGGTGAGGGGGGTAATGACCTGAGCGCAAGCCTACTCCTTCAGCGTGACGGCGGAAATGGGAACGTTCCCGAAATTGGGCGAAGATCACAATAAACGGATAAACGAGGGTTATGAAAGGTGGGCAGGAATTACGATCTGACGCGGCTCAGCACGTCCGTTAATTTGCTCGATCAGCTGTGCAGCGGCCTGCCTGCCTGACTCGGCGTAGCCCGGATCGACGGTGATAATCTCCGGGTGCAGAAACTTCATCAGCGGCGTACTGCCTACGCTCGCGATCTGCAGTCCCTCTATGCGTTGCTCCTGAAGATATTTACTCGCGCCCAGCGCCAGGGTATCGGTGGCGCACACCAGCGCCGTGGTCTGCGGGGTCAGCACGCTGGCGACCTGCTCGTAGCCCTGTTTCATTCCCAGACCCGGCAGAGACGCGACGGCGGAAAGATTGTGCTGTTTACAGAAGGTCAGGTAGGCCTCGTGACGCCGCTTGCCGGTGGTAACGTCCGCATGCGGTACGCCGAGGTAGCTGATATGGCGATGGCCTTTATCGTACAGACGCTGCATCAGGGTAATAATCGCCCCCTCATCGTCGTAACAGACGGAGGCAAAACCGTGGGCATCGCGCGCCAGCATCACCATCGACGCCTGCCAGGGCTTCAGCATCTCCTCTTTGATGCCGGTAAATCCGAACAACACCACGCCGTCAATGTTGCGCCGCTGGAGCATACCCAGATGCTCTTCAACCAGCTGCGTGGAGAACTGGCTCTCCATCATGATTGGGTCGTAGCCCTGCTCATAAAAGGCGGGCAGCATGGTCTGAACGGCGAGGTTTTCGGACAGGGAATCCAGACGCGAGACGATAATGGCAACCACTTTGTCACTTTGCCCGCGCATGGCGCGCGCAGAGCGGGAAGGGGAAAAACCGTGCTGATTCATTACCGCCTCGACGCGCTCGCGGGTGCGTTCGCTGACACCGCTCTCATTGTTGAGCACGCGCGATACGGTGGATTTCCCCACGCCGCTTAAACGCGCGATGTCTTTTATCGTAAGGCGGTTCTGCATGCTGTATTCCCTGTAACAATGACAACGTGGTCAGTAGAGCCTAATGCTATAGCGTGTTTTCGCTATGGGCAAAGTCTGGTTTACGTTCGGTTTATTTGCGGGGGAGTATAATACCGCCCGAATCGCCGCAAACGGTACGGTTAAATCCTTATACTGCGCGGCGGCACCCTACTTTTTTACTTACCGGAGGTGACATGGATCCCGATCCCACGCTTCTCCTGAACGGGAGCGTTCTTTCTTTCCGGTAAGCCAGCCTTTGTGCTGTCTCACCGGTATGTGAGGCAGCAACGTCCTGCACGTTCCTGCTTAAAACATTAAGTGCCTGTCAGGTACGGCCTTGCCACGCCTGCAGGAAATACTGTGTCCGCGTTTGCGGGCGCGGGGGAATGACTATGTTTAAAAATATCACCCGGCAGCTGCAGGCGATGCTGAGCCGCCACCTGCCACATCGTCTTGTTCAGCGCGACCCGCTGCCAAATGCCAAAAATATGGCCTCTGCAGCGATCCCTGCTTCCCTGAGCCAACGCTGCCTGAACGTGGCGGCGATGGATGAAAACGAAGTCTGGCGTGCCTTTGGCGGGCATCCGGAGGGGCTGAACGCGGCGGAAGTGGAAAAAATCCGTGCCGTGCATGGCGATAACCAAATTCCGGCGCAAAAACCGGCGCCGTGGTGGGTGCATCTGTGGACCTGCTACCGTAACCCGTTCAACCTGCTGCTGACCGTGCTTGGCATTATCTCCTATGCCACTGAAGATCTGTTTGCCGCCGGGGTTATCGCCCTGATGGTGGGGATCTCCACGCTGCTGAACTTTATTCAGGAGGCCCGCTCTACCCGCGCGGCAGACGCCCTGAAAGCGATGGTAAGCAACACCGCAACCGTCTCGCGCGTCATTAACGATCTCGGGGAGAACGCCTGGGTTGAGCTGCCCATCGACCAGCTGGTGCCGGGCGATCTGGTGAAGCTGGCGGCCGGCGACATGATCCCCGCGGATTTACGTATTCTTCAGGCGCGGGATCTGTTCGTGGCGCAGGCCTCGCTGACCGGTGAATCTCTGCCGGTAGAAAAAGTGGCGCGCACCCGCGACCCGCAGCAGATGAACCCGCTCGAGTGTGACACCCTCTGCTTTATGGGCACTACGGTGGTCAGCGGCACGGCGCAGGCAATGGTCATCGCTACCGGCGGCAACACCTGGTTTGGACAGCTGGCCGGGCGCGTGAGCGAGCAGGAGAGCGAACCGAATGCCTTCCAGAAGGGGATTGGCCGCGTCAGCATGCTGCTGATCCGCTTTATGATGGTGATGACGCCGATTGTGCTGCTGATCAACGGCTATACCAAGGGCGACTGGTGGGAAGCGGCGCTGTTTGCGCTCTCCGTCGCCGTAGGGTTAACGCCTGAAATGCTGCCGATGATTGTCACCTCCACGCTGGCGCGCGGAGCGGTCAAACTGTCAAAACAGAAAGTGATCGTCAAACACCTGGATGCCATTCAAAACTTTGGCGCGATGGACATTCTCTGCACCGATAAAACCGGCACGCTGACCCAGGACAAAATTGTGCTGGAGAACCACACCGATATCGCCGGTAAAACCAGCGATCGCGTGCTGCACAGCGCCTGGTTGAACAGCCACTACCAGACCGGGCTGAAAAACCTGCTCGACGTCGCCGTGCTCGAAGGCGTGGATGAAGAATCTGCCCGCACGCTCTCCGGGCGCTGGCAGAAAGTGGATGAGATCCCGTTTGACTTCGAGCGCCGCCGCATGTCGGTGGTGGTGAGCGAGCATCCGGACGTGCATCAGTTGATCTGCAAAGGCGCATTGCAGGAGATCCTCAATGTCTCAACCCAGGTGCGCTATAACGGCGACATTGTGCCGCTGGATGAAACCATGCTGCGCCGTATCAAGCGCGTCACCGATAACCTGAACCGTCAGGGGCTGCGCGTGGTGGCGGTGGCGAGCAAATTCCTGCCTGCACGCGAAGGGGACTATCAGCGTATCGACGAATCCGATCTGATCCTCGAGGGTTATATCGCATTCCTCGATCCGCCGAAAGAGACCACCGCGCCTGCGCTGAAAGCGTTAAAGGCCAGCGGCATCACCGTGAAAATCCTTACCGGCGACAGCGAGCTGGTGGCCGCCAAAGTGTGTCATGAAGTGGGGCTGGATGCGGGTGACGTCGTTGTGGGAAGTGATATTGAGCCCCTCTCCGATGATGCGCTGGCAACGCTTGCGCAGCGCACCACGCTGTTCGCCCGGCTGACACCCATGCACAAGGAGCGCATTGTCACCCTGCTGCGTCGCGAAGGGCATGTGGTGGGCTTTATGGGCGACGGCATTAACGATGCGCCCGCCCTGCGTGCGGCGGATATTGGTATCTCCGTAGACGGTGCGGTGGACATTGCCCGTGAAGCGGCGGATATCATTCTGCTGGAAAAGAGCCTGATGGTGCTGGAGGAGGGCGTTATCGAGGGACGTCGTACCTTCGCCAACATGCTGAAGTACATCAAGATGACCGCCAGTTCCAACTTCGGTAACGTTTTCAGCGTGCTGGTGGCGAGTGCGTTTCTGCCGTTCCTGCCGATGCTGCCGCTGCACCTGCTGATCCAGAACCTGATGTACGATGTCTCTCAGGTCGCCATCCCGTTTGATAACGTGGACGACGAGCAGATCCAGAAGCCGCAGCGCTGGAACCCGTCCGATCTGGGGCGCTTTATGCTGTTCTTTGGCCCGATCAGCTCCATCTTCGACATTCTGACCTTCTGCCTGATGTGGTTTGTATTCCATGCCAACACGCCGGAACACCAGACGCTGTTCCAGTCCGGCTGGTTCGTGGTAGGGCTGCTGTCGCAAACGCTGATTGTGCATATGATCCGTACGCGTCGCATCCCGTTCATCCAGAGCCGGGCCGCGTGGCCGCTGATTGTCATGACCGGCATCGTAATGGCGCTCGGCATTGCACTGCCGTTCTCGCCGCTGGCCAGCTACCTCCAGCTGCAGGCGCTGCCGCTGAGCTACTTCCCGTGGCTGGTGGCGATCCTCGCGGGCTACATGGTGCTGACGCAGATGGTCAAAGGCTTCTATAGCCGTCGGTATGGGTGGCAGTGATTTCTCCCCTCTCCCGGCACGGGAGAGGGGGTACGTTTCCTCCCAAATTCAACAACCTGTGATCTCCGTCAGCGCATTCGCTTGACGACAAAATGAGCGCATGTTAACTGAATGTTTTGCCTTTATTTGGCCCGTCAGATAAGGAACATTCATGTTACGGTACAGTCTCTTAACCGCCGGGCTGATGCTCGGCGCGTCAGCGTTTGCCGCTCCGGCAGGCGACCTTCCCTTGATGCCCTGGCCTGCGAAGGTTGAACGTCCCGCGACGCAGGGCGCACTGGTACTCAGCAACACCCTTTCCGTCAGCGTTACCGGAGACGACCTCGGCGACGCGGTCAACCGTCTGCGCCAGCGCATCGCCCTGCAAACCGGCTGGACGCTACAGCCGCAGGCCGTTAAACCGGACAAGCCCACTATCCGCATTGCCATTACCAAAAAAGTGAAGCCGCAGCCGCTGCCGGACAGCGATGAGCGCTATACGCTCACGGTCGATGCCAGTGGCGTGGATATCACCGCCAACACCCGTTTTGGCGCGCTGCGCGCCATGGAAACCCTGCTCCAGCTGATACAAAACGGGGCGGAAAACACCTCCCTGCCGTGGGTCACTATTGAGGATTCCCCCCGTTTCCCGTGGCGTGGGCTGCTGCTTGACTCGGCACGACACTTTATCCCGCTGCCGGATATCAAGCGGCAGATTGACGGTATGGCGGCGGCAAAACTCAACGTGCTGCACTGGCATTTGACCGACGATCAGGGCTGGCGCTTCAGCTCGACACGCTATCCAAAGCTCACGCAGCTCGCCAGCGACGGGCTGTTTTACACGCCGGAACAGATGCGCGACGTTGTGCGCTATGCCACCGATCGCGGCATCCGCGTGGTGCCGGAGATCGACATGCCGGGCCACGCCTCGGCGATTGCCGTGGCCTACCCGGAACTGATGAGCGCCCCGGGACCGTATGTGATGGAACGCCACTGGGGCGTGCTGAAACCGGTCCTGGATCCGACAAAAGCGGCGACCTATCAGTTTGCGGAGGCGATGGTCAGTGAACTGGCGGCGATCTTCCCCGATCCGTATCTGCATATCGGCGGCGATGAAGTGGATGACACCCAGTGGAAAGCGAACGCCGCCATTCAGCAGTTTATGCGCGACAACACACTGGCAGACAGCCATGCCCTGCAGGCCTATTTCAATCGCAAGCTGGAAAATATCCTCGAAAAACACCACCGGCAGATGGTGGGCTGGGATGAAATTGCTCATCCTGATCTGCCAAAAAGCATCTTGATCCAGTCCTGGCAGGGCCAGGACGCGCTGGGGCAGGTGGCGCAGAATGGCTATAAAGGCATTCTCTCGACCGGCTTTTACCTCGATCAGCCCCAGTCCACCGCCTATCACTACCGCAATGAAATTGTGCCGCAGGGGTTAAACGGCGAGGATGTGATTGGCGACACCGACAGCGCTCAAAGCTGGTCATTCACCATGCCGCGTCTGAAAGGCAAGCCGGTGGAGGGGAGTTTCACCCTGGTGAAAGGGGATTCCGGCTGGCGTGGATTTATTGATTTCGCCGGGAAATCCCGTCGTGCGGTACAGGATATTGCGTGGCGCGACGACAATCAGGTGACGTTTACCGTCGATACCTGGATGGGCGAAACGCGCCCGGTGGTGTCGGTGGACAACGATAAGCTGAGCGGCTATTTCCTGGTGGGCAATGCCCGCTATCCCATTAGCGGCAAGCGCCTGGACGATATCCCCAAAGGCATCCCGCCGGTGGTACCGGACGCCGCTCATCAGGTGAACCTGCTCGGCGGGGAAGCCGCGCTGTGGGCGGAAAACGTGGTCGCACCGGTGCTGGATATCCGCCTGTGGCCGCGCACCTTTGCGGTGGCGGAGCGGTTATGGTCCGCGCAGGACGTTAACGATGTCGACAATATGTACACCCGCCTGCAGGCGATGGACAGCTGGTCGACGGTCTCGGTCGGGCTGCAGCAGCATACTCAGCAGCAGGTGCAGTTCACGCGTCTGGCGAATAACGCCGATACCCTTCCGCTGCAAATCCTCGCGCAGGCAATTGAGCCGGCGCAGTATTACACCCGTCAGCACCTTAAGTTCCAGGCCGGAAATTACCATCAGTTCGAACCGCTTAACCGGTTTGCTGATGCGCTCAACGCCGAAAGTGCCACGGTGCGCCAGATGAACAAATGGGCTGACCGCCTGGTCAGCGACGCGGAAGACACGGAAAGCGCCGACGCGCTGCGCCACGTCTTCAACCGCTGGCAAAGTAACACCAGCGATGCGCTGGCATTAAGTGAAAACAGCTACGCACTGAAGGCGATTAAACCGGTTATTCAGGAGGTGGATAAGCTGGCCTCGATTGGCCTGCGGCTGACGGATCTGGTGGCGCGTCAGGGGACGCTGGATGACAACGAGATTGCCTCTATTCAGGGCGAGCTGGATAACGCGGCGAAAATACAGGATGAAGTGGTGATTGCGGCGGTGTATCCGCTGGAAACGCTGCTACGGGCGACACGGAATCAGTAGCAAAACGCCCGGTAGCGCGTTACCTGCCGGGCGCAAAGGCAGCCTCGGCTGCCCCTGGCTGAAACTTAGCGACGTACGGCGATCGCTTCGATTTCAATTTTCACGTCTTTAGGCAGACGCGCAACTTCCACACAGGAGCGTGCAGGGAAAGTGGCGTTGTGCTCAGTGAAGAACGCTTCGTACGTGGCGTTAACGGTCGCGAAATCGTTCAGATCTTTCACGAACACGGTGGTTTTCACGATGTCGCCCACTTTCAGACCCGCAGACTCCACGATAGCCTGTACGTTTTCCAGCGACTGACGCGCCTGCGCCGCCACGTCTTCTGGTACTTCACCCGTTTTTGGGTTCACCGGGATCTGGCCAGAGGTAATAATCATGCTACCCAGATCAACGCCCTGAACGTATGGGCCGATAGCCGCTGGTGCATTTTCCGTCGCGAGTACTTTGGTCATGATTTCTCCAGAATAACAGCTGATTAAATGTTCCCGGCCATTATAGGGAGGCCGGGATCCTTTACCAACCTCAATTAGTTGGCCAGCACCACATAATGAGAAAACTCTTTTTCGCAGTATTTGCATTTGAGTGCGATGTCATCGGCACGTTTTTTCACTGCAAAACTGGACGAAACCGGCTCAGCATGACTGATGCAGTTGCTGTTCGGGCAGACCAGCACATTTTCAATGCGATCCGGCAGATTAGGACGGGATTTACCGACCACTTCGTACTCGTCGATGCGGTTCACGGTGGCATCCGGCGCGTACAGAGAGAGCTGGTTAACCTGCTCGTCGGTCAGGAAAGTGTTTTCAATCTTGATCAGGTCTTTGCGGCCCATTTCACCCGACGGCAGGTTCAGGCCGATGGTGATGCGCTGATCGGTTTCGGTCAGCTTGAACAGCGTCAGCAGCTTAAAGCCGATCTGGGCAGGGATGTGGTCAATCACGGTGCCACGTTTGATGGCTTCAACCTGGAGTTTGTTATCGTGTGTCATTGTCATTTCCCCTTACAGAGCCAATTCGCGATTCAGAACCAGTGCCAGTAACGCCTGGCGGGCGAAGATGCCGTTTCCGGCCTGCTGGAAGTACCAGGCGTGCGGCGTTTTATCCACGTCGGTGGTGATCTCATCGATACGCGGCAGCGGGTGCAGCACCTTCATATTCTCGCGTGCGCCGTCGAGGTCGCTGGCGCGCAGCACAAACTGTGCCTTCACGTTGGCGTATTCAGACGGATCCAGACGCTCTTTTTGCACGCGGGTCATATACAGAATATCAACGTTGCCCATCACCTCTTCGATGCTGGCATGCAGACTCCACGGGATCCCTTTTTCGTCCAGCATGTCGAGGATGTACTGCGGCATCGCCAGCGCGTCCGGCGCGATGAAGAAGAAGTGGTTGCCGTTAAATTTCGCCAGCGCCTGGGTCAGCGAGTGAACGGTGCGGCCATATTTCAGGTCACCCACCATGGCGATGTTCAGGTTTTCCAGACGGCCCTGCGTTTCCTGAATGGTGAACAGATCCAGCAGGGTCTGTGTCGGATGCTGGTTGGCCCCGTCTCCGGCGTTCAGCACCGGAATACCGCCGGAAAATTCGGTCGCCAGACGCGCCGCGCCTTCCTGCGGGTGGCGCATCACAATCGCGTCAACGTAGGTACTGATAACTGAAATGGTATCCGCCAGCGTTTCGCCTTTTTTACCCAGCGAGGTGTTGCTGCTGTCTGAAAAACCCACCACGCTCGCGCCGAGGCGGTGCATGGAGGTTTCGAAGGAGAGGCGGGTGCGGGTCGACGCTTCGAAGAAGCAGCTCGCAATCACCTTGTGCTTCAGCAGTTCCGGTTGCGGATTTGCCTTCAGTTTTGCCGCGGTTTCCAGAACCAGTTCCAGCTCTTCGCGGCTGAGGTCGTTTATGGAAATGATGTGTTTTTGATAAAGCGGATTCATGTTTATCTCCTGACGCCGGGCAAAAAAAAGCCCCTCAAATGAGGGGCTCTGGGAATAGATTGTGCAACGGGAAGAAAAACGGCAGGCCAGCGTCTGATTTCAGACGCGGTAAGACGTTATGTCGTACACGCTTGACCATGCTTCCTCCCGGCAAATTGTCGGGCATTATACGCAGCTCGATTTTCGGATCAAGGGGTTTAATGCACACTTTACTCAATGCAAACGGTTCTTTATGAATATTAATTCGTTCTGAGTAAATAATTAATTTGTTTATGCACCAGCGCAGTACGCTTCACCACCCGGGGAGCGACCCAGACGATACTGCTTCCGGCAACCACACCTAAAATTTCCGGTAACTGGTGATAATCCAGAATTCGCGCCACCGCACGGCCATATCCGGCCACGGTATGAACAAGGATAAATTCGCTATTATGCTCCACGCTCACCACCATTTCGGAAACGGTACGCGCGGCATCGGGGGCAGGGCGCAACTGAGGATTCAACGAATAAATCTTTAGCCCTTTGGCATTTCGAATTTTTATGACACCGAGCAATTTCAGCAGACGCGAAACGGTCGACTGGCTGATGCTGTCAAACCCTCTCTCCTGCAAATCGCGGCGGATTTCTTCCTGGGAGAGATAACTCTTTTCGGCGATCAGCTGCTGGCACACCGTTAGCTGCAGTTGTTCTCTGGGAGAGCAGTCTTCGTAATCCATCATATTTCCCATATCAGTTCCCGACATAACCGGTGGCACCGCACCGGTCCGTAGGCCGGACAGGCGCAGTGCCAGCCGGCAAATTACAACAAGGCACCCAGGCTTAACGCCACCATAATCACCACCGTCAGGATCGCCAGCAGCGGCGCAACCCATTTCAGGTAACGCACGTAAGGCACACGGGCAATCGCCAGACCGCCCATCACAACCGCTGAGGTCGGCGTGACCAGGTTAACGATGCCGGAGGCCGACTGGTAAGCCGTAACCACCAGGTCGCGGTTGACGTTAGCGAAATCAGCAAGGGGTGCCATGATCGGCATCGTCAGAACGGCCAGGCCGGACGAAGAAGGCACAAGAAACGACAGCACGACCTCAAGCCAGTACATCACGTTGATAAACGCCACCGTGGACAACCCGCTGACCAGCCCTTCCGCGCTGTGCAAAATGGTGTGGGTAATCATGCCCTTATCCATAATGACTACGATACCGCGCGCAATGCCGATAATCAGCGCGACGCCCAGCAAATCTCGCGCGCCGTTGATAAACGTCGAGGTCAGCTCCTCTTCGCTCATGCGGGCAATCAGCCCGACGATAATGGCGCTGGCCAAAAATACCGCCGAGATCTCCGCCATCCACCAGCCCAGCACCGCTACGCCGTAGATCATCACCGCGAAGGCGAGGGCGAAGATCAGCAGAATAATTTTGCGCACCGGGGTAAATTCCAGCGACTGCTCGCCTTTATTGCCGAGGAAGTGGGCGAGGTTCTCTTCCTGCTTGTCTGCGACGATGGAGCATGACGGATCCAGACGCACTTTACGGGCATAGCGCATCACCCATGCCACGCAAATGATCCAGCCGATCACCAGCAGCGCCACGCGCAGGGCGATACCGTTGGTGAACGGGATCCCGGCGGCGTTAGCGGCGATCACCGTGGCAAACGGGTTGATGGTGGAGCCGAGCGTGCCGATCCCCGCCCCGAGCAGCACGGTGGATGCGGCGACAACCGGATCGAAACGGGCGGCCAGCATTACCGGGACCAGCAGGGTATAAAAGGGCAGGGACTCTTCGGCCATGCCGTAAATGGTGCCGCCAGCCGCGAACAGCGCCATCAGGATCGGGATCATCCACTCTTCACTTCCGCGAAGGCGGGTGGTTACGCGTTCGATCCCGGCGTCGATCGCCCCGGTTTTGGTGACGATCCCGAGAAATCCCCCGATGATCAGGATAAACAGCGCGACGTCGATCGCCCCGGCCTGGCCGGAAACGGGATCGTACAGCCCGGCAATGGGGGCCATCAGTACGGAAACCAGCCCCTGCGGATGCGCCGCCACGTGCGCGTACGTTCCGGCAATCGGCACTTCTTTACCGAGGGTTTCATTCATTGCCATCTGATACTGACCGGCAGGCACGACCCAGCTCAGTGCCGCCACAACGGCAATCAGAAAAAAGAGAATGGTGTAAGCGGAGGGAAACTTGAACTTGCCCATGATGTTCTCCTGTACCCGGCGCACCCCGTGGCGCGCCGGGCGGTGATTAGTCGCCGAGTGTCGCCACCATGACCGCTTTAATGGTGTGCATGCGGTTCTCTGCTTCGTCAAAGACGATTGAGTTCGGTGATTCGAAGACCTCTTCCGTCACCTCCAACCCTTTCAGGCCGTAGGCCATCTCGATTTCACGGCCGACTTTGGTGTGTTCGTTGTGGAACGCCGGCAGGCAGTGCATGAACTTGACGTTCGGGTTGCCGGTGGCTTTCATCACCTGGGCGTTAATCTGGTAAGGCTTCATCAGGCTGACGCGCTCGGCCCAGGCCTCTTTCGGCTCGCCCATCGAGACCCACACGTCGGTGTAGAGGAAATCGGCACCGTGTACGCCTTCCTCCACGTCGTCGGTGAGCGTGATGCGTGCGCCGGTCTCTTTGGCGATGGCGCGGCACTGCTCAACCAGCCCGGCTTCCGGCCAGAACGATTTCGGTGCGACGAGGCGGATATCCATCCCCATTTTGGCGGCACCGACCATCAGGGAGTTGCCCATGTTGTTCCGCGCGTCGCCAAGGTAGGCAAAGCTCAGGTCCGGCAGGGTTTTGCCCGGAGCATGCTCCAGCATGGTCATCAGGTCGGCGAGGATCTGCGTGGGGTGAAACTCGTCGGTCAGGCCGTTCCACACCGGCACGCCCGCATACTCGCCCAGCTCTTCCACGATGGCCTGGCCGTAGCCGCGATACTCGATGCCGTCGTACATCCGCCCCAGCACGCGGGCGGTGTCTTTCATCGACTCCTTGTGGCCAATCTGCGAGCCGCTTGGGCCGAGGTAGGTCACCTGTGCGCCCTGGTCAAAGGCACCGACTTCAAAGGCGCAGCGGGTGCGCGTGGACGTTTTTTCAAAAATCAGGGCGATGTTTTTCCCGACCAGGGTTTGTTTTTCACGTCCGGCTTTTTTGGCGGCTTTGAGTTCGATGGCCAGGTCGATCAGGTACTGGATTTCTGCTGGGGTGTAGTCCAGCAGTTTGAGGAAGTTACGGTTTTTCAGATTGATGGTCATTGGGTCGTCCCTTTTAAAATGGTGTTGTCTGGTGCCCTCACCCCGACCCTCGCCCACAGGGAGAGAGGGAAGGTGAGGGGAAAATACGGTTCAGTGGCGAATCAACGTGCCTTTCTCGCCCGCCAGAATGTCTGCCCCGTCGGCCAGCGCGCCGATCCCGGCGATGCCGTTGCAGGCCTCGACAAACTCGCGGCAGGCGGCCACTTTTGGCCCCATCGAACCGGCGTCAAACTGCATGCCCCTGAGCAGTTCCGGCGTGACCTGTGCCAGCGGACGCTGGGTTGGTTTGCCCCAGTCGAGGTACACCGCGTCGGCATCGGTCAGGATCAGCAGGGCATCGGCTTCAATCTGGCGCGCCAGCAGGGCGGCAGAGAGGTCTTTGTCGATCACCGCTTCAATGCCGTGATACCCATTGGCGTTTTCCACCACCGGCACGCCGCCGCCGCCGTTGCAGATCACCAGGTGATCGCGCTGTATCAGTGCCGTGATGGCGTCGCTCTCAACGATGCGTTTCGGCTGTGGAGAGGGAACCACCCGGCGGAAATAGCTGCCGTCGGCCTTGAACACCCAGCCTTTCTCCGCCTGCAGCGTTTTTGCCTGGGCTTCGCTGTAGACCGGGCCGATGTATTTGGTCGGGTTAGTAAATGCCGGATCGGCGGCGTCCACTTCCACCTGGGTGAGCAGGACGCTCACCTCACGCTGGGGCAGGTTGTTTTTCAGCGCCTGCTGGAGCATGTAGCCGATCATTCCCTGACTTTCAGCGCCGAGGATGTCCAGCGGGTAGGGCGTGACTTTGTCGTACGCGCTGTTTTGCAGCGCCAGCAGCCCAACCTGCGGCCCGTTGCCGTGAACCAGTACCACGCGCCACTGTTCCGTCAGCCCGGCGATGGTGCGAGCCGCTAGCTCGATGTTCTGGCGCTGGATCTCCGCTTCCAGCGGCTCGCCGCGTTTCAGCAATGCGTTACCGCCAAGCGCCACAACCAGAGTGGGTTTTCGTTCCATGATGGCTCCTTTAAATTCCGTCGCGTTCCAGTGGGCAGCTCATGCAGCGCGCGCCGCCGCGGCCGCGTCCCAGTTCGTCACCCGGGATAGGCAGCACGGTGATACCCGCTTTGTCATATTTCTCGTTGGTCCAGACGTTACGCTCGTAGCCAATCACTACGCCCGGGCGGATGGTCAGCACGTTATTCGCGTCATTCCACTGTTCGCGTTCGGCTTCAAAGGCGTCGCCGCCGGTGGTGATCAGGCGTACCTGATTAATGCCGAGTGCTTTTTCAATGGCGTGCAGCAGATCCGTTTCCTGGGTGCGCAGCAGGCCACCGCGGCCGTCCGGGGTGAGCGTCCAGCACTGAGCGTCTTTGCGCACCACTTCCGGGTAGACGGAGAAGGTGTCCACGTCGATGTGGGTCATGACGGTATCGAGGTGCATACAGGAGCGGTGTTTTGGCAGTTCCACAGCGATGACGCGCTCGGCCTGGCGGTGTTTGAACAGGCTATTGGCGAGGAACTCAACGCCCTGCGGCGTGGTGCGTTCAGACATGCCGATTAACACTGCGCCGCGGCCAATAACTAATACGTCGCCGCCCTCTAACGTGGCGTGGTCGTAATTAATGTTTTCATCGCCGAAATACTTAATAAAATCGCCATCGGCAAATGCAGGGTGCCAGCGATATATGGCTCGGAGATTATTGGTTTCACGCTGGCGGGCCGCTTTGGCCATCGGGTTAATTGACACGCCGTTATAAATCCAGCACGAGGTATCGCGGGTAAATAAATGGTTAGGCAGTGGCTTCATAATAAAATCATTTGCCGTGTGGGTATCCACCACCATATTTTTAAAGGCTGCCGGAATTTCACCGTAGGTTAATCCGCCGCTTAATCTGCGTGCCAGTTCGCGGTGTGGCATATCTGCCAGCCAGCCGCGCACGTCGCCAGCAAAGGTTGGCCCGAGGCGATAGTCAGAGATTTGCGTCTCCAGCAGCCAGGTTTTGGCCTCCGCAATATCAAGCGTTTGCGTGAGAAGGTCGGTCAGCAGCAAGACTTCCACACCCTGTTCGCGCAGGGTGTTAGCGAAGATGTCATGCTCTTCACCCGCCCGCTCAACCGAGAGCACATCATCGAATAGCAGCTCCTGGCAGTTCGATGGCGTTAAACGTTTCAGACTTAAATTTGGGCGGTGCAGCATAACGCTACGCAATTGACCAATTTCAGAACCGACGTAATGCTTTTCCATAATTATTCCTTTAACTGTTTTTCAGAATAAAAAGGGCATGCGCCATGTGATGTCTTTATTTACATGGCGGCTAAGCTCAATTGATTTCGAGATTTATAGTAGGCGCTTAAATAATGAATATTGTGACGTCGCTCACGTGAAAATGGCTATTAAGGAGTTTGTTTTCATTTGCATGATTCGTATCAGATAATGATTAATTTGATTATATTTGCGGGTGAATAGCTAAGCAGGATCCGTTGGCATTATTTGGAGTTGTTATTATTTTGTAGAATTTAATGTTTTGACATATTTAGTTATGGTATTGATTTTAATGACAATTAAGCGGCACGCAGAATGACTATGCACTATTATCCATTAACTATTTTTGACTTAAGAAAAATCAATAAATAATTATGGGATTTAATAGCAAATTACCAAAATGATAAAGTGTGAAGTCACAGAGAGTTTTGCTATGAAGCGTATACGATCAGTAAGTTAGCATCACGGCCTGAAAGCGGAGGGCTGAGGTTATGCATAAAGACTGCATAAATGCCTGTGAGCAATTAACAGTGGAGTAACACATTTCCCGATAAACATGCGCTCGCGCAAAACTCATCGAAAAAGCGGTGGTAGGACAGTCTGAATTCTCGTATAAAAGATTAAAATGAAACGATGTTTTATATTGAGGATTTATTTATGATCGCTGGCAACATCCATCATCTGCAGTCCTGGCTACCTGAAGAACTGCGTCAGGCTATCGAGTACGTCAAGGCGCACGTTACCGATGCTACCCCCTGTGGCAAACACGACATCGACGGCAACAACCTGTTTTATCTGGTGTCTGAAGATATGACCCAGCCGTTTGCCGAGCGCCGCGCTGAGTATCACGCCCGCTATCTGGATATTCAGATAATCATGAAAGGCCAGGAGGGGATGACCTTCAGTACCCTGCCGCACGGTACGCCGGACACCGACTGGCTGGCGGATAAAGACATCGCGTTTTTGCCCGAGGGCGGGCAGGAAAAAACGGTGGTGTTAAGTGAAGGTGATTTTGTGGTGTTCTATCCGGGTGAAGTGCATAAGCCGCTGTGCGCGGTGGGCGCGCCTGCGAAGGTGCGTAAAGTGGTGGTGAAAATGCTGGTGGGGTAAGCCCTGTTAGCGTTAAAGAAGGGTAAAACGTTCCCTCTCCCGGTGGGAGAGGGTGAAAGCATCAGGCCGCAGCCCGTCATTATGTGATCCAGCTTATATTTTCCGCACTCCCTCATCGCCTCCCATTTACCTGCGCTTTTTCTGCGTCATAGTATGATCGTTAAATTAATGAACGCTGTTCTATAATGTAGAACAAAATAATTCAGCAAGGAGATCTCATGCCGCAGACCGCGTTGTTCACGGGAATCATTCCCCCTGTCTCCACCATCTTTACCGCCGATGGACAGCTTGATAAACACGGCACCGCCGCGTTGATCGACGACCTGATCGCCGCAGGCGTCGATGGCCTGTTCTTTTTGGGCAGCGGCGGCGAGTTCTCCCAGCTAAACGCCGAAGAGCGTAAAACCATTGCCCGGTTTGCTATCGATCATGTCGATCGCCGGGTGCCGGTGCTGATTGGCACCGGTGGCACCAACGCCCGGGAAACCCTTGAACTGAGCCAGCATGCGCAGCAGGCCGGCGCCGACGGGATCGTGGTGATCAACCCGTACTACTGGAAAGTGTCCGAAGCGAATCTGATCCGCTATTTCGAACAGGTGGCAGACAGCGTCACGCTGCCGGTAATGCTGTATAACTTCCCGGCGCTGACCGGGCAGGATCTGACTCCGGCGCTGGTCAAAACCCTGGCCGACTCGCGGAGCAATATTGTCGGCATCAAAGACACGATCGATTCCGTCGCCCATCTGCGCAGCATGATCCACACCGTCAAATCTGCCCATCCGCACTTCACGGTGCTGTGCGGCTATGACGATCATCTGTTTAATACCCTGCTGCTGGGGGGCGATGGCGCGATCTCGGCCAGCGGTAACTTTGCTCCGCAGGTGTCGGTGAACCTGCTGAAGGCCTGGCGTGACCAGGAGGTGGCGAAGGCGGCCGAATACCACCAGATCCTGCTGCAAATACCGCAGATGTATCAGCTCGATACGCCGTTTGTGAACGTCATTAAAGAGGCGATTGTGCTGTGCGGCCGCCCGATCTCCACATACGTGCTGCCGCCCGCGTCGCCACTGGATGAGCCGCGTAAGGCGCAGCTGAAAACCCTGTTGCAACAGCTCAAGCTCTGCTGAGCCGGAAGACGACGATGACCATTGAGAAAATTTTCACCCCACAGGACGATGCGTTTTATGTCGTCATCACCCATGCGGCCGGGCCGCAGGGGGCACTGCCGCTGACCCCGCAAATGCTGATGGAATCCCCCAGCGGTAACCTGTTTGGCATGACGCAAAACGCCGGTATGGGCTGGGACGCCAACAAGCTGACCGGCAAAGAGGTGCTGATTATCGGTACGCAGGGCGGCATTCGCGCCGGGGACGGACGACCTGTTGCGCTGGGCTACCACACCGGGCACTGGGAGATTGGCATGCAGATGCAGGCGGCGGCGAAGGAGATCACCCGTAATGGTGGGATCCCGTTTGCGGCCTTCGTCAGCGATCCGTGCGACGGACGCTCTCAGGGCACCCACGGCATGTTCGACTCCCTGCCGTACCGTAATGACGCGGCAATCGTGTTTCGTCGTCTGATCCGCTCCCTGCCGACGCGGCGCGCGGTGATCGGCGTGGCAACCTGCGATAAAGGGCTGCCCGCGACCATGATTGCGCTGGCCTCCATGCATGATCTGCCGACCATTCTGGTGCCGGGTGGGGCGACGCTGCCGCCGACCGTGGGGGAAGATGCCGGAAAAGTGCAGACCATTGGTGCGCGTTTCGCTAACCATGAGCTGTCGCTGCAGGAGGCCGCCGAGCTGGGGTGCCGCGCCTGCGCATCACCCGGCGGCGGCTGTCAGTTTCTCGGCACCGCGGGAACGTCACAGGTGGTGGCCGAAGCGCTGGGTCTGGCGCTGCCGCACTCCGCGCTCGCCCCGTCCGGGCAGGCCGTGTGGCTGGAGATTGCCCGTCAGTCTGCGCGGGCGGTGAGCGAGCTGGATAACCGTGGGATCACGACCCGCGATATCCTGACCGACAAAGCCATTGAAAACGCCATGGTGCTTCACGCGGCGTTTGGCGGATCCACCAACCTGCTGCTGCACATCCCGGCGATTGCCCATGCGGCGGGCTGCACCATTCCGGATGTGGCGCACTGGACGCGCATCAACCGTAAGGTTCCGCGTCTGGTGAGCGTGCTGCCAAACGGCCCGGACTACCACCCGACGGTGCGTGCTTTCCTGGCGGGCGGCGTGCCGGAGGTGATGCTCCATCTGCGCAAGCTGGGGCTGCTGCATGAAGATGCCATGACCGTTACCGGCCAGACGGTCGGGGAGAACCTCGACTGGTGGGAAAACTCAGCGCGTCGGGCGCGTTTTCGTCAGTGCCTGCGCGAGCAGGACGGCGTCGATCCGGATGACGTGATCCTGCCGCCTGAACGCGCCCACGCGAAAGGCCTGACCTCGACGGTCTGCTTCCCGACCGGCAATATCGCGCCCGAAGGGTCGGTGATCAAAGCCACGGCCATCGACCCGTCTGTTGTGGATGACGATGGCGTTTACCGCCATACCGGCCGGGTGCGGGTGTTTGTCTCTGAAGCGCAGGCCATCAAGGCCATCAAGCAGGAGGCGATCCAGCAGGGCGATATTATGGTGGTGATTGGCGGAGGCCCGTCCGGCACCGGCATGGAAGAGACCTACCAGCTGACTTCCGCGCTAAAACATATCTCGTGGGGCAAGACGGTATCGTTGATCACCGATGCGCGCTTCTCGGGGGTATCAACCGGGGCGTGCTTCGGCCATGTGTCGCCGGAAGCGCTGGCAGGTGGCCCCATCGGCAAGCTGCGCGACAACGATATCATTGAGATCAGCGTCGACCGCCTGTCCTTAACGGGCAGCGTTAACTTTATCGGCACGGCGGAACAGCCGCTGAGGCCGGAAGAGGGGGCGCGCGTGCTGGCGTCGCGTCCGGTGCATCCTGACCTGCACGCCCACGCATTTTTGCCGGACGATACCCGCCTGTGGGCGGCTCTGCAGTCGGTGAGCGGCGGCACCTGGAAAGGGTGTATTTATGACACCGATAAAATCATCGAGGTAATTAACGCCGGTAAAAAAGCGCTCGGTCTTTAATTATATTTCTGGCTCTTGTCGTCTACGGAAAATATTCCGTGGACGGCTTTTGCATGTCTGTTTTTTATTATTGCGTAAATAATCTAATTACATGAAAAGAAAGGTCTTTAAATGATATCAGGATGTCGAGTGGCGTCACAAAAGCAAAATATCATAATTCAGAAATAAGATATGACCATTGTCGGTTAATTGAACACTTAATTACACTCTATTAACACGATGTTGTGAATTCAGCACACGAAATAAGGGTGTATTCCTGATGATGCACCGGGCATTTATTTGCCTGAATCAGGACCCTGGCGTTTGCACTGTTCCACGTACTGCCGTTGGGGGTAATGATGCAATTAACCATGAAAGATAAAATTGGCTACGGGCTGGGTGATACCGCCTGCGGCTTTGTCTGGCAGGCCACCATGTTCCTGCTGGCCTATTTCTATACCGACGTGTTTGGCCTGTCGGCGGGCATTATGGGGACGCTGTTTTTAGTTTCCCGCGTGCTGGATGCCGTCACCGATCCGCTGATGGGGCTGCTGGTTGACCGCACCCGCACGCGTCACGGCCAGTTCCGTCCGTTCCTGCTGTGGGGCGCGATCCCGTTTGGGATTGTCTGCGTGCTGACCTTCTACACGCCGGACTTCTCCGCGCAGGGTAAAATCATCTATGCCTGCATAACCTACATTCTGCTGACCCTGGTCTACACCTTCGTTAACGTCCCTTACTGCGCCATGCCGGGCGTCATCACCGCTGACCCGAAAGAGCGCCACGCGCTGCAGTCCTGGCGCTTTTTCCTCGCGGCGGCGGGATCGCTGGCCATCAGTGGCATTGCGCTGCCGCTGGTGAGCATCATTGGTAAAGGCGATGAGCAGGTCGGCTATTTCGGCGCCATGTGCGTGCTGGGGCTGAGCGGCGTGGTGCTGCTCTACGTCTGCTTCTTCACCACCAAAGAGCGCTACACCTTTGAGGTGCAGCCGGGGTCGTCGGTGTCGAAAGACCTCAAGCTTCTGTTCGGCAATACCCAGTGGCGCATTATGTGTGCGTTCAAAATGATGGCGACCTGCTCCAACGTGGTCCGCGGCGGGGCGACGCTCTACTTCGTGAAATACGTCATGGATCACCCGGAGATGGCGACGCAGTTTCTGCTTTACGGCAGCCTCGCCACCATGTTTGGTTCGCTCTGCTCATCCCGCCTGCTGGGGCGCTTTGACCGGGTGACCGCCTTCAAGTGGATTATCGTGGCCTACTCCCTGATCAGCCTGCTGATTTTCTTCATCCCGGCCGAACATATCGCCCTGATTTTCGCCCTTAACATTCTGTTCCTGTTCGTCTTTAACACCACCACGCCCCTGCAGTGGCTGATGGCTTCTGACGTGGTGGATTACGAGGAGAGCCGCAGCGGTCGCCGCCTCGACGGGCTGGTGTTCTCCACCTACCTGTTCAGCCTGAAGATCGGTCTGGCGATTGGCGGCGCGGTGGTGGGCTGGATCCTGGCGTATGTGAACTACTCCGCCAGCAGCAGCGTGCAGCCGGTCGAAGTGCTGACCACCATTAAAATTCTGTTCTGCGTGGTGCCGGTGGTGCTCTACGTGGGCATGTTCATCATGCTGTCGTTCTACAAACTCACCGACGCCCGCGTGGCGGCCATCAGCCAGCAGCTGATTAAGCACCGTGCAACGCAGGGTGACGCCGTGCCCGACGCTGCGACAGCCGCATCCCATTAACAGGAGGCAACATGACAACGATAACAAACCCGATCCTCACCGGCTTTAACCCGGACCCGTCCCTGTGCCGTCAGGGGGAGGATTACTACATCGCCACCTCGACGTTTGAATGGTTTCCGGGCGTGCGTATCTACCACTCCCGCGACATGAAGAACTGGTCGCTGGTCAGCACGCCGCTGGACAGGGTGTCGATGCTGGACATGAAGGGCAACCCGGACTCCGGCGGCATCTGGGCGCCGTGCCTGAGCTACGCCGATGGCCAATTCTGGCTGCTGTACACCGACGTGAAAATTGTCGATTCGCCGTGGAAAAATGGCCGTAACTTCCTCGTCACTGCGCCCTCCATCGAGGGGCCGTGGAGCGAACCGATCCCGATGGGCAACGGAGGGTTTGACCCGTCACTGTTCCACGACGACGATGGCCGCAAATACTACCTCTACCGGCCGTGGGGGCCGCGCCATCACAGCAACCCGCATAACACCATCGTGATGCAGGAGTTTGACCCGCAGACTGGTACCCTTTCGCCCGAGCGCAAAACCCTGTTTACCGGCACGCCGCTCTGCTACACCGAAGGGGCGCACCTTTATCGTAAAGAGGGCTGGTACTACCTGATGGTCGCCGAAGGCGGCACCAGCTATGAACACGCGGTGGTGGTGATGCGCTCAAAAACGCTCGACGGGCCGTACGAGCTGCATCCGGACGTGACGATGATGACCAGCTGGCATCTGCCGGAGAACCCGCTGCAGAAGAGCGGCCACGGCTCGCTGCTGCAGACCCACACCGGGGAGTGGTATATGGCCTACCTCACCAGCCGACCGCTGCGCCTGCCGGGTATACCGCTGCTGGCCTCGGGCGGGCGTGGCTACTGCCCGCTGGGACGCGAGACCGGCATTGCGCGCATCGAATGGCGCGACGGCTGGCCGTACGTTGACGGCGGCAAACACGCGCAACTGACCGTCCCCGGCCCGCAGATAGCGGAGCAGCCCGCCGTCTCCCGGGACAGCTGGCGGGAGGATTTCGACGGCAGCACGCTTGACCCGGAGCTGCAGACCCTGCGCATTCCGTTCGACGACACCCTCGGCTCGCTCAGCGTGCGCCCGGGGTATTTGCGGCTTTACGGCAACGACTCGCTCAACTCGACCTTTACCCAGTCGACCGTGGCCCGCCGCTGGCAGCACTTCGCCTTCCGGGCAGAGACGCGCATGCAGTTCTCGCCGGTTCACTTCCAGCAGAGCGCCGGGCTGACCTGCTACTACAACAGTAAAAACTGGAGCTACTGCTTTGTGGACTACGAGGAGGGGCAGGGCAGAACGATCAAAGTGATCCAGCTTGACCACAACGTGCCGTCGTGGCCGCTGCATGAACAGCCGATCCCGGTACCGGACAGCGCAGAGAGCATCTGGTTACGGGTTGACGTCGACACCCTGGTTTACCGTTACAGCTACTCGTTTGACGGTGAGACGTGGCACACCGTGCCGGTGACGTATGAAGCGTGGAAACTGTCGGATGACTACATCGGCGGCCGCGGCTTCTTTACCGGCGCGTTTGTCGGCCTGCACTGCGAAGACATCAGCGGTGACGGCTGCCACGCTGACTTTGATTATTTCACCTACGAACCACTCACGAAATAGCGGCTCAGGCCGGGTAACCCAGCGCGCGTGAGAGCTGGAGCCCGGCCTGCTGAAGTTGCTCGCGGAAGCTGGCCAGTTCGGCGTCATCCACCCGCGACGTCAGCGTCGACAGACTCAGGGCGGCAATCACGCGGGATTCATGGTTCCACACCGGTACCGCCACGCAGCGCACGCCCTGCTCGTTCTCTTCGCGGTCGAAGGCATAACCCTGCTCGCGGGTCTTGGCGAGGGCCTCCAGCAACGCGTCGCGGGAGGCAAGGGTGGAAGGGGTATAGGTGGTGTACTGATAGCCCTCAAGCAGGGCGTTCAGCTCGGCCTCGCCAAGCCAGGCAATCAACACCTTGCCGATGGCGGTGGCGTGAACCGGCAGCCGACGACCAATGCGTGAATAGGCGATAGCCGCCAGCTTGCCTTCGATCTTCTCGATATAAACGCCTTCACGACCGTCCAGGATCCCCAGATGGGTGGTCTGCCCGGTACGCTGCGACAGCTCCGTCAGCCAGCCTTTCGCCTTCTGGCGAATATCGATTGAGCCCACCACAAAATGGCCGCGCTCAACCAGCTTCATGCCGAGGCGATATTTACCGTTTTCCGGGTTCTGATCGATATAGCCGTGAAGCTGCAGGGTTTTCAGCAGCGAGTGGAGGGTACTTTTGCTCAGCCCCATCAGTTTGCTAATGTCGGTGATCTTAAGCTCGGTGGCCTGCTCGTTAAACAGGTCGAGGATCTGCAACGCACGTTCAACAGACTGAATAATCGGCATAATGCTGGTATGTCCACGCAGGAATTAAGGCGAAAACGTACCTTTTTCAGGCGGAAAAATCAATGAAGTGGCGCCGGTTTACGCCCTCTCCCGGTGGAAGAGGGCCGGGGGGAGGGCACAAGACTACAGAGGATCACTCCCCAAGCGTCGCCACCATCACCGCCTTAATGGTATGCATCCGGTTTTCCGCCTGGTCAAACACAATGCTCGCCGCCGATTCAAACACCTCGTCTGTCACTTCCATTCCGCCGTGCAGATCGAACTCTTTCGCCATCTGCTTACCCAGCGTGGTCTGGTCGTCATGGAATGCCGGCAGACAGTGCAGGAACTTCACGCCCGGGTTACCGGTCAGCGCCATCATCTGCGCGTTCACCTGATACCCGCGCAGCAGGGCAATCCGCTCGGCCCACTTCTCTTTGGCCTCGCCCATCGACACCCACACATCGGTATAGATGAAGTCCGCCCCTTTCACGCCGACCGCGACCTCTTCTGTCAGGGTGATCTTCCCGCCATTCTTCTCCGCCAGCGCGCTGCACTCCGCCACCAGGCGCTCTTCCGGCCAGCAGGCTTTCGGTGCCACCAGACGCAGATCCAGCCCGGTTAACGCTGCCGCTTCCAGCATCGAGTTACCCATGTTGTTACGCGCATCGCCCGCATAAACCAGCGTCATCTCGTTAAACGCTTTGCCCGGCAGGTGCTCCTGCATGGTCAGCAGGTCCGCCAGCAATTGCGTCGGGTGGAACTCGTTGGTCAGCCCGTTCCACACCGGCACGCCTGCATACTGCGCCAGCGTTTCGACCACGTCCTGGCCGTGACCGCGATACTGAATGCCATCGTACATCCGCCCGAGTACCCGCGCGGTGTCCTTAATTGATTCTTTATGCCCAATCTGGCTGCCGCTCGGCCCTAAATACGTGACGCGCGCGCCCTGGTCAAATGCGGCAACTTCGAAAGAGCATCGTGTACGGGTTGAGTCTTTTTCGAAGATGAGCGCGATGTTTTTGCCAGTAAGCTTTTGTACTTCCTTACCCTTTTTTTTATCGGCTTTAAGCTGAGCGGCAAGGGTCAGCAGGGAATTGAGCTGTGCAGGGGTAAAATCGAGCAATTTCAGAAAGTGTTTCTTGTACAGATCAGACATTTTATCCTCACATGGCAAACGCCACTTATTGAATTAAAATTCACTTTATATGTCTAATTATTCATTTGCAACCCCGTTTCACAAATCTTTCCAACAAAGGTGGAGGCAAACCCGTCCGTGTGTGAAAATAGAAGTATCTGCCGCACTTTAAAGAGGAATGAGCCATGGCAAACCCGGAACACCTGGAAGAGCAACGCGAAGAGACGCGCCTGATTATCGAAGAACTGCTGGAAGACGGTAGCGATCCGGACGCGCTGTACACCATCGAGCACCATTTCTCTGCTGACGATTTCGACGCGCTGGAAAAACTGGCGGTAGAAGCTTTCAAACTGGGTTACGAAGTGACCGAGCCGGAAGAGCTGGAAGTGGAAGAGGGCGACACCGTCATCTGCTGCGATATTCTGAGCGAAGGCGCGCTGAAAGCAGAACTGATCGACGCTCAGGTCGAACAGCTGATGAACCTGGCCGAGAAGTTTGAAGTGGAATACGACGGCTGGGGAACCTACTTCGAAGATCCGAACGGTGAAGACGGCGAAGAAGGCGACGACGAAGATTTCATCGACGAAGACGACGACGGCGTGCGTCACTAAGCGTTTCAGGCGGTGGCGCGCGCCACCGCTTTTTCAAGGCAGAACCATGGATTACCCGCAGATACTCGCCCCCGTTCTTAACTTCCTCCAGTGCCCGACCCCACAAGCATGGATTGATCACGCCCGCGACCCGGCAAACCTGCCGCTGCTGCTCACCGACCACATGGTGTGCGAGCTCAAGGCCGCCCAGACCGCGCTGCTGCTGGTGCGCAAATACGTCGCCGATGAAAGCGGTGCAGACGCGCTGCTCGACTGGCTCAAACCCTACGAAGCGTTCACCTTCCGCGAAGGCCCGGAACCGGATTTTGTGGCCCTGCACAAGCAGATTGGCAAAAGCGTCATGCCCAAAACTGACGACCCGTGGGGCCAGGCGCTTATCGACAGCATGGTGCTGCTGATTAAAGAAGAGCTGCACCACTTCTGGCAGGTGCGCGAGGCGATGCTGGCGCGCGACATTCCGTACGTCAAAATCACCGCCAGCCGCTACGCCAAAGGAATGCTGAAAGCGGTGCGCACGCATGAACCGCTGACGCTTATCGACAAGCTCATCTGCGGTGCCTACATCGAAGCCCGCTCCTGCGAGCGTTTCGCCGCGCTGGCCCCGTTCCTCGACGACGACCTGCAGAAGTTCTATCTCTCGCTGCTGCGCTCGGAAGCGCGCCACTATCAGGACTACCTGACGCTTGCCCAACAGGTGAGCGACGACGATATCTCACCGCGCATACAGCTTTTTGGCGAAATTGAAGCCACACTTATCTCGACACCGGACAACGAGTTTCGCTTTCACAGCGGCGTGCCGGTGTAAACCGGCATAGCGAAAAGAAAAGGATGCGAGATGAATAAAACGTGGATCCGTATAGTCGTGGTGACTCTCCTGGCCGCCGTCGTGGCGTTCTGGGTCTACTTCGACAAACAACGCCAGCACACCCCCGAACAGCAGCTTGATACCACCCTCAACGCAATGCCCGCCTGGCAGGTGATAAAAGAGCAGGAGCCTGTGCTTCATCAGCGCATTATTGACCAGATGGCGGCCCTGCAAAAAGCCGGCGAGCCGGAACAGAAGATTATCGACACCATCCAGCCGCAGATCCTGCATCTGCAGATGTCGCGCCTGCAAAACGCGCCGGACGCTAACGTGGTGAACTATATGACGATCAACATGGAGCAGACCGCTGCCATTCAGAAGGTGAGCGACGACGCCTGTTTCCGCTTCCTCTACCCGGCGGTAAAAGGGGGCGTCAACCCGATGCGCATGCTGGATAAAGACCTGATGACGCGGCGTATGCAGGCAGACGCCGACATGATGCGTGCGGCCTACGGCAAAAACCGCCATACCGTGACCCCGGAAGAACGCGAAGCCGCGGTGACGGATGTCCGCCCGATTATGAAAACGCTGGCCGACAAGTACGGCGAGGACATCCAGCTACTGCAGATGCCGGAGAAGGCGGTGGGCAAAGAGAAGCTCTCCTGCGACATGGTGCAGGAGATGTGGGCGAAGGTGCTGGCGCTGCCGGAGCAGAAGGCGGCAGGCGTGATTCGACTGGCGGTTTCCGAGGTAGAATGACAGGGCGCTGGTTTTTTGGGCACTTAGCGTAGGTTTAGCGCGTCGCCGCTTGCATGGCGACGCGCGACAGGTATAATCCACAACGTTTCCGCATCCCCTTCAGTGCCGAAGTGGCGAAATCGGTAGACGCAGTTGATTCAAAATCAACCGTAGAAATACGTGCCGGTTCGAGTCCGGCCTTCGGCACCATCGGAACATCAATAGACGTCAACGGACGTCTTTTTTTGTGCCCGAAATCCAGTATCCGCAAGGCTTTCCTCGCTTTTTCACTCAACCTAAGTCAACCTGATTCAATCTACATCAACTAACTGATGCGGGTACAACTGCGGGTATATCGCGGTTCGATAATGTTTGTACCCACACAGAACCCTTGAAAGGATACTCATCATGGCTCTGAGTGATGTGAAGGTTCGTTCGGCTAAGCCTGAAGCAAAAGCCTATAAACTGACTGACGGTGAAGGCATGGTTCTGCTGGTTCACCCTAACGGTTCTAAATACTGGCGGCTTCGTTATCGCTTTGGCGGTAAAGAGAAGATGCTGGCGCTGGGGAAATACCCTGAAGTCTCACTGGCGGATGCCAGGGCACGCCGGGATGAAGCCCGCAAACTATTAGCTAATGGCGTCGATCCTAGTGAGAACAAGAAAGCCGTTAAGGTAGAGCTGGAGCAAGAGGCGATAACGTTTGAAGTGGTCGCCAGAGACTGGCATGCCAGCAATCAAAAGTGGTCGGCATCGCATAGCGCTCGTGTATTGAAAAGCTTGGAAGACAATTTATTTGCTTCAGTTGGGAAGCGAAATATCAAAGATATTGGTACTCGTGACTTACTGGTCCCAATTAAAGCAGTGGAAAAGTCAGGACGCCTTGAAGTGGCTGCGCGTCTTCAACAGCGAACAACGGCAATAATGCGCTTTGCGGTACAGAACGGCTTAATTGATTACAATCCTGCACAAGAGATCACTGGTGCGATCGCAACAGCTAAACGAAAGCATCGCGCTGCGCTAGATCTCAATCGCATTCCTGAGTTACTCCATCGCATTGATAACTACACCGGCAGACCATTAACGCGGTTAGCTGTGGATTTGACGTTACTGGTTTTCATCCGTTCGAGCGAGTTACGTTTTGCTCGCTGGACAGAAGTGGATTTTGAAACGGCTATGTGGACGATTCCGGGCGAGCGTGAGCCACTGGAAGGAGTTAAGCATTCTCAACGTGGTTCGAAGATGCGTACTCCACATCTTGTTCCTTTGTCGCGACAAGCTCTCGCTATCTTGCAAAAGATCAAAAGCATGAGTGGAAACCGTGAGCTGATCTTTGTGGGCGATCACGATCCGCGTAAACCTATGAGTGAAAACACGGTGAACAAGGCGCTGAGAGTGATGGGTTATGACACGAAAACGGAAGTATGTGGGCATGGTTTCAGGACGATGGCGTGTAGCTCGTTGATCGAGTCGGGATTATGGTCGAGGGATGCGGTAGAGCGGCAGATGAGTCACCAAGAGCGTAGCTCTGTGCGAGCAGCTTACATCCACAAGGCGGAGCATCTGGGAGAGCGCAGGTTAATGCTGCAGTGGTGGGCGGATTATCTGGATGCGAATCGGGAGAAGGGGATTACGCCGTTTGACTATGCGAAAATTAATCGGGGTAATGGTGGATAAATAGTTGGGCTGAAGTGGGAAGCATCTCTGGTTGCAGCAATTGACTGCAATATATGTATTAGCTCAAACTTAGCCTAACAACTTTATATGTTGAAACCAGTAAAACCTGACTGTCAGGTTTGTGTAAAAAACAGGAATACGGTATGCATGCTTACTTAGAGGGGCCTGAAGTAATAGGGAGCTCACAGCTTGTTGTGAGCTCAGCTTCGTATTCACGATATATGGTGTTTGTTAAGATTGCTATTATTTTAGAGGCCATATCTTTCTGGTTTTTAAGAAACTATCGTCAACAGTGTAACTATAAAAATGTTCATTCAGACCAAAAAAACCTTCGATATTATATTTATAGCAAGCGATCTGAGAAAGCTCAGATAAAATTGTTGCAAGCCATCGAGCGATAGTTAGAGAATAGTATCTTCCCCACTTTTGTACGATAACGTTTTGGCCAGTACGTGTTGAGGAAGACTTAACATCTTGCATAATATTTCCGGTCTCATCTGTATGCAATACCATTGTAAAACGTGACATCATAGCATCGATTAATTCAGCATCCCCTTCAACACGTCTTTGAGCAGTTGTACCGTAATAATGTTTTTCTAGTATGCACTCAGCTACTTCTCCCCACCACTTGTTAATAGGTTCATCACTGGTTAAAGAGGGGTTACCTAATGAAGCAAAATTTGCATACCTACCTCTCCGAGCATCAGCAAATGAATCTAAACATTCAAGTATCTTGTGAGGAATTTTTCCTGTAGGCATTTTATATTCAAGTAATAGTTCCATTTTTTTGGAAATATTCTCAACCTCATTGGTCAAGTCGATTAGTTTGTGTCCAAATTTTCTCACAACTTTCTCATCAGGCATTCTTCCTTGGTTCTCAATAGCATAATGCGCAACCAATATTAACTTTGAAAGCCTTTCTAACCCAACTGAAAGTCCAAAGAACGCAGTGTAATATTCTCCCATCTTGTCAGCGTAATTGGCCCTACCTATAGCTGTTGCACCTGATCCAATGAGATTACAGACTAATGATGCTTCTCGGCCTAGAGCATGCCATTCAGGTACTTCCCATGGGTTTCTACTCACTTTGCTATTTTCCTTTTATAATCAACTGAGATTTTTTTGAGACTAAAATTCACCGTAATCCTCGGCGGATAGAACTCATCAGTTGCTATACCGTCCAATGATTCGAGATAACCTCAGCCTGTTTTAAAATCAGCTCCACCGTACCCGGTGTTTTATCCGGCGGATACTTATATTTGCGTAGTGTCTGGCGCACCAGAATACGTAACCTCGCACGCACGCTTTCTCGTACCTGCCAGTCTACAGTTGTGGATTGACGCAATTTTAACGTGACTTCGATAGCCAGTTTCTTAAGGACATCATCACCCAGCTCTCGTACCGCGCTTTCGTTTTCCGCCAGTGCATCGTAGAACGCAATTTCGTCCGGGTTTAGCCCCAGCGCTTCATCACGCGCCATCGCTTCCTGGAACGCTTTCGCCATCTGGATAAGCTCTTCAATCACCTGCGCGGTTTCAATCGCCCGGTTATTGTATTTCAGCAAAACGGCTTTCAGGCGGTCAGAGTATTTTTTCTGCTGCACCACGTTATTACCAGAACGAGCATGGATGCCGTCATTTAGCAGTTTTTCCAGCAGTTCCACCGCCAGATTACGCTGTGGCATTTCCCGCACTTCTTCCAGGAACTCATCCGACAGCAGCCCAATATTGGGTTTATCTAACCCCGCCAGAGCAAACACATCCTCAACGCCGGTTGCAACAACGGCGTTATCGAGAATCTTGCTCAACAGGGAGTTTTTTTCTGACTGGCTAAATTTTGCCTTCGGATCAAGTTTGATAAGCCCCACTCTGACGGCAGAAAGAAACGCGAACTCCTCCTGTAAGGGCTCAGCTTCATCAAGGGTGTTACAGAGCGACCAGGCTTTGCTCATCGCCAGTGAAACGTCGAGGTAGCGTTTTTTACCGTCATCCAGACCCAAAATGTAGTTCACGGCATCGCGTAAAAATGCTAATGGATCGCGAGAAAAGCCTTCGTAGCTAAAGCCGGGTTTTCCTGCTGAGGGTGCGAACATCCCATGAATGACATCGATTTTTTCCAACAGAATGGCTAAGGCTTCCCGCGCATCTACCGTGGTCTGCCCTTTCCCTTTCGAGTCAGTGTACGTTTTCAGAGCCTGCTTCAGCTCGTTGGCAATGCCAATGTAATCCACCACCAGCCCGCCGGGTTTATCCCGGAACACGCGGTTAACGCGCGCAATGGCCTGCATCAGGTTATGGCCGCGCATCGGTTTATCGATATACATGGTGTGGCAACACGGCGCATCAAACCCGGTCAGCCACATATCGCGGACAATCACCAACTTCAGCGGATCGTTCAAATCTTTAAAACGGGCTTCAAGACGCTTTTTGGTCTGCTTGTTGTATATATGCGGCTGGAGATGGTCTTTATCAGATGCCGAGCCCGTCATGATGACTTTGATGGCACCTTGTTCGACATCTGTACTGTGCCAGTCCGGACGGATTGCGACGATGGCATCATAGAGCTTCACACAGATATCACGGCTCATGGCGACAATCATCGCTTTACCGTTCATGGCCGCGTTGCGCGTTTCAAAATGCTGAACCAGATCCGCAGCTACCTGTTTGATACGTGGCTCAGATCCCACCAGTTTTTCCAGACGGCTCCAGTCACCTTTGGTTTTCTCTTGCTGGTCCGTCTCTTCATCTTCCACCAGCTCATCTACCTGGTCGGAGAGCGTTTCCAGTTCCTCATGATTCAGATCGAGTTTTGCCAGACGGGATTCGTAGTAGATAGGTACTGTCGCGCCATCATCCACCGCATCCTGAATGTCGTATATCGAGACGTAATCACCGAACACGGCACGGGTATCTTTATCTTCCGAGGCAATCGGCGTGCCGGTAAAGCCCATAAACGACGCATTCGGCAGCGCATCGCGCATGTGCTTAGCGTAGCCGTATTTATAGGCGCCAGTTTGCCTGTCCAGCGTGGCGCTCAGGCCATACTGGCTACGGTGCGCTTCATCAGAAATCACCACGATATTGCTGCGTTGGTTGAGCGCCGGATGACTCTGCTCTCCGTCCAGCGGCGCAAACTTCTGCACGGTGGTAAAGATGATGCCGCCGGATTCACGAGCATTAAGCAGCTCGCGCAATTCATCGCGATCGTTGGCCTGTAATGGCGTCTGCTTGAGTAAATCCTGTGCCTGGCAGAAGGTGGCGTATAACTGTCCGTCGAGATCGTTACGATCCGTCACCATCACAATCGTCGGGTTGTTCATCTCCGCCTGTTGCAGCAGTTTCCCGGCATAGCAGCACATGGAGATACTTTTGCCGGAACCCTGGGTATGCCAGACGACCCCCGCTTTTTTACTACCGGGCTGAATATTGCTGTGCAACGGCAGGTGTTTACCGGTCGAGGCCACAATCGTTGCCGTCACCGCTTCACGCACTGCATGGAACTGGTGATAGGCGGCAATCTTCTTAATCAACCGTTTGCCGTCATTCTCAAACAGGACAAAATAGCGGATATAATCGAGCAATAATTCACGGTTAAAGAAGCCCTGCACCACAGTTTTAAGTTGCCAGTCAAACTGCGGTTTGTCGTTTTCGTTCGCCACGGTTTTCCACGGCAGAAAGCGCTCTTCATCCGCCGTGAGAGAGCCAACGCGCGCGTTCTGCCCATCGCTCACCACCAGCGCTTCGTTGCAAATAAATAGATCGCTGAGTTCGTTTTTATAGGTCTGTAACTGGTTAAACGCCGCCCAGATATCGGCATTAGCATCAATGGGGCTTTTTAGTTCGATCACCGCCACCGGCAGGCCGTTGATATAGCCAATGACATCCGGGCGACGTACCTGCTTTATTCCCTGAATGGCGACCTGGTTCACCACCATAAAGCGGTTGTTATCTGGATGGTTGAAATCCATTAACAGCGCGTTATCGTGAATCACCTTGCCTTCATGCTTATATTCAACGGGTACGCCATTGAGCAGCAGGTGATGAAAGGCTTTATTGCTGACGACCAGATCCGGGCTGTGCGCATGGGCGATACGCTGTATCACCTCTTCCAGCACGGAAACAGGGAGATGGGGGTTGATGGTTTGTAGCTGTTCCAGCATGACCGGGCGCAGAAACACATCGTGAAATGAGGCTCGTAACGGGTTATCACCATCCGGTGCGATATCCGGCCCGTGTAGCACATCCCAGCCCTGTTCAGCAAACCATTGCAGGCATTGCTGTTCTAAATCGTCTTCGCTTAGCATCAGGCTTCCTCGCTGATTATTTGTTCTGCTTCCGGCAGGGTAATTTCACCCGAGAGAAGTTTGGGGAGAAGGGTGTCTCGGAGCGACTCTAGGCACATATTTTGAGCTAAATGAACACCAATCTGTTCGTAGATACTGGTTAGTATTTTCTCTAGTCTTTGCCATAGCGCCGTTATAGGTGCCACAATAACCAACCTCATTATGTCTTTAGGATAAACATGAGGTTGGGCTGCACCTTGTTGCATATGGGTAATTTCTTTTTGTCTAGTTTTAAGTAAAGTATAAAAACAATATACAAATTGTGTTTGGGTTTTATTTATATATGAACAGTCCGAAGCCCAAATATCACAATGATATAAATTAACAAAACCAGCATTGGCTCCTGAAGCGCTTATGGTTATTACAGGGCCAGTAACATTACATTTACTATGGTAGTAAGCTGGTGCCAAACCTCCAGCAACGACAGGAATATCACCCTCCGCTATAGTTTTTTTTGTTATATTTTTTCCTTTCTTGGGTTCAAGGACTGCCCCTAGAGTTTCTGATACCCATCCCATCGGAATCTCCCCCAGCTCACTGTCCTGCATCGCTGATGGAAACAGCTCTGCCGTGGCTTTTAACTCGGCATATTGCTCAGGGTGTTCACGCTCAAAAACCACCAACGCATCAGAATCTTTCCCGGAAATCACCGTCATGGCGGCGAGCGTCGCGTCTTCCTGCGAACCACCCGCTTCCAGCACCGCGATTTTGGCTTTTATCGGTTCAAAATCGACAAACCAGCTTTTGAACAGGGCTTGTGCCATTTGTTCGAGGGTTTGGTTGATTTTTTTGTTGCTAATTATTTTAGCATCCAAAGAGGATAAAATATTGCTAATTTTTTTCTGATGTTCAAGTTTGGGAGCATGAAACTCAATTCTTTCGAACAATGACTTTTTTAAAATTGGAGTTCTTGTCGCTGTTGCACCGAGATTGAATATCTCCGTTCTTTTCTCACTAAGTGTATAGTATAAAAAATCCACATCAATCAAATCACCATTTGGAATAATTGTATTGATTTGTTGGTTTGTAACGGCTGTATTTCTGACAATTGCGGCCTTTCCCATTTGCCATCCAATGCAAGAAACAACTATCCCACATTCAAATTTCTGTTTTGCAAGTTTAGCTTCCCCCACATCAGATAAGGTTCTTTGGGTTAGTTCAATGTATTTGTTATCTCCCATATCTGTTGGGGTAACAAAGAGTACTTCACCACCAAAGTATTTATCTAAGGTTCCAGGAGGCGTTTTCCCTGTAATAACTTTCTTTGACACGTCAGCGATAGTATATTTTTTCCACTCAAAACTCATAACCCAGCCCCCCCAGATTCGCCTTAATCTGTGCTTCCAGGTTCGCGCTCTCTTCCAACTGATCTTTCAGTTGCGCCGTCAGTCGTGCCATCTTCTCGGCAAAGGGCTCATCATCTTCGTCCTGCTCGGCAGCACCGACATAGCGCCCTGGGGTCAGGACAAAGTCATTTTTCTTTATATCTTCCAGCGTTGCGGCGAAGCAGAATCCCGCTTCATCTTCATAGTCTTTATCCGTCTGCCATGCATGGAAGGTATCAGCAATTCTGGCGATATCCTCGCGGGTAAAGTCACGCAGCACGCGGTCTTTCATATAGCCAATCTGACGCGCGTCGATAAACAACACTTCGCCTTTACGGTGTGCTTTGCCATTGCCACCGGATTTATCTTTGGTCAGGAACCAGATACAGGCAGGGATTTGGGTGTTGGTAAACAGTTGCCCAGGCAGCGCCACCATACATTCCACCAGATCCGCTTCAATCAGGTTGCGGCGGATTTCGCCTTCGTTGTTGGTGTTGGAACTCATCGAACCGTTCGCCAGCAGCAGCGCCATCGAGCCTTTTGGCGCGAGGTGGTGGATCATGTGCTGCATCCACGCAAAGTTGGCGTTGCCCTGCGGCGGTGTTCCATATTTCCAGCGCACGTCTTTTTCCAGCTTCGCGTTCCACCACTCCTTCATGTTGAACGGCGGGTTTGCCATCACGAAGTCAGCGCGCAGATCCGGATGCTGATCGTCCAGCAGGGTATCGGCGTTTTTGCTGCCGAAGTTAAAGTCGATACCCCGGATCGCCATATTCATTGCCGCCAGCTTCCAGGTGGTCGGGTTCGACTCCTGGCCGTAAACAGAGATATTGCGCTTCTGCTCGGCGGCATTGTACTGCTTCTCGCCCGCGTGCTCTTCAATAAAGCGGTCGCTGGAAACAAAGAACCCGCCGGAACCCATCGCCGGGTCATACACGCGCCCGTTGTAAGGTTGCAGCATTTCAACAATCAGGGTGACGATACTTTTTGGCGTGTAATACTGGCCGCCCTGCTTACCTTCCGCCAGTGCGAACTGACCGAGGAAATATTCGTATACATGGCCAAGAATATCTTTGCTCTTTAAACTCAGCTTCTCACCGTTATATTCCGGGTTGCTGAAGTTGGCATCAGAGAAGGTGTTAATCAGCCCGGTCAGTACCTCATTGCCCAACTGGTACTGGCTAATGCGGTTCAGGATGCCTTTCAGTTTCGGGTTAGTTTTTTCGATTTCATCCAGCGCGTTGTCCACCAGCCAGGAGACGGAGCGCAGCTTCACATCCTGCCCGGTGGTTTCATCCACCCACAGCACTGTACCGGTCGGCAAAATCGCTTTCGTTTTCAGCGTATCCCAGCGTGCGGCTTTCGGCACCCAGAAGATGTTCTTCTCGGTGTAGTAATCCTCGACTTCCAGTTCATCAACAATCGCCTGCGCGTAATCTTCGTCGGAGTCGTAATCATCGCGCGACATGGCGTAGATGTTGTCCGGGTTGCCGACATCGCGGAACAATGTGATCAGTTCTTGCTGGCGAGCCTCAAAAGCATCGGAGACATACTTCAGAAAGATAAGCCCTAACACTACATGCTTGTAGTTGGCGGCATCCATGTTGGCGCGCAGCTTGTCAGCCGCCTTCCAGAATTTGTTATCCAGCTCGTTTAGGAATAGCTGTTCAGCGTTGTTCATGAAAATCCTCGGGGTAGTTCGTAGCGAAAAGCAGCCATGCTTTATCGCAAATTCAGTTTTGGAATGCAGTTCGCAAAATGATACCCGGAACGAAGGCGATTACAAACGACACGGCTTCAAGAAGTTTGCTTTTGCAGGGTAAAAAAGAGGAAACTAGATCACCGTCTCGCTTGCTTATTCTTAAAGAAATGGGACGTTGCCCGTCTGCAAGCCACTTAGAAAAGAACCCCCTCACTTCTGCAATCTATCTGTATTAATGTAAAGCATCTCGACTAGTTCTTTCGCATTTTGACTGTAGTGCAAGGCCCTATGGCAATTGGGACAAAGTGCAACGCAGTTGCTTGTGGTATCAGCACCTCCTGAAGATAGAGGTATCACGTGATGTACTTCCAGGTATGGGCTACCATCGTTTAAATAAAACGGTGCCTTTGCACCACAGTTTTCACAAACACCCTTACTTTGCTGCAAGATCCAAGCTTTCACCGCAGGATCTCTAACATAGACCTTTTGAAGTCGCTCTACCGCGCCTGGTACTTTATATCCTTTGGGCTTACTCAGAGGTTTTTTTATTAATTTGCTAACTCTTGTATTCAGAACGTTCTCATCATCTGTAGGTTGCAAGAGATCTGATGATTCTCCATGTATTATTGGTTTCCAAAATTCGCCACTGTTGACTTTAGGAACACTTATCATTATTCGTTTGGTCCTGTTACCAGAAGGAACTTCTTTTCTACCTGTGCTACTGAAATGAGCTTGATAACTACACATTTCTTGGCGAATATCTCGAGGGCTATTACCTACTAGAGAAAAGTATTCACCTGGATGGATTTTTCTTTCAGCTATGGACGGCATATGCTTTCTAGCTGTCGATGAGGCAAGATATACAACGACATTATCTACATCGGAATTGATCAGTCGCTCAATGATACAATCGAGGGCAATATTGTAGTCTTTGTTTCTGTGTGCTGGTCCCCAAGACTCAAGGATTAGGCCATAAACCCCATCTTCTTCATCTACTGTGCACTCTGCGTTCAGTTCAGTACCGTTTTTATCAAAAACAAGCATTATAATGATCTTATGTGAGGGTTTTCTATAAAACTACTATCTATCTATATAAATACGCAACGTTTTATTAAAATTTGTCCGGTCCATCATTCTTTTAAGAACGTTTTCATTTTTTCCAAAAGGATATCTGTTTCTTTAAGTTCGCACTCCCAAACCACCAACTTCTGCCAACCCATTTCATGTAGTTTTGATAAATGCAAAGTATCTCTGACTTTGTTTTTCCCCAACCTAACAAACCAGTATTCCTGGTTTGACTTTGGCATACGATTTCGCTGACATCCCTCATGACCATGTCAAAAACAGCCATGCACGAAGATAACTTTACGCTTTCCCCAAAACACTAAATCTGGCTTGCCCGGCAATCGCGGATCGCATAAACGATAACGAAATCCAGCATGATAGACGAGACGTCTAACGATTCTTTCTGAATTGCTATCTCTCCCCTTAACCTTGGACATAACATAGCTTCGTTTAGCAGGAGAAACCGTATCCATCGTAAACCTCGCTATGTTATGTCGTCGCTTAAATGCGCTTTCGCATCGAAAGCGTCTTCGGCTAAAAACACCAGCCAGTAACAATACCCGTACCCATGAGGCGTACGTCCGGATACGTGAATGCCTTATTCAGGCTGTACGAGATGTGCATCCTGAGCATGATGAAGTTGATGAACAACTGCCATATATTTACGAGTTTCTGAAAAGATTCAATAAGGTTATTTCGCTTAACTATGATCTGATCGTTTACTGGACAATGACATATGGTTTAGATATCAACGATCATCATCGATTTAAGGACTGCTTTCTTGCCAGAGGTCGTTTTGAGCAGGATTGGCAACGGTTAAGAGGAATGCTTGGAAATGAACAATCTAACACGCTTGTTTTTTACCCACATGGCAGCCTCATATTGTGTCGAAATCGTATCGAACAGGAGAGTAAAATTCATATTCAGAATGCGGGCTTACTTGAATCGATTCTGAAACGTTGGCAAAGCGAGGAGGTCGTTCCGCTGTTTGTGAGCGAAGGAACGCATGAACAAAAAGTAAACTCTATTCAGAGCAGTTTCTATCTTTCAACGGTTTACCGGGAAGTTCTCGTCGAACAGTGTGAAAATCTTGTGATTCTAGGCTGGGGCATAGGCGAACATGATGTACATCTGCTAAAACGAATGGCTGGAGCGGGCATAAAGCGAGTCGCGGTATCCGTTTTCAGAAAAGACCAGGCGTATTGCAATAGAGCCAATCAATTAATCAAAGATAATCTTGGGCAAAATATTCTGATAGAGTTTTTTGACAGTGAAAGTCCGAGCTGCTGGAATAAGCCACCCGAAATTTGATGCAGGGACCCTAACCCTAACTAGTAACGACGTAGCGACATGGCTAAAGTGGCGCGTTACTAGACTGTGTTCCTTATATAGATTTAAGTAGATTAAAATTATTATTTTTCAACTGGATATTTCAAACATTCGTTATGAGCATCTCGACATGGAATAGGAGCTGATTTTGTAAGTATCCCACCTAACCGGACAAGCCACTCTTGTCCTACAGGGGCTGCTAACGCATATACTTCAATAAGAGACTTACTCGTCAGGTTATTCTCAACAACAACTCTCTGACGTGGATTGCATAAGCACTATGGAATCCTTGCCCGTAATGCGGCCTGTGATCCGGCGCATCTTCATCCGCGCCTCCCAGACTAAGGGCAAGCGCATGCAACTGTCTGATATCTGATATGTCCAATAGAACGGGCGTTCAGCGCCGCCATCGTGCCATTACCAACCCCGGCGGGTTGTCTGTCAAAGGGCCTGCCGACGCACAATCCGATGGTATGATTTTCGCTGAACGTCCCCAAGATGCGCCTTCTTCATTCCGGCCTACCTTTGGATGTGCAAGCAATTCCATCAACGGATCGTAGAACGTGATGGCGCGTGGCAGATCGCCGGGCATAATGTAAGAAAACATCGTCTCTCCTTTATGGAATCAGGGGAGTGAAGATAGTCTGCCTAAATTATTAAGGCTTTGTTCTTCACTCGTCTGCTTTATGAGCCCAGGCGGGCATTGCCGTCAGATAACGTTTTGAACGCTTCTGTGCTTCTTCCGGGCCGACTTTTTGCCAGGAATCAAGGAAGTTGGCTAAGCCTGATACCGCTTCTTCCCAGGGTTTAAGATTGCCGTTGCTGTCACAGCAGTACGCGCAATATTGATCGCTGGCACTGTGTGCATCGGGTGCAGACATCGGCATTCCGCAAGCCTGACAGAACTTTTCATGTTGTGACATATGATGCTCCTTATGGTGACATCCTGGTTAATAAACATACACAATCTGTATTGTTCAGGTGATGCATCAGATCAAAGCAAAGGCGAAGCCCCGGTATCTCCAGTCAGAAATACCGGGGCTTGTTGTTACCTGGCGATAAGCGCGAACACGCCCCAGCCAAAGTATTCCCGCGCGTACGTTACGTGGCGTTTCGGCGAGATGTTTAGCTCGGCCCTGACTTCGGCGGCGAAGTCGTCGTCAGGATTAGCCTCCAGCCAGCGGCGCATGGTCAGCCATTTCGCGGCCTCATACCGGTCCCAGCCTTCCTGATCTGCCAGTACCATTTCCACCACGTCATAGCCGAGATCGTCGAACGCGCCGATAAGCCCCGGCAGCGTCAGGAAATCAGCCAGTGAGCTGACGCCACAGGCCTGCGCTATCTCGTCCGTTGCCGGAAGCTGACGCCAGTAGGGCTCACCGATGAGCATGATCCCGCCCGGTTTCAGGCTCTGCGCCAGCAGTTCGACCGTCCCGGCAAACCCACCGGAAATCCATGTCGCGCCGACGCAGGCTGCCACGTCACATTTTTCATTGGCGACGTAACCGGCCGCATCATTATGAATAAAATGTACGCGTTCACTGACGCCGAGTTCTTCCGCGCGGCGTCTGGCCTGCGCGGTGAAGAGCGAACTCATGTCGATGCCAGTCCCCGTAATGCCATGATCCCGGGCCCAGGTGCAGAGCATCTCGCCCGAGCCGCTGCCGAGGTCCAGAATGCGGGTCTCCGGTTTTATGCGCAGCACGCGGCCCAGCGTGGCGTACTTCTCTTCGGTGAACGGGTTGTGGATGCGGTGTTCGCTTTCACTGATGGTAAAAATACGTGGGATATCCAATGTGGAATTCCTTTTATTGCGTTGAGTATTAAGAGGAAGTTCCTCTGAGGTTTTTGCTTTTTCGGCCAGCAGAGCAAACAGCTTTCCTTCAAATGTCTCGCTGACTGGCCAGTCGTGGCTTTCAGGAGGAGGAAGCAGGGTAAAACCGACATTACCGAGCAGGCTGATGTACTCGTCATCGCGCCAGGCCGTCATCTGGCTGCCGAAACGGGTGGTGTGACCGTTTGCTTCTATGGTCCAGAACTGCGTTGAGCTGGTCTGGGCTTCTTCATCCCAGCCATGTTCCGTCAGCAGCAGGTGAGGGACGCCCAGAAACAGCCCGTCCGGACAGCGTTGCCAGCTCGGTTCAGCCATTCCCTGACGTTTAACTTCCTCGAAAGTATGGACTTCAGTGAGCAGCCTGCCACCCGGCTCCAGCCACAGCGCGCAGCGGCTGACGAGTGAGCGCGCATCTGCCGTGCTGAACACATTCAGTTCCCCGAACGTCATCATGATGAAATCGAACGATTTATCTGGCCAATATGCGCGGATATCCTGCTGAACATAGTCGATGTTCAATCCGGCATTCTGCGCCTGCTGACGGGCCCAGCTCACGGATGCCGGTGAGAAATCCACGCCGGTGCAGTGAAATCCGCGCTCCGCTAAGCGGTGGGTATAAAAACCGGGGCCGCAGCCGAGATCGAGGATATGTGCGCCAGGGGATAACTGGCTGGCGATCCACTCGACCTGCCGCTCAATGACCTCCTGCCTGCGGCTGGCCCAGTCGTGGTCCTGCGACAAATGGTTCGCCAGCATGCGCTGGCTGAAGGCCGGTTCGTCCCAGGGGATTTTGCTCTCCTCCGCTGACAGCCGGATGTGCCGGGAAGCGGAAATAAGGGTGCTGATATCCATCATGCTCTCCTTAGCGGTTATCAAGCTGTGCGCGAACGTTATTCAGCCCGGTGGTGTTGATGCGGTAGGGCTGGCTGTTGACGGACTTGATCAGTTTTTTGGTTTTGAGTTTTTTGAAGGTGGCGAGGGTGCAGTCGATGAGCAACAGGCCTTCGCGGGTGTAGCATTCAACGGCGGTGACGCGGCCAGACGCATCGCGAACGTGCGCAATACGGCCACCTTTGGCGAGAACGTGTAAGGTACGTTGTTCCTGACGGGATAAATTCATACTGGAAAACCTGTTTAATCATCATGTGCAAAACGTGCAAACACACCGCGGTGTCCGCATTCGATTTCGGCGCATTGATAATCAGTCCGGCCTGAAAAGGTCGGGAAGCTGATTATCGGATGATTACATTCTCCAGCATCAAAGCCTCGGGTTGAGTTGAAAGGTATTTACGGGGTGAATGATAACACCTAATTTTAGTAAGTGAATACCCAAGGATGAAAAGTGTGATCCCGATGGGAGCCTGTCAGGGCTCCCTTATTGAATCGCCTTGCCTTCTTAGCCGTAAAGCGCCGCCTTGCCGATGGAGGAGAATAAATCCATCTTCTGGATCACAATCTCTTTCGCTGCATCCATTGGCTTAAGGTATAGAGCGTTAGGTTCATGACTTCCTGATTTCAGTTCTTCTTCCAGTGCAATATAGAATGCTTTTTTCATATCGCTGGAAATGTTGATTTTGCTGACACCGTGCTGGACAGATTCTGCCACCTCAGCATCTTTGTTACCTGAACCACCGTGCAGAACCAGAGGAATGCTCAGTCGCTGCTTAATGGCTTTCAGTCTCTCGATATCCAGTTTCGGCTGTTTTCCTGCCGGGTATAATCCGTGTGAGGTTCCAATCGCAACCGCTAGCGTGTCGACTCCTGTCTCTCTCACAAACTGTTCAGCCTGCTGTGGATCGGTATAAAGGATTTCAGCGTGTCCGCCTTCGCTGCTGCCATCAGCCACACCTATCGTGCCGAGTTCCGCTTCAACAGATACGCCCGCAGCATGGGCCACTTCGGTAATATGGCGGGTGATCGCAATGTTTTCCTCAAATGGAAGGGCTGAGGCGTCGATCATGACAGATGTATAGCCGGTGCGAATGGCCCGCATAACCTGTTCCAGTGTCTGCCCGTGGTCCAGATGGATGACGACGGGCACCGTTGCCTTAATCGCCAGTTCGCGAAGATAGTAAATAAAATCATCCCCGGTAAATTCATGCTCATCAGGATGCACTTCAAGAATGACGGGTGAACGAAGTTTTTCTGCAACCTCAATGACGAGCCTGGCAAACTCGGCAGAGGCAATATTGAATGCGCCAACGCCAAATTTATTTTGCTGAGCTATGGATAAAACGTCTTTCATATTCATAAGCATGGTTACATCTCCTGTACAGTTTCAGGGCTGTCTTTCTTAATAAAACGAAGAATAAGGGCCGTCAGTAATGCGCCTGCAGCAATAGCAGCGATATAGCTGACAACATGGGTGATCACATTCGGAATAAACATGACAAATACGCCACCGTGCGGGGCTCTTGATGCACATCCCAGCGCCATAGAGAGGGCCCCTGCAAGCCCGGACCCTGCAACAATGGCAGGGATGACACGTAGCGGATCAGCTACTGCGTAAGGGATTGCACCTTCCGTGATAAAAGACAGGCCAAGAACATAGGTGACTTTGCCGGTGTCTCTTTCCTGACGGGTAAACTTACGACCAAACAGCGTGGTGGCGAGCGCAATGCCTAACGGCGGTACCATGCCAGCAGCCATGCAGGCGGCAATCGGTTCATAGATACCTGTCGACATTAGGCCAATAGCAAACATACAGACGGTTTTATTCAGCGGTCCTCCCATGTCGAAGGCCACCATCATGCCTATCATAAGTCCCATGATGGCTGCGTTGGTATTCCCGAGGTTCTGAAGAAATAAGGTTAGCGAGTCGAGAAGAAACTTAATGGGCTCGCCAATGACTAACACCATCAACGCACCGGTAATAAAAACGCTCAGTAACGGGACGATCAGTATCGGCTTCAGGCCTGCCACGGACTTAGGGAGATTGATATATTTCACAATCAGCAGCGTGATATATCCCGCCAGGAATCCGGCCAGTAGTGCTCCGAGAAATCCCGAACCCGTTTGTATCGCCATCATGCCGCCAACGGCCCCGGAAACCATGCCCATATTGCCGCTAATTGATTTACTGATGCCAAGTGAAAGAATGGGCAGCATCAGGGCAAAAGCGGCACCCCCACCGATATCAGAAAGCATTTTTGCAACAGGGCTGAAATTTGGATCGCCAGGTGTTGCAGCGGTAATGCCAAATGAGAAACTCAGGGCAATCAGAATGCCACCGGCAACCACGAACGGAATCATCAAGTTAACGCCGGTAATAAGATGAATATAAATCTGGGAAACGAGAGATTTATCCGTATCTTTTTGTGACTGCTTTTCCGAAATATCTGACGCAAGATACCGTTCAGGCTGTAATTTTCCAGAAACAATATCATCCAGTAACCCAGATGCATCTTTCGCTGCACGCGTTACCGAGACGTGGATAATGTTTTTATTATTAAAGCGCGAGAGATCAATAACCTTATCAGCGGCGATTAAAACTACGTCCGCCTGCCTGATATCATCATCTGTAAAAATATACTCACTTTCAACAGCGCCATGCGTTTCAACAAGTAAGGGAATGCTTTTTTTACAGGCGTTCTTTTTGAGGTTTGCTTCAGCAAGGTATGTGTGTGCAACGCCAGTTGGACAGGCGGTAATTGCAATGATTTTCATTTTATTCTCCTTGTAAGGATGCTACTCCCCGGTATTGCTGAGAATTAACCGGTACAGTTCCTCTTGTGAGCTGGCATTAAGTAATTTGTCGACGACGTCATCATCTCCTAATGCAATTGATATACGGGCCAGCACTTTTATGTGTCCCGCTCCGCTGTCGACGTCTTTCACGGCAAACAGAATCACCAGTTTGACATCGGAACTATCCATGGTTTCCCAGTCAACAGTCTCCTTTAGCCTGGCAACAGCAATTCTTGTTTCTTTAACCCACTGAGATTTTCCATGTGGAATAGCAATCTGATTTTCGAAACCCGTTGACCCCAGTGCTTCTCTTGCAAGCACGTCAGCGATAAAACCTTGTTTATTATCGATTACACCTTCTTCGCATAGCGACTGCGTCAGTTGCTCAATGACATCCATTTTACTGTTCGCCTGCATATCAGTTATCACGCAGGCTTTGCTTAATAGATCACTTAAAACAATTTTATCTAACATGCTATTTCTCCTGAGAGTTGCGTTCGGTGAATAATGTTTCCGTCACGCGAATAATATCTTTTGCTGAAAAAAGAGCGGATACATATGCCACAGGGATCATCATTTCTTCTATCCTCACCGTTGAAATGATTAAGTCACATTTCTTTTCAGATAATGTTTTTTTAAGCCTGCTTCCAGGCACAATGTCGACAATCTCCCAGTCCGGGAATGCTTTGGTGATCCGGCTATACAGAAGCTGCGATGTGCCGACTCCACTTGAACAGACAAGGATAATTTTTTTGTTCTCTTTAACCTTTTCTATTGCTGCCTGAATATAAACGCTTAAATAAGCAACTTCATCCTCTGAAGGGGGGTCGTGTTTATCATAGTTATTTATTTTTATAGTGGCGCTTCTGACAGCAGCGAAAACATCTGAGAGTTCTTTTTTTATTTCATCAAGAAGAGGGTTGTGAATAATTATCCGGTAAGTTAGTCGATTTAGCATCGGCTTAATATGCATGACCAGAGAGTTCAACAGTGTTTTGTCTGATATTAAATCACATTTAAGCGACTGAGAGATGTCACTTGTCAGATTTATGGCATAACTTACCGCCTCTTTATCCTGAAAATCGTTATCTGGAAGGTTGGTTAAGGTCGTATCTTTTCCAGATGAAATCAGATACTGATAGATGTAGTTAATTTCAATCTCTGGAAAGGAAAATGTATACTTTCCCTCTAGCCATGATATTGCTTTAACTGCAACTTTCCATTCTTTATTATCATGAACTGGAACCTTCTCGTTATCGGTATGAGGATGACACTTCTCCATTCGTCTGATGGTGACCAGTAAATGTGAAAAAAGATTGGTGTAGTAAGGTTCACTGATTGCACATGCTAATTCATCTTCTATGAAGGTGATGAGGTTGATACAGTTCGCGACGTTTTCTTTACCAAACTCTTTTATGAGTTGTACACGAGAAAATCTGTCGATTCGACTATCGGTCATCTGATAATTACATAATACGCTATGTGTTATGATCTCCTTGAGAGCCATGCGAATATCATAGTCATTACCTTCAACATACGTTCCCGTATGATTCTTTATCATCACAAGTGAAAAACTGCCCAGCCATTTATCAATTTTATTTAAATCCTCTACGATTGAGGAGCGGCTGATGAAATACTTGTCTGACAAAAAAGTAATGGATAATGGCGTGGGTGAGTGCGTCAGCAAATCAGTGATGATGCCAATGAGTCTTTTGCTTTTTAATATGTTAGCAACATGTTCGTCTGGAGATGTAACTGGCAAAGACACTATTTCACTTGCATCCAGCCTCATGCCCAGGCCAGGTCTGCAGAGTATGTGATTGCCTTTATCAGCGAAAAAGTCGTTGATAGCATCAACATCTCTTCTGAGCGTGCTCACTGAGATATGAAGGATTTTCGCGGCCTGAGCCGTGCTTAGCCAACCATCTTCCTGAGCTAATTGATTTACCAGCGATATTTGTCTTTTGCTCAGCACTTTCATTATCCACTCCTTCGAAGAAATGTTGGCGCTTCAATGATGTTAGTTATAACGACTCTCATGATGCGAGGAAATACCATGAAATGAACGCATGTATACCATCACAATGAACAGCTCGTTATTCGGGAGAGGCGTGATTATACGTGGGCGTTTGTAAGTTAATGTCCCTAAGAGAAAAGAACAGGGTAGTTAACTGGTTTAATGGATGGGGATATTAATAGCGTGAGCTTGATGTTAATTCTATTTTCAAAAAAAACACAATTTGGAGACGAAGTTAAATGAGTCATATACAGAAAATTTCATAGCAAGATTTGTCTTTTGAAGTCATCTTTTTCTAAGGAATGCTCTGGTTGATATGTCATTCAGTTGAAGATTTTTCTGAAATGTTTAAAAAGAAACAGAGGGCAGGGGATTGCCCTCTGTTTGTGTTGTGACTCTTAATTAAGGCGCAGTACTGAAAAACTCCCCAAACTTCACTGCCAGCCAGCCAACCGGTGTGGTCGCCCCCCCGACAATATTGGTAATTTCAGACATTCCCTCCGGCACCGGAATGTTGGAGTTAACCGCCGCCTGAGTGTATTCCTTAGAAATGTCCGTTCCGACGTACAAAATGCAGCTGACGATCAGCGTGCCGCTAATGAACATGCGGAACATATTGCGTTTACAGAATGGCGTGACCATCGCCAGCAGGAACATCAATGAAGCGAGGTCGACAAATGGCAGAACGCGGTTACCGGGCAGAATGATAGACAGCACTACGGCCATCGGGATCAACAGCAGTCCGGTGGCCAGGACTGAAGGTTCGCCAATCAATAACGCGGTATCCATGCCGATATAAAAGTCACGGTCAGGGAATTTGGCCTTCAATTTTGCTTCTGCGGCATCACGGACGATAAGCAATCCCTGCACCAGTATTTCAATCATTTTTGGCAACAGCAGCATCGCCGCGGAGACCTTGATTGCCAGCGAAACGGCAGCCGAAACGTCATACCCGGCAAGGAATGCCAGCAGCAATCCCAGTACGAAACCCAGCGTTAACGGCTCACCAAATACACCGAACTTTTTATTAATGCTTTCCGGATCAAAATTAATTTTATTGATAAGCGGAATCTTATCAATAATGTAATTACAGGCTATGCCAAAGGGGACGTAGGCTATACAGGTAAGGTGAGGGAAAGAAATCCCTTTTAGATTATAATTTTTTTGTAAATACGGGGCGGTTAAATCTGCTGCCAGTAACGTTAAGACAAAAATACCAAATGTTATGCCAACAGAAAGCCAGTAGTTACCGGTTCCGGCATACACGACCGAGCCCATGATCAGGAATATCCAGTAGTTGAAGATATCGATATTCACCGTTTTGGTTAATTTGAGCAGTAGCATGGCCAGATTGATGACAATAAAACCGACCACGACAGGCAGCATCAGCGGAGAGCCCCAGCCAATCGTTGAAGCGGTCGGCCACCCGGTGTCGACGACATTCAGTTGCAGGCCGATGCGCTCGACCATTGCCTGTGATGCAGGGCCAATGTTCGTCAGCAGCAGGCCAATTACCAGGCCGACGCCTTCGAACCCAATACCGACCAGCATCCCCGCTTTAAATGCCGTACCGATTTTTACCCCAAAGCAAAGTGCGATAATAAAGAATATTACTGGCATCATGACTGATGCCCCCAGACTAATAATGCTGTTGATAATATCCATAATGATTCCTTAACAAGGCGGCCGAATTGGGCGCGAGCGAAGCCGAGCCCAATGGGCTGTATAAAAACCTTAAAGGTCTTTTTTATATTTAACTGAGTTTCTTCAGCAAGATCTCAGCAAATAGTTTGGGTGAATTACTGAAGGCGTCGAGCGTACTGCCCGCAATATGCGGGGTGATGGTGACGTTATTCAGTAAATAAAACGCGCTGTCGTCAGGTAACGGCTCATCGTCGAAAGTATCCAGCGCCGCCCCCATGATTTTTCCGGTCTGTAGAGCGTCAATCAGATCGCGTTCATTGATTAGCCCGGAGCGCGCGGTATTAACAATAATGGCGCTGCTTTTCATTAACCCGAAATGGTGTGCGTTGATCAGGTTTTCGGTTTCCGGCGTCATACGGGCATGGAGTGAGACAACGTCAGCCCGTGTTACCAGCTCGTCAAGGGTATCGACTTTCTCATAGCGTTCGTGGCCGGAGACGTACTTATCATAAAAGATAATTTCCGTGCCGAAGGCGCTAAGAAAACCCGCGACGAGTTGAGCAATATGACCCAGGCCAACCAGACCGACAACCTTACCGCCAAGCTCTGGAATAGCCTGATGATTCGGGCTGTCTTTACGCCAGAACTTATCGCGTAACGCATCATGAGAACGGGCAATATTGCGCATTTCGGCCAGCATCATCCCGACCGTAAATTCCGCCACGCTGCGGGCATTGCGCCCCGGCGTGTTCATTACCTCAATTCCCCGGGCCAGTGCGACCTGCTGGTTGACGTTTTCAACGCCCCCTCGCAATACCCCGATGTATTTGAGCTTTGGCAGTTTATCCAGCACTGCCGTATTGACCGGAGCAAACTGGGTTATCAGGATTTCAACGTCGTCAGCACCCTCGAGTAAGGCTGCGGGTAACGTAACCGCTTCTGCGCCTTCCTGCTCGACCCGCAGATTATCCTCCTGCAATTTTTCGATCGAATCATGCGACCATTCACGAACTTCAACGTCGATACCTTTATCCCTGAGCGCATTAAGACCTGCTTCCATCATCGCTTTGTTGATAAAAAGATCGGCAATTGCCAGACATTTCATAGTGATTCTCCATAGATTAACGCATCAACATACCGCCGGTGACATCCACAGTTGCTCCCGTCATATAGCTGGTTTTAGGAGAAACCATGAAGACCCCGATGTCGGCAATTTCATTTGGCTGAGCTACCCGACCTACTGGAATCCGGCTGACGTAATAGGCTGGGTCCTGTTCAATATTTTTACGGATCATCGCGGTGTCCATAATCCCGACAGCGATGTTGTTCACGTTGATATTTTGTTTTGCTACCTCTCTTGCCAGCGAGATAGAGAAAGCTACCAGGCCCGCTTTACTGGCCGCGTAATGGGCATGGCCGGTTGTGGATCCATGGAATGCAGCCTGTGAGGTAATATTCAAAATGCTGCCTGCCTGATCTTGTTGCAGGCAGTGATTCACAAACAATTGGCTTAAATGGAATACCGCTTTCAGGTTCACATTCATTACCAAGTCCCAGTCTTGTGGGGTTATCTCGGCAACGTAACCACTGAGCCAGATACCGGCGTTATTGACCAGAATGTCGGCCTTTCCCATCTGCTCAATGCAGGCCGCAAAGAGATGCTCCCGGCTTTTCTCATCGGCAAGATCGGTTTTCACCGCAATAATTTTGACGTCAGTGGTGGATTTCACCTGTTCAATCAGTAATTCCGGGCACTCTTCATCACGCAGGTACGTGAAACAGATATTGACGCCTTCTTTAGCCAGGGAAAGGACAAATTCCCGGCCAAGCCCCGTGGCTCCACCGGTGACGATGGCTGTGCGGTGTTTCAGATTTAGATCCATTCATTCCTCACTTAATGCGTGATGTAGTTACTGCAGCTTTTCCATGGGGACTGCATTTCAGATAACAGGTTTTTGTAGAGCTGATATTTGTCCTGGTACACTTGCTGATGGGCCGGATTCGGCGTCACGGTACGCGCGACGCGCACCATTTCATTGGACGCGGCGAAGACATCATCAAACCAGCCAATCATGACAGCGGCTGTCATTGCGGTTCCGAGTGTGCCGTGCTCTTTAACATCGACAATCTCAAGCGTGCACTGGAAGATATCGGCAAAGACCTGTAGCCAGACCGGCGAGTTGGTGACCCCCCCAGCAATTCGTATGGTGCGACTCAAATCCGGATTGATGTTTCGTAAACGTTCGGTGTGATAGAGATGGCTGAACGCCACACCTTCGTAAATCGCGCGCAGGAAATGCGCTTTTTTATGGAAACTGTTCACCCCAATAAAGCCTGCTGAGGCATCGGGAATGGTGTTAGAGCCAAATACGAAAGGAAAGAACAGCAGATGGCTTTCTTCTGGCGTCGTGGATAAGACCAGCGAGTTACACAACTCATAGACGGAAGATCCCTGAGCAGCAGCGGTTTCCCGGTCGTTCTCCATGAAATTATTGATAAACCATTCAAGATTGCTGGCAGAGGTCGGGCTGGCTTCGGTTATCAGCCATTTACCGTCGATCGGGTAAATCGACGTCATAAACAGATCTTTGTCGATAACCGGATGGTCAGTCACATATTCATTGATGCTCCAGGTTCCGGTGATGATAGCCAGCTTATTGAGGGTATTAATCCCGGAGGCGACAGACGAGGCGGAAATGTCGAACACGCCGCCAGAGACGGGGGTGCCTGCGCATAAGCCTGTCTGACGGGCGACTTCATCGGTTATCCGACCGCAGCAGTCCGTGGACAGTTTGACGGGGGGCAATTTCGCGCGCAGGTCAGCAAGCCCCCACCATGCCAGTAGTTCATCGTCATACTTGCGGTCACGTACGTTAATCAGGTTGGTCCCGGAGAGGTCAGTAAGCTCAAGATAAGCCTCTCCGGTCAGGTAGAAGCGGATCAGGTCTTTTACCATAAAAATGGTATGTGCTTTCTGCAGCACCTCCGGCTCGTTATCCTTCAGCCAAGCCAGCAGAGCAATGGGTTGTCCGGCCCAGATTGACTGCATGGTTTTAGGCAGGATGTCGGTCAAAAACTCGGGTGAGTTTTGCCACTTTTCTACGTACTCTTTTGCCCGACTGTCGGTTGAGATAATGCCGTTGCGGACCGGGTTGCCAGCTTCATCTACCAGATACAAACCGTTCCCATGTCCGGTGACGGCGATTCCTTTGATTTTACTGGCGTCGATCCCTGATTGCTCAATCGCTTTTTTGATGACCTCGATGTTAGCCGCCCACAGCTCGGTAATATCGCGTTCGGTATGAAATTCCCTGGGTGTCAGCATCTGGGTGGATTTTGACGCGATAGAAACCACGCTGCCGTTGCGATCGTAGATAGCCGCCTTAGTGACTGTCCCGCCATTATCGATACCCATTACATATTCATCTTTCATTACCGTGGACTCCTTATTGGTTACCATAAACCCGGCTCGCTGGTGGTTATTCCTTTAAACCCGGCATGGAATATTTTATCTACAAGGTATTTCCGCTTTACAAAGCCTCCGGCGATGAATATCACGTCAAAGCCATTTAAATTTCGGCTAATCAATTCCAGGCACTGGCAGGCATATTCAGCAGGTAAGATTTCTATTGCATCCGGCGGGTTATGTTTAACGATGTCGATAGACTGATCCAGCGATCGAGAATCGATAAGTAACACCCGAAAAATAGTCAATAACCCCTCTTTTTTTGCATAGCGCAGGGCGGAGAGATTGGAAGAAATAACACCATCAACTTTATAATAACTTTTCAGTAAATTGATCCCAGCCTGATCGGGTTTAAACCCGCCGAGTAACTCCAGATGGACCAGAACCTTCTTACCACTTTGATGACATTTGCCTATCAGTGATTGCAGATTGCCGATATTGGCCTCTGACAACAGAACATATTCCGATGCACAGGATAATGCCTTGTCAAAATGCTTATACTTTCTAACTGAAGGAATGATGGTGTTATTTAAAAACATATTAGTATCCGATGTTATTTAGCCATATAGAGGCTGTATGCTTCTTCCGCAGAGGCATTTTCGTGGACGATAGCATTCAGGCCTGCGACCACTCTGTCTGGTCGCGGGTCCTGAGTGATATTTCGACCCACTGCCACCCCTTTAGCCCCAACCTGCATACAGTGCAGAACAAACTTGAAGTAACCATCAATGCCGGTTTTTGGGCCCCCAAGTGCAAGGACGGGAACGCCTGCCGCTTCGACGATCAAGCGGTCTTCCGCTGTACCTGTAAAACGTGTTTTGATGACATCGGCCCCCAGTTCCACTGCGGCGCGAGCCGAGGCGGCGATAATTGCCGGGTTGTTCGAGTCGTCGCTGGTCACGGGGTAGCCATAGGGAAGTGATTCGACAATTAGCGGCACGTTCCAGCGGTCTGCGGCCTGTGCCAGTTGCATTGCCATGATGTGCGTTTTTTCTTCGTTGAAGGCACCCGGGAAGGTCATGCAGACGACACCTTCAGCGCCGACTTTTAATGCATCTTCAACGGTAAACATCGGGGTAGTATCGGGAACGGTATTATCAAAAATACTGACTGTACTATCGACGCGTAATACAACAGGAACCGAATTTAATGGCTCACGAAAATTTTTCAGCATGCCGTACGTGACCAACGCACAATCCAGCCCTTGCTCAACCAATGCCGGCAGTTGGTTTATCGTATTATCAATACCATTTGTTTTCGTGGAAAAATAGTAACCATCCAGCGCTAATGTCACTGATTTACCATCTTTTGCAAAAATCTTTGAGAGACGGCGTTCTTTAGACATTTATTTACTCCTTAACAAGATAAAAAAACAAAAAAAGCCCTCAGAGACTCACGTCTCTGAGGGCTTTCTATTCACATACCCTTGCGATAATGGTTCAGAAATCTAAATCATTATCAGTTAATTTGTTTTGCAATTTGAGAGGGGTTTAAACTTTGTTTATATTTAAATCCGTTCTCTTGCGTGCTTAAATAACTAACATGCTCAGGATTAGCTTGTCTAGTTTGAGTGCCAAAATTGAGAAGCTGATCACGTCAATTTTTTATTTTTGTAAAAATCAACGGGGCAACGATTTTAAACAACCAGTTGAAATCGAACAATTAATGATTCTTTCGAAAGATCGCTAGTGGTTGAGACATTTTAGCCCTGCAGGTCTTCGATACCACATCCGTTACTCCACCAAATCGTAGAACACAAACGCCAGTTTATTACCATCCGGATCGCGTACATAGGCACTATAGAACCCGTCACCGTACTGGGGGCGATATCCCGGCCCCCCTTCATTCGTACCGCCAAGCGACAGAGCGAGAGTGTGCGCCTGCTGTACCTGTTCTACGGACACAGCATTCAATGCCACCATGGTCCCATTACCCACGGACGCCGGTTGTTTATCAAATGGTCGGCCCACGCAAAGGCCAGTCGTGGTATTCGCACTAAATGTGCCCCAGGACGCGCCTTCTTCATTCCGGCCTGCCTTTGGATACCCAAGCAATTCCATCAACGGATCGTAGAATTGGATGGCGCGTGGCAGATCGCTAGTACCCAGCATCACGTAAGAAAACATAACCCCTCCTTACTTACATTTGTATTATTGTTCCTGACAGCCTGCCGGTGATACTGACTGGCTCTGATGCTGCCCACGTAGTTTAAGCAGGCGGGCAACTGATATGATGACGGCTATACCGGCCAGCAGCGCCGCGCCGTGGATAGCAATCCTGCCGCCGGCATGGAAGTAAACCCAGCGGGTTATTTCAATGCTAAGGGCAATTATGCCGAGCGCCAGAATATTTAGCGTGGCAGAAACGGTGCCCTTTGGCAGGTTATGAGAAAAGAGCGTGAAGCGAAACAGCACCGGATAGAGCAGTCCAATACCCAGGGCATAAAAGCTCGTTCCCAGTACTGACCATAGCCAGACGTGTGGCCATAGCAGATTGCCGACCAGCAAAGTCAGCAAGCCAGCAAGCTGTATCGGGACAGTCCCCCAGATAAAACGCGGTGAAGTCGGGTCTTTGATAAAATTCGCTACGATCGCACTGGCGATAATGATCCCACTAAACACGGGCACCTGTGTCCAGGCATAGGTTCCGGGAGACATACCCCCGTGCTCAATCAGGATCACGGGTGAGAGCGCCACCCAGGTGATGATGGGCAGGTTGCCAAAAGCAACTGCCAGTGAGCCGGTCAGCACCAAGGGATGGCGAAATGCCGCAATGAAATCTGACAGTACTTCACCCGGTTTGAATTCTCTTCCCTGAGATATAACTGTTTCCGGCATTTTGAGCAGTAGTAAAAACCATGCTACCAGACCAAACACACCGATGATGGCAAAGAGCAGTTTCCAGTGAATGAACGCCATCAGCGCAGCGCCGGCCACAGGCCCGATAACTGGGGCGAGCAGAACAATAGAGGTCAGCGTAGCCATGATTCTGATGGAATCCATTTCACCAAACGCCTCCTGAATTGAGACGTAACCAACGGTTGAGATAAAACAGATGCTGGTGCCCTGAATGAAGCGGGCGACGAAGTATTGTTCGATCGAGGTGACAAACAGCATGCTTAGACTGGCAAGGGCAAAGATCATTGCACCAGTGAGCAGGACAGGGCGGCGGCCAATCCGGTCGGAGAGTGGCCCCAGGAGCCACTGTAGCGCCAGTCCGCCTGCCATATACAAACTGACTGATGCTGGAGCCAGCGTCACATCCGCCTGTAGCTCATTTATAATGCTAATGACGCCCGGCTGAATAAGGTCCGTTGTCAGGTAGGCTGAAAAATCGTAGATGATCATCGCCAGTGGAAATAATAGAACGCTGCCATACCTGCTAAGGCGTCCCGAAAATGGCTTCATAAACGGGTTCTCCGTTTTCTGTAATCCTTTGATTTTAATCAACTCAGATCGTGCAGTTCTTTATCCATCGCAGGAGTCAGTCTGAGATCAAGAAATTCTACCTCCAACCCCTGGCGTTGAGGTGTACAACACATGACGCCCGTTTTTACTGGGCCCGTGGGAAAATGACATAAGCGAAGTAATGGCCAGTGCTGTCCATCTGAGGAATACTGCAATCGTAACGCATCTTTCTTACGGGTCAGACGCAGCCAGAATTCCTTCGGATCCCCAGGAAAGAGTCCTGTGGCCCAGTCCGAATTTCCCCGCGTGAGTACACTCCCGATTGCAGGTGCTCCATCGTTAAATTCGATGCCAGCTTTGAGCCAGTGCTGTTCGTCAGAGAGCATCATAATTCCGGCCTGGTCATAGAGTGTGGTGAAGTCTGCGCGGATCCTGACCTGAAAAGTAAAATCACCTGTTACATCAGTAGCGTAGATGTGGCCGGTAAAACGCTCAAACCCGTACCAGGTACGGCACCAGAAATCAGTATGCTCATCTGTGATTACCGACAGGGCGTTATTTTCGTAGCACCATACGGCGGGCTCATTGATCCATTCAAACCTGCAACTCATCATTGTTCTCCTGTCATGCGGAACGCAGCATAACGATAGTTTAAAATGTCAGTTCCATTTCAAACTGGCATAACGGTTCAGCCTGATAACCCGCCGCAGTAAATAATGGTGCCAGCGTTTCTGGGATCGCGGCTGATGTACCTATGCCAGGCCATCTGGCATTGATTTTCTTAAGCATTGTTTTAGCCCGTCCCTGGTAACGATACGCCGGTTCCACAAACAAACAGCGGAGCTGAGGTTGTCCCATGAACTCGGCGACAGCACACCATGCATGTTCGTTATCCCTGAGGATGTCGCAGGGAATAGACAAGAGCTGCAGGGGACTGGCCAGCCAGGGAAGATCATCATCTGGTGCAGACCAGACGGTATGCAGGAAGTCATCAACAGACTTGGATTCCATAGCCCCTGAAGATATTTCCAGATGAGACTGTGGATCTCCCCGGTATTTGCACAGATGTCGGCGAACCTGAAAACCGAGCGCGTGATAGAGAGCGATGGCCCGGGTATTTTCGCGCATCACTTCCAGCCTCACGCTGGAAAACTTTTTCTCTTTTAAGGAGGTAAACAGAGGAGTAATCATCTGTTTTGCCAGTCCCTGGCTCCGGTACTCGGGTAACACACCAAATGCGGCCAGACGCGCTTTGTCCATTCTGCGGGTTACGATGGCTATTGCCGCCGGGTTATCATTGACCAGCCAGACAAACGAGTCTTCAAGACTGAGTCCTTCGGAAATGAAACGTAAGGCAAATATTTCTGGTGGCAACGCAAACGGTGTCAATGATTCACTAAAGCTGTCTGCAAGAATACGGCTCAACTCCGTAATGCTGCATTCAAGGGCTGATACCGGAATAACGGTCATAGATAAAGCTCTCCATTGCGGTTACCGGGAGCTACAGGGGGAAAATATGCTCCCTGTTTTCTCAGACAGTGAAGCTGATTTCTACAGAGCGGGCACTGCGATCACCCTCACCATGGTAAACAGCTTCGATGTTGTTAGCGTCCGGATCCAGAACAAAAGCGGCATAGTATCCGGGATGATAGGTTCGTTCGGCAGGTGCGCCGTTATCACGTCCGCCATGATTTAGTGCTGCATGGTAAAACGCGTTCACCGATTCACGGTCTGTGGCCTGAAAGGCCAGATGGTGCCGTCCTGTAGGCACCCCTCCAGACTCCGAACTTTTTACGGACGAAATGACCAGTTCGTCAGCCCAGATATAATCGTCATCGGTGATAACCACGGGGATCTTAAGTTCCGCCAGAACAGCAGTGTAAAACGCTTTGCTTGCGTCAAAGTTGTTTACCACGAGCTGGATATGGTCGATAAGTCTGCCACGATGTAGCGTATAGTTATCCATGGTTCATTTCCTTATTCAGATTCTGTCAGTCAGGTCTGTACCTGTGAAACTCAACAGATGCACAACTCTACGTTATGCTTGTGTTGTTGAAAAAAAGTACGTTAAGTTTTGTGCGCTGCACCCGACAGGTATCAGAAAATCATTCCAGATTTGGTCTTGTACAGGAATTGCTATTCGCTTATGACCAGGCTCTCAATTGCCAGTTGAAAGATAAATAGCAGGGATGAGATAAGAGCAAGCCATTTTACGGGGCGTAGTTTACGTTCAGGTATAGAGAGCGTGTGGAGTATGGCATGACGCTTCATTTTATTTAGTGGCATGCTGCCTCCTGAAAAAGAGCCGCCTGCTCAGGCTGCTAAACAATGAAAAAAGAATTATTCCACAAACAGGGCACTTATGAGCAAGGTTAGTTGCCATGGAGCTAACGTAACGGTTAAGGCGGTAAGAACAAGCCACAAGCGGCTAAACGTTTTCCTTCCGAGTTGACAGTTTCCTGCTGGGGAGCTGTTCGTTTGTTAGCCAGAACAGGTTAACGAATAAAATCAGTATATCCATATTAAATAAATGGTTGTTTAGCGTTTATTTAAATAATGCCATTCGAATAATACACACTCAAATAATAAACAATGTGGAACTATCCAGTACCGCTAATTGATAGGCGCTCATGAGAACTGGAGAGATAATTGCTTCTGATGAGCCATAAATGCAATTACATCCCGGTCAGGGAATTCCCGGGTTTAAGTAGCGTGATTAACCACCATAAATATTGATTGAACTCATTTACCCGATTAGCGCCATTTTGATAGTCTCGACTTATCTCGTTGACTATCTATAGGATTTTTGCGTTGGAAATCTTTTTTTAACCCACTGAAAAATATCTCTTAAATATTTTTCATACATAAAAATTTATGGTCCGTTCAGTACGGATCCGATTTTGTATGGGTTAAAAAAGGTACGTTATGAAAGTTACATGGACCGTCACGCCTGTGGGGTATCAGCGCATCGCGAAGCGATGCCCTTCATGCAACATTAAACGGGACTTCACGCCATCAGGTGCATTTCGGATTAATTCGCAAAAGAAGGTGCTGGACGTGTGGAGTATCTATAAATGCACACACTGTGATTACACCTGGAATATTTCCCTGTTTTCTCGTCTGCACGTCAGCAAAATTGACCGCCAGCTTTATCATCGGCTGATGAGCAACGATGCCGCCACGGTTCAACATTTTGCCTGTGATATCGCGACGCTGAAGCGGAACAACGCCGAGCTATCGGGTCGGCCTGATTTTACCGTTCAGGAGCGCTGGCCGGTAAGCATCACTGCCCACCAGCGGGTCCGCGTTAGTGTCAGGATTTCCCGTTCATTTCAGGTCAGCTTGTTGTCGATTTTGAAGCAGCAGCTCATGCTGAGCGCTGGTGAAATTCAGAGAAGGGTTGCAGCAGGGCATATAAGTGGCGTTACGCTGAAGTTGCTTAAATCGAGAAAGCTGAAGGCCGCGGAATATAAATTCCAGCTGTCTGCGGAAACGCTGTTCGCACGGCGCAAGATCGTTCTGACGCGTCGTTAAAAATAAGAGTCTCACCCCAGGGTTACCTGCGCCAGTATGGTAACGGCTTAAGGGATTAATGGGCATACCAGGGAAAGGTGAGCCTCTGCTTTTCATGCCCCGAGCCAAGAACCGGCTCGGGCAGGAGTGATAAAAATATCGTGCGGAGGGTATGAGCGTCCGTCTGGCGTGTATTGGTGTGGGGAGCCAAGAGTGAGGCGGCCTGGTTTACCTGGCCGCGGGCATAGGGAGGGAGCAGCGTAAATGACGATTGCTTAACCGCTAGCTCAAAATGATTCTCGCAGCAGCCGGGGACTATCGACCAAAACTTTCTCACGGTGGCTTTCGCCGTTAATAATGTGCAGCGTACTTAAGCGCCCAATCTCATAGTGCGGAAGCTGGACCGTGGATAGCGGAGGTAAAAACAAATTACCGATCCCTACGAGGTTGTCGTACCCAAGAACCGCAATATCCTGTGGGATGCGGATCCCTCGCGTCAACAGCGTCTGATAGACCATAAACGCAATGCGGTCATTACCACAGATCACCGAATCAAACTGCGGCTGCCCCCGCTCCAGATACGCCAGCAAAATGTCAGGAATATCACGGTAGTGCTCATCGCCATACTGCATATAGCAGTGCTCAAGCGTATCGGGATTGATATTGGCTTCCCGGCAGGCGCGGTCCAGCCCCTTACGGCGGCGAAGCGTCGCCAGATGATTGACAGGTAAATGCAGGCAAAGGGGGCGGCGGTATCCCGCCGCTAACAGCGCCTGTACAGCGGTATACTGCCCTTGTTCATCGTCAGGAATATAGCTGGCAACCGGTTCTCCCGTGTTCTCGCAGTTGGCCAGCACGCAGGGGTGCTCCAGTAATCTGGGCGAGATGTTCACCTCGCGCAGTCCCATGGTGGTGAAAATGATCCCCCCGGGCCGGTGCGCGAGCAGCAGGTCGACAATATCGTCAGGATTATCATCGGTAAACATGTTAACCACGAAGCTATTCCAGCCATACGCGCGGGCCGTTTCCTCGATAGACAGCGTTATCTCAACCGAAAACGGGGTAGTGACGGTATCCAGCGCAAGCACGCCAATCGTTTTATTCCTGGAGCCGACGCGACGAACCTGCCGGGCAGAGAGGTCCGGCACATAGTTTAGCTGTAAGATAGCCTCCTGCACCCTGGACAGGGTTTCAGGCTTCACGCGTTTCGGATCGTTAAGCACCCGCGACACGGTCATTAGCGATACGTTGGCCACTCTGGCCACATCTTTTAAAGACGCCATAGCCTTCCATTAATCAAACTAAGTATCCAATCCTGATTTGCACGCAATCCACCGCTTAGCGGGCTGTGAGCACCTGTAAAAATTCTATTCTAGGCGTTGAACCCCGGGGAGTTGCAAGCCACGAAAATAAATTTGATCTTGATCTCAATGCATATATGTTAACGTTAACTTTTGTGATTAACATCGAATATCAACGCGAAATCAAGTGTAGAACAAAAATGTTAACGTTACCATCTCAGCATATCATTCCTCTGAGATTACGTTGATGAAAAAAAGGCCTTCCCAAAGCTATCTGCTGCTTAGCGCTCTGCTGTTCTTTTTCTTTGTGACCTGGTCCTCATCAAGCTCACTCCTTTCCATCTGGCTGCATCAGGAAGTGGGGCTGAAAGCGTCGGAAACCGGCATTATCTTTTCCGTGTTATCCGTATCCGCGCTCTTCGCTCAGGTTTGCTACGGCTTTATTCAGGACCGGCTTGGCCTGCGTAAACATTTGCTCTGGTGCATTACGGCGCTGCTCATTCTCTCCGGCCCCGCCTACCTGCTTTTTAGCTATTTGCTGAGCATTAATATTCTGCTGGGCAGCGTATTCGGCGGCTTGTTTATCGGGCTGACCTTTAACGGCGGCATCGGCGTTCTGGAGTCCTATACCGAGCGCGTTGCGCGGCAGAGTACCTTTGAGTTTGGTCGGGCCCGCATGTGGGGGTCGCTGGGCTGGGCTGTCGCCACGTTTTTTGCCGGGCTGCTGTTTAATATCAACCCTGACCTTAACTTTCTGGTGGCCTCTTGCTCAGGGGTCATCTTCTTCTGCCTGCTGGCCCGCTTAAAGATCGCGGCTCCGGCAAGCATGGAAAAGCTTGAGATAGGCGCTAAAAAGGTCTCCCTGGATGATGCCCTGCGTCTGCTCACTCTGCCGCGCTTCTGGGCGCTAATATTCTTCGTGGTCGGCACCTGTATTTACGGCGTCTACGATCAGCAATTCCCGGTCTACTTCTCTTCACAGTTCCCGACGCTGAAAGAAGGCAACGAGATGTTCGGCTACCTGAACTCCTTCCAGGTCTTTCTGGAGGCCGCGGGCATGTTTTGCGCGCCCTGGCTGGTTAACCGCGTTGGCGCCAAAAATGGCCTGATATTCGCAGGGATGGTAATGGCGCTGCGCATGATCGCTTCCGGGCTGGTGGAAGGGCCACTGCTCATTTCGATTACCAAGCTGCTCCACGCCGTCGAACTGCCGATACTGCTGGTCGCCATTTTTAAATACAACAGCCTGAACTTCGACAAGCGCCTGTCCTCCACCATTTATCTGGTGGGATTCGCCTGCACCAGCTCAATTATTGGCACCGTATTATCCCCGCTGGCGGGCTTTAGCTATGAGAAGTTTGGCTTCGCCCAGTCCTATCTGATCATGGGCATTATGGTGTTCTGCACCACGTTTATTTCCATTTTCCTATTGCGCTCAAATAAGTCCTCATCTGAGCCAACCTTTCTGCAGCAAAAAGCTGTGTAATGTACCGAGAGTAAAGACGATGACATCCTTATTAGAACTGGCTGAACGGACGCTTGAAAAAGCACAATCCGCTATTAATTCGCGCTGGTATCCGCGCTATCACCTTGCCGCTCGCGCAGGCTGGATGAACGATCCTAACGGCCTGGTATGGTTTGACGGTTGGTATCACGCGTTTTATCAACATCACCCTTATTCCCCTGAATGGGGGCCGATGCACTGGGGGCATGCCCGCAGCAAGGATCTGGTGCACTGGGAACATCTGCCGGTCGCGCTGGCTCCCGAAGGCCCGGCGGATAAAGACGGCTGCTTCTCCGGCTCCGCCGTGGTGGACGGCGATACCCTGGCGCTGATTTATACCGGACATAAGTTTCACGGTTCGCCAGACACCGACGACAATCTCTACCAGGTGCAGTGTCTGGCAACCAGCCGTGACGGCATCCATTTTGAACGGCATGGCCTGGTGATTGATACCCCGCCAGGGCTGCACCATTTTCGCGATCCGAAGGTGTGGCGCGAAGGTGAGTTCTGGTACATGGTTGTCGGTTCCCGCGTGGAGAATACCGGCCAGGTGCGCCTGTACCGCTCCACCGATCTCCGCGAATGGCACGACGAAGGCGTGTTTGCCGAGGCCGAAGACGGCAAGGGTTTTATGTGGGAATGCCCGGATTTCTTTACCCTGGGAGGGAAGCGCGTCCTGATGTTCTCCCCACAGGGCATGGCGGCGGAAGGGTATCACCATCGCAACCTCTTCCAGAGTGGCTACCTGCTCGGGGAGTGGCAGCCAGGCCAACCGTTTAGCCATAACGGACAGTTTATTGAGCTGGACCACGGCCACGACTTTTATGCTCCGCAAAGTTTCCTGACCCCGGATGGTCGCCGCATCGTCATCGGCTGGCTGGATATGTGGGAATCGCCGATGCCAGAACGGCAGGATGGCTGGGCCGGTATGCTCTCTCTGCCGCGCGAATTAAGCCTTACCGACGATCGTCGTCTGAGGATGAAGCCCGCCGAGGAGGTCACCGCCCTGCGCGGCAGCTATTATCCGATGCCGGTTCGCTGCCTGAATAATCAGCAAGTCCCCGTCGCGGCAGATGCCGAAGCGGTCGAAGTGCAGCTGGTATGGGATCTGAGCGCCTCTACGGCCGAACGGTTTGGCATGGCATTGGGCGACGGGCTGAGAATATATGTCGACGATCAGGCGAGGCGTCTGGTGCTGGAGCGTCGCTATCCGGAGTATTCGCTTGAAGGCACGCGCAGCATTCCGCTGCCAGCGGATAACCTACTGTCACTGCGCATCTTTATTGACCGCTCATCAGTGGAGGTTTTTGTTAACGATGGCGAAGCTTGCTTAAGCAGCCGAATTTATCCGCAGCCGGGCCAGCGCGATATTTCACTGTTTGCCAGTCATGGCGCCGCCTCATTACATGACGCCGGATACTGGTCTCTGGAGAGATAATTTCGCCGGGATCGGCTTTGCTTCTTACCCTATGAGATTTTTATTTCTGCCAGTCTCTGGCTGGCATTTTATTATCTGGAATAATGAGAGAGCGAAATGGATAAAATATTAACGCCTCACTGTCGCATTAAAGCAATAAATAAAAATATATTCGCTTCTGGAAAACAAACGTTGGCATTGATGCTGTCATTATCCGCATTTTCTGCCGTCGCTGAAGAAACCAACGGCCAGCCAGGAAGCTATACGGGCAGCTATCAAAGCTATTTCCAGGATGAACCTGACGTTCAGGAAAAGCCTTCATCGCCTGTAAAAAAGGGAAATGCGCAATCGTCCCTTAGTGCTTCTTCGTCCCCTGTTGCTGCGGGAGCAGCGGCTGAATCTATGAAGTCGACAACGCTACCCGAGGTAACGCAGAGTAAATCAGCCGGGGTAACAAAAAATCGTAAAGCGGATAATCCTGAGGACGTCAGCCTACTGCGCTTAAGGCAGGAAGATCCGCCCGTTCACTGGAACAGTATCGGCCGTAACATGGAGGCTGGCGGCCTGCACGGCAACATCGGCACGCAAATAGAAATTGACGATGTGCGCTGGAGTAATAATAAGAAAAATAGCGGTAAATTCAAACTCGCTACCATTCAGGCATTTTTAAGACACGATGAGCTGCCCAACTGGTATTTTGGCTTCTGGAACGCGAGGGAAGACAGCTATAAAGGTCAATTCAGCAATCAGGACTACGGCGGCACCAATACGATCAATGAGTTTTTTGTTGGCCATATCTTTGAAACCTGGCGGGGTAATATCGGGACGGAAGTTATGGTCGGCTCCGAAACGGCAACTAAACGCTGGAAAAACCGCTTCAAAGTCTGGCAGGACATCCGCCTGACCAACAAATGGAGCCTGGCCGGGTACGCTTACGGCGAATTCCAGCCCCAGGGGAATGAGCCGGGAAATGGCGATCTTGAACAGTACATTTTCGAAATTGAGCCAGCCATTCAATACCGCGTGAATCCGGATCTCGGCCTGTATTTACGACCATATTATTACTATAACCGTCAGGAGCGTCAAAGCTGGGGCGATATTGTTGAAGAAGAATGGAAAATCACCGCTGGGCTGTGGCGCAACTGGTATCCGCTGTTAACCTCCCTGTATTTTGGCGTCGGGCAGGACAAAATAGATAATGCCAGCAATGCCAAAGAAGTTTTTTATGACGGCCGATATAAATTTATTGGCGGCACCCTTAGCTATCCGATTTATGGCGAAGTTCGACTATATGGTGAATTCAAAGCGCAGTTCACTAAAGAAACCGGACTCTGGACATCTACCGGACACTCATGGAATCCCTTTACCGTGGTTGGCGTGAATTATAACTTCTAACATTCAGGTGTATCATGAAAAAATTAACGCTAGCGGCATCGGTCGCTCTGCTGGTACTTTCGTTTGCAAATATGCCAGCCTAGTCGCAGCCGTCTAAAGAAACATTACAAAATAAAAGCATTAGCCATATTAAAGATTTTTTCCCACGGGTCGAAGGCTCCTTTGTTGGCGACCCGATGCCGGTCTATAACGACGGTGAATTTGATATTTTTTATCTGAACGATATCCGCGGCGGCAGCGACCTCGGGGTACACGCCATACATCTGCTGTCGAGCAGCAACTTATATGATTATCAAAACCATTCGGAAGTGATTCCCTACGTTAACGACGTGGACGATCCTGAACTGCTGCTGGGAACCGGTTCAATGATTAAAGTCGGCGATACCTGGCATGCCTGGTACACCGCACACAATGAAAACGTGTTCCCGGTTGAATCGATAATGCATGCCACCAGTAAAGATCGCCTTCACTGGGTAAAACATCCGCAGAATACTATTCTGCCGGGCGCTAGCTACCGGGGGAATGACTTCCGGGATCCGCATGTCGTTTGGGTTGAAGAAAAGAAAGAATACTGGATGTTAATTACCACCCGCAGCAACGGGCGCGGGGTGATTGCCCGCTACAGCTCAACCGATTTGGAAAACTGGCAGGACCGCGGCGTATTTTTTGATAACGACACCATTACCAGCAATGCCAATCTCGAATGCCCGACGCTAGTCTTCTTCAACGGACGCTGGTATCTCAGCTTTAGCGACCAATGGCCGTTGCGCCTGACCCAGTACCGGGTCGCCGACAATCCGGAAGGACCGTGGCAAAAAATGGATAACTATGTGGTCGATGGATCGGGTTTTTACGCGGGAAAACTGGCGCTTAAAAACGATCGCCTGTTTGTCTTCGGCTGGATCCCGACCAAAGCGGGCACCCGCGACGGCGGCAACATTGACTGGGCAGGAAATCTGGTTGCCCATGAGCTCACCTCAGATAGCAACGGGCGGCTCAACAGCATCCTTCCCCAGGAGCTTCGCACGGTGATCAATAACAACCCTGGTCCGGTAACCCCCTTAACGAGCAGTAAAACGCTAAACATAGCAACGCAGTTCGGCCCGCTGCAGTCATCTGTCTATCCGCCATTGCCCAAAAAAGGAGAGCTAAGCGCGACGATAGACGTTCCCTCTGCCGGAATGGTGATGAGCTTTGGTCTGACCGACGACAGGGTGGCTGACGCAACGCTCAACGTTGTGTTCAACAGGAGCAAGGGGAAGGTTTATTTTTTCAACGCTCCGCTGGCGTCGATTCACCAGGCCAACGCTGAATCCTGGGTGGATGTTCCGCTCGATGAAAAACTTGAGCTACGCGTTCTGATCCAGGACTCGATTGCCGTCTTTTATATCAACGATAAGGCGGCATTCAGCACCCGGATGTATTCCATGCAGAACAAGCCATGGAGCATTAGCCTGCCTCAAAGCGATAATTTTCACGCGACGCTGAAAATAAAAGAAATGATTTAACGGGATATTATTATGAAAAACCATCATGCCCTGACTGTTATTTTTGCTCTTCTGTTTCCGGCGCTGGCGAATGCAAGTATGAGCATCATGAAGGATTTGTCGGGAAAGGTTGTTGCCGTGGATCCGTGGTCATATCTGGATGAGGATGTGATGTGGACCTCAGCCCGCTCCTCTAATCCTACCGGTGGCCGCGTTCACGGACAGCTGAAAATGAAATATGCCATCGAGGATAATAACTGGCGTAACAGCCATTTCCACAGCGGGAAGGATTCACTGACTTTTGTGCAGGGGGTTATGCATCACGATGCGTTACCCGGCTGGTATCTGGCTTTCTCTGAGGGCAGAACCACCAACTATAACGGGACGTGGGAAGATCAGACTTACCTCAGCCAGAATCAGTGGACCCAGCTGATTATCGGCCATGAATATTTCTACAAACGGCTGCGCTACGGCTGGGATGTTATGGGCGGAAGCTCGTCAATTGAGGACCGCTGGCAGGGGCGCATCAAGCTGTTTACCGATCTGCGCGTCACGGACAGCCTCTCCTTCTTTAACTACCTGTACCAGCAGGTTGACCACCGCCGCAGCGGCGGTTCACAAAATGACCGTGACGTGCGTTCATTTCAGATTGAACCCGGTGTTCAATACATTATCAACAACACCACCGGGGTCTGGTTCCGCCAACAGTTCGCTTCCGCCATTTTAGACCGGGCGCAGTGGGGCGATATCGACGAAAAAAGCTGGAGCACCTCATTCGGCGTCTGGCACAACTGGGGGAGGCTATCCACAACGCTCAGCGGAGGGTACGGGCATTATAAGAAAGATAATGCCCAGCCCGAGGATGGCGAAGTATTCCAGAATACCCGCAATCGCTACCTGAAGGTGTCAGCGAATTATCCTTTGACCTCCCGCTTCACGGTGTCCGGGGAAGTTACCGGCTCGTTGATAAAGCAGAGCGGAAGCTGGGTCACTAACGGCGATGCCATCGCTACCGATTATAAGGTGATGCTGGATTATAACTTTTAACAGATAGGTTTGAATGACCGGCGGGGCATGGATACGGTTAGGCTATAGCGCAAAACCTGACGTGCCCGCAGGTCGTGTATGTATAAAATTAGTTAATTATTATTGAGGAAAAGTCATGAATATCTGGACGCTTGGCGATGCGGTGGTCGATCTTCTACCCCTTTCAGACATGCAGTATCAGGCCTGTGCAGGAGGAGCCCCGTTCAACGTTGCGGTCGGTACCGCACGCTTACGCAGCCAGAGCGGTTTTATCGGCCGGGTCGGTGACGACGACTTTGGTCATTTTTTAAAAACAACGCTGTCTGATTCAGGCGTCTCAACCGCAGGCCTTCAGCTGGATAGCCAGTACAGAACCAGCACGGTGCTGGTCTCGCTCAACGATGATGGAGAGCGCGGGTTTACGTTTTTAACCAATCCTTCCGCGGATCAGTTTTTAACGCCCGACGGACTTCCAGAATTTAACGACGATATTCTGCACTTTTGCTCGCTGGCGCTGGTCGCCGAAGTTTGCCGCACTACGTTAGCCACCGCTATCGGCAAAGTTAAGCAGCGTGGGGGATTGCTGAGTTTTGATGTGAATTTACGCGAGCAAATGTGGCTCGATAAGCGTCACATGCTCGATACTGTGCGCCAATTTTCCTCACAGGCCGACATTCTTAAACTCTCGGAGGAAGAATGGTACTGGATGACGGGCACGCACGATTTTACCCGAGCTCTTGACGCCCTTAAGGCATTCCCCGCGCAGCTAAAGTTAGTGACCTACGGCGCGCAGGGTGCCATGGTGCTCTGGCGCGACGGCGTCATCCATTTTAACGGTTATACCGTCGACAGTGTTGATACCACCGGGGCTGGCGACGCTTTTGTCGCCGGTTTGCTGGCCTGGATTGCACAAAACGGGATGCCGGAGAGCTTTGAACAGCTCCACCAGGCCGTTGCTCAGGCCGGTGCCTGCGGTGCCCTCGCGACAACCCGCAAAGGTGCGCTGACCGCTCTGCCGGATACCGACGCGCTTGATGCTTTTATTAGCCAATTTTCTCTGCCCGACTACGAGGTTAAAAACGTCTAAATACCATAGCTGCACGATCTCCATCCAGAAAACAGGGCCGGGCTAAGCTGGAATATTCGGCCTTTTTTCCACTTTATCCTGGGAGCCGCACTCACAGGAAAATCACAGTCCGGCGTCTGCCGATGCATGGTTGTATTTTTCACTGGAAGAGGAAAGGGGAATGATAGTCAGAACAGGACACGGCTGTGTTCCGCTAAAACATGCGCAAGGTTTTGCAAAACACCTTGAGAACACGGGTGTGGAGCACATACCGGGAAACAGAGGTGCATTCGTGCGCAGTGAAACCCAGGGCGACTGGCCGCATTTCTTTCTGGCAAAACGGTGGCAGGATCTGCAGTCGATCAAAGAATTTGCCGGAGAAAACTATCAAATGGCGGTGACCTACCCGGACGATGAAGAGTTTGAGCTACTTTCCGAGCCTTACGTCTTTCAACATGTTGTGGAGACCGTTTCACCCCTTTAGGCTTATTTCTTGGGTAATCTCCCGGTTACCCGATTTGCTACAGCATCCTTGTTATCGTAAAGGCTACACCTTCGCTCCCTGCGGTGGGTTTAGCGGGCCGACGCCACGCTATCCATTATCAAGGGGGCATGACGGGCTTCGACCTGAACACTGGGCTAGCGTTTATTCAGATAATTTTGCGCTTCTCTAATCGAACGTCAGCATCATCAATATCCGTTTCATTACCCCAGCCGAGGTGCCTGTAAAACTGCACCGCACGGCTGTTTTTAGCGCTAGGCAATTTGATGATGTTTAAACAGCTCTGTTTCCGCGGCGCTGACCAGCCCACGTCCTATCCCCTTATTCTCATAATCAGGAACTACACATGCGGAAAACAGACAGCCTTCATCCGTTAAAATCATTGAAAACCCAACGATTTTCCCGTTATCAACCGCCACCCAGGCGCAGGGGCCTTGCGCTATCATAGCGGCTATCGTGGCCTCGGTGATCCCCATCTGCTGCATCTCTTTACGGCTGAGATGATTCTCGGTCACCGAGGTTCTGACGTCGAAAATAGCTTCCACGTCTGAGGCATGGGCAAGTCTAAACTGAATTCCCATTAGGTTTGCTTCCTGCAGGATTGAAATGGTGTGTAAGGGCCTACGCGAGTGTATTTTGTCAGCCCCGCTTACAGGAATTGACCAGTCGGCTGATTGCGCTAGGCGTAAAGGTACGATTCGGTATCCATCCAGTAGCCGGGCGTTTACCGGGACATATGAACATGCTGCTGGCGGAAGCACAAGTCTCCTACGATATAGTGCTGGAGATGGAGGAGATTAATGACGACTTCAGTGATACCGACGTGGTGCTGGTCATCGGCGCCAACGACACCGTTAACCCTGCTGCACAGGAAGATCCCGGAAGCCCCATCGCAGGTATGCCGGTACTGGAAGTGTGGAAAGCACAGCAGGTGGTGGTGTTCAAACGTTCGATGAATACTGGCTACGCAGGCGTACAGAACCCCCTGTTCTTTAGAGAAAATACCACTATGCTGTTTGGTGATGCAAAAGCGAGCATAGAGGCGATACTTGCGCAGCTCTAATTAATTGATTAGACGTACTGGATGCATTGCAGAGGGTGATGGAAGAGTACATCACCACCTGAAATTTTGCTCGAGTCAGAATCAGGGTATTACATTGAATATCAACACTGTTCGCCCGGCGCAAGATAGTTCTGACACATCGTTAAAAGTAAGAAGCTCATCCTGAGGTCGGTTGTGCCAGTAGGGTAATGGCTTAACAGAAGGACAGATTCAAGATGAGCTTCAGGTGAATTACATTGCCTGTGACATAAGCTAAAGGCAGTGATGAAACTTAGGGTAAAGTATGAATGAGCATGTGGTTCTAAAATTTCTTGATTAGCTGGATATATTTTTCGGTACATATCACATTCGGTAGTAAAGATGCATTTTTCTGCACACCTAGGATACCCAGACAGTCTTCAATAAATGAATGGGCTTATCATCATGATTTCTCATCTTGACCATCATGTTCTGACTACCCGCGCTCGGCAGGCTTGTGTCGAGTTCTATCGCGACGTGCTTGGTATGGAAGTGATTCTGTTCGGTGCAGACAGAACGGCACTTAAATTTGGGCAGCAGAAAATCAACATCCATGAATATGGCAGGGAAATCGAGCCAAAGGCACATCTGCCAGTGCCCAGATCTTTGGACTTATGCTTTATCGTCCGGTTACCAATGGCAGAACTGCTTACCCACCTCAGAACTCACAACGTTGCTATTGAAGAAGGGCCTTCAAGAAGAATTGGCGCGTGTTGGAGTATTGAGTCCGTGTATCCTCGCATAATGTGAAGCAGTTCACGCTCGTCTCGCCGCAGCAGATTATTACTGGTTGATAGCGAAACATTTATGACTCCTCGTAATGCGAAACGGTAACGTTTCTCGTGTCTCTGCAACAAGATTCCTGTGTGAGAAAACGAGGGTATCATGAATAAAAATTACTCTATGAGCTGCTTGTTCTTCCTGTTTTTCTTTATCGGCTGGGGCTGCTGCTACCCCTATCTGTCGCTGTGGCTGACCGAAACCATCGGTATCAGCTATACCGACGTTGGTCTGGTTTATTCGTTTACCGCCATCATCGCGGTTTGCGTGCAGCCGCTGTTCGGTTTTATCTCCGACAAGCTGGTCTACCGTAAACACCTGATGTGGATGCTGGCCATCATCATCACGCTGTTTGCCCCTTGGTGGATCTACGTTTTCGCCCCGCTGCTGAAGTACAACGTTATTCTCGGCGCGCTGGCGGGCGGGGTGTATATCGGGATGGCCTACGGCGCGGGCTGCGGTATCTGTGAAGCCTATATTGATAAAGTCAGCCGCGCCTCCGGCTTCGAGTTTGGCCGCGCGCGCATGTTTGGCGGTATTGGAGCAGCCATCGGCACTTTTGCCGCCGGCAAGCTCTACGGTATCGATCAGAACATGATTTTCTGGCTGGCCAGCGCCGCTGGCGCCTGCCTGCTGCTGATAGTCTGGAAAACCAAGGTGGATACCTCCGGCACAGCCGGTCAACAGCAAATGAAAACCACCCCCGTCACCTTTCACGACGCGGTGGCGCTGCTGAAGCTGAAAAAGTTCTGGTTTTTCGCCATCTATACGATCGGCGTCGGCGCGGTCTATGAAACCTACGACCAGCAGTTTGCCATCTACTACAGCCACTTCTTTGAGAGCAAAGCGCGCGGCGCGGAAGTCTTCGGCTATCTGACCACCGGGCAGATCTTCCTCGATGCGGTAGTCATGTTCTTCGCCCCGTGGTTCGTCAATAAAATCGGTCCGAAAAACGCCCTGCTGTACTGCGGCATGATCATGAGCCTGCGCATCATCGGCTCGGCCTGGGCGATTGGCCCGGTTTCCATCAGCCTGATCAAACTGCTGCACGGCTTCGAGAGTTCGGTGCTGCTGGTGGCCGCGCTGAAATATATCGCCGCCAACTTCAATCCGCTGCTTTCCGCCACCGTTTATCTGATTGGCTTCCAGTTCGCCAAGAGCTTTAGCTCTATTTTCCTCTCCACCGGGATTGGCCATATGTATCAGAGCATGGGTTTCACCAGCAGTTACATCGTGCTGGGCGGCATCGCCCTGTGCTTCACCCTGCTCTCCTTTATCACATTGGATAAGGCGCGATTTTTCGCCCTGCAGACCGCAACCACACACTAATGACACGAGGTAACCGCATGTCTGATTTATATTACGGTGTCGCTTATTACGACGAATATATGCCGGAGGATCGCCTTGCGCAGGACATCGCGTTGATGCGAGAGACAGGCATCAACGTGGTGCGCATCGCAGAATCTACCTGGAGTACGCTGGAGCCGCAGGAAGGCGAATATCATTTCTACCACATCGACCGCGTGCTGAACGCCATGCACCAGGCGGGGATCGCGGTGATTATCGGTACGCCGACCTACGCGGTACCGGCATGGCTGGTGGCGAAGCACCCTGACATTCTGGTGACCACAGCCGAAGGCCAGCAAAAGTACGGCCCGCGGCAGATTATGGACATCGTGAACCCCACTTTTCGCCGCTATGCAGAGAACATTCTCCGCACATTGATGGCCCATGTGCAGAATCATCCGGCGATTATCGGCTGGCAGTTGGATAACGAAACCAAGCACTACGACAACGTCGGGCGCTATATGCAGGAAGGCTTTGTGCGCAGCTTGCAGGAAAAATATCCCAGCCTCGATCGGTTGAACCGCGACTTCGGCCTCGACTACTGGAGCAACCGCATCGACAGCTGGGATGACTTCCCGCCGGTAGAAAACACCATCAATGCCAGCCTCGCCTGCGCGTTCTCGCGCTATCAGCGCCAGCAGGTCACTGAGTATCTGGCGTGGCAGGCAGAGATCGTGCGCGAGTACGCGCAACCGCACCAGTTCGTCACCCACAACTTTGATTTCGAATGGCGCGGCTATTCGTTTGGCGTCCAGCCGCGCGTGGACCACTTTGCTGCGGCCAAAGCGCTGGATATTGCTGGGGTCGATATTTATCACCCCAGCCAGAAGCATTTAACCGGACGAGAAATTGCCTTCGGCGGCGCCATTACCCGCGGGCTAAAAGGCGGCAATAACTACTTCGTGCTGGAAACCCAGGCGCAAGGCTTTGCCCAGTGGACGCCATTCCCCTGCCAGTTGCGGCTCCAGGCCTTTAGCCACGTGGCGTCGGGCGCGGCGATGGTCTCGTACTGGCACTGGCACTCTATCCACAATTCATTTGAAACCTACTGGAAGGGGCTGCTGAGCCATGACTTTTCCCGCAACGCGACCTGGCAGGAAGCGACCACCATCGGCGCTGATTTCGCCCGACTATCGCCTCAGCTAGCGGGGCTGCGCGCGGAAAACGACGTGGCGCTGCTGATTAACAATGAAGCCATGGATGCGCTCAATCAGTTCCGCCCCGGCGACGCGCAGGGCAACGTCTATAACGATATTTTCCGCCGCTTCCACGACGCGCTGTATGACCACAATATCGCACTGGATATCATCAACGACGTCACCGAGGTGACGTCGCGCTATAAAACACTAATCGTACCCGGCCTGTACGCCGCCGATGATGGTCTGCTCACGCGGATTAACCGCTACGTTGAGCAAGGAGGACGGGCGCTGATTGGCTTTAAGTCAGGCTTCAGCGATGAAAATGTGAAGGTGCGCAGCAGCGTGCAGCCGGGTATTCTGCACAGTGCATGTGGCGTCACCTACAGTCAGTTCACCCTGCCGGAGGACGTGACCGTTGCCGCCTGTACTTCGACCCTGGACTGCCGCGAACACAACGCCGCCGAGCTGTGGATGGAGCTGTTAACGCCTGCGCCGGGTACCCGCATGCTGCTGCGCTATCAGCATCCGGCCTGGAGCGAGTATGCGGCGGCGACCGAAGCGGACTACGGCAAAGGCCGGGCGCTGTACGTTGGCTTCCTGCCGCACAAGGCGCTGATTAGCCAGCTGTTTGACACCCTGACCGACGGGCTGGAACTCCGTTCGCGCTCGTCAGCCTACCGCTATCCGTTAATTACTAGGACCCTGCGTAACCGCGACGGCAAACGCATTCACTTCCTGTTTAACTACAGCGGCGATAGTCAAGAGATGCTCGCCGAAACCAGCGGCACCGAGCTGTTAAGCGGTAGAACGGTGACGCTCGGCGAGCCATTGCGTCTCAAAGGCTGGGAATTTAGTATCATTGAAAGTTAACGGCAACGGGCGGAGGAGTTATGGAGTTAGATATCAAAGCGTTTTTGCACTTCTCACCATTGATAAAAACCTTCACCTTCAACGCCTGGGTCGTCGCTGGCTTTACGCCTATTACTCGCGGTTCAAAGCTCGACTACTACATCAACCGCCCGCAGGGGATGAAGGGTTATATCATCAACCTGACCCTGCGCGGCCAGGCGCGCGCGAAGGCGGGAGAAGGGGCGCTGCTGTTTGGCGAAAACGAACTGCTGCTGTTTCCGCCTGGCGTGCCACACCACTACGGGCGCGATGAGCACAGCGAACATTGGGACCACCTGTGGATCTACTTTATTCCACGTCCTTACTGGGTCGACTGGCTGAAGTGGGACCACACTACCCATAGTATTGGCAAAACCACGGTCAACGATCCCCAGCAGCAGCAGGCGCTACGCGATCTTTTTTATGAGGTTATCCATCACCACAATGATACCGCCCCGCTCGCCGAAGCGCTGGCGATGAACGCGCTTGAGAGGCTCATTTTGAGCTGCTTCCAGCTACAGCCGATCAGCAACCGCCATGCCCACGACCCGCGCATCAACGCCATCTGTGATTACCTGAACGAAAATATTGCCCAGGAGATGAAAATTGAGACGCTGGCAGCGATGGTTTTCCTGTCGCCTTCCAGACTGGCGCACCTGTTTAAGAATGAGTTAGGGCAGACCATCTACGCCTGGCGCGAGATGCAGCGGGTGAGTCGGGCAAAGTGGCTACTGCAGACCACCACGCTGCCGCTGAATAAAGTAGCGCTGTCGGTCGGCTATAGCGACCCGGTCTACTTCACGAAGGTGTTCCGCAAACACAACGGCATTCCGCCGGGGGAGTACCGCAAGCGCTATGCGGCGATGAAGGGCTAAAAACATCAACGGCTCCCATTCGGAGCCATTTTTAATCCTGCCGCATCGTGTTCATTTTTTATAATAATGAATCATTGTTATGAAAAGTCTTGTGATCATAAATATTGATATCCGAAATGCATTGATGACGTGCTGCGGTGAGCGTTATAGTAATGAAATGCTGTTTGCCGCGTCGGTAAAACTTAATGACTTAGGTTTTAATGCAGCAGCACTTTCCAGCGCAGCGGCATATTCCGCCAGTGAACCTTTATTAATATCGAACAGACTTGCGTAAATGGCATTTATTTCCTCACTGGTGTACGTGACTCAACAAAGGCCTGACGGCTTGTCTCTTTACTGACCTGTACGGGTTATCTGTCAGGAGATTCAATTCTGTTTTCTCACAGGAGCTCTGTCATAGCTGAAAAAGTTAACTTCCGGAAAAACAAACCGGAACCGACTTAATCGTGGTGGTGTTCGCGCAGCCAATAGTGTCCTGTATATTATCGCGAAGGGTAGATTACGGAAAGACGCGAGAACACAGGAATATGTGGCAAAGCGGGTAGCAGAAGGTTATTCTAAAATGGAAGCACTGCGTTGCCATAAGCACTATATTTCGTGTGAAGTCTAAACGCTGCTGCTAAATCAAAATCGGAAGATCAACAGTACCCAAATAATGACTTCACTCTTAGAAGGGCGTCCAGGGCAGCCAGTACTGCTGCGACACTAGGCAATGGGTCTGTCGAGCCAATAATCTGGCACCGAGCATGAGCCGGCGTGGCAGCTACAAGAATAATGCTTTGGCTGAATCGTTCCTCAGTTCGCTGAAAAAAGAACGGATCAGAAAACGTATCTATAATACCCAAGATCTGGCCCGGACCGATATCTTCGATTATATTTAAGTCTTCTATAATCGATCCCGGCGCCTAAGTCATCTCATCGGCGTCAGCCCGGAGGCCTTCGAACAGGCCTCGTTGTGAGGACAGAATTTTTCTTTGGGGGTAAACCCACACTTATCACTGAATAGCCTGTTTTATTTCGCAAATGTCACAGGCACAGTTAGCATATCGATATCTTTCACTTCCGTGCTGTAGATGTGCTGCTTGCACGCCGGACAGCATCGAAAACCATAATATTCATACTGGCATAGTACGCAGAAATAATATTTTTTTGAGGGCTCAGCGGAGGCTGAATCATCACGTTCCAGCATTGCATTAACTGCCTGCTCAAAGGCTGATATCGGTTTGTCCTGAGAAATAACCCGGTATTCACAACGCATTAAATTGCGTTCGTCAGCATCTTCCATGTCATGTTCGAAATAACCGCCGCTATCATGCGTCCAGTGCAGACGCAGGGGATTGTTGCAGGAGCGGCAGTACTAGGGCCCCCTTGAACGCGGAGACAGGTCCCGGATGTAAGTGACTTCGCCCTTGTGGTCAAGGCCGGTACGAATGGTGCGAAATTGCATGGTGTCAATCCTGTAATGATGTCCAGATAGCAAGCGGCAGATAACGTAGGCTCATTCGGTGCAATGTTCGGTACTGTGCTCACCGGTACGGCAACTCAGGCAAAACCGTTCACCGTTGTAGTGGCTATTTCAGCCAGAACAATGCCATTCCGCCTTGCGCACCAGCGGTAAGACATCCGGCACATAGCGACACAGCATGCGCACCCGCCTGGCTTCCTTAGGCTTAGGGAGTACATACGGACAATGGTGGCGTCCGTTCTCCGTCAGGTCTTCCCATGTGTGTTCAAACCATGGGAGGTTAGTACTCCATTCAGGGTGGAATACCAGCGCACTGCCGCAGAGATGGCAGGTGTAGCGGTCGTAAGGATGAAGCTGTGCATTGACCGCGCCCGTGAGACGCTTATTACCATCAAGCGCGATAAAAGATTTGGCGTAAATCGTCATAATATTGGTTCTTTGGCGGATGACGCGCAGGGCTAAGCCGTCCCAAGAAGAGCATCAGTGCAGGTCATACGACTGATGAAGTTAAATCAGGTGGGAGATGTGATTGCGTTCGATAGATTACTGACGGGACTGCGCGATGCGTTGCTGTAGCCAGGCTTCCACTTCGCTCTGAAGCCAGCGGGAGCTTCTGCCCAGCTTAATGGGCTTTGGGAACTCACCCAATGAAATGAGCTTGTAGAACCACTTGTCCGTAAGTCCCGTTAGCTTCGTGATGAACCGCATATCCACCAGTTGGTCATCGAGCAAAGAAATTTGTTCTGTCATGGTGCTGTCTTCCATTGTGGGATTACCCTGAGCTGGTGGTTGATCGCTCGTTACCACCAGCCCTTCCACATCAATGGATTGATACGTAAAAAAGTGCAGAACGTGAGTTACAGCGTGCGAGGACGCCCCAGTCCGCTTGGCGGTGGTACTTCACTGGCTCCGTAGTGATAGTGACCGTGTTTTTGCTCTTCTTTGGTGAGATAGCTGATGATGTAGCGCAGGTTATCGATGGCTTCGGTATCATCGTAGTTCACTGGCTTATCAATACTGACGTCATAAGTGGACTTGTATTCGCAGCGGTTGTAATAGCCTTCTCGTTGCGTTATTTCCCGCCATATTGTTCCGACTCTCTCAGCTATTGGGTAGGTAGCCTGGTTAAGGTGCCTGTCGAGATAGAACACGATATGGGCATGGCAGCCGTGGTCTACAGAGTTCTCGAGTACCCAGAAATTCCCAGCCAGATTTGTGTGTTGCAGGGTGCGCTCAATCAGTACACGAACTTCTCGCTCTGTTTCGTTCCATGAATGACGTTTATAGCGCTCTGTACCTTTCTGATAGAACAGGTCGAGTCTGAGTGCCTGTATTCGGGAGTATCGGTTCAGTAGCTGATTCAGGTGGTCATTGAGTAGAGAAAGTAGAAACCAGTTCATCGTGTATCTGGAATTAAAAGGGTAGGGTGTGTGCATTGATTTATCCTTTGTCAGGTGGAGTACAAAGGATTGGGATGAGATGTAATTTTTAAGAGAAGTGGGGATACGGCAGATAAAGGGAACCGTGTATCCAGGGGAATACAGGCAGGGTTGCTTGTTGGAGAAGGTGCTATGAACAGGGTGGTATAGAAACAGGGAGTCCCCTTTAATTATACTAAAAACCCAAATGTTCATATCTGCTGTTGAGCGATTCTAATGAGGTGAACAGAGGGGATTCATAGAGTAAAAACCACAGGAATAACGCAGTAAAATGTCAGAGTGTTATCACAATAAAATCAGCAGGATATCAGTTAAAAATCAGTCATTCTTCAGGTCTGTGACTCGCCTCCATCTACCAAAAAGATGTCCATGTTAATCTCTTTTCGGAAGCCAGAATCAGAGGGATGAGACGATGTTGCATTACGATATGATCCGCTACGAGATAATGTACTTAAAAACGCTTGATGGGTTTTTAAATACTGATCACTCGTTACTGTGCAGTACTTATGATACGCCGGATCAGTTTCGACATTTGATCTCTCAGATACTTGAACGGCATTTTTCTGGCGATCAGGACAGAATCAAAGCTGCGCGGAAAACACTTAAAGAATGGGCCGACCTGCAACTGATTGATAAAGATTATTTTGATTGTTTCAAAGGTACACCAAGAGCATCGTGGTTTGCTCACCATTATATTTTTGAATATCCAGTATTACCTGCAGGGTTGACACTTGGTGGGTTGGGGAATGACGCCGGTTGTTCAGGTGGTTTTAATTCTCTTTTAATGGACGATAATATCTTCACCAATTTTGATTTCTCTAATTTGAATATCGATTTGGATGATATTGATTGGGATCTGATAACAAATCCACAGGCCACTGCTTCGAAAAAACCGAAACGCGTTTTCTCCCGATTTTATCTGAACGCGGGAGCTTGTACCGCTCTGTACAACCCCTCCCCGGTAACTGAGCGTGAACTCATCAATGGTGTGATGAGATACATTGATGAAGCTCCATGCTCACTTGGAGATAAGATCTCTTATTTCAAAAAACTGCATGAGCGCTGGCTTGAGCAATATGATTTTTTTCTGACAGATTTTGACTGGATGTCACGTGATGATGAAACTCAGTTAGTTTATCTCTGGGACTATCTCAAAGGAAAAGGACGAATAGCGGGTTATCTTCGCCCTTATAATACGTCTATGCGTTATGACATGATTATTGCGGCTATAGATGTGTGGAACGTCCAACCTGAAGAGAAGCTGGAGTTTATTGAGAAGATGAAACATGCCTGGCAAGCGGCGAAATCTTATCGGCGATCTGCTAAATAGCGTTGTGATCTCAGTGGTTTCTTCGTCTGATTTCTCAGTGCTGTTATGAATCTGAATCGACTAGGGTTCTCTAACTACTCCCTCTTGTCCCGTTACGTACAGAGTACATAGCTGAGGTATGAAAATTAGAACGATTAATTCTGGCTCGAAGCGTGCAGGCTAGCTGATCTGAAGGTCCGCAATGAGCGAAAAACGGACTTTCAAATCCGAACCGGTTCAATTGATTAACCTTGGTTGTCAGTTAAGCCATCGTTAACATGAATCCGATCGGAAATTCCTTATCGAATTTTTTACAAATACGCAGTGGCAAGAAAGATAGATTCTGGCTCATGACAAGCAGAGTGGTTCATTTGTATAAAGAGACTTCGCCTTCAGGACGCGTTTTGAACCTGCGATGCATCCACAGGTATTGCTCAGGGGCACGGAGAATTTCACGCTCGATGATCTTGTTCATATAAGCTGCTGCGGCGACCTTGTCTTCCCCTGGATAGCCTGACAACGGATTGCTGATATACATGTGATAACCTTTTTTATCGCTACGTCGAATCATGCTAAGTGTGATCAAGTGTGCACCAGCTAGTTTTGACAGAGCATACGTTCCGTTCGTCGTGGCTGCTTTTTTTACCGAGAAAAAAGGTGCAAAAACGCTTCCTTTAGACCCATAATCCTGGTCTGGTGCAAACCAAACGGCTTCACCTGCTTTTAGCGCATGAACAAAACCTGATAAATTACGTCGATTAATCATAGCCTTATTTGAACGCATACGCCCTTTTGTCTGTACCCATTCCATTAATGGATCATTGTGTGGGCGATACGTTGCCATCATAGGATGGCATAACCCCATTACTCTTCCACACAACTCAAGGGACATAAAATGAATCCCGACAACCATTACTCCTCTTGTCGCACCGGTCAGGTTTTCAAGCCCTTCGACATCAAACCATTTTTTGACTCTCGCATCGCTCCAGAACCAAGCCATTCCTGTTTCCATCAGTCCCAGCCCGAGAGAAACAAAGTTTTTATTGACCATCTGACTCCGGGCAAACGGTGTCATCTCGGGAAAGCACAGTTCGATATTTCTAATCGTAATTCCTTCCCGACGTTTCAGAAAGGGTCTGGATATTTTTCCAAGGCCAGAACCCAGAATATGTAAAACCGGGTAAGGAAGTTGAACGAGAAGCCACAGCAGACCCAAACCAGACCAGGTAAGCCAGTGGCGAGGATGAAGTAAATTATGAGTAAAAGTCTGTGCCATAAATTTCCTTAATGCTAATGAAGGTTATAACGCAAAAGGAAAACAATGAGGCAATTCGTCTTTGGCGATACATTTTGTTTGAGGCAATTTAAATTCATCTAAATTCAGAAAAAATAATTTTGCAATGACTGGTAAAGAATTTAAAGAGTCAGGAATGAATTGTAAGCCAGCAAAGTTATTCTATTATAAATCCATGATTTTATCATTGATACTCAAGAAATTGTCTTCTTGATTCATCATCATCAAGGTACTCAAAAGAAAGAAGGCGAATTTTGGTAAGTTTATAAAACCACTCACAATCGTTTCGTTGAATAATTTCGCCTGGTTTGAAACATATCCCGGATGCCACCCGGATAATCGCATATTTACCATTACTAAACCTGACCCGGTGAATACAGAAAGGTTGACCGGCCTGCCCGTGACAGCTGCTTGACAGGATATGTCCTTCAATAAAAACAGATTTTTTAGATTTCATTATCATACCCTCGACAACTGCAGTACAGGAGGAACGTTGTCATTTTCCGACATCACTGACGTTAAGTGGCAGAAGCTGATCAGCCGCCGATACACCAGCATTCTGAAGGTCTGAACAACAGTCCGCAGGCAGGGCACTCAAGAACCGCATCTTTTCTTAGTTTACCTGCTTTCTGATCGGCTCTGTGCGCGCATACCGGGCAGGCAACATGAACCGGTCTTTCTTTAAAATACCTGAGCCCATTTGTATAAGACATAAATAATTCTCTGAGGAATATAGTAGTTATTATACGCTTTAATATAAAAATAGCTGGCATGAGTTATGTTAAGTTGTGTCTGAATCAGGATATCAGATATTGAAAATTGAACGTCTCATTTATGGTATACTACCCTTCCGTGAGAAATTTAAGATGAAATCAGAAGACACCCTTGACTGGTATCCGGCACAACTACCGCCTGTGAAAATTATTCTTGGCGAAGCCGTGCTGGCTGTGGGTAAACAGGGCCGACCGATTAATACCCGCACCTTGCTGGAATACCTTCAGGTCATGCAGGACAAACAAAAAAGGCGGGATGACAAAATCGCCATGCAGACTGCGATTAATGTTCTCAGGGATAATCAGCGCATTAACGGCAGACGTTAACGCACCTCCGGGATCAGTGTCAGTTCTGAATGATCTCAACCGTGTGGTTTTGTCCATCATCCTTCAGCGGTATTCTGTCATCAGGGAGGAGAACACCATCCAGCGTCACGCAATATTCTGCATCGCCGCGTGAAACACTAATCTGATAATGGCTTTCACCATATTGATATGCCATAGAAAAAGACGACCACTCATCCGGTAACCTGGCATGAACACTAAAGTCAGTGCCGGAACGTTTTATCCCCAGTAATTCCTCGGTAAGTAAACGCCAGGCCCAGCCTGCGGAACCGGTATACCAGCTCCACCCTGCACGTCCGATATGGGGAGCGACGCTGTAGACATCAGCACTCATGACATAAGGCTCAGCTTTATAAATCCCGACAGAGTCCGCATTCAGGGTATGATTTATAGGGCTGAGCATTGACCAGAGTTGCCAGGCGCGTTCGGCATTCCCCATTCGGGCAAAGGCCATCACTGCCCAGATGGCGCCATGCGTATACTGCCCTCCGTTTTCCCGCACGCCGGGCAGGTACCCCTGTATGTAGCCCGGATTTGGACCGTGTCCGTCGAAAGGAGGCGTTAACAGTTTGATCAGCCCTCCTTCGTTATCCACAAGGTGCTTATCCAGCGCCTGCATGGCCTTTGCGCACCGTCCCGGGCTCGCGGCGCCGGACAATACAGACCAGCTCTGCGCAATCGCATCAATCCGGCAGTCCTGTGAGGTTTTCGATCCCAGGGGAGTACCATCGTCAAAATACCCGCGGCGGTACCATTCCCCATCCCAGGCGTGGGCTTCGAGATTACTTTGCAGGCGCAGAGCCTGTGAACGGCACATCGCGGCGACGCTTTCATCCAGCCTGCGCTCCGCCAGCGCTGCAAACCGCTGCAAAATGTCGTACAGGAAGAAGCCCAGCCAGACGCTTTCACCTTTGCCTTCGATACCCACCCGGTTCATCCCGTCATTCCAGTCACCAGCCCCCATCAGCGGCAGGCCATGCTCCCCGAAGCGAAGTCCATAGTGAATAGCTTTGACGCAGTGTAACCAGAGTGTCTCTTCGGTGCCGCTGATGACCGGCGTGTCATAGACAGACTCTTCACCAGGCTGAAGCGAGCGTCCCTCCAGATAAGGAATGCGTATTTCCAGTGCATCCATATCCCCCGTCGTTTCAACATAGTGGCAAACAGCAAGCGGCAGCCAAAGATAGTCATCGGAACAGCGGGTACGCACACCGTTGCCGTGTGGCGGGTGCCACCAGTGCTGCACATCTCCCTCGATAAACTGCCGTGATGCACAGAGTATTATCTGTTCACGCATCCGGTTCGGAGCAGCGTGGCTCAGAGCCAGCGTATCCTGCAGCTGATCGCGAAAACCAAATGCACCGCCAGACTGATAGTAGCCACTCCGGGCCATAAGACGGCAGGCGACCGTCTGATACAACAGCCAGCCATTAACCAGTAAATTTACGGACGTGTCGGGGGTGTTAACTACGATTTTATCGAGCACATTGTGCCAGTGATTATGAATCCGGTTCAGCTCCTGGCGGACCGTATCCTCGTTCATGTAGCGGGCCAGCGTCTCCTGAGCACAAACATCATTCTCCTCTGCGCCGAGGATAAAAATAAACGTCCTCTGGTCCCCGTCAATTAATGTAACCGCCGATTGCACCGCTCCGCAGGGATCCAGACCGGCCCCCGTCTTACCAGAAAGCTTTTGCAGTTTCATGGCCGAAGGGGCGTGAAGGGAACCATTACGGCCAATAAACTCCCGGCGGTCCCCTGTCAGAGAACAGTCATTACCGCTGACGGCAAAAAATGCAGTTCGGCCGCCACCATTATCACCATAAAAGTTATTCGCAAGCACCCCGCAGCCGGCGGGCGTTCTGGCCACATGTGTCACAATGTGAGGGGCTGAGCGCGTTCGTGTTTCTCCGAGCGTCCACTCTACATAGCCTGTGACGGAAAGTTGACGTGTCCGTCCCGAAGAGTTACTGAGCGTCAGGAGCACCAGTTTAACCGGATCTTCTTCAGCAACCAGGACCGTCAACTCGCTGTCTATACCACTCTCACGATGGGCAAAAACGCTGTAGCCAAAACCATGGCGGGTCAGGTAATCACCGTGTCCGCGAACAGGTAAAGCCGTCGGCGACCAGCACTCCCCGCTCTCTTCATCGCGCAGGTAAAATGCCTCGCCGCTGCGATCGCTCACCGGATCGTTCTCCCACGGCGTCAACCGGTATTCATGGGCATTCTCATACCAGGTATAGGCCTGCCCTGCCTCTGAGATCACGCTGCCAAAACGGGAATTTGCCAGTATGTTCGACCAGGGAGCCGGTGTAAGCGCATTTTCCCGAAGGACGATCTGATACTCCCGCCCATCCTGAGAAAATCCACCGTACCCATTGAAATGGCATAACTGACTGGTATCAGGGCTCCAGTCCGTATGTTGATTACGCTCGCGCACAGCACGCGGAATGAATGCCCTTGCCGGCGATTTCAGGGTATGAATACGCTGGTTAAGCTGCTCAATAATACCCCCTGCGCGGTCATCAAGATAAAGACAGGCCACGCTCATCAAAAGCAACTTATCCTCAGCGGAGAGATGCTCACCGTTGCGGACAAAAAGCCCGCCCTTTTTATCCAGCAGACTGGCTTCAGACCCGGCATAAATTAACTCCATAATCTGATTTTGTAATCCCTGCTGGTAGCCGCCGGGGCTGTTATTCAGGATAACCAAATCAACATTCAACCCTTTCTGTCTCCAGTAACGATGTGCCTGAATCAGTGTGGTCACTGAGGTGATACTTTCCTCGCTGGTTATACTCAGCAGCACTATCGGCAGATCCCCTGAAATTGCCCAGCCCCACAGTCCGGACTGGCCACGCCGGTTGCGGCCGATCGCCTGTCCTTCGGCGCGCAGCTCCTGGACAGGGTAAAGCACAGCGCTGGCGAGACAATTGAACAACGTGGCATCATCTTCACTGGCGTTCATCTGGCGCAATACCACCAGACTGTGAGACCAGGCCAGTTCAAAGACGCGATCGGCGATAGGGTAATCGCGATATTTCTCCAGCAACGCCAGGCTCTGCTGACGGGTCTCGCTGATGCCATAAATGATATCAATCGTAACCGGCTGCCCCGGCTGCAGAATGATGGCGTTGCGAATTGCCAGTATCGGATCCAGCACCGAGCCCGACGTGTTGCTTAGCATCCCTCCCGTCTCTATTGCCTGGGCATTCTCAGGGTTTCTGCCACGTCCAATAAACCTTGCCCTGTCCGTTTCAAACGACACGTTATGTCGGTTATCGCCATGCACCACCATCATGTGAAACAGGCAAGGGCCCGGTTCATCCGGTGAGCGCGGGCGCCGGTGGCAAAGAATAGCGTCACGCTCAGGAGCCAGCTCAGTCTGAATAAACAAATTGCTGAATGCCGGGTGTGCCAGATCGCTGGCATCAGGTGCCAGTACCACTTCAGCATAGGTTGTCAGCTCCAGAGAGCGAGGCTTGCGACCACGATGAATCAGTGTGAGCCGTCGCAATTCAACATCATCCTCCGGAGAGATCACCACCTGAGTTTTGACGCTGAGTCCCCCGAAGCTGCATCTGAATTCTGCCCCCGCATCGGTGAACAACACTTCCTCGTCTTGTCCGCTGGTGTAGCCTGTCGGTTGCCAGGTATTGCTCCACACATCTCCCGTCTGGGTATCGCGGATGTAGCAGAATGCTCCCCAGTTATCACGGGTGGTATCACTGCGCCAGCGCGTTAGTGCAATATCCTTCCAGCGACTGTAACCACCGCCCCCCGCAGTCAACATCAGATGATAATGGCCGTTGGACAGCAGTTGAATATCCGGGGCGGGAGTATCCACGCTATAGAAAATACGGGGTTCATAGCGGACGGGTTTGACCCTGCCCTCATGAGATTCAAAATGACGGCGCGGACTGTACAGATCGACCGCATCCGGCACGCGCTCCTGTAACAGCAGACTCGCTGACCGGAATACCGTGCTGGACATAAAGCGTTCAGTCATGGGGGCGTCAAGCAGCACATGAGCCAGCGCCTGAAATGCCATACCCTGGTGATGCGCCATCCAGGACTGTACCACCGCATAGAGCTGACCGGTTGCAAGACGTGAGGGGGTATAGTCCAGCGCTTCATAAAAACCGTATTCTCCGCGTGCACCATTTTTTTGCAGCCTGAACAGGTTCTCACAGGCTCTCTGTGGGGAAACCATCAGGGCCAGCAGCGTGGCGTAAGGAGCAACAACCATGTCATCGGCAAGTCCCCTGCGCAGACCGAGCCCCGGTACGCCAAATGCCTGATACTGATAATTATGCTGAACATCAAAAGCATGATAGCCAGACTCTGAAACACCCCATGGTACCCCGCGTTCTTTCCCCCAGTGAATCTGGCGCATAACCGCCGACTGACTCATTTCATCGAGCAAGCTGCCGGGCCAGGTGGGCATCACTAGATTCGGCATCAGATATTCAAACATGGATCCGCTCCATGACATCAGGGCAGTTTCATTATCAATCGTGGTAAACAATCGACCCAGCGCGTACCAGCTTTTAAGAGGCAGCTGATTAGTCGCAATGGCAAGAAAACTGGTCAGGCGGATTTCAGACGGCAGGAGATCGTAGTGGCTCTTGTCAGGCATATTGGTGTCACAGTTATAACCGACGCTGAGCAGACTGGTTGCTTCACTGTACAGAAAGGCGAAATCCATCCGGGCATGCTCATCCAGCCGCTGTTCCAGCTCGGTGATAATATTGAGTCGCATTCGGGCCTGCTCCGCCACTGACGCCGGAGCCATTCCTGTACCGGTTAATGTCGGACGGGCAAGCTCGCTCAGCGTCGGCAGCGTCTGTTCATTCCAGGATGCAGGCAACCAGCCAAGCAACAGAGACCACTCATGGCAAAGCTGAACCAGTTGATGCTCCAGATGTCCAGCCCAGCGCATCTGAAGAGGAGATCCCTGATGACATGCGCTGGTCAGATGGTTGCACTGGGTGCGCATGCTTTTCAGTTCGCTGAAAAGCGCCTGCGGAGAGAGCGACACCGCGTTCAGGCAATGCTTGCGCAGCAGTCTCAGGCTGTCAGGTGGGTTCTTACCCCACTGTTTTTCCAGAATATCCAGCGTATCGTTCAGTCCTGCCAGTATCTGTTGGTTGCTTAAAACAGGCTGATGACGCATGGCGGACAGACCTGCACGCAGGGTCAATAAATGCCCGGCCATATTGCCGCTGTCGACGCTGGAGATATAGCGTGGACTTAGGGGGACCAGCGTACGGGTGTCATACCAGTTGTAGAGATGGCCCCGGTAGTGCTCCATTTTATCCATCGTGTCGAGCGTGAGCGACACGCGCCGGAGCACCTCTCCGCCAGGCAGGTAGCCAAAGTCCCATGCCGTCAGGTTAGCCATAAGTGAAAGACCAATATTGGTAGGAGAAGTTCGGTGTGCCACCGTCGGTTGTGGTATTTCCTGATAATTATCAGGCGGAAGCCAGTTCTCTTTTGCTGTGGCAAATGTTTCAAAAAAAGCCCAGATTTCACGGCTTGTCTGGCGTAACAGCTGTTTTTGTTCCTGGTTAGGCGAAAAAACCTTACGCACGGGCTGGCGACTCAGCCAGCTCATCAGCAGTGGTGCCACACACCATACCAAACCGATCGGTAACGCAATCCCCAGCAGCTGTGGGGCAAATTGTCCGGTCAGTATTGTCAGCGCCACGCCACCGGCAACGTTCAGCCACATCGCCTGATAAAAACGTGCAACAGTGGGTCTGGCCTGACTGCTGTCCTGGCTGTGGCTGACCCACTGGCTGAGGTGACGCCTGTTTATCCCCAGTCGCCATAGCGTCACGGCGATCGCTTTCAGCGAATATCCGGCTTCGTGCGGCAGTATCGCAAAATTAAGGCTGATACCTGACAGACGCTTTAGCGCGCCCGCCCCCACCAGTAACAGATGCGGCTTCACGCGGCGACGCAGAGGTTTATGCAGAAGGTCGTGGCTAATGCAGAGGATGGTTGGCAACAGCCATATCAGCAACAGTATGCCCAGCCAGTAAACCGGATTGGGTACCCAAAGCAGAGTGAAGAACAGCAATACCAGTAAGGAGGGGGCGACCAGACTGCGACGTAGATTATCGAGTAATTTCCAGTAAGAAAGCGCGGTCAGCGGATTCCTGCCCCGGGTTCCATCGGCTTTTCTGACGCGTGGTTTCAGCCAGTTAAGTAGTTGCCAGTCACCCCGGATCCAGCGTGAACGTCGTGCAACATCCGACAGATAATTATTAGGATACTGTTCGTACAGTAATACCTCGCTCAGCAGACCCGAACGTGCATAGCATCCTTCAAGCAGATCGTGGCTGAGTACCAGATTTTCTGGGCAGATGTTGGTAGTGGCCTGCATAAAAATATCAACATCGTAAATCCCTTTGCCCACAAACGAGCCTTCCCCAAAGAGATCCTGATAGATATCCGAAGACATCATCGAATAAGGGTTATTGCCCGGTACGCTGCTGCGCAGGGCTGCGTAACGCCCCTGACCGTTGCGTGGTATCTCCTCCGCAAGACCGGGCTGTAAAATACCGAATCCTTTGACAACCCTCTGGCGTACCGGATCATACTCAGGCGTATTCAGCGGATGCGCCATCGTCGCGACGAGTTTGTGTGCCGTATCGCGCGGGAGCACCGTATCGCTGTCCAGGGTAATGACGTATTTTATGTGACCCGGTAAAAGGTGGGCAGGCATCTCTGCAACGCTGACGAATTGCGTTCCGGGATGGCGCAACCAGCTGTTCAGTAACGCCAGTTTTCCCCGCTTGCGTTCATAGCCCATCCACGCTCCTTCCGAGGGGTTCCATTCAGGCTGGCGATGTAACAGATAAAAACGTGGTCGGCCGGAGGGGTAGCGGCGATTAAGCGCCTGCGTATCGGCGATAGCCTGTCTGAGCAGCGCGTGACTTTCCGGCGAGGGTTCATTTTCAGAATCAGCAAAATCAGTGAGCAGCGCGAACCTGAGATTTTCGTTTTCATTCCCTAACCAGCAGACTTCAAGACTGGTGAGGAGCTGGCTGAAACTTTCGTGGCTGGTCAACATGCAGGGAATGACTAACATGGTGGCACTGTCAGCGGGAATCCCGGCTGAAAAATCCATCCCCGGCAAGGGTCGAGGAACGCGAAAACGGGTGGTTGCATCACTGAGTAAATCGCTCATTAACTGAGTCAAAGCGATAATCAGAGGCAATATCACCGCGATCAACAGCCAGTCTGTGCCCTGCATGGCGGTTTCGTGCAATATTGCTGCGGTCGCTGCGGTTGTCAGCAGCGTCAGGCTTCCAATCCATGACAGCAGGGTTATTCTGTTGAAACTGTGCCGCAAGCGTAGGAGCCTTGAGGCGTCTGCCAGGAGATGAATATCCAGCGCCTGTCGACCTTCGCCCGCAAGATAATAACCAACATGATGTTCCGGTGTATCGGGCGCTTTTTCCTCTGAAAACGCCAGCACTTTCTCTGCAACCTCAGGCTCGCTGAGACCGCTGTCTCTGGCCAGAACCTCCACTACGTGCCGGTAATGATCCCGGGTATTGAAGTGCATCCGGGGATAGATGCCGGCAGGATCATTGCGTAATGTCTGTTCGACAACGCTTATCGTTTCGGCGAAATCAGCCCAGTCCGTTTCACTCAATAATCGCAGGCCCGCAATGCTGTTACTTACGGACAGCTGGCTGGCGGCAAGCTGCTGATTGAAACTATGTATGAGAACGTCAGTGGTGATCCCCTGTTCCCGAAGGCACTGATCAACCCAGGTCAGAGGTAACGACAGCGCGTTGCCATGCCCCTGCAGGCGCCGCACCAGCTCTGCGACAAACGCACTGGTTAACGGAGGCCGGGAGCGCGCCATATCGGCAACCACCATGATTAAATCACCAGGCGCACTCTCTGCGCATTCGACAATCCTTGTTATCCACGTATCGGCAAGGTTTCTGTCTTGCTGCGCTTTTATCACTTCCATACTGATACGACGAAGATTTTCAATCAGCGCCAGGCGCAGCATTCCCGGTAACGCCCAGACTTCACCCAGCGTCAGCGGCGTCACCTGTTGATAGGCAGTGAGATAGCTGGTCAGGCTGGCGGCATCCCAGCGGCCATCGCCGTGAGCAATAGCCTCTGATGCAATATGATAAATTCGTGGGCAATTCAGCGGCGATACCAGCGACGGAAGACCTTTGCCAAAGCTTTTCGGCAGATGCTGGCGGACAGTGCGGATTTGTTCCTCAATCAGATAATAATTGTCCAGCAGCCATTCACCAGCGGGCATGATACTAGTCTTTTTACCCGCGTTAAGCTCATAGCAGTTTTGGGTAATGACGGCCTCATTGTCGCCAAGCCGTTTCAGAAGATAATAAGGATGCTTATCCGGTGATACTTTATGAGTCCGCGCCAGCTTCTGGCCGTAGCGTTCCATCTGGACGGTCGAAAAGAGTTCTGACCGCGGCGAGCTTTCACCGGCAGGATCGTTCGCCGAAAACGTTATGTTTTCGGCAGCATTCATCAGTATACGGGAGCGGTTAAACCACGCTCTGGGGATCATTTTCATAGCATTGCTCTGATGCGACGTTAGCGCGCAGGAGCAGTTGCGAAATCAGTTCAGAAACGTTCTCTCAGGATGGGCGTCAGGCATCAGGGATTTAACAGCTGCCGGAATCTAACATAAGTATAGGACATGAGCTCTGTTCTGCGGTTTTGGTCGAGCTAGCGTCGGGAGATAAACAGAGCCTTACATCCGGGGCAAAGCATGGTCTGGTTGAGCCGGATTTTTGACAACGGTTGTACTGATTTTAAGCCACAAACAGGACAGGCAGCTGTGGCAGTAGACGCACTGCTGAAGAATTTCATTGCGTAATTGATAACAGACATAACCATTAACCTTTCAATGAATGAGCTTCACCGTACCACATGTGGTTAAGTTTTAATCTATCTATTTTGACACACTGAAAATCAGGAAAGATAAATGTTCGCAGCCACAGGCCCCCTGAGACCGTTTATCCGGCAAAATTCTATGCGCCTTCCACGGATGAGTAATTCTGATTCGCGGGAGTTAACGGATGAAATGTGAAGCAGAACGTCTTTTCTTCCATCAGATGGGATGATGAGGCCTTTACCACTAAGAATGTCAAAGCTTTTGACAATTCCTGTCATTTTATGGGACAAGTCAATTCCTTATTAAAAACTCGTAAAGACTATACATTGAAAATGGCATTCAGCCATTTTTATTTTCCCAACAGGACCTCTGGACGGCTAAAATATAATTTTCTTATAACGATTCCTTGTGCCTTAATGAATCCCATCAGTTCGATGCACTAATGAAAGTTAGATATTTTCCGGGCAGTTCTCATTACCAGGCGCTATCGTTGATATCCCCTCTTTTTGAGTCCATACGTTTACTATCAATACAATGATGCATAACTGGAGTCAGTATGACCTATAGAATTACAGGCCTGGTAAAATGGTTTAACGAAGACAAAGGTTTTGGCTTCATCTCTCCTCTTGATGGCAGCAAAGATATCGTTGTCCATTTTCCTAAGCTTAATGTCGACAACTTTAAAACTTTATTTGAAGGACAGAAAGTTGAATTCGCCATTCAGATCGGAGACAAAGGTCCTGCTGCTGCAAACGTAATACTTTGCGATAAATAAATCAATGTGGGTTTGCGATAACGATGAAGGATTATCCCTGAGTAGACAGACCCATAACTTAAATCAGTGGAAAATCGTTTATTCTTAATATCTGATCAGCATACTTTTCACAATTATGAGTGCGCTGACCGATGTTATGAAGTGCAGGACTAATGCATAAAAATTTTAAAAGCACAAGCTAACCGCAAGTTAAATAAGAAGTGCGTAATGGCTTTGACCTTAATGGCATCTGCCAGTTAACACCCACAAGAGAACAGGGTAATAGAATATGATTAAAGTCCTTGTTTTCTTTAATGCTGAATCCTGTAAAGTCATGACCGTTCTGGAAGGTATATCCTCTATCAGGCAGGAATATCCAAACGGTGAAGATACACATCTTCGGATTATGTCTGCAGGTTTTCCTTCCTTAACTGGCGATCATGGCATTGTTTACGTGGCTACTGACAGGGAGTTAACGTCACAGGAGATATTTGATGCGGCCAGGAAATATTTATAGCATTTTTGTTATGCTCTCTGATTCACGTTTAATTGCATGCTTACCCTATTTATCAGAATCGAACAAAAAATGAGTTAAAAAAATTTATGGCCTGCTAACAGCAGGCTTTTTTTTTACATTTGAAAAAAATACAGGTGTCTATCCCCTGTGTGCCATCTTGCCATTTGTGAAAAAACTTACTAAGCGGCGGCGCTAATTCACTAAATGTCTCTCCTGATTTAAAACTCATCAGGTATGACTGAAGCAATAAGTTATGAGGGTATAAAAAGGCTCTTCGGATGACTCCTGGCATCATCGTTTTAAGTACCTTTAAAAATGCATGGACATTTCGTAGGGGTTAGAATTTAGTTCTTGCACATTCTTCTTGATTTTGTCTTGCGATAAGAGATTTATATCAGTAGTCTAAACCTCGTTAATAACAATATGTACCAATCGGATTAAAATGCTCAGTAAGAGAAATCGGGTTGATGAGCAACCGTCGATATTGGTATTTGCTGAACAACGAAAAAATTTTTAAAGGTCTCTTTATGTCAGATGCTCTTACACAGTTAAACAATATCCGTACCTTACGCTCTCAGACTCGTGAAATGTCATTAGATGTGCTGGAAGATATTCTGGAAAAGTTTAAAATTATTCTTATAGAACGACGAGAAGAAGAGACATTACGTCTTGCAAATGAAAGTCAGCGCCGCGATAAACTGGAAACACTTCGTCAGATGATGCTTGATGAGGGTATCGACCCCTCCGAACTTATGGCTGCTATTGGCTCTCCGGGTAAGTCTAAAAGGACGCGCTCCCCCCGCCCGGCGAAGTATCGATATACTGACGAAACTGGAGAGTCAAAAACATGGTCAGGTCAGGGGCGAATGCCGAAGCGGATCTCAAATCTGATTGCTGAAGGTGGGGAATTAAAAGATTTTGAAATCAGCTAAAAAAAGCCGGGTATAACCCGGCTCTTTTTTGTATAGGCCGCAAGTTGCCTTAGAGAATAGTCGAGAAACATTTAGTTCCGTCGATGTAGCCGAGGCGCTGTTTAAAATCACAGTGCTGCTTAAGGGACAAACCGGTTATCTTGCAGATCGTTACAGCGAGCGAAAAGAGAGCCATCAGGAGCTTTCATTCCGAGTCAATCAGGACAAAAAATAACGTATGTTCTTCGTGAATCCATACTGCATGAGCTTAACAACGTCCGTTATTGGCACTCAGCAGACATCTTTTAGTTCTGCGCTGCACAATTTCCTTTACGTGTTAATCTAAAATTCCAAATAATTTCAGATAGATATTATCTCCGTGAATCCCTGCCTTCCTGACTGGAAAGCGGGTTTTTTATTTTTCACGCTGAGACTACTGTATGAATAAACCTGACGGCCTTCAGGCCTTTGAACAACCGCTCGCGTCGCTTCCGCGCATGCTTCGCCAGCTTATTCTTGAACGTATCCAGAACCTGACCCATTACGAGCCGGTGATTGGCATCATGGGCAAAAGTGGTGCTGGTAAATCCTCTCTCTGCAACGAACTTTTCCGGGGCGAGGTGTCCCCGGTGAGTGACGTGAACGCCTGTACTCGCGACGTACTGCGCTTCCGATTGCGCAGCGGTCGTCACAGTCTGGTGATTGTCGATTTACCGGGGGTAGGTGAAAACGGACTACGGGATCAAGAATACCGTGCTCTGTACTGTCGTATGCTGCCGGAGCTGGACCTGGTGCTGTGGGTCATTAAGGCCGATGATCGGGCACTAACCGTGGACGAGCAGTTCTGGCACGGTGTGATGCAACCTTACAGGCAAAAGGTACTGTTTGTGATTAACCAGGCTGACAAAATCGAACCCTGTCATGAATGGGATACTCTCACCAGCAAGCCTTCACCGCACCAACTGGGAAATCTTAAAGCGAAGCAGGCTGCAATTATGGCAATGTTTAAACCGCATCATCCGGTCTGTGTGGTGTCCGCCAGGACTGGATGGGGCATTGAGGATATGGTGGCAAACATGATGTGTTGTCTGCCTGACCGCGCCGCCAGCCCGGTGGTGACACAACTGCAAGGGAGACTCTGCACAGAGCCGGTAAAGTCGCAGGCCCGTGACAGTTTCGGTGACGCTGTGGGCCGTGTTTTCGATACGGCTGAGTCATCGTCATTCCTGCCTGCGCCATTGAAAACGGTGATTCGTAGCGTGCGTGATGCGGTGGTGTCGGTCGCACGGGCCGTCTGGGACTGGATATTCTTCTGATATCGCAATTTTCTCTGCGAATGATGAACTGGTTGTTAATGATTTGTTGATTGTGGACATGTCCTTTCCAGTGCGTTTTATCATCAATTAAATCAGGCGAAGCATCATTGTCTGTCAGACGAGCGCCCACAAGGCTGGACTGCTCATAAAAAATAGTTCCGATGTTGTCCATACCCTGTCCACTCCTTCCTTTAAAGTAATCAGTATTAATTCAGAGAGTTAACTTCTCAGGAGAAATCTTTCATGACGCTTCAGGAGCGGCGACATGACCGGCTTGCTGTCAGGTTGTCGTTGATTATCAGCCGCCTGGTGTCCGGTGAAACTCTGTTTATTCGCAAACTGGCAACTGAATTTGGGGTGTCAGAGCGCACGCTGCGTCGTGACTTTCGGGAACGTCTGATGTATCTCGACCTGGATTATTACCAGGGGCAGTGCAGTCTGCGCTCGGATATTCACAGTACGCGGCAGGAAATAGATATTCTGACCTTTGCTCACCGCACGGGGCTGGCCGGGGTTTTCCCTGGCTTTGACCGGCGACTGATCAGCAGCCTGCTGGACTGTGATGATCGACCCTGTCTGGTATGGCATCAGGACAGACCTCATCCCCCGGCAGGAAAGCTCTGCTTCTACAGGCTGGTCAGAGCTATTTCGGGATGTCAGCGCATCACCGTTCTGACTGAAGGGGAGCGTCATGAGGCCATCGCACCTTACCGGCTAATCGCTCTTGACGGTTACTGGTATCTTGTCGCTGAACATAACAGGCAATTACGTGTCTTCCGGCTGGATGAGATTCATCTGGTAAGGCCATCGCGGGAAACATTTATTCGCAGTGAGCTTCTCTATCAGCTGTCGGAGGACAAACATTTTATCTCTGCCTTACCTCATTTCCGTTTTATTCAGCAGTCGCTGAATTCATTTTCTCCATCAGAAAGTCGGGGGCAATCCGGACAAAGTGATTAGAGATGGTCTCCACAATTGAATGTAAGGTTAATCTAATGAAAAAATTGAAATTAATGTCTTTACTGCCAGTCATGTTTTTTCCCTTACTTATCGCAGGTAATGCTCACGCAGCACGTCCTTATAGCGGGTTCCTGCCTGCGGCAGTGAATAATAAAAGTGGGAATATATTCTGGTGTGATGCCCACCGACAGGTCAGTAAACTGTGTACAGCGACGGAAGTGGATTCAATGGGATGGTTTATTGTTGTTCGCTCGAAACCTTCCAGAGATTGTCCGGGGGGAATATGGGGGTGGATCACTCCCAGTAAAGACGATGTGGCAACAGGGTATACCATTACGCCAGGTAAAGAATTCAATCTCACCATGAAGGATATGTGCAGTCCCGATATGAAAGTAACGTTCCGCCCGAATAAAAAGGACCCTCGTTATGACGATCTTGTCGGGATTTATGCCGGGAAAGAAGCGTTTCGCTACAAACAAATAAAATAATCCAACTGTTTTTTCATTACTTTATTGTTTTAAACAACAAAAGCTTTATTACATGATTTGAGGACAACATTATGCGACTGCCTTACGTAATATTTACATTAGCTATGCTGGCTTCTGTATCAACAGCACAGGCTATTCCCAATATGTGGACGAGTGGTTTTGGGATGGGCGTGACCGAATATATCATTACCAGCCCGGAGAAGGTGGTGTTTAATCTGAACTGTACTGGCAATCCGGATGCGCAGAATATTCTGCAACACGGTGTTGATCTCACTCTGCCTGATGGAACATCAGTAAGTTCTCATGACGACGGGACGGAAATAACGGTGGTCATGGATAACAGTCAGTTCTCATTACCTTCATCCCTCGGCTGGGGGAATGGCGATAATGCCTGGGTGTCATTTATTGACGCACTGGGGCAGGCAGCAAATTTCGATGTTTATGTCAGCGATAAAAAAGTAGGCACTTTCAGTCCGGGTCTGAAGAATACGCAAAAAGAGCTGTCTGACCTCAGTGAGTGCCGGACCACACACTACAGCGATTAGTTAATTACATTTCAGTCCTCTCCACCTCGCAACACACCAGCACCAGATAGCAACAGGCCATGCTCCTTCGGGAACATGGCCTTTTTGTTTTTATTTCATTATCAGATAAGGAGTTAGCTATGCGATTAGCCAGCCGCTTTGGTCGTATAAACCAGATACGCCGTGACCGGCCTCTGACCCACGAAGAGCTGATGAGTCATGTCCCCAGTGTGTTCGGGAGTGACAAGCATGAATCTCGTTCAGACAGGTACACCTACATCCCGACCATTACCATCCTCGAAAGCCTGCAGCGCGAAGGTTTTGAGCCGTTCTTTGCCTGCCAGACAAAGGTTCGCGACCAGAGCAAGCGGGAACACACCAAACACATGCTTCGCCTGCGTCGTGCCGGTCAACTGACCGGACATCAGGTGCCGGAAATCATTTTGCTCAACAGCCATGACGGCTCATCAAGCTACCAGATGCTGCCGGGGCTGTTTCGAGGCGTCTGTACCAACGGCCTGGTCTGCGGTCAGTCATTCGGAGAAGTGCGGGTACCGCATAAAGGGAATGTCGTCGAGAAGGTGATTGAAGGGGCTTACGAAGTGCTCGGTGTGTTTGACCGGGTTGAGGAGAAGCGCGATGCAATGCAGTCACTGGCACTGCCAGAACCAGCCCGTAACGCCCTGGCGAATGCCGCGCTGAAGTATCGCTTTGGTGAAGACCACCAGCCGGTCACGGTATCGCAGTTACTGACCCCTCGTCGCCGGGAGGACTACAGCGATGACCTGTGGACCGTATACCAGCGCGTGCAGGAGAACCTGATGAAAGGTGGATTGTCAGGGCGAACCGCTCAGGGGAAAAGCAGCCGCACCCGTGCTGTTACCGGTATTGATGGCGATGTGAAGCTCAATCGCGCCCTGTGGGTAATGGCAGAAAACATGCTCGATTTTTTCGGGCGTTAAACAACAGTTCCGGCATAAGGAGATAGTTTAATGAATACACATAACCTTCAGTTCGCTGAGCAGGCAGCAATTACTGCCTCAGTCGTCCCTGACGAGTTACGAATTGGTTTCTGGCCGCAGCACTTTGGCTCTATCCCGCAATGGATAACGCTTGAGCCTCAAATCTTTGCCTGGATGGACCGCCTGTGTATCGATTATCACGGCGGTATCTGGAACTTTTCGACGCTCAGTAACGGTGGCGCTTTTATGGCTCCCGAGTCAGAGCAAGATGAGAAGTGGACATTGTTCAACAGCATGAACGGCAATGGCGCAGAGCTTACCAGTGAAGCAGCAGGGATAGTCGCCTGCCTGATGGCATACAGCCACCATGCCTGTCGTACCGAATGCGACACGATGACTGAGCATTATTATCGCTTACGCGACTACGCGCTGAACCATCCGGAGTGCAGCGACATTATGCATCTTATCGACTGAGGAATACCTGACATGAATACCGCATTATCCCCGGTGTCATTACAGCCTGAACTTTTCCAACTGACGGTTATGGCCCAGCATGGTTTCCTGCTCCCCGCGACCTCCGGATTGACACCCTATGCCCAACGGACCATCCGCCGCGCTATCAACCTGCTGGATAAATATCTGCGCCAGCCTGGCATATCCTTTACCTCAAGTACGGCAGCACGTGACTGGCTTCGGTTACATCTGGCAGGACAAGAACGGGAAGTGTTTATGGTGCTCTATCTTGATAACCAGCACCGTTTATTGGAGAGTGAAACGCTATTTGCCGGTTCGATTAACCATGTCCAGGTCCATCCTCGAGAGGTAGTGAAGTCAGCGCTTCGCTTCAATGCTGCAGCTGTTGTGCTGGCGCATAACCATCCATCCGGTGATCCGGAGCCCAGTCAATGTGACCGCAACATTACGGGCAGGCTTGAAGAAGCGCTGGCACTGGTTGATGTGAACATACTCGATCATCTGGTTGTCGGTTCAGATGGCATTGTGTCGTTTGCAGAGCGAGGCTGGATATGAGGGCACTTCAATGAAATCTACTGATTCAGAGAACGATTCATTTCTCAAGTGGAGTCTGAATCGTAATGTGACACCTTGCTTTGGCGCTCGTCTGGTACAGGAGGGAAACCGACTGCACTATCTGGCTGACCGGGCCAGTATCACCGGTAAGTTCAGCGAAGCAGAATGTCTTAAGCTGGATTTGGCATTCCCGCATTTTATCAGCCAGATGGAATCGATGCTGACTACTGGTGAAATAAATCCTCGCCATGCCCACTGTGTCACCCTGTACCACAATGGTTTCACCTGCGAAGCCGATACCCTTGGCAGTTGCGGCTACGTATACATCGCCGTTTACCCCACTCATTGTTAACTACTTTCACAAGAGCAAATATGAAAACTCTACCTGCAACAACTCCGCAGGCGGCGACGCTATGTCTGTCGCCTGTGGCAGTCTGGCAAATGCTGCTTGCTCGCCTGCTGGAACAACATTATGGCCTGACGCTAAACGACACGCCGTTCAGTGATGAAAAGGTAATTCAGGAACATATCGATGCCGGTATATCTTTGGCCGATGCCGTTAATTTTCTGGTAGAAAAGTACGGGCTGGTTCGTATTGATCGCAGGGGATTCGACTGGCTAGAACAGTCCCCATATCTGCGGGCAGTCGATATTCTGCGGGCGCGACAGGCAACTGGTTTATTGAAAAGAAATCGTATTAGCGCGGCACGGTGAACATTGGGAATAGCCTTCCTGATTCACACTGCAGCTTTCCTTACTTATTTACTCATTCCAAAAAGCACCTGCCGATGCTGGTTGGTGCTTTTACTTATATGGACGAGATATCATGCAAATAGAAGCTGTAATTTTTACTGGGCACATTATCGCAAGTACAATCCGGGAATGCTGGGCCGTCGTTGTTGATGGTTTTGACGCATGCGGCGAACAAGCTTATGATCCAGCTTAATTTCTTTTCCTCATGAAGGGACGGGTATGGGCAACAGAATGTGGATGATCCGCGGTGACGGCGGCAAGCTCTATGACGATTTTCGCGATAAGCAAATTGTAGGCATCGGTTGGTCTCAGCTGGCTCCATTAGTCAAACCCGGCCTGTCCCGAGCTCAGTTACTCGCCTTATACCAGGAGGCAGATCCATTAGCAAAACTGGGAACTGCGCGTTCTGGTGCATCGCAGGTCTGGCGTTTTGTGAACGAAATCCAAAAGGGTGATTGGGTTATTACCTATTCGCCAGCCAACCGTACTTATTTGCTAGGCAAAGTTACTTCAGATTTCCAATATCATCCTGAATGGGTGGAAGAGGGGATGGGAATCGCTCGACAGGTTAAATGGAATACTCAAGAAATTGATCGCGATCGACTGTCTGTTGCTACCAAGAATACATTGGGTTCTACGCTGACGGTTTTCCAGCTTCCAGAATATGCGCTAGAAGAGCTTTTGCAGGATAAGAAACCCACTGTAGATGTGATTACACAGAATCCAATTGCGATGGATGAAGATGAGGTCGTTTCTGATCCGCTTCGCGATGTGGAGTCGTTGGCGCGTGAAGGTATTAAAGATCGAGTTAATGGACTCGATCCGAAGGAGATGGAGTATCTGGTTGCAGGAGTTTTACGCAGCATGGGATATAAAACACAGGTGTCTCCTGTGGGTCCAGATCGTGGGAAGGATATCATCGCATCACCTGATGGATTTGGATTTGAGAATCCACGTATCGTCGTTGAGGTAAAACATCGCAGGGAGCAAATGGGGAGTCAGCAGATTCGCAGCTTTATCGGCGGTCGCCATAAAGACGATCGCGGGCTTTATGTCAGTACGGGGGGCTTTACGAAAGATGCTCGCTATGAAGCCGATCGTTCGACGATACCTCTGACGCTCTGGACGCTTGATGATCTCGTCCGTGCGCTTATTGAGAACTATGAGCAAGTCGATATCGAGACCAAACTTTTGGTCCCTCTGAAGAAAACTTTCCTTCCTGCCTGAATCTTGCTTTGATAGCCATATCGGTGTTCTACTGGTATGGCTTTATAACCACTTGCAATGTCTATTTTTCGTACGGATTTTAACTTGTGGGTACAAGTGCGGGTATAACTATTTATTCCTGTTTATAAACAATATTGATATCAGTCTAATAGGTGTGCAATTCGAGTCCGGCCTTCGGCACCAAAAACGATTGTGATAATCGGAAAACCTACAACAATCAATACGTTGTACAATGAAGCTGGACGTTGACGGCAACTACAAAATGGCCGCATCTCCGGCTTTTTTTGTTTATAAAGCCTCGGGCCGGATCTTTTCACTCACTCCCTGTTTTGTCAATCTCTCTCCACGCAACTTCTGAGCATCTCGACATTGTGTTCAATATAGCTGAGCGTCACCTTAATATCGCGGTGGCCGAGTAGTTTCTGCGTGACATACAAATTTTGCTCCGGTTTCTGCATCAATTCTGTGGCCACGGTATGACGGTAGCGATGTGATGAAAACCGGCTGTGGCAGGCATCGCTGAGTTTGGCAAAGAAATAACTGACCTGATTTTCTGTCATCGGTTTACCCTGGCGCAGCGTCCGCCGACTGAAGCGGTTGATGTTGAACAACTGATCGTCAGCCCGTATTCCTCTTGTTTTAGCTTCTTCAAGCAGATGCTCCAGATAGGGTCGAAGCCGGGAGGCAATGGGAACGATATGTTCATCATGGCTTTTGCTGCCTTCGCTCTGAATAAACAGCGTGTCATGGACCAGATCGACATCCTTAATGCGCAGATGGATAAGCTGGTTCAGCCGGATAGCGGTGTAGTTGAAGGTTTCAACCACGGTCAACCAAAACCATGCAGGATACAAAGGTGAACGATAGCCGCGCTGCATTCTCTCCCGTTCGATAAACTGGTTCAGCACTTTGCGGGATGCGAGGATTTGCTCGCGGGTCAGGGTTTTCTTTTTCTTACGGGATTCCCGCAGTGATGTTTTCTGGAATGGATTGATGAACTGCTCCAGTAATCCCTGTTCAATCGCGAAGTTATACAAGGCCCGCATATGGCGCATATAGTGATTCCAGCTCACCGGCTTGATACATCGCACATTTAGCAGGTAATGACGCCACTCCAGCACCATATGCGGTGTGACTTCGGCGGGTAACACGTTGCGCCAGTGGGTAAACTGATTTACTGCCGTGCAATAGCAGCTCTGGGTATCAGGGCGTAGCAGGCGGGCAAAAAAATACTCTTCCAGGAGCTGTTCAAAGGTCATGGGTGTCTTCTCCTTCACTGAGCAAGAGATGAGGGTTATTAAAGGGAACGTCATCTCCAAAAAGCGGCGTGGGATCGTCAAGCAGATATCCCTTCAGACGTGAACAACGGCGTGGGCCGACAACGGCGCAGTGCCAGATGTTGAGGCCGTTTTTTTGTTTTCGGTGAAGATTCAGGTTCTGGAACTTCTTCTGTACCTCCCGCCAGTATTCTTCTGGGACATTCTGACCGCAGGTGCTAAGCCAGAGTTTGAAAATACCGGGCGTCACCAGAAACACCGACCCGGCGACGGTATGAATCCGGGCGTTAGGTTCATTGACTTCCAGATGTTGGGCCTGAACGTTACGCACCAGCCACTGCCAGAATGCTTCGCCTGAAAGTAGGGCATCGTTCTGTTCGGGTTGAGGGGATAGTTGTTCTACTACCGCGTCCGTTGCAATCACTGCTTCTGTCTCATTCTGGACTTCCGCTATTGGCGTAACAGTTCCACTGAATGTTGCGGGCCGCTGTTGTGGATCTTCCCAAATCAGCGAAGGAGAAAAGCGCAGCAGCGTAAGCTCACTGCTCCAGCCGCCGCTGGCCTCAATCCGGCAATGCCAGATGGCTTTATCCTCACAGGGAATAAGCAACTGGTGTGCCTGCATCTCGTCGAACAGCCGCACGTTATGTTGTGGTACGGCGTCAATCCCCTGGCGCAACAACCAGCCACGCACTGCATCGGCAGCGTTCTTGCTGACCAGCCACAGCGCCTCTTCCGTCAGCCAGCCGTCAGAACCGCCGTTCGGGTTGTTGAGCCGGAACTCATGCGCCAGCAGGTCGCGCAGGGCCGCGATGATTTGCTGCGGCAGCGAGGTTTGTGGACGATGGATAGCCTTAACTGGATCGCCGCCGAGATTAAATGCCACCGACGCCCGGTCGGCTTTCTGCACCAGTTCACCTGCCAGCCCGGCATACTGATATTGCCCGTTCAGGCAGTGAAGCAGGGTGGATAAGGCAACTGAATCAGCAGCGAGCCAGTCTAGGCTTTCCGGTGGGAGAAGTTGGGTAAGCAGAAGGGCTGCCGCAGCCGGATGGCGCAGATAATCACGTTGCGGCAGATAGCGAAACCGATAAGGCTGGGTTAGCGGGCCATGCCATGGAAACCAGCGTTGCCCGCTGGCATCTTCCACCTCAATATCGGTGATGAGTTTGCCTAGATCGTGCAGCAGCGCGGCGTAGATGATAACGGTGGTCCAGCGTTCGGACTGAGCAGCCTGATCTTCCGGCGCTGCATCAGGCGGAAAAAGATAACTCTGCCGCAGTCGTGCGGCATAACAGGCGGCTTCAAGGCTGTGATCGAGCAGACCGCCCGCGTGGGAATGGTGGTGGTTTTCCGAGGCCGGAAACAACTGCGCCAGTTCTGCGAAGCGGTGGACTGGTATCAGCCAGAAGCGTTCAAACAGTGAGGCGGGAAGGGCGGTGCTCTGCCGAATAAACTGGATCAACTGTTGGCGGGTAGTTTCAGCCAGTAGCGTTTGCGCGGATTCAGGATGCAGCCATCCCTCCGTGACGTCTGGTTCGCCAGTGGATGGTGTAGTGTTTTGCTTTTTGCGCGTCAGCCATATCCGCATAATGGCCTTTTCCCCTTTTTCGGGTAAGCCCGTTACCCCTTCACTCTCTTCCCCTTCACCCTTTGGATTTTGCCTTTTGGTGCCGTCAGATTTGGGGCGAAATTGTTTATTGGGCAGCGCAAATTTATTGAAGTGGAGAAAAACGGCAGAGCAGGATGCTCCGCCGTTGATATGAAGGTCATGCGCTCAGCGCTAACGGCTGCTGTGCCCGTTCAAGCAGATATTCACAGGCATTACGCGCTAATCCGCTGGCGCGGAAAATCGCTTTTTTGTCCTGCTGCAACACCTTCAGCCACGATGCGATGTAACTGTCATGTTGTAGCTTCGACTGGATGCCAACATGAGCACACAGGAAAGCCGCTCCCATTTCGGCGACCAGCTCTTCAAAACTGTACGTCGGATCGCCGAAGGTATGCTTTCCGGCAGTGATGCCATCCCGGTTCAGCCGTGAAGCGTGTCCGGTAGCGTGCGTCAGTTCATGCAGCAGCGTGCCGTAATAATCCTCACGTGAGGCGAACTGCTCAGGATGCGGCATGATGATGCAGTCGCGCCCCGGCGAGTAATACGCCCGGTTCTGGCGTCGGTGAGTGATCACCACCGCACTTTGCCGGGCAACCTGCTCAGCGGTGGCGATAGGATCATCGACCATCACGACAGGCTGTGAAAACGCCTCCGGCAGTCCTTCACATTGCTGAATATTGAACAGCCGGAACTCGCGTACTACGGCGTAGGATGTCAATTTAGGGTCGCCGTCAGCATCAAGAACCGTATTTCCGTTGCTGTCCACTACCTCGCGTTGCTGGGGCAGATAAAACACGGCCAGTGTGGATTTTTCGTTCTTGCGGATGTTTCCGCCTGCATTGCGAATTTGTGTGAAGGTCAGCCAGCGATCGCTCTCATATCCCTGTCGTTCTGCGCTGTTCCAGAGCAGAGGAATATTGATGCCGTGATAAAACCGCCCGGACAGGGCATTCATCGGCACCACCGGTTCCCCTTCCCGCCACGGGCGAACCCAGGGGATCACGCCTTTCTCTAGCGCGGCGATAATTTCATCGGTGACTTTCTGGTAAAGATCGTTGCTTCTGTTCATAAGCGTAACCTCATGATAAAGAAGCCGGGTACGACGCTCCCGATCGGGAATCGCCCGGCACGGGTAGTGAAGAATGCTGAGGTAATCAGCTGGTGTGAAGGGCAGTAACCAACAGGTGGTCATCTTCAATGATTAAGCGCAGCGGCGTCATCAGCGGTACATTGCTGCTGCCGTCTGCGGGCAAACAGTACAGACCGAAATTGATACTCTTACGGTCCGGGCCTGCGCTTTTGAATGTCAGTATGGTCGCGACAATCAGGTTTTCGAGGCGGTCATCTTCCTGAGAGGGATCGGGTGGAAAACTGACTACCTTTTCCCAGGCCTCAGATGAGATAGACAATGATAAGGAAGTTGCTTCAGTGATGGATGAAGTTGGCATAGTATTTCTCCAGTGATGAAAGCAGAGAAACACCGCCCGACAGGGAGGAATTCCCTGCATGGTGGGGTAGAGGATGTATCAGGCGCTAAGCGCTGTCCGCGAGGATGATACGGAGCGGACGAAAAGGCGAGCCTCACCGGGTAGGGTGGCAACCTTAAGGCTCTGGTTGCGGACAAATCAGTTTGAATTATGCACAACTTTGGTTATTGAGCAATAGGGTAATTTACTCGTGATTAAAGTGAACTATCTGGTTTTATTGAATATATTGTTACTACTGTAACAGATTATGATTGACGTCTTAGAATGTACACTCAGATGCGCTATACGGTAGAATTGTGTCTACAAATGCTCAAATGCGCTGAAAACCTGAAACATTTAACAGCAAAAGAATTTTGTAAGGGATAGATTTCTCGTGCGAACTTAAGAATCTCAGTCCCTTTGAGACTCTGTGTTACTTGGGCTGAAAGTAGCTGAGAAAACACAGATTTGATTTTAGAAAACTTGATAAATTTACAAGGTATTCAATACCATATGAATCTCTACTATAAAACAGAACTTGGAAAGCTTTATCTTGGGGACTCTCTTGATGTCCTTAATGACGAGGACATCAGTAAATACGTAGGGAAAGTAAACCTCATCGTTACATCACCACCTTTCCCATTGAATAATAAGAAAAAATATGGAAATGAGATAGGCGAAGCATACCGAGAATGGTTTAAAAAACTGACACCTATATTTAATCAACTCCTTGCTGATGATGGTTCACTTGTCATTGAGATAGGTAACGCTTGGGAACCGGAGAGGCCTGTGCAATCAACTTTGCACTTAGAATGTTTGTTTGAAATGACAAAACAGAAGAATTCTGAGCTCAGATTAATTCAGGAGTTTATTTGCTATAACCCTGCAAAATTGCCATCTCCTGCTCAATGGGTCACAGTTAATAGGTTGCGTACTGTTGATAGCTATACCCATGTTTGGTGGCTTGCTAAGACTGATTATCCGAAAGCAGACAATAAAAAAGTCTTACGGCCTTATAGTAAAAGTATGCGAAAACTATTAGAGCGCCAAACCTACAATGCTGGAATGCGACCATCTGAACACAAAATTAGTGAAAAAGGTTTTCTAAAGGATCATGGTGGAAGTATATCCCACAATTTTTTTGAACTTGAGCCTATAGATGAATCTCGAGAGGTTCGATTACCTCATAATGTAATGTCTTTTTCAAATGTATCATCTAATGATTTTTTTATTAGAAAATGCAAGGAAATGGGTATTAAACCTCATCCAGCACGAATGAATAAAGGTATAGTTAATTTCTTTATCGATTTTCTAACAGATGAAAACGATCTTATATTTGATCCTTTCGGTGGTAGTAATACAACGGGATTTTGTGCAGAATTAAAAAAAAGAAGATGGTTAGCAATAGAAGCGGATGAGAAATACGCAGAACAATCAAAAGTCAGATTTGAAGACCCTGAATTGAAAAAGGAAATAGTATGAATTTAAATGCGGCTTTATCAACAGATTTATTAAAAGAAGGTAGAAATAAGGAACAGTTTGTTGGTCGACCGTTCTATTTATCTTATGATATTGCTAGGCTGTTAGTTTGTGATGCCTGGAAAGCACAGGTTAAAGGGATACCAGCCGGTTGTTTTCTACTTGCATTTTACGATGGTGAAGACGGTGTTGAAGAGGCAGTATTGCTTAGGGCACTTTCTCAGACAAAACTCCCTACTGATAATGATGTAATATCATCAATGATAGAGTATTACAAGGATAACTTAGATATATCAGGGCGAGCTGGTAGTTTGAAAGGCGGGAAGTTAGATGAATTTACACGTTACGAATTTAGTTTTTCAGGTTTAGAATGTAGGGTTCTTGGAGTATTTTATAGAACACAGAAAGGTAATATAGAATTTGGTGCTGACCTTGAGAACTTTTATGCAGCTAATAATTACACTGTATACAAAGCCAATAGAGATGTTCTTGAGTTTATAGTAAACCAACGAGATGATGGCGGTTTAGTTGGTCAGGACTCTGAATTTAAAATTGGTAGCGTAAGATATTCATCTAGCCGTAGACATCAATCTCAAGAGGAAAATGTTAATGTATGGGTAAATCCTAAAGATTTTTTAGGAAAAAGGTCTGCTATGTTTGGGATGACCCGTACTGGTAAGTCGAATACTGTAAAGAAAGTGATAGAAGCAACAGAGGAAATTTCAAGAAAAGCTTTAATACTATTGGATTCAGCTTCTCCTGAAACATCTGAGTTTACATCTTCTGGAAGTCCAACATTTCCAGTAGGGCAGATTATATTTGATGTGAATGGTGAGTATGCAAATGCAAATAGACAGGATTCTGGAACAGCTATATATGATTTATATAAAGAAAAAGTTTATAGATATAGTGTATTAGAGAAAAATGATTTTAAAGTGATGAAAGTTAATTTCTTTAAAGACATTGAAAGTGGTTTTAGTCTTATATCTAGTTACTTTCAAGAGCAATCTTTAGGGGGCGACTATGTTAACAACTTTATTGCTGTTAGTTTTGAAAAACCTGAAAGCACAAATCTGAATGGTTCAGAATGGACAAGATATAATAGATTAGTTGCTGCCTATAAATGTTGTTTGTACAGAGCTGGTTTCAAGGCGCCAAATGGTGAAAAAATTAGATTTACTGGAGCGGCAGAAATTAATGGTGAAATCCTAGAGGGTAGAGTTTTGGATCCTAAACAAGGATTAACCCTTGAAGAGGCTTGTACATGGTTTGAAAGAGTATGGGAACAGTATGACGAGCTCAAGTTTTTTAAAGATTATATAAATAAGAAAGGATATGAATGGGCAAATGATGATTTAAAATCAATGATGGTATTTTTAACGACTTACAAATTACCGGGTAAAAAAAATCAAGTAAGTGGTTATAAGAAAATTCGTGTAAAACAATTGCATAATTTACACACTACAAGTATGGATGAATCGTTTGAAATAGAAATTCCTCGTCTGCTACAGCAAGGGAAAATTGTTATTGTTGACTTGTCACAGGGGGAACCGGTAGTTCAGCGATTATTCTCTGAGAAAATTTGCCGTTCTACATTTAACATCTCTATGGATCGCTTTATCAATAACCTTCCAAATAATTTTATCCAATTTTATTTTGAAGAGGCGCATAACTTATTTCCTAAAAAAGATGATAAAGATCTTAGTCAGATATATAACAGAATTGCAAAAGAAGGAGCTAAGCTACACTTAGGGATGATATATGCTACTCAAGAGGTTAGCTCTATTAGCTCGAATATATTAAAGAATACACAAAACTGGTTTATCGCACATCTAAATAATATTGATGAAACAAAAGAACTTGAGAAATATTATGATTTTAAAGATTTCACACATTCATTAGTTAATTTTTCTGCAACCAATGATAAAGGCTTTGTTAGGATGAAAACTTATACAAATCCTTTTATTGTTCCAGTCCAAATTGATCGTTTTTTAGCTAATAAGGGTATGTGATGAGCTATAATGCAAAAGGCAACCGCCCATTCGAGTGGGCTAGTAAATCACAGCATACTCATGTGATCAATGATCCTTCTGTTCAAAACTTGATGAAACGATGTAAATTCCCGTCTACCAATGAAGAGTCGAAAAAAGATGTCCTTGAGCATTCTATTGAAATAAATACAGGTGCATCTAGAGACGTAACGACCATCATAGCTGTCGATGGTGGTTATACTGAGGTAACTGTAAGGAAAAATTATCCGAGCTCGAAGGTTGCATTCTTTCAATTTGGTGGACTGGAATTTAGTTTGGATGACTTAAAACAGTTGGGGGATTATCCCTTTATCCATCCAGAAAAAATGGAAAAATTTAAAAAACTAGCAAGATTTAAACTTGCTATCCCTACAAAGGCAACGTCTTTAGATTCTCTTTCAATGGTTGATTCTGTCAGAATACCTATAATTGAATTTTTTAATGAGAGTAGGGACGGTAAAAAATATATAGATACACTTAAGTGGTTGGTATTTCATGAGTTTAAAAGGAAAAGCATTGATTGTGATTCATCTCTTCACCAAATAACATTTGGGAGTTTGCCTAAACGGAATGGTGAGATATTTAAAGATGTTGTTGTTAATAAATTTGATATAGATGGTCAAGGGTATTTTGTCTATGGTGGGGAGACATTTAATCTTATTGATATTTTAAGGTTTCATGAGGTTGTAGATGAGGAATTAGGGGCTAGCGGTATTTTAGGATACTTGACGAATGTGATTGAGCATATAATTATTGTTCATTGTATAAAAGAAATTGTAACTCGGAAACCTTCATTTTTGAAACGATTTCTTTTCATTAAAGATGGTCCTTTAGGCTTTTTTGGACAAACGGCGAAATTGCATAAAGATATGAGGGAGTTATGTAATTTATATATTGATGAGCATTCGCTAAAATTAGTCGGCTTAGAAAAATCAGGTTCTTTTGTTGAACATGCAGAGCAAATCTCTTCTGGAGATAGTGCTTGTTTGCTAAAAGGTCAAGCGCTGCCACTTTTTAATAATTATATTTATAAGCATATACTTCCTGGCCCTTCTACTGAAGAGGAATTAGATAAGGTTCCTCCATATGCCTCAACTTCCTATTACAGTGGAAAATTGATTTATCGTAGCAAATCGGATAGGGTTTGGGTTTTAACTATACCTATTAAAACCAGTGAAGAAATAAAAAAGTTAAATAGAAATTCATTTTCTAATTTAGATGAAATTCTTAATGTTGTTGAACATCTGAAGTGTGACATGTATGAGAATGCTATTGTCCCTATCGCGTTAGTTAATCAGCTAGTATCTCTTGCAAATCATCCATCTTCTAATATGTTAGAAAAATTTGCCATTCAATCAATGAATGAATAAGTGCACAAAACCTTAGGGATGAAGGTGAATTAATGTTCACCTTCATGCTCTGTTAAAATAACTAAGTGCATATAATTTTTTTCTTTAGATTATTAGGTATATTTATTAGAACTATTGTTTATTCACAATAATCATCCCCCCAGCCTTCCCCCCACTATCCTGCGCCACCTTAACCCCACCTGTCAGTGTTCCATTCACCGCCACGCCAACCCTCACTCCTGCCCAAGTCATAGCACCCAGCCAGAACGTCGGCAGCACCAGAAACATCGACCCCATCACCAGATTGATAATTACGTCATCCTGCGTATTCTGAATCCCGGCCAAATTTCAGCTACTGTGGGTATCGCTGTTGTAGAGTACATCCAGCAGCCAGCTATCGAGCCACCTCGCCAGTTCCCACCAGAAGGTGAGAAAGAACAGCGCAAACTGCACAAACGTTAGCGTCATCACCGCCTTCACATCCCATGCCGAACATAGTGTTACCAGTGGAATACAGATCACCAGCGCCATTTGCAGTAGCGCCTGTACCATCGGTAACGCCTGGCGCACGCTGTCGAATGCCGGGAACGCCGCTATGCTACCGAGGATATTTCCGGCGCTGGATGCCAGCCGGGTGGCTGCATTGGCGACAGTGCCATCAACATTACCTCCATAGCCTGGATAAACGCGCCCGTTCTGCGATACCTGCATATTGCGTTCACTGACCAGCGAGCGCAGCACAGCCTCTTCATATGCCGCTTGCGGCAGACCGATCTTTTTAAACGCTGTCCAGATATCCGGGGCCGGGAGTTGCAGGAGTCGGGCCTTCAGCCCAACGGTGTCGTCGCCCACCATTGTTTGCAGGTGGGGTAGCCGCCAGCGCCAGTGTCGGCCAGCCCGGCATCGCGTGATGCGCTATACGACCAGTCGCTATGTGGTGAAAGTGCATGATCGGTATCGTAGTAACCAGCCGTGTTGAGAAAGTACGATGATCCCACCCAGGCCGTATCGTCACTGGTGTCATCGTCCAGCTCTCCAGTGCGAAATTTCAGACGGGCGCGGGAAGGGGCATAACACTCCTCAACGAAATCCCGCAGTTCCTGAGCCAGAGCAGGATCCTTAATCCGGGTGTGCTGCACCTCAAAACGGATCTGGCGGAGGTCCGGCTGGCAGGGCAGGGTAGCAATCGTTGCGCTGGTGATGCCTTTGCTGATCACATGAATAAAGTACCACCAGACCGGGACGGCGGCGGTTTTACCGCCCAGCGAGTTAATAATCGGCTGATAGCCGGTATCGGCGGGTTGCGGTACTGACATCCCGCACTGCTTCGAGCGTGTGGTGTCATATTTGATGGTATCGAGGTCGATGTTCAACATTGGCACGCAGGTAAACATAATGACCAGCAACGAGGTGTACATCAGGTGCTCGGTCCATACCAAAGAAAGCGCGGCTTTATTGCCCTCATCCGCCCCCTGGCTTCTGGCCTGTAGCCACAGCGCCAGCAGCTTAATCAGAGCAGTGGCCGGGCGAATAACCCGGTAGCACTGATCGCATTCCATAGCCCGTTATTGACCACCAAGTCGAAAATATTCCAGCTAGCTGTAGGTCGCCACCTGAACACCTCCAGCACGATAAACCACTGTGCGATGCGGCGAGTCGCCGGGCGATACGGTGGGAATTGGTCATACAGACGCCAGCCCACGCAGGAAATCGTAGCGTACAGCGTTATACGCCAGAGTAACGGATCGCTGCGGTTAATCTGCGGCGAGTAACCTGAAGCCAGGTAAACTGTCGCTGTGATGCAAGCAGCAGGGAGCCGGACAGCATCATCCGTTTCATTGCGTATCCCCGCTAGTTGGTTTGCTGAGATCGTCCACCCGCTTGTTGGCGTCGTCTTCTACGCCGACGGCTTGGCCTTTGTTCTTCGCTAAAGTTGTCTGGCGCTCAGGGATGGTGAGCGCTGCGTTATTGGTCTACGCTCGGTGCCTCTTTCATACCACATGTACAAGCTAAAAATGCCTATTGACACAGAATGCCAAAATTTTCTAATGTATTAATAAGGTTCGCGCAGACCGGTCAGCCTGTAGACAAATTTGCCATCGCGCATATCTAACATCTAGCTTTATCAGAGCACTCTTTTCCAGCTCTGTGTTTACAGGCCGCAGGGTATTACATAAAGGAAATGATATGCTCTCAGAATTAGCATTCAATGATGATGTCATTGATCTCCCGCCTCCAGAGAAAGAACAGCTACGCAAACATGCTCGTTTTCTCAGAAATCACTGTAATGTTCCTCTTGGTCATGCTCAGGAAATGGTTGCCTGGTTTTACCATTTCAAAAGCTGGAGTGATCTGACCGCCCGGCATAGTCAAACGACAGATATTATCGCCGAGAATAAAATAGCAGAAGTGCGAGAATCTCTGCAATTGCATAGAAACAACATATCTGTTGCGGAGTTGGCAGAGCTTTCAGCTCTCAATGCGATGCCGGGAACGCTAACTGAAGCTGTGGTGAGCAATCGCATCGCTCAGCTTAACCAGCATGATCTCATTTTGCTTTACCGCTATATTTATGACGAAGAGTATTGGGGAACTGCCGTACCTGTATCCTGGTCTAAAGGTTTACGAAGAGCGGACCGTTGCCTAATTTTATTGGCTAAGACAATAGGCGAAAAAGGCAAGGCCAGCAGAATTAATCCACATCTATATTTCCCGTGGTTTGGCCTGCGTATGTATGGTTACTTAGAGGTTAATGGAGCCGAGCTAAATTATGATTGCACGGAGCTGGATAGCTACTTTTTCCCCACAATTGATCGACTCGATGCATTATTTCGTAGGGAATGGTTTGTACCATATTTTATTGGATTTGCTAGCTATCTCTTACAGACGTTGGAACTATCCGGCTATGTAGGCCGCTTGTCATTTGGAAGAGTTCATAATGAAGGTTTGATTGAAAAAGCGATCAGCGGAGTAAATGGTAAGCAATTTCATTACACAAGATACAGTCTTAATGGTAATGAATTAACTGACGGGCCGATTGAAAAATTGGTTGAAGAACTGCTTGCAATGGGAGGGCGTATCAACCCAACCCTGCAACGTATTGAATTTAGTTTTGGTAAGGAGGTTTGACAGTATGGATTTAAATCTCCTGACAGAACTAAAAAATGCCTCACCTTCCGCTTATGGTGTGCTTATCATTGCATTTGTACTTTGCACTCTAGCCCGGCAGGAGTGTTTGTCCCGTTTGTCATCCCGTCAATCCTTTTGTTTATTGATGACGGCAATTAGCCTCATTGGCATAAAATCGTTTCTGCTTTAATTAATAGATTATCGTTTATGATACAAAGTATATTCTTCGACTAAGCCATAAAGGCGCCTTGGGTGCCTTTCTCAAATAATTGATGTTAGCTCTTTCATTGCTATCCTAGAATTTTTATATCTAAAAAATGCCAACCAACTACCGTATGATTTCTGAATCCCACTCGCATTTTTTAAATTTACCCCACCAAAAAACGCTGTATTTATATTCAGCCCTGTATAATACACATCAGAAATTACGCCGAACGGCAAAGGAAGTATCAGAGAAATTTAAAGAGAGAATTCGCGATATGAAGGTGCTGCAACACCCCCATACCGCTAACCACAAGCAACTACTAAGGAGTTGAAAATGGCTGCGCCGAATTTTAAGCCAGAGTTTACGGTTTGCAAAACAGAATCAGACGCTTTCACCGGTATGATTGAAAACCGCGAGCTGGTACGCAAAAACAGCACCCGCCGACTTCACGGCAACCAGACCAGTGCCGCGCCCGTCCATCCCCGCGCAGAAACGCCGGAAGCAAGCTCCGCCTGCTGTGAACTCTATGCCCGGATAGATAATAAATATCTTCCGCTGGGGGGAGACTGGTTAACCCGGGCAGGGTTTATCAGCGGTATGCCGGTTAAAATCCGGGTGATGAAAGACTGTATTGTGATCACGCCGCAGCATACAAGAGAATTATGGGGATGCCTGGAAGGGATGAGTGTGGTGAATATCAATAAACAAAAAGTCGCTCAGTGGTTAAAAACATTTCCAGGGGCGTTAAATGATACGGGCGATATCCCGGTGATTAAACGCGGGTGAACGTGACGGAATCCGCGTTCATATTATTCTGAGCCGCCTTAATACCTGATGCGTGAAGGCGGTATAGTCGTTAAGGCTATACCGCCTGTTTCAGGCTATCGGGCAATCAACGCAAACACCCCCCAGCCAAAGTACTCTCGTGTGTAGGTGACGTGGCGTTTGGGCGCAATTGTCAGCTCCGCGCGAACTTCTTGTGCAAAGTCATCGTCAGGGTTTTCCGCCAGCCAGCGACGCAGGGTCATCCATTTCGCCGCTTCGTATCTGTCCCAGCCTTCCTGATCTGCCAGGACCATTTCCACCAGGTCATAGCCCTGTGCGTCGAACGAGGCGACCAGGTCGGGCAGGGTGAGAAAGTCTGCGATGGACGAGACGCCGCAGGCCTGGGCGATCTCATCGCTCGCAGGAACCTGACGCCAGTAAGGTTCACCGATGAGTATCATCCCGCCTGGCCGGAGGCTTTTTGCCAGTAGCGCCATTGTTCCGGCGACGCCGCTGGCAATCCAGGAGGCGCCTACGCAGGCCGCCACATCACATTTTTCATCTGCAATGTATCCGGCCGCGTCGTCATGAATAAAACGCACGTGATCGCTGACGCCGAGTTCGTCAGCACGGCGCGTTGCCTGTTCGGTGAAAAGTCGGCTCATGTCGATGCCGGTGCCGGTAATGCCATGATCGCGCGCCCAGGTGCAGAGCATCTCCCCCGAGCCGCTGCCGAGATCGAGAATGCGTGTGCCTGGCTTCATGCGTAACACGCGGCCCAGCGTGGCGTACTTTTCCGGGGTGAACGGGTTATGAATGCGGTGTTCGCTTTCGCTGACGGTAAAAATACGTGGGATATCCATCATCCTCTCCTTAACGATTATCTGGCTGGGCACGAACGCTGTTCAGCCCGGTCGTGTTAATGCGGTAGGGCTGACCGTTGACGGACTTGATCAGCTTTTTGGTTTTGAGTTTTTTGAAGACGGCGAGCGTGCAGTCGGCGAGCAACAGCCCTTCGCGGCTGTAGCATTCAACGGCGGTGACGCGGCCTGAGCTATCGCGGACGTGCGCAATACGTCCACCTTTGGCGAGAACGTGTAAGGTACGTTGTTCCTGACGGGATAAATTCATACTGGAAAACCTGTTTAATCATCATGTGCAAAACGTGCAAACACACCGCGGTGTCCGCATTCGATTTCGGCGCATTGATAATCAGTCCGGCCTGAAAGGTCGGGGAGCTGATTATCGGATGATGACATTCTCCAGCATCAAAGCCTCGGGTTGAGTTGAGAGGTATTTACGGGGTGAATAATATCACCTGTTTATTTTAAGGGAATGGTCGGGTGGGAAAAGTGTGATCCAGGTGGAAGCTCAGGCAGCGCCATCAACGGATCGTAGAACCGGATGGCGCGATGTAAATCAGCTGAGATCGTGCAGCGCTTTATCCATGGCCGGAGCGAGACTGAAATCACTAAACTCGACGGCTAAGCCGCTGCGTTCGGGCGTGCAGCACATGACACCGACTTTCACTGGCCCCAACGGAAAATGGCATAAACGCAACAAAGGCCACGACAGCCCGTCTGCTGAGTACTGTAACCGCAACGCGTCTCCCTTGCGGGTCAGGCGAAGCCAGAACTCCCGGGGGTTACCCGGGAAGATTCCGGTTGCCCAGTCGGAGGCCTGTAACGTCAGTACGCTGCCAATGGCCGGCGCGCCATCATTGTATTCAATCCCGGCCTTGAGCCAGTGTTGCTCGTCCGACATCAGCATGATCCCCGCCTGGTCATAGAGCGTGCTGAAATCAGCGCGGATGTTAGTCTGAAACGTGAAATCACCCGCCGCGTCAGTCGCGTAGATGTGGCCCGAGAAACGCTCGAATCCGTACCACGTATGGCGCCAGAAATCGGTGTGGTCGTCTGTCACGACCGATAACGTGTTGTTCTCGCTATGCCATTCGGCAGGTTCGTTTATCCAGTAAAATTCGTTTTGCATAATGTCCCCAGGTGACTGTCAAAAGGTCGTCGGTATGCGGCCTCTCTTGCTCAACAGGATTCGCGCCTGAGCCAGGGGCTCTCGACCAGCACCTTATCCCGGTGGGTGTCGCCATTGATAATGTGCAGGGTACTTAAGCGCCCAATCTCATAATGCGGCAGCTGGACCGTGGATAACGGGGGTAAAAACAAATTTCCGATGCCGACAAGATTATCGTAGCCAAGAACAGCAATATCCTGTGGGATTCGGACCCCCTGCGTTAACAGCGTCTGATACACCATGAAGGCAATACGGTCGTAAACTTACAGGGAGTCACGGTGATGCCACAGACGGTGCCGCTGTATGATCTTACTGAACTTTCACGGCTTTTCCGTCTACCCAGACACGGCTGATGTTATTTCGCCTGGCGTTAAAGATGATTTTTTGCAGTTTATCTTCAGGCTGGTCTTCAGCAGGATGAATATAAATATCGCTTCCTGCAGCCCGGGTATCGATAACGATGGCATCGAACTGGTATCCGACCTCCAGCTTTCCTACAGGCAGCTCAAGCACGCCACCCGCACCGGCTGTCGCCAACCAGAATGCTTCCTTGAAGCTGACTGCCGAGCCTGGTCTGCCGCGGTGTTCCGGTTTGATACGGGCATCGACGCCATCATTCAGGGCTTTACTGGCGGTGATGGCATGGCGACAGGCATCAAAAACCGAGGGGCTATGGCCACCGGCAATATCGGTGCCTAACCCGACGTTCAGACCACGGTCCAGCATTGCTCGCAGAGGGAATACTGCATTGGCAAAATAGAAATTTGAAAGGGGGCAGTGCGCGACGCCAGCCCCGGTTTTCTTAATCAGGTCAGCATCGTCATCTTCAATGTGGTTTGAATGCGCGAGGATGGTTTTTTGGGTCAACAGGCCAAAATCACGCAGCGCCACGGTGTCCGTTTTCCCCAGGCGTTCTTTGACGTAACCATGTTCCCAGTCACTTTCTGAGCAATGGGTTTGCACGTGGCAGCCTGTTTCTCTCGCCACTGTGCCCAGTCTTTTCAGCAGGTCGTCCGTGCAGGAGGGAATAAACCGCGGGGTGATAACCGGGAGCACACGTTTTGCCGTATTGCCGGGTAACTCTGCGACAGCGCGAATAAATGCACGCGTTTCCGCCTCGGCCGATGCCGCCGTTTCGTCCCGATAATAGTCAGGGCACTGAGAGGGATCGTCCATCGCGACGCGGCCCACCAGGGCGCGCTGCCCCTGGGCCAGGCATATGCGGGCCAACTCGACGCTGCTTTCAGTGTGCAGGGTGGCGAAGTAGACGGCGGTGGTGGTGCCGTTCGCCAACAACGCGCTGACCAGTTCCGTATAATTTCGGCGGGCAAAATCGACGTCGGCGTATCGGGCTTCCAGCGGGAACGTGTAGTCATTCAGCCACTTCTCAAGCGGTTTATCCAGCGCCTTGCCCATCTGAGGCCACTGCGGGGCGTGGACATGCAAATCGATCAGGCCGGGCAGAAGATACTGGTCAGAAGAGAGTTCAGTGAGCTTACCCGCTTTACGGGCGGCGTCACGTACGTGCCGGAACGCGTCATCGTTATGTTGAATAATATCCACAATGGTACCGCTACCGTCGATACAGAACAGCGTGTCGGTGAAGTGAATCACATTTTCCTTTGATTTCGCCGTATAGCCCTGCGCGCTAACAACCCGTTGCCAGGGGAATGCGTGGTAGGTATTCATCTGTTTGTCCTTTTTCACGATTATGCTGAAGGGAAAATATCCCGGATGGCAGTAGGATTTTTTCAGGTCGCAGGATCCTGAACTATCCAGACCCCCGTGTTCTGCCTGATATCCGGTTTAATGGCGCCCTGGCGCTGGTTGTAGACAAAGGTGCCGGTGCTGTCGCTAAGGCAGACGAGCGTGAGGGTAAACAGCGTCGTCTGGCCCTGAAAATCCTCCTCTGCTTCCAGAACGCCTACGCTGTGTGCCAGGCCTGTTTGGCTTTTAAAAACTTCATAACGGTATTTCCCTTGCACCTTATTGCCTGTGCGCAAGATATGGCTGGTATACGTATCGTCAGTGAACTCCAGCCGGAGCAGGCTATCGGCATTAGGGTTTTGCACAGACCATAGCGGACCCGTTTTATTGATAAAGATTTTGCCGGAGAGCGTCTCCGGTACGTTGCAGGTCGCCTGAGCAAATAGCGGAAGCGCCAGCAGTGCTGAAAGTAATGTTATCCTGAGTTTCATCTTATTTGTCCATATCTTTGCCGGAGGAGAGGTAGGGTATCTTCCGTGCATTCATTTTTTATTCGTTAAAAATCCTGGCACAAAAATGAAATACATCAATAAATCGAAAGGTTAATAAGATGGCGAAAGTTGAGGCTATTAAAAAGATAGCAATGATTTATTCCGCTGGGCATGCTTTATAAGCCGAAGGGTGGATGCGGTAATGTGTCTGGCAGGGCATGATTAAGCAAAATGGCGAAATGACTGTTGTCTTATTGTCGGTTTGAATAGCTTTTTTATCGCGGCATTTTTCATATACTTCGTGTTGTGGTGAATCCCCCTGTGCGGTGGGGCATAATTTATAGGTTAACGTCATTATGCGGGCTTTGCTCACCGGGAGGCACCCGGCACCACACTGTTCTATTAAACGTTTATAAAAGAAGGTAGATATAACATCGCCACGACCCATATGAATAAGCCAGGAATTTTCAAAGGCCACGGCTCAAGGATAGCTATGCAAGCAAATGCACCTACCACGAGCAGAGGGCCTGATAACACGTTCAGGATCCCACCTAAAGTAAGTATCTTTCCTGGCAGTAATCTATTGAGTACTAATGAAATAATGTAAGCACTCATAGTAATGATGGAAAAGGCGATTGTTTTATCATGCCATGTGTCGAATTCAATCCAGCAAAGACTATAGGCAAAAATTAAATATGAGCAAAGAAGCAGGTTTATAATTGGGATGGTAAACTTACTCATATGACCCTGCCGTAGTGTTTGTTTTTTGGTTTTTCTATTGTTATTTTCTCAGTCTTGCGTGTATATCTGTGTCCGTGTCAACGATACCATAAACCCGATATCCATAATCTTGCGGTGCAGATAGCCCTCCCTTTATAAGTCCAGTCACGGTATCAGACGAGGAGATTATATTATATAATCTCCTCGCTATATCTTCTACGTCAGCCATAGTATCTCTTTAAATCTGTTATAAAGAGTAATATCAATGTGATATTAATGAAATTAAAGCAATTTATATAATCTACACAAGAAATTAAGAATTATTAGGGGCATTAATATTATCTTAAATGAGACAATAAGCGGTTTCATGCCAATCCCACGCACTCCACCGCTCAAACTAACTTAACTAAACACCGGCACCCCCAGCCCAACCTTCACCTCCTTCAGCGTCTCCTGCGTCACCGCCTGCGCCCGTTCCGTGCCGCACTTCAGCATCGCCATCAACTCCCCTTTATCCTGCATGTACATCGCTCTGCGTTCCCGCATCGGTGCAATCAGCTCCTGCAGGCACGCTTCCAGCTCGTTCTTGCATGTCCGGTCACCCAGTCCGCCCGCCTGATAATGCGCCTTCATCGCTGCCACTTTGGCTTTGTCCGGATGAAACGCGTCGAGGTAGGTAAACACCACGTTTCCCTCAATCTGCCCCGGGTCGCTCACCTTCAGGTGGTTCGGGTCGGTGTACATGGCGCTGACCGCACGGTGAATCGTCTCTTCACTGGCAGAAAGGTGCAGGGTGTTGCCCAGTGATTTCGACATCTTGGCGCTGCCGTCGATGCCGGGCAGGCGGCCGGTGTCGCTGAGCATCGCTTTGCAGTGGCGCAGCACCGGGGCAGGCAACAGGCTGTTCATCTTGTGCACAATCTCATTGGTCTGCTCAATCATCGGCAGCTGGTCGTCGCCGACGGGGACGCACTCGGCTTTGAACGCAGTGATGTCCGCCGCCTGGCTGATGGGGTAGGCCATAAAACCGACCGGCAGCGAGCGGGCAAAGCCTTTCTGCGCAATCTCATTTTTCACCGTCGGGTTACGCTCGACGCGGGCGACGGTGACGATATTCATATACAACATTGTCAGCTCGGCGAGAGCGGGCAGGGCGGACTGCAGGCAGAGTGTCGTCAGGTTCGGGTCGATGCCGGCGGCGAGGTAGTCGGCGAGCACTTCAGGGATGTTGTCGCGAATTTTTTGTGGGTTGCTGCCGTTGTCGGTCAGCCCCTGCAGGTCGGCAATCAAGACATACTGGTTATGCGTCTGCTGTAGCGCCACGCGCTGGCGCAGCGAACCGACGAAATGGCCCAGGTGCAGCGGGCCGGTTGGGCGGTCGCCGGTGAGGATGGTTTGAACGTTCATAAAGACTCCTTAATGTGCAATTGCCGAAAGGGGTCTTAGAAATGTGAAAGCCGCCTTTCGGCGGCTATCTGAAAATGGGAAAAACTACTCCGTGCCGCCTTTAAGAAGGCAGCCACCAGCGGTTTACGGTGAGCACGGCGTGGTTTATGTTCATGAAGTTACCGTACCACGTCTGGCGCAAAAAACAAAAGGGCACGTCATGCTGCAATCACTCAACCATCTGACCCTCGCGGTCAGCGACCTGCAAAAAAGCGTTACCTTCTGGCACGAGTTGCTGGGGCTGACGCTGCACGCCCGCTGGAATACCGGGGCCTATCTTACCTGCGGCGATCTGTGGGTCTGCCTGTCGTACGACGAGGCGCGCCAGTATGTGCCGCCGCAGGAGAGCGACTATACCCATTACGCGTTTACCGTGGCGGAAGAGGATTTTGAACCGTTCTCGCACAAGCTTGAGCAGGCGGGCGTTACCGTCTGGAAGCAGAACAAAAGCGAGGGGGCATCGTTCTATTTTCTCGACCCGGACGGGCACAAGCTGGAACTGCACGTGGGCAGCCTCGCCGCGCGGCTGGCGGCGTGCCGGGAGAAACCCTATGCCGGAATGGTCTTCACCTCAGACGAGGCTTGATGTCCGTACCTTCAGCCTGCCCGCCAGCGTCACGTGGGTGGCGGCATCTTCCTGATTGCACAGGTACTCCACCGCCAGCCGTCCCAGTTCGCTGTAGGGGAGCTGGATACTGGTCAGCGGTGGGGTGAGTTGCTCGGAGATCTTCTGGTCGTCGTAGCCCGCCAGCAGCATATCCTGCGGGATGCGCACGCCGTTCACCGCCAGCGCCTGATAGCAGCCAATCGCCAGCCAGTCGCTGGCGCAGAAGATGGCGTCCGGGCGTTCGTCCAGCGCCAGCAGAGAGGTGGTGGCGGTAAAGGATTCGCTGAACTGCCAGTTGGTCTGGCGCACCAGACTTTCGTCACAGGCTAAACCGGCCTGCTGTAAGGCGGCCTGATAGCCGGCCAGCCGCTGGCGGGAGGCCTCCATCCAGCTCTCGCCGGTGATGTGAGCGATACGCGTTGCACCGCAGGCGATGAGGTGTTTGGTCACCTGGAAGGCGTTGGCGTAGTCGTCCGGAATAAACGACGGCAGCAGCGGCGAACCGGGGTCGCGCTGATTGAGCAGCACCAGTGGAATGCGGGTGCAGTCCTGAAAAGCGGTCATGTCGACAAGGGTGGTAACGGGGGAGGCGAGGATGATCCCCACGCAGTTACGCTTCTCCAGCTGGCGGATAATGTTCAGCGCCAGCTCTACGTCATCACCGTAGTCGTACACCGTCAGCAGCGCTTCGTTGCGCCATGCGGCTTCCCGCGCCTGACTGATGGCATCGATAAAGGGATCAAAGCTTTGCAGGGAACTGACCAGCAGGGCGATTTCCTCCTGGTTGCGCGGGGCGTGAATGGCAGGCAGGCGGTCATAACCGAGCTCGGTCGCCACGCCGATCACCCGCTGGCGGGTCTCGTCGCTGAGCTTGATGTTACGGGACTGGTTGAGCACCAGCGATACCGTCGCCTGCGACACCCCCGCCGCCCGCGCAATATCGTTCATCGTGACTTTTGTTTTTCGCTTCATCCGTCCTCTCCCTCTCGCGACACCGCATCATACCCTAACTGTTCGCTTACGCGCCGTCGATCACGTTTCTTATTCGCGCCTGCATGAACTTTGTGAAGGCTGTCGCTTTTCGGAGCGTCATGAATTGCGCATTTATCCCGCAACTAATATTTATTAGCTAAATATTATCAGTAAGAGGACGCGTAATGAAAGAGCAGTGGAGCAGGGAGCAGGCGCAGGCGTGGTATCAGCAAAAAGGCTGGCTGTGTGGGTTTAACTATTTACCGTCGACGGCGGTGAACTGGACCGATATCTGGCAGGAAGAGACCTTCGATGCCGATACCATTGACCGCGAACTGGGCTGGGCGGCGGAGGCGGGCTACAACACCCTGCGCATCAACCTGCCGTTTATTGTCTGGGAACACGACCGCGACGGCCTGATGGCGCGCATCGACACGTTTCTGGCGATGGCCTACAGCCACGGGTTCAGCACCATGCTGACCCTGATGGACGACTGCGGTTTCTCCGGCGATGAACCGTATCTGGGGCCGCAAAAGCCGCCGGTGCCGGGCAAGCACAACAGCCAGGCGGCAGCGAGCCCGGGGCGCGATAAAGTCTGCGATCCCGACTGCTGGCCGCAGATTGAGCGCTATATCCGCGACGTTATCCGCCAGTTCCGCGACGATGAGCGCGTACTGCTGTGGGATCTGTATAACGAGCCGGGCAACCGCGGCATTTTTGCGACCGGTACGCAGGAGGTGCAGTACGACGCGAAGCTGGAGACCTGCGCGCATGAGCTGATGAAGCTGGCGTTCCGGTGGGTGCGTGAAGAGGATCCCACTCAGCCGCTCACCGTCTGCGCGTGGCGTCTGCCGGCGGAAGAGGAGGGCGAGACGTTTTATCAGCATCCGCTGGATCAAACCGCGCTGGCGCTATCCGACGTGGTGAGCTTCCACGCTTACACCAACACCGGACGCATGACCGCGATTATCCAGCAGCTGCAGGCGCTTGGGCGGCCAATCTTCTGCACCGAATGGCTGGCCCGCCACGTGGGCAGCACCCTCGAGGAGCAGCTCCCGCTGATGTACACGGCGAAGGTCGCGCCGTATCAGTGGGGGCTGGTGCGCGGTAAAACCCAGACGTGGCTGCCGTGGCCGGTGGTGATGAAGGAGTCTACGGACTACTGCCGCCTCTGGTTTCACGACGTCTTTGAGGAGAACGGTATCCCGTTCTCGCGCAGTGAAATGGCCTTAATGAAGAAGCTCCGTAAGATCGCCCCGAAAGCGCAGGGCTAATAATATCGACCCGGAGGTCTGCCGCCGGGCAACCAGGTACGCACTATGGCAATGACAATGAAAATACCGTCTCGCGAGTTGTGGTCTTATTTTGGTTATGGATTAGGTCAGTGTTTTAGCTTTGGTTTAGTGGGTTCGTTTATTAACTATTTTTACACCGACGTGCTGGGGATTTCGGCGCTGGCGGCGAGTACCATCTTCCTGATTGCCCGCGCGTGGGATGCGGTTCACGACCCGCTATTTGCCAGCATAATGGACACCATTAACACCCGGTTCGGCAAGTTTCGCCACTTTTTGCTGATCGCCCCGTTACTCATTACCGGCGTCACGCTGCTGTCGTTCTATAAAATCGAAGCGGACATGACCACCAAAATTCTCTACGCCGGGGTGACGTACATTCTGTGGGGAACGCTGTACGCCATCTCTGATATCCCGTTCTGGTCGATGTCGTCGGTGATGACTAATGACTCCGGGCAGCGCACCCGCGCGGTGACGGCGGCCATGCTGGGGGTTAACGCCGGGATCGCCTGCGCCAACATTTTCTTCCCGAAACTGGCGGCGTTCTTCGCCCAGTACAGCAACGACAAAGGCTATTTTATGGCGGCACTGGTGATGATGCTGGTCGGCCTGCCGCTGATGCTCAACGGCTTTATGCAGATTAAGGAGCGTGTGCCGCCGAGTCCGGAAAAGGTGACGATACGTGACACTTTTCATAACCTGCGCCAGAACAAGCCGCTGTTTATCGTTCTGCTGTCGTTCTTCTTCTGCGTGTTCCATAACGTGGCCGGCGGCCTCTACATCTACTTCTTTATCAACAATATGGGTGACGGCAGCCTGCAGATGGCGATCGGTGTGATGGGGATTATGGCGGCGGTGGTGTGTCTCGTCGCCCCGATGCTGACGCGCAGAATGCAGAAGCGGAAGCTGTTTATGATCCTCTGCGGACTGGATGTCGCGGTACGCGTGGTGATGTGGTTTGTGGGCTATCAGCAGACGGCGATGCTGTTTATCCTGCTTGGCCTGAGTACGCTGTTTGTGATGATGTCCAACATTCTCACCTCGTCGATGATTGCCGACACCATCGAGTATGCGGAGTACCACACCCACAAGCGCTGTGCGGCGATCACCTTCTCCGGACAGACCTTTACCGGCAAGATGTCGGTGGCGGTCGGCGGTGGGTTAATCGGCGTGTTTCTGACGATGATCGGCTATGTCCCGCAGGCGCAAACCCAGAGTGACGGCGTGCTGTCGGGGCTGTTCTTTGGTATCTGTCTGCTGCCCGCCATCGGCTCGCTGATCCGGCTTGGGTTTATGTCGCGCTTTACCTTTACCGAGGAGAAGCATGCGGAGATTTGCCGGTTGCTGGCGGAACGTCAGCACGAGAAAGCGCAGCAACGTGAGGGCGAGGAAAATCTGGTGCGCCCGGCCACGGTGAATTAAACATTAACGCCTGCATGGCAGGCGTTATGTCTTTTACTCTCCTGTGAGCTCAATCCGGTTGCCGTCCGGGTCCGCAATCACCGCCTCATAAAACCCATCCCCGGTCATGCGGGGGGCGCTGAGCAGGGTGCCGTTTGACTGCGCCTGCGCCGCCATACGGTCCACCTCAGCCTGGCTGCCGACGTGAATGGCGATATGTGCCCAGCCAATAAACTCCGGATGAGCCGGGGCGTCGGGCAGGTCCGGAACCGTCATCAGTTCAAGGGTTGGACCGCCATCCAGGGTTATAAAGTGTGACGCAAAGCCCGGGCGATTTTTGCTGAGGTAGCGTTCATTACGGCGTCCGCCAAAAACCGTTTCCCAGAACTGTACCTGTGCATCAAGGTGTCGGGTCCAGAGTGCAACATGGGCAATGTTCATTGTTATCCTCGCGGTGAGTGCTGATTGACAGAGCACGCGCAGTGCAACATTATGCGCTTTGATGCTCGGTTTTGTTATTTTAAAGGACTTATAATGCTCGATTATGCTGCTTTTCCGGAGCAACGACAAGCGCTGATCCGTCAGATCCTTCAGGAGAGCGGAAGGGTGGTGTGCACCGAACTGGCGACACAAATGAAGGTCTCCGAGCACACCATTCGCCGTGATTTACATGAGCTTAGCAAAGAGGGCTTCTGTAAAAAGGTCTACGGTGGCGCGGTACTTCAGCTGCCGGATGCGGGGACATTTAGCCGCCGCGAGCAGGAAAACAGTGCACAAAAAGCCACAATCGCGCAGAAAGCGGCAACGCTGATCAAGGCAGGTGGCTGTATCTTTATGGATACGGGCACCACCAATCTGGCGCTGGCGAAAGCCCTTCCTGCCGAACTCAGCGTGACGGTGGTGACCAACTCCCCGGCCATCGCGACCACGCTGCTGCAACATCCGCTGTGCGAGGTGATCATCACCGGCGGGCAGATCCAGCGGGCGTCCGGCGCGACGGTGGGTGCCACGGCTGCAAGCCAGCTTGAGGGGATTATCTTTGATCAGGCCTTTATCGGTGGCTGTGCGATGGATCCTGAGATGGGGCTGACCGGCTTTGATTTTGCCGACTGTGCGTTCAAAAAAGCGGTGATCGCCCAGAGCAACCAGACCATCGTGGCGTTGACTGCTGACAAGCTTCCCGGCGTGGCGCGCTTTGTCGTGGCAAAGAGCCGGGACATTGATGTGCTGGTGGTGGACGCGAATATTAAACAGGACGTTATCGACGCGTTTGCGGCGCAGGATGTTCGCATTGTGCGCGCCTGAGGACTTTGACCGGTAAAACAGGCTACACTCTGGTTTTGAGCGCTAAATGCTGAGGACATAACAATGCACTACACACTGAAAGAAGGCGATAAGGATAAAGCGGAAGGGTCAAACGGCGCGGGCGCGCTGCAGCAAAAACTGCTCGAGTCCCGCTCGATTGTTATCTCCGGTGAGATCAACCAGGAACTGGCGCAAAAAGTCATTACCCAACTGATCCTGCTGCAAAGCGTGAGCAACGATCCGATCAAGCTGTACATCAACAGCCAGGGTGGCCACGTGGAAGCGGGTGATACCATCCATGACTTCATCAAGTTCATCCGTCCGGACGTACACATCATCGGCACCGGCTGGGTGGCGAGCGCCGGGATCACCATCTTCCTGGCGGCGAAAAAAGAACATCGCTACTCTCTGCCCAACACCCGCTTTATGATCCACCAGCCGCTGGGTGGCGTGCGTGGTCAGGCGACGGATATTGAGATTGAAGCGCGCGAGATCATCCGCATGCTGGATCGCGTGAACAAGCTGATCGCTGACGCCACCGGCCAGCCGCTGGAAAAAGTGAAAAAAGACACCGACCGCAACTTCTGGATGTCTCCGGCAGAAGCGCTGGACTACGGCATTGTGGGTAAACTGATTACGCATTATGACGATCTGAAGCTGGATTGATCCCTCAGGGCCGGACGTTTGCGCCGGCCTTCTCCTCTCGTTTGACCCATGACAAGTTCCCCCTTGACCGTCTCCCCTATAATCGCGCCTGTTTACCCTCTCACTGGTGCTACCCATGGCGTATCAACTGAACCTGAACTGGCCGGAATTTCTTGAAAAATACTGGCAGAAACAACCCGTAGTGCTGAAAAATGCCTTCCCTGATTTTGTCGACCCGATTACCCCTGACGAACTGGCAGGGCTGGCGATGGAGCCTGAAGTCGATAGCCGTCTGGTCAGCCATTCCAACGGTAAATGGCAGGCCAGCAATGGTCCGTTTGAGCACTTCGATGGCCTGGGCGAAACCGGCTGGTCGCTGCTGGCGCAGGCGGTGAACCACTGGCACATGCCCGCAGCGGAGCTGGTGCGCCCGTTCCGCGTCTTGCCAGACTGGCGTCTGGATGACCTGATGATCTCCTTCTCTGTCCCTGGCGGCGGCGTGGGCCCGCATATCGATCAGTACGATGTGTTTATCATTCAGGGGATGGGAAGCCGCCGCTGGCGCGTGGGTGACAAGCTGCCAATGCGCCAGTTCTGCCCGCATCCGGCACTGCTGCACGTTGATCCGTTTGAGCCGATCATCGACGAAGATCTGGCCCCGGGCGATATCCTCTACATTCCACCAGGCTTCCCGCACGACGGCTTTACCCACGAAACGGCGCTCAACTACTCCGTCGGTTTCCGTGGGCCGAACGGTCGCGATCTGATCAGCAGCTTTGCCGATTACGCGCTGGAAAACGATCTGGGCGGCGAGCACTACAGCGATCCGGATCTGACCTGCCGTGAACACCCTGGACGCGTGGAACAGTACGAGCTGGATCGTATTCGCCAGATGATGATCGACATGATCAGCAAGCCTGATGATTTCACGAAATGGTTCGGTAGCTTTGTCTCGACGCCGCGCCATGAGCTGGATATTGCCACCGCGGAACCGCCATACACGGCAGAAGAAGTGCTTGATGCATTGCAGGGGGGCGAAACGCTGTCTCGCCTGAGCGGTCTGCGCGTGTTGAATATCAACGGCAGCGTCTTCATCAACAGCGAACTGCTGGAAACGGTAGATGCGAAGGCTGCGGACGTGCTGTGTCGCTACACGGAACTCGGCCAGGCTGAGCTGGGCGAGGCGCTGAACAATCCGGCGTTTATTGACGAACTGACCGGACTGATTAACCAGGGCTACTGGTTTTTCGACGAGTAACGGCTGGCGGCGTTTAGCCAGGCTAAACGCCGCCTCGTTCAGACCAGCATATTACAGGCTTTCCAGTAATTCAGGAGCCGCTCATCGTCGCGCTCCTTCTCTGCTTTTGTTTTCATCGCCTGTGCCAGATTTTCACGTGACAGCTCGTGGCCTTTTTGCACAATGTCTAAAACCGCTTCACCAAGAGCCAGTGAAATTTCTGTACGATTATTACGAATATTACGAATCGTCATTAATGCCTCCTCGTTGGTTGCGATAATGTAATTATGAAATAAAAAATAAACGTCAAGAATAATTCATCTTATTCTTATTTTTTCATTATGTTTCGCTATGCCTCGCGGTAGTCATAATATCCTGTTGTGTCAATGATGTTTCAAAATGCTAATAAGCGTCCGTAAGCCAAATTTATGCGCTACAGTTAATTCCGTGCAACGGTCAAATAACCAAAACGGGAGAATTATTATGGTAGATAAAAACGCAATTATGGATCACGCTCAGGTTGTCGCCAGCTGCGGAACACACGTCGGTGTTGTGGACCATCTGGATGGTGAGCGCATCAAGCTTGCGAAAAGCGATCCGGAATCCGGTGGGAAGCACCACTTTATACCGCTCGGCTGGGTGGACAAAGTGGATGATAATAAAGTTGTCCTGACCAAAAACCATAAAGAGGTTTTTGCTGAGTGGCAGCAAGCATAAATATATCTCTTTAACTGAAATATATCTCTTCGCTCCGGCTCAGACCGGAGCGTAATACGTTTTATGCCCAGTGATTGCTGCCACCACCAATGAATGGTACTGTTTCGTTTGTCCTTTCCCCGATGCAGGCACCGTCATATGCTCCAGCGTGAAAATAGATCAGCGAAACGCCTGTTTTTTGTTGAGGATTTTCAGATATTCGGTGAGCGCTACGGCATCGACTACCGGTTCCCGCAGTTAAAAGATGCGCAGGTCAACAACCGCGCCGTGCTGCAGGGGAATGTGGAAGAGATGACGCTTTCATCCGGCATTTCACTGACCCACTCCAACGTTCGCGTTTTACAACCTTACGAAACCACCTCTCGCCATAGCAGCCCACTCTATATGCTGGTGGTGCTGGAAGGCGGCGTCACGATCGCGCTCAATGGCGTTGAATATGTCGTACGATCCGGCATGGCCTTCAGCTCCCGCCTGAGTGAAGAGCAGATAATGTGCGCGCGTCACGATGCCGACAGCACGCTGAAAACGCTCTCGTTTGGTCTATTCCCACACGATGCCAGGCGCGAGACCCTGCTTGAGTCGCTGCTCCAGGAATGGCAAAGCCTGAATGCGCCCACTCTGGTCTGGCACGTCCCTGAGTTTGTCCTTGCGGGGATCCAGCATGCTCAGCAGCAGGGTCTAAGCGCGTTATCCCGTCAGCTGTTGCTGGAAGGGCTGATGTATCAGCTTCTGGGCCAGGGTTTGGCGCAGCGCCAGCAATCCTTCCCGTGTCGGCCTGAGCATGCGCGTCTTGAACGCGTGCGCAGCAGGCTGGAACAGTCTCCGGAGCAGGATCATACTCTTGCGCAGCTGGCCGCCCTCGCCGCCATGAGCCCGAGCAGCCTGCGCAGCAAGTTTCGTCAACGCTACGGCTGCACCCTTTTCGATTACCTGCGCGAATGTCGGCTCGCGCTGGCGCGTTGCTATCTGCTTGAAGGCTATAGCGTGCAGCAGGCGGCGTGGATGTGTGGCTATCAGCACGCCACCAATTTCGCTACCGCGTTTCGTCGCCATTACGGTATTGCACCGGGCGACGTGCGCAAACGCCGCTAACCTACTTTCTCTCTTCGCGCGAACGCAACCCGTGCGGTTTAGCACCGCGCATACGTATCCTGGCGGCGCGCATAGCTGTTTGCTCTCTCAAAAAGGTAATAATTCTTATTAACAATAAGAAATACCTTTGGAGAGGGTTATGTTTGCTAAGTCACGTCTGGCACTGCTGGTGGGATGGGTTACCGGTAGCGTCGCTTTTCCTTTACTGGCGCAGGATGCCCAAAAAACGGACACCGTTGTGGTCACGTCGCAGATGCAATCTGCTGCCACCAAGCTTGAAACGCCGGATATAGAGACTCCGCAGTCGGTCTCTATCGTTACCCGCGAGCAGTTTGAAGAGCAGGGCGCGACCAGCGTGCGCCAGGCAGTGAGTTACACGCCGGGGGTTTACAGCAACCAGATTGGCGCGTCAAACCGCTTCGACTACATGGTGCTGCGCGGTTTCTCCGACGGCAGTCTGGATAACGTCTACCTCGACGGCCTGAAGATGATGGGAGACACCAACTCTCACAGCTCGCTGGTGGTGGATCCCTGGTTCCTCGACAATATCGAGGTGGTGCGTGGCCCGGCCTCCGTGCTGTACGGCCGTTCATCGCCGGGCGGTATCGTGGCGCTGACCTCCCGCAAGCCGTCGTTCGATCCGAGCGGGGAGATTAAGCTATTTGCCGGGAACAATAACCAGCGCGGGGCGATGTTCGACGTTACCGGTCCAGTCGATGATAACGACCGCGTGGCGGTGCGCCTCAGCGGGATGACCCGCTATGCCGATTCCCAGTTTGATCCGCTGAAGGAAGAGCGCTACGCGCTGATGCCGAGCCTGACCTGGCGCATCACTGATAACACGCGTCTGGATCTGATGGCCTACCTGCACCGCGATCCGGAAGGGGGGAGCCACTCCGGCCTGCCTTATGACGGCACCGTGGTGCCGCATAACGGTAAGAAAATCACCAACACCTTCTTTGAAGGTGAGGATGACTACGACAAGTACGATCGTCGGGAAAACATGGTGGGCTATAACATTGAGCACATGTTCGACAGCGGCTGGACGGTGCGCCAGAAGCTGCGCTATCTGCACACCAAAGTGGAGCTGAATCAGGTATATGCCGCGGGCTGGCTGAACGATACCGAGCTCAACCGCGGCTATTCCGGTTCTGACGAGAAGATGAATGCCATCACGCTGGATAACCAGGTCGACGGCAGTTTCGATACCGGGGCAGTTAACCACCGCGTGCTGATCGGCTTGGATTATCAGGACCGTACCAATAACGTGACCGGCTACTACGGCGGTTTCCCGCCCATCGACGCGTTCCACCCGGTTTACGGTGCGAAACCGGATTACATCACCCAGTACAGCAAGGAAAAACATAAGCTGCGCCAGACCGGATACTACCTGCAGGATCAGATGTCCATTGATCGCTGGCGCCTGACGCTGGGCGGGCGCTATGACCAGGTAAGCGTGTCGAACGTTGATAACGTTAACCATACCCGCAGCGACCTGGATAAGAACAACATCAGCAGCCGCGCGGCGCTGCTGTATCTGTTTGATAACGGTGTCGCGCCGTACGTCAGCTACTCCACGGCCTTTACGCCGACCAGCTTCGCCGATGAGCAGGGCAACATTCTGGACCCGATGAAAGGCAAGCAGTGGGAAGCGGGCGTGAAGTATGAACCCGAGGGGATGAACAGCCAGTTCAGCGCCTCGGTGTTCCGCATCAGCCAGAAGAATATCGCCACCAAAGAGGAGCCGACCGATCCGTACCGTTCCATCGGTGAAATCGAGTCCGAGGGCGTTGAGCTGGAAGCGGTGGGTCAACTGACAGACAGCCTGCGCATGCAGGCGGCGTACACCTATACCGACATTCGTTACAAGAAGAGCAGCCCGGAAGAGGAGGGCAAGCGCGCCGTCTATGCGCCGCGGAATATGGCCAGTGCCTGGCTCAGCTACGACGTGAAAACGGGCCCGCTGGACGGCCTGACCGTCGGCTCCGGCGTTCGTTACGTCAACGGCATTACCAGCGATCGCCAGAACACCCATACGCTGCCGTCGTATACGCTGGTGGATATGGTGGTGGGGTATGACCTGTCGAAGGTGGGGCTCACGGGCATGAGCGCGCAGCTGAACGTCAATAATCTGACCGATAAACGCTATGTGGCGGCGTGTAACTCGCTCTCCTACTGCTATTTCGGCGCGGAACGCAGTATCGTTGGCAGCGTTTCATGGACGTTTTGAGTCGGTGACAGTGCCGGGCGGCGGTGACGCCTTGCCCGGCCTGGTGGAGGAGGGCATCAGGCCGCACTACTCCTCCATCGCAATCACAATTGCCTCACCCATCTTCTTCAGCGCCTCACGATGCTTCTCCGTTGGCGGTAACGCAACGTTGATCCGCAGGCAGTTGCGGTACTTGCCGGACGCAGAGAACAGCGACCCGGCTGCCGCCTGGATCTTCAGCCGGCACAGCTGCTTGCTGACGCACACCATGTCGACGTTTTCCGGTAACTCCACCCACAGCAAAAAACTGCCCTGCGGACGCGTCACGCAGATCTCCGCCGGGAAGTACTGCCGCACCCAGCAGGTATAGGTTTCCATATTCTGCTGATAAATCTGGCGCATACGGCGAACGTGACGATGATAATGGCCGTCGCGAATAAACGCCGCCACCGCCATCTGCGTTCCCGGCACGTTAAAGCCGCCTGCAGCGTATTTCATGTGCATCACCCGGTCGTAATAGCGCCCAGGCACAATCCAGCCGACGCGCAGGCCCGGTGCCACGGTCTTGGTAAACGAGCTGCACAGGAGTACGCGGCCATCAATGTCCATGGAGTGAATGGTGCGCGGGCGCGGGTATTCCGCCGCCAGTTCGCCGTAAATATCATCCTCCACGATCACGATATCGTGCCGCTGGGCAAGAGCCAGCACCTGCTTCTTCCGCGCTTCCGGCATGATAAAACCCAGCGGGTTATTGCAGTTGGGCACCAGGATCACCGCTTTAATGGGCCACTGCTCCAGCGCCAGCTCTAACGCTTCAATGCTGATCCCGGTTTCGGGATCGGTGGGAATTTCGATGGCTTTGATGTTGAACCCGCGCAGCATCTGCATGGTGCCGTGAAACGACGGAGATTCCACGGCCACAATATCGCCCGGTTTGCATATCGAGAGCAGGGCAATCGACAGCGCGCCGTGGCAGCCATTGGTGATGACAATCTCATTCGCGGCCACGGTAGAGCCGCCGTCCAGCATCAGCCGTGCGATCTGCTCGCGCAGCTCGAGCCGACCGTCGAGCACGTCATAGCTCAGCATCTCGCCCGGATTGTGCTGCGCGATGCGGCTCATTTCACGCCACAGCGGTTTCAGGCTCGGTTGATTGACGTCCGGCGAGCCGCCGCCAAAGGAGATCATCTCTTTGTCGGCACGGGCATCCAGCAGCATCATCACTTCATCCCACTGGGTAACGTCTACCGGACGCTGCACCGGACGCGTCATTGCCGGTACGGGCGGCATGGCCTTACGTTGCGAGACAAAATAGCCGGAGCGTGGCTGAGGCGTGATCAGCTGCAGATTTTCGAGGATCTGGTAGGCCTGCTGTATGGTGCTGATGCTAACGCCATGCTCCTGGCTCAGCGCGCGCACCGACGGCAGACGTTCACCGCTGCGATACAGCCCTTGTTGAATGCGTTCCGCCAGAAGGTTGGCGAGATGTTGGTAGCGCGTCATGCTGTATCCTTTGTTTTCACCATACAGATTGTAAAACCAGTACAGATTGCCGCAAAAAACGGCATGCAGATACACTTTTAGCGGATCTGTATGTTAAACAAAAGATGTTTTTGAATCTGTATTGTACGACCTGAATTCCACGATGATAACGCTACTGGCACAGTGAGGAGAGCATCATGGAATTTTACGAGAACCGTTCAAAACGTCCGTTTGTTGTTTTTGTCTGGATCGGCAAAACGCTACGCAATTGGTACCGTATTCACCGCACACGTCGCATCCTGAGCAAGATGAGTGACGAGCAGCTTAAGGATGTCGGGTTGTCGCGCTATGATGTGTAAGCGGGCAGGGTCGGCGCTGGCCGGGTAAGGAGAAACCCCTACCCGGCGCAACGGAGAGATTATTCGACTGATTTCACCGCGGTGTTTTCAGCGATGCGGCGCAGATATTCGTTATTCTTAAACGCAACCATGATCAGTTCGAACGTCACGCGACAGCCGATCAGGCTGAAAATCATCCCGATAAATCCGGTGATCAGATGGTCGGTAAACATGGAATACACGCCGGCAATCAAAATCACCAGCATGACGATCCAGTAGAAGAAGACCAGCACGCGTGGCGTTAATAAGTAGTCAAATCCCAGAATGGCTTTCATTTTCTTTTCCTTAGAAATATAAAAAAGGCTCAAGATTGTATCTTTATCACGTTCTTTTATGGCGTGGATAGCTATCTGATTTCAGAGTAGTAATTCCAGCGTTTCTTGTTTTGGCCTTTCAAGTAGTGCCACCGCCTCCTGATACGTGCGCACGTTGTTATAGCCCATCACCAGTCCGTAACGCTTGCCGGAGCCGCGATACCACTCCGAGAGCGCGTTAACCTGCAGCTGCTGCGCTTGCCAGCAGTGCGCGATTTCCCGGTCACAACTCCCCTTCGAAAGGAATGCCACGATGTGCATCCCACCGTCGTTTTGCTCGGTGAAAAACAGGTCGCCATACACCTCCTGTAAAGCCTTAATCATCCACTCCCGCCGGGTCTGATACAGGGCCCGCATCTTCTTAAGATGTCGGAAAAAATGGCCTTCGTTGAGAAAGGCGGTGAGGATCTTTTGCGTCAGCACCGGCTGGCCGCTGGTGACGATGTCCGCGCAGTCGGTAAAGGCCCCGATGGTGCTGGCGGGCATCACCACGTAGCCCATGCGCAGCGACGGCATAATGGTTTTGCTGAAGGTGCCCATAAAAATGACCCGGTCGTGCCGGTCGAGGCTTTTTAGCGACGGCAGCACCTTGCGGGTGTAGTGAAATTCCCCGTCGTAGTCATCCTCAATAATCCAGGCCTCGTTCTGGCTCGCCCAGTCGAGAAGCTGTTGTTTACGCGGCAGAGAGAGGGTGACCGCCAGCGGGCTCTGGTGCGACGGGGTGACAATGGCGAAGCGGGCATCGCGATGGTGGCGCAGCAGGTATTCCGTATCGATCCCGGCGCGATCGATCGGCACGGTGTGCAGGCGCGGCACGATCCGCTTGAGCAACTGCTGGCCCATAAAGTAGCCCGGATCTTCAAACACTACCTTGTCGCTGCGGCTGGCCAGCGTATCGAGGATCAGGCGCAGGCTACCGCTGTAGCCGCTGGTGATCAGCACCTGCTCGGCGGTGCAGGCGAGCCCGCGTGAAATATTAAGGTAGCTGGCAATCGCTTGGCGCAGCGGATACCAGCCCAGCACGGGCGGATTCAGCATCTCTTCCTGGCGCATGGCGCGCGTCGCCTGGCCTGAAAGCAGCAGCCATTTTTTATAGGGAAAGCTGTCGAGGGAGGGAATGCCGGGGCGCAGAAAACCTGCCCGTTCGCGCTGGCCGATCAGCGAGGCCGGAAGCGTGCCGGTGGTCTGCTCCGCAGGGGCGTGCTGTGCAGGCAGTAACAGGTCCGGATTGACCCGCGTGCCGCGTGCCCCCTGGCTTACCAGATACCCTTCGCCCGTCAGGATGGCGTAGGCGGTTTCAACGGTTTTGCGCGCCACCTTCAGCTCTTCCGCCAGCACGCGAATGGCGGGGACTTTGTCGCCAGGCTTTAGCACGCCACGCGTGATGTTATCGCGATAGCGGGTATAAATAGCGTGATAGCCCGGCTTCATGTCCTACCTCGTTTGACGGTTTTTGTATCTTTTTACTATGTCATTATCCGCGTAGATTGTCCTCATCGCATGACATATGCCGCACAAAAAAGAGGAAAGACAATGAGCACTCGCGTAAACCACCATAAGATCACACCTGCCCTCGCCAACGCGCTGTCCAACCTGAGCATGGAAGTGGCGAAAACCTCTCTCGACCCGGCGCTGAAGCACCTGATCGACATTCGTGTCTCACAGCTGAACGGCTGTACCTTCTGCCTGGATATGCACTCGAAAGAGGCCAAAATCGCCGGAGAACGCGAGCTGCGCCTGTACCATCTGGCGGCATGGCGCGAGTCCCCGCTGTTCAGCGCCCGTGAGAAAGCGGCGCTGGCCTTCGCCGAAGCGCTGACGCAAATTAGCGTGCATGGCGTGAGCGATGCGCTCTACCGCAGCGTGGCGGAGCACTTCTCGGACGTGGAGATTTCAGAGCTGAACTTTGCCATTGTGGCGATCAACGCCTGGAACCGTCTGGGGATCACGTCCCGCATGGAGCCGGGCTCGCTGGACGCGGCTTACGGGCTGAACAAAGCTAACCTCGAATAACCCCGCGCTCACGGATCATCGCCACCAGCGCCCGTAACCCTGGCGGGACGTGGCGATGCCCCGGATAGTACAAACGCAGCCCGGCAAACGGCTGCGTCCAGTCGTTTAACACGCTCACCAGTTCCCCGCTTTCAAGCTCTTCCCGGATATACAGTTCCGGTAAAAACCCTATCCCTAATCCCGCCTTCACGGCCCGGATCGAGGCGAAAAGATCGGACGTGGCAAAGCGCGGCGGTACCGCCAGGGCGTACTGTTCTCCGTGACGCGCCAGCTCCCAGCGGTAGATCCCACCGTGTGCCATGCGCATACCGATCCCCTGATGTAAGAGCAGATCCTCCGGCGTGTGCGGCGTGCCGTGGCGGGCAAAGTAATCCGGCGTGGCGGTGACAAGCTGGCGGATCTCACCGGTCAGCGGCACGGCGATCATGTCCTGCGGCACGGATTCTTCAAGACGGATCCCAGCGTCGTAACCTTCTGCGACGATGTCGATCATTCGTGCTTCGCTTAGCGTCTCGACGCGTATTTTCGGGTAGCGGATCATAAAGTCGATCAGCAATTGATCCAAAAAGAGCGCACCGATATGGTTCGGTACGTTTAAGCGCAGGGTGCCGGCAGGTTCGCCGGTATCACTGTGGATCTCTTCGCTGGCCTGGCGTATCGCCTGCAGGGCCGGGCCGATACGCGCCACATAGCGCTGCCCGGCGTCGGTAAGCGCCACGCTGCGGGTCGTGCGGTTAAACAGGCGCGTCTCCAGGCGGCTCTCCAGCCCGGCGATAGCGTTACTTACCGCCGTAGCGGACATGCCCAGCTCCTGTGCCGCCCCGCGAAAACTGCCGCGCCGCACCACCGCCATGACCACTTCCAGCTCTGTCAGACCCGAACGATGCATAGATTATCCTGAAAATCGAAACAACCCTTGCAGCATAGCGTGGATTATCGCAACGGAGAAGCCGTGCCAGACTGTGTCCATACAGCCTGAGGAGGTTTATATGCACAACATCGAACAGATCTTTATCAACGGCGAATTTGTTACCCCGCACGGCACTGAACGTTTTGATTTATACAATCCGGCGACGGCGCGGGTGATTGGCCAGGTTCGCCTGGCCGATGAGGTAGACGCTGAGCATGCCATCGCGGCCGCGAAAGCGGCATTTCCGGCATGGTCGCAAACCCCCCGACAGGAACGCATTGCCGCGCTGAAACGCATGCATGCCGCCGTTGCCGCCCGTCATGACGCGCTGCTGGACGCGGTGATTGAAGAGTACGGCGCGCCAGCCTCGCGCTCGGCGTGGATGGCCCGCTACCCGGCAGATGTCATTGCCCAGGCCATCGAGGCGCTGGAAGCCTTTGAGTTTGTGACCACGGCGGGGGCGGCAACGGTGCAGATGACGCCGCTTGGTGTCGCCGGGCTTATTACCCCGTGGAACAGCGACGCGGGGTTTATCTGCGGCAAACTGGCGGCTGCGCTCGCGGCGGGCTGCACGGCGGTGATTAAACCGAGCGAGATGAGCGCGCTGCAAACCCGCATTGTCACCGAGGCGCTGCGCGATGCCGGGTTACCGCCGGGCGTGTTTAACATTGTCACCGGACGGGGTGATACGGTCGGTGAGACCCTCAGCCGCCATCCGGACGTGGCGAAAATTTCGTTTACCGGTTCGACCGTTACCGGCAAAGCGATACTGCGCAACGCGGCGCAGAGTGTTAAGCGGGTGACGCTGGAGTTAGGCGGTAAATCGCCGACGATCCTGCTTGATGATGTCGATTTGGCGCAGGCTATCCCGCTGGTGGTGCAGGCCGGGTTTATGAACAGCGGGCAGGCGTGCGTGGCCGGAACGCGCATTCTGGTACCGCAGTCGCGTAAGGCGGAAATCGAAACTGCGCTGGCGCAGGCCGTCGCGGCCGTGAAATCCGGCGATCCGCGGGATAACGCGACAGAAATTGGCCCGATGGTCAGTGAAAAACAGTGGCTGCGGGTGCAGGGCTATATCCGTAAAGGTCTCGACGAGGGGGCAAACCTGCTGGTGGGGGGCGAAGGGCGTCCGGAAGGCACGCAGGACGGCTGGTTTGTGCGCCCGACGCTGTTTGCTGACGTCACAAATCAGATGGCGATTGCCCGGGAAGAGATCTTCGGCCCGGTACTGTGTGTGATCGCTTATCAGGACGAGGCCGAAGCCGTCGCCATTGCCAACGACACCGAGTATGGCCTGAGTGCGATGGTGCTGGGCAGGGATGTCGAACGTGCGCGTCGCGTGGCGCAGCAGATTGTCGCGGGCCGCGTGCTGGTGAACACGCTGGCCCATGAGCCTAAAGCGCCGTTTGGCGGGTTCAGGCACTCCGGCGTGGGGCGTGAGATGGGCGAGTGGGGGATCCGCGCGTTTATGGAGCCGAAGTCGATTCTGGGATAACCGTTTGTCGCCCTCCCGGGAAGCGGGCGACAATACTTCGCCCTTCACCGAAGCATCCGCATTTTCTTTCCTGCATGCTCTCCGCACCCTCACAACGGAGAGACAACCATGATTGCAGTCCTTTTCGAAGCCCAGGCCGCGCCTGCCCACCAGGCGCGTTACCTGCAGCTCGCAGCCGAACTCAAACCCCTGCTGGCGGATATCGACGGGTTTATTGATATCGAGCGTTTCCAGAGCCTGACCACCGACGGCAAAATTCTCTCCCTCTCCTGGTGGCGGGACGAAGAAGCGGTCCGCCGCTGGAAGCAGAACGTCTTTCATCAGGCGGCGCAGAGGGAGGGGCGGGAGGCTATCTTTACGTACTACCGCATTCGGGTGGCGCAGGTGGTGCGGGAATACGCCTCAGAAACCGGGGGGCGTGCGGATGTATGACGTTCATGTGATTTTCGACGCTACGCCAGGGGAACTGGCGCGATTCGGCCAGCTGCTTGGGCGCAATGGTGTGGGGCTGGAGGGCGGTGGCGTGTTTGGTACGGAAGCCCATTTCCTGGTGGAAGAGGGCGAAAAAGCCCGTCGCGTGCTGCTTGAGGGCGGGTTTAACGTCCGGTCAGTCCGTAAACCGCTGATCAGAAAACTGCAGCAGGCGCGCCCCGGTGAGCTGGGCGAGATTGCCGCGGCGTTAGCGGCTCACGGTGTGTCTGTACTGACCCAGTACAGCGACCATGCGAATCACCTCATTCTGCTGACGGATAATGATAAGCTGGCGGCAGAGATCACCAGACCATGGGCAGTCCATGCTTAAGACTCGTTTACCCCCTGACAACAGCGCGCTGCTGGAACAGGCCATGGCGGCAGTTGCCGCCGCCATGGCGGATCCGTCGCGTGTGAAAATGCTCTGTGCGCTGATGGATGGCCGGGCATGGACCGCCACCGAGCTGAGCGCGGCGGCGGATATCGCCCCCTCCACTGCCAGCGGGCACCTGACCCGTCTGCTGGACGGAAAGCTGATTACCTGCCTGTCACAGGGGCGGCATCGCTATTACCGCCTGGCAGGACACGACGTGGCGGAACTGGTCGAGCAGATGATGGGGCTGTCGTGGAGCCGCATCACCCCGCCGGAAACCACCGCCCCGAAAGCCCTGCGTGAAGCCCGCACCTGTTACGACCATCTGGCAGGGACGGTGGCCGTTCAAATCTATGATTTTATGCAGGCGCAGGGCTGGCTGGAGACGGACGCGTCAGCCCTGACCGTGTATGGACGCGAACAGTTCCTGACGCTCGGTATTTCATTAAGCACCAATCCGCGCCGTAAGGCCTGCTGTGCCTGTCTTGACTGGAGCGAGCGGCGGTTTCACCTCGGGGGCGAGGCGGGCGCGGCGCTCCTCGCGTACCTGGACAGCAACGGCTGGATCCAGCGGGTGACGGGATATCGGGACGTGGTGGTCACCGCGTCGGGAAACGTTGCCATTAAAAAACGTTTTAGCCGCTAAATTCTCCGCGGTTTGATGCCCTTTCCCACCGGGAGAGGGCATTCGTCTTTCGCAATTCCTGCTCTTTTGTCTCTCGTTTCTTGATACTTACCCTGGTAACTATTATCTTGACCGCGTGTTACGAGAGGATATCCCATGCGTGAAGAAGAACTGTTTAGCCGCAGACCGATGGGGATGCGGATGGCCATGATCGTGCGTCAGTGGCGCGCCGTGATTGACGACGCCATTCTCGAGACCGGGTTAACCCAGTCGAGCTGGACGGTGATGATGCAGCTTCAACAGCTTGGGGATAACGTCTCGGTGAGTGAACTGGCGGAGGTGCAGGGTATTGAACTGCCGCCGCTGATACGCACGCTGACACAGCTGGAAAAACAGGGTTACCTGTTACGCACTGTATCGCCTTATGACAAGCGTATCCGGCTACTCACGCTGACGCCGGAGGGGAACGCCGTACTCAGGACGCTCTCCCGGGTGATCGAGACATTTCAGGCGCGCGTATCGCAAAACATCGCGCCGGAGCATCTCGATATTTTCAGCGCCACATTGAATCAAATCGCCTGCAATTTGCGGAAAATCCGCGAAGAAGATAACAAGACCGAAAAATAATGACTCCTGAACAAAAGTTTGCCCGCTGGGTAAGGGTAAGTATTGCCTCTTTCCTGCTGATGTTTGTCTACTTTGTCGTCGCGGACATCTGGATCCCGCTGACGCCGGACTCCACCGTCATGCGCGTGGTGACACCGGTTTCTCCGCGCGTTTCCGGCTACGTGGCGGCTGTCCATGTACACAACAACAGCCAGGTGAAGCGAGGCGACCTGCTGTTTGAGCTGGATGACACGCCGTTTCGCAATAAAGTGGAAGCAGCGCAAATCGCGCTGGAGCAGGCACGTCTTTCTAACGAACAGCTGGATGCGCAGATCGCAGCCGCACAGGCCAGCCTGAAAACCGCCGTGCTGACCGCGCGTAACGACAAGGTGACCTACGATCGTTATCAGAAACTCAGCACGCTGCAGAACGTGTCGCAGGCGGATCTGGATAAAGTCCGGACCACTTGGCAGAGCAGCGAGCAGTCCGTCAGTTCGCTGCAGGCGAACATCCGTAACCTGCGCATTCAGCGCGGTGAGCGGGAAGAACACCGCAACGTCACCCTGCAGAAATACCGCAACGCGCTGGATGAAGCGGAACTGAATCTTGGCTGGACGAAGGTTTACGCCCAGGCGGACGGCACGGTCAGTAACCTGCAGCTTAGCCCGGGCTATTACGCCTCCTCCGGCTCGGCCGCGCTGGCGCTGGTGAATAATCAGGCCGATATCGTGGCCGACTTCCGCGAGAAGAGCCTGCGCCATACCCATCAGGGAACCGATGCCGCCGTGGTGTTTGACGCCTTCCCGGGACACGTCTTCCGTGCGCATGTGACCAGCAGCGATGCGGGGATCCTCGCCGGACAGGAGGCGGTGAACGGCGAGCTGTCCGAGCCAGAAACCTCCAACCGGTGGGTTCGTGATGCGCAGCGTATGCGTATCCACGTGGCGCTGGACGAGGCGCTGCCGAAGCAACTTCCGACCGGTGCGCGTGCCACCGTGCAGCTCTATAACAGCGAAGGGCCGTTTGCGCGCTTCTTCTCCGGGATGCAGATCCACCTGGTGAGCCTGCTGCACTATGTCTATTAACACTCTGGCGCGGGTGTTTACCCCGCACGGCAACATCGTCTATACGGCAAACGACTTTCGCCAGACCCTGCGCATCGTCTTTGCCGGCATGATTGCGCTGAGCATTTCGAGTTTTTACAACACTCACTACGGCGTGTTTTTCGTGGTCTACCCCATCATGCTGCTGTCGCTGGTACCGGTCTTTAACCGTCACGTGGCGAAGCAATTTATCTTTAGCGCCTCGCTTAACTGCGTTGAAATGGTCATTATCATCGGCTATCTGTCGCAATGGCCGGTGATCATGACGGTAGTCGTGTTCGCCCTGTACGTCATGCGTTTTCGCTTTATGAGTAAGGGACCGCTGTTTCTGTTTGGTTCGATGGGCGTGGTCTGCCAGAGCGTGATGCTCAACTTTATGAGCTATCCCACCACCGACTGGCATACGCTGCTGTTTTCCAATATCGAAGCGAGCGTTATGGCGGTATGCCTGAGCGCGCTGATGAATTACCTGCTGCCGGACGTGGAGCCGCGCAAGCCGCCGCCGCTGATTGAAAAAGATGACGCCCGTGTGCGCCACGAGTCGCTGCTTTCCGGGACCGTTGCCACCCTGATTTTCGTCATCTTCCAGATAAGCGACCTGAGCGACTCACTTTCCGCGCTGATGGCCGGGGTATTGATTCTGTTTCCCATGCACTATCGCGGCGCGGTGATGAGTTCCCTCTGGCGCGTGGTCGGCGTGGTGCTGGGCTGCCTCTACATTCTGGTCGTCCAGCTTATTCTTTACGATCACAGCAGCCATATGCTGCTGATGATGCCGCTTATCGGCCTTGGGCTGGCATTTGGCGCGCGGCTGCACGTGATGGAGAAGGTCGGCGCCGGGGTCGGGTTTTCCAGCATCACCACCATCGGCATTATGTTCGGGCAGAACATGCACCCGGACAGCGACCTGGTGTTCAGCGATCTCTATCGCATTACCTCGGTGACCTTTGCGCTGGTGGCGACCCTGACAATGGTCTTCCTGGTGCATATGATCCTCAATCGCTTTGCCCCTACGCGCTATGTGATCGCGCCGCCTGAAGCGAATTAATGCGCGAGCACGGCAGGCAATTGCGAGAGTAAAAACAGGATCAGGCCAATCGTCCCGCCCACCAGCGTGCCGTTCACACGGATGAACTGCAGGTCTTTGCCGATGTTAAGCTCAATCTGGCGCGACATGTCTTTGGCATCCCAGCTCTTGACCGTGTCGCTGATATGCCGCGTGAGGAACGCGGCAAAATCCGGCGCTACGCGGTGCGCCGCCTGCTCAAGATGCTCGTTCAGCGATGCCTGCAGGCTGGCATCGTTCGACAGCGTTTCACCAAACCACAGTCCGGCGTTGGCGATGCGCTGCCTGACGCGCGAGTCCTCGCTTTGCATATCCGCTTTCAGCCACTGACGCAGGTCGGCCCACATCTCGCCCAGATAACGGTTAAACGCCTCGTCGTTCTTCAGGTAGTGCTTGATGTTATCGGCTTTGGCGGCCATTTCCGGATCGTTTTTCAGGTTGTCGATAAACTTCAGCGTGGCGCGGTCAAACGCCTGGCGGATCTGGTGCGTGCGGTCGTGGCTGATGTCATCCAGCAGCGTATTCACCGCATTCGACACCATCTCCGCACTCTGATCGCCGAGCCACTCGGTAGGCAGCACCATGGCCTTGCGCGGATGCTCGGTCTTCAGCCAGTGCACAATCTGGTCGGTGATAAAGTCCCGCGTGCTGTCACGCTGGATAAGTGCGATCAGGCGGTTAATGATGGCGTCCAGCAGCACCTGATGGCGATTGTTACGGGTCATGCTCTCCAGCATCACCGCGCTGGTTTCGGTGAAGTCGACCTTGTCGATGGCCTTGTGCACCGCCCGTTTGAGCAGCCGCTGAATGCGTCCGTCGTCGGTCAGTTCAAGAAAACCGCTCATTACCTGAATCAGATGCAGCCCGACGCGCCGGGCGTTGTCGGGCTGGCTGAACCAGGTGCCAATCATCTGTGCCGGTTCATAGCGGCGGATCAATGCCACCAGCGACTGGGTATCGAGAAACTTTTCCTGCACGAACTGACCCAGATTGTCGCCAATGCGGTCTTTGTTGCGCGGAATGATCGCCGTATGGCGTGAGATAAACGGAATGGGCACCCGGCGAAACAGCGCGACGACGGCAAACCAGTCCGCCAGTGCGCCGACCATCGCCGCCTCGGCAATGGCCTTTACGCCGCGCACCCAGAAGGTTTGCGGCAGGAACAGGGTGGTGATAAACGCCGCGGCGGCAATCAGCAGCAGCGACAGCGCCAGCAGCTTGGCACGTTTAAGTTCAGCTATTTTTTCCATGGCTTAAGAATAGAGGGAGGCGGGAAGAAAATGCAAAAAACGCCACACGACCCACCCACCAAACGCCATCAGCACCAAGCCAGCGGTTCGCTCAATCAGCCAGAGTGAACGGCTGAGCGTCCGCTGAACCACGGGCAAGCCCATCAGCGACACCAGCGCTAAATCCCAGACCAGCACCACCATTACCATCCAGACACCGCAGGTTGACTGCTGAAGCAGCGTGACACCCGGCCCTAACAGCGCCGTCATGAGCGCCAGATAAAAAAGCGCATTCTTCGGGTTTAACAGTGCCGAACCGAGCCCCAGCAGGATTTGCTTACGCAATGAGGGGCACCGCTGATGAGTCTCATTGAGCGCAAGCGTCTGCGGGCGGCTGCGCGCCAGCCGCGATCCAATCCAGAGCAGGTAGAGCGCGCCGGATAATTCGATAAGGGTGAACAGCCACGAAAACGTGCGCAGGGCGCTCCAGCCGATAATCACCAGCACAATATAGAGCGCGTTACCCGCGGCGATACCGAGGCACAACCCGGCACTGCCGCGCAGCCGGTAACGTGCGGCGTAACCGACCAGCAAAAAGAAATCCGGACCGGGGCTTAACAGGGCTACAAAATGCGCCAGCGCCAGGGCGAGAAAAGCGGAAGGGAAGAACAGTTCCATCGTGACCTCCAGAGCAAAAACGGAGATCACCTTACGGCGTTACGTATCCTGATTATTGTCTGATATTGATCGGCCCGTCGCGTACTGGCGAGGCGTGGCGGCCGTGTAGCTGACGAAGGTTTTATGGAAATGGCTCTGGTCGGCAAACCCGCTCTGGTAACCGACATCGGCGAGATCATCTCCCGCACGCAGTCGCGCTTTGGCGTATTCCACGCGAGAGATGCTGAGAAAGCGTCCTGGCGTCAGGCCGGTGTCCTGTTTAAAGGTGCGGATTAACGTCTCTTTGCGCAGTGAAAATCGCCGGGCAAGGTCGTCAAGGGAAGGCGGAGCGGTGAGGTTCGACAGAAACGCCTCTTGCACCTGCTGACTCAGTGAATGGGGCTTATCTGTGCGGCCTGTAGAGGGGGGAAGGGCGCAAAGCAGTGCGTTCAGGGAGGCCGCGGTCATGTTCTCAACCACTCCAAGATAGTGATTAAACAGCGTTTGGTCGCGAATGACCTGCAGTGCCAGCGAAAGGTCAGTGTCGATATACAGCATGTGGTAGCTGCGTGGCTGTCCCGCCACCGGGTTGCAGCTGTGGGGAGCATGCGCCGGGATGACGATGATGTCGCCAGGGGTCAGGATATACTCCCTGTCATGGACTGTGCAGCACGTCTGGCCTTCCAGGATCGCGCCAATAGAGAGCTGTGGGTGACAATGACGTTTATACGCCTGGGTGCTCTGCCAGGTGCTGCGCAGCTCGTGGCCGCAGGCGCGATGAAAGGTCTGGCGGATGTGTCGGGTCTCGGTCATGGGGGACTCCTGTCAGGAACGTTTTTTATACCATGCCCGCGCGACATGTTGCAGTACCACGCTAAGAACCTTCCGGATATACCCAACTTTACGTCCATCGCCAGTCATATTGTCTACCCTTAATACCCTAAGCGGTAAAACAAGGAGATTCGACATGGCTTACCAGACAGTAAATCCTGCCACAAACCAGCTCATCAAAGAATATCCCTCCCATACCGACGCGGATGTTGAAGCGGCGCTGAAGGCGGCCGATGCGCTTTACCATTCGGACTGGGCAAAAGGCGACATTAACCAGCGCCTGCCGGTACTGCGTAAACTTGCGGACCTCATCGACGAACGTACGGAGGATCTGGCCAGAATTGCCAGCAAGGAGATGGGTAAGCTCATTGAGCAGAGTCGCGGTGAAGTGAAACTGTGCGCGCAAATCGCCCGCTACTACGCGGATAATGCCCAACGGTTCCTCGCCCCGGTGAAGTACGACTCCGAACTCGGGGAAGCGTGGGTCGAGCACCACCCTATTGGCGTGCTGATGGCCGTTGAGCCGTGGAACTTCCCTTATTACCAGCTGATGCGTGTCCTCGCCCCGAACCTGGCGGCCGGTAACCCGGTGATCGCCAAACACGCCAGCATCGTGCCGCACTGTGCAGAGACGTTTGCACATATGGTGCGTGAGGCCGGTGCACCGGAAGGGGCATGGACCAACCTGTTTATTTCGTCGGATCAGGTGGCGAACATCATCGCCGACGATCGTGTACAGGGTGCCGCGCTGACCGGTTCCGAAAAAGCGGGTAGCGTGGTCGCGGCGCAGGCGGCGAAGCACATCAAAAAATCGACCCTGGAGCTGGGCGGTAATGACGTCTTTGTGGTGCTGGATGATGCCGATCTGGAGAAGGCCGTGAAGACGGGCGTGAATGCCCGACTCAATAACGCCGGCCAGGTCTGTACGGCGGCGAAGCGTTTCATCGTGCATGAGAAGATTGCGGATGCCTTCCTCGCGAAATTCACCGAGGCATTTAAGCAGGTGAAGATTGGCGATCCGCTGGACGAGAGCACCACCCTGGGGCCGCTGTCCTCTCAGGATGCGCTGGACACGTTGACCACACAGGTCAACGAGGCGGTGAAAAACGGCGCGACACTGCATTACGGTGGCAAACCGGTGCAGCGTGACGGGTGCTTCTTTGAGCCGACCATCCTGACGCATATCTCGCGCGACAACCCGGCCTACTTTGAGGAGTTCTTCGGCCCGGTGGCGCAGATCTATGTGGTGAAAAATGATGACGAAGCGGTCGCACTGGCGAACGATTCCCACTATGGTCTGGGCGGCGCGGTGTTCAGCAAGGATATCGAGCGGGCGAAGAAAATGGCGTCGCGTATTGAGACCGGGATGGTGTATATCAACTGGCTCACCGATACCGCGCCAGAGCTGCCGTTTGGCGGCGTGAAGCGATCCGGTTACGGACGCGAACTGTCGGACCTGGGGATCAAAGAGTTTGTGAACCAGAAGCTGGTGGTGGTGCGTAAGTAACTCCGCGAATAAAAAACCTGCCATTCGGCAGGTTTTTTTTGGGGTTATTGCACTTCAATCTTGTCCCAGCCGCTTTTGAACATGCAGCTGTCGACTAAGGTATCCCGGCGATATTCATTCGCGTCTTCAACCGTGTAGCTCGTGGAAATATCCTTTTTCTTTTTCGATTTGTCCATTTTTTCCGAGCTCGAACCGGTCACAACATTGTCCGGGGGCAGATCAATCAGGGCCTGTGCTTCGCATTCCGTGAGCTTTTTATTCATCTCAGCGTCACTGACTCCCGGTTTCACCCATTTATACTGGACGCAACCGGTGAGCAGAAGCGTGATGCTCAGAACGCAAAGCGCGGTAATGCGGTGTTTCATCAGAAGGTGACTCCACCGCCTACATATGCGCCGTCGATCAGCGTGTGGCCAGGACGACCGTCTTTGCCGTCAACGCTTACGTGACGATAACCCACTTTCAGCGTCACAGGCGTGATTGGCGTCCAGCTCACACCGCCGTTGGCTTCCACGTAGTTTTTCACGCTGTTGTTCAGACCTTCTGGTGCGGCATACCCTTCGCCAAACACGTGGATGCTGTCCGTCAGCGCAACGTTAATACCGCCACCGATGGGGAATGCCACGCCGTTATCGCCTTTTTTCGGGCCAAGGTAGATTGCTTTAGCACCGGCATTCAGCATCACCGGGCCCACTTCCAGGTTGTAACCGGCGCCAACGCCACCTGTTTGCGTGCCGTCGTCGGTGTTTTTGAGCCAGTTGCTTTCAAGGTACACACCGGATGAGGATTTACCCATTTCCAGATTAAGGTTAGTAAAGTTTTTACCTTGCTCAATCGTGCCGCCCATAGCCAGTGCGGAACCCGACAGGACGGTCAGAGCAGAAAGAAGAAGAACATTCAATTTTTTCATGTTTTATGCCTCGTCATTAATTTCATCTGAGGCCACCTTAACAAGCGATGTTTATGACTGCAAATGTGATTAAGGTCGTGTTTTTATGCTGTTTTTGTTAATGGCTGGCTTTTGAAATGTTGCTTTCATGTTTAGTTATCGCCGGGTCAATATGTATTGCCTGGACGTTTAGGACAGGTTTAGTTTTTTGACTAAATAGACACTGAACGAGACAGAGGATAACCGTTTGAGATGAATTAATTGGCTTTCTAATAATTTCCAGAAACATTTCAAATTTTACACTTTGTGGTTTAGTTTTACATTTCTGGCGGTTCATGCGCCTGCAATTGCCTGGCCGCGTGTCTCTGCGGTGTCATTTTCCTGACACGTTTGTTCTTTACGTTGTTGGCTTCACTTTCTGGATACTAACAATATGAAAAGAAAAATTATTCCTGTGCTTATCGGTTGTGCGCTCTCTTTCTCTGGCCTGGCGGCGCAGCCCACGGCCGAACACTATGTTGTCAGCTTCCCCGAAGGCACGCGCGTGAGCTACAGCGGCGCGTTTGCCGGTGCGTTCCCGAAGGGGCTCCCGGTCGGGATTGGCTCTGGCCTGCTGTTTACCGGTAAACAGGGCGATACCCTGACGTTTGCGACCGTGACCGATCGCGGTCCGAATGCGGATTCGCCGAAAGTGGGGAAAGACGAAGCCAAAATCTTTGTCACGCCTGATTTCGCTCCGCTGCTGATGACGATTCGCGTACAAAATGGCAAAGCGGAGGCCGTCGATGCACGCCCTCTGCATGACGATAAAGGCGAGATCAACGGTCTGCCGCTGCAAAGCGGCGTGATTGGCTCGACCAATGAAGTGGCGTTCAGTGACACATTAAAGGTGCTGAAGGGCGACAATCGCGGGCTGGATACGGAAGGTATCACGCCGGACGGTAAAGGCGGTTACTGGCTGTGCGACGAGTACGGTCCGTTCCTGATTAACGTCGACAGCAAAGGCAAGATCCTGGCGATTCACGGTCCGCAGGCGGCGGAAGGCGAGAAATCCATCGCGGGCGGCTTGCCGAATATTATTAAATGGCGTCAACCAAACCGGGGCTTTGAAGGCCTGACCCGTATGCCGGACGGGCGTATCATTGCCGCGGTGCAAAGCACGCTGGATATCGACGGCAAAAGCAAAAAACAGGCGCTGTTTACCCGCCTGGTGAGTTTCGACCCGGCGACCGGGAAAACCGCGATGTACGGTTATCCCATCGACAGCGCGGCCTACAGCAAAAACAGTGACGCCAAAATTGGCGATATTGTGGCGCTTGATAACCAGCAGCTGCTGCTGATTGAGCAGGGCAGCGATAAAAACGATGGCATGCGCAACCTCATCTACAAGGTGGACCTCAGCAAGGCGAGCGATCTGACACGCTTCGATAAGCCGGGCGAATACCCGGAGTTTGATGACGAGAAGACGCTGGCCCAGCGCGGCATTACGCTGGCGGCTAAAACCCAGGTCGTGGATTTGCGCGCGCTTGGCTGGCAGCAGGAAAAGGCCGAAGGGTTAGCGCTGATTGACAACAAAACGCTGGCGGTCGCGAACGATAACGACTTTGGCGTGAAGGTGGCGATGGAAAATCCGGTCGAGGGCAAGAAGCTCAAGGATTATCGGGTGAATTCGCAAGGTGCACTCACGATTGATGATAAACCGGTTGCGACCACCCTCGCCGTGAAGCCGCTGGCGAAGCCGGCGTCAGAAAGCGAACTGTGGATTGTGACGCTGCCCGACGCGCTGAAATAATCTCACAGCCCTCTCCTCAACTGCGGAGAGGGCTGCGTTCGTACGGTTATTTGCGCAGTGCTGCAAACGCTGTCCGGATCTCGTCTTCCGGCAGCTGTAGCCCAATAAACACCATGACGCTTCGCGGCGTTTCATCTCCCCACGGTCTGTCCCAGTCCGCGCTGTACAGCCGCTGTACGCCCTGGAACAGCAGGCGGTTCGGTTCGCCATCAATCCACAGCATCCCTTTGTAGCGCAACAGCCTGTCGGCAAAAGAGAGCAGCAGGTTTTCCATGACGCGGGAGACGTCGCTGATATCCACCGGGTAATCCAGCTCGACCACAATCGACGAGACGTCGTTTTGCTTATCTGCCATAAAGTGGAAGCGCGGCGTTGAGGTGACATGCTCTTCCAGCATAAAGCCGTTGGTGTTGAACAGCTGCGAGAGGTCGATATCACCGTGCGTCGCGATGTAAATCGGCGCCCGCGAGTTGATACGCGTCAGGCGCTCGCGCAGTTTTTCGCTGTCGCCCGCCACGTCGGTTTTGGTCAGCAGGATGCGATCGGCGTAGCCCACCTGCGACTGGGCGAGGGTGAACTGGTTCATCTGTTCGTCGGCATGAACCGCGTCGACCAGCGCAATGACGCCATCCAGCAGGTAGCGCTGGCAGAGGATCTCATGGGCGAAAAAGGTCTGAATAATCGGGCCGGGGTCAGCCATACCGGTGCATTCAATCACCAGGCGGTCAAAATCGATTTCACCGCGATCGCGGCTGTCGAGCAGATCCAGCAGGGCGTCTTCTAATTCATTTGAGCGGGTGCAGCAGATGCAGCCGTTAGTCAGGGTTTTGATCTGCGTGGCGCGATCGCCAATCAGCTGATCGTCGACCGAGACTTCGCCGAATTCGTTTTCGATCACGGCGATTTTGAAGCCGTGCTGCGCGTTCAGAATGTGGCGCAGCAGGGTGGTTTTACCGGCGCCAAGGAAACCGGTCAGCAGGGTGACGGCAATCGGGGTCATGGTCTCTCCTTTAGCAGCAGCGTACGCCGCCTTCTCCACTCCCGCCGTAGCGCGCTTCCTGACGCTCGCGGAAGAATTCGGTATAGGTCATGTACGGTTTATCCGGATGGTTGGTCTTCATATGCTCAACGTAGTTGTCATAGTCCGGAATGCCAATCAGCATTTTCGCCGCCTGACCGAGGTATTTTTTCGCTTCGCCTAAGTTACCAAACATTGTGCCTTCCAGATAGAAAAAGCCCGGCAGGGGCTGCCGGGCGTTGTTTCCCTTCACCCTAACCCTCTCCCGCAGGGAGAGGGATGCGAGGGCGGATTAGTGGTGTGAAGAGGTCTTCACGCCGCCTTCCGGTACCGGGACATACGGGGTTTCTTTATCCGTACGACCCTCGGCGTTACGCACGTTCAGCCAGGTTTTGATGCCGTAGAAGATGATGCTGTACACCACCACCAGGAACAGAATGCTCAAACCTGCGTTGGTGTAGTTGTTCACCACGATGTGGTTCATGTTGGCAATCTGCTGGGCAGTGAGGTCCGCGCCGCCTGCGGCAATTTTCTCTTTGTACTGGTTAGCCATGAAGAAGAAGCCTTCCAGCTGCGGATTGGCGCTGAACAGTTTCAGACCAAGCGCCCAGGTGGTGCAGAGCAGCAGCCACAGCGCAGGGATCACGGTGACCCAGATGTATTTGGTGCGTTTCATCTTCACCAGTACAACGGTGCCAAGAACCAGGGCGACAGCGGCCAGCATCTGGTTAGAGATACCGAACAGCGGCCACAGGCTCTTCACGCCGCCCAGCGGGTCGACAACGCCCTGATACAGCAGGTAACCCCACAGACCCACGCAGCCTGCGGTTCCCAGAATACCCGCCACCAGAGAGTCGGTTTTTTTCAGGAACGGCACGAAGTTACCCAGCAGGTCCTGCAGCATAAAGCGTCCCGCACGGGTACCGGCGTCCAGCGCGGTGAGGATGAACAGCGCTTCAAAGAGAATACCGAAGTGGTACCAGAAGCCCATGTCCGCCCACGGCAGCACTTTGTGGAACACGTGTGCGATACCCACTGCCAGCGTCGGTGCGCCACCGGCGCGGTTCAGGACTGACGGTTCGCCAATGTCTTTCGCGGTCTGCATGATCTGCTCAGGCGAAATCACGAAGCCCCAGGAGCTGACGGTTGCGGCAGCATGTGCGCTCGCATCTTTCAGCTGCGCCATGATCAGCGCCGCGTTATCACCGCCCATCTCATGCAGGTTTGGCATGGTAATGCCCAGGCCTGCCGGAGGGGTGTTCATCGCGAAGTAGAGACCCGGTTCGATGATGGACGCGGCAACCAGCGCCATGATCGCCACGAAAGACTCCATCAGCATTGCGCCGTAGCCAATCAGACGCGCGTCTTTTTCGTTAGCCAGCAGCTTCGGTGTGGTACCAGAAGCAATCAGGGCGTGGAAGCCAGAGACCGCACCGCAGGCGATGGTGATAAACAGGAACGGGAACAGCGCACCTTTCCACAGAGGACCGGTACCGTCGATGTACTGGGTCACTGCCGGCATTTTCAGATCCGGGTTAATCACCAGGATGCCGATCGCCAGACCGACGATAACGCCGATTTTCAGGAAGGTCGCCAGGTAGTCACGCGGTGCCAGGATCAGCCAGACCGGCAGCAGAGCGGAGACAAACGCATACCCAATCAGCGCGAAGGTGATGGTGGTGTCCTTGAAGGTCAGCGCCGGGCCCCAGTACGGGTCGTGCGCAATCACGCCACCGAAGTAGATGGATGCAACCAGCAGCACAATACCAATCACCGACACTTCACCCACGCGACCCGGGCGGATAAAGCGCATGTAGATACCCATGAACAGCGCAATCGGCACGGTAGAGCAGACGGTGAAGACCCCCCACGGACTTTCGGCCAGCGCTTTCACCACGATTAACGCCAGCACCGCGAGGATGATGATCATAATCAGGAAGCAGCCGAACAGTGCGATGGTCCCCGGCACGCGGCCCATCTCCTCTTTCACCATCTCACCCAGAGAGGCGCCGTTACGGCGAGAAGAGATAAACAGCACCATAAAGTCCTGCACCGCCCCGGCCAGCACTACGCCCGCGAGCAGCCACAGGGTACCAGGCAGGTAGCCCATCTGCGCGGCCAGAACCGGGCCGACCAGCGGACCCGCACCGGCGATAGCGGCAAAGTGGTGACCAAACAACACGTAGCGGTTGGTGGGCACGTAGTTGAGACCGTCATTATTAATGACCGCCGGAGTGGCACGCGTCGGGTCGAGTTTCATGACCTTCTGCGCGATGTATAAGCTGTAGTAGCGATAAGCAACAAGATAGACGGAGACAGACGCAACGACGATCCACAGGGCGCTTACGTGTTCGCCCCGGCGTAGTGCGACAACCGCCAGACAAAAAGCGCCGAGGATCCCGAGTAACGCCCAGGGCACGTGCTTCAGTAGTTTTTTCGTATCCATAGTAAGACCTGGTTTTTTATGTAATGAAAAAGGGTCAGGGTTCGTTATGAGGAGGTATTGATTAATGCTGGAGCGATCGTGCCAGAACCACGCGCGTGTAAAGACAGGTAAATGAATGAGCGGTTGAAAGGGCCAGGTGAGCGGTCAAAGAGGGCGGCGAGTGGTTCCGTCTCGCCGCCGCCGGGAGAAATTATGTGATTGAGATCACGTGGTTATCTGCTGTGCGCTCTACCGCCAGATAATTTTCCAGCGTTTTAAGCAGCTTCTCTTTTAGCCAGTTGGGCTCCAGGATTTGAATGTTCGGCAGCCAGTAGAACAGCAGCGGCAGGATCTGGTTCTCGTGTGCCGCCTGACAGCGCAGCGTGACGCCGTTGTGCTGCTCACCGACAAGCTCTTGCTCCGGCAGCAGGTCGCGGCGCATAAAGTAATGTGAAATAGTATCTTTAATGAATATTTTCACTTCGAAAGTGTCTTCCGACACCCACGGATCGCGGCTTTTTTCCAGCAGCCCGAGCGCATTTTCTTCCGGCGTGAAGGTTTTTTGTTGAATATCAAACCAGCTAATCTGACTCAACGAGAAGGATTTTAGCCGGCTATTCTCGGTGGCTTGTAAATACCATATATTTTTATTGTTAATGAGTTTATAGGGATTAATCAGGCGGGTTTTACCCTTATAAACGATCTGGCATACATTACGATTCTTAATCGATTTCTCGATTTTCGATAAATAGCGACGAATATCACGTTCTACCGTGTGCTCTGCGTCGTTGCCAAGAATAAGAATATGATTTTCGTCAACGCGTGTTTCAAGTTTCTGCCAGAATTCCGTATTTCTTTCCGGGAAAAAGCTATCGGCATTCAGGAAGTTAGCAATCGTGTGATGTAATCCTTGTCCACCGGGAGATTGTGCGGAGTGGATCAGACGATACAGTCCGTTACCGGTATGTTCCACAATAGGTGAAAGCGCATTTAAATCCCGGTAGACGGTGCGCTCGGTAATTTTAAATTTTTCCATGAGCGCACTGCGGTTTACCACACCATTTAAATGTAACTCAACCAGAATATCGACCAGACGTTCAGCCGAGCGGCTCCGCGTCGATTTAGCCATAAGGTCTTCCTGTATATTAGGGTATGCGCTGAATGATGCGGGTAGCACTGACATGTATTGTCAGTATTCAGACACAGAAAATTTCTCTTATGGCTATATAACGGCGTGATTAAGCGGAAACCTTAGGAATTTTTGTGGAAATTGGCGCTGGCCGGGAAACGGCCAGCGCAGGAGGGGGTCACACTGCGGCTTCAGCCTCCATCATGACGGGGTGGAAACGGCGTTTAAAATAGATCAGGCCGTGTCCCGCTTCGCTCAGAATGATGTTTTTAATTTCAACGAGATAAACCAGATGGGTGCCGATGGTTTGCACCTGGCTAATCTCGCCTTCAAGGCTTGCCAGCGCGCCCTTCAGCACCGGTTGCCCCTGCGGACCTTTCTGCCAGCAGGAGAGGGCAAAGCGATCGTCCATTACCATGCCGGTCATCCCGGCGAAGTGGCGGGCCATGATCTCCTGCTCATGGTTCAGCACGTTGACGCACAGCTTACCGTTACCCTGGAAAACCGGGTTCATGGCGCTGTTGGCATTGATGCAGACCATCAGCGATGGCGGGGTGTCCGTGACTGAACAGACGGCGGTGGCGGTGATACCGCAGCGTCCTGCATCGCCCTCGGTGGTGACAACGTTAACCGCCGCCGACAGGCTGGCCATCGCATCGCGAAAACGCAGGCGTTGTTCTGTATGCATTGAAACCTCCCGCTGCGTTATTTCAGCAGCTTATCCAGCATGTTGATATCGGAATTATTGTGCAGGTGCGGCACCGTCCAGCCATGCTGGTCGTACTCGGACATGCAGCGGTCGACCATTGCCATCATTTTGTCCATGTTGCCAGAGCTCTGTGCCTGACGCAGACACTGCAGACGGATTTCGTCCTGGCTGCCGGAGTAGTTGATCTCATACAGCTCGTGACGACCACCAAACTCGCTGCCGATGGCATCCCACATCAGTTTCAAAATCTTAATGCGTTCCACGTGATCCATGCCGTTGGAGCCGCGCACGTATTTCGCCAGATACTGGTCGATCTGCGGATTGTTCAGGTCTCGCGCGCTGGACGGCAGATAGATCAGGCCGCTGGTGACGTTACGCTCGATGATGTTCTTGATCTTCGCATAGGCCATCGGGGCCATGACGCGGTAGGTCTGCAGCGCCGCGTGATCCGGCAGGTACGCACCATTCACCCACGGCGTGGCTTCAGAACACATGGAGTCGCTCAGCGCCCAGAACATGTTGCGCCAGGCCACCACTTCCCCGAGATCCGCCTGCACGCCGCGGAACTCCAGGGTGCCGGTACACTCCAGCGATTTCTTCAGCAGCGCGGTAATGAAATCGAGCTTCACCGCCAGACGTACGCAGGCCTGCAGCGGGTACATGCGGGCAAAACCGCCTTCCATGGTCCAGCGACGGCAGCGATCGAAATCGCGGTAGATCAGCACGTTTTCCCAGGGGATCAGCACATGATCCATCACCAGGATCGCGTCGTTTTCGTCGAAACGGCTGGAGAGCGGGTAGTCGTACGGAGAGCCGGTCGCGCCTGCCACCATTTCGTAAGAGGCGCGAGAGATCAGCTTCACGCCTTCGGCGTCCATTGGCGCAACGAACATCAGCGCGAAGTCCGGGTTTTCGCCCATCACCTGCGCGGAGCCAAAACCGATCATGTTGTAGTGAGTCAGCGCCGAGTTGGTTGCCACCACTTTTGCGCCGCTAACGATGATCCCGGCGTCGGTCTCTTTTTCCAGCTTGATGTAGACGTCTTTTACTTCGTCCGCCGGTTTGTGACGGTCGATGGGGGGGTTAACGATGGCGTGGTTGAAGTAAAGCCCGGTTTCCTGAATACGGGTGTACCAGTTACGGGCGTTCTGTTCGAACTGGCCGTAGAACGCCGGATTGGCACCGAGCGCGCAGCCAAACGCCGCCTTGTAGTCCGGGGTGCGGCCCATCCAGCCGTAGCTCAGGCGCGACCACTCGGCGATGGCGTCACGCTGTTGACGCAGGTCGTCGGCGCTTTTCGCCACGCGGAAAAACTTATGGGTGTAGCCGCCGCTGCCGGTATCGGTGCCCCAGCACAGCGTGTCCTGCATGTCAGGCTTGTGCAGCGCATCGTACATCTGCGCGATGGAGGCTGCCGCATTGCGAAACGCCGGATGAGTGGTCACGTCTTTGACGCGCTCGCCGTAGATATAAATCTCGCGGCCATCCTGCAGGCTTTTTAAATACTCTTCACCGGTTAACGGACGTTTGGCATCAGCGCGGAAATCTTCAGGCTTCATAGGGACCTCGTATCGGAACAGTGATGTTAAATTTATGTTTTGTTTTTGTTGTTTAATTGAAGCCTGAGCGGGGGTGAACGTGAAGGGACGATTGGGACAACGGCTGGTACTTTTCGCATATGATCGCAGAGTGTGATTTCCCTCACCCTGAACCCGGGAGAGGGTCAGGGCTGGGGTGGGGTAACAGACGACACCGGTACTTTTTGTGCCCGATACGCGCTCGGCGAACACCCCACTAACCGATTAAAAAACCGGGCAAAATAGGCCGGGTCTTTAAACCCCAGCTGCCAGGCGATTTCGCTGACCGCACTGTCGGAGAAGAGCAGCATCCGCCTCGCTTCACGCAGCTGACGGTCAAAAATCAGCCGCTTCGGCGGGCGGTTGGCGAAGCGCCGGCAGATATCGGTCAGACGCGATTCGGTCAGGTGCAGTTCGCTGGCATATTCCGGCACCGTCCAGTGCTCATGAAAATGGACGTCAATCAACTGGGTAAAGCGCTGGAACAGTTTCAGCTCGCCGCGCATGCCGCTGGCGGCGTGATCGTCGAGCTTCGCGTTGCGCAGCAGCAGGGTGAACACCGCCTGGGCTAACAGAACCAGCGTGTGTTCGCGCCCGGGCAGTTGCGCCGTCGATTCCCGGGCAATCAGCGGCCAGTAGTGCTTCAGTGCCGCCAGTTCGTCCGGCTTATCGGCCAGCGACAGGCAGATCCCCGGCAGGCCAAAGGCTTCCCGCGTGCCGGGGTAGAGCACTTCCAGCAGCGGCCAGATCAGATCCTCGCGCACCGTCAGAACGTGCCCGTCGCTGTCGGATTCGGTAATAAACGCGTGCGGCACCGACGGGGGGGTCAGCACAAACAGCGGAGCCTGCACCGAGTAGCGGTGATCGTCGAGCTGCAGTTCGATCTGTCCGGTATCCAGAAAGTGCATCTGAAAATACTGGTCGTGACGGTGAGCCTGCATGTCGCGGCCAAAAAAGGCCGCCATGCGGGCGAACGACTGATAGTGAACATCATCCGTTCCCAGACTTTCGTCGTACTCTTTGCTGATGTCGATATTCGCGATCGGGTTCTGGCACATAGCCGCTCCTTACGGGATTTTCTGCGCCGCCATACCCGGCTCGTGCTCAAGGCTCTCCCGCTGCGTCATCGGGATACGTGTCAGCACCAGCGCGCCGACCACCAGCAAGCCGGCAACAAACCACAACCCGGAGCTGAAGCTGCCGGTGCTGTCACGCAGAATGCCGATCAACAGCGGGCTGACGGCGGATCCGACGTTACCGATGGCATTGATCACCGCCAGTGCGACCGCCCGCGACTGCAGGCTAATAACCCGATCCGGCGTGGTCCAGAAGATCGCCATGGCGGTAAACGATCCGGTTGAGGCCATGATGATGCCAAGCAGCTGGATCAGGCTGTGGTGGGTCGCCGAGGCCAGTAACCATCCTGCCGCCGCAAAGAGATACGGCAGAATGGTGTGCTTTTTTCGCTCTTTCAGCCTGTCGGAGCGGCGGCTCCACCAGATCATCCCGAGGATGGTGCAAAACTGCGGGATCGCCGCCAGCAGGCCAATCACAATGTTGCTGCTGCCGGTGTTGAAGCTCTGCAGGATCTGCGGCGTCCAGATATTTATCGCGCTCAGGGTATTTGTGAGGCAGAAATAGGCCAGGGTATAGAGCAGCACGGCCGGGGTAAACACTTCGCGCAGCGTCGAACGCGGCGTGACGGGGCGGGCGATGGCCGACTCCTGCTCGCGGGCGATCATTGTTTTAAGCGCCTGCTTTTCGTCGTCATCCAGCCAGCTGGCCTGATCCGGCGTGTCGTTCAGGTAGAACCACGTCACAACGCCGAGCACCACGGACGGTAGCCCCTCCAGCAGGAACAGCCACTGCCAGCCTTTCAGGTTCCACAACCCGTCCATGGCCAGAATATAACCGGAGAGGATCGAGCCGAGCATCATGGTCACCGGCATGGCGATCATAAACAACGCATTGGCGCGGGCGCGGTGGTAGGCAGGGAACCACCAGGTGAGATAGACGAGGATCCCCGGCAGGAATCCAGCCTCGGCAATGCCCACCAGCATGCGCAGCACATAGAGCGTGTGCGGGCTGGTGGCGAACATGGTGCAGGTGGAAGCGATGCCCCACACCACCATGATCCCGGCGATCCAGCGACGGGCGCCGACCTTCGCCAGCATGATGTTGCTGGGGATCCCACATATCACGTAGGTGACGTAAAACAGGGTGGCGGCCAGGCCAAACATGGTCGAGGTGAGGCCCAGATCTTTGCCCATCGTCAGCCCGGCAAAGCCGATGTTAATGCGGTCAAGAAACGAGAAGACAAACAGGATAAAGAGAAACACGATCAAACGACGAAACAGCTTCTGAATAACGCGGTGTTCTACAGCTTTATTATCATGGGTTTGCAGGGTAGAGGTCGTCATGTTGCGCTCCACATCGTACGTTTAGTAGACGGATTTATTGTTATTTACTGACGTAACCGGGATATCGATAAAACGTGCTGCCAGCGCCTCGGCGCTGCGTGCAAGCAGGGTGGTGTCGACCCCGACAGCGACAAACAGCGCGCCAAGCTCGAGGTAGCGTTTTGCCAGCGGCTCGTTAGCCATCAGGATGCCGGGCGCTTTGCCTGCCGCACGGATCTGCGCAATGGCCTTCTCGATGGCGGCCTGGACTTCCGGGTGCTGCGGATTTCCGGCAAAGCCCATGTCGGCGCTCAGATCCGCCGGGCCAATAAACACCCCGTCCACGCCTTCCACGTCGAGGATGTGCGGCAGATTTTTCAGCGCCTCGCGCGTTTCAATCTGCACCAGCACGCACATGGCATCGTTAGCGCGCTGCAGGTAATCAGGCGTGCGGTTCCAGCGCGAGGCGCGAGCCAGCGCGCTGCCCACGCCGCGGATCCCCGCCGGTGGATAACGCGTGGCGCGCACCGCCAGCCGGGCTTCATCGGCGTTTTGTACCATCGGCACCAGCAGGGTTTGCGCCCCGACGTCCAGCAGCTGTTTGATCTGGACCGGATCGTTCCACGACGGGCGTACCACCGGCTGGCTGGCGTAAGGCGCGATCGCCTGCAGCTGGGTCAGGACGGTTTGCACGTTATTGGGCGCGTGCTCTGCGTCGATCAGCAGCCAGTCGAAACCCGCACCGGCCAGCAGCTCGGCGCTGTAACTGCTGGTCAGCCCCAGCCACAGGCCGATTTGCGGTTTTCCGGCGCTGAGCGCCGCTTTGAATCTGTTTTCCATGGTGGTCTCCTAAACAAAACGGCAGCTGATGGAGCCCATCTTGCCGTAGTCCACGTGGAAGGTATCGCCCTTGCTGGCCGGCACCGGGCGGGTAAATGAACCGCCGAGGATGATTTGGCCAGGCTCCAGCTGAACGTCGTACGGCGCGAGTTTATTGGCAAGCCATGCCACACCGTTGGCCGGGTGGTTGAGCACGCCCGCGGCGACCCCGGTCTCTTCAATGACGCCGTTGCGGTAGAGCAGGGCGGAGATCCAGCGCAGATCCAGCTCGTCGGGCTTAATCGGGCGACCGCCAAGGATCACACCTGCGTTGGCGGCGTTATCGGAGATGGTGTCGAACACCTTGCGTGGACGCTGGGTCTCGGGATCGATGTTGTGGCAGCGGGCGTCGATCAGCTCCAGCGCGGGGATGACGTAATCCGTGGCGTTGTAGACGTCGAACAGGGTGCAGTTTGGGCCGCGCAGGGGTTTTGCCAGCACGAAGGCCAGCTCCACTTCGATGCGCGGGACGATAAAGCGGTCGGCAGGGATATCACTGCCGTCGTGGAAGAACATGTCGTCGAGCAGAGCACCGTAGTCCGGCTCGCTAATCTGCGAGCTGGCCTGCATCGCTTTGGAGGTGAGGCCAATCTTGTGGCCTTTCAGCACGCGACCTTCGGCGATTTTCAGGCTCACCCATTCGCGCTGTACGGCGTAGGCGTCATCAAGGGTGATCGTCGGGTAGTCGAGCGAGATCTGGCGGATCTGCTCCCGGGACTGCTCCGCCTGATGCAGACGATGGGCGATCAGGGTATGGGTGTGTTTATCGAGCATGGCGATTTCCTGTTGTTGCCGGGTGGCGTGCTGCTCACCCGGCTTGCGTTCAAAGCCGTTGTCGGCCCGGTAAGGGCGCTACTTAAACAAAGCGTGCACGTTGTTCTGCTTGTAATTGAGCGTCGGGTGCAGCTCGTCTATTTCAAAAGAGAGCGCCAGATAGCGCGATGCCATCAGGTCGGCGAAGTGGGTTTTAATCAGCTCAAACAGTGCCTTTCCCACCGCCTCCCGGCTCTCCAGACTGCGCCCGGCGCCAATCTTCAGCGTCATATGCACAAAGGCGTAATCATGCTTACCGTCGGCCATCTGCCAGGTGTCCAGCCAGTGCGCGCGGCTACGGATACCGCCGAGTGGGAAGATTCCCGTGGCGGCAAGCGCGTCGTTCACTTTGGCGAACAGTGCTGGCAGGTCCGCCTGCTCGCGGATGTTGTCAGTGCATTCAGCAATAAAGTGCGGCATGGTGGCTCCTTACGCGGACGCGGGCAGGGGGAAAACGGCGTTAACCTGGCCGGTGCCGGAGCTGGGGAACAGCTCGGTGAGGAACTCCACCTTGCCGTCGTATGTGTCCCAGCCGAGCATCCCCAGCAGCATCACCGTGTCGTGCATGTTGCCCTCGCCGTAGCAGTAGTGGGCATACTCCGGCAGCATGCTGCAGAACTCCCTGAACTTGCCTTCACGCCACAGCTTCACCACGCGTTCGTCCATCTGACGGTCGAACTCGCGGGTGTAGCTGTTCATTCCCTCTTCGGCGCGCTGGTCGTCGATAAAACGGTGCGACAGCGAACCGCTGGCGAGCACCGCCACGGTGCCGTCATATTTCTGAATCGCGCTGACGATGGCCTCGCCCAGCCTGCGGCTGTCGGCGAAGTCATGGACGGTGCAGAACGCGGCGATAGAGATCACTTTGAAGTGCTTATCGCTGTTCATGTAGCGCATCGGTACCAGCGTGCCGTACTCCAGCTTGAGGCTCGGGATGTTGTGCGCTTTGGCACGTACGCCGAGTTTCACCGCTTCGTCGGCGATAAGCTGGCCGAGCGCCGGGTTACCGTCGTAGTCGTAGGTCATGTCGCGGATAAAATGCGGCAGCTCGTTGCTGGTGTAGATGCCGGAGAAATGATCCGCGCAGTTGATGTGGTAGGCGCTGTTCACCAGCCAGTGGGTATCGAACACAATAATGGTATCGACGCCCAGCTCCCGACAACGCTTGCTGATTTCTTTATGTCCGTCGATGGCGGACTGGCGGCAGCCGTGGTTTTTTCCCGGCAGTTCAGAGAGGTACATTGACGGAACGTGGGTAATTTTTGCCGCTAACGCTAACTTGCCCATACTCAGATCCCCCATTTTGGAATCGGATGGTCGCCCATGGAGATGCAGACGTTTTTCATTTCAGCGAACACCTCGAAGCTGTATTCGCCCCCTTCGCGCCCGGTACCGGAAGCCTTCACGCCGCCAAACGGCTGACGCAGGTCGCGCACGTTCTGGGTGTTTACAAACACCATTCCGGCTTCGATATTGCGCGCCAGGCGCAGCACTTTGCTGACGTCCTGGGTCCAGATGTATGACGCCAGGCCGTACTCTACGTCGTTAGCCAGACGCAGCCCTTCGGCTTCGTCCTTAAACGGCAGCAGGCAGGCAACCGGCCCGAAGATCTCTTCCTGGGCCACGCGCATCCGGTTGTCGACGTCTGCCAGCACAGTCGGGCGCAGGAAGTTGCCGTTTTTCAGGTGAGCAGGGAGATCGGTGGGTTTGTCAGGGCCGCCCGCCAGCAGGGTCGCGCCTTCTTCAATGCCAAGACGGATATAGCCGGAGACTTTTTCCCAGTGCTGCTGGCTGATCAGCGCGCCAACCTGAGTGTTCGGATCGGTCGGGTCACCCACGCGCAGACGGTTCGCGCGCTCGGCAAAGCGCCTGACGAATTCCGGGTAGATGCTCTGCTGAATGAAAATGCGTGAGCCAGCGGTGCAACGCTCGCCGTTGATGGAGAAGATGGTGAACAGGGCGGCATCCAGCGCGCGTTCGATATCCGCATCTTCAAAAATCAGCACCGGAGATTTCCCTCCCAGCTCCATGGAGTATTTCTTCAGTCCGGCGTTTTTCATGATGTTGCGTCCGGTGGCGGTGCCGCCGGTAAAGGAGACGGCGCGCACGTCGTGGTGACGTACCAGCGCATCGCCCGCCGTTGCGCCATAGCCCTGTACCACGTTCAGCACGCCCGCCGGAATACCGGCCTCCAGCGCCAGCTCGCCCAGACGGTCGGCGGTCAGCGGGGAGAGCTCAGACATCTTCAGCACCGCAGTGTTGCCCAGCGCCAGGCACGGCGCAACCTTCCAGGTGGCGGTCATAAACGGCACGTTCCACGGCGACACCAGCGCGCAGACCCCCACCGGCTGCACCAGGGTGTAGTTGAGCATCTTGTCGTCGACCGGGTAGGTTTTACCGTTCATCTGCTGGCACACTTCGGCGAAGAACGCGAAGTTGTGCGACGCGCGTGGAATAAGCACGTTTTTGGTCTGGTGGATCGGCAGGCCGGTGTCGGCGGTCTCGAGGGCCGCAATCTCCGGAACGTGTTGATCGATAAGATCTCCGAGGCGACGCATCAGGCGTGCGCGCTCTTTCATCGGCAGGTTAGCCCACGTCGGGAATGCCTCTTTGGCCGCCGCCACGGCCTGATGAATTTCAGCCTCACCGCCGGACGCGACCTCCGCCAGCACCTCTCCGGTGGCCGGGTTAGTGGTGTGGAAGTAATCACTTCCTGCGACGTTTTTACCGTTAATCCAATGGTTTATTTTTTTCATTTTGCAGTCTCCTCACTGACAATGCGGTTCACCAGGCGGCCCACGCCCTCCACTTCCACGACCACTTCGTCGCCTGGCTGTACGTCAGACAGACCCTTTGGCGTGCCGGTGGCAATCATGTCGCCGGGCTGCAGGGTCATAAACTCGCTGAGATAGGCAATCAGGAACGGGATGCTGAAGATCAGATCGGCAGTGGTCCCTTGCTGGCGCAATTCTCCGTTCACGAAGGTACGCAGGGTTAAGTTATGCGGGTCGGGAATGGCCTCTTTCGGCACGATATGCGGGCTGAGGGGGGTTAACCCGTCGCGGCTTTTCACCCGCAGGTTCGGGCGGTAGTAGTTTTCCAGGTAGTCACGGATGGCGTAATCGTTGCAGACGGTATAGCCCGCGACATAGTCCATCGCCTCGCGCTCACTGACCTTGTGCGCCGTTTTGCCGATGACCACCACCAGCTCCGCCTCGTAGTGCATGTACTCAATGTTGTTCGGGCGGACCGAGGTCTGGTTATCGCCGGTCACGGTGTTGGGGGCTTTGATAAACACCAGCGGTTCCGTTGGTGGCGTAAACGCCAGCTCACTGGCGTGATCGGCGTAGTTCAGACCAAGCGCGAACAGCGTGGCGTGCGGATGTGGGCCTTGCGCATGGGCGACCTCGCGTTCATCAACCACCGGGTTTTCCAGGGACGGGAAGCCTTTCGCCAGAATGCGTACGCGATCGCCCGGCTGCAGCGGGACGCGCGAGTGTGGGGTGCCGAGCAGAATGGCATCGCCCGGACTGAGGGTGGCGAACTCGCTCAGGGCGCTCAGCAGTTCGGCGGCATTGCGCTGCAGGTCAGCGGTGTTCCAGTGGTCCGCTTCCCGGCCGTTAATTTCGGTGACGATGGTCAGGTTATCAACGTGGTCGACGGCGACCAGCTCTCCCAGCGGACAAAAGCCGTCGCGGCATTTGGCCTTGATCGCCGGGCGATAAAAACTCTCTTCCGGCAGGCTCACTTCGTTGGCAAGCGCGTAACCGGCGATGTACTCCGCCGCCTCGTCCACGGGAACGTTACGCGCCGTTTTACCCACAACCAGCGCTACCGTGGCACCGCTTAACACGGTTTCTCCCTGCGGGAAGGGAATGGGGTCGCCCGTGCGGATCACGGTGTTATGCGGTTTGATAAACCACACGGCGGTTTTTGGCGGCGTGTGGTAGGGGGCTTTTTCAAACGCGTTGCGCCAGGCATCGCGCTGGCTCTGGTGGTTCAGCGCTACGGCAAAAACAGTACCTTTCATTCACTTACTCCTCAGGCCGGACGTCCGGCCTGTGATTTCATTAATATGTTAATGATCTGGTTGTATGCCTTTGCTGTTTATTTCGCAACCAGAAGTGAATAATTTGTGATATGAATAACAGTAAATTTACATAAAGAGATTAAAGGCTATATTTATCATTGTGTTAATAAATCAGGCTTGTTTCTGTTAGACTTTTTGTCGTAAAACGCGTTGTTTGTAAAACCAGCAGAACTGAATTGTTCATGTGTTAATGATTACCGGGAGAGGCTATGCATGATTCATTAACTATCGCCCTGTTACAGGCGCGGGAAGCGGCGATGTCTTACTTCCGCCCGATTGTGAAAAGGCATAACCTGACCGAGCAGCAGTGGCGCATCGTGCGCGTACTGGCCGAACATCCGTCGATGGATTTTCACGATCTGGCGTTTCGCACCTGTATCTTGCGTCCCAGTCTGACGGGCATTCTGACGCGCATGGAGCGTGACGGTCTGGTGCTGCGCCTTAAGCCCGTAAACGATCAGCGAAAGTTGTATGTGTCGCTGACCAAAGAGGGGAACAGGCTATACGAGCGTGCCCAGGCGCAGGTGGAAGAGGCGTATCAGCAAATCGAGGCCGAATATACGCCAGCGAAGATGCAACAGCTGACAGCGCTGCTGGAAGAGTTTATTGAACTGGGGAACCGGCATATCACAGCGCGCGAAGAAGAGTAAAAACCACAAATTTAAGGATGATTTTCGTAAAGTTTTCCCTTTCCAGGCCGAAAATCCTGTTATCTGTCTGATGGAAAGCGAAAACATGTTAAACCGTATCAAGATTGTCACCAGCTTAATGCTGGTATTAGCGATATTTGGCCTTTTACAACTCACATCCGGTGGTCTTTTCTTCAATGCCCTCAAGCATGACAAAGAGAATTTCACCGTCCTGCAAACCATTCGCCAGCAACAGTCCACGCTGAACGCCAGCTGGGTTGCCCTGCTGCAAACCCGTAATACCCTGAACCGTGCGGGTATTCGCTACATGATGGATCAGAGCAATATCGGCAGCGGCGCGACCGTGAACGATCTGATGCAAATTGCGGCGGCTTCTCTGAAACAGGCAGAAAAAAACTGGGCTGAATACGAAGCCCTGCCACGCGATCCGCGTCAAAACGACGCCGACGCGACGGAGATAAAACGTAACTACGATATCTACCACGGTGCACTGGCGGAGCTGATCCAGCTGCTGGGCGCGGGCAAAATCAACGCCTTCTTCGATCAACCTACCCAGAGCTATCAGGATGGTTTTGAGAAGCAGTACGTGAACTATCTGCAGCAGAACGACAAGCTGTATCAGATGGCGGTGGAAAACAGCAATAGCTCCTACAGCCAGGCAATCTGGGTGCTGATTAGCGTACTGATTGCGGTGCTGGTGGTGATCGTGGCCGTGTGGCTGGGTATCAAGCAGGCGCTGATTTCGCCACTTACCCGTCTTATCGACAACATTCGTCATATCGCCAGCGGCGATCTGGTGAAGCGCATCGAGGTGCAGGGCGCTAACGAGATGGGTGAACTGGCCGACTCGCTGCGTCATATGCAGGGCGAGCTGGTCCGTACCGTTGGCGATGTGCGTAACGGTGCTAATGCCATCTACAGCGGCGCGAGCGAAATCGCGATGGGTAACAACGATCTCTCTTCCCGTACGGAACAGCAGGCCGCATCCCTGGAAGAGACCGCTGCCAGCATGGAGCAGCTGACGGCGACCGTTAAGCAGAACGCCGAGAACGCCCGTCAGGCGAGCAACCTGGCGCTGAGCGCGTCTGAAACCGCGCAGAAGGGCGGTAAAGTGGTGGATAACGTGGTGCAAACCATGCGTGACATCGCGGGCAGTTCGCAGAAAATTGCCGACATTATCAGTGTGATCGACGGCATCGCGTTCCAGACCAACATCCTGGCACTGAACGCTGCAGTAGAAGCGGCACGTGCGGGCGAGCAGGGCCGCGGATTTGCCGTTGTTGCGGGTGAAGTCCGTAACCTGGCACAGCGCAGCGCCCAGGCAGCACGTGAGATCAAGAGCCTGATTGAAGACTCTGTTGGCCGCGTGGAAGTCGGATCTACCCTGGTAGAAAGCGCCGGCGAAACCATGGGCGAAATCGTTAATGCGGTAACCCGCGTGACGGACATCATGGGTGAAATCGCCTCTGCGTCTGATGAGCAGAGCCGCGGTATCGATCAGGTGGGTCTGGCGGTGGCTGAGATGGATCGCGTGACCCAGCAGAACGCCTCGCTGGTGGAAGAGTCTGCCGCGGCGGCAGCGGCACTGGAAGAGCAGGCGAGCCGTCTGACTCAGGCCGTGGCCGTGTTCCGCATTCAGCAGGAGCAGATGAAAGCCCGCGAGCAGGCCTCAGCGAAAACCGCTGCAGCCCCTATGATGGCGCGTAAAGCCGCGACCACCGATGCGGGCGAAAACTGGGAAACGTTTTAATCCTGCCACAGTGCCGGGGGGCGGCTACGCCTGACCCGGCCTGTAATGGGGCGTTTTGCAGGCCGATATCACAGAGGCAGGCGCATGGCACAGCGGGAGTCATACGCGAAACCGTGCGCCGCTTCTTCCTCTCTTTTCTGACGCAGTTCAGGCGTTAGCATCGTCACCGTTTCAAACCCGAGTCGCGCATAAAACGGCGCATTCCATGGCACCTCGCAAAAGGTGGTCAGCGTCAGCGATGTCAGCCCCAGCGTGCGGGCATGGTCTGCGACGCAGGCGATAAGTCGCCGACCTATTCCTCTTCCCTGCCACTCCCGATGAACCGAGAGTTCGACAATAAACAGCGATGACGGATGGGCTTCTGCAAGGATAAACCCGACGGGCAGGCCGTTTGCCAGCGCCAGCCAGCTTAACCCGCGTTTCGCGTAATCAAGATGATGTTCCGCGCAAATGACGTCGCCGTCTGCAAGCCAGGCCAGTTCGGGGACGTCCCGAAAACGCTCGCCTGCCGCGCGCTCGATGGCGGGCAGGGCTGCAACATCTTTGGGCGTCGTCGGTCGAAAGAGAATGTTCATGGCGGAAAGTATACCCCGACCAGCCGTGCCTATTCTGAACAAATCAGGACTGGCGCATAGAAATTGCTGATCACCAGCGCGTCTTCCGGCGTGCGTTCAATCTTCAGGAGTCTTTTGTTCCCCGGCGTCAGGCCGGCAACATACTTTTCAAAGATCCCCGGTGGCAGGGTGTCATGGCTAAAGCGCGCCACGCTTTGTATGAATATTTCATAGAGTGAACCCTCAACGTGCCGCCACGTAAACATCTCCTGGCGGGAAACATCCCAGTGATGTGGCTCGTTAACCACGTCGCCGTTAAGCGTAAGGTACCCTGTGTTGTCGGGCTGAAAGCGCAGCGTAACCTCCCCTTCAAAGGAGAAATCATGATCGTCATGTCGGGCTGAAAATGTCAGGTTTCCTGCACAGGTTCCGGACAGCGGAGGCGTGTAGACGTACCACGCCAGCGTCACGCCAATCAGCAACAGATTGAGCGCCAGAATAAGCCACACTTTTTTTTGTTTCATATCACCACTCGTAAAAGTAAAGCGTTCGGCAGGCGCTGGCTTTACCGTCCGTGAGAGAACACTGTGAAAGGACCAGCCGCCCTTCGTGGCCGTAGAAAAGTGTTCTCTGGATGTGCATATAGAAAATAGAGTTTTTCAGGCAGGGCAGATTACCTTCGCGCTGAAGCGTCTGCGCCAGCGCCATGGCCTTAGTGTGAAACACATCTGCCAGCGGGGCAAAGGTGTAGACCGGACAGGTGCCAATGTGGGTGAGCAGATGAGTGTCACTGTACTGGTGCGCCTGTTTCGTCAAACAGGCGCCGATGCACAGCGCCACGACCATCAGCGTGAGTACACCGCAGAATAGCCATTCTGGCTGAATGCGTCGTGAGGCCGGGACCGACTCCACGACGGGAAAATCGTCCTCCAGGGGCGTTACCGCGATATCAGCACTGAGCATAAAGCCCGTTTTCGGTACGGTGACGATAAACAGGGTGTCGGGCAGCAGGCTCGACAGCATTTTGCGCACAATACTGATGTATTGATTTAACGAATTGTTGGACCCCTGGAGCCCACGTTGATCCCAGACATCACTCAGAAAGGTGTCACGTTCGACGACGTTGCCGTGATGCTGAACCAGCAGCTTCATGATGGCGTTGGCGGTACAGGTGAGGATTTGTCTGTCCAGATCGGGTGCATTGATAAGAGAAACAGAACCGTCTTCGTCGTTATAGACGATGGCGTCAGCAAGCAGGTATTTCATAAGTTATTGTAATACAGAAAAAATAACAAAAAAGAAGATAAGGCTGTGCCTTGTCGGACATAACACGCTGGCTATTTTAGCGCCATTGTTACCGATAACATTGATCCAGACAAGATTTAAAGCAATTTACTCGTGCAGTCGGATTACCACGTCATCCCAACGTGGCGGGAAGGGCATAGCGAGACAGCAGCGCCAGCATCAACAGCCAGAGAATGAGACAGGGAAGATGACGCCGCATGATCTTATTTCCCGACGTGATTAGCCGTGCAGTTACAAACACGATGCCGGGTAGTCGAGCAGGAAGAGTTTGCGATGGAATTCCGCCAGGTTCTGGCAGTGAAATTTGTTCATCGCGTTACGCTTGTGGGTGTAGATCGTTTTCGGGGATTTATTCAGGATCTGCGCGATGCGAACCGGGCTGAACCCGTTGCGGAACAGCATGCAAACCCGAAGCTCCTGGCAGGTGAGCGTGGCGTTTTTTACGCTTGCGAACGGCGTGTTCTGAAAACAGCGGCTGAGCTGCGCGAGTGACAGGTTTCCCGCCACCACGTGGACACGCTCACCCCCCAGAATGATGTTGATATCGTTGACGCGGGACGCATCGGTGAACACCAGCCACCCTTTTTTGACGCGGATATTCAACATCAGTTGCCGCAGGGGCAGGATCCCCTCAGGGCTCACGTCGTTAATCCAGAAAATTTCAGGACAGGGGTCCACACTCTGCGAGATGAACGTCTTCAGGCCCAGCCACAAGAAGGCATTGCCGCTTAAAACGATGACCTTATAGTCGGCATTCAGTGTCTGCGGCATCAGGGTTTTTTCCCCTGGTAGCGCTGGTCGTACTCCGCTGCGCTGTGCCAGGGTGGATTCGAACGTATGGCCGGTTAGCATGATAAAAAGTGGGTAACTCTCTCAGGATGTAAGAAGTTACACATTCTGAGATATGATTTCTTTCTGGTGAATTTATAAATAAAAATGAAAGATATATGGTATCTCTGTCTTATTTTTAATGGTTTTATAGGATTATATATTTACATAAAGCGCCCGGCAGAACGCCGGGCGCAGAAGGGATCAGCTCTCTTTACTGACAATTTTAATCTCTACCATCCCGATGCCGAGCTCGCGCGGTGAATGGCCAAGAATATTTCCCTCATTCGTCGGCTGCGGGTCCGGCGGAACAATCACCAGCGTATTGCTGCGGGAAGGATTATCAAAATGCAGCGTGGTGGTGGTGACGTCATTTCCCAGCGTCAGCGTTTGCTCTTTATCGCCCACACGCACCGGGATGGGACGGTTCGCGTTTGGACCATAGGCCCGGGCGGTGATCACCAGGTCGAATTTTTCCGGCAGAGGATGCGCGTACTCAATCTTCACTTCACTGCCCAGCTGCGCATTAGACCAGCGCCCCCAGAATTCCGGACGCGAGATGCCGCTGAACTGTTTGACCTCTTCCGGTGCCCCGGCCACGTTGAAGATAAAGCTGTCTGCTTTATAGCGAATATCGTTATCCACGATCTTCAGCATGTCGACATTTCGCTGATAGCGCGCGGTATCGATGACCGTATCGTTGAATGCGGTTTTGCCTTTCCACTGCGCTTTATCGACATGCTGCACGGTTTGCTCCCCGCCAAGCTGTCCCTGAGAAACGCACCAGTCGGTTGAGAGCGCCAGTGGCTGGGACCAGAGCTGGCCCATTTTGTAGCACCTGTCGACCCAGACAAAATTATCGCGAGGGGCGAAGTCGGCCAGTTGGAAACGCAGCGGCGCAGAGTATTCGCTTTCCGGCAGCGGTTCGACGCGCGTATCCGACACGCGCAGCAGCAGCGGCAGACGGAAATGGCTGCCGGAGAAGGCAATCGTGTTTTTATCCTGATCGATGGTGAAGTCTTTCATCTCTTTCGGGAAGTTCCACAGGCGGATGATGTCCGGCTTCCACGCAAGGATTTTCTCCTTCATGTTGAGGAACACTTCCGACAGTGACTGCCCCGAGAGCGTACTGCGGCCAAGGCCAATAAAGTTATCCCCGCCCAGAATGTCCAGCACGGTTGCGCCGTTATCCATGGCGTTGCGTTTGGTGGCGATCACGTCCTGTTGTGGCTGGTCGCCGCGCAGAATGAAGAACAGATTGCCGCGATCCTGTTTGCTGAGCTGATCCCAGGCGCTGTTTTTCATCGCCAGATGGTCAGATGAGACGACGATGACCGTGTTTTTAAAATACGGCGAGGCTTTGATTTTCTCGACCAGAGCGGCGATATGCTCCTGGCTGCAGGTTACCGCGCTGAACGATGTGTTGTTTTTGCCGTCAATCTCATAGCGTTTGCGCTTACAGGTGCGCGAGACAAACCCGTCCGGATGGTGGGTATCTACCGTCAGGGCAAAGAGGGAGAAACGCTTGCCGGCGCGGGACAGTTCCTCGAACTTTTTCCAGGTTTCGTCCAGTACCGTGTCATCGTAAAAGCCCCAGTCGTTGCGGTAATGCGGGTCGGCAACGGTCGTTTTTAACTCTTCTGAGCCATACAGATGGTCAAAACCGTGGGATTTCAGGAACACATCTTTTCCGGCAAAGCGCAGGTTGGCCCCCTGCACGAAGTAGTTTTCGTAGCCGGAGTTTTTCAGGATATCGCCGAGGCAAACGTTCTGCGGGAAGAAGCTCGACATTGAGGCCGAGGCATTACCCTCAAAGGGGGCGAAGAGCGGGATACCGCACTGCGAGGCAACCATCCCGGCGATGGTGTAATCCGTACCGGGCAGCTGCGCGGTATGGCTGAAATCAAGACTTTCGTTTTTCAGCGCGCCCAGCTCCGGCGTCAGGTTCGGGAAGGCATTGTTATCAAACCAGGTGCGTTCCAGACTCTCGCCGTAGATATACACCAGGTTAAGCTTCGGGTTGGCTATTTTTTTGGACGGCTCTTTATACCAGGCCATGAAATCCGGGTCGCCGTCGCGCGACTGTGACTTTACCAGCTCGGTTATCTGATGAAATGCCGGGCTGGCATCCACGGACGCCAGCGCCAGACAGAGTGCCAGCAGGCTGTAGCCGCCATGATGCGGAAGATGTCGACGGCGGCGCAGCACCCAGGCCAGGGCACCAAAAATAATCACCAGCGCCGCAATCAGCCCAAGCCCGGGAAGAATGTATTTACCCACGCCCGCGCCCGTCAGGCTATTCGTCAGCGTGTAGAGCACCGCATCGTTAATGCCGTCACCGGTAAAGTAATCGCTGGCGTATAAGGTAATGTTTAAAATAATAAAAATGCCGAGCACCACCAGCGTGGCGATAAACCACCAGGTGTTACGGCCCGCTTTGCAGGCGTAAACGCCGACAGAGGCCAGAAAAAGGACAAGGGACATTAACTCTGACAACAGTCTATCCTCATGACGCCAGGCGCTTAGCTGGCTAACTGATTATTTTTTGGGTTATACAATGTAATTGCGTTGTCGTGTAGCTGCAATTTTAGTGTCACGAAAGTGTGCTGTTGTTAGGATTTGGTTTAGAAAATCGTTTTTTTGAAGGGGGTCGCATCCTGACATACGGACGCTCAGACGGTGGCAAGCAGGAAAAAGACGGCTTTAACGCCGCGTTAAAAGAGTAACGTCTTAAACGCGGCGTGTAATGGCAATACAGGCGGGGATCAGGAGATGAAATTAACGCCTTGTTTCAGCACCAGATCGCAGGCTTTGGTTTTCACCTGTTTCGCCAGCGAGGAGTTGCCGATGGTGCTCAGGTTGAGCTGTTGACCGTTTTGCGCATTCAGCAGGCCCTGAATACCATCCATATAGTTGGTGTCCTGTTTCTGCTCCTGTGTATCCAGACCGAGTTTGCCCAGCACCTGATTTTTCACGTTTTGCGCGTCGGTCACGGAGGCCAGTTTTTGCTTCGCGCAATATTCCAGAATCCCCGCGGCGTTGTTCATTGTGCCTGCGCTCAGGCTCTGGGTGCTGTTACCCAGCAGGCCGGTAAGGGAAGAGGCTGACAGCCCGCCCTGGGTGCTGCTGCTCTCTTTGGTCAGTTCGCTCGCTGCGCTGGACAGCGAATCCTGCCAGGATGCGGCCTGTGCCGCGCCGGTAACCAGCAGGGCGCCTAATACGGTGCTGAAAAGAAACTGTTTTTTCATAATGGCTTACTCAAAAAAGGTCCGTTTTGGGGCGAAAGTGGAGTCAGTATATACCTCCGGGCCACCGGTCTTTCCTGGAAATATCTTAATACTCTTTACCGGTGACACGGCTGCGGTAACTTTCCCAGTCGAAGATGACATACAGACTGTTCCCGAGCTTCATGCGATCCATGACGCGTTCGCCCAGCAAGCGGGTCATTTCGTCGATGTTGTGGTTAGTCAGCATGCCGGTGGGGCGTTTGGAGGAAGAGCGGCGATCGACAATCTGGTTAATGATCACTTTTTCATAGCGGGATTCGGTCTGGACGCCAATCTCATCAATAACCAGTAAATCGACATTACTCAGGTCGTTAAGCAGTTGCTCTTCGCTGGTTTCGCGGTTGCTGAAGGTGTCTTTCATGGCGGACATGATATCGGCCACGGTGATGATCAGCACCGATTTCCCGCGCAGCAGCAGCTCGTTACAGATAGCGGCCGCCAGGTGGTTTTTCCCCGTACCAGGCTTGCCGCTAAAGATGAAGCTGGCGATATTACCGTCGAATTCATCCACGTACTGACGCGCGGCAGCGAGTGCATTCATCTGCCCGTTGGTCTCAATTTTATAGTTATCAAATGAGCAGTTCTGGTGCAGGGGGCGAATACCGGAACGGTTAAAGGTGCGCTGCATTTTCATCGCCCGGTTTTCGCGGGCCAGCGCGGCGGCGCGGATCTTACCCTGCTCTTTTTGCCACGCCAGGAGTTCTTCACCCGTCGTGAAGGCGGGCTTCACGTTGGCTGGCATCATCTTTTGCAGACGTTTCATCAGGTCGCCGACGTTCTTCATTTCGCACCTCGGAATCCATTTGGGATCTGTTTATCCGGTTCGGAAAACGCGTTGATATCACGTTTTGGCTGGCCGTTATTGCTGGCGCGATTAATTTGCAGATGACGCGCGAGCTTCTGTTGCCACTGAATATGAGTGAATACTTTGCCTTCCGCCTGCCACCACGCGGTAAACGCGGCCAGCTCTTCGGGGGTAGCCGGTTGCGTTAACGCTATGCCCCACAATGCCGCCTGCCGTTGAAAATCAGCATCAGGTTGCCAGCCCGCATACAGGGCAAATTTTCCCATGGGAACGGCCATGGGGACGTTAACCGGCTCGTCAAAGAACTGGTTATCGAGGGTTACGTCGCTCGCCGGGCGGGACAACTGCGCTTCAATCTCCAGAAGCTGTGCCAGACGTTCCGGTGTGATGGCATAAAACGCCGGAGCGTTGTCAGCAAATACCGCAACCGTGCCGCCTTCGGCGTGGGTCAGCACACCGCGGGGATCGCGCATAAAGGCATCAATACCAGCAATGCTGGTGGTCAGAATTCTGGAGGACATAACGCTTACTCTACTGATAACTACGGGCGTGATATGGGCTTATGGTAGCACAGAGAGCGGGAAGGGAAGGAGGGGTTTTCCCCGGCGGCGCGATGCCTGCCGGGGCGACAACGGCTGGCCTGATAAGCGTAACGCTATCAGGCAGTTATCAGGCGATAATGTTCAGCGTTACGTCGATGTTACCGCGGGTCGCGTTAGAGTACGGACACACAATGTGTGCTGCATCGACCAGTTTTTTGGCTTCTGCAGGATCCATACCTTCAACGTGGATGTTCAGTTTTGCTTCGATACCAAAACCGGTTGGCAGCGGCCCAATCCCCACTTCGCCTTCAATAAAGGCCTCTTTTGGCAGGGTAAATTTGTCGCGAGCGGCTACAAACTTCATGGCACCCAGGAAGCAGGCAGAGTAGCCGGCAGCAAACAGCTGCTCAGGGTTGGTGACGTCACCGCCCATGCCGCCCATCTCTTTTGGCACGCCGAGTTTAACGTCCAGTACGCCGTCGGAAGAGGTCGCACGGCCATCACGGCCTCCGGTTGCTTTTGCTTTGGCAGTGTAGACAACTTTTTCTAAAGACATGGCAGATTCCTCATCTTACATTAATGTGCGCTATTAAATAGCGTGCGATATATATGGGTAAATAAATACGCGTAAAGTATAGCCTTACGCGCGTTGGATCTGTTGTCGCAAACGTTCCAGCTGCTGCTTAAGTGACAGCATGGTCTCAGTATCACACTGGGCGGCGCATCCCACTGCATGGGGGATCCCGGAAGCCTGCTGCTGGAGATGACGTCCCGCATCGCTCAGGGTGACGGCGACCTGACGCTCGTCTTTACGTGAGCGGTGGCGGTTTATCAGCCCCGCGCTTTCCAGACGCTTCAACAGCGGCGTCAGCGTGGCAGAGTCAAGGAACAACCGTTCACCGATGTCCGACACCGTAATGTCATCCTGCTCCCACAGCACCAGCATCACCAGGTATTGCGGGTAAGTCAGGTTCAGCGGTGCCAGCAGTTGCCGGTACAGCTTGTTCAGCGCCAGATTTGCTGAATAGAGAGCAAAGCAGAGCTGGTTATCCAGCAGGAGCGCAGCGGTCGTGTCGTTCGTTTTCGCGTTCATGAGATGAATATAGATAGTGTACGATTTAATTGCAAGCTATTTTATGGGCAAGTATAACGGAGCGCCACCTGGACGGCCATTTTGCGGTAGTGCTGGCGCTGTGCCTGTTCGTCCGCACCCTCTTCAAACAGCAGGGTGAAGGTGTAGCTGTTGGCAACGTAGTGGAAGCTGAAACTGCTGATCAAACGATGCAGATCGCGGGCTTCAACCGTCTGATTGAACAACTGCTTTTCTTTCCCGCGACGGAGGATCGCTTCCAGCAGATCAAGTGCGCTGCGGTTGACCTGGCGGAGGTAGCTGGACTGCTGCATAAAACGGCCACGCTGCATGTTTTCCATGCAGATAATGCGGATGTAATCCGGGTGGTCGGCATGGTAGTCAAAGGTGGCTTCAACCAGATGAACCAGCGCTTCGACAGGGGGCATTCCCGCCAGGCTGAGCGCCTGTTCACTGGCGCGGATCTGGGTGTAAACATACTCCAGTACGAGAAGATACAGGTTCTCTTTGTTTTTGAAGTGGTAAACAACCATGCGTTTGGTGGTGCCGGCTTTCTCCGCAATTTGTTCCATGCGGGCACCGTTCAACCCGTATTCGGCAAACAGCGTGATAGCGCTCTGAAAGATTTTCTCTTTCAGGCTGGATTCTTCATTGTGCTCGGGGAGTTCGCTGCCTGGGTTAGCCACATCCTTTCCTTATCGTCACCAAACGGATTGGAGTGATTATCCTCACGGCAGCGTAATAACACAAATCTCAAACCCGTGGACGTTTGCGGTACAGCCACAGTCCGGGGATCGACAGTCCGATAGAGAGCGCACCGACAATGGACGAGGCCTTAAGAAAGTTGCTCAGAAGGAGGATCATTTGCGGTTCGGTGTAGCCGAAATGGCTGATTTTCACCGCGGAAATCATGGCCGTATAGGCAGATATGCCGGGGAACATCGGGATAACGGCGGCGACGGTGAACACCTTGGGATGCGCCAGATACCAGCGCGACCACTGAATTCCGATGCTACCGACCAGCATTGAGGCCATAAATGTTGACCATTCAATGTTGAATCCCGCCGTCATCATCACCATTCGCGAGCCATGACCAATAGCACCCAACAGCGCGCACCACGGTAGCGCGCGTTGCGGAACGTTAAAGACCATCGCAAAACCGACGGCAGGGATCGCGGCCAGCAGCATATCCTGCGCCAGCGCCAGCAGAAAATCGATCACGCCCATCCGCGTAACCCCCAGAGTGTCATGGCCATTACCACACCAATGCAGGTTGCAAGCGTCAGCAGGCTGGCAATCGCCCAGCGTGCCAGACCGGTATTGATGTGACCCTTAAACATATCGGCTACGGCGTTAATCAACGGGAAGCCGGGCACCAGCAGAAGCACGCTGGCCGCCATGGCAATCGTCGGCGTGTTGGCAAACTGCGGCAGACGAAGCAGCAGGCCAGAAACCGTGGTGGCGACAAAAGCGGTAATGCAGAAATTAATTTGCGGGTGGAGTTGGCGGTGCGTCAGGAGCTGGCGCACGTACATGGCGATGCTGCTGGCGAAAAAGGTGATGACCGCGCCGTCCCAGCCGCCTTTGTTGAGCTTACAAAAACAGGCGCAGGACAGCCCGACCATTAACACCACCAGCCAGCGGGGATAACGTAAGGGCTTAATCTGGTTGAACCGTTTTTCAATGTCGTGCAGGTCGAGAAGCTTATGCTCAGCAAGAATGACAATATGCTGGACCTCGGTTACAACGTGCATATTGATGCCGCGGTCGTGGTTTTTGCGGGTGGAGGTCAGGCACTGACCGTCTTTTATGGTGGTCAACACGATAGCATTGGATGAAATGGCGCTCTCAACGCTATCCATACCCAGCGCCAGCCCCAACCGGGTGGAAAGTTCCTCGACCAGCGCGCTTTCCGCCCCGTGCTGGAGCAGAAAAAGACCGCACTGAATACAGAGCCGCGTGATGGCACGCTGCGTTGATCGATCTGCCTGCATGTCATGTCCTGAAGAGAAGGTGAATAGCTTGCCTGTTGGCCCGTCATGCTTACTTTTAGCACAAACTGCAGTGCCTCTAGTTGTGGGTCAGATCAAGATTTATGCAAACAGTTGCGGGCTGTCTGGCGGCGGGATGCGGCTTTGGGTCATAAATATGATGAATTATTAATTGAGAAATATAAGATATTTATATTTAGTTTTACTAAGTTTATATTTTAATTATTTTAAGGCCTTTATAATTAAATTTATCTGTGCTTTGTGAGATATTACCGCTGTTTTAGGCATTTCTTAAATGAAGCACACATCTCATCTTCTGCTTGTATTAATCAGTTTTACACTCAGGGACGAATACACTTATACCTTGATGCGTTTTAACGTTACTCATCATATGAAAATGGACACGGAGGGTCTATGTCGTCATTGAATGGTAAACATGGCGTCGTCATTAGCAGAATACCCGTAATGCAAAACGGGTTGGGGGGCGTGATGACACGCCATTTTGCCGATTTTGATTTAACGTTTTGCCGTTCGCTGCAGGAATTAACCCTGCTGCAGTTACGGCGTGCAGACGTCATTATCGCTGATATTTCAGGTGAATACAGGAATCCTCGGGGCACGCTCGAAGAATATTACGGTTTATTAAATCAATATCGGGATATTCACTGGATTTTTTTAGTCTCCCGGCCGCTTTACCCTATTGCCGTTGAGCTGCTTATGCGTCCGGAAAGCACGTTGCTTTCTGATATGGAGCCGATAGAAGGCGTAATTAACGCCATCCGTGCAGGCAGTGAACGGGCAGAGCGGATAAGCCAGACGTTATTAACGCCCGAGCCTGCCTGTAATGATGATGAAGACGACCGCGTCATTGCGCTCACCCACTCTGAACGCAAGGTATTGCGTCTGTTAGGCAAGGGCTGGGGGATTAACCAAATTGCCGCTTTGCTCAAGAAGAGCAATAAAACGATCAGTGCACAGAAAAACAGTGCGATGCGACGGTTGTCATTACGGAGTAATGCCGATCTGTACGCCTGGATCAACAGTACTCAGGGATTGAGAGAGCTGAGTTTAATGTCAGCCTATGGAGAGTTCGAGGAATGGATAAAACCGGTTCAACAAGACATATTGCCGTCATCGAAAATTGCGCGATGAGTGCCGTCGGGCTGGAGCACCTGTTTGCACTGCCCACGCTCAGCCATTATCAACTGCACATGTTCAGTGAATTTGACAGCTTTAAGAAGGCGCTTCCTCATGTCTCTTTTTTCTCGCTGATCTATTCACTTTCTGATGCGCGAGAAGAGCGTCGAAACTGCCTGGCATCCCTGCGGGATCTCGCATTTACGCATAATCATATTCAGCGCATCATCCTGGCGGCAGATGAAATGGAAGCGCGGTTAATCAGCCATCTTTCCCCTTCACGCCTTCACGGTGTCGTCAGTAAATCGGTGTCGCTCGACCGCCTGCAGGAGGAACTGCTGGTGTTGCTGAGTGAAACGCTGCACATCAATGACAATATGCTCAACCACTGGTACAAGAGTCAAAACAGGATGTTAAGTCCAACGGAGCGGGCGATTTTGCGGTATATGTCCTGCGGGTTTTCTATTCCTGAAATCGCCGCGCAGCTTGAGCGCAATATTAAGACCATCCGGGCGCACAAGTTTAATGCGATGGTGAAGCTTGGGGTCAATTCTGACGTGGGGCTGCTTGATGCGGCAGATATTCTGACTCATCTCCCGGCCCGGGATCCGCGAACATCAGTATTAAGCCAGCCGACATTTTTATAAGCTGATATCTGTGCGCCAGACAGGCTCTGGCGCCTCATTCAGATGCACACATCCACCCATTTTGCGGACGTCAGTTCTGCCATTCTGTCTGGTGAAATACGCACGGCACTGTGAATTGCACCCGCGGCCGGCAGCACTTCAGCATACTGCTTCAGTGAAATATCGCAATAAACCGCGAGCGGATTTTCCAGCCCAAACGGGCACACGCCGCCAACAGGATGACCCGTGATGGTCACCACTTCATCACAACTGAGCATGCGTGCTTTTGCGCCAAACGTGTCTTTCAGTTTTTTATTATCCAGACGCGCATCACCTTTCGCGACCACCAGAATGACGTCATTTTTAACCTTCAACGACAGCGTTTTGGCGATTTGTCCCGGCTCAACACGATGGGCGGCAGCAGCCAACGCAACGGTTGCGGTACTCTGGCTAAGTTCAATAACCTCTATATCCGGAGCGTTGTCGGCAAAAAACTGCTGTACAGACTGCAAACTCATTGTTTCCTCCTGACAAATATCCCGCGTAATCTGTCATAAGAATTTATGCTCTGTAAATATCTCTTCAGTAACAAATATCCCACACGGCCGATTTCTGGATCGCCTTCACATTCACAGAAACCGGTTACAGTAACCGGTTGCAGACCGTGAGTGAGAGATTAATACTGACTGTGTAACGTCCCCTGTATCCAATAATAAGAGCTAAATATGAAACCATTCCGTCTGAGCAGTACCGCTGGTAAACGCGCCGGCAAGGTTGTGAAGGTGATGTATGGACCAACGTATGGCGTGTATGCGCCCGTCATAAACGTCTGAAAGGAGATCAGCTATGTCTGCCAACCATGTTGCGTTTAATCTGATATTTCGTTTTGTAGAAAATTACGTCAGCCCGATTGCCGGGCGGATCTCCTCCCAGCGTCATGTTATGGCTATTCGTGATGGCTTTATCTCCGCGATGCCGTTCATGATTGTGGGTTCATTTTTACTCGTCTTCGCGTATCCACCGTTTTCGCCTGATACCACCTGGGGTTTCGCGCGCGCCTGGCTGGACATGGCGAAGCAATTTGAAGGTCAGATCCTCACGCCGTTTGATATGACCATGGGCGTTATGTCCCTGTATATCTGCGCGGCCATTGCCTATAACCTTGGCAAACACTATGTCAAATCGCATCAGTTAGACCCGTTTATGTGCGCCATGCTGTCGCTGATGGCGTTTCTGCTGGTCGCGGCGCCGAAAACCAAAGGCACGCTTCCGGTCGACAGCCTCGGCGGGACAGGCATTTTTACCGCGATTCTGGTGGCTATCTACTGCGTTGAGATGATGCGTTTTCTCAAAGCGCATAACATCGGGATCCGTCTGCCGGACCAGGTTCCGCCGATGATCAAAAACTCCTTTGATCTGTTGATCCCGGTGCTGGTGGTGGTGTTGACGCTTTACCCGCTGAGTCTGGTGATTCAGTCTGAGTTTGGCATGCTGATCCCGCAGGCGATTATGTCTGTCTTCAAACCGCTGGTTTCCGCCGCAGACTCCCTGCCGGCAATCCTGCTGGCGGTGTTGATTGGGCATTTGCTGTGGTTCGCCGGGATCCACGGTGCCGCGATTGTCTCCGGGATGTTGCAGATGTTCTGGCTGACCAACCTGGGCGCTAACCAGACCGCGCTGGCCGCCAGCCAGCCGCTGCCGCATATTTTTATGGAAGCGTTCTGGACGTTCTTTATCGTCATCGGGGGGTCAGGTGCCACGATGGGGCTGGTGTTCTGCTACCTGCGCAGCCGCTCCGCTCATCTGCGTTCTATCGGCCGTCTGAGCGTGGTGCCAAGCCTCTTTAACATCAACGAACCCGTTATTTTCGGTACGCCGATTGTCATGAACCCGGTGTTCTTTATTCCGTTCCTGCTGGCACCCATGGTTAACGCCGTGCTGGCCTGGTCGGCGATGAAGTTCGATCTGATTGGCCGCGTGATCTCCGTTGTGCCGTGGACGGCACCTGCACCAGTAGGTGCCGCATGGGCGCTGGGCTGGGATTTCCGTGCAGCCATTCTGGTGGTGGTCCTTGCGTGCGTATCGGCCATCATCTACTTCCCGTTCTTTAAAGTGTACGAGAAGCAACTGCTGGAGCAGGAAGCGGAAGAAGCGCAACGTAATGCGGAAGAGGAAAATCAGCAGGTAGCGTGAGAAACGGATGCCGGGTCAGCGTTAATGCGGCCCGGCAACACCTGACCTTACTTGAGCGTACAATCTCCACACTGTTGAACGTCCGGCAGGCGATAACGCTGGCAGCAGGTGCGACGAACCAGAAGCCCGTCACGAAGGACCACGGTGCGGAATAACGGGTTATCGCGGCCATCGGAAAGCTGTTTTGCAAAGAAACAGGACTGGCGCAGGGCCTCGACCTTCTCATCACCGAGCAGAGGTTTCATTTCCGTCAAATACCAGTGGATTAAATACCCGGTATTGCTCCAGATAAGCTTCCCGTTGATTTCCCCCGTCTCTTCCAGCGCATCCACTACCGGGATCAGGGCGCGAGTTATGAGCTGCTCCATACGTTCCTGAGCAGAGAGGTGCTCCGCGTTCTGGTCTTCGTGGAGATCAATCCAGAAACAGGCCGCACGGCCGGTCTCGTGGAACTCGACATGAAAATATTCCGGGGAGAGTTCCAGCATGCCCTTTTGAGTGAGCAGCGCCAGCATGAGTGGGGGCACCATCAGCCCGATATACCACTGCGCCCAGAGGGAGAGCAGGGGTTTGTTTTCCCGCGGAAGGGTCGGTTGATTGCGATAGATATGGTCGGAATAGGTGGCCAGCAACGACTGCAGTGTCGACGGCTGTCGCCACTCTTCCAGCGTCATGGCGTGGTGCGGGTGCGCTTCATCCAGCCTGATAAAGTCCAGCAGGTGGGCGCGAGTTTTAGCGATCTTATCCCTGATGGCATCCGCAAGCGAAACATTCCCGGTGGGGAGGCGGGCTCTCCAGAGAAGGGGTTCAACGATTTGTGCGGTATGAGTGGCCATAGTAGAGATACAAATCTAAATGATAATGATTGCCAATCCTAACTATTGCTCATACCGATGGCAAGACTTTTGTCCGCGTTATATGACGCCGCGCTTACGCGGTCTGAAGCTCTTCGCTCAGCAGGATGTTATTGCGCCCCATATGCTTTGCTTCGTAGAGGGCTTTGTCCGCTTTCTCCAGTGCGCCTTCGGCGTCTTCATCCTCAAAAATGGCAATTCCAATGCTGATGGTGACGTTTGTCGCCACGCTTTCATTGAACATATGCGGGATTTTTAAATCGTAGACTTTCTGGCGGATCCGCTCTGCCGTCTGGCGGGCATGCTCGAGAGAAATATTGGTCAGCAGAACCATAAATTCTTCCCCGCCGAAGCGCGCCACAATATCACGTGAACGCACGGCATCACGGATGGCAGCAGAGACCCGGATCAGCGCCTGGTCGCCCATCATATGGCCGTAGTGGTCGTTGTAGGCTTTAAAGTGGTCGATATCCATCAGCAGGACAAAGTGCTCGCCGTTCTCCACTGCCGGAAGATTCTCCAGCCGGCTTTGCAGTCCGCGACGGTTATAAAGGCCGGTAAGCGGGTCCATCATGCTCAGATCGGTGAGGGTCTCACGCTCCTCCAGCAAACGGGAGAGCAGTTCCTGCGCGAAGCGATCGTTACGTCTTTGCAAAATGTTATGAATCGCAATTGCTACCACAGGAAGTGCGAAAGAATAGGTCATTCTTAGCCATATATCATGATTACTTAACCACAGGCAGACAATAAAGGTGGGGAAGGAGTGTAGCGTAAATGCTTTGATATTACTGGCGAAGGCCAGCGTACCAATAAACAGTACCGTTAATAACGCCATGATCAAATAGGTCGCCTGATCGTGGGTAATTAACGAAAATTTCGAGGCCACCTGCCACGCCCATAAAATACCGAAGATCGCTGAAACGGCAGGAATATTTACCTTGCGGGTTCTCTTTTTCCAGTGCCAGACGAGTAGCCCGATGCTGATAACAAAAATAGAAATCAGGGGGACTGATAACAGGCGAATAGAATAGAGCGGGTTTGTTACCGAGAACACAGCTGAGGTCGCGTTCAGAAATAAAAATAAACGTAACGATAATTGATATTTACTGTGGACCAAAGACCGCCAGGATTGTGATGTCATAGTAGTGCGTTTTTATTAATATTTAATTAAAACAGGTAAATAGGTGTTGTTTCGCAATGAAAGATGCAAAAAACTCAAAGAGTAATTATCAGAAAATCTTTAGGTCTAGTTAACAGGTGAGCAATTTATCACCTTAGGCATTTCCTGTCATTACAGGAAAGGTAAAGGGGGAGAGTTTTTGATTAATCGTGCTGACAAATGATAATTGATATCATATGATATTGGTTATCATTATCAGTGTGAGAGGGCGAACCATGTTGAACAGGGCGCTGGGAAGTGGTTGGGGAGTGTTACTGCCGGGGGCGATTCTTGGCGGTCTGATGTTTGCCGATCTCTCCATTGATGTCTGGAAAGCGCTCATTGTGTCAGGACTGTTAGTGACGTCAGGGATGATCTGGCATAAACAGCTGCGCCACTTTGTGTTACTGCCGTCATGCGTAGCACTGGTCAGTGGAATTCTGGTGATACTGATGAGTTTGAAATAAGCGGAAAGCGAGAAGAACGTCAGAAAGGATGTAAGATAATTGGTGCGAGGGGGGGGACTTGAACCCCCACGTCCGTAAGGACACTAACACCTGAAGCTAGCGCGTCTACCAATTCCGCCACCTTCGCACAGTCA
>NZ_KI973169.1:3820573-4355072 GCF_000534355.1 Enterobacter sp. BIDMC 30 | reverse complement strand
GTGATTTATGGTGCGAGGGGGGGGACTTGAACCCCCACGTCCGTAAGGACACTAACACCTGAAGCTAGCGCGTCTACCAATTCCGCCACCTTCGCATACCATCGACACTGTAAAAGTATCGTAACCACGGAGGCGCATTCTAGATGTTTTCAGCTTTACGTCAACAGAAAAATGCGCACGCTGTTTTGATTGCTGCAAAAATGGCCGATGGTAGCGCCCGGTTTTGCCGGATAGCGGTTACGCGTATCCGGCCTGCCAGATAAGGGGATTACTTCTTAGCCTGACGCGTCATCACGGTGCGGTAAACCTTAAAGCGACCCGTCTGGGCGATGACTTCATGGAAGCCAAAGGTTTCATCCAGCACTTTCGGGTACGGCAAGAAGGCGTTAGCCACGATACGCAGTTCACCCCCGCTGTTCAGATGACGTACTGCACCACGGATCAGCGTTTGCGCCGCTTCAAGGCTGGTTTCCATACCATCGTGGAACGGTGGGTTGGAGATGATCATGTCGAAACGGCCATTCACGTCAGAGAAGACGTTGCTGGCAAACACGTCGCCTTCCAGGCCATTTGCGGCAAGCGTTGCGCGGCTTGCTTCAACCGCCGGGGCGCTCACATCGCACAGGGTTAAGCGCACTTTTGGCGAATGGCTCGCCAGTACGGTCGCCAGTACACCCGCGCCACAGCCGACGTCCAGCACTTTGCCTTTCGTATGCGGCGTCAGGGTGGAGAGCAGCAGCTGACTGCCCACGTCCAGACCGTCGCGGCTGAAGACGCCTGGCAGAGTTTTAATGGTCAGACCGTCAAGCTGATACTCATCCCAGAATTTCTCAGCATCAAAGGTCGCCTGTTTCTCCAGACGGCCGTGATACAGGCCACAGCGACGGGCGCTGTCGATTTTATTCAGCTGCGCATAGCCTTCCAGCATCTGTTCTGCGCTACGAACGCCGCTGCGGTTCTCACCGACCACGAAAATATCGCAGCCAACGGGCAGCAGAGAAAGCAGGTTCATCAGCTGGAACTGGGCTTCTGGCTTGTTCTTCGGCCAGTAGTAGATGAGCGTGTCGCAGTCGGCGATGTCGCTCTGTTCAGCGACCAGGCTAAAGCGCGCGCGGTCGTCCATCTGGCGGCTCAGTACCTGCCAGTGGTGGTAGTATTGGGTGTGGGCACGGCTTTCAGCACAGTCGAAACGTGCGGGCAGGTCATCCTGCATATCTCCGGCAAACAGAATACGGCTTTCTTCGAAATCATCACTGTGACGCAGCAAGACTTCACTTGCCGGGGTAAATGCAGACATGAATTGTTCCTCAATTAACTCAGGCGGGGATTATAGTAGGTAGATGGCGCAGTTTCGACACATTTGCTATATTTGCGCGCCTGAGAGACAGGAGTTTTCCCTATGACATCCCGACGAGACTGGCAGTTGCAGCAACTGGGCATCACCCAGTGGGCCTTGCGTCGCCCGACGGCGTTGCAGGGCGAAATCGCCATCTCCATCCCTGCGCACGTCCGGCTGGTGATGGTGGCGGAGCAACTCCCTGCCCTGAATGAACCCCTTATTGGTGATGTCCTTCGTAGCCTGAAGCTGACCACTGAACAGGTTTTACAGCTTACGCCAGACAGGGTCACCATGCTGCCATCCGACAGCCGCTGCAACAGCTGGCGTATGGGAGACATCGATGGGGTCTCCCTTGAAGGGAGCCAGATCTGCTCGCCAGCGCTGGACGAACTGAAAGCCAACCCAAAAGCGCGCAGCGCGCTATGGCAACAAATCTGCGAATATGAACACGATTTCTTCCCTCACGACGCCTGATCTGACCGCGGCGTACGCGATTGAAACGCGCGCCCATGCTTTTCCATGGAGCGAAAAAACCCTCGCCAGCAATCAGGGCGAGCGTTATCTGAATTACCGTCTGGACGTCGACGGCACGATGGCCGCTTTTGCCATCACGCAGGTCGTTCTGGACGAAGCGACGCTGTTTAATATCGCGGTTGATCCCGCGTATCAGCGCCGGGGGCTGGGAAGAGAACTGCTTGAGCATCTCATTCGCGAGCTCGAAACCCGTGACGTTTTCACCCTGTGGCTGGAGGTGCGCGCGTCGAATGTCGCCGCCATCGCACTCTATGAAAGCTTAGGCTTTAACGAGGCGACTATCCGCCGTAACTACTACCCCACCGCAGAGGGACGTGAAGACGCCATCATAATGGCTCTGCCGCTTGGATAACTAAAATAAGGTTGTAACGATGAAATGGGACTGGATTTTCTTTGATGCCGACGAAACGCTGTTTACGTTTGACTCGTTTGGCGGCCTACAGCGGATGTTTCTCGATTATAGCGTTACCTTCACCGCTGAAGACTTTCAGGACTATCAGGCGGTAAACAAACCGCTGTGGGTGGATTACCAGAACGGTGCCATCACCGCGTTACAGCTGCAGCACCAGCGCTTTGATGTCTGGGCCGAGCGGTTAAACGTCAGCCCGGGTGCGCTTAACGATGCCTTCCTTAATGCCATGGCGGATATCTGCGCGCCGTTGCCGGGCGCGGTTTCCCTGCTGGACGCCCTGAAGGGCAAGGCGAAGCTGGGCATTATTACCAACGGTTTTACCGCCCTTCAGCAGATCCGCCTTGAGCGTACGGGCCTGCGCGATCATTTTGACGCGCTGGTGATCTCTGAAGAGGTGGGCGTACCTAAGCCGGATCCGCGTATTTTTGATTATGCGCTGGAACAAGCGGGCAATCCCGATCGTGAACGTGTGCTGATGGTCGGGGACACCGCGGAGTCGGATATTCGTGGCGGGATGAACGCCGGCCTGTCGACCGTCTGGCTGAATGCACACGGTCGCACGTTGCCGGAAGGTATCCAGCCGACCTGGACCGTCACGTCATTGAACGAACTGGAGCAGCTCCTGTGTAAACAATGATTGCCTGCCCCCCATTGATGGGTAAAATAGCCGCATTTTTCGTATCCCATGATGCGCGGCCTGACGCCGCGCTTATATAGAAGATTTCATTATGACGTTGTCTCCTTATCTGCAAGAGGTGGCCAGGCGCCGTACTTTTGCCATTATCTCTCACCCGGATGCCGGTAAAACGACCATCACCGAGAAGGTGTTACTGTTCGGACAGGCGATTCAGACTGCGGGTACCGTAAAAGGCCGTGGTTCCAACCAGCATGCAAAATCTGACTGGATGGAGATGGAAAAGCAGCGTGGTATTTCCATTACCACCTCCGTGATGCAGTTCCCGTATCATGATTGCCTGGTCAACCTGCTGGATACCCCAGGGCACGAAGACTTCTCGGAAGATACCTACCGTACGCTGACGGCGGTGGACTGCTGTCTGATGGTCATCGACGCCGCGAAAGGGGTAGAAGATCGTACCCGTAAGCTGATGGAAGTTACCCGTCTGCGCGATACGCCGATCCTCACCTTTATGAACAAACTCGACCGTGACATCCGCGACCCGATGGAGCTGATGGATGAAGTGGAAAACGAGCTGAAAATTGCCTGTGCGCCTATCACCTGGCCCATTGGCTGCGGCAAGCTGTTCAAGGGTGTCTATCACCTTTATAAAGACGAAACCTATCTTTACCAGACCGGTAAAGGCCATACCATTCAGGAAGTCCGTATCGTAAAAGGTCTGGATAACCCGGAGCTGGATGCGGCTGTGGGTGAAGAGCTGGCCGCGCAGCTGCGTGACGAGCTGGAGCTGGTTCAAGGTGCATCTCACGAATTCGACAGAGAGCTGTTCCTGAGCGGTGAAATCACCCCGGTCTTCTTTGGTACCGCGCTGGGTAACTTCGGCGTTGACCATATGCTTGATGGGCTGGTGGAGTGGGCGCCACAACCGATGTCACGTAAAACTGACACCCGTGAAGTGGAAGCGAAAGAAGAGAAGTTCACCGGTTTCGTCTTTAAAATTCAGGCCAACATGGACCCGAAACACCGTGACCGCGTCGCCTTTATGCGCGTGGTGTCCGGTAAGTATGAAAAGGGCATGAAGCTGCGTCAGGTACGTATCGGTAAAGATGTGGTGATCTCCGACGCGCTGACCTTTATGGCGGGCGACCGTTCGCACGTTGAAGAAGCCTATCCGGGCGACATCATCGGTCTGCACAACCACGGTACGATTCAGATCGGCGATACCTTCACCCAGGGTGAAATGATGAAGTTCACCGGTATTCCGAACTTCGCACCGGAACTGTTCCGTCGAATTCGCCTGCGCGATCCGCTGAAGCAGAAACAGCTGCTGAAAGGGCTGGTTCAGCTTTCCGAAGAGGGCGCAGTCCAGGTGTTCCGCCCAATCGCTAACAACGATCTGATCGTAGGCGCTGTCGGTGTGCTGCAGTTCGACGTGGTCGTTGCGCGTCTGAAGAGCGAGTACAACGTGGAAGCGATCTATGAATCGGTTAACGTGGCGACCGCGCGCTGGGTAGAGTGTTCTGACGTGAAGAAATTCGAAGAATTCAAACGTAAGAACGAAGTGCAGCTGGCGCTGGATGGCGGTGATAACCTGACGTATATCGCCCCAACCATGGTCAACCTGAACCTGACTCAGGAACGTTATCCTGATGTCCAGTTCCGCAAAACGCGCGAACACTGATCCCCTCTCAGAGCACGGCAATCGCCGTGCTCTTCTTTATTTCCTGTCTTATTAATCTCTTGCGGAATGTTCTTAATTCAACATTATTTCGCGTCTTTTGCTCGTTTTTTACCCAAATCTGAAAGCGGCACTGTGAGAGTGATCTATATTTAACTCAGTGTTTAACACCGGGCGTGGATGAATTAACTGTTCAATGCATGACTTTGGGTTCTCCATTTTGCCCGTGTGTTTATTCGCAATATATAAAACTAGCAATTAGGGAAGTATGTCGCCCGAATGACGGGTATACACAGGAATACATCGATGAATATGACAAGACTGAAGATTTCTAAAACTCTGCTGGCTGTGACACTGGGTAGCGTCCTGGTAAGTGGTTCTGCTCTGGCTGAAACCAGCACTATGGATAAAGCGCAGTCCACCGCCGATACCGCAGGGCAAAAAATCGATAGCTCTATGAATAAAGTCGGTAATTTCATGGATGACAGCTCAATCACAGCAAAAGTGAAAGCCGCACTGGTGGATGATGAAGCTATCAAGAGCACCGATATTTCCGTTAAAACTGACAAGAAAGTTGTCACCCTGAGTGGTTTTGTAGAAAGCCAGGCCCAGGCCGAACAGGCGGTAAAAGTGGCGAAGGGTGTTGAAGGTGTAGCGTCCGTGAGCGACAAACTGCACGTTCGGGACAGCAAAAACGCGTCGGTGAAAGGTTATGCCGGAGATGCAGCCACCACCAGCGAAATCAAAGCTAAACTTTTAGCAGATGACATCGTGCCATCTCGTAAAGTGAAAGTGGAAACCACCGATGGCGTGGTTCAGCTTTCCGGTACGGTCGATTCTCAGGCGCAAAGTGAGCGCGCCGAGTCCATCGCGAAAGCGATCGATGGTGTTAAAAGCGTTAAAAACGATCTGAAAACGAAGTAAATCTGCACCATTCGCCCGTCTGGCTAACGTCAGCGGGCGAAATAAAAATGACTCTGGAAAATCGCCGGTGAGTGACCTGAGCGCGCTCACATTTAGCGGCCGACATTAACTATGGTAAAGGAGAAGCTTATGTTTCGTTGGGGCATTATATTTCTGGTTATCGCGTTAATTGCCGCCGCATTGGGCTTTGGTGGTCTGGCAGGTACAGCGGCATGGGCAGCAAAAATTGTCTTTGTCGTGGGTATTATTCTGTTCCTGGTCAGCCTGTTTACGGGTCGTCGACGTCCGTAGCAAACGCAATATTCCTTCAACAAAAAAAAGCCAGTCCTCGTGACTGGCTTTTTCTTGTTTCAGTCGCTGGTCGGGTGCGCTACTGTGTCATAACAGAAAAATGAAAACAGGAAAGCAGAGGTGGGGCAACGAATTCCCGTTACGCTCGGCAATATTGCGCCGCTGGCGTTAAAGCCGTTTCGCGCAGGCCCGCTTGCGCTGGTGTGTGAAGGTGGCGGACAGCGCGGCATTTTTACGGCCGGTGTGCTGGACGAGTTTATGCGCGCGCAATTCAACCCGTTTGACCTGTACTTCGGGACCTCTGCCGGGGCGCAAAACCTCTCTGCTTATGTCTGTAACCAGCCCGGCTACGCGCGAAAAGTGATCATGCGCTACACCACGGCGAAAGAATTTTTCAACCCGGTGCGCTTTGTGCGCGGCGGGAACCTGATTGACCTCGACTGGCTGCTGGATTCGACCTCAAGCCAGATGCCGCTGGCAATGGATACGGCGGCGCGCCTGTTCGACAGCGGAAAAGAGTTCTGGATGTGCGCCAGCCGTGGTGATGACTACACGCCGGGCTATTTCTCTCCTCAAAAAGAGAACTGGCTGGATATCATTCGCGCCTCTAGCGCCATTCCCGGTTTCTATCGTTCCGGCGCACTGCTGGACGGCATCAGCTATCTGGACGGCGGCATCAGTGACGCGGTGCCGGTACAGGAAGCTGCGCGACGCGGGGCAAACACCATTGTGGTGATCCGCACCGTCCCGTCGCAAATGTACTATACCCCGCAATGGTTTAAACGCATGGAGCGTTGGTTAGGCGACAGCAGCCTGCAACACCTGGTCAACATCGCGAAGCAGCATGAAACGACCTACGGCGCCATGCAGCGCTTTATTGAAAAACCGCCGGGTAAGCTGCGTATATTTGAAATTTACCCGCCTAAGCCGCTGGTCAGTATGGCGCTGGGCAGCCGCGTTCCTGCGCTGCGTACCGATTATAAAACGGGGCGTCTGTGCGGGCGTTACTTCCTGGCGACAATAGGCAAACTGCTGGCTGAACAACCGCCTATACATCGTCATAAAGCCATTATTACCCCACCGGCGGTGGTGGCGAATGATGCGCTGGCGATGCCGCTGGTGGATGCTCCGCAGGCGAATGACGCATTGTTAGATAATGAGGATCTGGCGTGACGTACCGGTTTATCGATACCCACTGTCATTTTGATTTTCCACCGTTTACGGGGGATGAAGAGCAAAGCATCACGCGAGCTGCACAAGCCGGCGTAGAGGCGATAATTGTGCCGGCGGTTGAAGCGGCATACTTTGAGCGGGTACTGGATCTCTCAAGGCGGCACCAGGCGCTGTACGCCGCGCTCGGCCTGCATCCCATTGTGATTGAACACCATCTTGATGAGCATATCGACGCGCTGGACGCCATTGTGCAGACGGCTGGCGACAAACTTGTCGCCATCGGTGAGATCGGCCTCGATCTCTATCGCGACGATCCGCAGTTTGCGCGCCAGCAGACGATCCTTGATGCGCAGCTGCGTCTGGCGAAGCGCCACGAGCTGCCGGTGATCCTTCACTCCCGTCGAACCCATGACAAACTGGCAATGCATCTGAAGCGTATCGATCTTCCGCGAAGGGGCGTTGTGCACGGTTTTTCAGGGAGCCTGCAGCAGGCGCAGCGCTTTATTGCGCTGGGCTATAAAATTGGCGTCGGGGGTACCATCACCTATCCACGCGCCAGTAAAACCCGCGATGTGATGGCGCAGCTGCCGCTCGAAGCATTATTACTGGAAACCGACGCACCGGATATGCCGCTCAACGGTTTTCAGGGGCAGCCAAATCGCCCGGAGCAGGCCGCTCGGGTCTTTGACGCGCTTTGTGAGCTGCGTGAGGAGCCGGAAGAGGTGATTGCGCATGCCCTGCTGGAGAATACCCGCGCGGTATTTGGTATCACGCTATAGATAAAGCGCCGGTCGGATCACCACGATCTGCTGTTGTTCCAGCGCCCGCGCCAGCGGCTCAATATCTTCTGGCGTGGCGCTGCGCCAGGACGCCGCCTCACCGTAAACGCCGTGAGCATGAAAGGCGTTAATGCGTACCGGGACATTGCCCAGCGCGTGGATAAACGCCGTCAGCGCTTTGAGATGCTCCAGATAATCGCACTGCTCCGGGATCACCAGTAATCGCAGTTCCGCCAGCCGCTGGTGGTGTGCCAGCCAGCGGATACTGTGCTTAATCTGCGGATTTTCGCGTCCGGTCAGGAAGCGATGGTGTTCGTTCCCCCAGGCCTTCAAATCCACCATTGCCCCGTCGAATACCGGCAGCAGTTTTTGCCAGCCGGTTTCCCCTAACAGACCGTTGCTGTCCACCAGACACGTCAGGTGTTGCAGGGCGGGATCGGCTTTGATCGCCGTGAAGAGCGCCACCAGGAACGGTAGCTGCGTTGTCGCTTCACCGCCGCTCACGGTAATACCTTCAATAAAGGGTGCGGATTTAGAGAGCTGAGTGAGGATCTCGTCGACGCTAAAACGGTGCGCCATTGGCGTTGCCTGCTGCTGGCACAACTGCAGGCAGGTATCACACTGCTGACACTGACTCTCCTGCCACCAGACCCGCCCGGCCTGTATGTTCAGCGCATCGTGCGGGCAGTGGGGTACGCAGTCGCCACAGTCATTGCAGCGTCCGATGGTCCACGGATTGTGGCAGGTTTTGCAGCGCAGGTTGCACCCCTGGAGAAACAGAGCCAGGCGGCTGCCCGGCCCGTCCACGCAGGAGAAGGGGATCACCTGACTAACTAAAGCGCATCTGCTGTTCATGGCTTATCACGCGTGGCTGGCGCTCCAGGATGCGGGTATGTCGGGCGGCTTCTTCTCCAAGCCAGGTGGTGTTAGTGCGTGACCCTGCTTCACGGTATTTCTCCAGGTCGGACAACCGCACCATATATCCGGTCACGCGTACCAGATCGTTACCGGCCACGTTGGCGGTGAACTCCCGCATTCCGGCATTGAACGCACCCAGACACAGTTGTACCACGGCCTGTGGGTTGCGTTTTACCGTCTCGTCCAGCGTCAGGATGTCGCTAATCCCGGCGTGATAGTGCTTGTGGTGTGGCGCCACGCTCAGCAGGTGGTTAATCGGGTCCGGCTCTTCCCCGTAAGGCAACCGCGCGCCCGGCGTCGTACCGATATCAGAGCTTATTCCGGACTGGGCATGCAGCATCGCACGCTTTTTCCAGCCGTATTTCACCGGCGTGCTTTCAACAAACGCCGCGAGCTGCTCGCTGATGCGATACCCCAGCGCGTTGGCCTGGTCGTCTTTACCGTAGCGGCCCGGTGACCCCGCTTTCTCGCACAGCATGTTCACCGCTTCGGCCAGGCCGTACATGCCGAACATCGGCACAAAGCGGTCGGGATCAATCAGCCCCTCTTTGACGAGGAAGCTATTCTCAAAGAAGCCGGATTTTTGATACAGGAACTCGCAGCGGGCATTGATGACGGCCAGTTGCTGCTGGCAGTAGTGGGGCAACGTACGGGTAAAAAAGTCGTCGGGCGAGTCGCTGTGTTCGGCAATGGCCTTCAGGTTCAGGCGCACCAGCGTGCTGCCACCGCCTGCCAGCGGCAGGGAGTTGTAACAACTCACGATACCATAACGGCCTTTTGTGAAAATTTTATCATTTACCGGGCCGTTAGAAATATGGGGTTTGCTGCATTCACAGAGGTTTTCGGCCACCCTGAGCAGCAGCGAATCTGGCGTGATATCGGGATCATAAATAAAGGTCAGATTGGGTGCGACCTGCTTCAGCTCTGCATCAGCGCGTAAAATCGCGCGGGTAACGGGCGTGTCCGCCGGGCCAATATTGGCATGCATAAACGCATCAGGAAGCGTTCTGTCGAGATAGCGCCAGAAACGTTTTATTCGGCTATCGATTTCTTCTTGTGTTAGAATCCTAACATACGGTTGCAGTAATGCATCAAGATGACCGAGGAAGACCGGCATCGATGTGACAGAAGGAACATGGTGGTACAGGATGGTCAGCAGTGAGAGCGCGTCATCCAGATCCTTTGCCCCTTCCAGTTCCAGCCATGCCGAGCCGTTGGCGAGGAATCTGGCGTAATCAGGCAGAACATAGCGCGGTTTATAAGGCGCATGGCCTTCGAACATGTCGCAGATAAATCCCTCTTCCAGCGCGGTGCGAGCGGCCTGAGGCAGCGCGGGGTAGGGAAGATGGTTCTCCGCCTCCAGCGCCAGAAAATGACGTTTTTGCTCGGGGGTCAATACCGGGCTTGTCACAATTTGCTGGCAACGTTGTTGCAGTGCGTGAGGGCTGGCGTGGGACATATTCGCTTCCTTTATGGTTCTGCGGATGATGACCGAATTGTAGGAAGTCATCCCGGGGGGACTTTTGATCCCACACCGGGTATCGCTGCTTTAATCAGCAGCGACAGCAGTAAAGTTTGAAGTTCATCTCATTACAGTAATGCAAATTTGTACGCAGTTTTCATTAACTGTGATGAATGTCGAAGTGTAAGTGCGGCTGGATGTTAGAATAGTCACAGACCGCAAGGTGAAATTTATACGGCGATGCCGTTGGAGAATGTTATGACCGATTTAACTGCAAGCAGCCTGCGCGCGTTGAAACTGATGGACCTGACCACCCTGAATGATGACGACACCAATGAGAAAGTCATCGCCCTGTGCCATCAGGCGAAAACGCCCGTCGGGAACACTGCAGCCGTCTGTATCTACCCGCGCTTTATCCCCATTGCCCGTAAGACGCTGAAAGAGCAGGGCACGCCGGATGTACGCATTGCAACCGTGACTAACTTCCCGCACGGCAATGACGACATCGAGATTGCGCTGGCTGAAACCCGCGCGGCCATCGCGTACGGTGCTGACGAAGTGGACGTGGTATTCCCGTACCGTGCGCTGATCGCCGGTAACGAGCAGGTTGGTTTTGACCTGGTGAAAGCGTGTAAAGACGCTTGTGCTGCGGCAAACGTGCTGCTGAAAGTGATCATCGAAACCGGTGAGCTGAAAGAAGAAGCGCTGATCCGTAAAGCGTCTGAAATCTCCATCAACGCGGGTGCGGATTTCATCAAAACCTCTACCGGTAAAGTGCCGGTGAACGCAACGCCGGAAAGCGCGCGCATCATGATGGAAGTGATCCGTGATATGGGCGTGGAAAAAACCGTAGGCTTCAAACCTGCGGGCGGCGTGCGCACGGCTGAAGATGCGCAGCAGTTCCTGGCGATTGCCGACGAACTGTTTGGCCCGGCGTGGGCGGATTCCCGTCACTATCGCTTTGGTGCATCCAGCCTGCTGGCGAGCCTGCTGAAAGCGCTGGGTCACGGCGACGGTAAGAGCGCAAGCAGCTACTGATTTTTATCCTGCGGCGGGCCATCCGCCGCATTTAACCTGTTTTCTCGGGGGTTACCGTGTTTCTCGCACAAGAAATTATTCGTAAAAAACGTGATGGTCATGCATTAAGCGACGAAGAGATCCGCTTCTTTATCAATGGCATTCGTGATAACACCATCTCTGAAGGGCAGATTGCTGCTCTGGCGATGACCATTTTCTTCCACGATATGTCGATGCCTGAGCGTGTATCGCTGACCATGGCGATGCGAGATTCAGGAACCGTTCTGGACTGGAAAAGCCTGAACCTCAACGGCCCGATTGTGGATAAACACTCAACCGGCGGTGTAGGTGACGTGACGTCACTGATGCTGGGCCCAATGGTGGCGGCCTGTGGTGGTTATATCCCCATGATCTCCGGGCGTGGCCTGGGACATACCGGCGGTACGCTCGACAAACTGGAAGCCATCCCGGGCTTCGATATCTTCCCGGATGACAATCGCTTCCGCGACATTATTAAAGACGTTGGTGTGGCGATTATCGGCCAGACCAGCTCTCTTGCTCCTGCAGACAAGCGCTTCTACGCGACCCGCGATATCACCGCGACCGTCGACTCTATTCCCCTGATTACCGCCTCTATCCTCGCCAAGAAACTGGCGGAAGGCCTGGATGCGCTGGTCATGGATGTGAAAGTGGGCAGCGGCGCCTTTATGCCGACCTATGAGCTTTCCGCGGCGCTGGCAGAAGCCATTGTGGGCGTCTCCAACGGTGCGGGCGTGCGTACTACCGCCCTGCTGACGGACATGAACCAGGTGCTGGCGTCCAGCGCAGGCAACGCTGTGGAAGTGCGTGAAGCCGTGCAGTTCCTCACCGGTGAATACCGGAACCCGCGTCTGCTCGATGTCACCATGGCCCTGTGCGTGGAGATGCTGATCTCCGGCAAGCTCGCCAGCGATGATGCCGACGCACGCGCCAAACTTCAGGCGGTGCTGGATAACGGCAAAGCGGCAGAGATCTTCGGCCGCATGGTAGCGGCGCAGAAAGGCCCGACCGACTTCGTGGAACACTACGCGAAATACCTGCCAACGGCGACGCTCAGCAAAGCGGTCTACGCCGATACCGAAGGCTTTGTCTCGGCGATGGATACGCGCGCGCTCGGCATGGCGGTCGTGTCGATGGGCGGCGGTCGTCGTCAGGCCTCGGACACCATTGATTACAGCGTCGGCTTTACCGATATGGCGCGTCTGGGTGACAGCGTCGATGGTCAACGTCCGCTGGCCGTGATCCACGCGAAAGATGAAGCCAGCTGGCAGGAAGCGGCAAAGGCGGTGAAAGCGGCCATTACGCTTGATGATAAAGCACCGCAAAGCACACCGACTGTCTATCGCCGTATCACCGAATAGCGGTATACTGATCTGATCGATAATTTTTGAAGCACTACGTACGGAGAACAATTATGAAACGTGCATTTATTATGGTGCTGGACTCATTCGGCATCGGCGCAACCGAAGATGCAGAACGTTTTGGTGACGTGGGTTCCGATACCATGGGTCACATCGCTGAAGCCTGTGCGAAAGGCGAAGCGGACAACGGTCGTAAAGGCCCTCTGACTCTGCCAAACCTGACCCGTCTGGGTCTGGTGAAAGCCCATGAAGGTTCTACCGGTAAAATTGCAGCCGGTATGGACGGCAATGCGGAAGTGGTAGGCGCGTACGCCTGGGCGCACGAGCTCTCTTCCGGTAAAGATACCCCGTCTGGCCACTGGGAGATCGCCGGCGTGCCGGTTCTCTTCGACTGGGGTTACTTCTCCGATCACGAGAACAGCTTCCCGCAGGAGCTGCTGGACAAGCTGGTTAAGCGTGCCAATCTGCCGGGCTACCTCGGTAACTGCCACTCTTCCGGTACCGTGATTCTGGACGAACTCGGTGAAGAGCACATGAAAACCGGCAAGCCGATTTTCTACACCTCTGCCGACTCCGTATTCCAGATTGCCTGCCACGAAGAGACCTTTGGCCTGGATAAGCTTTACGAGCTGTGCGAAATCGCACGTGAAGAGCTGACAGAAGGCGGCTATAACATCGGTCGCGTGATTGCACGTCCGTTTATCGGTGATAAAGCGGGTAACTTCCAGCGCACTGGTAACCGTCATGACCTGGCCGTTGAGCCACCGGCACCGACCGTACTGCAGAAGCTGGTTGACGAGAAAGACGGCCATGTGGTGTCCGTGGGGAAAATTGCAGACATCTATGCCAACTGCGGTATCACCAAAAAAGTGAAAGCCACCGGTCTGGATGCGCTGTTTGACGCCACCATCAAAGAGATGAAAGAAGCGGGTGACAAGACTATCGTCTTCACCAACTTCGTGGACTTCGACTCCTCCTGGGGCCACCGTCGTGACGTGGCCGGTTATGCCGCGGGCCTGGAACTGTTTGACCGCCGTCTGCCGGAGCTGATGGAGCTGGTGGGTGAAGATGACATTCTGATCCTGACCGCCGACCACGGCTGCGACCCAACCTGGGCCGGTACCGACCACACACGCGAGCACATTCCTGTGCTGGTGTACGGCCCGAAAGTGAAACCTGGCTCACTGGGCCACCGTGAAACCTTCGCCGATATCGGTCAGACTATTGCGAAATACTTTGGTACGTCCGACATGGAATATGGCAAGGCCATGTTCTAAACACATCCGGGCGTATCCCCTCTCCCTCCGGGAGAGGGAGAACACCATGCAGGCCGGGCAGGCGCCGCCGCCGCCCGGCAAAAACACGATAAAAGGAACTGAAGATGGCAACTCCTCACATTAATGCCGAAATGGGTGATTTCGCTGACGTCGTATTGATGCCGGGCGACCCGCTGCGCGCGAAGCACATTGCAGAAACTTTCCTCGAAGACGTGCGTGAAGTGAACAACGTTCGCGGCATGCTGGGCTTCACCGGTACGTACAAAGGCCGCAAAATCTCCGTGATGGGTCACGGTATGGGTATCCCATCCTGCTCCATCTACACTAAAGAGCTGATCACCGATTTCGGCGTGAAGAAAATCATTCGCGTAGGCTCCTGCGGTGCAGTACGTATGGACGTTAAGCTGCGTGATGTGGTTATCGGCATGGGCGCGTGCACGGACTCTAAAGTTAACCGTATGCGTTTCAAAGACCATGACTTTGCCGCCATCGCTGACTTCGGCATGGTGCGTAACGCGGTTGACGCCGCAAAAGCGCTGGGCGTAGACGCACGCGTGGGTAACCTGTTCTCTGCTGATCTGTTCTATGCACCAGACGGCGGCGAGATGTTCGACGTGATGGAAAAGTACGGCATCCTGGGTGTGGAAATGGAAGCGGCTGGGATCTACGGTGTCGCGGCTGAGTTTGGCGCGAAAGCACTGACCATCTGCACCGTGTCTGACCATATCCGTACGCACGAGCAGACGACCGCTGCTGAGCGTCAGACCACCTTCAACGACATGATCAAAATCGCGCTGGAATCCGTTCTGCTGGGCGACAAAGAGTAATGTTGTACTGCCGGGCGGCGTTCGCTGCCCGGCATGCTCTTCCCGGTTACAAATACACCACGCTGATGGTCGCCTGACCGTCAAACTCCGTATCTTCCGTTAAAGACAGATTCTTCAGATTCTCGACCGCCAGCGACACGTTCAGCGGGAAAGAGACGCTCGTGACCGCCATCGGGTCGTTTTTGCCCGCCGGCGCAACGCTCATCAGACCCAAATCTTTATTGGCGATGGTACCACCGTTGGCTTTCTGCCAGCGGCTCACGCCCGCTCCCGCGGTCACGGCCGTACGGATAGGCTCAGCGTTATTGCCGTTCGCCGTCACATCGCCTGGCGTGGTGTAGATGGAGTACGCGCCGATGTTTTTACCATCGTGCGTTTTGCCCAGCCCAAAGGTGCTCATCGCACCGCGAAGCTCACCGCCGTTAGCATTGGCGTTTTTCACCTTCAGGTTACTGCTGCTGCCCGTGCTGGCGTTGGAATCGGTACGGTTATCCGCAATGCTCCAGCCCACCTTTGTTGGCGTAGGGCAGTTGATCGTTAGCATCACCCCTTTTTCGCCCAGCTGCGTGGCCTGGGTTTGCGACAAATCGCCAATATGAATCCTGCCAAAATCGATCACGCCATTATTGCTCAGCTCCGGTACACACGAGGCACCGGCAAGCGAGGCTTTGACTTTCAGCACGGCGGTATCGCCCGCGTGTGCGGATGTGGCCGCCAGGGCCAGCGCGACAACGAGTAAACATTTTTTCATTGTTAATCCTTAACATAAATAAAAAGCATGACATTGCGGGGTATTAACCCGTCAGTATTTGTAACGGTAGTGCTTTTCTACGCTTCACGCAGGCAGGTACCTGACGCGTGAATGGGGTTATTCCTGTGTTAATAATTCCCAGGCCATATTGCTCTCAAGAAGGGTATTGTCAGCAACATGACGAAGCTGGCTGTTATTAATGACGGGAACAATCTTAAGGGTGAAGCTCATGTGTTTACCCCGCACCGGCACGGCATTTTGCCGGGCAACGAGACCTTCATTATTTTTGATAAACGCGCGTTGCGTCGGGCTGGAGGAGGGCGTAAAACCGATACGGTCCGTCGTTTTCGCCAGCGTGCAGGCATGCCCGTCAACTACCATATTGTCGGCAATAATGGCCAGTCGCCCGTCCTGACCAAAGAGAACCCCCCCGTTGACGCCGGCAGTGGACTGCAGAAACAAGGCCATCACTCTCGGCTCGGGGCAGAAGACGTTGGCCGTAATTTCTTTGGCCGGCATCCGGTTCCAGTTCTTCTGCGAGGCGGCGATATCCGACGGTTTGAGTTTTCCAAACGAGACAACAGGCTGCGAAAACGTAACCTGACACTCTTCACTGGACGCGCGTGCGGAGAAGAGCAAAATCATGCTGGCAAACGCCGCGAATAAAAGGGAATAACAGGTTTTCACTGGCACATTCCTTCTGCTTTTTCGTAATAGGACTCGGTATTTTTGTCTTCGCTGAGCGAATACGTGATATGGCAAATTTTTGCCATGTTGTCGTCCACCACATACAGGGCGGGCGCATCCGTGGCGTCGGGAATAAACACGCTGCCGTTATCCATTACGCTGACGATATAACGGCTATCTTTATCCACCACGCTAAGCCCTCTGGCGAGCCATGACCCGTCAGGGCGTTTCACGCTCAGCATTAGACGACGCGTGTTCAGCACGTGGAAATCCACCTGCGCGAATGAGCCGTAAGCTGCGGAAACGGTCTGTATCCCGTTCGATAAATCCATTCCCTGTGGCAGGGAGCTGGCATCAATGACAATCTGAGAGGTTTGCCACTCGCGCAGACCCGGCACCACGGCTTGTCCCCACGCATCGGTCCAGACGGTTCCATCAGGCGTGGCGATTTGAATACCGCTTTCCGGCTCGCTTAATCGCGCAATGCCAAAGGTGTCTTTAATCGGGTAGGGTGCAAACGTAATGCCATGACCATGCAGGGCGATGCCGCCACTGAGGGAGGTGCTGTAATTATGCTGGTTCCCGTCGTTCAGCCCTGCGGCCATGCCCAACTGTGTGTAGTGCAGGTTGGTGCTGACATTGCCGTTAAACGACTGGGTCTTGTCCTGATTGTCGCGATCGACCGAGAGGTTGTAATTGGTGTTTTGACCCCACGATCCGCTGTCCTGAATACCGAGGTTTTGTTTTTCACCCTGGCTGCGCATATAGGTACTGATGCGCTCAGTACCAAACGGAATGACCAGATTAAGATAGAGCAGGTCGCCATCACTTGTGCCGCCCTTCTCCGTCTCACTGCTGCTGAGGGCGTGCTGCCAGTTCACTGAGAGCGACGTGTGCCCCAGACTCTTGCCCCAGGAGACCATCAGGTAGCGGGAGCTACTGCTCTCTTCATCCCCGGCATTCTCGCTGTACTGGAATGAAAGCGAGCCAACCCATGCGTTGTTCCAGTTGAGGCTGGTATTCCAGGCGCTTTGATAGCGCTGGGATTCAGCGTCCATCGCCTCGTTTAACTCCCGGTAGCCGGTGCTGTAGGTTGATGCGCTGACCCCAAGCGTGAGTTGCTCGGGCAGGGAAAGGTGACTTTGCAATTCTATCTTGCGGCCATTTTGTTGACCGTAGAACTGCGCGCGGCTCATCTGAATGCTGGGAGAAAGGAGCCAGTACTCGGCTGGCGACCATTCCAGCATCGCCCCGAGGGCCTGATACTGCTCTGCCAGCACGCCCGCCGTGACGCCGGTGAGCTGGGGCGTAAACCGGGTTCCGTCAGAAAAATTAAATACCCAGGGCGACCCCTGTTCATCCCCGGTATCGCGAACTTTACCCAACGAGACGCTGAGCCCTTCGGTGCGCGTCATCCCGCTCACGTTCAGTGAGGAGGAGGGAACCGTAAACGTCGTGGTGGAACCGTCGGTTTCGACCACGCTGATGTCCAAATCCACGTTGCCACGCACCACCGGGACATCGGTCAGAGTAAACGGACCGGCATTCACCAGCGAAGAGTAGATAACCTGCCCGGACTGACGAACGTCAACGCGCGCCTGGTTGGTGCGGGCGATGCCGGAAATGGTCGTCGCCGGAATATTCGGTTGCAGGCCCGTTTCCGGCAGGAACTGAACGCCATTAATTTGTGCGCCACTGAACAGCGCCGAGTTGACGTTAATCTGCCCCGCCTGAATGCGAAGTTTCCGTTCTTCGAAGACGTGTTCCGCGTAGGTATAGAGATTCTCTGTGCTGCGGGTTCCGTTATCGTCGGTCAGGATAAAGTTGCTGCGCAGCGTCCAGTTCGCCACGTTGAGACCGGCGCCAATATTGCCCTGGGAAAAGGTACTGTTTCCGCCGCTGCCGTACTCGTTGTAGTTGCTGAACGCACTGTAATTGATAAGACCCGCCGCACCGCCGTGCGCGTAGTATTTCGCGGCATAAAAACCATTGTCCATCGCCTCTGCGGGAACATAAATCTCAAGCGACTCCGCGTTGGGCAGCAGCGTGACGGTGGCCGTCGGGTAATCTTGCAGAAGATTATGGCAGGGCTCTTTTGCATCGATATTCAGCGGGAGAAGACCTGCCGCACGGGTAAAGTCATCATCCAGACACAGTTGCCCTTCCTCTCCCACGCGGATCGCAAGCGTGCCTTTATCGACGCCGTTAATTTTTACCTGCACGGCATGCGGCCCCGGCAGGTATCGCTGGGCCTGGGAGAAGTAGTGGGCGAGGTTGGTGCTGATACCCCGGGTCGCCAGAATATCGGTATTAAAATCCATACCGGCCGCCGATACCGACTGGGCGGGCAATGTCAAAGCCCCCAGTATGGCGGCGCGAAGCGTCTGATTACGCAAAGAGAACTCAATCACCAAAACATCCCTGTCTTACTGGCGCGTCAGGGAAGCGGTAAAGCTCTCAACTTCAATCCCGTAGCGGCTGGCCGGATTGAACTCAATGGCGTTATCGGTGCCGTTAACCGGGGTGTCGGTCTGCACCGTCATGGTCTCTCCCGGCAGGATAAACGTCTTGTTGACCAGACCTTCCGTATGCGAAGGCAGTAAGGTGACAGAGGTGGAGAAACGGACCACGTAGGCGGACGGATTCTGCACCTTGACCTCTTTCCCGGTGACTGACCAGGTCAGTAATTTCCAGGCGTCGGTGACCACCGGCAGATCTTTGGGATGGATCAGGACCGGTAAATCCTGACGCAGGTTGATCCCGACCTTCACGTTTTTATCCGTGCTCTTGGGCGGAATACCTTCGAACACCACGCGTTTGTACTGTTCAACGCTAAGCGGTTTGTCGGTTTCAAGAATAAAGCGAACCTGTTGCTCCTGGCCTGGCTCGAGGCGCACCACCGGCTGGGTGACGTTGAGTTTTACCCCCTGGTCGCCCCCGATATCCCGGATGGAGGTATAAAGCAGGGTGGGAATGCTGTCGGTGTTTTTCACGCTCATGACGCCGCCGTGGTTCGCTTCGTCAATCAGCAGCAGGGTGGTTTCAGGCACCATTCCGGCGGCAAAAAGCGAAGCCGGAAGGGCGAGGCACAGTGAGCAGATCAAACGTGTTGATGTGTGGATCGTAGACATAGTGGGTTTCATTCGCTGGTCAGGAAAAAAACTCCCCATGTAACTGGAGAGTTTTGCGTCAGGGGGCTGGATTAGAGGTAAACCAGGGTGATCGTTGACTGGCCTTCAAGCTCGGTTTTGTCGGTCAGGGTCAGCTTGTCGCTTGGGGCTACGGCCAGCGCAATCTTCAGCGGGAATGCCGCGCTCATGAAGGCTAAAGGCGCACGCTGGCCGCTTTTGGAAACGGTCATGACGTCGGTGCCATCGTTGGAGAGGATGCCGCTGGTCCACATGTTCATCCAGCTTCTGCTGCTGATCGTGCCGCCGGTATACAGGGTAGCCGCGATAGGCTGTACCGCCGCGCCGTCTGCGGTAACGGAGGTCAGGTAGGTAGAAATGGCATACGCACCAATGTTCTCGCCGGCGCTGGTTTTACCTACGCCGTTCAGTTGACTGGAGCCAGATGCCTGGCCACCGTTTGCGGTAGCGTTATCCACGTGGAACTGGTTGGCTGGCAGGCTGGCACCGGCGTTGGAGTCCGCACGATCGTCGTGAAGCGTCCAGCCCACGCGTGTGGCGGACTGGCACTTGATGGTCAGGGTGACATCTTTATGGCCTGCCTGATATGGCACGCTGGAGGAGAGGGAGTCCAGACCGATTTCACCGAAGTTGGCCAGACCCCCGTTGCTGATTTCCGGCACGCAGCCTGCGCTGGTCAGTGAGCCCTGTACTTTGAGCATGGCGGTCGGTTCTGCGCAAACGGCTGTTGCCGCCATGGATAGCACGGTGGCAAGAAGAAGCTTTTTCATTGTTATTCCTTAACCTGAAAGAGAGTGACTAAAAAAGATATTTTTAGTCCGCAAAGTGCTTGCATGAATACACGTGTTAAATAACAAGCGCCGCTGATTCTATTAATGATTCACAGAATGCAATAATTAGATTTTCTAACGAGCACATTGAGATTTTATTAAGTCATTACAATCAGATATGAATGGATTTATATTCTGCTTTAAAACGGCGGAATATCTCCGCCGGAGAAAAGAAAACATGACCTTAACGTATCAGAGATAAACCAGCGTAATGGTGGTTTCGCCGCTCAGTTGAGCTTCATCAGTCGTGGTCAGGCGATCGGTATTCACAATGGCCATCGAGACTTTAAACGGGAAGACGACGTTGGTAATCGCCAGCGGAGAAGATTTGCCTGGGGTGGTCGCCGTCATAATTTCTGCGTTACCGTTGGCAATAATACCGGTACTCAGGTTACGCCACATGTATTCGCCATTGCTGTTGACGTACGCCGGGGCATAAATGGCCTGAGCCGGAAGACCATTGGCGGTAACTTCATTCACGCGCGTTGCGATGGCATACGCCCCAATCTTTTCGCCCGCCGCCGTGGTGCCAACGCCATAGGTCGTACCAGCGCCCCAGGCATCACCCCCGTTATCCGCCGCATCGCGGATGTAGAACTGGCTGGACGTCAGGTCATTTGCCGCATTGGTATCTTCTTTATTGTCCGCGATGCTCCAGGCCACTTTGGTCGCTGAAGGGCAGGTAATGGTTAACGACATGTCCTTTTGACCCATCTGATTCGTCTGGGTAGGAGAAAGTTGATCCAGGGCGATGGTGCCAAAATCGATTGAACCGCCATTGCTTAATTCAGGCGTACAGGACGCATTATTCATTTTGCCTTTCACCTTCATCACAACGGTAGAGTCGGCGAGCGCAGCGTGAGAAGCCACGGCAATCAGAGTGGCGAGAAGAAGTTTTTTCACTGTTATTCCTTAACCAAAAAGTGGACATTTTCTTGTGTGCGTATAATTAACGTATTGATTCACAAGCGCGGGAATTCTATTAATGGTCAGAGTTATTTGTGAAATGAGAAATTCTACACTCGGTTGTGAGTTTAATTAAGGGCTGTAAATACAATCATGTATGTATTTACGTCTTGCGAATAATATGATGGATGCAGTATGAATAAAGGAATAAAAAACGGCGAATTAAATTCGCCGTCAGAGATACGTTATCGCCTGAGCGATAATTTAATTAGAGGTATTTTAGCGTAATGGTCGCCTGACCATCCAGTTCGGTATCTTCGGTAATGCTCAGTCTGTCGGTATTTCTGATTGCCATGGAGACTTTCATTGGGAATACGGCTTCGGTAAAGGCCATCGGCACGAGCTCACCCGGTTTGGCGACGGACATGGTTTCGTAGTCATCCAGAACAAGACGACCCGTCGTATTTTTTTTCCATTTAGTCAGATTAGTGCCTCCCGCGGTAATCGCATCAGCAGGTGCGCCGTCTACCGTGACATATGGCAGGTTGGTATACACTGACCATCCGCCAATCTTCTGACCTTCTTTGGTAAAACCTAAACCGCTTGTGTACTGAGGGCTGAATGTCGAGCTGCCATCAACGGCAGAATCATCGACTTCAATATAATGGCCGTCAGCCAGACTGTCTTTGCGGTTGTCGTACATTGTCCAGCCGACTTTGGTCGCAGAATTACAGGTAATTGTCATGGTGATATCACGCTGGCCGAGCTGGTTATCCTCAGTCGCGCTCAGTGAGCCCATTGATATTTTGCCATAATCTACTGCACCGCCGTTGCTCATTGTAGGAGTACATGACGCGTTGGTCAGTTTGCCTTGCACTTTCATGACGGCGGTGTTAGCCGCATGGGCTGCGGTCATGGACGTTGCCGCAGCGATGGCCGCGACAAGAAGAATTTTTTTCATTGTTGTTCCTTAACGAAGAGAAATTATAGAGCTGTCGACTAGTAATGTAATCAATAGGTTTTATATATGGGTGTAACCACGGGCAGTAGTATATTGTGGCTGCTCTAAATGGTGTATTTAGAATTTCTAAACGGGCAGTAATGAAAATATAAAAGCATAGATGGTGTGAATATTTTCACGCTTTTTACAGGCATATTTCCGCTTTTATTGTTCAATTTATTATTGAACGTTATTAGCGGTTTTCGTAAGGCCGGGAAACATTCAATGCCCTTCCCGACGATAATATAATATTTTTTAATAAGATGGGCCAGTCTGGATCCCTGAAGCCTGCTTAAAAAATAAGAATAAGACGTTATCGCGTAAACAGGTTACATCACTCGCCCGGCGAAGCACGCCGGGCAACATAGTTTAGCGTACCGCCTGCGAAAGCCAGGCAGAAAGCTCGCCCAGCTCAATTGCCTGATCGGGGAACTCGCCACGTAACGCCTCACATGTCAACTGCACCGTGTCGGCCCGATACAGGCAGCCCTGTAAGCGGTTGGCCAGCGCCTCCAGCGGCGCAGGGTTCAGACTGTCCGTAAAGACCTGCGCCCGGGTAATGTGGCCTTTTTCCACGTCAAAATGAAGCTCCACGCCGCCCCAGGTGAAGCGCTCGTCCAGCAGGTGCGAGAAGGCCGGCGCCTGACCAAAGTTCCACTCCCAGCTGCTCTGACGGGCAAAGGTTTCCGCAAAGTTTGGCAGGTCAGGGGTGTTATCCGGGGAGATCACTTCGGCTTCGACCTGCTCGCCGTAGTGAGCGAAAAACGCTTCGCGGATGGCATCGCAGATCTGTTCGTGGGTGATGCCCGGCAGTAATTCGATCAGGTTGGCGACGCGGCCACGCACGGAGGTGATACCTTTGGCCTGCAGTTTTTTCTTATCGGGATTAAGGTAATTCGCAAGACGGCTGAGGTCGGCATTCAGCAACAATGTACCGTGATGGAATCCCCGGTCCAGGGTTTCACGGTAGGCGGAGCCGGAGACTTTGCGATCCCCGTCGGGGGTTTTGACGACCAGATCGTTGCGGCCTGACGCTTCGGCAGTCACGCCCAGCGATGTCAGGGCGTTAAGCACAATCGCGGTGGAAATGGTTTTATCGTATTCAGGTTTGCCCGCCATAAAGGTAAAGCAGGTATTGCCGAGGTCGTGAAATACCGCGCCGCCGCCGCTGCTGCGTCGCGCCAGGCGGACGTTATCCTCTTCCATACGCCGGGTATTACACTCTTTCCAGGGATTCTGCGCACGGCCAATCACCACCGTATCGGCGTTGCGCCATAAAAATAACACCCGTTGAGTGGCTGGCATCTGACGGAAGATGCACTCTTCTACCGCGAGATTGAACCAGGGATCGTGAGAGTCAGAGATAAGCAGGCGTAACGTCGTCATGGCAAAGTTCCTTTTCCGAATCGTAAGCCTACTTTATCACTATTCTTTCTTATCGCCCTCGTCCTCTTCGGGCACCGATTTACTGGCGGTCAGGAGGAAAGGCGATTGCTGCCAGCGGGTGCGTTTACCCTGCAGCAGCGTGCGTGCCAGCACCACACCGATGGCCAACGAGAGCAGCAGCATCAGGCGCAAAATATTGGTGGTGTTGTCCACCTGTTTTGCTTCGGTGGGCAGGGTGTGGGTGTCGAGCGTCAGCCGCAAATACCCGAGCGGACCATTTTTCCCCTGCACGGGTTCGACGATCTGCTGATTGAAATAGCCGCCGGCTTTTTTGCCGTCCAGCGCCAGCCTGTCACGGACGTCAACGTGCTCACCGGCACGGGCGATCAAGTCGCCCTGTTCGTCATAGACACCGGCATCAAGAATGCGGCTGTTTTCGGTTAACTGGCGTAATATCTGACCTATGCGCTTCTCGTCCGGCGTTTCGGTGCGCATCGCCGGGGCGATGTTGAGCGTGACCTGACGCGCCAGAGTACGCGCCAGTTCCTCAAACTGCGGGTTACGTTGCCGCTGGTGGTTCTGGCTGAACCACGATGCCCCTTGCATCAGCGCGACCAAGAGTGCGAGACATATCAGGACAATCACGGCACGATGAAGTCGGAATTTCAGTTTTGCGCGAGCCATATTCCACCTGCTGAAAATTTACGGCTTAATGTTGCCAGAAGTGATGGTTACAAGGTAGCCTCATGCGTTATTTTCCCTCTGGAACCTTCCGGCGCGAACGAATTCACAGGAGCTTCAATGCCGAACATTACCTGGTGCGACCTGCCTACGGATGTCTCTTTATGGCCAGGATTGCCGCTCTCTTTAAGTGGTGATGAGGTGATGCCTCTGGATTACCACGCTGGCCGTAGCGGCTGGCTGCTGTACGGACGCGGCCTGGACAAGCAACGCCTGACCCAATATCAAACCAAACTGGGTGCAGCGATGGTCATTGTGGCGGCCTGGTGCGTAGAGGATTATCAGGTCATCCGCCTGGCAGGTTCCCTGACGCAGCGCGCGACCCGTCTGGCGCATGATGCCGGCCTGGACGTGGCGCCTCTCGGCAAAATTCCACACCTGAAAACGCCGGGTCTGCTGGTGATGGACATGGATTCCACCGCCATCCAGATCGAGTGCATCGACGAGATCGCCAGGCTTGCCGGCAGCGGCGAGCTGGTGGCCGATGTGACCGAACGCGCGATGCGCGGCGAGCTGGATTTCACCGCCAGTCTGAGACAGCGCGTGGCGACCCTGAAAGGGGCGGACGCGAACATCCTGCGCCAGGTGCGTGATGAGCTGCCGTTAATGCCGGGGCTGACGCAGCTGGTGCTGAAGTTAGAAACGCTGGGCTGGAAAGTGGCTATCGCCTCGGGCGGGTTCACCTTCTTCGCCGACTACCTTCGCGACACGTTGCGCCTGACCACCGTGGTGGCGAATGAGCTGGAAATCATGGACGGCAAGCTGACCGGCCAGGTGATCGGCGATATCGTGGATGCCCAGTACAAAGCCAATACCCTGACCCGTCTGGCGGAAAAATATGAAATTCCTGTCGTCCAGACCGTTGCCATCGGTGATGGCGCGAACGACCTGCCGATGATCAAAGCGGCAGGCCTTGGCATTGCCTACCATGCCAAGCCTAAAGTGAATGAAAAGACGGAAGTCACCATCCGTCATGCTGACCTGATGGGGGTGTTCTGCATTCTCTCCGGCAGCGTGAATCAGAAATAACGAGGTAAACCGTGGCGAAAGCTCCAAAACGCGCATTTGTCTGTAATGAATGTGGTGCGGATTATCCGCGCTGGCAGGGGCAATGTAGCGCCTGTCATGCCTGGAACACCATCACCGAAGTGCGTGGTGTGGCGGCTTCGCCGAGCGTGGCCCGCAATGAACGCCTGAGCGGTTATGCCGGCAACGCCGGTGTCGCGAAAGTGCAAAAGCTCTCGGATATCAGCCTCGAAGAGCTGCCGCGTTTCTCGACCGGCTTCAAAGAGTTTGACCGTGTGCTCGGCGGGGGAGTGGTGCCGGGCAGTGCGATCCTGATCGGTGGTAACCCGGGAGCGGGTAAATCAACACTGCTGTTGCAAACGCTCTGCAAGCTCGCCGAACAGATGAAAACCCTGTACGTCACCGGTGAAGAGTCCCTGCAGCAGGTGGCGATGCGTGCGCACCGTCTGGGCCTGCCAACCGGCAACCTCAACATGCTTTCGGAAACCAGCATCGAGCAAATCTGCATGATTGCCGAAGAAGAGCAGCCGAAGCTGATGGTTATCGACTCCATTCAGGTGATGCACATGGCGGATATCCAGTCTTCACCGGGGAGCGTGGCGCAGGTGCGTGAAACCGCCGCCTATCTCACGCGCTTTGCCAAAACGCGCGGTGTGGCGATTGTGATGGTCGGCCACGTCACGAAAGATGGCTCGCTGGCGGGGCCGAAAGTGCTGGAGCACTGTATCGACTGCTCCGTCATGCTCGACGGCGATGCCGATTCCCGTTTCCGTACGTTGCGCAGCCACAAAAACCGTTTTGGTGCGGTGAACGAGTTGGGCGTGTTTGCCATGACCGAGCAGGGGCTGCGTGAAGTCAGCAACCCGTCTGCCATCTTCCTCAGCCGGGGCGATGAAGTGACCTCCGGTAGCTCGGTGATGGTGCTCTGGGAAGGGACGCGTCCGCTGCTCGTGGAAATTCAGGCGCTGGTGGATCACTCAATGATGGGTAACCCACGGCGTGTGGCCGTTGGCCTGGAACAAAACCGCCTGGCGATCCTGTTGGCCGTACTGCACCGCCACGGCGGCCTGCAGATGGCGGATCAGGACGTGTTCGTCAACGTGGTCGGCGGGGTCAAAGTCACTGAGACCAGTGCGGATCTGGCGCTGCTGCTGGCAATGGTCTCCAGCCTGCGTGACAGACCGTTGCCGCAGGACCTGGTGGTGTTTGGTGAAGTGGGTCTGGCCGGGGAGATACGCCCGGTGCCTAGCGGCCAGGAGCGCATCTCCGAGGCGGCGAAGCACGGCTTTCGCCGCGCCATTGTGCCCGCCGCCAACGTGCCGAAAAAAATCCCGGAAGGGATGCAGGTCTTTGGCGTGAAGAAACTCGCAGATGCGTTAAATGTCTTTGACGACTTATAATTACGTATTCGATTTTGCAGGAGGCACCGTAATTTATGTCATCATTTGACTACATCAAGACCGCAATCCGCCAGAAAGGCTGCACGCTGCAGCAGGTGGCGGATGCCAGCGGCATGACCAAAGGCTACCTGAGCCAACTGCTGAACGCCAAAATCAAAAGCCCCAGCGCACAAAAGCTGGAAGCGTTGCATCGCTTTCTGGGGCTTGAATTCCCGCGTATGCAAAAGAACGTCGGCGTGGTATTTGGCAAGTTTTACCCGCTGCATACCGGGCACATCTATCTGATCCAGCGTGCCTGTAGCCAAGTGGACGAGCTGCATATCATCATGGGTTACGATGAAACCCGCGACCGTCAGCTGTTCGAGGACAGCGCCATGTCGCAGCAGCCAACCGTGCCGGATCGTCTGCGCTGGCTGCTGCAGACCTTTAAGTACCAGAAAAACATTCGTATTCATGCTTTTAATGAAGAGGGCATGGAGCCGTATCCGCACGGCTGGGATGTGTGGAGCAATGGCGTCAAAGCGTTCATGGACGAAAAGGGGATCACCCCGAACTGGATCTACACCTCTGAAGAGTCCGATGCGCCGCAGTTCCGCGAGCATCTGGGCATTGAAACCGTGCTGATCGATCCAAAGCGTACCTTTATGAACATCAGCGGGGCGCTGATCCGCGAAAACCCGTTCCGCTACTGGGATTACATCCCAACCGAGGTAAAACCGTTCTTTGTGCGCACCGTTGCGATTCTGGGCGGCGAGTCGAGCGGGAAATCGACGCTGGTCAACAAGCTGGCCAACATCTTTAACACCACCAGTGCGTGGGAGTACGGGCGTGATTACGTCTTCTCACATCTGGGCGGTGACGAGATGGCGTTGCAGTACTCCGACTACGATAAAATCGCGCTCGGTCATGCGCAGTACATTGATTTCGCGGTGAAATACGCCAATAAAGTGGCCTTCATTGATACCGATTTCGTCACCACCCAGGCGTTTTGCAAAAAATACGAGGGACGCGAGCATCCGTTTGTGCAGGCGCTGATAGACGAATACCGCTTTGACCTGGTGATTTTGCTCGAAAACAACACCCCGTGGGTTGCCGACGGGATCCGCAGCCTCGGCAGTTCCGTCGACAGAAAAGAGTTCCAGAGCATGCTCATCGACATGCTGCACGAAAATAACGTGGAGTTTGTGCATGTGGAGGAGTCAGATTACGACAGCCGTTTCCTGCGCTGCGTAGAGCTGGTGAAAGAGATGATGGGGGAGCAGGGGTAATTCCCTCATCCTAACCCTCTCCTGAGGGAGAGGGCCGGTGTGAGGGGGAACATCCCCCTCAATACTCAACCACCACTTTGCCACGCATATGCCCGTCCAGCACTTTTCGGTGCGCTTCGGTGATGCTTTCGACGCTCAGCCCGTGTAGCGTTTCGCTCAGTGAGCTTTCCACCACGCCGTTATCCACCAGCTTCGCAACCTCGTTTAAGATCTCGCCCTGACGCGCCATGTCGGCGGTCTGGTACATGCTGCGGGTGTACATAAACTCCCAGTGCAGCGCGGCGGATTTGGATTTCAGCTTATCCTGGTTCAGCGGATGTGCGTTCTCAACGATGGAGCAGATATGCCCCTGCGGTGCGATCAGTTCACTGACGGCATCCCAGTGGCCGTCGGTATCATTGAGAATGAAAATGTAATCCACAAACGTCAGGCCCTGTTTAGCCAGTTCACCTTTCAGGTCCCGGTAATTCACCACGTGATCGGCACCGCGATCGCGACACCACTGAGCAGAATCTTCCCGCGAGGCGGTCGCGACGATCTTCACGTTGCTGCGATGTTTCGCAAACGGGATCGCCAGCGATCCTACGCCGCCCGCGCCGCCAATAATGAGCAGCGTTTTGTCCGGGCCGGCATCCTGGATATTCAGCCGTTCAAACAATCCTTCCCAGGCGGTGAGGGCGGTTAACGGCAAGGCTGCTGCGGCAGCCCAGCCGAGGCTTGCCGGCTTATGCCCGACAATGCGCGCATCGATCAGCTGATGGGTGGTATTGCTGCCCGGGCGGGTAATATCGCCCGCGTACCACACTTCATCCCCCGGTTTAAAACCGCTAACGCCTGCACCCACGGCTTTCACAATGCCGCTGGCGTCCCAGCCGAGAACGCGTGGTTCCGTCAGGCCGCTTCTGACGATACCCGCGTGAACTTTGGTATCGACCGGGTTGATGGAAACGGCTTTTACCTCAACCAGCAGATCGTGCTCGCCGGGCTGCGGCATCGGTTGGGTAATTTCAATGAAATCAGCAGGACTGTCTGGATTAACGGCAATGGCTTTAACTGACATGGTGAGCTCCTTTAGGGAAAGCGTGTTGTTGAGACTAGTCTATTAAGTGCTCAGTCGCGTGATAAGATGGACAATTAAGAACGAAGTGTTCGTACAGGATGAACAATCATGTTTAAACAACTTCAGGATATGGCGCTGTTTGCGCTGGTGGCAGAGTTGGGCAGCTTTACCGCGGCGGCACAGAAAGCTGAGCTGCCGAAATCCAGCGTCAGTCAGCGAATCAGCCAGCTTGAGCAGCAGGTGGGGATCCGCTTGCTCAACCGTACTACGCGCAGGCTGAACCTGACGTTCGCCGGCGAGCACTATCTGGTTCACTGCCGCGAGATGCTGGCGGCAAGTGAACGGGCGGAGTACGCCATTCAGCGGCTGCGTGAAAACCCCAGCGGTCGGCTGCGCATCACCTGTCCGGCTGGGATCGGCGCGACGCTGCTGGCGCATTTGAATGCGGAGTTCCAGCTCCGCTATCCGGACGTTTCGCTTGACGTGTCCATTTCTGACGACGTGCTCGACCTGGTCGAGTCAGGTTTTGACGTGGCGCTGCGTACCGGTAAGCCGCAGGACTCCTCCCTGATTGGCCGTATGATCGGTCATTGCCCGCGCTATATGCTGGCCTCACCGGCTTACCTGGCGCGCCGGGAGCCGCTGACGCATCCCCGGCAGCTGGTGGATCACCGCTGTATTACCCACAAGGCGTGGTCTGAGTGGCTGCTGCAAAGCGAAAGTGAGGATTACCGTTATCTGCCGGATAACGCCCATCTGACGGATAATCTGGTGTATGCGCGCGAATGTGCCATCGCCGGCGCCGGGATCACGCTGCTTCCCGCTTTTTTGCTTGAGGATAAGGTTGAAAAGGGCGCGCTGGTGAAGGTGCTGCCGGAGTGGAACGTCGAGGGGAACGATCTGTGGCTGGCTTACCCGAGCCGCAAGCTGAACTCGCCGGCGCTGATGCGTTATATCGACTTTGCGATGCAGTGTGATGAGGTGAAGCGGTTTTACGTGGGTGGGTGAACGGTGCGTTACTCACAGGGTGTAGGAACAAACAAAAAAAACGGCAACTGACGTTGCCGTTTTACATTTATTTCGCGATACGTTTGTACTTAATACGTTTCGGCTCCAGCGCATCCGCGCCCAGCGTACGTTTCTTGTACTCTTCGTATTCGGTGAAGTTACCTTCGAAGAACTCCACTTTCCCTTCGTCCTGGTAGTCCAGGATGTGGGTTGCGATACGGTCAAGGAACCAACGGTCGTGCGAGATAACCATTGCACAGCCCGGGAACTCCAGCAGGGCGTTTTCCAGTGCGCGCAGGGTTTCAATGTCCAGGTCGTTGGTCGGTTCATCGAGCAGCAGCACGTTACCGCCAACCTGCAGCAGTTTGGCCAGGTGCAGACGACCACGTTCACCACCGGAGAGCTCGCCCACGCGTTTACCCTGGTCGGTGCCTTTGAAGTTAAAGCGGCCAACGTAAGCGCGGCTTGGCATTTCAGTGTTACCGATACGCATGATATCCAGGCCGCCGGAGACTTCTTCCCACACGGTTTTGCTGTTATCCATGGCGTCACGGAACTGGTCAACGGAAGCCAGTTTCACGGTTTCACCCAGAGTGATTGAACCACTGTCTGGCTGTTCCTGACCGGACATCATGCGGAACAGGGTGGATTTACCCGCGCCGTTCGGACCGATGATCCCCACGATGGCACCTTTCGGTACGGAGAAGGTCAGGTCGTCAATCAGCAGGCGATCGCCATAAGACTTACGCAGATTGGTGACTTCAACCACTTTATCCCCCAGACGTGCGCCAGGCGGAATAAACAGTTCGTTGGTCTCGTTACGTTTCTGGTATTCGGTGTTGTTCAGCTCTTCAAAGCGTGCCAGACGGGCTTTGCCCTTAGACTGACGGCCTTTAGCGCCCTGACGAACCCACTCCAGCTCTTTCTCGATAGACTTACGACGCGCGGCTTCCTGAGAGGCTTCCTGCGCCAGACGCTGGTCTTTCTGCTCCAGCCAGGAGGAGTAGTTGCCTTCCCATGGAATGCCTTCACCACGGTCAAGCTCCAGGATCCAGCCTGCAACGTTGTCGAGGAAGTAACGGTCGTGGGTGATCGCCACAACGGTACCTTCGAAATCGTGCAGGAAACGCTCCAGCCATGCCACGGATTCCGCATCCAGGTGGTTGGTCGGTTCGTCGAGCAGCAGCATGTCTGGCTTTTCCAGCAGCAGACGGCACAGCGCCACGCGGCGGCGTTCACCCCCGGAGAGGTTCGCGATTTTCGCATCCCAGTCTGGCAGACGCAGGGCGTCAGCGGCGCGCTCGAGCTGCACGTTCAGGTTGTGGCCGTCATGTGCCTGGATAATCTCTTCAAACTTGCCTTGCTGAGCGGCCAGTTTATCGAAGTCCGCATCCGGTTCAGCGTATTTGGCATACACTTCATCCAGACCTTTCAGTGCGTTAACGACGTCAGAAACCGCCTCTTCAACGGATTCACGAACGGTGTGTTCCGGGTTGAGCTGAGGCTCCTGCGGCAGGTAGCCAATTTTGATGCCAGGCTGCGGACGGGCTTCACCTTCGATGTCTGTATCGATGCCGGCCATGATGCGCAGCAGGGTGGACTTACCGGCACCGTTGAGACCCAGAACACCGATTTTTGCGCCCGGGAAGAAGCTCAGCGAGATATTTTTAAGAATATGACGTTTCGGCGGGACAACTTTGCCGACACGATGCATGGTATAAACGAATTGAGCCACGTTGGACTTCGCCTCTTTTATCGTGATGAGAAAGAATATCAGCCTCGAAGTGTAGCCTTTTTCCCGTCCTAATCCCAGCCAGGAACGTCGGGAGTGTTAAAACGCGCAAGAAAGGTAAAAAAGTGTCCGCGACGTGGCGCGTTGCAGGATGCCTGGTTAGCATAAGTTAATTAGACTTTGACGTGGCAAGACGCTGCAATTGACGAAAAAACAATGAGGAAGAGCTTGTGGGAAAAGCCAAACAGGTGGTCTGGCGTCTGCTGGCTGCCAGCGTATGCGTGATGGCGGCAAGCCAGGCGGTGCATGCCGATTCACTGGATGAACAACGTAATCGCTACGCCCAGATTAAACAGGCGTGGGACAATAAGCAGATGGATACCGTGCAGGCGCTGATGCCGACCTTAAAAGCGTATCCTCTCTATCCATATCTGGAGTATCGGCAGATCACTGACGATCTCATGAATCAACCCACGGTCACCGTGAATAACTTTATTCAGGCGAACCCGACGCTGCCGCCCGCGCGGACGCTGCAGTCTCGTTTTGTGAACGAGCTGGCACGTCGTGAAGACTGGCGTGGGCTGCTGGCGTTTAGCCCGGAAAAACCGAACACCACCGAAGCCCAGTGTAACTATTACTATGCGAAGTGGGTTACCGGACAGCAGGAAGAGGCCTGGGCAGGCGCGAAGGATCTGTGGTTGACCGGAAAAAGCCAGCCAAATGCCTGTGATTCCCTCTTTGGCGCATGGCGTGCGTCAGGTAAGCAGGATCCGCTGGCGTACCTTGAACGTATTCGCCTGGCGATGAAAGCCGGAAACACGCGGCTGGTTACCACGCTTGCGGGACAAATGCCGTCTGATTATCAGACGATCTCAACCGCCGTCATCGCCCTGGCGAACGATCCGAACAGCGTACTGACCTTTGCCCGCAGCACCGGCGCGACCGATTTTACCCGCCAGATGGCCGCAGTGGCTTTTGCCAGCGTGGCGCGTGACGACGTGGAAAATGCGCGGCTGATGATCCCGCAGCTGGTGCAGGCGCAGCAGCTCAATGAAGATCAAACTCAGGAGCTGCGCGACATTGTGGCGTGGCGACTGATGAGCACCGATGTAACCGACGAGCAGGCGCGCTGGCGAGACGATGCGATTATGCGTTCGAACTCCACGTCGCTGGTGGAGCGCCGCGTGCGTATGGCGCTGGGGACGGGCGATCGCCGGGGGCTGAACACCTGGCTTGCGCGTCTGCCAATGGACGCCAAAGAGAAAGACGAATGGCGTTACTGGCAGGCGGATCTGCTGATGGAGCGCGGGCGTGACGATGAAGCCAAAGAGATCCTTCATGCGCTGATGCAGCAGCGTGGGTTCTATCCGATGGCGGCCGCACAGCGTTTGGGTGAGGAGTACACGTTCCGCATTGATAAAGCCCCTGCTAACGCCAACCCGGCGTTGACTCAGGGGCCAGAAATGGCGCGCGTTCGCGAGCTGATGTACTGGAACATGGACAATACCGCCCGTAGCGAATGGGCGAATCTGGTGACCAGCCGTACGACCGATGAGAAGGCACAGCTTGCCCGCTATGCCTTTGATAACCACTGGTGGGATCTGAGCGTGCAGGCAACGATCGCTGGCAAGCTGTGGGATCATCTCGAAGAGCGTTTCCCACTGGCCTATAAAGATCTGTTTGAGCGCTACACCAGCGGTAAAGACATTCCGCAAAGCTACGCCATGGCCATTGCCCGCCAGGAGAGTGCGTGGAACCCGAAAGTCCGTTCTCCGGTCGGGGCCAGCGGCCTGATGCAGGTGATGCCGGGAACCGCGACGCACACGGTGAAGATGTTTAACATCCCGGGATACAGCAGCCCGTCACAGCTGCTGGATCCGGAGACCAACATCAATATCGGTACCAGCTACCTGCAGTATGTTTATCAGCAGTTCGGCAATAACCGCATCTTCTCCTCGGCGGCGTATAACGCAGGCCCGGGCCGCGTGCGCACCTGGCTTGGCAACAGCGCCGGGCGCATTGACGCCGTCGCGTTTGTGGAAAGTATTCCGTTCTCGGAAACCCGCGGCTACGTGAAGAACGTATTGGCTTATGACGCCTACTATCGCTATTTCATGGGACAAAAAGATACCCTGATGAGCGATGCTGAGTGGCAGAGACGTTACTGATGGGGGCGGGTTGTGTTATGCTGTACTCGTTAATGAGTACAACAGGCGGCATAACATGACCCAGCATTCCCCGTATTCCTCGGCAATGGCCGAACAACGTCATCAGGAGTGGCTTCGTTTTGTGGAGTTGCTCCGCCAGTCTTATGACCAGGATCTGCATTTGCCTTTATTGCAGCTGATGCTGACGCCGGATGAGCGTGAAGCCCTGGGCACACGCGTGCGGATCATCGAAGAGCTGTTGCGCGGTGAGATGAGCCAGCGTGAGCTCAAAAATGAGCTGGGCGCGGGTATCGCAACGATCACCCGCGGATCGAACAGCCTGAAATCCGCACCGGTGGAGCTGCGTCAGTGGCTGGAGTCTGTGCTGCTGGGCGCTCAGCGATAAATCGCGTTATGGAACGGGCTCAGGGCCAGAATCACCGCCTGGTGGTAAACGCCTGAACGCGTTAGTGCGCCAGCGGTAAAGACGCCAATCGCGCCTTCTTTGCGGCCAATTTCATCGATGCCGGTGTACTGAGACATCACCGGCCCGAGCGCTTCACCCGCGGATACTTTTTCCAGAATGATTTTTGGCAGCGGCAGGGTTGCTGAACGCGCTTCTCCACGCTGTTCACGGTTCTCGATGACCACCCAGCTGAACGTCGCGCCTTCGTCGATACCCGCTTCAATTGCCACCCAGAAGTCAGCATCCGGTGCGGCAGCCCTGGCGTTTGCCACGCGATTTCGTGCGCCAGCGCGCGTTTCCTCGCTGCCAAATGGCTGTTCAGGCACGCCGCTCTCGACGCCGATGGCATCAATATGGCAGGATCCTTCGCCGAAAATCTCTTCGAATGCCCTTAGAATTGCCTGAATTTTGGCAGGATTGGTGGTAGCAGAGACAACATGGTGCATAATTAAGCTCGATTCAAAAAAAACTCATCGCAGTATAACGGAAAAAAAGCATGTTACAGGTATACCTTGTTCGCCACGGTGAGACGCAGTGGAACGCCGAGCGACGTATTCAAGGCCAGTCAGACAGTCCTCTTACTGAAAAGGGTGTGCAGCAGGCGTGGCAGGTGGCAGAACGCGCCAGAACGCTGGGCATTACGCATGTTATCACCAGCGACTTAGGTCGCACACAGCAGACGGCGCGCATCATTGCCGATGCCTGTGGTTGTGATGTCATGATCGAGCCGCGTCTGCGCGAGCTGGATATGGGCGTGCTGGAAAAACGGCATATTGATACGCTGACGGAAACGGAAGAGGGCTGGCGTCGCACGCTGGTCAACGGCACCGAAGATGGCCGTATTCCGGAAGGCGAATCCATGCAGGAGCTGAGCGTGCGTATGCATGCCGCGCTGGCGGAATGCCTGAAGCTTCCGGCCGGGAGCCGTCCGCTGCTGGTGAGTCACGGTATTGCGCTGGGCTGCCTGGTGAGCACGATTCTGGGGTTACCTGCGTATGCAGAGCGCCGTTTGCGTCTGCGCAACTGCTCTATTTCCCGTATCGACTATCAGGAAAGCGCGTGGCTGGCGTCAGGTTGGGTCGTAGAGATGGCAGGGGACATTTCGCATCTTGATGCCCCTGCACTTGACGAACTTCAGCGTTAACGACGTATCGGAATTAAGAATTCCATACGCAGATTGATTGGGCCTTCTTCCGGTTTAGCATCGCTTGCCGGATAGTAGCGCTCAATATCCTGACCTTTACGGCGATTCAGGTTCAGCATTGGCATGCAGGTTCCGTAAACGGTCAGGATAAATTCCTGTACACCCGTTCCCAGCCCTTCATAAGCGAACATCACGTATTCGCCGCCTTCCAGCACCACGGGCTTTGAACCCTGAATATAGCCATTCGCCAGCTCTGGCGTTAACGCGGTGGTGTAGAACACCTCCTGCTCGTCGTCTTTTTCCTGGCTTGGGTGCGTTTCGTTGAGACCATACAGGATGGGCGGGATCGCCGGTGCATGGCTCAGGAAGTCGCGCCAGAACTGAACGCGCATCTGATGACGGAATTCGGAAATCTGCTCCAGCGAACAGGAGTAGCTTTGCGTCGTACCAATCAGGTGCGTTTCTGGCAGGGTGATAAATTCATATTTCGGCATTGCAAACTCGCCCAGACGCAGCGGCGGACGCATGCCAAACGAGCTCCAGTCAGGCGAGCGGCGATAGAGCGCTGGCGTTAACGAGAACTGTTTTTTAAAGGCGCGGGTAAAGGTTTGCTGCGAGTCGAAACGATATTGCAGTGCAATATCCAGAATCGGCCGCGCGGTCAGGCGTAATGCCACCGCTGATTTTGACAGACGACGTGCGCGGATATAGGCCCCGATAGCATGACCGGTGACATCCTTGAACATCCTTTGCAGATGCCACTTGGAATAGCCTGCTTTAGCCGCCACATTATCCAGTGACAAAGGCTGGTCGAGATGACCTTCCAGCCAGGTGAGCAGGTCGCGAATAATTCCAGCCTGATCCATATACTATCCTCATCCTTAAAACAGCAGGTGCCTGATAACAGGTTAGCGGATAATAGCATTTTTTGATGTTTTAGCATTCAGTGTTTTTTTTGCTCATTAATGCCTTTTGTTCCTCGTTTTGGGTGAATATATTCTAATCCTGTGATCTTGCTACATTTTTGTCTACAGTGTTGAATAATCGCTCAGCGTAATTCTTAAAAATGGTAACAATATGAAATACAAGACTTTGATCTTCACTGCCCTGATGTTGACGGTGGGGCACGCCGCGCAGGCGGAACAGATTGGTTCTGTCGATACCGTTTTCAAAGTGTTCGGCCCGGACCACAAGATTGTGGTGGAGGCGTTTGACGATCCGGACGTGAAAAACGTCACCTGCTACGTTAGTCGGGCGAAAACCGGGGGCATTAAAGGCGGGCTTGGGCTGGCTGAAGATACCTCCGATGCGGCAATCTCCTGCCAGCAGGTCGGTCCTGTGGAGCTGAGTGACAAAATCAAAAACGGCAAAGCGCAGGGCGACGTGGTTTTCCAGAAACGGACCTCGCTAGTGTTTAAAAAGCTGCAGGTGGTGCGTTTTTATGATGCCAAACGCAACACGCTCGCCTATCTGGCCTATTCCGACAAAGTGGTTGAAGGTTCACCGAAAAACGCCATCAGCGCCGTGCCGATCATGCCGTGGCACTAATTCAGGGATGAATCATGCAGCAACCTCTGGTCTGGCTGGTTGAGGACGAAATCAGTATCGCCGACACGCTACTCTACATGCTTCAGCAGGAGGGGTTTGCGGTGAAGGCTTTCGGGCGTGGGTTACCGGTACTGGAAGAGGCGCGGCGGCAGGTCCCCGCGCTGGCGATTCTGGATGTCGGGTTGCCTGACATCAGCGGCTTTGAACTCTGCCGTCAGCTTCTGGCGCAGCATCCGTCACTGCCGATCCTCTTCCTGACGGCGCGAAGTGACGAGGTGGATAAGCTGCTCGGGCTGGAGATGGGCGCGGATGATTATGTCGCTAAACCCTTCTCCCCGCGTGAAGTCTGTGCCCGGGTGAGGACTATTCTACGGCGGTTACAAAAATCCACCGCCCCCGCCGAGATCGTGCGTATCGGGCAGTTTGAACTGAACGAACCCGCCGCCAGAATCAGCTGGTATGGGGAGCCTTTACCGCTCACGCGCTACGAGTTCCTGCTGCTCAAAACATTGTTGCAGGCGCCGGGCCGGGTCTTTTCTCGCCAGCAGCTTATGGACAAAGTGTGGGGCGAAGACGGCGATAGCTTCGATCGTACCGTGGATACGCATATCAAAACCTTGCGCGCCAAGCTGCGCGCGGTCAATGACGGGCTTTCGCCCATCAGTACCCATCGCGGGATGGGTTACAGTCTGGGGCTTTATTAATGCGTATTGGCATGCGTCTGCTGCTGGGCTATTTCCTGATTGTCGCTATCGCCGCGTGGTTTGTGCTGTCTATCTTCGTGCAGGAGGTCAAGCCCGGCGTGCGCAGAGCCACCGAAGGCACGCTGATTGACACCGCGACCCTGCTGGCGGAAGTGGGGCGAGACGACCTGCTCGCAGGCAATCCGCAGGAGGGCCAGCTGGCGCAGGCCTTTTCACGGCTCCATCAGCGGCCGTTTCGCGCCAACATTGGCGGCATTCATAAAGTCCGCAACGAGTACCACGTTTACATGACCGATGCCACGGGCAAGGTGGTGTTTGATTCGGCGGGCCTGGCGGTAGGAAAAGACTACTCCCGCTGGAATGACGTCTGGCTGACGCTTCGCGGGGAATATGGCGCGCGCAGCACCCAGAGCAACCCTGACGATCCGGAAAGTACGGTGATGTATGTTGCCGCACCGGTCATGGACAGGGGCAACATTATCGGCGTGCTGTCGGTCGGAAAACCTAACAGCGCCATGGCACCGGTTATTCACCGTAGCGAGCGGCGGATCCTGTGGGCGGGTGGGGCGCTGCTCGGCATTGCCCTGCTGATTGGTCTGCTGGTGGCGGGATGGATCAATCGTTCCATTGGCAGATTGTCGCGCTACGCCGATGCGGTGACCACGGACACGCCTCTCCCGCTGCCTAACCCCGGCAGCAGTGAGCTACGAAAGCTGGCGCAGGCGCTGGAAAATATGCGCATTCGCCTCGAGGGTAAGAATTACATCGAGCATTATGTGCATGCGCTTACTCACGAACTCAAAAGCCCGCTGGCGGCAATCCGCGGCGCGGCAGAGATCCTTAATGAGCAGCCGCCGCCGGCGGTGGCCGCGCGGTTTATCGATAATATTCTGGTGCAAAACGCGCGTATGCAGTCGCTGGTGGAAAAACTGCTCTCTCAGGCGCGTCTTGAAAACCGGGTAGAGATAGAGCCGGTGAGCGTGAGTATCAGCACGCTGTTTTCACGGCTTGCGGATTCACGCTCCGCCGTTATCACGGCGAAAAATATCATCCTGACCTGCCAGCCCACTTCGCTGCAGGTGCAGGGCGACCCCGAGCTGCTTGAACAGGCGCTGGGCAATTTGCTGGATAACGCCATCGATTTTACCCCGCAGGGCGGGACGCTTCAGCTGGCTGCCGAGGAGACGCCAACCGAGATCCGGCTTACCGTAAGCGACAGCGGAAGCGGGATACCGGACTATGCCATGGCGCGTATTTTTGAACGTTTTTACTCGCTCCCCCGCGAGAACGGGTTGAAAAGCAGCGGGCTGGGTCTGGCATTCGTGCAGGAGGTGGCGCGTCTGCATCAGGGGGACATTGCTCTGCATAACCAACCAGAAGGCGGCGTGAAAGCCACGCTGACACTTCACCGTCACTTCACATAACTTCAAACTGGCCCCACATAGCCCCGGTACGCTCTCCACATCACAAAGGAGACGTAATGATGAAATCCCCCCTGTTCTGGAAAGTAAGCACCCTGCTGGGGTGCATTCTGCTGTTGTTAGTCCCGCTCTTTATGGTCAGTAACCTGATTTCGGAGCGTGAGAGCTACCGTAACGATGTTGAACACTCGCTTCGCCAAAGCACCAGCGGGCCGCAAAAGCTGGTAGGACCGCTGATTGCCATTCCTGTCACCGAGGTTTTTTACAAACTTGAGGATGAGAAAAAGGTCGAATACAAAAAAAGCTACCTGCACTTTATCCTGCCGGAATCTCTGCTCGTTGAGGGAAATCAGCACGTGGAGTCCAGAAGCATCGGTATTTATGACGGGCAAATCTGGAACACCGATCTCAAAATAAAAGCGCAGTTTTCGACGGAGAAAATGGCGCAGCTGAAGGGCGAAACCATGACGCTGGGGCAGCCATTCCTGGTGATTGGCGTGGGTGATGCCCGGGGCATTGGTACGGTGAAGGTCGCAAAAATCAACGGTGAGGCGCTCAGCGTAGAACCGGGAACCGGCGTGTATGGCACACTTGCCGGTATTCATATTCCGCTGAGTGATAAAGCCCTTGAGCCGAAAACGCTCGCCCTTGATATGTCGTTTAACCTGGCAGGGACGGGCAGTTTTGCGGTGGTGCCGGTCGGGCGTAACAGTGAAATGACGCTGAGCAGTAACTGGCCGCACCCGGGATTTATGGGATACTACTTGCCTGTTAAACATCAGATTAGCGAGTCTGGTTTCCAGGCAAACTGGCAGAGCAGCTGGTTTGCTAACAACATGCAAAGCTGGTTTGCCGAGGGCGAGTCACCGGAGTGGAGTTCTATCCCGGCCTTTAGCGTGACGGTTGCCACGCCAGCGGATCAGTACCAGCTGACAGACCGCGCGATCAAATACGCTATTTTACTGATTGCCCTGACGTTTATGGCCTTCTTCGTGTTCGAAACCCTCACCGGATTGCGTCTGCACCCAATGCAGTATCTGCTGGTGGGGTTGTCGCTGGTCCTGTTCTATCTCGTCTTACTTGCCCTGTCTGAGCATGTCGGGTTTACGCCGGCCTGGATTATTGCAAGCCTTGTCGGCGCGATGATGAATGGTGTGTACCTGCAGGCGGTACTGAAAAGCTGGAGGCGAAGCGGGGTGTTTATTCTGGCGCTGCTGGGGCTGGATGTCGTGATGTGGTTCCTGCTGCGTTCTGAGGACAGCGCGTTGCTGCTGGGAGCTGCCGTACTGGCGATGGCACTGTTTGCGGTCATGTACCTGACGCGTCACCTTGACTGGTATTCACTCTCTCAGCCGAAGCGTCCCGTGCCCCCCGTTGAACCTGATGCGGGTACGATGCGAGTCTGGAAATAAAAAACGGCGCGAAAGCGCCGTTTTTTTACTTCAGTTGCCGGATTACTCCTGCAGGTCGCCGCAGAAACGATAACCTTCACCGTGAATAGTGGCGATAATTTCCGGCGTATCAGGCGTAGATTCGAAATGTTTACGGATACGACGGATGGTCACGTCTACGGTACGGTCGTGCGGCTTCAGCTCACGGCCGGTCATTTTCTTCAGCAGTTCTGCACGGGACTGAATTTTGCCCGGATTTTCACAGAAGTGCAGCATCGCGCGGAATTCACTGCGCGGCAGTTTATACTGCTCACCGTTCGGGCTAATCAGTGAACGGCTATTGATATCAAGTTCCCAGCCGTTGAACTTGTAGCTGTCTACGCTACGACGCTCTTCGCTGACCGTGCCCAGGTTCATGGTGCGGGACAGCAGGTTGCGTGCACGAATGGTTAACTCGCGTGGATTAAACGGTTTAGTGATGTAGTCATCCGCACCGATTTCCAGGCCAAGGATTTTATCAACTTCGTTATCACGGCCTGTCAGGAACATTAACGCGACATTCGCCTGTTCACGCAGTTCGCGCGCCAGAAGAAGACCGTTTTTGCCCGGCAGGTTGATATCCATGATCACCAGGTTGATATCATTTTCAGAAAGGATCTGATGCATCTCTGCGCCATCGGTCGCTTCAAAGACATCGTAGCCTTCTGCTTCGAAAATGCTCTTTAACGTGTTGCGTGTTACCAACTCGTCTTCAACGATAAGAATGTGCGGGGTCTGCATGTTTGCTACCTAAATTGCCAACTAAATCGAAACAGGAAGTACAAAAGTCCCTGACCTGCCTGATGCATGTCGCAAATTAACATGACCGGCCTAACGTGACTAAAGTACGTAATTGCGTTCTTGATGCACTTTCCATCAACGTCAACAACATCATTAGCTTGGTCGTGGGTACTTTCCCTTTGGACCCGACAGTGTCAAAAACGGCTGTCATCCTAACCATTTTAACAGCAACATAACAGGCTAAGTGACACCAGACACCCAATAAAACTACGCTTCGTTGACATATATCAAGTTCAATTGTAGCACGTTAACAGTTTGATGAAATCATCGTAGCCGAATGCTAGCCTTTGTCACAATTTTTCAATAAACCAACTAGTTGCGTACCTTGATTTATAAACGATACGAATCCAATCAGAAAAGAGTATTCATGAGGTCATTACCATTATAAAACATAAGGATAATAGCCTTCTGTTAACATTCTAACTGATTGTTCAGCCACAAAATAGTTTAGCGTTTTTAATTTGTTCTGAAACGCTATTTCGGTGATTTGTGTTGCATTTTTGTAAATTCGCGCCGCGTAATATGTTGAAGTGCATCACATTTTTACCCGCTAACTGATTAAAAAGAGAGCATAAATGCATCTGTCGATTGTACTGGTCGCCCCAGCCAGAGCCGAAAATATAGGCGCTGCGGCGCGTGCCATGAAGACCATGGGTTTTACCGATCTTCGCATCGTGGACAGCCAGGCGCACCTCGAGCCCGCGGCCCGTTGGGTGGCGCACGGTTCAGGGGATATTCTCGATAATATAACCACTTACGACACGCTCGCCGCTGCGTTGCACGACATTTCTTTTACCGTGGCGACCACGGCACGCAGCCGGGCAAAGTTCCACTATTACGCCACGCCGGCGGAACTGGTGCCGATGTTAACGGAGAAAAGCCAGTGGCTGACGAAGGCCGCGCTGGTCTTTGGGCGGGAAGATTCCGGTCTGACGAACGAGGAGCTGGCGTTGGCGGACGTCCTGACCGGTGCGCCGATGGTGGCGGATTATCCGTCGCTGAATTTAGGCCAGGCGGTAATGGTGTATTGCTATCAATTAGCCTCCCTAATACAAATTCCTCAACCCCAGGCTGAAGGGGCAGATGAAAACCAGCTGGCCGCGCTGCGCGCTCGCGTTGACCATCTGTTATTACAACTCGGTGTCGCGGAAGATCAAAAAATGGCGGACTGGTTGCATCAGCGACTTGGGCGTCTTGAGCAGCGAGACACGGCAATGTTGCACCGTTTGCTGCATGATATTGAAAAAAAATTGGCCGAGTAAAATGCTGTCATAAGTTTTTACTATGGCGTATCCGTCTGTCTGGGTGGGGTGCGTCTGGGGGAATCGGATGAAAATAAATCTGCAAGCAGCGGGACGTGAGAGCGTCCCGAATTGTGATCAAATTAAAAATTCATTGACTTAAGGTGCCCAATCCTTTAACCCTAAAAGAATACAGCACAGACAGATAATAATGACAGAGTACACAACATCCATGAAACGCATCAGCATCACCACCATTACAACAACCATCATCATTACCACAGGAAATGATGCGGGCTGACGCGTACAGGAAAAACAGAAAAAAGCCCGCACCCAAACAGTGCGGGCTTTTTTTTCGGCTAAAGGAAACGAGGTAGAACCATGCGAGTGTTGAAGTTCGGCGGTACATCAGTGGCAAATGCAGAACGTTTTCTGCGTGTTGCCGATATCCTGGAGAGCAACGCCAGGCAGGGGCAGGTCGCGACCGTGCTCTCTGCCCCGGCAAAAATCACCAACCACCTGGTGGCGATGATTGAAAAGACCATCGGTGGCCAGGATGCACTCCCGAACTTGAGCGACGCCGAGCGTATCTTCGCTGAGCTGCTGCAGGGACTGGCGGAGGCGCAGCCGGGTTTCCCGCTCGCACAGCTGAAATCCTTTGTTGAGCAAGAGTTCGCCCAAATCAAACACGTGCTGCACGGTATCAGCCTTTTAGGTCAGTGCCCGGACAGCATCAACGCGGCGTTAATCTGCCGTGGTGAAAAATTGTCGATTGCCATCATGGCGGGCCTGCTGGAAGCGCGTGGCCACAATGTGTCGGTTATCGATCCCGTTGAAAAACTGCTGGCAGTGGGTCACTACCTCGAGTCTACCGTTGATATAGCCGAATCAACCCGTCGCATTGCCGCGAGCAAAATTCCGTCTGACCATATGATCCTGATGGCGGGCTTCACCGCCGGAAACGAGAAGGGTGAACTTGTCGTACTGGGCCGTAACGGCTCCGACTACTCTGCTGCCGTGCTGGCAGCCTGTTTACGCGCCGACTGTTGTGAGATCTGGACTGACGTCGACGGTGTATACACCTGCGATCCGCGCCAGGTGCCGGACGCCAGGCTGCTGAAGTCGATGTCATACCAGGAAGCGATGGAGCTTTCCTACTTCGGCGCTAAAGTTCTTCACCCTCGCACCATCTCTCCCATTGCCCAGTTCCAGATCCCTTGCCTGATTAAAAACACCGGTAACCCGCAAGCGCCAGGCACGCTGATTGGTGCCAGTACCGATGAAGACGGCCTGCCGGTGAAAGGCATTTCTAACCTGAACAATATGGCCATGTTCAGCGTTTCCGGCCCGGGAATGAAAGGCATGGTCGGTATGGCGGCCCGCGTTTTCGCGGCCATGTCCCGCAACGGTATCTCGGTTGTGCTGATCACTCAGTCCTCTTCTGAATACAGCATCAGCTTCTGCGTACCGCAGGGGGATTGCCTGCGCGCCCGTCGTGCGCTGGAAGAAGAGTTTTACCTTGAGCTGAAAGAAGAGCTGCTGGAGCCGCTTTCTATCCAGGAACGCCTGGCGGTTATCTCGGTGGTGGGCGACGGTATGCGTACGCTGCGCGGTATCTCGGCCAAATTCTTTGCCGCGCTGGCCAGGGCCAACATCAACATTGTGGCCATTGCCCAGGGGTCATCTGAGCGTTCAATCTCGGTGGTCGTTGACAACGACGATGCGACAACCGGCGTTCGCGTGGTTCATCAGATGCTGTTCAACACCGATCAGGTGATCGAGCTGTTCCTGATTGGCGTGGGCGGTGTGGGTGGCGCGCTGCTGGAGCAGGTGAAGCGTCAGCAGGAGTGGTTGAAGAAAAAGCACATTGATCTGCGCGTGTGCGGTATCGCGAACTCAAAAGCGCTGCTGACCAACGTTCATGGCCTGAACCTGGAAAACTGGCAGGCTGAGCTGAATGATGCCAAAGAGCCCTTTAATCTGGGCCGGTTAATCCGTCTGGTGAAAGAGTATCACCTGCTTAACCCGGTCATTGTCGATTGTACCTCGAACCAGGCGGTGGCCGATCAGTACGCCGATTTCCTGCGCGAAGGTTTCCACGTGGTGACGCCAAACAAAAAGGCCAACACCTCGTCGATGGATTACTATCACCAGCTGCGTCTGGCGGCGAGCAAGTCACGGCGTAAGTTCCTCTACGACACCAACGTGGGCGCGGGCCTGCCGGTGATCGAGAACCTGCAAAACCTGCTGAACGCGGGGGATGAACTGCAGCGTTTCTCCGGCATTCTTTCCGGCTCGCTGTCGTTTATCTTCGGCAAGCTGGATGAGGGCATGAGCCTGTCGGAAGCGACCCGTGCCGCGCGTGAACTGGGGTACACCGAGCCGGATCCGCGAGACGATCTCTCCGGTATGGATGTGGCGCGTAAGTTGCTCATACTGGTGCGTGAAACGGGCCGTGAGCTGGAGCTTTCCGATATCGTGATTGAGCCTGTTCTGCCTGCCGGGTTTGACGACAGCGGTGACGTGAACACCTTTATGGCCAATTTAGCGCAGCTAGACGACGCCTTTGCCGCACGCGTTGCGAAAGCCCGTGATGAAGGTAAGGTATTGCGCTATGTTGGCAATATTGAAGACGATGGTATGTGCCGCGTGAAGATTGCTGAAGTGGATGGCAACGACCCGCTGTTCAAAGTAAAAAACGGCGAAAACGCCCTCGCGTTTTACAGCCACTATTATCAGCCACTGCCGCTGGTGCTTCGCGGCTATGGCGCAGGGAATGATGTTACCGCGGCGGGTGTATTTGCCGATTTGCTGCGTACCCTGTCATGGAAGTTAGGAGTTTAACATGGTGAAAGTTTATGCCCCGGCTTCCAGCGCCAACATGAGCGTCGGATTTGATGTGCTGGGTGCGGCGGTGACGCCGGTGGATGGTTCGCTGCTGGGCGATACGGTAACGGTTGAAGCGGCAGAGAGCTTTAGCCTGAATAACGTGGGCCGCTTCGCCAGCAAACTGCCGACAGACCCGCGCGAGAATATCGTTTATCAGTGCTGGGAGCGGTTCTGTCAGGAGATCGGCAAAAATGTGCCGGTCGCCATGACGCTGGAAAAAAGTATGCCGATTGGCTCTGGTCTGGGTTCCAGCGCCTGCTCCGTGGTCGCCGGACTGGTGGCTATGAATGAGCACTGCGGCAAGCCACTGAATAATAACCGTCTGCTCGGGTTAATGGGCGAGCTGGAAGGGCGCATCTCCGGCAGCATTCATTATGACAACGTCGCCCCCTGCTTCCTCGGCGGTATGCAGCTGATGATTGAAGAAAATGGCATCATCAGCCAGCAGGTGCCAGGGTTTGATGAGTGGCTGTGGGTGCTGGCCTATCCCGGCATTAAGGTATCCACCGCTGAAGCGCGTGCGATCCTGCCTGCGCAGTATCGTCGTCAGGACTGTATCGCTCACGGACGTCATCTGGCCGGCTTTATTCACGCCTGCTACACCCGTCAGCCGCAGCTGGCAGCAAAATTAATGAAAGACGTTATCGCCGAGCCGTACCGCACTAAGCTGCTGCCTGGCTTTAACGAGGCGCGACAGGCGTCAATGGATACCGGCGCACTGGCGTGCGGTATCTCCGGCTCCGGCCCGACGCTGTTCGCCCTGTGCGATAAGCCAGACACGGCGCAGCGCGTGGCGGACTGGCTCTCTAAACACTACCTGCAAAATCAGGAAGGCTTTGTTCATATTTGCCGTCTGGACACGGCTGGCGCACGAGTACTGGGATAACGAATGAAACTCTACAACCTTAAAGATCATAACGAGCAGGTCAGCTTCGCGCAGGCGGTGACTCAGGGACTGGGCAAAAATCAGGGGCTGTTCTTCCCCCATGACCTGCCGGAATTTCAGCTGACCGACATTGATGAACTGCTGAAGCAGGATTTTGTCACCCGCAGCACTAAAATTCTCTCTGCCTTTATCGGCGATGAAATCCCGCAGGAGCTGCTGGAAGAGCGCGTGCGTGCAGCGTTCGCTTTCCCGGCACCGGTTAAGCAGGTTGAGCCGGATGTCGGCTGCCTTGAGCTGTTCCACGGTCCAACCCTGGCGTTTAAAGACTTCGGTGGCCGCTTTATGGCGCAGATGCTGACTCACATCAGCGGCGACAAACCGGTAACGATTCTGACAGCGACCTCCGGCGATACCGGTGCGGCCGTTGCCCATGCGTTCTACGGTCTGAAGAACGTTCGCGTGGTGATCCTCTACCCGAAAGGCAAAATCAGTCCGCTGCAGGAAAAACTGTTCTGTACGCTCGGGGGCAACATTGAAACCGTGGCGATTGACGGCGATTTCGATGCCTGTCAGGCGCTGGTCAAGCAGGCCTTCGATGATGAAGAGCTGAAAGTGGCGCTGGGTCTGAACTCGGCGAACTCCATTAACATCAGCCGTCTGCTGGCGCAGATCTGCTACTACTTCGAAGCGGTTGCACAGCTGCCACAGGAGGCGCGCAATCAGCTGGTCGTCTCCGTACCAAGCGGCAACTTTGGTGACCTGACGGCGGGCCTGCTGGCGAAATCGCTCGGCCTGCCGGTAAAACGCTTTATCGCCGCCACCAACGCCAACGACACCGTGCCGCGCTTCCTGAAAGACGGTAAATGGGCGCCGAACGCCACGCAGGCGACGCTTTCGAATGCGATGGACGTAAGCCAGCCGAACAACTGGCCGCGTGTGGAAGAGCTGTTCCGCCGTAAGGTCTGGCGTCTGGGCGATCTGGGTTACGCCGCGGTGACGGATGAGACCACCAAAGCCACCCTGCGTGAGCTGAAAGCGGTGGGGTACACCTCTGAACCGCATGCGGCGATCGCTTACCGTGCGCTGCGCGATCAGCTGAATCCGGGGGAGTATGGCCTGTTCCTGGGAACGGCTCATCCGGCGAAGTTCAAAGAGAGCGTGGAAGTGATTCTGGGTGAAACGCTGCCGCTGCCAAAAGAGCTGGCCGAGCGTGCGGATCTGCCGCTGCTTTCGCATGAACTGCCCGCGGATTTCGCCGCGCTGCGTAAGTTGATGATGACGCGCGGATAACGGTTCTGTCACCCTATGCAGGCCGGGTAAGGTAAAACTTACCCGGCTTTTTTTATGGAGAAATTAAGGAGGAAAATAGCAGTAAAAAAGCAGAAATTCCCAATAAATGCGGTCACTTAGCGATTAGGATTGCAGAGAATAACATCCCCCGTCCTCCTCACGTATTCTCCTTACATCGGCCCACATCGGGTAAATGAATAAGGAGTCACCTATGTCTAAACTGAAATCTGCTCTGCTGGTGCTTTCAATGATGCTGGTCGCTCCGATGGCGGTTCAGGCCTCTGAAATCACCCTCGTCCCTGCGGTAAAACTGCAGATTGGCGATCAGGATAATCGTGGTCACTACTGGGATGGTGGTCGCTGGCGCGACCATGACTGGTGGAAGGCTCACTATGACTGGCGCGATAATCACTGGCGCCCACATGACGAGCATCACGATCGTCATCATGATGACCACCATCACGATCGTCACGACGACCCGCGTCCTGGCCCGGACTGGAAACACCATTAATACAAAACCCCGCCATCTGGCGGGGTTTGTTTTACTACTCGTGACGCTTAAACACCAGTTCGCCTTTCCCTGACGCTTCTTCATCGAAGAAGTAGCCTTCGCTGTTGAAGCCGGTCAGTTGCTCCGGCTTCGTCAGGCGGTTCTGAATGATGTAGCGGCTCATCAACCCACGCGCTTTTTTGGCGTAGAAGCTGATGACCTTGAACTTGCCGTTTTTCTCATCGAGGAAAACGGGCTTGATAATTTCCGCATCCAGCTTTTTCGGCTTCACCGATTTGTAGTATTCATCGGAGGCCAGATTGATCACCACATTATCGCCCTGAGCACGCAGCGCAGCGTTCAGTTTGTCGGTGATGATATCGCCCCAGAAATGGTACAGATCTTTGCCTTTAGGGTTTTCCAGGCGGATACCCATCTCCAGACGATACGGCTGCATCAGGTCCAACGGGCGCAGCACGCCGTACAGACCTGACAACATGCGCAGATGCTGCTGGGCGAAGTCGAAATCGGCTTCGCTAAAATCTTCCGCCTGCAGGCCGGTATACACATCACCTTTAAACGCCAGAAGCGCCTGGCGGGCGTTGTTCGGCGTGAAGTCCGGGTGCCACTCGTGGAAACGGGTCGCGTTAAGATCCGCCAGTTTGTCGCTGATGCTCATCAGCGAGGCAATTTGTGGCGCAGAGAGCTTACGCGCGACGTGAATCAGCTGTTGCGAATAGTCCAGCAGTTCAGGCTGGGTATAGCGCTCGGTGGCGAGCGGGCTCTGGTAATCGAGCGTTTTAGCAGGTGAAATCAGAATCAGCATATCCAGTCCTTGCAGGAAATTTAGAGCGACTTTAGCAAAAAATCGCCCTCAATTGATCGATAGCTGTTATTGCCGTGGCAAATCATCCCAGGTGCCGGGCGCAATTTGCGCCTGGATGTCGGGATAACGCGAGGCATCAAAGACCGGCGGTACGCCCAGTTTGCGCTGACGAAGATAGTCCCGTGCGATAAGCGTAACCACGGGTGAGAGCAGCAGGATCGCCGTCAGGTTAGTGATGGCCATGAGCGCCATAAAGACATCCGCCAGTTGCCAGACCAGCGGCATGCTGAGCAGCGAACCTGCTAACACCATCAGTATCACCCCGAGGCGCAGCAGCGTGATCATACGGCGGGAGTCCACTTTCAGGAAAATAAGGTTATTTTCGGCGTAGAGGTAATTCACAACAATCGAGCTGAAGGCGAATAACAGCAGGATGAGCGAGACAAACCCGGCTCCCCAGCCGCCCGTCAGATTCACCAGTGCCTGCTGAAGCAGTTGTATGCCGGCTGTTTCCGATGAGTGAGGTACCGGACCGGCCAGCAGCAGGATCATGGCGCTGGCGGAACAGATAATAATGGTGTCCGTAAAAACGCCAATCATCTGAACAATGCCTTGTGCCGCCGGGTGGGGCGGCCAGGACGCGGCGGCGGCTGCGGCATTGGGCGTTGATCCCATACCGGCTTCATTGGAGAACATTCCGCGCTGAAAGCCCGACATCAGCGCCTGGCTGAAGGTATAGCCCAGTGCGCCTGATGCCGCCTCGCGCCAGCCAAATGCGCTTTTGAAGATGGTTGCAATCACTTCCGGCACCTGCTCGATATGCCGTGCGGCGACGAACAGGCTGGCGGCAACCCACAGCAGCGCCATGACCGGCACCAGCCACTGCATCAGGCGGGCGACACCTTTTAGGCCGGTCGAAATCGTCAGCAGGATACAGAGGGCTAAAACAAGCCCGGTGATCCACTCCGGACATGCAAAGGCATAGCGCAAAGCATGGGCGACAGAATTCGCCTGAACGGTATTGAAAATCAGACCGTACGCGAGCAGTAAAAACAGCGAAAACAGCACGCCCATCCAGCGCATTCCCAAGCCACGCGCCATGTACCAGGCCGGGCCGCCGCGAAACTGTCCGTTTTTATCTTTTTCTTTGTAGAGTTGGGCGAGGGCGCTTTCGGCAAAGGAGGTGGCCATCCCGATAAGCGCCGTGACCCACATCCAGAAAACGGCGCCCGGGCCACCGGCGCTGATGGCCAGTGCTACCCCTGCCATATTACCGCTGCCGAGGCGTGCGGCAATGCTGGTGCAGAGGGCCTGGAAAGAGGTTAATCCGCCCGGCTGGGGCGTGACGCTGTTTTTCAGACTTCTGCCAAATTTGCGAATATAACGAAACTGGATAAACCCGCTGCGTAGCGTAAACCAAATACCTGCACCCAGCAGCAGGTATATCATTATCGAACCCCAAAGGACTTCATTAATAAAGAAAAGGAAATCAGGCATTAACGTCCCTCTTGTTGATGCCAAAATGAATATGTAAGCGCTACCACTGATTGGACATGCTGTTACTTAGCAGCCTGTTAATATTCTGAGTTTATCATACTCTGTCTAAGCGCACTGTCTGCGGTTGCGCTACCCCTCCGTCGTGTTATCATCAGGGCAGACCGGTTACATCCCCCTAACAAGTAAACCTGTCATTTTTCCGCTGCAGGCATGCTGTCGGTAGCGTGAATTATCCAGGGCACGTTAAAAGAGAAACACTATCATGACGGATAAATTGACCTCCCTTCGTCAGTTCACCACTGTCGTAGCTGACACCGGAGATATCGCGGCAATGAAGCTGTACCAGCCGCAGGATGCCACCACCAACCCTTCTCTGATCCTTAACGCCGCACAGATCCCTGAGTATCGCAAACTGATTGACGACGCAGTGACCTGGGCGAAAGCACAGAGCAACGACCGCGCGCAGCAGGTTGTTGATGCCACTGATAAACTGGCCGTGAACATTGGTCTGGAAATTCTGAAACTGGTTCCTGGCCGCATCTCTACCGAAGTTGACGCACGTCTCTCCTACGACACCGAAGCGTCTATCGCCAAAGCAAAACGTCTGATCAAAATGTACAACGATGCCGGCATCAGCAATGACCGCATCCTGATCAAACTGGCGTCAACCTGGCAGGGTATTCGTGCAGCTGAACAGCTGGAAAAAGACGGTATCAACTGTAACCTGACGCTGCTGTTCTCCTTCGCACAGGCGCGTGCATGTGCGGAAGCCGGCGTATACCTGATTTCTCCATTCGTTGGCCGTATTCTGGACTGGTACAAAGCCAACACGGATAAGAAAGAGTACGCGGCATCTGAAGATCCAGGCGTCGTTTCCGTGACCGAAATCTACGAATACTACAAACAGCACGGTTATGAGACTGTGGTGATGGGCGCAAGCTTCCGTAACGTAGGTGAAATCATCGAACTGGCTGGCTGTGACCGCCTGACCATCGCCCCGGCACTGCTGAAAGAGCTGGCTGAAAGCGAAGGTGCTATCGAGCGTAAACTGTCCTACACCGGTGAAGTGAAAGCGCGTCCGGAGCGCATCACTGAATCTGAGTTCCTGTGGCAGCATAACCAGGATCCAATGGCTGTAGATAAACTGGCGGACGGTATCCGTAAGTTTGCTATCGACCAGGAAAAACTGGAAAAAATGATCGGCGACCTGCTGTAATCATTCTGCGTGACCGGGTTCCCGGTCACGCTACTTCTTTCGTACTCTGTCTGAATTTCCCCTCTGCGTGTATCATTCCCTTTAATCAGTACTTTTTTGAATGGAATGGATATGAATACCTTACGCATCGGCTTAGTGTCGATTTCTGACCGCGCCTCCAGCGGTGTTTATCAGGATAAAGGCATCCCCGCGCTGGAAGAATGGCTGGGCAGTGCGTTGACAACCCCCTTTGAGATCCAGACCCGCCTGATCCCTGACGAACAGCCCATTATCGAACAGACACTCTGTGAGCTGGTGGATGAGATGAGCTGCCACCTGGTATTGACCACGGGAGGCACCGGGCCTGCGCGCCGGGACGTCACTCCGGATGCCACGCTGGCGGTTGCCGATCGTGAGATGCCTGGCTTCGGTGAGCAGATGCGCCAGATCAGTCTACACTTTGTCCCGACGGCGATCCTCTCCCGTCAGGTCGGGGTAATCCGCAAGCAGGCATTGATTCTGAATTTGCCGGGCCAGCCGAAGTCCATCAAAGAGACGCTTGAAGGACTGAAAGCGGAAGATGGCAGCGTGATCGTGCACGGGATTTTTGCAAGTGTACCGTATTGTATACAGTTGCTTGACGGTCCGTATGTGGAGACCGATGAGAAAGTGGTAGCAGCTTTTCGTCCGAAAAACGCTCGTCGCGAGACAATCTCCTGAAATTAATCAATATGTGACATTAGCTGAAGCGACGGTAGCGTGGTAAGGGTTTTACGGTATAGTAATTTTTTCTTTACGTTTGCTGTAAAAATAAATCCACAACACAAGCCAAATGGTTCGCTATGTCACATAACACCCGACCTCTGAATCGACAGGACTATAAAACCCTCACGCTCGCGGCCTTAGGCGGTGCGCTGGAGTTTTACGACTTTATCATCTTCGTCTTCTTCGCCGCCGTGGTGGGGGAGCTTTTCTTCCCGGCAGATATCCCGGAGTGGTTGCGCCAGGTGCAAACCTTCGGCATTTTTGCCGCCGGGTATCTGGCACGACCGCTGGGTGGCATTGTGATGGCCCACTTTGGTGACCTGGTCGGGCGTAAGAAGATGTTCACGCTCAGCATTTTACTGATGGCCGTGCCGACGCTGGCCATTGGTCTGCTGCCCACTTACGCCTCAATGGGCATTGTTGCTCCGCTGCTGCTGTTGCTGATGCGCATTCTTCAGGGGGCGGCAATTGGCGGCGAAGTGCCGGGGGCCTGGGTGTTTGTGGCGGAGCATGTGCCGGCGCGCCGCATCGGCATCGCCTGTGGAACCTTAACGGCGGGGCTGACTGTCGGTATCCTCCTCGGTTCAGTGGTGGCCACTATCGTGAATACCAGCATGACGCAACAGGCGGTTCACGACTGGGGATGGCGCGTACCGTTCCTGCTCGGCGGGGCGTTTGGCCTGGTGGCGATGTATCTTCGCCGCTGGCTGCAGGAGACACCCATTTTCCTTGAGATGCAGCAGCGCAAGGCGCTGGCGCAGGAGTTGCCGGTAAAAGCCGTGGTGGTGCGCCACCGAAGCGCGGTTGTGGTGTCGATGCTGCTCACCTGGCTGCTGTCGGCGGGCATCGTGGTCGTTATCTTAATGTCTCCGGTATGGCTGCAAAAGCAGTACGGTTTTGCGCCGGCGGTAACGTTGCAGGCAAACAGTATCGCCACCATTATGCTCTGCTTTGGCTGTCTGGCCGCGGGGCTGGCCGTTGATCGTATCGGTGCCGGCCTGACTTTCATCATCGGCAGCCTGCTGCTGGCTGCGTCGAGCTGGGCGTTTTACCACCTGGCAGGCAGCCATCCTGAACAGCTGTTCCTGCTCTACGGTACGGTCGGGCTGTGCGTGGGGGTTGTCGGTGCAGTGCCGTATGTGATGGTGCGAGCTTTTCCACCAGAGGTCCGCTTCACCGGGATCTCTTTCTCCTATAACGTCTCTTACGCCATCTTTGGCGGGCTGACGCCGATTGCGGTCACGGTGTTGATGGGAGTATCCCCGATGGCACCCGCCTGGTATGTGCTCGCGTTGTCGGTGATGGGGCTAGTGTTAGGCATTTGGCTTCGGCAGAAACAGGGATGTCGTGCCCGCGAGGCGGACACGACAGATGGATCAGTGTTTTTCACCAATCGGTAGGATGGTGCGGTCAAACTGCTCGTTCAGCACTTCACCCATTGCCAGGTAGATAGCGCTTGCGCCGCACACCAGACCAATCCAGCCGGCAATATGCACGATGCTTTCGTTATCCACGAGGTGGCCGATCGCCAGCAGGGCGAACAGCACGGTCAGGCTCAGGAAAACAAACTGCAGTGCGCGGTTGCCTTTCAGGGTGCCGAAGAACATAAACAGCGTGAAGACGCCCCACAGACCAAGGTAAACGCCCAGGAAATGTGCGTTTGCCGCATCTGCCAGGCCCATTTTAGGCATCAGCAGGATCGCGACCAGGGTCAGCCAGAAAGAACCATAAGAGGTAAATGCGGTTAAGCCGAAGGTGTTGCCTTTCTTATATTCCAGCAGGCCCGCGAAGATTTGCGCGATACCGCCGTAAAAAATGCCCATCGCCAGGATAATGCCATCCATCGGGAACATCCCGATGTTGTGCAGGTTCAGCAGGATAGTGGTCATGCCAAAACCCATCAGGCCCAGCGGAGCCGGATTAGCCAACTTAGTGTTGCCCATAAGTCCTCAAAAAAATCATCATTAATATGGTGAAATGGTTAAACCCGCGTCAGTTCTCCCTGACGGGGCGCGGCATCATAATGGGCGCAATCAATGCCGTCTATGATCTCATCAGGGTGAAATTAAAAATTTTTTTTACCGTTCCCCCTTGATGGACGCTGGCGCGACCCCATCTTGTAGTCAACCGCAGTGTGTGGACCTGAAAAAAATCAATTGTGGGCAGTTGAAAAAGCACGTTCTGCCCTTATTACAGGTACACAACCACATGTTGACTGAATTTTAAGTGGAGACGTTTAGATGGGTAAAATTATTGGTATCGACCTGGGTACTACCAACTCTTGTGTAGCGATTATGGATGGCACTACCGCACGCGTGCTGGAGAACGCCGAGGGCGATCGCACCACGCCTTCTATCATTGCTTATACCCAGGATGGTGAAACTCTGGTTGGTCAGCCGGCTAAACGTCAGGCAGTGACAAACCCGCAAAATACCCTGTTTGCGATTAAACGCCTGATTGGCCGCCGCTTCCAGGACGAAGAAGTTCAGCGTGACGTTTCTATCATGCCTTACAAAATCATCGCAGCAGATAACGGCGATGCATGGCTTGATGTGAAAGGCACCAAAACGGCACCACCGCAGATCTCTGCTGAAGTGCTGAAAAAAATGAAGAAAACCGCAGAAGATTACCTGGGTGAACCGGTAACTGAAGCTGTTATCACCGTTCCTGCTTACTTCAACGATGCTCAGCGTCAGGCAACGAAAGATGCTGGCCGTATCGCAGGTCTGGAAGTAAAACGTATCATCAACGAACCAACCGCAGCGGCACTGGCTTACGGTCTGGATAAAGAAGTTGGCAACCGTACTATCGCGGTTTACGACCTGGGTGGTGGTACTTTCGATATCTCTATTATCGAAATCGACGAAGTTGATGGCGAAAAAACCTTCGAAGTTCTGGCAACCAACGGTGATACCCACCTGGGTGGTGAAGACTTCGATACCCGTCTGATCAACTACCTCGTTGACGAGTTCAAGAAAGATCAGGGCATTGACCTGCGTAACGACCCGCTGGCAATGCAGCGCCTGAAAGAAGCCGCTGAGAAAGCGAAGATCGAACTGTCTTCCGCTCAGCAGACCGACGTGAACCTGCCGTATATCACTGCAGACGCGACCGGTCCTAAACACATGAACATTAAAGTGACCCGTGCGAAACTGGAAAGCCTGGTAGAAGACCTGGTGAACCGTTCCATCGAGCCACTGAAAGTTGCTCTGCAGGATGCTGGCCTGTCCGTGTCTGATATCAACGACGTTATCCTCGTCGGTGGCCAGACCCGTATGCCAATGGTTCAGAAGAAAGTGGCTGAATTCTTTGGTAAAGAGCCACGTAAAGACGTTAACCCGGACGAAGCAGTGGCTATCGGTGCTGCCGTTCAGGGTGGTGTGTTGACGGGTGATGTGAAAGACGTTCTGCTGCTGGACGTTACCCCGCTGTCTCTGGGTATCGAAACCATGGGCGGTGTAATGACGGCGCTTATCACCAAAAACACCACTATCCCTACTAAGCACAGCCAGGTGTTCTCTACTGCTGAAGACAACCAGTCTGCAGTAACCATCCATGTGCTGCAGGGTGAGCGTAAGCGTGCGGCGGATAACAAGTCACTGGGTCAGTTCAACCTGGATGGCATCAACCCGGCGCCACGCGGTATGCCGCAGATCGAAGTAACCTTCGATATCGATGCTGACGGTATCCTGCACGTTTCCGCGAAAGACAAAAACAGCGGTAAAGAGCAGAAGATCACCATTAAGGCCTCTTCCGGTCTGAACGAAGAAGAGATCCAGAAAATGGTTCGTGAAGCAGAAGCGAACGCGGAATCTGACCGTAAGTTCGAAGAGCTGGTTCAGACCCGTAACCAGGGCGACCATCTGCTGCACAGCACCCGTAAGCAGGTTGAAGAAGCCGGCGATAAACTGCCAGCTGAAGACAAAACGGCTATCGAAGCTGCACTGAGCGCGCTGGAAACGTCTCTGAAAGGCGAAGATAAAGCGGATATCGAAGCGAAGATGCAGGAGCTGGCACAGGCTTCTCAGAAGCTGATGGAAATCGCTCAGCAGCAGCACGCCCAACAGCAGGCTGGCGCTGACGCTTCTCAGAACAACGCGAAAGACGACGACGTTGTCGACGCTGAGTTCGAAGAAGTGAAAGACAAAAAATAATCGCCCTGATGCAGGGTAATTAATCGGCACGGGCGTAGGAGAACTCTCCACGCCCGTGCTCGCATGTTAAGGGGCTTAAAAAAACCAATGGCAAAGCAAGACTATTACGAGATTTTAGGCGTTCCGAAAACTGCGGAAGAGCGTGAAATCAAAAAGGCGTATAAGCGCCTGGCCATGAAATTCCACCCGGATCGCAACCAGGGTGACAAAGAGGCTGAAGCCAAATTTAAAGAGATCAAAGAAGCCTACGAAGTCCTGACCGATGCACAGAAACGTGCGGCCTATGACCAGTACGGCCACGCAGCCTTCGAACAAGGCGGCATGGGCGGCGGTGGATTCGGTGGCGGCGGCTTTGGCGGCGGCGCTGACTTCAGCGATATCTTTGGCGATGTTTTCGGCGACATTTTTGGCGGCGGTCGTGGCCGTCAGCGCGCGGCGCGCGGCGCCGACCTGCGCTACAACATGGATCTGACGCTGGAAGAGGCCGTACGTGGCGTCACCAAAGAGATCCGTATTCCGACGCTGGAAGAGTGTGACGTTTGCCACGGCAGCGGCGCGAAAGCAGGCACCCAGCCGCAAACCTGTCCAACCTGTCACGGTTCCGGTCAGGTGCAGATGCGTCAGGGCTTCTTCGCCGTGCAGCAGGCGTGTCCGCACTGTCATGGTCGCGGTACGCTGATTAAAGACCCCTGCACAAAATGCCACGGTCATGGTCGCGTTGAGAAAACCAAGACGCTGTCCGTTAAAATCCCGGCAGGCGTGGACACGGGCGACCGTATCCGTCTGGCAGGTGAAGGTGAGGCCGGCGAGCACGGTGCACCGGCAGGCGATCTGTACGTTCAGGTTCAGGTCAAGCAGCACGCCATCTTTGAGCGTGAAGGCAACAACCTGTACTGTGAAGTGCCCATCAACTTCGCCATGGCGGCACTCGGTGGCGAAATTGAAGTGCCAACGCTTGATGGTCGCGTCAATCTGAAGGTTCCAGGCGAAACCCAGACCGGCAAGCTGTTCCGCATGCGTGGTAAAGGTGTTAAATCCGTTCGCGGTGGTGCGCAGGGCGACCTGCTGTGCCGCGTGGTGGTTGAAACCCCGGTTGGCCTGAACGACAAGCAGAAACAGCTGCTGAAAGAGCTGCAGGAAAGTTTTGGCGGCCCGACGGGTGAGAAAAACAGCCCGCGCTCCAAAAGCTTCTTCGATGGCGTCAAAAAATTCTTCGACGATTTGACCCGCTGATCCGTTAGCTGGTGTTCATCTCAAAAAGCCCGGAAGCGATTTCGGGCTTTTTCTTTTTGTAGCTGTCCTCATGGCTATCATTCGGTAAAACTGAATATATACTCAACATTAATCTGCTTTTGCCGAGCTGTTTGGCCTGGTATTATGGTTTTACCGAAGTATTGCTGTAAGAGAGAGCCTACGTGAAATTAATACACCGTTTTTTTAGCAGTGAAGCATCAGGCGGCATCATCCTGATTATTGCCGCTGCGGCCGCGATGGCGCTGGCCAATATGGGTTTCACACGCGACTTTTACCACGCGTTTCTGGAAACTCCCGTCGAGCTGAAAGTCGGGGCGCTGGAAATTAACAAGAACATGCTGCTGTGGATCAACGATGCACTGATGGCCGTGTTTTTCTTGCTGGTAGGGCTGGAGGTTAAGCGTGAGCTGGTCCTGGGCTCGCTTGCCAGCCGTCAGCGTGCCGCGTTCCCGGTGATTGCCGCATTCGGGGGGATGGTCATTCCGGCGTTGCTCTTCCTGGCGTTCACCTGGCAGGATCCGGTATCGCGTCATGGCTGGGCTATTCCGGCAGCAACGGATATCGCGTTTGCCCTGGGTGTGCTGGCCTTACTGGGAAGCCGCGTGCCGGTGGCACTGAAAATCTTCCTGATGGCGCTGGCGATCATTGATGACCTGGGCGCGATTGTCATTATTGCGCTGTTCTACACCAGCGACCTGTCGATCCTGTCGTTGAGCGTTGCCGCAGGAGCGATTGCGGTACTGGCGCTGTTGAACATTTGCAACGTGCGCCGCATCGGGATCTACGTGCTGGTGGGGATGGTGCTGTGGACCGCGGTACTGAAATCAGGCGTGCACGCTACGCTCGCCGGGGTCATCGTCGGCTTCTTCGTTCCGCTTAAGCCGCAGGAGGGGAAATCGCCTGCTAAACAGCTGGAGCATGTACTGCACCCGTGGGTCGCCTTTATGATCCTGCCGCTGTTTGCTTTCGCTAATGCAGGCGTTTCGCTGGAAGGGGTAACCCTTGAGGGACTGACCTCAATGTTGCCGCTGGGCATTATTGCCGGACTGTTTATTGGTAAGCCGCTGGGCATTAGCCTGTTCTGCTGGCTGGCGCTGAAGCTGAAGCTGGCGTCACTGCCGCACGGTACCACGTTTAAGCAGATCATGGCGGTGGGCGTGCTGTGCGGCATTGGGTTTACCATGTCGATCTTTATCTCAACGCTGGCTTTTGGTGCCCATGCGCCTGAGCTTATCGTCTGGGCGAAGCTGGGCATCCTTATCGGATCGTTACTGGCCGCAGTCACTGGCTATACCTTATTGAAGGTCAAACTGTCCGGACCGGTCGTTCAGGCATAACAGGAAACCGGGAGAAGAACACCTTCTCCCGCTACACGATCAGGGAGCGAAGACACGATGTCTCATTTGAATTACAACCACCTTTACTACTTCTGGCACGTCTATAAGCAGGGCTCGGTCGTGGGGGCGGCAGAGGCGCTCTACCTGACGCCGCAGACCATCACCGGGCAAATCAAGGCGCTGGAAGAGCGGCTACAGGGCAAGCTCTTTAAGCGCAAGGGCCGTGGGATTGAGCCAAGTGAGCTGGGCGAACTGGTTTTCCGCTATGCGGATAAAATGTTCACCTTAAGCCAGGAGATGCTGGATATCGTTAACTACCGCAAAGAGTCAAACCTGCTCTTTGACGTCGGCGTGGCGGATGCGTTGTCAAAACGGCTGGTCAGCGGCGTGCTGGATGCGGCGGTGGTCGAAGATGAGCAAATCCATCTGCGCTGTTTTGAGTCCACGCACGAGATGCTGCTGGAGCAGCTGAGCCAGCATAAGCTGGATATGATTATCTCGGACTGCCCGATCGACTCTACGCAGCAGGAAGGGCTGTTCTCTGTGAAGATTGGCGAATGCGGGGTCAGCTTCTGGTGCATTAACCCGCCGCCGGAAAAACCGTTTCCTGCCTGTCTGGAGGAGCGTCGTTTGCTGGTGCCAGGCCGGCGCTCCATGCTTGGGCGCAAACTGCTGAACTGGTTTAACTCTCAGGGACTGAAGGTGGAGATCCTCGGCGAGTTTGATGATGCTGCGCTAATGAAAGCCTTTGGTGAGGCGCATAACGCCATCTTCGTTGCACCGACACTGTACGTGCACGATCTCTATTCAGATAACAAGATTACGGAGATTGGCCGGGTCGATAACGTGATGGAGGAGTATCACGCGATATTTGCAGAAAGGATGATTCAACATCCGGCGGTACAGCGCATCTGTAACCGCGACTACTCGGCGCTGTTTACGCCACCGGCAATCTGAAGATATAAAAAAACCCGCGTTAAGCGGGTTCTTTTAAAACAAGCAACAACAAGTGGCGATTAAGCCAGTTTGTTGATCTGCGCGGTCAGGTTTGCTTTATGACGCGCTGCTTTGTTTTTGTGGATCAGACCTTTAGCAGCCTGACGATCCACGATTGGTTGCATTTCATTAAATGCGTTCTGCGCAGCAGCTTTGTCGCCAGCTTCGATAGCTGCGTATACTTTCTTGATGAAAGTACGCATCATAGAGCGACGGCTTGCATTGTGCTTACGAGCCTTTTCAGACTGGATAGCACGTTTCTTAGCTGATTTGATATTAGCCAAGGTCCAACTCCCAAATATGATCTATGTGGACAATTCAAAGGCCGAGGAATATGCCCTCTATACCTTCTTTTGTCAATGGATTTGTGCAAATAAGCGCCGTTGATTGGCGACGCTACGTTACGTAGTGATGGCGCAGGATTCTACCAGCTTGTCGCTCGTGAATACAGCTTTTCGGCACAAAAAACGCAGTTCACGGGCAGATTTTTTTGCTGTGAAAGGTCAGCCTGATGAAATCATTACGGCTTTCTGTTTTGCGCGAACAATCGCCGGTTAACCTTAACCGCTGTACAAGGTATACTTTGGCGATTTTCACTGTTTTGAGCCAGACATGAAGCTGATACGCGGCATACATAATCTCAGCAGAGCACCGCACGGGTGCGTGCTGACCATTGGTAATTTCGACGGCGTGCATCGTGGTCATCAGGCGCTGCTGCAGGGATTGCGTAAAGAAGGGGAGGCGCGTGGCCTGCCCGTTGTAGTGATGATTTTTGAGCCGCAGCCGCTGGAGCTGTTTGCCGGCGATAAATCACCGGCTCGCCTCACTCGCCTGCGCGAGAAGTTGCGCTACCTTGCAGAGTCCGGGGTGGACTACGTATTGTGCGTGCGTTTCGATCGCCGCTTTGCCGCGCTCACAGCACAAAATTTCGTCAGTGACCTGCTGGTCAGGCGCCTTGGCGTGCAGTTTCTGGCCGTGGGTGATGATTTCCGCTTTGGCGCTGGTCGTCAGGGCGATTTCTTGCTATTACAGAAGGCTGGCCTCGAGTACGGCTTTGATGTCACCAGCGCAATGACCTTTTGCGAAGGCGGCGTCCGGGTTAGCAGCACTGCGGTGCGTCAAGCGCTGGCCAACGATGAACTGGATACGGCGGAAACGCTGCTGGGACATCCGTTTAGCATTTCAGGCCGTGTGGTTCATGGCGATGCGCTGGGCCGCACCATAGGTTTCCCGACGGCGAATATACCGCTACGTCGTCAGGTCTCCCCGGTTAAAGGGGTATATGCGGTGGAAGTGGCTGGTCTGGGCGATAAACCGTATTTCGGTGTCGCCAATATTGGCACACGTCCTACAGTCGCCGGTGTCCGTCAACAATTAGAAGTGCACCTGCTGGACGTTGTAATGGACCTTTATGGTCGCCATATAGATGTGATACTGCGTAAAAAAATACGCAATGAGCAGCGATTTGCTTCGCTGGATGAACTAAAGGCGCAAATCGCGCGAGATGAATTAACGGCCCGCGAGTTTTTTGGGCGAGTAAACCCGGCTTAAATGCCTACGTGAAAAATACGGAACCGAGAATCTGATGAGTGACTATAAATCAACCCTGAATTTGCCGGAAACAGGGTTCCCGATGCGCGGCGATCTCGCCAAGCGCGAACCGGGAATGCTGGCGCGTTGGACCGATGATGACCTGTACGGCATCATCCGTGCAGCCAAAAAAGGCAAAAAAACCTTCATTCTGCATGATGGCCCTCCATATGCGAATGGCAGCATTCATATTGGTCACTCTGTAAACAAGATTCTGAAAGACATTATCGTGAAGTCCAAAGGCCTCGCGGGATATGACTCGCCTTACGTTCCGGGCTGGGACTGCCATGGTCTGCCAATTGAACTGAAAGTTGAGCAAGAGTTTGGTAAGCCGGGTGAGAAGTTCACCGCAGCAGAATTCCGCGCAAAATGTCGCGAATACGCGGCTACGCAGGTTGACGGTCAGCGTCAGGACTTTATCCGCCTGGGCGTGCTGGGTGACTGGTCACGTCCGTACCTGACCATGGACTTCAAAACCGAAGCCAACATCATCCGTGCGCTGGGTAAAATCATCGGTAACGGCCATCTGCACAAAGGCGCGAAGCCGGTGCACTGGTGCGTGGACTGCCGTTCTGCGCTGGCAGAAGCGGAAGTGGAGTATTACGACAAAACCTCTCCGTCTATCGACGTGGCCTTCCACGCGGTCGATCAGGAGGCGGTGAAAGCCAAATTTGGCGTGACCTCTGTCAATGGCACCATCTCGCTGGTTATCTGGACCACCACCCCGTGGACACTGCCAGCAAACCGCGCGATCTCCCTGTCCGGTGAGTTCGAGTACGCGCTGGTGCAGGTTGACGGTCAGGCGCTGATCCTGGCGAAAGATCTGGTCGAAAGCGTGCTGAAACGCGCGAACATCGCCGACTACACCGTGCTGGGCACCGTGAAAGGTGACGCGCTGGAGCTGATGCGCTTCAAACACCCGTTCCTGGACTTCGATGTGCCGGCGATTCTGGGCGATCACGTGACGCTGGATGCGGGTACCGGTGCGGTACATACCGCCGGTGGCCACGGTCCTGACGACTACAGCATCAGCCTGAAATACGGTCTTGAAATCGCGAACCCGGTGGGTCCTGATGGTTCTTACCTGCCAGGCACCTACCCGGCGCTGGACGGTATCAACGTCTTCAAAGCGAACGACATCATCGTTGATATGCTGCGCACCAGCGGCGCGCTGCTGCACGTTGAGAAAATGCAGCACAGCTATCCGTGCTGCTGGCGTCACAAATCTCCGATCATCTTCCGTGCGACCCCACAGTGGTTCATCAGCATGGATCAGAAAGGCCTGCGCGAGCAGTCCCTGAAAGAGATCAAAGGCGTGCAGTGGATCCCGGACTGGGGTCAGGCGCGTATCGAATCCATGGTCGCTAACCGTCCTGACTGGTGTATCTCCCGTCAGCGTACCTGGGGCGTGCCAATGTCTCTGTTCGTGCACAAAGAGACACAGGAACTGCACCCGAACACCCTGGCGCTGATGGAAGAAGTCGCGAAGCGTGTTGAAGTTGACGGCATTCAGGCATGGTGGGATCTCGATTCCCGCGACATCCTGGGCGCTGATGCAGACAACTACGAGAAAGTGCCTGATACCCTGGACGTGTGGTTTGACTCCGGTTCAACGCACGCGTCTGTTGTTGACGTGCGTCCGGAATTTTCCGGCCACGCGGCAGATATGTACCTGGAAGGTTCTGACCAACACCGTGGCTGGTTCATGTCATCGCTGATGATTTCCACCGCCATGAAAGGTAAAGCACCGTATCGCCAGGTGCTGACCCACGGTTTCACCGTGGATGGTCAGGGCCGTAAGATGTCTAAATCGATCGGTAACACCGTCTCTCCGCAGGACGTGATGAACAAACTGGGCGCGGACATTCTGCGTCTGTGGGTTGCTTCTACCGACTATACCGGCGAAATGGCGGTGTCGGACGAGATCCTGAAACGTGCTGCCGACAGCTATCGTCGTATCCGTAACACCGCGCGCTTCCTGCTGGCGAACCTGAACGGGTTCGATCCGGTAAAAGATATGGTGAAACCGGAAGAGATGGTGGTGCTGGATCGCTGGGCGGTAGGCTGCGCGAAAGCGGCACAGGAAGATATCCTGAAGGCTTACGAATCTTACGATTTCCACGAAGTGGTGCAGCGCCTGATGCGCTTCTGCTCCATCGAGATGGGCTCGTTCTACCTCGACATCATCAAAGACCGCCAGTACACCGCGAAAGCGGACAGCGTGGCGCGTCGTAGCTGCCAGACTGCGCTGTTCCACATCGCAGAAGCGCTGGTTCGCTGGATGGCACCGATCATGTCCTTCACCGCAGATGAAATCTGGGGTTACCTGCCAGGCGACCGTGAGAAGTATGTCTTCACCGGCGAGTGGTATGAAGGTCTGTTCGATCTCTCCAGCACCGAAGCGATGAACGATGCCTTCTGGGACGATCTGCTGAAAGTGCGTGGCGAAGTGAACAAGGTTATCGAGCAGGCGCGTGCTGACAAGAAAGTCGGCGGCTCGCTGGAAGCGGCAGTTACCCTGTACGCCGAGCCAGAGCTGGCGGCGAAACTGACGGCGCTGGGCGATGAATTACGATTTGTCCTGTTGACCTCCGGTGCGAAAGTTGCGGATTATGCCCAGGCGTCTGCTGATGCACAGCAGAGCGAACTGCTCAAAGGACTGAAAGTCGCACTGAGCAAAGCCGAAGGTGATAAATGCCCGCGTTGCTGGCATTACACCACTGATGTCGGCCAGGTGGCGGAACACGCAGATATCTGCGGACGCTGTGTCAGCAACGTCGCCGGTGACGGCGAGAAACGTAAGTTTGCCTGATGAGTAAAACTCTCTGTTCAACAGGACTGCGCTGGCTGTGGCTGGTGGTGGTAGTGCTGATTATCGATCTGGGCAGCAAGTTCCTGATCCTCCAGAATTTTGCTCTGGGGGAGACGGTGTCGCTGTTCCCGTCGCTTAACCTGCATTACGCACGTAACTACGGTGCGGCGTTTAGTTTCCTTGCTGACAGCGGTGGCTGGCAGCGCTGGTTCTTTGCAGGTATCGCTATCGGTATCTGTGTGGTGCTATCGCTGCTGATGTACCGTTCGAAGGCAACACAAAAGCTAAATAACATCGCCTATGCGCTGATTATCGGTGGCGCGCTGGGCAACCTGTTTGATCGCCTGTGGCACGGCTTTGTGGTCGATATGATCGACTTCTATGTCGGCGACTGGCACTTCGCGACCTTTAACCTCGCCGACAGCGCAATTTGCATCGGCGCGGCGTTAATCGTGCTGGAAGGCTTCTTGCCGAACGCGGCCGCGAAGAAACAGGCTTAAATGTAAATGCCGGGTGGCGCATGCGCCCCCGGCCTACAGAATGTCTGGCCTGCCGTCTCTTACCGGTGGGTCAAAACAAGCGAGCAATTTGCATGTCTAAATCCGTACAGAGCAACAGCGCGGTTCTCGTTCATTTCACGCTGAAACTGGATGATGGCTCCACGGCTGAATCCACCCGCAATAACGGCAAACCCGCCCTGTTTCGTCTCGGCGACACCTCCCTGTCTGAAGGTCTTGAGCAACAGCTGCTTGGCCTGAAAGAAGGCGAGAAAAAGGCATTTTCGCTGGAGCCGGATGCCGCGTTTGGCGTGCCAAGCCCGGACCTTGTTCAGTACTTCTCGCGCCGCGAGTTTATGGATGCAGGTGAGCCGGAAATCGGGGCGATCATGCTCTTTACCGCTATGGATGGCAGCGAAATGCCTGGCGTGATCCGCGAAATCAATGGTGACTCCATCACCGTTGACTTCAACCATCCGCTTGCCGGGCGCACCGTCCATTTTGATATTGAAGTGCTGGAGATCGATCCGGTACTGGAGGCCTGAAATGCAGATCCTGTTGGCTAACCCGCGCGGCTTTTGCGCCGGTGTAGACCGCGCTATCAGCATTGTTGAAAACGCGCTCGAGATTTACGGCGCGCCGATTTATGTGCGTCACGAAGTGGTGCATAACCGTTATGTCGTCGACAGCCTGCGCGAGCGTGGCGCGATCTTCATTGAGCAGATCAGCGAAGTGCCTGACGGCGCGATCCTGATTTTCTCCGCACACGGGGTTTCTCAAGCGGTGCGTAACGAAGCGAAAAGCCGCGATCTGACCGTGTTCGACGCCACCTGCCCATTAGTGACCAAAGTGCATATGGAAGTGGCGCGCGCCAGCCGTCGTGGTGAAGAGTCGATCCTGATTGGCCATGCCGGCCACCCGGAAGTCGAAGGTACCATGGGCCAGTACAGCAACCCGGAAGGGGGGATGTACCTGGTGGAGTCGCCGGAAGATGTGTTTACGCTGAACGTCAAAAATGAAACGCGTCTCTCGTTTATGACCCAGACGACGCTCTCCGTTGACGATACGTCGGACGTGATTGACGCCCTGCGTCAGCGCTTCCCGAAAATCGTCGGCCCGCGTAAGGACGACATTTGCTACGCCACCACCAATCGCCAGGAAGCGGTGCGTGCTCTGGCTGAACAGGCGGACGTGGTGCTGGTTGTCGGTTCGAAAAACTCCTCTAACTCCAACCGTCTGGCTGAACTTGCGCAGCGAATGGGGAAAGCGGCCTATCTGATTGATGATTCCAGCGATATCCAGGAAGCGTGGGTGAAAAACATGGCCTGTGTCGGGGTAACCGCCGGCGCCTCGGCACCTGATATCCTGGTGCAGAACGTGATTTCCCGTCTGCAGGAACTGGGCGGCGGCGAAGCGGTCCCGCTGGAAGGACGCGAAGAGAATATTGTTTTCGAGGTCCCGAAAGAGCTGCGTATCGACGCACGCGAAGTCGAGTAAGTTTCCTCGCGCATGACCCGAATGCCGGCCACGTCAGTGGCCGGCATTTTTATTGCTGATTAACTGTGATTCACCTGACACATTGCGCCTTTGATGCGCAGGTTAATCGTTTAAATTGTTATGCTGGGCGGGTTGTTCTCCTCGGGCCGGAGAAGACGATGACTTCAGATATTATCCTGCCGCCTCTGGTGGCCTGGGCCAGTGGTACACTTGCCCGCGGCGCACTTATTCTTAAATCCACACGCCTTGCCGATCTCAATGGTTTGTTTGCCGATCGAGACGCCTGGGCACAATGCGATCCGCATCAGACGGTGTATGACGTCGAAATGCTGGAATCGCCTGCACAGGAAGGGGCGTTGTTTGTCGGCGTTACCCATTTACATGCAGGTAAAATCGGCCGGGAATTCTTTATGACCCGCGGCCATTTTCATCAACGTCGTGAACAGGGCGAAGTCTATTTTGGACTGCGGGGAAGTGGCCTGCTTTTACTCCAGACGACATCCGGCGAAACCCGTCTGGAGTGCGTGATGCCGGGATCCGTCCATATTATTGCGCCTTTTACCGCCCACCGTTTAATCAATACCGGTGAGACCACGCTCTCTTCACTCGCGGTCTGGCCCGCCGTCGCCGGACACGACTATGCCGCGTTACCCCACGGTTTTGCCGTGCGGGTATTGGCCACTGACGGTGGCTGGGAGGTTCAGAATGGATAACTTTGGGCTGGACATGACCATCACCCGACACCCGCTGGGGTTCAGCTACGGTGAGGACGTCACTGGCCCGATGCCAGAGATCCGTACGCTTGATGAGATCCGCGCGTCGTTACGGGATCCTGACTGCTCAGGGCCGGAAGACGTTTATGCTATTGCGATGGATGTCGCCCGTCTGGCAGACCGGCAGGAGCTGAAAAAACGCATGCTGCTGTTTGGGGTCGTGACCTACGCGACGGGAACGCTGGGTGAAGAGCCGATCCGCAGCCAGGGGCATGTTCACCGTAAAAGCCGTCACAGCGGCTGGTCTCCGCCCGAGCTGTATGAAATCTGGCAGGGGCGCGCCATTATCTATATGCAGGAGTATGTTGCGGACGATCCCGGGCGCTGTTTCGCCGTACTGGCCGGGCCGGGTGAAAAGGTGCTGGTTCCGCCTGGCTGGGGGCATGCCACTATCTCTGCCTCGCCGGATGAACCGCTGACCTTCGGTGCGTGGTGCGACAGGGAATATGGTTTTGAATATGAAGCCGTGCGGGCGCGTAAAGGACTGGCCTGGTATCCGCTGCTGCAGGGGAGCCATATCATCTGGCAGCACAACACGCATTATCTGCCGGGGCGGCTACAGATGATCACACCGCGTCGCTACAGCGAATTCGGCCTGACGGATGAGCCTGTCTATACGCAATTTATTGCCGATCCTGCTCGCTTTCAGTTTATCTCTCGCCCGGATAAAGTGGCCGAACTGTGGCATAACTTCCACCCATAAAAAACCGGGGCATTGCCCCGGCTGTCTTATCCGGCAAACAGACCTGACGCGACGCCCAGCGCCGCCAGCGCAAGCAGCACAATCATGGCCCTGACCGGGGAGACGCCACGTTTTGCCATCAGATACCAGGTGCCCAGAACCACCAGAAGCGGTAATAGCTGCGGGAAGATACCGTCAAGCATCTGCTGAACATGGATGTTAACCCCGTCACGGGTGATAAATTCCAGCCCGGTGCCCAGCTTAACGTAGCTTGCCGCCACGCCGCCCATCACAAATACACCCAGCAGAGACAAAGCTTCGCGCAGTCGCGTTGACTTGCTGCTCACCAGCATCTCGACCGATCCTGAGCCCATCTGGTAGCCTTTCAGAAACAGAAACCAGGATCCCGGGATAATGATGGCCAGCCAGGCGACGGTGTAGAACAACGGGCCAAGAACATTTCCTCCGGCGGCAAGCGCCATACCGATGCTCAGCAAAATGGGGATCAGCATGCCGGGGATCATTGAGTCACCAATCCCCGCGATTGGCCCCATCAGCCCCACCTTCAGGGTATTGATCGTTTCGCCATCAATGGGCTCGCCGTTGGCTTTTTTCTCTTCCAGCCCAAGCGCCATACCGTTTACGATGGCACCGATCTGCGGCTCCGTGTTGTAAAACGAGGCGTGGCGGCGCAGCATCTCGGTGCGCTGGGCGGCATTCGGGTAGAGTTTTTTGGCGACCGGTAACATGCTCAGACAGAAGCCGAACGATTCCAGACGCTCGAAGCTCATCGAAGAGAGGTTATGCATCATCCACGCTCGCCAGCAGCGGCGCAGATCTTGTCGGGTCAGTTTACGGTCTTCCATCAGAATTCATCCTCATCGTCGGCGGGCCTACCCGGCGTGACAGCCTGCGGCGCTTCCGGCTTATAGTTGTAATGAATTAACGCCAGCAGGGCGCCCACAATCACCAGTGCCACCATGTTGAGCTTCAGGAACACAATGCATATGAAGCCCACCAGGAAGTAGATCAGCATGCTGTAGCTTTTGATGATCTGCTTAAGCAGGATGGCGATCCCAACGGCCGGTAAGATGCCCCCCAGCACGTTCATGGTCGAAAGCACGATGCCGGGCAGACTGTCCATAAACCCGCTGATGTACTGCGCGCCAAAATAGACGGCGATAAACGTCGGCACAAAGCGCAGAACAAAGTTCATCACCTGCGGCCAGACCGCGCTGTTAAGATAAATTCCGCGCTCATCACCGAGCTCAAGCGCCACGTCGGCGCGGTGGTTCCAGAACGAGTTCAATACCATCATGGCGTTAAACAGGATCGTTCCGGCAATGCCAATGGTCGCCGCCAGCGCCACGGCCACCTCTGGCCCTTTGCCCGACAGAATCCCCAGTGCGATAGCGGGATAAGCGACAAAATTGAGGTCGGCAGGCATTGAACCGCCGGGGGTGACCATCGCGATATAAACGGCCTGCACCGCCACACCAATCATGATCCCGGTTTTAACGTCGCCCAGAATCAGGCCCACCAGCATCCCCGAAACCAGCGGGCGGGAGATGAGATACCAGCCGCCCGTCAGGCCAAACAGCCAGGGACTACTGAGTGCACCGAGATAGCAAAGCAGACCGATGAGAGAAGCTTCGAAAATCATCATGCGCTCCTTATTTCAGTTTTTGCCGGGCGTCCTGCCAGCTGTAAAAACTGGCATCGGGCACCAGACGAAACTCAATGGCATGCCCCTGTTCAGTCAGCCAGTCAAAGGCTGCTGCCTCCTCTGGCGTTACGGACTGATTAGGGCCAATGGTGATGGTGTTGGCGCGGGCACTCATTGGCCCGACGTTAATTTTGCCATTGCCGTTCTTCAGGCTTATGCCTGCCTGTTCAAGGCGTTGCAGGGTGACAGGCGATTTGCCAATCACGAAGTAACGCTTATCGCTGGCAATCACTTTCGGCAGCTTTTCGATGGCGGTCAGGGTATCGAACAGCCACACTCTGGTATCTGACACCGCGCCTTTCATTACCGACGAGAGCAGCGGATCGGCCGCGACGGCATCGTCAATTGCCACGATGCCATCACAGGGCAGCTCTTTGGCCCAGCGTGTGACGAGCTGCCCGTGGATCACCCGGTCGTCAATACGTACAAACGAAATGCTCATATAAGCTCCTTAGAAATCGTCGTTCTGGGCGGATTCCACCCGTTTTGCCTGAACCAGGGTGGGCTGCGTTAATTCGATGAGCTGCGCGGCGGCGGCATGGACATCCCGGGCCATCAGGATGTCGTCGGTGAGCAAGAGCATGGGGAAGTTGACTCCTGCCACCACGGCGACCGGCGGGTGCGTCTGGGGATTAAACGCGTATTCGCAGGCCACATTCCAGGGCGTTCCGCTCTGCATATCGCACAGGACGACGATGCCGTCTGCGCCCGCATCTGCGCGGTGGTATGCCGCAGCGAAATCACGGCGAAACCCCGCTATGCCAGCCTGTGCGTTCAGACATACCGCCTGTCGATGAGGAAGATCGCCATACACCATTTTTCCGCTTTCCAGCAGGGCGGTGGCCAGCGGGCCGTGTGTCGCCACAATAATGTGAATCATGGTTAACCTCTTACCCAGGCTTTAATGGTGGCAATGGATTTACCGCAGCTCGGCCCTGACGGAGAAATACGGTATTCGCCTGCGTCAGCGGGGACGATAAACGTTTCTGCGTAGTGCACGACGAACGGGGCGAATGCGCCGCCGGGGCTGTCTACCGTCGCCTCTTCACCTTCAACAAGATTAAGGACATTCACGCCTCCGTGGGGGGAGTGCGTCACCGGTTCACTGAACCAGTGGCGACGCGTTTCGATGAATTCACGTTCGTGAAGCCCGGTCCGCTCTTCGCGCCAGCCGGTGCCTTCGCCGAGGGGTTCACACTGATTCACAAGATGCTGTTCGACCCACTTCGTATCGCGTTGCCAGTCGATCACCTTTTCGCCATGCGCCAGATGAACCGGGCGGGGCTGCCCATCCATTCCCAGTCGTCCCCAGTCCCAGAGCTTGAAGGTGAAAATGTAAGGCGTGGCGCTGATCTCAAGTACCACGGTTCCTGCTCCAGAACAGTGAACCGTACCGGCGGGGATCAAAAAATGATCGTGCTTGTTCGCCGCAAGATGATTGACGAAGCGGGCGTCGTCGAACGGCTTTTCACCGCGGCTGGCCCGTCTGAGGTCGTCCATCATCGCTTCGGGCCGGGTACCCGTTCGGGTCCCCAGATACACCTGAGCCCCTGGCTCTGCCTCAAGGATGTAATAGCTCTCATCCTGGGTGTAATGCATACCAAAATGCTGCTGTATGTACTCCGTGGTCGGATGCACCTGAAAACTCAGGTTCTGCCCGCCGAAGGTATCAAGCAGGTCAAAGCGGATGGGAAATTCCGCGCCAAAACGGGCATGCACTTTTTCACCCAGCAGCGCCCGGGGGTGCAGCAGCACCAAATCCTGAGAGGGGATCTCGATCCGCACCGCGCCGTAACGAAGCAACAGGCTGTTTTCCTCGGGCACGCAGTCAAAACACCATGCGTAGTTAGGCGCAGAGGGATCGAGATCGAATTTCTGTTTCATCCATTGTCCGCCCCAGACGCCGGGGTCGAAAAAGGGCACTACACGAAAAGGACGTTGGGTGGTGTGTTGCAACCCGGCGCGCAGCGCATCGCCGCCGACCATCGCCGGATTATCCGCCTGGGTGGTATCCAGGAGATAATCAGTACGCCGTAGCAGCGGGGTTTTGTGACGATCGAATACGCGCCACTCGATGAAAAAGGCGCGTTTATAGCGACGCAGAATATCCTCGTGTTGGTTCGCTGCGCCCCAGTTAGCCAGTTCACCGCTGCGCATGCGCTGCTGGATCTCCCAGCGCGGTAAATCGGCGTAGACCAGAATATCGCCTGCATTAACCAGTGCGGAACCGGGCCCGTAAATAACGATTATCCCTTCGCGGCACAGTTCGACCTGCGCCTGCAACGCCTCGCGTTTCACCGGGTCAATGAATTCCTCGAGCTGGTGGCAGGAGAGCACGCCGAAGACGCGGTCGTCAGTGAGATGTCGGGCCAGCAACCGGCTTAAAGCGTGTTCGTCGAGACGCATCTGTTCGGCATTGAGCGTCAGCGTAGCCCCCAATGCTGGCAGTAGTTTTGTCTCCAGTTCCTCCAGCCTGACGCCGGGGTAGCAGTCAATGACCAGCACGGTGCGTGTATATTGACCCGCTCTGTGGGTAAGCTCGCGCACAATCGCGTCCCAGCCCTGCCAGGCACAATCGTCATACCCCTCTACTGCGACTTCCGGGATTTTATCGTAAGTTGCCATCTTTTCTCTCCGTCTTCGTTGCTTAAGGTTATTCGATTAACCTTGTTTGGGAAGGGTGATTAACGCGATTAACCCGCCAGTTCTGGCGATAAGTGGCGAAAAGGCGGCCATTATGTGAAGAGGCTCACGCGCAAAAGTGCAAAATTGAGGTTATTCGATTAATCTGATGTGAACGACAAGGAGCGATCATGACGGGTATCACGCTGGCTGATGTGGCAAAACGCGCCGGGGTTTCAACCGCCACCGTATCAATGGTGCTGTGTAATAAAGGGCGGATCTCGCAACGGACCCGGGAGCGCGTACTTCAGGCGCTGGATGAATCGGGCTATGTTTACAATCAGACGGCAGCCAACCTGCGAAACCGCAGCAGTAATCAGGTGGGGCTCCTGTTGCATGACATCACGAACCCATTTTATGGCGAAATGACGGCAGGTCTAAGCCATGAGATGGAACGCCACGACCTTCTGCTGTTTCTGGCAAACAGCGAAGAGTCGTCCGAGCGACAGCAAAAGTTTGTGGATTCGCTGATGCGTAACAACGTCTGTGGCATGGTGCTGTGTGCCGCGCGAGAAACCCCGCAGGCCTTTTTCGATGGTCTTAAGCGACGCAATATTCCGGCAATTATGGTCGTGCGACCGCTAAACGATCCGGACTTTGATTTTGTGGGAACCGATAACTTCCTTGGCACCCAAATGGCGACAGAGCATCTTCTGAGGATGGGGCATCGTCAGATTGCCTTTATCGGCGGTAGCCTGAATTCGGGGTCTCGCGCTCAGCGTATCGGCGGATTTACCAGTAAATTACTGGAGTATGGTGTGACGCCGAATCCCGAATGGATCGTCACCTCACAGGCAAGCCAGAGTGATGGCGCGCGCGTGGCGGAAGCGTTGTTGATGAACCATCCGCAGATTACCGCGGCAGTGTGTTACCAGGACATTGTTGCCCTTGGCGTTATGCAGTGTTTACGCAAAATGGGACGCGAGCCGGGACGCCATTTTGCCCTGGTGGGCTTTGACGATATTACCGAGGCCGGGCTGGTACAGCCTGCACTGACTACCGTCTCCGTTGCCGCGAAGGAGATAGGACGTAAGGCCGGCGAGTTGCTTTTCAGCCGGATACAGGGGAACCGGGAGCCGGCGAAACGCATTATTTTACCGCCCGCGCTGGTGGTCCGCGAATCGTGCGGTTTTCGCTGAAGATTATGCCTTTTGCTGATATTTCTTCCTGTTTATCATTAAATTCTAATTATCGTCGTTTTCAGTTGGCAGCATCTGCAAAGGCTGGTTAATCTGAAAACGGTTTACATCATTTTAACGTAAGAGAATAACTATGCATGATGCACAGATCCGTGTCGCCATTGCGGGCGCGGGTGGACGTATGGGTCGCCAGCTGATTCAGGCGGCACTACAGATGGATGGCGTGGCACTGGGCGCGGCGCTGGAGCGTGACGGCTCATCGTTGCTTGGCGCTGACGCGGGTGAGCTGGCGGGCGCGGGTAAGACAGGCGTTACCGTGCAGAGCAGCCTGGAGGCGGTAAAAGATGACTTTGATGTGTTCATCGATTTTACCCGTCCGGAAGGCACGCTCACGCATCTGGCATTTTGCCGTCAGCACGGTAAAGGAATGGTGATCGGCACCACCGGTTTTGATGATGCCGGGAAGCAGGCCATTCAGGATGCCTCACACGAGATTGCGATTGTCTTCGCCGCAAACTTTAGCGTGGGGGTGAACGTCATGCTGAAGCTGCTGGAGAAGGCAGCGAAGGTCATGGGCAGTTATACCGACATTGAGATTGTTGAAGCGCACCATCGTTATAAAGTCGACGCGCCATCCGGTACGGCGCTGGCGATGGGGGAAGCGATTGCTCATGCACTGGATAAAGATTTGAAAGACTGCGCGGTCTACACCCGTGAAGGGCACACCGGTGAACGTGTTCCCGGCACGATTGGTTTTGCTACCGTCCGCGCGGGCGATATCGTCGGCGAACATACGGCGATGTTCGCCGATATTGGGGAACGCGTCGAGATTACGCATAAGGCATCCAGCCGGATGACGTTTGCAAATGGCGCTGTACGCTCCGCCTTGTGGTTAAAAGGCAAGAAAGAGGGTCTTTTTGATATGCGAGATGTGCTCGATCTCAACAATTTGTAACCGTTATTATCCATCGTGATGTGGTTATTGCAGTCGTAATGCTTTGATTGCATAGGGCAATATTTTATTGCCCTTTTATTTTATGTGTTTCATAGTAATTTTATTAATTTGCACACTAAAGTTAATCTCTTCCACGTGTTTTGTGTTATCTGAATGTAAATTTTGACCGTCTGGTCCACTTTTTGATGCCACGAAGCGGTCTTTCCCATTAAACTTGCCGCGCAAGCGTTTTCCGCAGTGATTTACCTGATCTTTTTGCCGCTTAAGCTCTCCTGGCTCTCTCAGGCTCGCAAAAGAATATGACAAATCTCCGTTTTAAGTTGACTTTTAGCCACCAAATCCCCAGAATGCCGCCGTTTGCCAAAAATCCGCTGGCAACACATTTGCATTGATTCATGACGCGGTTATGAATTAATATGCAAATAAAGTGAGTGAATATTCTCTGGAGGGTGTTTTGATTAAGTCAGCGCTATTGGTTCTGGAAGACGGAACCCAGTTTATCGGTCGGGCCATAGGGGCAACGGGTTCGGCGGTTGGGGAAGTCGTTTTCAATACTTCAATGACCGGTTATCAAGAAATCCTCACTGATCCTTCCTATTCTCGCCAAATCGTTACTCTTACTTATCCTCATATCGGCAATGTCGGCACCAATGCTGCTGACGAAGAATCCTCTCAGGTACATGCGCAAGGCCTGGTCATTCGCGACCTGCCGCTGATTGCCAGCAACTACCGCAATACCGAGGACCTCTCTTCCTACCTGAAGCGCCATAACATCGTGGCGATTGCTGATATCGATACCCGTAAGCTGACGCGTCTGCTGCGCGAGAAGGGTGCACAAAACGGTTGTATCATCGCAGGAGATAACCTCGATGCAGCCCTGGCGCTGGAAAAAGCGAAAGCTTTCCCGGGTCTGAACGGCATGGACCTGGCGAAAGAAGTGACCACAGCAGAAGCCTACAGCTGGACGCAGGGAAGCTGGACGCTGGCGGGAGACCTGCCGGAAGCGAAAAAAGAGAGCGACCTGCCATTCCACGTGGTGGCGTACGATTTTGGTGCCAAGCGCAACATCCTGCGTATGCTGGTCGACCGCGGCTGCCGCCTGACGGTCGTCCCGGCGAAAACCTCTGCTGAAGAGGTACTGAAGATGAATCCGGACGGTATCTTCCTGTCCAACGGTCCTGGCGACCCGGCACCGTGCGATTACGCTATCGACGCCATCAAATCCTTCCTGGAAACCGATATCCCGGTATTCGGCATCTGCCTGGGTCATCAGCTGCTGGCGCTGGCGAGCGGTGCTAACACCGTGAAGATGAAGTTCGGTCACCACGGTGGGAACCACCCGGTGAAAGATATCGATAACAACACGGTAATGATTACGGCACAGAACCACGGCTTCGCAGTGGATGAGGCGTCAATGCCTGCTAACCTGCGCGTGACCCACAAGTCTCTTTTCGATGGCACCCTGCAGGGGATTCATCGTACCGATAAGCCAGCGTTCAGCTTCCAGGGCCACCCTGAAGCCAGCCCGGGCCCGCACGATGCCGCGCCGCTGTTCGATCACTTCATCGAACTTATTGAGCAATACCGTAAGACCGCTAAATAATCAGGAGCCGAGAAGACCATGCCAAAACGTACAGACATAAAAAGCATCCTGATCCTTGGCGCTGGCCCGATTGTGATCGGCCAGGCCTGCGAATTCGACTACTCCGGTGCCCAGGCGTGTAAAGCCCTGCGCGAAGAGGGTTACCGCGTTATCCTGGTGAACTCTAACCCGGCCACCATCATGACTGACCCGGAAATGGCAGATGCAACCTACATCGAGCCGATTCACTGGGAAGTGGTACGCAAAATCATCGAAAAAGAGCGTCCGGACGCGGTTCTGCCTACCATGGGCGGCCAGACGGCGCTGAACTGTGCGCTGGAGCTGGAGCGTCAGGGCGTGCTGGAAGAATTCGGCGTGACCATGATTGGTGCGACAGCCGATGCCATTGATAAAGCTGAAGACCGTCGTCGCTTCGACGTGGCGATGAAGAAAATCGGCCTCGACACCGCGCGTTCCGGTATCGCACATACCATGGAAGAAGCGCTGGCCGTGGCGGCTGACGTTGGTTATCCGTGCATCATCCGTCCATCCTTCACCATGGGTGGCACCGGCGGCGGTATCGCCTACAACCGCGAAGAGTTCGAAGAGATTTGTGAACGCGGTCTGGATCTCTCCCCCACCAAAGAGCTGCTGATTGATGAATCGCTGATTGGCTGGAAAGAGTACGAGATGGAAGTGGTGCGTGATAAAAACGACAACTGCATCATCGTCTGCTCCATCGAAAACTTCGATGCGATGGGTATCCACACCGGCGACTCCATCACCGTAGCGCCAGCCCAGACGCTGACCGACAAAGAGTATCAAATCATGCGTAACGCCTCGATGGCGGTACTGCGTGAAATCGGCGTAGAAACGGGTGGCTCTAACGTTCAGTTTGCGGTGAACCCGAAAAACGGTCGCCTGATTGTTATCGAAATGAACCCGCGTGTTTCTCGCTCCTCCGCGCTGGCCTCGAAAGCCACTGGCTTCCCGATTGCGAAAGTGGCCGCGAAACTGGCGGTGGGGTATACCCTCGATGAGCTGATGAATGATATCACCGGTGGCCGCACTCCAGCGTCCTTCGAGCCGTCCATCGACTACGTCGTGACCAAGATCCCTCGCTTTAACTTCGAGAAGTTCGCTGGCGCAAACGACCGTCTGACCACGCAGATGAAATCTGTTGGCGAAGTGATGGCGATTGGGCGTACTCAGCAGGAATCCCTGCAGAAAGCGCTGCGCGGCCTGGAAGTGGGGGCCACGGGTTTTGACCCGAAAGTGAGCCTGGAAGACCCTGAAGCGCTGACCAAAATTCGCCGCGAGCTGAAAGACGCAGGCGCAGAGCGTATCTGGTACATCGCCGATGCGTTCCGTGCGGGCCTCTCTGTTGATGGCGTGTTCAACCTGACCAACATCGACCGCTGGTTCCTGGTGCAGATTGAAGAGCTGGTACGTCTGGAAGAAAGAGTCGCGGACCTGGGCATCAATGGCCTGGACGCTGACTTCCTGCGCGTACTGAAGCGTAAAGGCTTCGCCGATGCGCGTCTGGCCAAACTGGCGGGCGTACGTGAAGCGGAAATCCGCAAGCTGCGTGACCAGTATGACCTGCACCCGGTCTACAAACGCGTGGATACCTGTGCAGCGGAGTTCGCGACCGACACCGCTTACATGTACTCCACGTATGAAGATGAGTGTGAAGCGAACCCGTCCGTCGACCGCGACAAGATTATGGTGCTGGGCGGCGGTCCTAACCGTATCGGCCAGGGCATCGAGTTTGACTACTGCTGCGTTCACGCCTCCCTGGCACTGCGCGAAGACGGTTACGAGACCATCATGGTCAACTGTAACCCGGAAACCGTGTCGACCGACTACGATACCTCCGACCGCCTCTACTTTGAGCCGGTAACGCTGGAAGATGTGCTGGAAATCGTGCGTATCGAGAAGCCTAAAGGCGTAATCGTGCAATACGGTGGCCAGACCCCACTGAAACTGGCGCGCGCGCTGGAAGCCGCTGGTGTGCCGGTAATCGGTACCAGCCCGGATGCAATCGACCGTGCAGAAGACCGTGAACGTTTCCAGCAGGCGGTTGACCGTCTGAAGCTGAAACAGCCGGCCAATGCCACCGTCACCGCTATCGAGATGGCTGTTGAGAAGGCGAAAGAGATTGGCTACCCGCTGGTGGTACGTCCTTCGTACGTGCTGGGCGGCCGCGCGATGGAAATCGTCTACGACGAAGCTGATCTGCGTCGTTACTTCCAGACGGCAGTGAGCGTGTCCAACGATGCGCCGGTTCTGCTCGACCGCTTCCTCGACGATGCCGTTGAAGTGGATGTGGATGCCATCTGTGACGGCGAAATGGTGCTGATTGGCGGTATCATGGAGCACATCGAACAGGCAGGCGTTCACTCCGGTGACTCCGCATGTTCCCTGCCAGCGTACACCCTGAGCCAGGAAATTCAGGACGTGATGCGCCAGCAGGTGCAGAAGCTGGCCTTCGAACTGCAGGTTCGCGGTCTGATGAACGTCCAGTTCGCTGTCAAGGACAACGAAGTCTACCTGATTGAAGTGAACCCGCGTGCAGCACGTACCGTACCGTTCGTCTCTAAAGCTACCGGTGTTCCGCTGGCGAAAGTGGCGGCGCGCGTGATGGCGGGCCAGACGCTGGCACAGCAGGGCGTGACGAAAGAAATTATCCCACCGTACTACTCGGTGAAAGAAGTGGTACTGCCGTTCAACAAATTCCCGGGCGTCGACCCGCTGTTAGGGCCAGAAATGCGTTCTACCGGGGAAGTGATGGGCGTGGGCCGCACCTTCGCAGAAGCGTTTGCGAAGGCGCAGTTAGGCAGTAACTCCACCATGAAAAAATCTGGCCGTGCGCTGCTCTCTGTTCGCGAAGGCGATAAAGAGCGCGTGGTTGACCTGGCGGCTAAGCTGCTGAAACAGGGCTTCGAGCTGGATGCAACCCACGGCACGGCCATTGTGCTGGGTGAAGCGGGCATTAATCCGCGTCTGGTGAACAAGGTGCATGAAGGTCGTCCGCACATTCAGGATCGCATCAAGAATGGCGAATACACCTACATCATTAACACCACCGCAGGTCGTCAGGCGATTGAAGACTCCAAGCTGATTCGCCGCAGCGCGCTGCAGTACAAAGTGCATTACGACACCACCCTGAACGGTGGTTTCGCCACCGCGATGGCACTTAACGCTGATGCCACCGAGAAGGTGATTTCCGTTCAGGAAATGCACGCCCAGATTAACAAGTAAGCCAACATACCCGGCAGTATTCGCTGCCGGGTATTATTCCCACCTTCAGAACCTTCTGGTTTTCCAACCGCATTCAGTCAGTTAGCCTAAAATGGTTAGGTCGATAACGAAATTCAACTGAGAGCAGGGGAAAACACCATGCAAAATAAACGACTGATCGCGTCCGTTCTGGCTGCCACCGCCATGTTTACCGTTGCGGGCTGTTCATCTAATCAGGCAGTAAAAACCACGGATGGCCGTACGATAGTGACTGACGGTAAGCCGCAGGTCGATGATGACACCGGTCTGGTTTCCTATAAAAACGCCGAAACGGGTCAAACTGAACAGATCAACCGTGACCAGGTGAAATCCATGGGCGAACTGGATAACTAGTTCAGATTTCTGACGTTAGCCCGTCAATAATATTCACTATTAGCCTGTTGAATTACTGACTACACTCTTTTGGTAAAAGAAGGCAGTAAAACAACAGGCTAATTAATGATTCTGATAATTTACGCACATCCGTATCCGCATCACTCGCATGCAAATAAACGGATGCTTGAGCAGGTAAGGACGCTTGATAACGTAGAGATACGTTCCCTCTATCAACTTTATCCCGATTTTAATATCGATATCGCCGCCGAACAGGAGGCGCTCTCTCGTGCCGATTTAATTATCTGGCAGCATCCGATGCAATGGTACAGCACCCCTCCGCTCCTCAAACTGTGGATCGATAAAGTCTTTTCGCACGGCTGGGCGTACGGCCACAACGGTCACGCGCTTAAAGGTAAAAGCCTGATGTGGGCCGTGACCACCGGCGGGGGAGAAAGCCACTTCGATATTGGTGCTTTCCCGGGCTTTGAGGTGCTGTCACAGCCGCTGCAGGCGACGGCGCTCTATTGTGGGCTGAACTGGCTCCCTCCTTTTGCGATGCACTGTACGTTCGTTTGCGATGATGAGACGTTGCAGGCGCAGGCACGCCATTATAAACAACGGTTACTTGAGTGGCAGGAGGCGAACAATGGATAGCCATACGCTGATACAGGCGTTGATTTACCTCGGCGCGGCTGCGCTGATTGTACCCGTGGCGGTACGTCTGGGGCTGGGTTCGGTGCTGGGTTACCTCATTGCCGGCTGTGTCATTGGACCGTGGGGCTTCCGTCTGGTGACCGATGCCGAGGCGATTCTCCATTTCGCTGAGATCGGCGTCGTGCTGATGCTGTTTGTAATTGGCCTGGAGCTGGATCCCCGGCGGTTATGGAAACTGCGCGCTTCGGTATTTGGTGGGGGAGCCTTGCAGATGGTGGCCTGTGGTCTGCTGCTGGGTGGGTTCTGTATCCTGCTGGGCATGGACTGGAAAGTTGCGACACTCATCGGCCTGACGCTGGCACTCTCCTCAACGGCCATTGCCATGCAGGCAATGAACGAGCGTAACCTGACGGTCTCTCAGATGGGGCGCAGCGCGTTTTCGGTGCTGCTGTTCCAGGATATTGCCGCCATCCCGCTGGTGGCGATGATCCCGCTGCTGGCCGCAAGCGGTGCCTCAACGACCATGGGAGCTTTTGCGCTTTCCGCGCTGAAAGTGGTTGGTGCCCTGGCGCTGGTTATTCTGCTTGGCCGCTACGTGACCCGACCGTTGCTGCGCTTTGTCGCTCGCTCCGGCCTGCGTGAAGTTTTCAGTGCCGTTGCGCTGTTCCTGGTGTTTGGCTTTGGTTTGCTGCTCGAGGAAGCCGGCCTATCGATGGCTATGGGGGCGTTCCTGGCCGGGGTGCTGCTGGCCAGCTCTGAATATCGCCATGCGCTGGAAAGTGATATCGAGCCGTTTAAGGGATTATTGCTGGGGCTGTTTTTCATCGGAGTGGGGATGTCTATCGACTTTGGCACGCTGGTAACGCATCCGCTGCGGATCCTCATCCTGCTGGTCGGTTTCCTGGTCATTAAGATGGGCATGTTGTGGCTGATAGCGCGTCCATTAACGGTGCCCAACAAGCAGCGTCGTTGGTTTGCCGTACTGCTGGGGCAGGGGAGTGAGTTTGCATTCGTGGTCTTTGGCGCGGCGCAGATGGCCAACGTACTGGATGCTGAGTGGGCGAAAGCGCTGACGCTTGCGGTCGCACTGTCGATGGCCGCAACGCCTGTTCTGCTGGTGGTGCTGGCGCGTCTGGAAAAAACGGGGAGCGAGCAAGAACGCGAAGCCGACGAGATCGACGAGGAGCAGCCACGGGTGATCATCGCCGGGTTTGGTCGCTTCGGGCAGATCGTGGGCCGTTTGCTGTTGTCGAGCGGGGTCAAAATGGTGATCCTCGACCACGATCCCGACCATGTTGAGACCCTGCGGAAATTCGACATGAAAGTGTTTTACGGGGATGCGACCCGTGTCGATCTGCTGGAATCCGCCGGGGCGGCGAAAGCGGAAGTGTTGATTAACGCGATCGACGATCCGGAGACCAGCATGCAGATGGTGGAGCTGGTCAAGGAACACTTCCCCGAGCTGACCATTATCTCTCGCGCCCGCGATGTGGATCACTACATCCGGCTGCGTCAGGCAGGTGTGGAGGCGCCAGAGCGTGAAACGTTCGAAGGTGCGCTCAAGTCTGGCCGGATGGCGCTGGAAAATCTGGGGCTAGGTGCCTATGAAGCACGTGAACGTGCGGACCTGTTCCGCCGCTTTAACACCGAGATGGTGGAAGAGATGGTGGCGATGGCGGGCAGCACAGCCACCGAGCGTGCTGCGGTGTTTAAACGCACCAGCGCGATGCTGACGGAAATCATTAACGAGGACCGCAATCACCTGTCGCTTATCCAGCGTCACGGCTGGCAGGGCACGGAAGAGGGCAAGCATACCGGCGATCCGGCGGACGAACCGGAGAGTAAACCTTCCGCGTGAAGTGGAGTTGCCAGCAATATTAAAAAATTTCTCTATCTTTACTCAGCCGCCAGTCGACGAAAGATTAAGCTTTCCGTATAGTGGCGGCAATTTTTTGCATCCGGGAAATTTTCAATGATCAGTCTGATTGCAGCGCTGGCGGTGGACCGTGTTATCGGTATGGAAAATGCCATGCCGTGGAACCTGCCTGCCGATCTCGCATGGTTTAAACGTACTACGTTAAACAAGCCGGTAGTGATGGGCCGCCTGACCTGGGAGTCGATTGGTCGTCCATTACCGGGCCGTAAAAATATCGTTATCAGTAGCCAGCCTGGCACTGACGATCGCGTCGAATGGGTGAAGTCCGTAGACGAGGCCATTGCCGCATGCGGTAATGCCGAAGAGATCATGGTGATTGGCGGTGGGCGTGTGTACGAACAGTTCCTGCCGAAAGCACAGAAGCTGTATCTGACCCACATTGATGCGGAAGTGGAAGGGGATACGCATTTCCCGGACTACGATCCTGATGAGTGGGAATCTGTCTTCAGTGAATTCCACGACGCGGATGCGCAGAACTCCCACAGCTACTGCTTCGAAATTCTGGAACGTCGCTAAGTGAATTTCCCTCTCCCGTCCGGGGGAGGGAAATCCTCATCAGGAGGCAACGGCCTCGTCTTCCCCTAAGTCCAGCTGTCGGTTGGATGGCTGAACAAAGTACGTTTTATCTTCCCAGCGCAAGCAGGTTAACTCTCCACCCCAGCAGCAGCCGGTATCGAGACCGTAGATCCCCTCCGGTGTGCCTTTTCCTTCAAGCGACGCCCAGTGGCCAAACACCACGTTATAGGCGTTGGTCACCGGACCGGGAATGGCAAACCACGGTTTAAGAGGCGCAGGGGCGCTTTCCGGTGTCTCTTTGCAATACATATCCAGTTGCCCGTTCGGGAAGCAAAAACGCATGCGGGTGAAAGCGTTCGTAATAAAGCGCAGGCGGGCCAGACCGCTAAGATCTTCGCTCCAGTGATTCGGCATATCGCCGTACATCGCGTCGAGGAAGAAAGGATACGAATCGCTTGCCAGCACCGCTTCAACGTCACGCGCACAGGTTTTCGCCGTCTCAAGATCCCACTGAGGGGTGATCCCGGCATGCGCCATGACCAGTTTTTTCTCTTCATCGATCTGCAGCAGCGGCTGGCGGCGTAGCCAGTTGATGAGAACATCCGCGTCCGGGGCATCCAGCAAAGGCGAGAGACGATCTTTGGGTTTGTTGCGACTGATCCCGGCAAAGACGGCCAGCAAATGCAGATCATGATTGCCCAGTACCATGCGCACGCTGTCGCCCAGTGATTTGACGAAGCGTAGAACGTCCAGCGAGCCAGGGCCACGCGCCACTAAATCGCCCGTCAGCCAGAGCGTATCTTGTCCAGGCGTAAAGTCGACCTGTTTTAACAATGCGATCAGTTCATCGTAGCAACCGTGAACGTCGCCAATCAGATATGTAGACATTAGATTAATGAATGAGTGTTGTAACGGCGAGACGGAACACAGGAATAGCAACGCGGAACACATTGCCATCGACGTCGACCATTTCGTAATGGCCCTGCATGGTGCCCAGCGGCGTTTCGATCACGGCACCGCTGGTATATTGATACTCTTCGCCAGGGTCGATGTGGGGCTGTTCACCAACCACACCTTCACCCTGAACTTCGATTTCGCGGCCGTTGCCGTTGGTGATAAGCCAGTAGCGCCCAAGCAGTTGCACAGGCATCCGCCCCAGATTGCGAATGGTCACGGTGTAAGCGAAGACAAAACGTTCTTCATCCGGTGAGGACTGGGATTCAACATAAACGCTTTGTACATGGACACATACGCGGGGCGAATCAATCATGGCTTAACTCTCCTTCGGCGGCGCATTTTCGCTGATGTAATTAGCCAGCTTGCAGTACTGTTCTACGGAAATATTTTCTGCACGCATTGCCGGGTCAATACCCAACTCAGTCAGCACTTCAACGGTAAACAGATTGCCCAGGCTGTTACGGATCGTTTTACGGCGCTGGTTAAACGCTTCCGTAGTAATGCGGCTCAGCACGCGCAGGTCTTTCACCGGGTACGGCATTATTTTATGCGGTACAAGACGCACTACCGCAGAGTCCACTTTTGGTGGCGGCGTAAAGGCGGTTGGCGGTACTTCGAGCACCGGGATCACGTTGCAGAAATATTGCGCCATCACGCTCAAACGACCATACGCTTTACTGTTCGGCCCTGCAACCAGACGGTTAACCACCTCTTTTTGCAACATGAAGTGCATGTCGGCAATGGCATCAGTATAGCTAAACAGGTGGAACATTAGCGGTGTGGAAATGTTGTACGGCAGGTTACCGAACACGCGCAGCGGTTGGCCCATTTTTTCCGACAGCTCACCAAAGTTCATAGTCATGGCATCCTGCTGATAAATCGTCAGCTTTGGCCCCAGGAACGGATGAGTTTGCAGGCGAGCGGCGAGATCGCGATCGAGTTCGATAACGGTCAGTTCGTCCAGGCGTTCGCCTACGGGTTCAGTCAGAGCGGCAAGACCCGGGCCGATTTCGACCATAGCCTGACCTTTCTGCGGATTAATGGCAGACACGATACTGTCGATCACGAACTGATCGTTGAGGAAGTTTTGCCCGAAGCGTTTTCGGGCTAAGTGGCCCTGATGGACTCGATTAGTCATTGAGTATTAACAATCATTTTGATGGCGAGATTAAGCGCCGTAATAAAACTGCCGACATCCGCTTTCCCCTGTCCTGCCAGATCCAGCGCAGTACCGTGGTCAACGGACGTTCGAATAAAAGGTAAACCGAGGGTGATATTCACCCCGCGGCCAAAGCCCTGGTATTTTAGCACGGGCAGGCCTTGATCGTGGTACATCGCGAGCACGGCGTCCGCATTATCCAGGTATTTTGGCTGGAAAAGGGTATCGGCAGGCAACGGCCCGCTTAAGTTCATCCCTTTTGCCCGCATTTCTTCAAGCACCGGAATAATGGTGTCGATCTCTTCGGTACCCATATGTCCGCCTTCACCGGCGTGCGGGTTCAGGCCGCAGACCAGGACGTGCGGCTGTTTGATGCCGAATTTGGTTTGCAGGTCGTGATGCAGGATCCCAATGATCTCCCGTAAAAGAGACGGAGTAATGGCATCCGGAATGGCCCTGATGGGCAAATGGGTCGTCACGAGGGCAACGCGCATTGCTTCTGTCGCCAGCATCATGACCACTTTCGGGCTGTGCGAGCGCTCTTCAAAGAACTCCGTGTGCCCGGTAAACGGTATCCCCGCCTCGTTGATAACGCCTTTGTGCACGGGACCGGTGATCAGGGCGGCAAATTCGCCCTTCAGGCAACCGTCGCAGGCACGCGCCAGCGTCTCTACAACATAGTGTCCGTTTTCGGTACTGAGCTGACCCGGGATGACGGGAGTACGAAGTGGAACAGGAAGAAGCGTAAGCGTGCCGGCTTGCTGTGGTGCAGGCTGCTGGCCTTCAACGTAGGGGATGAGCGTTAAAGGCAGACCGAGCAGCGTTGCCCGGTCTTGTAACAGTGTTGCATCAGCGCAGACAACCAGTTCCACCGGCCAGCTGCGCTGGGCGAGCTGGACAACGAGGTCAGGCCCAATCCCGGCAGGTTCGCCGGGAGTGATCACAACACGATGCTGTTTCATTAGTTGCTCAGTACTTTCACATAAGCGCTGGCGCGTTGTTCCTGCATCCAGGTTGCTGCTTCTTCAGAGAACTTACGGTTAAACAGCATGCGGTAGGCTCTGTCTTTCTGCGCCGCGTCCGTTTTATCAACATTGCGGGTATCCAACAGTTCGATCAGATGCCAGCCGAAGGAGGAGTGCACCGGGGCGCTCATCTGGCCTTTGTTCAGCTTCATCAGTGCGTCCCGGAACGCAGGATCGTAGATATCCGCGGCCGCCCAGCCCAGATCGCCGCCCTGATTAGCAGAGCCGGGATCCTGAGAGAACTCTTTCGCGGCATTCGCAAACGAGGTTTTCCCGCTCTTGATGTCTGCAGCAATCTGTTGCAGTTTCACGCGCGCCTGATCGTCAGTCATGATAGGTGACGGCTTGAGGAGAATATGGCGAGCGTGAACTTCGGTAACCGAAATGTTCTGACTCTGACCGCGCAGATCGTTCACTTTCAGGATATGGAAGCCCACGCCTGAACGGATGGGACCCACGATGTCACCTTTCTTCGCCGTGCTCAGCGCCTGGGCAAAGATGGAAGGCAGCTCCTGGATACGTCCCCAGCCCATCTGGCCGCCTTTCAGCGCCTGTTGGTCAGCGGAGTAGGTGATGGCCAGTTTGCCAAAGTCACCGCCGTTACGTGCCTGCTCGACAATCGAACGCGCCTGGCTTTCAGCTTCCGCAGCCTGGTCGGAGGTTGGGTTCTCTGGCAGCGGGATCAGAATGTGGCTCAGGTTTAGTTCGGTGCTGGCGTCGTTCTGGTTACCCACCTGTTTTGCCAGCGCGTCCACTTCCTGAGGCAGGATCGTGACGCGGCGACGGACTTCATTGTTACGTACTTCCGAAATCAGCATCTCTTTACGGATCTGATTACGGTACGTTGCATAGCTGATGCCATCATAGGCCAGACGGCTGCGCATCTGGTCCAGGCTCATGTTGTTCTGCTTCGCGATGTTAGCAATGGCCTGATCGAGCTGCTCGTCAGTGACCTTCACACCCATTTTCTGACCCATTTGCAGGACAATCTGATCCATGATCAGACGTTCCAGGATCTGATGGCGCAGGGTAGCGTCATCCGGAAGTTGCTGACCTGCTTCACCCGAATTGAGCTTCACAGATTTCATCAAACCGTCAACGTCGCTTTCGAGCACGACGCCGTTGTTAACCACAGCGGCGACCTTATCAACAACCTGGGGGGCCGCGAAGCTGGTATTCGCAACCATAGCGACACCGAGCAGCAGCGTTTTCCAGTTCTTCATACTTTTTCCATTTCAATTAACCGCAAAGCGGATTACGTTGCAAATTAAGCACATTACAAGGAACTGCGGTACGGCAGAATGTTCGAGCGCAGCATCTGCTGCGTGCCCAGGCCGTAGTTGGAGCTCAGGCCGCGCAGTTCGACATTAAAGCCAATCACGTTATCGTATTTGCCCTGTTCATTCTTGGTATCCCAGCCGTTAAGCTTACGTTCGTAACCGACACGCAGCGCGTAGCAGCAGGAGTTATATTGCAGACCAACCATCTGGTCAGCAGGTTTACTGGTGTTGGTGTCAAAGTAGTAAGCACCGACGATTGACCAGCGATCGGCGATTGGCCAGCTCGCTGCGCCACCCACCTGCGAGATGCCGTCTTTGTACTGATCCGTATTCGCATAGTTTGGCAACGTGGCCTGAATATATTCCGGGCTGGCGTAACGATAGGTCAACTGCAGCATACGGTCTTCATCACGACGGTATTCAATCGCCGCACTGCTTGTCGCAACGTTGTTGAGACGCGTATCGTACTGCACACCCCCGCGTAAACCCCAGCGATCGGTCATACGCCAGTAGGTATCACCCGCCCACACCAGAGAACCCGTTTTGTTGTCTTTTTCCCAGTTAATGTCGTCATCACCGGTCCGGGACTCGGTGAAATAGTAGATTTGACCAACAGAAACGTTAAAACGTTCAACGGCGGCATCATCATAAACGCGCGTTGTGACGCCGGTCGTTAACTGGTTTGCTGACGCAATACGGTCGAGGCCACCGTAGGTACGGTCGCGGAACAGACCGCTGTAGTCAGACTGCAGGAATGAGGAGTCATAGTTCTGAATGTTGCTCTGATCGCGATACGGGACGTACAGATACTGCATACGTGGCTCAAGCGTCTGGGTATAACCCTCCGCCAGAAGACCCATATCGCGTTCGAAGATCAGTTTGCCGTCCATTTTGAACTGCGGCAGGACGCGGTTCACGGATTCTTCGAGATCGGTGCCGTAACGGTTGTTATACCAGTCGAGATTCTTCTGCTGGTAATGGGTGGCCATCAGTTTGGCCTCGGTATTCAGGCTCGACCAGTCATTTGACACCGGCAAATTGATGGTTGGCTCAAGGTGAACACGCGTGGATTCCGGCATATCCGAGTTGGTGTTAACGAAGTGCACGGCCTGGGCGTACACGTGGGTATCAAACGGGCCAACATCGTTCTGGTACCAGTTAACGTCCAGCTGCGGTTCTGCACCATAAGTGCTTCTCGTCTGGGTATCAAAGACCTGGAATTGCTTGGTAGAGACCGTGGCGTTGAAGTTCTCAATAGCGTATCCCACGCTGAATTTCTGCGTGGCGTAGCCATCGGTACTGGACCCGTATTTGGAGTCAAAGTCGTTGAAATAGTAAGGGTCGCTGACTTTGGTGTAGTCGACGTTAAACCGCCAGACCTGGTCCATTACCCCGGCATGTTTCCAGTAGAACAACCAGCGGTGTTTATCACCTTCTGTTGGATGCTCATCCTGGAAGACTTTATCCGACGGCAGATAATCCAGTTCCATCAGGCCAGTACCCGCCTGCGTCAGGTAGCGGAACTCGTTTTCCCACATAACGTTGCCGCGCTTATGGATATAGTGCGGCGTGATCGTGGCGTCCATGTTGGGCGCGATGTTCCAGTAATACGGCAGATAGAACTCAAAGTAGTTCGTGGTGCTGTATTTGGCATTCGGGATCAGGAAACCTGAGCGGCGTTTGTCACCCACAGGAAGCTGCAGGTAAGGGCTGTAGAAAACAGGCACCGGACCGAGCTTGAAGCGGGCGTTCCAGATCTCTGCAACCTGCTCTTCACGGTCATGGATGACTTCACTTCCGACCACGCTCCAGGTATTAGACCCGGGCAGACAGGACGTGAAGGAGCCGTTTTCGAGAATCGTATAGCGGTTTTCACCGCGCTGTTTCATCAGGTCTGCATCACCGCGCCCCTGGCGACCTACCATCTGGTAATCACCTTCCCAGACGTTAGTGTCTTTGGTATTCAGGTTTGACCAGGCTTTCGGACCTTTCAGGATGACCTGATTGTCGTCATAGTGCACATTACCCAGCGCATCCACCGTTCGTACCGGCTCGGCCGCACCTTCCGGCTGCTTCTGATGTAATTGCACTTCATCTGCCTGCAGACGGCTGTTGCCCTGGTTAATATCCACATTGCCAGTAAATGTCGCATTGTCAGGATATGTGCCTTTAGAGCTATCGGCAGTAATGGTTACCGGCAAGCTATTCGTATCGCCCTTTACCAGTGGACGATTATAACTTGGGACGCCAAGCATACACTGCGAGGCGAGATCGGCCGCCAGTCCCTGTTGGCTGTACAGGGCGGTGCCAATCATTGTGGCCAGGAGGGTGGGGATACGTTTTTTCATACGTTGTATTTTATTGTTCCGTCATCAGTGGCTACGGCTTACAAACGCTCAGAGACTATCTTACTCATCAGCGCAGTACCAGCGTTAATCCTGCCCGTTTGCGCGCCAGAGTGTTAGGCTCGCTATCGAATGACGAGTATGATAAAGCAAATTATAGGCGATGTCCTTCAATTGACCGTGGCTTGAACACTGTGATGATGACGTTGCGTCGGCCAGGAACATGACTAACCGGGGAGTATATGCAGTATTGGGGTAAAATAATCGGCGTTGCGTTCGCCATCATCATGGGTGCCGGGTTCTGGGGGATCGTACTGGGGCTTATTATCGGCCATATGTTTGATAAGGCTCGCAGCCGCAAAATGGCCTGGTTTGCCAATCAGCGTGAGCGTCAGTCCCTCTTTTTCTCCACCACGTTTGAGGTGATGGGGCACTTAACCAAATCAAAAGGGCGTGTGACGGAAGCCGATATTCAGATAGCCAGCGTCTTTATGGACCGCATGAATCTGCATGGTGACTCCCGTCTCGCGGCACAAAATGCGTTTCGCATCGGTAAAGCGGATAACTATCCGCTGCGCGATAAAATGCGACAGTTCCGCAGCATCTGCTTCGGCCGTTTTGATTTAATTCGGATGTTTCTGGAGATCCAAATCCAGGCGGCGTTTGCCGATGGTTCACTTCATCCGAATGAACGCGATGTTTTATATGTTATTGCGGAAGAACTGGGCATCTCCCGTATGCAGTTCGACCAGTTCCTGCGCATGATGCAGGGCGGTGCGCAGTTTGGCGGCGGCTATCACCAGCAGTCCTCTGGCGGTGCCTGGCAGCAGGCGCAGCGGGGTCCGACGCTGGAGGATGCCTGTAATGTGCTGGGGGTGAAGCCATCGGACGATGTGACCACTATCAAGCGTGCCTATCGTAAGCTGATGAGTGAGCACCACCCGGACAAACTGGTCGCGAAAGGCTTACCGCCGGAGATGATGGAGATGGCGAAGCAAAAAGCGCAGGAAATTCAGAAAGCGTACGAGTTGATTAAAGAGAAGAAAAGTTTCAAATAAAAAAGGCCCGACACTGTCGGGCCTTTTTTTTTAGAAGTCGACTGGGGCTTTAAACGTCATTGCATTGCCAAAAACCGGATGGGTGATGGTGAGCGTCTGCGCATGCAGCTGCAGGCGTGGCGCCAGCGCCAGCGCATCGGGCGGCGCGTAAAATCTGTCCCCCAGAATCGGGTGCCCCAGCGCAAGCATATGGACACGCAACTGGTGCGAGCGCCCGGTAATCGGTTTAAGCAGTACGCGCGCAGTGTTATCTGGCGCGTACTCCAGCACTTCATACTCGGTTTGTGCTGCTTTGCCGGTTTCGTAACAGACCTTTTGTTTTGGTCGGTTCGGCCAGTCGCAGATCAGCGGTAAATCCACCAGCCCTTCCGCCGGCTGAGGATGCCCCCAGACACGTGCGACATACTGCTTTTTCGGCTCGCGATCGCGGAACTGGCGTTTCAGCTCGCGTTCCGCCGCTTTATTCAGCGCCACTACAATCACACCGCTGGTGGCCATGTCCAGACGATGGACAGACTCCGCCTGAGGATAATCACGCTGAATACGCGTCATCACACTGTCTTTGTGCTCATCCAGACGCCCTGGCACGGACAACAAGCCGCTGGGCTTGTTGACCACCATAATGTGCTCATCCTGATAAAGCACCACCAGCCAGGGATCCTGAGGTGGATTGTAAGGCTCCATCACCATCTTGCGCTCCGTTTACTGATGCGTCACAACGATAAGACGCAAGGCATCCAGACGCCAGCCTGCCTGATTAAGGCTTTCCAGCACCTGCTTACGGTTGCTCTCGATCGCTGCCAGCTCGTCATCGCGGATGTTTGGGTTTACCGCTTTCAACGCTTCCAGACGGGAGAGTTCCGCGGACAGTTTGTCGTCGGCTTCTTGACGTGCGGCATCAATCAGCGCCCGGGCCGCTTTTTCGATCTGCGTTTCACCCAGCTGCAGAATAGCGTGCACATCCTGCTGTACCGCATTGACCAGCTTACTGCCGGTATGGCGGTTCACGGCGCTCAGCTGGCGGTTAAAGCTCTCGAATTCAACCTGAGCGGCGAGGTTCGTGCCGTTTTTGTCCAGCAGCAGACGCACAGGCGTTGACGGCAGGAAGCGGTTGAGCTGCAGCTGTTTCGGCGCCTGCGCTTCGACAACGTAAATCAGTTCCAGCAACAGAGTACCCACTGGCAGCGCTTTGTTTTTCAACAACGAGATGGTGCTGCTGCCGGTATCGCCTGAGAGGATCAAATCCAGACCGTTGCGGATCAGCGGGTGCTCCCAGGTGATGAACTGCGCATCTTCGCGCGACAGCGCCACATCACGTTCAAAGGTGATGGTGCATCCATCTTCCGGCAGGCCAGGGAAATCCGGGACCAGCATATGGTCGGATGGGGTCAGGACAATCAAATTCTCGCCACGATCGTCCTGATTTATGCCAACGATGTCGAACAGGTTCATGGAGAAGCTGATCAGGCTGGTGTCATCATCCTGCTCTTCAATGCTTTCAGCGAGCGCCTGGGCTTTTTCACCGCCGTTGGAGTGGATCTCCAGCAGGCGGTCACGGCCCTGTTCCAGCTGAGATTTCAGCGCTTCATGCTTATCACGGCAGGCTTTGATCAATTCATCAAACCCGTCGGTGTTCTCTGGCGCGGCCAGATAGCCGATCAGATCGGCGTGCACCTGATCGTAAATCGGGCGGCCGGTCGGGCAGGTGTGCTCAAACGCATCCAGACCTTCGTGGAACCAACGCACCAGTACGGACTGGGCGGTTTTTTCCAGGTAAGGAACGTGGATCTGAATATCATGCGCCTGTCCAATACGATCCAGACGGCCGATACGCTGTTCCAGCAGATCCGGGTTGAACGGCAAATCGAACATCACCAGGTTGCTGGCAAACTGGAAGTTACGGCCTTCAGACCCGATTTCAGAGCACAGCAGAACCTGGGCACCGCTGTCCTCTTCTGCAAACCATGCCGCGGCACGGTCACGCTCGACGATGGACATCCCTTCGTGGAACACGGCGGCGCGAATACCTTCGCGTTCGCGCAGGACCTGCTCCAGCTGCAGTGCGGTGGCTGCTTTGGCGCAGATCACCAGCACTTTCTGAGAACGGTGCGCGGTCAAATAGCCCATCAGCCACTCAACACGCGGGTCGAAGTTCCACCAGGTGCCGGTATCGCCTTCAAATTCCTGGTAAATCTGTTCCGGGTAGAGCATGTCGCGTGCACGCTCTTCTGCAGTTTTGCGCGCGCCCATAATGCCGGAAACTTTAATGGCTGTCTGGTACTGCGTCGGCAGTGGCAATTTGATGGTATGCAGTTCGCGTTTCGGGAAACCTTTCACCCCGTTACGGGTGTTACGGAACAGGACGCGGCTGGTGCCGTGGCGATCCATCAGCATATCGATCAGTTCTTTACGCGCGGAATCCGCGTTGTCACTGTCGCTGTTGGCCGCCTGCAGCAGAGGCTCAATATCCTGCTCGCCAATCAGATCGCTCAGGGTGTTGAGCTCGTCATTCGAGAGATGTTTACCCGCCAGCAGCAGGGCAACGGCATCGGCGACCGGACGGTAGTTATTCTGCTCTTCAACGAACTGCTCAAAGTCATGGAAGCGGTTTGGATCGAGCAGGCGCAAACGGGCGAAGTGGCTCTCCAGACCTAACTGCTCCGGCGTTGCGGTCAGCAGCAGGACGCCTGGTACGCGCTCGGCAAGCTGTTCGATAGCCATGTATTCCCGGCTTGGTGCATCTTCGCTCCAGACCAGATGGTGCGCTTCATCGACCACCATCAGGTCCCATTCGGCGTCGCACAGATGCTCAAGACGTTGCTTGCTGCGGCGTACGAAATCCAGAGAGCAGATCACCAGCTGTTCCGTTTCAAACGGGTTGTCCGCATCGTGCTGGGCTTCTGCATAGCGCTCGTCATCAAACAGAGCGAAACGCAGGTTAAAGCGGCGCAGCATCTCGACCAGCCATTGATGCTGCAGGGTTTCCGGTACCACAATCAGCACGCGCTCGGCTGCGCCGGAAAGCAGCTGTTGATGCAGGATCATGCCCGCTTCAATGGTTTTCCCCAGGCCCACTTCATCTGCCAGCAGAACGCGAGGTGCGTGACGGCGGCCCACGTCATGGGCGATGTTCAGCTGGTGGGGAATAAGGCTGGTACGCTGACCGCGCAGGCCGCTCCACGGCATACGGTACTGTTCACTCTGGAACTTGCGCGCGCGATAGCGCAGGGAGAAGCGATCCATACGGTCGATTTGCCCGGCAAACAGGCGATCCTGCGGCTTACTGAATACCAGTTTGCTGTCGAGCAGCACCTCACGCAGGATGACATTGGCCTCGTCGGTGTCCAGGCGAGTCCCGATGTAGGCGAGCAGTCCATTCTCTTCTTTTACGTCTTCGACCTTTAGCTGCCAGCCGTCGTGGCTGGTCACGGTGTCACCCGGGTTGAACATCACGCGGGTCACAGGGGAATCATTGCGGGCGTACAGGCGGTTTTCACCGGTAGCAGGGAAAAGGAGGGTAACCATTCGTGCATCCACGGCAACCACGGTTCCTAATCCAAGTTCGCTTTCTGTATCGCTGATCCAGCGTTGACCAAGTGTAAAAGGCATATTTGTTCGGCTCTAATCGTAAATTGCAGGCAATAGTTCAACCACCGTCAAAAAAGACAGTCATTGAAAAATGGGTCCGGGAATGGAAAGGGCGCTATGGTACTGGATGGCAGCCATTTCGTCACGTGTCAAAATAGGCCAAGTTGCCCTGTCACTAGTGTAGCAAAGTCGTCGTCGATGAAGGGCAAAATTCCGTCCGCGACCGGCTGAAGCTGACGCGTAAGATAGTGCTCGTAATCCAGAGGCGAGTGCTGGTAATCCACCGGTTCCGGGCCGCTGGTGGTCCAGAGGTATTTGATGGTTCCCCGGTTCTGATACTGCGGGGCACGCCCCCGGCGCACGTTCTCCTCATCCGCCAGACGCGCGGCGCGGACGTGCGGCGGAACGTTGCGCTGGTATTCCGCCAGTGGGCGGCGCAGGCGCTTGCGGTACACCAGCTGGGCGTCGAGTTCACCGGCCATCAGGCTGGCAATTGTTTCACGCACGTAGTCCTGATAAGGCTCGTTGCGAAAGATACGCAGATAAAGCGTTTGCTGAAACTGCTGTGCCAGCGGCGTCCAGTCGGTGCGTACGGTTTCCAGCCCTTTAAAGACCATTCGCTGCTTGTCACCTTCCTGAATAAGACCGGCGTAGCGCTTCTTACTGCCCTGGTCGGTACCGCGAATGGTGGGCATTAAAAAGCGGCTGAAATGGGTTTCAAACTCCAGTTCTAACGCGCTGCTTAACCGCTCTTTTTGCAAACTTTCCTGCCACCAGGCGTTCACAAAAGCCACCAGTGATTTGCCGATTCGCGCGGCATCCTCTTCTGAATGCGCGCCCTTAAGCCAGACAAAGGTGGAATCCGTATCGCCATAAATAACGTCATAACCCTGGGATTCAATCAACGCTTTGGTCTGGCGCATGATGTCGTGCCCGCGCATGGTGATAGATGACGCCAGTCGTGGGTCGAAGAAGCGGCAGGCGCTGGTCCCCAGAACCCCGTAAAACGCGTTCATGATAATTTTCAGCGCCTGAGAAAGGGGCTTGTTGCCATGACGCTTAGCCTCGTCGCGACCGTGCCAGATGTTTCCCACGATTTCCGGTAGACAGTGCTTTTCCCGTGAGAAGCGGGCCCCGAGAAAACCTTCTGTGCTGTGCAAATCGTCAGGCTGCGCCATCCCTTCCACCAGCCCGACGGGATCGATCAGGAAGGTGCGAATAATGGACGGATAGAGGCTTTTGTAGTCCAGCACCAGCACGGAGTCATACAACCCGGGCCGGGAATCCATCACGTAACCGCCCGGGCTTGCCTGCGGCGGTACGTCACCGAGGTTGGGGGCGACATAGCCCGCCCGGTGCATACGCGGGAAATAGAGGTGGCTAAAGGCGGCCACGGAGCCACCGTGCCGGTCAGCGGCGAGGCCGTTCACCGTCGCGCGCTCGAGCAGGAAGGGCATGATCTCCGTTTTGTGGAAAATCTGCGTCACCAGTTCACAATCTTTCAGGTTGTAGGTGGCGAGCGCCGGTTTGTCTTCGTTAAAGCGCCGGTCGATTTCATCCATTCTGTCCCACGGATTGTCGATGGATTTCCCTTCGCCGAGCAGCTCCTGCGCCACCGCTTCCAGAGAGAAAGAGGAAAAATTCCAGAAGGCAGATTTGAGCGCCTCAATGCCGTCGATAATCAGGCGGCCATTGGCCTGCGCGAAAAACACACCGTTTTTAAAACCGTGCTCGCGCCATTCCAGCTCGCTGTTTCCGCGCCCCAGCATCAGAGGAATGCGGTAACGTTCAGCATGTTTTTGCAGCACGCGCAGATCGAACTGCACCACGTTCCAGCCGATCAACACATCGGGATCGCGATCGGCAAACCACTGGTTAAGCTTTTCCAGAAGCTGTGGCCGGCTGTTGACATACTCCAGCCGGAAATCCAGCGCGGATGCGTTGCCATTCGGGGGGCCAAGCATATAAACAACCCGATCCCCGCAGCCTTCAAGGCCGATACAGTACAGCTCACCGTGGCGAGTGGTTTCGATATCCAGCGAGACCCATTTCAACGGCGGCCGGTAGGTAGGGTTGGGTTTGAGACGGGCGTTAATAAGGCTGCCGTTTTGCGCGGTGCCGTCGACCCAGACGGGGGCAGTAATAAACCGCTCCATCAGAAAACGTTCTGGCGGGCGGATATCGGCTTCGTACAGCGTCACGCCAGCGTCGCGCAGCAGTTTTTCATAACGCATCAGCTGGCGATGGGCGCGGCAGTAAAGGCCATGTACTTGCTGACGGTGGAAATCTTTCAGTTCAAGCGGCGTCAGGCGCCAGCCATTTTCACCGCGCAGCAGTTGCTTTACTTTCTCAACATGATCGTTCGGGATAAAAGCCACGGACTCCTGCGGCGGCAGGGTCACGTGCAGCGGGCCGTTGTCCGTCGCCAGCCAGAATGCCACCTCGGTGCCCTGAGGAGTATCCCGCCAGTGTCGGGTAAGTAAAAAACCTTCTTGCGCCTGCGCCACGCCGCTATCCCATAAAACAAAACCAGGCTTAATTATAGCCTGGTTGAATATTTTATGCTGGGTATATATACAGTTTACTGCCCGTAATAGGCTTTTGCGCCATGTTTACGCAGGTAGTGTTTATCCAGCAGGGTTGGCTGCATATCCGGAAGCTGCGGTGCCAGCTGGCGGCAGAAGATGCCCATATACGCGACCTCTTCCAGCACAATCGCGTTATGTACCGCATCTTCGGCGTTTTTGCCCCAGGCAAAAGGTCCATGGGAGTGCACCAGCACGCCGGGCATTTGCGCAGCGTCGATACCCTGTTTTTCAAACGTTTCGACGATAACGTTGCCAGTTTCCCACTCATACGCGCCGTTGATCTCTTCATCAGTCATCAAACGGGTGCAGGGAATGGTGCCGTAAAAGTAGTCTGCGTGCGTGGTTCCGGTCGCCGGAATGGACTGGCCGGCCTGCGCCCAGATGGTCGCATGACGCGAATGGGTATGCACAATACCGCCAATGGTCGGGAAGGCCTGGTAGAGCAGGCGATGCGTTGGCGTGTCGGAGGAGGGTTTTTTCTTTCCTTCCACCACTTCGCCCGTGGCGATGCTGACGACAACCATATCTTCTGCGGTCATTACCGTGTAATCCACCCCTGACGGCTTTATCACGAAGACGCCGTGCTCGCGGTCAACGGCGCTGACGTTGCCCCAGGTCAGCGTCACCAGATTGTGTTTGGGCAGCGCCAGGTTGGCTTCAAGTACCTGACGTTTGAGATCTTCTAACATGCAATCCTCCAGGAAAAGAGGCCCGCCCTGCGGCAGGCCAAAGGTTCCCCTGTTAACGTTTTGAACCGTAATAGACTTCGTTCCAGCGCAGCGCGTCTTTGAACGCGGGCAGGCGGGTATCGTTATCAATGACGGTCAGTTCGATGTCGTGCAGTTCGGCGAACTGACGCATGTCGTTCAGATCCAGCGCGTGGCTGAAGACGGTGTGGTGCGCGCCACCGGCCAGGATCCAGGCTTCCGAGGCGGTTGGCAGGTCAGGCTGCGCTTTCCACAGGGCGTTGGCGACCGGCAGTTTTGGCAGAGAATGCGGGGTTTCAACCGCATCCACACAGTTCACCAGCAGGCGGAAACGGTCGCCAAGGTCAATCAGGCTGGCGTTGATGGCAGGACCGGTACGGGTGTTGAAGATCAGACGTGCCGGGTCGGCTTTTCCGCCAATGCCAAGGTACTGCACGTCGAGGATCGGTTTCTCTTCAACGGCAATGGAAGGACACACTTCCAGCATATGCGAGCCAAGTACCAGGTCGTTGCCGTTTTCGAAGTGGTAGGTGTAGTCCTCCATAAAGGAGGTGCCGCCCTGCAGACCGGTTGACATCACTTTCATAATGCGAAGCAGAGCGGCAGTTTTCCAGTCGCCTTCGCCGGCAAAGCCGTAGCCCTGCTGCATCAGACGTTGTACCGCCAGGCCGGGCAGTTGTTTCAGGCCGTGGAGGTCTTCAAAGGTGGTGGTAAAGGCATGGAAGCCACCCTGTTCCAGGAAGCGTTTCATACCCAGCTCGATACGTGCTGCATCCAGCACGTTCTGGCGTTTGTCACCGTGAATTTGTGCAGCAGGGGTCAGACGGTAGCTGCTTTCGTATTCGTCGACCAGCGCGCTTACGTCGCCATCGCTGATTTCATTCACCACCTGCACCAGGTCGCCCACGGCCCAGGTATTCACCGAGAAACCAAATTTAATCTGTGCGGCAACTTTATCGCCGTCGGTGACCGCCACTTCACGCATGTTGTCGCCGAAACGCACCACTTTCAGGTGGCGAGTATCTTGTCGGGACACCGCCTGGCGCATCCAGGAGCCGATACGTTTTTGCGCATGCTGATCCTGCCAGTGGCCGGTGACGACCGCATGTTGCTGGCGCATACGTGCGCCGATAAAGCCGAACTCGCGGCCGCCGTGCGCGGTCTGGTTCAGGTTCATAAAGTCCATATCAATGCTGTCCCACGGCAGGGACGCGTTGAACTGGGTATGGAACTGCATCAGTGGTTTATTGAGGATGGCCAGACCGTTGATCCACATTTTGGCCGGCGAGAAGGTGTGCAGCCACACCACCATGCCAGCGCATTTATCGTCGTAGTTCGCGTCGCGGCAGATGTTCGTGATCTCATCCGGGGTCGTGCCGAGCGGTTTGAGCACCAGTTTGCACGGCAGTTTAGCCTCTGCATTGAGCGCGTTGACCACGTGCTCAGCATGTTTCGTCACCTGTTGCAGCGCTTCCGGCCCGTACAGATGTTGGCTGCCAATGACAAACCACACTTCATAATTATTAAAAATGGTCATTATTGTGTCCTTAATGTGTCAGGGTTGCCGTAGTGTCCGCGGTGTGTTTGGCCGGGGCGGCGACAGGGAGATAGTGAAGTTCGGCGCTTTTTGCCCATTGCTGATAGCGCTGATAAAGCTGTTCAAAACGCTGCGCCTGCTGAGCACGCGGCTGGAGGGTATTTTCGACAGCGCTCGCCATGTGCTGCTGCGCGGTCGGGATATCGGCATGAACGCCTGCCGCAACGGCCGCGAAGATCGCTGCTCCGAGGGCACAGCACTGATCGGAGGCGACAATCTGCAGTGGACGGTTCAGCACGTCACAACAGGCCTGCATGATTACCGGGTTTTTACGGGCGATGCCGCCTAGTGCCATCACGTTGTTGACGTCAATGCCCTGCTCGGTGAAGCACTCCATAATGGCGCGCGCCCCAAAGGCAGTTGCGGCAATCAGGCCGCCAAACAGCGCTGGCGCGTCGGTGGCGAGGTTAAGATCGGTGATCACCCCTTTCAGGCGCTGGTTGGCAAATGGCGTACGGCGACCGTTGAACCAGTCGAGCACCACCGGCAGGTGATCGAGAGAAGGATTCTTTGCCCACGCGGCGGTGAGCTGCGGCAAAAGCTGCTTTTTACTTTCGGCAATCTGGGTCTTCAGCTCAGGATGTGCCGCCGCCAACTGATCCAGCGGCCAGCCCAGCACGCGGCCAAACCAGGCGTAGATATCGCCAAAGGCGGACTGACCCGCTTCCAGACCGATAAACTCCGGTACGACGCTACCGTCAACCTGGCCGCAGATGCCTTTTACCGCCCGATCGCCTACGCTGGCTTTATCCGCGGTGAGAATGTCGCAGGTGGAGGTGCCGATAACTTTCACCAGCGTGTTTGGCTGGGCACCGGCGCCCACCGCGCCCATGTGGCAGTCAAACGCCCCGCCGGAGATGGCCACGTTTTGCGGCAGACCCAGGCGCGTCGCCCACTCTTCACAAAGCGTACCCACCGGAATATCGGCGGTGAAGGTGTCGGTGAACAGCGGGTATTGCAGACTCTTGTTGATGACGGGATCGAGTTCATCGAAGAACGCCGCCGGTGGCAGGCCACCCCAGCTTTCATGCCACAGGGATTTGTGTCCGGCGCTGCAGCGTCCGCGGCGGATATCCTGCGGACGCGTGGTACCGGAGAGCAGGGCTGGTACCCAGTCGCACAGTTCAATCCAGGATACCGCGGCCTGCGCAACGGATGCGTCCGCGCGGGTTACGTGAAGGATCTTTGCCCAGAACCATTCACTGGAGTAAATACCGCCGATGTAGCGCGAGTAGTCCGTTTTACCGGGCTGGTGACACAAGCGGGTAATGGCCTCGGCCTCTTCAACGGCGGTGTGATCTTTCCACAGCACGAACATGGCGTTCGGGTTATCAGCAAACTCCGGACGCAGCGCCAGAACATGGCCTTCGGCATCCACAGGGGCAGGCGTTGAGCCGGTACTGTCGACGCCAATCCCGACGATCTCTGCCCGCTGGGCGTCGGTCAGTTCAGCCAGCACGGTTTTGATTGCCGCTTCCATCGACTCAATGTAGTCACGTGGATGGTGACGGAACTGGTTATTTGGCGCATCGCAGTAGCGCCCCTCTTGCCAGCGCGGGTACCACTCAACGCTGGTTGCTATTTCCTGGCCGCTTGTACAGTCCACTGCCAGAGCGCGAACCGAGTCGCTGCCAAAATCGAGGCCAATCGCAATTGCCATGGTGTTGCTCCATCAAAAAACAGGTATGAGAGAACATTAGAGACTGGAGGCGAAAATCGTCAGGCAGGATCCGCTAATCTTATGGACTAAATTGCTGTTGCAATAGAAAGTGTGACGCCGTGCAAATAATCAATGTGGACATTTCTGCCGCACTTATAGACACTTTTGTTACTGCTGATCTGCCCCCGTGGGCGGATAAATCAGGGGGAAAGGCTGAAACATGGCGGACGTAAAAGAGGCGTGATGCTTTTTGGATCTTTTCGCGGGCCATTTTTATACTGCTTTTATCGATATGGACAATTGGTTTCCTTCAGGACCCTTGGGAGAACTGAATCTATGGCCGAAACGCAAAACGATCCCTTATTACCGGGCTACTCGTTTAATGCTCACCTGGTGGCGGGGCTGACCCCTATCGAGGCTGAGGGATATCTCGATTTTTACGTCGACCGACCGCTCGGGATGAAAGGGTATATTCTGAACCTGACGGTGCGTGGGGAAGGGATTATCAAAAATAACGATCAGCAGTTTGTCTGCCGTCCGGGCGATATGCTGCTGTTTCCGCCGGGAGAGATCCACCACTACGGGCGTCACCCGGAGGCCAAAGAGTGGTATCACCAGTGGGTCTACTTCCGCCCGCGCGCCTACTGGCAGGAGTGGCTCTCGTGGCCGGCTATTTTTGCGCACACCGGTTTTTATCGCCCGGACGAGGTTCATCTGGCTCAGTTCCGCGAACTCTTTGCCCAAATTATTGAAGCGGGGCAGGCGGGTGGCCGGTATGCCGAACTGCTGGCGATTAACCTGCTTGAACAGGTGCTGTTGCGCCGGATGGAGGCGATAAACGCGTCACTTAATCCTCCGCTGGACAACCGCGTGCGCGACGCCTGCCAGTACATCAGCGACCATCTGGCCGACAGCCAGTTCGATATCGCCAGCGTCGCCCAGCATGTGTGTCTCTCACCGTCGCGGCTGTCACATCTGTTCCGTCAGCAGCTGGGCGTTAGCGTCCTGAGCTGGCGTGAGGACCAGCGTATCAGCCAGGCGAAGCTCCTGCTCAGCACCACCCGCATGCCCATTGCCACCGTGGGGCGCAATGTGGGCTTTGAAGACCAGCTCTATTTCTCCCGGGTATTTAAAAAATGCACCGGTGCCAGCCCCAGTGAATTCCGGGCAGGATGTGAATAAACGGTAAAAAAAGATAAACAAGCAGGTGAACTGTGGAAGCAACCTGTAAACTATTCAGACAATTGTTGTCTTGACGCGGTGCAGGGCGCTAAGCAGAATCCCTGATTCGTTTTCTGACCGGAATAGTTATGCAGGCATTGCTGGAACATTTTATCACCCAGTCCGTTATGTATTCGCTTATCGCCGTTGCGCTGGTGGCGTTTCTGGAATCGCTTGCACTTGTTGGGTTGATCCTCCCCGGCACGGTGATGATGGCGGGGCTGGGCGCGTTGATTGGCAGCGGTGAAGTGAATTTCTGGCAGGCGTGGATGGCGGGGATTATTGGCTGTTTACTTGGCGACTGGATCTCCTTCTGGCTGGGCTGGCGCTTTAAGAAACCGCTGCACCGCTGGTCGTTCATGAAAAAGAACAAAGCCTTGCTGGATAAAACCGAACACGCGCTGCATCAGCACAGCATGTTCACGATCCTCGTCGGTCGCTTTGTTGGACCAACGCGTCCGCTGGTGCCGATGGTCGCGGGGATGCTGGATCTGCCGGTTGCGAAATTCGTGGTGCCGAACATCATCGGCTGTGTTTTCTGGCCGCCGTTCTATTTTCTGCCGGGGATCCTGGCAGGGGCCACCGTTGATATTCCTGACGGAATGCAAAGCGGTGAATTTAAGTGGTTGTTGCTGGCTACGGCCCTGCTGTTGTGGATCGCTGCCTGGCTGTGCTGGCGACTGTGGCGCAGCGCGAAAGCGAATGTTGATCGCCTGACGCGTTATCTGCCACGCTCGCGCCTGCTGTGGCTCGCGCCGTTAATGCTGGGGGTTGCCGTGGTGGCGCTGGTCGCCCTGATTCGCCACCCGCTGATGCCGGTGTACGGTGAAATCCTCTTGAAGGTGGTGAGCCGTTAATCTGTTTCCCTCTCCCGTGGGAGAGGGTCAGCCCGCACTGATGCCTAACAATGAAGACGCCCCTGCGTAACCGCTGAGCAGTTCCTCTGTGCCGCCATCCCAGGCAATTCGCCCTTCTGCAATGACCACCGATCGTGGCGCAATCCGCGCGGCATCCTCGATGCTGTGCGAAACCATCAGCATTGTCAGTTGCTGACGCTGGCACACGTCCTGCACCAGGGTAAGCATCTCCTGGCGCAAGGCAGGATCGAGTGCAGAGAAGGGCTCATCCAGAAGCAGTATGGGCTGCTCGCGCACCAGGCAGCGCGCCAGCGCCACCCGCTGACGCTGCCCGCCGGAGAGGGCTTCGGGGAGGCGGTCAATAAACGCGGTAATGCCCATCTGAGCGGCAATCAGCTCCAGCTTCTGGCGCTGGCCGTCGTTGAGTTTCAGGCCAGGATCCATACCCAGGGCGATGTTTTGCCGCACCGTCAGATGCATGAACAGATTATTTTCCTGGAACAGCATCGACACCGGACGTCGGGCGGGTGGCGTGCGCGTATGGTCGCGGTTTTCAATCACTATCGACCCGCTCGCCGGTTGCAGAAAACCGGCAATCAGATTGAGCAAAGTACTCTTTCCGGCCCCGCTCGGACCCAGAACCGCAATCATCTCTCCCTGACGAACCGAAAGGGAGAAGCGCATTGGCAGATGCTGGTAGAGCCAGGTTACATCAGTCAGTTTTAACATTACGCCCCGGAAGTTTTTCGATAACGGTAAATAAGGCAAAGCAGAGCATCAGTAACAGCAGCGCCGTGACGGCTCCCTCCTGGCTACGATAGGAGCCAATTTGCTGGTACAGCCAGTACGGGAGGGTGCGGAAATCTTCATTACCGAAGAGCGCCACGACACCAAAATCACCAATTGAGAGCACACAGGCGAAGGCCAGGGCTTGGGCCAGCGGGCGTTTCAGCGCACGCAGTTCGATAATCTTTAGCCGCTGCCAGCCCTGCAGACCGAGCGACTGGCACAGCAGCGCGTAGCGGCTGTTGATGTCTCGCATCGGATTTTCCAGCACCTTCAGCACGTAGGGGATCGCCATCAGGGCATTGGTGAAAATCACGATGCCATCGGCGTTTTCCGGCAGGCCAATAGTGCTGTTGAACAATAAAAAGAACCCCGTCGCCAGTACAATGCCGGGCATCGCCAGGATCAGCATGCCTGTCAGCTCCAGGGCATGCCCGGCTTTACGGGCCTGACGCGCATAAAGCTCGCGGCTGCTCCATAAAAGCATCATGGTCAGCATGACACACAGCAGCCCGGCGGCCAGCGCGATCCGTAACGAGGTCCACGTTGCCTGCCAGAGAACGGGCTGCTGCAACACGGTAACGAGATTCAGGTTCAGGCCATCGACGATGACGGCCATCAGCGGCGGAAGCAGAAGCAGCAGCGCCAGCGTGATAAGCAGCAGGTCAGCGATCCGGCTATGCATGCTGTCCAGCGGGTCGCGCCAGCCGGTTATCTGATTACTGCCCGGCGGGATGGCTTTGCTCAGACGCTGGCTCAGCAGTACAAGGCACAGGCAGCAAACCATCTGCACCATCGCCAGCAGCGCGGCGCGGCCGGGGTCATAGTCGTAACTGAGCGCCTGGTAAATTGCCAGTTCGATGGTGGTGGCCTGCGGGCCGCCGCCGAGTGAAAGCACGGTGGCAAAACTGGCGAAACAGAGCATAAAGATCAGAGCCGCAACCGGCGGGATCTGACGACGCAGCCACGGCCATTCGACCAGGCGGAAGAAGGATACGCCGCGCATGCCCAACTGGGCGGCAAGCTGGCGCTGTTCACCGGGGATGTTTTCCAGTGCCTGTAAAAAGAGTCTGGTCGCCATCGGCATATTGAAAAAGATGTGCGCCAGCAGAATGCCCTTCAGTCCGTAGGGCGAGAAGCGCCACTCCAGACCCATCAGGCTGAAAAGTGAAGCCAGCCACCCCTGACGACCATAGACGCTCAGGATGCCAAACACGGCCACCAGGACCGGCAGGATCAGCGTCATGGCGCACAGGCGCAGCAGGGCCTGCCTGCCGGGGAAACGGCGACGATAAAGCGCGCGTGCCAGGAAAATGGCGGGGATAACCGACAGCAGCGCAGAGAGAAAGGCCTGCCAGAAAGAGAAACGGATAACGTGCCAGAGATAGCTGTCGTGCCAGAGCGCGAACAGGTCGCTCTCTGGCGCGTTAAACCACAAGGCAAGGAATGCGCCCAGACTGACCGCCACCATCAATACGGCGGCGAGCAGCCCAGGAATTAACCAGCCGGGAATTAACGGCTGACGGCGCGTTGCCATTCACTTACCCATGCTGCTCGCTGCGCGGCAACCTGCTGAGGCGTAAACTCCAGCGAGGTTTGCGGTTTGGTCAGTTTCTCAAAGCCCGCTGGCAACGCCACGCTGGTCACGGGGTACATCCAGTTACCCGCTGGAATCGCGTTCTGGAATGCCGGGGAGACCATAAATTTCAGGAACTTCTCGGCCAGTTCGGGCTGTTTGCTGGATGCCGTGCGGGCTGCCACTTCGACCTGCAGATAGTGCCCTTCAGCAAAACTGGCGGCGGCGTAATTGTCTTTTTTCTCGGCGATGATGTGATAAGCCGGGGAGGTGGTGTAGCTCAGAACCAGATCACTTTCCCCTTTCAGGAACAGACCGTAGGCTTCGCTCCAGCCTTTTGTCACGGTGACGGTTTTGGCGGCCAGCTTCTGCCACGCTTGCGGAGCGTCATCGCCGTAGACTTTCTGCATCCACAGCAGCAGCCCCAGGCCTGGCGTACTGGTGCGAGGATCTTCATAAATAACGCGCCATTTCTGCTCGCTTTCGACCAGTTCCTTCAGGCTTTTCGGCGGGTTTTTAAGCTTGTTTTTGTCGTAAACAAACGCGAAGTAACCGTAATCGAACGGCACAAAGGTGTCGTTCTGCCAGCCGCCCGGGATGCTGACGGCATCGGTGGCGACGCCGCTTTTGGCAAACAGTCTGGTTTTCGAGGCGGCCTCCAGCAGGTTGTTATCCAGCCCAAGCACCACATCGGCTTTACTGTTTTTGCCTTCCATGCGCAGGCGGTTAAGCAGCGAGACGCCATCTTCCAGCGCCACGAACTTCAGTTCGCACTGACAGTCAGCTTCAAAGGCTTTTTTCACCACCGGACCCGGACCCCAGTCGGCTGAGAAGGAGTCGTAGGTGTAGACCGTCAGGACGGGCTTCGCGACGGCAGGCAGCGCAAACAGCGCCAGAAGGGGGAGAACTTTTTTTAACACTTTGCACCTCAAGGTTGAGTGGCAAAGGATTTTGAGTGACAGCCTCAAATCCCTTCGCCGGCGTTATCCGGATCAGGTTCGACGGGTATTATCTCAGCGCACATCAGTGATGCAGCACCCCGTTGAGAACGGCGCTATTGTAATGATTTGGCAAATATTACGAAAGTTTTATGGCTCCGGCGGGGAAAACCAGGCGGATTTAAAATCAAACCAGCCCAGCGTATTCATTCTGACACCGCGCATACTACGCTGCCCCTGGATCATCAGCCAGTGATGGATCAACGGCACGATCGCTTGTTCAGCCAGCAACTGCTGGCACCATGAGGCCAGATTCATGTCGCCAGCGCGCCAGAGGGCCGCGTCCTGCTGCCAGTCCCGGTCTATGCAGTGCTGGATAAGCGGGACCTCATACAGGTGAGAGAAGAGCGAGAAATCAAGCGGCAGGGTAAAGTTGGCACTGTTGAGCCAGATGTCGCTGACAATCTCCCCCTGATGCCATTCATCGTAATCCACCTCTTTGACATCCAGCCTCACCCCAACGGCGGCCAGCAGTCGGGTCATAATTCTGGCGATAAAGCGGTGTTCAACGTGCTCGCGATAGTAGGTCAGGGTGATGGACTCCAGCCCGGCGGGCTTGTCGCAGTATGTCGGACGGGCGTGATGCCAGCGAGGAAGCAGACCATACGCCGGGAACCAGTAGGTTTGGTACTGCTCCTCCGCATGATAAATCAGGCTGGAGGGCGACAACACGTGGCTTATCCATTTGCGCACCTCATGGTTTGCCCCGCGATGGGTACGGCCGTCGAACAGCAGGTAGTAACACCCTTCTTCGAGCCGGCTCTCCACGGCCTTTTCGCCCGTGGTAGGCCCTTCCAGCGTCAGCCCGGCGCTCAGCTCTTCGTTGAGATCCGGTAATACCCACACGTTCACTTCGTCGATCAGCGCCCGGTAGCCAAAATAGTCATCAAAAGCGCGGATTTTCAGCTGGTTGTTGTTATTGCGCGATACAGAGTAGGGGCCGGTGCCAATCGGCAGGCTGGCAAAATTATTCATCGACTCCCATTCACCGGGCAAAATCATCGACGGTACATAGCCCAGCAGCCACGGAAGCCATTTGTCCGGCTGAGACAGTTCAACATCCAGTGTCCATGCCGTAGGGGAGTGAACGCGTGAAATATGGGAATAGAGCGGTAGCGTGCAGGCGCGCTCTAAAGAGGCAATTACATCGACCATCTCCAGCTCGCGGCCGTGGTGGAAATGAATACCAGGACGTAGAAAGAAGCGCCAGTGAAGAGGAGAAAGTTGCTGCCAGTGGTGCGCAATATCCGCTTCCAGTTCCCCATTTTCCTCATTTATGCGCGTCAGGCCGCTGAATATTTGTCGGGCCATATGGGTTTCAGAGCGGCGTAACGCCGTGCCGGGCAACAGGTTTTTCATCGGTCGATAGTAGAGCACCCGCAGAATGTGGCGACCCTGACGAAAGCTGCGCCCGAGATGCGACACCAGCATCTGGCGTACTGCCGCTTTGTCCCCCACCAGCTGCACCAACTGGTCGATGCGGTCCTGTTCCAGCAGGTCTTCCGCTCGCTGCTGCTGCAACGCCAGCCCGGTATACAGGAAGGTCAGGCGGGAGCGTTTTCCGCGACCCGCCTCGGCCTCCCAGTTGAGCCAGCCCTGCTGCTGCATGGTATTAAGCAGCGTGCGCATGTGCCGGCGCGAACAGCTGAGCAGGTCCGCCAGCTCGTTCAGCGTGGTCTCCTGCGATCGCCCCTCGCAGCATTGCCAGAGGCGGATAAATTGTTGTTGCAGACGACCAGAGGGCATAAAAGGGGAACTCCTGACAAAAAATCAGCAATTTATTAATCCCTATATTAGGCCAATAATTCTTCCCGATGAAGTGAGGAGGTAAATTATGAAGAGGTCTACCGCACGTCAGTTTTATCAGCGTTATTTTTCAGCGACGCAGGGAGCGTCCTGGCTGGCCCGCCAGTGTGCAGAGCAACGGTTGAAAATCCTGGAAGATCTGATGCAGTGGGACGTTACGAAACCGACCTCTTCTTGCTAACTCGCCTCGATCATGTGTGACTGAGTATTGGTGCTTATCACCCGCCAGCAAAATGTTTTTGCTGGCTTTTTTCGTTTACTATTCACCCACTTTCGATTCGCTTTCACAAGGACTTGCGCATGCTCTGGTTGATGACGATGGGGCGACGCCTGAACGGCGTGTATGCCGCTTTTATGCTGGTGGCCTTTATGATGGGCGTGGCGGGGGCCTTGCAGGCTCCGACGCTGAGTCTGTTTCTCAGCCGTGAGGTGGGGGCGCAGCCGTTTTGGGTGGGGCTGTTTTATACCGTGAACGCCATCGCCGGGATCCTGGTCAGTCTGGCACTGGCAAAACGATCGGACAATCGGGGCGATCGTCGCAAACTGATCCTCTTTTGCTGCGCCATGGCCGTGGGTAACGCGCTGCTGTTTGCCTTCAATCGCCATTACCTGACGCTGATTACCTGCGGCGTGCTTCTGGCGTCCCTCGCCAATACCGCCATGCCGCAGCTGTTCGCGCTGGCCCGTGAATACGCGGATAACTCGGCGCGGGAAGTGGTGATGTTCAGCTCGGTCATGCGTGCGCAGCTCTCTCTGGCCTGGGTGATCGGCCCGCCGCTGGCGTTTATGCTGGCGCTGAACTATGGCTTTACCACCATGTTTTCTATCGCTGCCGGCATTTTTGTCATCAGCCTGATACTGATTGCCTTTGCGCTACCCTCGGTGGCGCGAGTGGAGCAGACGACCGATAAACCCATCACCCAGGTGAGCGGCTGGCAGGATAAAAACGTCCGCATGCTGTTTATCGCGTCCATGCTGATGTGGACCTGCAACACCATGTACATCATTGATATGCCGCTGTGGATCAGCAGCGATCTGGGGTTGCCGGACAAGCTTGCGGGGATCCTGATGGGGACGGCTGCCGGCCTGGAAATTCCGGCGATGATCCTGGCGGGTTATTACGTTAAGCGTTTTGGAAAGCGTCGCATGATGATCGTCGCCGTGGCGGCGGGAGTGCTTTTTTATCTGGGGCTGATCGTCTTCCATTCGCGCGAAGCACTGCTTGCGCTGCAGCTGTTTAATGCCGTGTTTATTGGCATCGTGGCCGGGATTGGGATGCTCTGGTTCCAGGACTTAATGCCGGGACGGGCAGGCTCTGCCACTACGCTCTTTACCAACAGCATTTCAACGGGCGTTATTCTGGCAGGGGTGATTCAGGGGGCGTTGTCACAAACCTACGGTCACGCGTCAGTGTACTGGATGATTGCGGCCATTTCCGTGGTGACGCTGGTGCTAACCTGCCGGGTAAAAGATGTGTGATTCTGGAAGGCGGCTTCACGAAATAAAACGATTTTCTGACAGGGTCTGAGAAGGCGCATAGAGCGCGTGGCGTCAGCCGAGGCTGTTTGCCTCAGGCTGACGCAAGAGGCAAACAGTGATGAGGCCCACATCAATTAACACTGAGGGTGTACTGCACCATTTTGTTGGACGATGTTGATCTTCACCGGGATGGTACGCAGCCTACCCCATAAACGCAGGCTGTTTTTGCTCATAGGCGGAGATGGCATCTTCGTGCTGCAGCGTCAGGCCAATACTGTCCAGGCCATTCAGCATGCAGTGACGACGAAAGGCGTCAATGCTGAAGCTGTAGGATTTATCACCCGCTTTCACCACTTCCGCTTCCAGATCCACTTCAAACGAAATCCCAGGATTTGCCTTCACCAGGGCGAACAATTCGTCTACCTGCGCATCGCTCAGCGTCACCGGCAGCAGCTGGTTATTAAAGCTGTTGCCGTAGAAGATATCGGCAAAGCTTGGGGCGATAACCACTTTGAACCCGTAGTCGGTGAGCGCCCAGGGTGCATGTTCACGGGAAGAGCCGCAGCCAAAGTTTTCACGCGCCAGCAGAATCGATGCGCCTTTAAACTCCGGGAAGTTCAGCACGAACTCGGGATTGGGCACTTCGCCTTTGTCATCCAGGAAGCGCCAGTCGTTAAACAGATGCGCGCCAAACCCGGTACGGGTCACCTTCTGCAAAAACTGCTTTGGAATGATGGCGTCAGTGTCGACGTTAGCGGCGTCCAGTGGGACAACCCGGCCCGTATGTTGGGTAAATTTCTCTGCCATGATTGTCTCCTTATTTCAGGCTGCGAATATCGGCGAAATGACCGGTCACTGCCGCAGCGGCGGCCATTGCCGGGCTGACCAGGTGAGTACGCCCACCGCGGCCCTGACGGCCTTCAAAGTTACGGTTACTGGTGGAGGCACAACGCTCGCCAGGATTCAGGCGGTCATTGTTCATGGCCAGGCACATGGAGCAGCCAGGCAGGCGCCATTCGAAGCCCGCTTCGATAAAGATCTTATCCAGGCCTTCGGCTTCCGCCTGGGCTTTCACCGGGCCAGAGCCCGGCACAACCAGCGCCTGAACGCCCGGTGCCACTTTGCGGCCTTTGGCAATCTCGGCCGCCGCGCGCAAATCTTCGATACGGGAGTTGGTGCAGGAGCCGATAAACACTTTATCAATGGTCACGTCAGTCAACGGAATGCCTGGCTTCAGACCCATATAGGCCAGCGCTTTTTCCGCACTGGCGCGCTCGACCGGATCGCTGAAAGAGGCCGGGTCAGGAATGTTATCGTTGACGGAAATCACCTGGCCCGGGTTGGTTCCCCAGGTCACCTGTGGCGCAATGTCTTCCGCCTGCAGCGTAACCACGGTGTCAAACGTCGCACCATCGTCGGTTTTCAGGGTTTTCCAGTACGCAACCGCCTCAATAAAATCCTGGTCTTTCGGCGCGTGCAGACGGCCCTTCACATAGCTGAAGGTTGTTTCGTCTGGCGCAACCAGGCCCGCTTTCGCCCCCATCTCAATGGCCATGTTGCAGAGCGTCATACGGCCCTCCATGCTCAGTGCCTGGATGGCTTCACCGCAGAATTCAACCACGTGACCGGTGCCGCCTGCGCTGCCGGTTTTACCGATGATGGCCAGCACGATGTCTTTGGCGGTAATGCCCGGGGCCGCTTTGCCTTTCACTTCAATCTTCATGGTTTTGGCGCGGCCCTGTTTCAGGGTCTGCGTCGCCAGAACATGTTCAACTTCAGAGGTACCAATACCGAACGCCAGGGCCCCAAACGCGCCGTGGGTGGCCGTGTGGGAGTCACCGCAGACAATGGTCATGCCTGGCAGGGTGATGCCCTGTTCTGGCCCCATCACGTGGACGATACCCTGATACGGGTGGTTCAGATCGTAGAGCTCGACGCCAAATTCATTGCAGTTTTTGATCAGCTCCTGCATCTGGATACGCGCCATTTCGCCCGACGCATTGATATCTTTGGTTTGCGTGGAGACGTTGTGATCCATTGTCGCGAAGGTTTTACCTGGCTGGCGCACCGGGCGCTTATGCGCACGCAGTCCGTCGAATGCCTGAGGGGAGGTAACCTCGTGCACCAGATGGCGATCGATATACAACAGTGGGGTTTCGTTTGGTGCCTCGTAGACTACGTGCGCATCAAACAATTTTTCATATAACGTTTTCGCCATGATTACACCCCTTCAGCGACATAGCGGGCAATAATGTCGCCCATTTCATCGGTACTGACTGCCGCCGTGCCGCGTGCTAAATCACCGGTACGGACACCTTCTTCTAACGCACGGTTAATGGCGTTTTCAATTGCGGTTGCTGCATCACCGGCATCAAGGCTGTAGCGCAACAGCAAGGCCAGGGAGAGGATCTGCGCAATCGGGTTGGCAATGTTTTTGCCGGCGATATCGGGCGCGGAGCCGCCTGCAGGTTCGTACAGGCCAAATCCCTCTTCATTGAGGCTGGCTGATGGCAACATCCCCATAGAGCCTGTGATCATTGCGCATTCGTCCGAGAGAATATCGCCGAACAGGTTGGAACACAGCAGAACGTCAAACTGCGACGGATCTTTAATCAGCTGCATGGTCGCGTTGTCGATGTACATATGGGACAGTTCGACATCCGGATACTGTTTCGCGACTTCACTGACGATTTCACGCCACAAAATAGAAGACTGCAGAACGTTCGCTTTATCGATAGACGTCACTTTATGGCGGCGTTTGCGCGCCGACTCAAAGGCGATATGGGCGATACGTTCAATTTCAAAACGGTGATAGACCTCGGTATCAAAGGCTTTTTCATGCTGACCGCTGCCTTCGCGCCCTTTAGGCTGCCCGAAGTAGATCCCGCCGGTCAGTTCACGCACGCACAGGATGTCAAAGCCGTTAGCCGCGATATCTGCACGCAGCGGACAGAACGTTTCCAGCCCCTGGTACAGCTTCGCCGGACGCAGGTTGCTGAACAATTTAAAATGTTTACGCAGTGGCAGCAGCGCGCCGCGCTCAGGCTGCTCGGCGGGCGGCAGGTGTTCCCATTTAGGGCCACCCACGGAGCCAAACAGCACAGCATCCGCATTTTCACACCCTTCAACGGTCGCTTTTGGCAGCGGAGTACCGTGATTATCGATGGCGATACCGCCCACATCATAGTGGCTGGTGGAGATTTTCATCGCAAAACGCGAACGAACGGCTTCCAGTACTTTCAGCGCCTGTGCCATCACTTCCGGGCCAATACCGTCACCCGGTAACACAGCAATATGGTAATTCTTCGACATTACACGGTTTCCTTGTTGTTCTCTTTATTCTGAGCTTTGCGTTGCAACTCTTTTTCAACTTCAGCGGCGCGCCAGATGTTGTTCAGCACGTGGACCATCGCCTTCGCGGAGGATTCAACAATATCCGTCGCCAGGCCCACACCGTGGAAACGACGGCCATTGTGGGTGACCACGATATCAACCTGACCCAGGGCATTCTCACCGTGGCCCTTGGCCGTCAGGTCATATTTCACCAGCTCTACGTCGTACTCGGTGACGCGGTTAATTGCGCGGTAAATGGCATCAACCGGGCCATTGCCGTTTGCCGCTTCGGCCTTAATGTCTTCGCCACAGGCCAGTTTGACCGAGGCAGTCGCAATGTCGCTGGAGCCTGACTGCACGCTGAAGTAATCGAGGCGGAAGTGCTCAGGCTCTTCCTGCTGTTTATTGATGAAGGCCAGCGCTTCCAGGTCATAGTCGAATACCTGACCTTTTTTATCGGCCAGCTTCAGGAAGGCGTCGTACAGCTGATCCATGTTGTAATCGCTGTCCTTATAACCCATCTCTTCCATACGGTGTTTCACCGCCGCACGACCGGAACGGGAGGTCAGGTTCAACTGAACCTGGTTCAGGCCGATGGATTCCGGGGTCATGATTTCGTAGTTTTCACGGTTTTTCAGCACGCCATCCTGATGAATACCGGAGGAGTGCGCAAAGGCGCCGGTACCCACAATCGCCTTGTTAGCCGGGATGGGCATGTTGCAGATCTGGCTGACGGTCTGGCTGGTACGCCAGATTTCGTTGTGATTGATGCGGGTATGCACATTCATGATGTCTTTGCGCACTTTGATCGCCATGATCACTTCTTCCAGTGAACAGTTACCTGCACGTTCACCGATGCCGTTCATCGCGCCTTCTACCTGACGTGCACCGGCGTGCACCGCAGCGATGGCGTTGCCAACGGCCAGCCCCAGGTCATCGTGGGTATGTACGGAGATAATCGCTTGATCAATGTTTGGTACGCGTTCATACAGACCGGTAATGATGTTGGAGAACTCAAACGGCATGGTGTAGCCGACAGTGTCCGGGATGTTGATGGTTTTAGCGCCCGCATTGATGGCAGCTTCCACCACGCGCGCCAAATCTTCAATCGGCGTACGGCCAGCATCTTCACAGGAGAATTCAACGTCATCCGTGTAGTTACGGGCACGTTTGACCATGTAGACCGCGCGCTCAATGACCTCATCCAGCGTGCTGCGCAGCTTGGTGGCAATGTGCATAGGAGAGGTAGCAATAAAGGTATGAATACGGAATGCTTCGGCAACCTTCAACGACTCGGCTGCAACATCGATATCTTTTTCCACACAGCGTGCCAGGCCACAGACGCGGCTGTTCTTAATGGTACGCGCAATGGTCTGCACGGATTCGAAGTCACCCGGAGAAGAGACAGGGAAACCGACCTCCATCACGTCGACACCCATACGTTCGAGAGCCAGCGCGATCTGCAGTTTCTCTTTCACACTCAGGCTTGCCTGTAATGCCTGTTCACCGTCACGTAAAGTTGTATCGAAAATAATGACTTGCTGGCTCATGGGTTAGGTCCTTGTCAGTCTTAGGGCGCCTTGCTACGAGCATAAAAAAACCCGCGCAGTGGCGCGGGTTTTTAGTCTTACTGGTGACGATTCAACGCTGAATTTCGCCCGCCAGTCTACCGCGCACAGTGGATGCGTTTAGTAGTAGTAGACCGGTGAAACGAATGGTGCGAATCATGAATCGTGCTCCGTTAAATTCAATATGCTTTTAGTGGTACTGGATACGACTGTGCATGTCAACCCCTGCAGGCAAAAACGCACCCGGCTGGCCAGGTTGACAGGATATGTGCTTTAGCTAATTGTGCTGGGTTTTGCTTTTCCGACCCTACAAATTGTCTAATTTTGGACTGAGAAAAAGGTTGCAGAAATAATTGAATATAATTGTGATGAATAACTTAAAAGTTCGCTACTCAATTGTGTGGGGCGCAAATGGGTTTGATATCATTAAGTTATAAATGCGGTGAATGTTTTTTATCACTTCGGATGTCTTATGGTTATTACAGATTGTTAACTTATTTAATCGGGGTTGCAATAACAGTTTAATAATACTTAAGACATCATTAACCCGCTGACGATTGTATATTGGTCTGGTTTATGGTTTCATTCAAATCCTAAAGTGAATCATATCATTTGCAGTGGTGTTTATTTTATCGTTTGTCAGCGGCGAAAAGTCATTTTCGCTAAACTGTTATTTATATTTTCCGAATTTAAAATAATTCTCTTTCGCTGATCGTATATGCATGGTAAATCATATTCTTCGGAATTATTACAGTACGTTGGCAAAGGGAGTGTAGCGTGACAGTGGAGTCAGAAGTGCCAGAAATTAATATTAAACAACCTCAAACTACTGATGGGATTAAACCGCAGTTACGTACGGTGGACCTTAATCTGCTCACGGTATTTGATGCTGTCATGCAGGAGCAGAATATCACCCGGGCGGCCCATACGTTGGGGATGTCTCAGCCCGCGGTCAGTAATGCTGTTGCCAGACTTAAGGTTATGTTTAACGACGAGTTATTCGTTCGTTACGGGAGAGGAATACAGCCTACCGCACGGGCATTCCAGTTATTCGGCTCTATCCGTCAGGCGTTGCAGCTGGTTCAGAACGAGCTGCCAGGGTCAGGCTTTGAACCTTTAAGCAGTGAGCGTGTATTCAATCTTTGTGTTTGCAGTCCGTTAGATAATTATTTGACGTCGATTATTTATAATAAAGTTGAAGAGATCGCTCCCAATATCCATCTGGTTTTTAAATCATCCTTAAATCAAAACACAGAGCATCAGTTACGCTACCAGGAGACCGAGTTCGTTCTGGGATATGAAGAATTTCGACGTCCCGAATTTTCTTGCGTTCCGCTGTTTAAAGATGAAATGGTGTTGGTCGCCAGTAAAAAACACCCCCGACTCAATTCTCCGCTTCGGGAAAGTGACGTTTATAGTGAGCAGCATGCTGTTGTTGCGCTCGACAGATATGCTTCCTTTAGCCTGCCGTGGTATGACACGGCGGATAAACAGGCAAGCGTTGCTTATCAGGGAATGGCAATGGTCAGCGTATTGAACGTGGTCTCGCAGACACATCTGGTGGCTATTGCACCACGCTGGCTGGCTGAGGAGTTTTCCGGTCAACTACAACTGCAAATGTTGCCGTTGCCGCTCAAGCTGAATAGCCGTACCTGCTATCTCTCCTGGCATGAAGCCGCCGGTCGGGATAAAGGGCACCAGTGGATGGAAGAGTTGCTGATCAGTATTTGCCGTCGATAAGCGCATCAGGATAAATTGCATTTTCGCGTGTGATTTATCCTGGTTTTTTCTCTGTTATTGTTATTTTATTCTGTTGTGAATTTTTTCTTACTGCTCTCTGGCTCGCAAAAATAGATGATTTCCTGAATCGACGCGCTTTTCAGCGATGATTAATCATCTCATCCTCTAATACCAGATGAATTGACCATATCCTTCCTTAATACCTGTTTTTTCTGCTTTGCGAACCGTTTAGCTCACCCGGTCTGCTAATTGCCTGCCTCATAACGAGCGGTTAAGGTAACGATCACTCTGCAAAATATAAGATTGGTTTAACCCAGTCGTAAGACGGTGCGGAAATGAATTCTGCAACTCGTCTATAACAAAATGCCTGGAGGCAAAGCATGGAGATGTTGTCTGGCGCGGAAATGGTCGTCCGATCGTTAATCGATCAGGGCGTGAAGCAAGTGTTCGGTTATCCCGGCGGCGCAGTCCTGGATATTTATGATGCGCTTCATACGGTAGGCGGCATTGACCATGTTTTAGTACGCCACGAGCAGGCGGCGGTACATATGGCTGACGGGCTGGCCCGCGCGACAGGTGAAGTAGGCGTGGTATTAGTGACGTCAGGTCCCGGCGCGACAAACGCCATCACCGGCATTGCCACGGCGTATATGGACTCTATCCCGCTGGTTATTCTTTCCGGCCAAGTGGCGACGTCACTGATCGGCTACGACGCATTTCAGGAGTGCGACATGGTGGGGATTTCGCGTCCCGTTGTGAAGCACAGCTTCCTGGTTAAGCAAACTGAAGACATCCCGGGGATATTGAAAAAAGCCTTCTGGCTGGCAGCAAGCGGGCGTCCCGGCCCGGTGGTGGTCGATCTGCCGAAAGATATCTTGAACCCGGCGAACAAGCTTCCTTATGTCTGGCCGGAGTCGGTGAGCATGCGCTCATACAACCCAACGACGCAGGGCCACAAGGGGCAGATCAAACGTGCCTTGCAAACGCTGCTGGCCGCCAAAAAACCGGTAGTCTATGTCGGTGGTGGGGCAATCAATTCTGCCTGTGAAGGGCAGCTTCGGGAGCTTATCGAGAAACTCAATCTTCCCGTTGCGTCGTCGCTGATGGGGCTGGGCGCTTTCCCGGCAACTCACCGTCAGGCTCTGGGGATGCTGGGTATGCACGGTACCTATGAAGCCAACATGACGATGCACCATTCCGATGTGATCTTTGCCGTCGGCGTGCGCTTTGACGATCGCACCACCAACAATCTGGCGAAATACTGCCCGAACGCCACCGTGCTTCATATTGATATCGATCCCACTTCTATTTCGAAAACGGTGTCTGCGGATGTGCCGATCGTCGGTGATGCCCGCCAGGTGCTGGAGCAAATGCTGGATCTGCTGGCACAGGAGCCCCCTTCCCAGCCGCTGGATGAGATCCGTGACTGGTGGCAGCAGATCGAACAATGGCGTGCGCGTCAGTGCCTGAAGTATGACACGCAAAGCGACAGCATTAAGCCGCAGGCGGTGATCGAAACTATCTGGCGGCTGACGAAAGGCGAGGCATACGTGACGTCTGACGTGGGTCAGCATCAGATGTTTGCCGCCCTTTATTATCCGTTTGATAAACCGCGCCACTGGATTAACTCCGGAGGGTTAGGAACGATGGGCTTTGGCTTGCCTGCCGCACTGGGCGTCAAGCTGGCTCTGCCTGACGAAACCGTCGTCTGCGTGACGGGAGACGGCAGTATTCAGATGAACATCCAGGAGCTGTCGACGGCCCTTCAGTATGAGCTGCCGGTACTGGTGCTGAACCTGAATAACGGTTATCTCGGGATGGTGAAGCAGTGGCAGGACATGATCTACTCTGGTCGTCACTCTCAGTCCTACATGACGTCACTGCCGGACTTTGTTCGTCTGGCTGAAGCCTACGGCCATATTGGGATGCGAGTGACCGATCCGGCAGAGCTGGAAACGAAGCTCGGTGAAGCGCTTGAGCACGTTAAAAATAACCGCCTCGTTTTTATGGATGTCATTGTTGATGGCACCGAGCACGTATACCCGATGCATATTCGCGGTGGTGGTATGGATGAAATGTGGTTAAGCAAAACGGAGAGAACCTGATATGCGCCGGATATTATCTGTTTTACTGGAAAACGAGTCTGGCGCACTGTCGCGCGTCATTGGCCTTTTTGCACAGCGCGGCTATAACATTGAAAGCCTGACCGTTGCGCCGACTGACGATCCGACGCTGTCGCGCATGACCATCCAGACCGTCGGCGATGCCAAAGTGCTTGAGCAGATCGAGAAACAGCTGCATAAGCTGGTCGATGTTCTGCGCGTCAGCGAGCTGGGGCAGGGTGCCTACGTTGAGCGAGAGGTCATGCTGGTGAAAATCCAGGCCAGCGGTTACGGGCGCGAGGAAGTGAAACGTAATACGGATATCTTCCGTGGGCAGATTATAGACGTCACGCCTTCTATATATACGGTTCAGCTGGCCGGAACGAGTGACAAGCTGGATGCCTTCCTGGCATCTGTGCGGGATGTGGCAAAAATTGTTGAGGTTGCGAGATCGGGCGTTGTTGGCCTGTCACGCGGCGATAAGATCATGCGTTAGTTGTCTAAAAGGTTCGCCTCTTTCTGCCCGGTCACCAAAGCCGGGCTTTTTTTTGTGTAATCAGCCGACAACAGAGATAAAAGCGGTTGCCGCGAAGGCTATTCTGCGTTTAGATGTTAAAAGATTTAACCATAACCTTGCCAAGGCCATGGACTCTTTTCATTTTTTAAGGGGCAATTGTGAAACTGGATGAAATCGCCCGGCTAGCCGGCGTGTCACGAACAACGGCCAGCTATGTGATTAACGGTAAAGCAAAGCAGTACCGTGTCAGCGATAAGACCGTTGAAAAAGTTATGGCGGTGGTTCGTGAACATAACTACCATCCGAATGCTGTCGCAGCTGGCCTGCGTGCCGGACGCACCCGCTCTATTGGCCTGGTGATCCCGGATCTGGAAAACACCAGCTATACCCGTATCGCCAACTATCTTGAACGTCAGGCGCGCCAGCGTGGCTATCAGTTGCTGATTGCCTGCTCGGAAGACCAGCCCGACAACGAGATGCGCTGTATTGAGCATCTGCTCCAGCGTCAGGTCGATGCCATCATCGTCTCCACCTCTTTACCGCCTGAACACCCGTTTTATCAGCGCTGGGCGAACGACCCATTCCCGATTGTGGCGCTGGATCGTGCGCTCGACAGGGAGCATTTCACGAGCGTCGTCGGTGCCGATCAGGATGATGCCGAGATGCTGGCGGCAGAGCTGAGAACCTTCCCGGCTGAAACGGTGCTGTATCTGGGGGCGCTGCCTGAACTGTCAGTCAGCTTCCTGCGTGAACAGGGGTTCAGAACCGCCTGGAAAGACGATCCCCGTGAGGTGCACTACCTCTATGCCAACAGCTATGAACGTGAAGCGGCCGCACAGCTTTTTGAGAAATGGCTGGAAACGCACCCGATGCCGCAGGCGCTATTCACCACCTCATTTGCTCTGCTGCAGGGGGTGATGGATGTGACCTTACGCCGTGAGGGTAAACTGCCTTCCGACCTGGCCATCGCGACCTTCGGTGATAACGAGCTGCTCGACTTCCTCCAGTGCCCGGTTCTGGCGGTGGCTCAACGCCATCGTGATGTGGCTGAACGCGTGCTGGAAATTGTGCTGGCAAGTCTGGACGAGCCGCGTAAACCGAAGCCGGGTCTGACGCGTATTAAACGTAATCTTTACCATCGCGGAATTTTGAGCCGCCATAAATGAAATGACGGGGCGGAGAAATCTGCCCCCTTTTGACGAAATAATTCGCCGGGATAATTCCCGTAGAGAAATTAGGATAATTCTTGCGAATTTACCTTCTGCTATTTTTCTTAATTCATTTTGGCGTTTAATGGTTCCTTTAAAGGACGTTTAAACGATTTTAAACGCCTGTCTTTGTATTATTTTGTTACAAACCCTCTTCCGGCGATGAATATTCAGACGTTTTTCCTTCTCCTGTGCCAGCTTGCACGGCAACCGCCGCGTTTAGCGAGCGACAGGGTGAATCTGGCGCTGTTATCCCCTGAGAATCTGTCATAAAATGCTGCCCGCGTCGCAAACTGACACTTTATATTTATCTGCGATGATATTGAGTGAGCCTTAACGCTAGTGTGCATATTCGGTTTTTTTCTTACAAATATTCATAACGTTAATTTTGCCTCGCCAGTTGTGCAGTTATTAACCAGGACTGTTTATCTCTGTAAATAGAGGCCTTTCGGGCCTGTATAGGGAGAGTCCTGGCTTGACAAGCTTTTCCCTCGCTCCGTAAACTCCTTTAGGTGGGAATTTGTGGGTTAAAGTGGTGAGGAGGGGTGAGACTGGCATGTTCCGTGGAGCTACGTTAGTCAATCTCGACAGCAAAGGGCGTTTATCGGTACCAACCCGATACCGCGACCAGCTGATTGAGAACGCTACGGGTCAAATGGTTTGCACCATTGACATCAACTCCCCCTGCCTGCTGCTTTACCCCTTACCTGAATGGGAAATTATTGAGCAAAAGCTGTCGCGACTGTCGAGCATGAACCCGCAGGAACGCCGCGTGCAGCGGTTGTTATTGGGACATGCCAGTGAATGTCAGATGGATAGCGCAGGCCGGTTACTGATTGCCCCTGTGTTACGGCAACATGCCGGTCTGACCAAAGAAGTGATGCTGGTCGGGCAGTTCAACAAGTTTGAACTGTGGGATGAAACGACCTGGTATCAACAGGTCAAGGAAGATATCGACGCTGAGCAGTCTGATTCCGCGACATTATCGGAACGGCTGCAGGACTTGTCTCTATAAATATGATGGAAAATTACAAACATAAAACGGTGCTGCTGGATGAGGCCGTTAACGGCCTGAATATTCGTCCGGACGGCATCTACATTGATGGCACTTTTGGTCGCGGTGGCCACTCGCGTTTAATCCTCTCCCAGCTTGGAGCGGAAGGGCGTCTGCTGGCAATCGATCGCGATCCGCAGGCAATTGCCGTTGCGCAAACCATCGATGACCCACGCTTTTCCATCGTGCATGGACCTTTCTCTGCGCTTGCTGATTATGTTGCCGAGCGCGGCCTGACGGGCAAGATCGACGGAATCCTTCTCGATCTTGGCGTCTCTTCACCCCAGCTTGATGATGCTGAACGCGGCTTCTCTTTTATGCGCGATGGTCCACTGGACATGCGCATGGATCCGACTCGCGGTCAGTCTGCCGCCGAGTGGTTACAAACCGCGGACGAAGCGGATATTGCCTGGGTGATCAAAACCTTCGGCGAGGAGCGTTTTGGCAAGCGTATCGCGCGCGCCATCGTTGAGCGTAATCGCATTGAGCCGATGACCCGCACGAAAGAGCTGGCCGAGGTGATCGCGGCGGCGACGCCGGTGAAGGATAAGCACAAACATCCCGCGACCCGTACCTTCCAGGCGGTTCGCATCTGGGTAAACAGTGAACTGGAGGAAATAGAGCTGGCGCTAAAAAGCTCGCTCGACGTGCTGGCCCCGGGTGGGCGGTTATCCATCATCAGCTTCCATTCGCTGGAAGACCGCATTGTGAAGCGCTTTATGCGTGAACAAAGCCGCGGTCCACAGGTTCCAGCGGGGCTGCCGATGACGGAAGAACAACTCAGGAAGCTGGGTGGCCGTCAGTTGCGAGCATTAGGCAAGTTGATGCCGGGCGAAGAAGAAGTGGCACAGAATCCACGCGCCCGTAGTTCAGTGCTGCGTGTTGCAGAGAGGACGAACGCATGATCGGCAGAGTGACAGAGACCCTAAGCAAAGTTAAGGATTCGTTAGGAAGCAACGAGCGCCATGCCTTGCCTGGCGTGATCGGCGACGATCTTTTGCGGTTTGGGAAACTGCCACTCTGTCTGTTCATTTGCATCATTGTCACGGCCGTCACGGTGGTCACGACTGCCCACCACACACGCTTATTAACTGCGCAACGCGAGCAGATGGTACTGGAACGCGATGCGCTGGATATTGAATGGCGAAACCTGATCCTTGAAGAAAATGCGCTCGGCGATCACAGCCGGGTTGAACGGATCGCAACGGAAAAGCTGCAATTGCAGCATGTTGATCCTTCTCAGGAAAATATTGTAGTACAAAAATAAGGGAAAACGCGACGCATGAGAGCAGCGGCAAAAACGCTTAAACCAAAACGTCAGGAAGAACAGGCCAACTTTATCAGTTGGCGTTTTGCGTTGCTTTGCGGCTGCATTTTACTGGCGCTGGGTTTCCTGCTGGGACGCGTGGCATGGTTGCAAATCATCGCCCCTGACATGCTGGTTCGACAGGGCGACATGCGTTCCCTTCGCGTTCAGGAAGTGTCGACGTCCCGCGGGATGATCACCGACCGATCAGGCCGTCCACTGGCCGTGAGCGTACCGGTTAAAGCCATCTGGGCCGATCCGAAAGAGCTGCACGATGCGGGTGGCATTACGCTTGATAACCGCTGGAAGGCGCTCTCGGATGCCCTGAAAATGCCGCTGGATCAGCTCGCTTCCCGCGTCAACGCCAATCCAAAAGGGCGTTTTATCTATCTGGCGCGTCAGGTCAACCCTGACATGGCGGACTACATTCGTAAGCTGAAGCTGCCGGGTATTCACCTTCGTGAAGAATCCCGCCGCTACTATCCTTCCGGCGAAGTAACCGCTCACCTCATTGGCTTTACCAACGTTGATAGCCAGGGGATTGAAGGCGTTGAAAAAAGCTTCGATAAATGGCTCACTGGTCAGCCTGGCGAGCGAATTGTTCGTAAAGACCGCTACGGCCGCGTTATCGAAGATATCTCTTCCACTGACAGTCAGGCGGCACACAACCTGGCGCTGAGTATTGATGAGCGTCTGCAGGCATTGGTCTACCGCGAGCTGAACAACGCCGTCGCCTTCAACAAGGCGGAATCCGGCAGCGCTGTGCTGGTGGACGTCAGTACGGGCGAAGTGCTGGCGATGGCCAACAGCCCGTCCTATAACCCGAACAACTTTACCGGCACCGCAAAAGATGCGATGCGTAACCGGGCGATTACCGACGTGTTCGAACCGGGCTCCACGGTGAAACCGATGGTGGTCATGACGGCGCTTCAGCGTGGCATCGTCAATGAAAACACGGTTCTGAACACGATCCCTTACCGTATTAACGGCCACGAGATTAAAGACGTGGCGCGCTACAGCGAATTGACCCTGACCGGGGTTTTACAGAAGTCGAGTAACGTTGGCGTTTCAAAGCTGGCGTTAGCGATGCCGTCCTCAGCGTTAGTAGAGACTTACTCACGTTTTGGGCTTGGAAAGGCGACCAATTTGGGGTTGGTCGGAGAACGCAGTGGCTTATATCCTCAAAAACAACGGTGGTCTGACATAGAGAGGGCCACCTTCTCTTTCGGCTACGGGCTAATGGTAACGCCGTTACAGTTAGCGCGAGTCTACGCAACGATTGGCAGCTATGGCGTCTATCGTCCGCTGTCCATTACCAAAGTTGATCCACCGGTTCCAGGTGAGCGTATCTTCCCGGAATCCATCGTTCGTACCGTCGTTCATATGATGGAAAGCGTGGCGCTGCCTGGCGGCGGCGGCGTGAAGGCGGCGATCAAAGGCTATCGCATCGCCATCAAAACCGGTACCGCGAAAAAAGTGGGGCCAGACGGCCGTTACATCAACAAATACATTGCCTATACCGCAGGCGTTGCGCCTGCCAGTAATCCGCGTTTTGCGCTGGTGGTCGTCATTAACGATCCACAGGCGGGTAAATACTACGGCGGCGCCGTTTCCGCGCCTGTGTTCGGGGCCATCATGGGCGGCGTGTTGCGCACCATGAACATCGAACCGGATGCGCTGGCAACGGGCGAGAAAAGTGAATTTGTAATTAATCAAGGCGAGGGTACAGGTGGCAGATCGTAATTTGCGCGACCTTCTCGCTCCGTGGGTGCCTAATGCACCGGAGCGAGCACTGCGAGAGATGGTACTGGACAGCCGTGCGGCTGCTTCTGGCGATCTTTTTGTGGCGGTGGTCGGTCATCAGGCGGACGGGCGTCGTTATATCCCGCAGGCGATTGCGCAAGGTGTTGCTGCCATTATTGCTGAGGCCAAAGATGAGGCAACTGACGGTGAAATCCGTGAAATGCACGGGGTGCCGGTCATCTATCTCAGCCAGTTAAACGAGCGTCTTTCTGCGCTGGCCGGACGTTTCTATCACGAACCGTCCGATCGGCTGCGTCTGGTGGGCGTGACAGGTACAAACGGCAAAACCACGACCACGCAGCTCATGGCGCAGTGGGCGCAGCTGCTGGGTGAAACCGGTGCGGTCATGGGAACTGTCGGTAACGGTCTGTTGGGCAAAGTGAGCCCGACCGAAAACACCACCGGCTCCGCAGTCGACGTACAGCACGTGCTGGCCGGCCTGGCAGGGCAGGGGGCAACCTTTGCCGCGATGGAAGTCTCTTCCCACGGTCTGGTGCAGCACCGCGTGGCGGCGCTGAAGTTTGCCGCCTCGGTATTCACTAACCTGAGCCGCGATCACCTTGATTATCATGGTGATATGGAGCATTACGAAGCGGCGAAATGGCTGCTCTACTCCACCCACCATAGCGGACAGGCCATCATCAACGCTGACGACGAAGTCGGTCGCCGCTGGCTGGCGAAGCTGCCGGATGCGGTTGCGGTGTCGATGGAAGACCATATCAACCCGAACTGCCACGGCCGCTGGCTGAAGGCGGTTGCGGTGGATTATCACGACAGTGGCGCCACCATTCGTTTTAGCTCCTCATGGGGTGACGGTGAAATTGAAAGCCGTCTGATGGGCGCGTTTAACGTCAGCAACCTGCTGCTGGCGCTGGCGACGCTGCTGGCGCTGGGTTATCCGATGAACGCGCTGCTGGAAACGGCTGAGCGTCTGCAGCCGGTATGCGGCCGTATGGAAGTGTTCAGCGCGCCGGGCAAACCGACCGTGGTGGTCGATTATGCCCACACGCCGGACGCACTGGAAAAAGCACTGGAAGCGGCGCGTCTGCACTGCACCGGTAAGCTCTGGTGTGTGTTTGGCTGCGGTGGCGACCGTGATAAGGGCAAACGTCCACTGATGGGTGCCATTGCTGAACAGTTCGCGGATATTCCGGTTGTGACCGATGACAACCCGCGTACTGAAGAGCCGCGCGCCATTATTAACGACATTCTGTCGGGCATGCTGGATGCAGGCCGCGCCCGCGTGGTGGAAGGCCGTGCGGAAGCCGTGACCAACGCCATCATGCAAGCTCAGGAAAACGACGTTGTGCTGCTGGCCGGGAAAGGCCATGAGGATTATCAGATTGTTGGCAACCGTCGTCTTGATTATTCGGACCGCGTCACGGCCGCGCGTCTGCTGGGAGTCGTGGCATGATTAGCATCACCTTAAGTCAGGCCGCTGCGGTACTGCAGGGCGAGCTGCTGGGTCACGATCTGACCATCGAGGCCGTGACGACCGATACCCGCAAAGTGACCCCGGGTTGTCTGTTTGTGGCGCTGAAGGGCGAACGTTTTGACGCGCATGATTTTGCACAACAGGCCAGGGAGAATGGTGCAGGGGCGCTGCTGGTCAGCCGTAAACTCGCGGTCGATCTGCCGCAGATCGTGGTGAAAGATACCCGTCTGGCATTCGGCGAGCTGGCGGCTTGGGTTCGTCAGCAGATACCGACGCGCGTCGTCGCGCTGACCGGTTCATCAGGCAAAACCTCTGTGAAAGAGATGACTGCGGCCATCCTGAGCCAGTGCGGAAATACGCTCTATACGGCAGGCAACCTTAACAATGATATCGGCGTGCCGATGACATTACTTCGCCTGACCAAAGAGCATGAATTTGCCGTGATCGAGTTAGGGGCAAACCACCAGGGTGAAATCGCCTGGACCGTGAGCCTGACGCGCCCGGAAGCAGCGCTGGTGAATAACCTGGCCGCTGCACATCTGGAAGGTTTTGGTTCGCTGGAAGGCGTGGCGAAAGCTAAAGGCGAGATCTATACCGGCCTGCCGGAAGACGGTATCGCCATTATGAATGCCGACAACAATGACTGGCTGAACTGGCAACAGATCATTGGTTCCCGCAAGACCTGGCGCTTCTCGCCGAATGCGGCCAACAGTGATTTTACCGCGACCAATATTCATGTGACTTCGCATGGCACGGAATTCACCCTTAATACCCCAACCGGTGGCATTGAGGTGCTTCTGCCATTGCCGGGTCGTCATAATATCGCCAATGCGCTCGCGGCAGCGGCGCTGTCGATGGCGGTTGGTGCGTCGCATCAGGCGATTAAAACCGGTCTGGCAAATTTAAAAGCCGTGCCGGGGCGTCTGTTCCCGATCCAGCTTGCGGAAAACAAACTGCTTCTGGATGACTCCTATAACGCGAACGTCGGCTCAATGACCGCGGCGGTGCAGGTGTTGTCTGAGATGCCAGGTTATCGCGTGCTGGTAGTGGGCGATATGGCTGAGCTGGGTGATGAAAGCGAAGCCTGCCATGTCCAGGTGGGGGACGCGGCGAAAGCGGCAGGTATTGATTGCGTGCTGAGCGCTGGAAAACTGAGCCAGGCGATTAGCCATGCCAGCGGTGTTGGCGAGCACTTTGCCGATAAAGCCGCGCTGATTGAACGCCTTACGGCATTGATGACAGAAAAACAAATTGTGACTGTGTTAGTGAAAGGTTCACGTAGTGCCGCCATGGAAGAGGTTGTGCACGCATTACAGGAGAACGGGACATGTTAGTTTGGCTGGCCGAACATTTGGTCAAATATTATTCAGGCTTTAACGTCTTTTCCTATCTGACGTTTCGCGCCATTGTCAGCCTGCTGACTGCGCTGTTCATCTCTTTGTGGATGGGCCCGCGCATGATTGCCCGTCTGCAAAAACTCTCCTTCGGTCAGGTTGTGCGTAACGACGGTCCGGAGTCGCACTTCAGCAAGCGGGGTACGCCGACCATGGGCGGGATCATGATCCTGACCGCGATCGTTGTTTCCGTACTGCTGTGGGCTTATCCCTCTAACCCGTACGTCTGGTGCGTACTTACCGTGCTGGTGGGCTACGGCATCATTGGGTTTGTTGATGATTACCGCAAGGTCGTGCGTAAAGACACCAAAGGTCTGATCGCCCGCTGGAAATACTTCTGGATGTCGGTGATTGCGCTGGGCGTGGCCTTCGCGCTGTATCTGGCAGGAAAAGACACCCCCGCCACCGAGTTGGTGGTGCCGTTCTTTAAAGATGTGATGCCGCAGCTGGGGCTGTTCTACATTCTGCTGGCCTACTTCGTCATCGTGGGCACCGGTAACGCCGTAAACCTGACCGACGGTCTGGATGGCCTGGCGATTATGCCAACCGTCTTCGTCGCCGCCGGTTTTGCGCTGGTGGCGTGGGCCACCGGTAATATGAACTTTGCTAACTATCTGCACATTCCATACCTGCGACACGCAGGCGAACTGGTTATCGTCTGTACGGCGATTGTCGGGGCGGGACTGGGCTTCCTGTGGTTCAACACCTACCCGGCGCAGGTCTTTATGGGTGACGTCGGTTCACTGGCTCTGGGCGGCGCGCTGGGCATTATTGCCGTACTGCTGCGCCAGGAGTTCCTGCTGGTGATTATGGGTGGGGTATTTGTGGTTGAAACCCTTTCAGTGATTTTGCAGGTCGGGTCCTTCAAGCTGCGCGGTCAGCGCATCTTCCGTATGGCACCGATTCACCATCACTATGAACTGAAAGGCTGGCCGGAACCGCGCGTGATTGTGCGCTTCTGGATTATTTCGCTGATGCTGGTGCTGATTGGCCTGGCAACGCTGAAGGTACGTTAATCATGGCAGATTACCAGGGCAAAAAAGTCGTTATCATCGGGTTGGGGCTGACAGGCCTCTCCTGCGTGGACTTTTTCCTCGCGCGCGGCGTGACGCCTCGCGTAATGGATACGCGTGTTTCTCCGCCGGGTCTGGATAAACTGCCGGAACAGGTTGAACGCCACCTTGGTGGTCTGAATGATGACTGGCTGCTGGCAGCCGATCTGATTGTCGCCAGCCCCGGTATGGCGCTGGCGCATCCTTCACTCAGCGCCGCGGCCGATGCGGGCGTTGAGATTGTCGGTGATATTGAGTTGTTCTGCCGTGAAGCGCAGGCACCCGTTATCGCGATTACCGGCTCTAACGGTAAAAGCACCGTCACCACCCTTGTGGGTGAGATGGCGAAAGCGGCGGGCATGAACGTGGGCGTGGGAGGCAATATTGGCCTGCCAGCGCTGATGTTGCTGGATAAGGGCTGTGAATTGTACGTCCTCGAGCTTTCCAGCTTCCAGCTGGAAACGACCTCCAGCCTTCGTGCGGCCGCGGCGACGATCCTTAACGTTACTGAAGATCATATGGATCGCTATCCGTTTGGTCTGCAGCAGTACCGCGCCGCCAAACTGCGCATTTATGAAAATGCGAAGGTCTGCGTCGTCAACGCGGATGACGCCCTGACCATGCCGGTGCGCGGGGCGGACGATCGCTGCATTAGCTTTGGCATCACCATGGGTGACTATCATCTTAACCGTCAGTTGGGCGAAACCTGGCTGCGCGTGAAGGGTGAGAAAGTGCTGAACGTGAAAGAGATGAAGCTTACCGGCCTGCATAACTACACCAATGCTCTGGCGGCGCTGGCGCTGGCGGATGCCGTAGGGCTGCCGCGTTCGTCCAGCCTGCAAGCATTGACCACCTTTACCGGCCTGGCGCACCGTTTCCAGCTGGCGCTGGAGCACAACGGTGTGCGCTGGATTAACGACTCAAAAGCCACCAACGTCGGCAGTACCGAGGCCGCCCTGAACGGCCTGCACGTTGAAGGGACCCTGCATTTACTGCTGGGCGGCGACGGTAAATCGGCGGATTTCTCCACGCTGAAACCGTATCTCGCCGGGAATAATATCCGCTTGTACTGCTTTGGTCGCGACGGCAGTGAGCTGGCTGAGCTGCGTCCTGACATTGCCGAGCAAACCGAGACCATGGAGCAGGCGATGCGGCTGATTGCCCCTCGCGTGAAGCCGGGTGATATGGTGCTGCTCTCTCCGGCCTGCGCCAGCCTCGATCAATTCAAGAATTTCGAACAGCGTGGCGATCTCTTTACCCGTCTGGCGAAGGAGTTAGGCTGATGCGTTTATCTCTCCCTCGCCTGAAAATGCCGCGCCTGCCAGGATTTGGCGTTCTGGCGTGGGTGTTTGCGGCACTCAAAGGCTGGGTGATGGGCTCTCGTCAAAAAGATAACGACAGCCTGGTCATGTACGACCGTACGCTCTTCTGGCTCACGCTGGGGCTGGCGGCGGTTGGTTTTATCATGGTGACCTCGGCGTCCATGCCTGTCGGGCAGCGACTGGCGAACGATCCGTTCCTGTTTGCGAAACGTGATGGCCTGTACATCATCCTGGCGTTCTGTCTGGCGCTGGTGACATTACGTCTGCCGATGGAGTTCTGGCAGCGGCACAGTACCGCGATGCTGATCGCCTCCATCATTATGCTGCTGATCGTACTGGTGGTGGGGAGCTCCGTAAACGGGGCATCGCGCTGGATTGCCTTTGGCCCACTGCGTATTCAGCCCGCGGAATTTACCAAGCTCTCCCTGTTCTGCTACCTGGCTAACTACCTGGTACGTAAAGTGGATGAAGTGCGTAATAACCTGCGCGGCTTCTTAAAACCCATGGGCGTTATTCTGGTGCTGGCGGTCTTACTGCTGGCGCAGCCTGACCTTGGTACCGTGGTCGTGCTGTTTGTCACCACGCTGGCAATGCTGTTCCTGGCCGGGGCGAAGCTGTGGCAGTTCATCGCCATCATCGGAATGGGTATCTCAGCGGTTGTGCTGCTGATCCTCGCCGAGCCTTACCGTATCCGCCGTGTGACCTCATTCTGGAACCCGTGGGAAGACCCGTTTGGCAGCGGTTATCAGCTGACGCAGTCGCTGATGGCTTTTGGTCGCGGTGAAGTCTGGGGTCAGGGCCTGGGCAACTCGGTACAGAAACTGGAGTATTTACCCGAAGCGCACACTGACTTCATCTTCTCCATTATTGGGGAAGAACTGGGTTATATCGGTGTGGTATTAGCGCTATTAATGGTATTCTTCGTCGCTTTCCGCGCCATGTCGATTGGGCGGAAAGCGCTGGAGATCGATCACCGCTTTTCAGGTTTCTTAGCCTGCTCAATAGGTATCTGGTTTAGTTTCCAGGCATTGGTTAACGTCGGGGCCGCAGCGGGTATGCTGCCGACCAAAGGCCTGACGTTGCCGTTGATCAGTTATGGTGGTTCCAGTCTGCTGATTATGTCGACGGCCATCATGATGTTGTTACGCATAGATTATGAAACGCGTCTGGAAAAAGCCCAGGCGTTTACACGAGGTTCACGATGAATCAACCGAAGCGGTTAATGGTGATGGCAGGCGGTACCGGTGGACATGTGTTCCCGGGGCTCGCAGTTGCGCACCATTTAATGGAACAGGGCTGGCAGGTACGCTGGCTGGGAACCGCGGACCGCATGGAAGCCGACCTGGTACCGAAGCACGGTATCGAGATCGACTTTATTCGCATTTCCGGCTTACGCGGAAAAGGCCTTACGGCCCAGCTTCTGGCACCGGTGCGTATTTTCAACGCCTGGCGTCAGGCGCGCGCCATCATGAAGCGTTTTAAGCCTGATGTGGTGCTGGGGATGGGTGGCTATGTTTCTGGCCCGGGTGGGCTGGCGGCCTGGTCGTTGGGCATCCCCGTGGTGCTGCATGAGCAGAACGGCATTGCCGGTCTGACCAATAAATGGCTGGCGAAAATTGCCACCAAAGTGATGCAGGCTTTCCCGGGAGCCTTCCCGAAGGCGGACGTGGTGGGTAACCCGGTGCGCGTAGACGTGCTGGCGCTGCCATTACCGGATGCGCGCCTGCCTGGTCGTGAAGGGCCGGTCCGTGTGCTGGTCGTTGGCGGTTCTCAGGGCGCACGCATTTTAAACCAGACGATGCCGCAGGTTGCAGCAAAGCTGGGTGATGCGGTGACAATCTGGCACCAAAGCGGAAAAGGTGCTCAACAGATGGTTGAGCAGGCTTACGCCGATGAAGGCCAGCCGCAGCATAAAGTGACGGAATTTATCGACGACATGGCCGCAGCGTATGCCTGGGCCGATGTCGTGGTCTGCCGCTCTGGCGCATTGACGGTGAGCGAAATTGCCGCCGCCGGGTTGCCGGCTCTGTTTGTGCCGTTCCAGCACAAAGACAGACAGCAGTACTGGAATGCGCTGCCGCTTGAGAAAGCCGGCGCCGCGAAAATATTTGAACAGCCACAATTTACCGCCGATGCGGTCGCCACCACCCTGGCGGGCTGGAACAGAGAGGCATTACTGGAGATGGCGCAACGCGCACGCGCGACCGCTATTCCTGATGCAACGGAACGGGTGGCAAAAGAAGTGAGCCTGGCAGCCCAGGCTTAACCCTCGCAGCGCGTGTTGCGCTGCACGAATTTTTTAAGTAGTCGATGGCGTTTAGAGAATGAATACACAACAACTGGCAAAACTGCGTTCTATCGTGCCCGAGATGCGTCGCGTCCGGCACATTCACTTTGTTGGCATCGGTGGTGCTGGCATGGGCGGTATTGCCGAAGTGTTAGCTAACGAAGGCTATCAGATCAGCGGGTCTGACCTGGCGCCAAACCCTGTTACGCAGCAGCTGGCGTCGCTTGGGGCGACTATCTATTTCAATCATCGCCCGGAAAACGTGCGCGATGCGAGTGTGGTGGTCGTGTCGAGCGCCATCTCCTCTGATAACCCGGAAATCGTGGCCGCGCACGAAGCGCGTATTCCGGTGATCCGCCGTGCGGAAATGCTGGCGGAGTTGATGCGTTTTCGTCATGGCATTGCGATTGCCGGAACCCACGGCAAAACCACCACCACGGCGATGGTCTCCAGCATTTATGCAGAAGCGGGCCTCGATCCGACGTTCGTCAATGGTGGTCTGGTAAAAGCGGCAGGCGTGCATGCGCGTCTCGGACACAGCCGTTATTTAATTGCCGAAGCGGATGAGAGCGATGCGTCGTTCCTGCATCTGCAGCCGATGGTCGCCATCGTCACCAATATCGAAGCCGACCATATGGATACTTACCAGGGTGACTTCGAGAACTTAAAGCAGACCTTTATTAATTTCCTGCACAACCTGCCGTTCTATGGACGCGCGGTAATGTGTGTAGACGATCCTGTGATTCGCGAGCTGTTGCCGCGCGTCGGACGTCAAATCACGACTTACGGCTTCAGCGAAGACGCTGATGTCCGCGTGGAAGATTACAAACAGCTGGGTGCGCAGGGGCATTTCACCCTGGCGCGTCAGGACAAAGAACTGCTGCATGTCACCCTGAATGCACCAGGGCGTCACAACGCCCTGAATGCCGCAGCGGCAGTGGCCGTGGCGACAGAAGAAGGCATTGATGACGAAGCCATTCTTCGTGCACTGGAAAGCTTCCAGGGAACCGGGCGTCGCTTCGACTTCCTCGGTGAATACCCGCTGGAGGCGGTGAACGGTAAACCCGGTACTGCCATGCTGGTTGATGACTACGGTCACCACCCGACGGAAGTGGACGCGACGATCAAAGCCGCGCGTGCAGGCTGGCCAGAAAAAAATCTGGTCATGATCTTCCAGCCGCACCGTTTCACGCGTACCCGTGACCTGTATGACGATTTCGCCAGCGTCCTGTCACAGGTGGATACGCTCCTGATGCTGGATGTTTATGCAGCGGGCGAAACTCCTATTCCTGGTGCAGACAGCCGTTCTTTATGTCGTACCATCCGCGGACGCGGTAAAGTAGACCCTATTTTGGTTTCCGATCCTGCTCAGGTGGCTGAAATTCTGGCCCCGGTACTGACCGGCAACGATTTAATTCTGATTCAGGGCGCGGGAAATATCGGCAAAATCGCCCGTACCTTAGCTGAAATCAAACTGAAGCCGCAAACTCAGGAGGATGAGCATCATGGCTGATAAGATTGCTGTCCTGTCTGGCGGCACATCCGCCGAGCGCGAGGTTTCCCTGAATTCAGGTGCCGCGGTACTGGCGGGCCTGCGTGAAGGTGGTGTGGATGCGCACCTGGTCGATCCGAAAGAGACTGACGTAACCCAGTTAAAGGCGATGGGCTTCGATAAAGTCTTTATCGCGTTACATGGCCGTGGTGGCGAAGACGGCACCCTTCAGGGGCTGCTGGAACTCACCGGCATGCCGTACACCGGCAGCGGTGTGATGGCCTCCGCCATTTCTATGGATAAACTGCGCAGCAAACTGCTGTGGCAGGGCGCGGGTTTACCCGTTGCCCCCTGGGTTGCCCTGACGCGTCGCGAATTTGAAATGGGCCTCTCCGATAGCGTTAATGCACGCATTGCTGAGCTGGGCTTACCGGTTATTGTAAAGCCCAGCCGCGAAGGGTCGAGCGTTGGCATGTCCAAAGTTGAGAAAGCTGAGGATTTATCTTCCGCTTTAGCCCTGGCATTTCAACATGATGAAGAAGTTCTGATTGAAAAATGGCTCAGCGGGCCGGAATTTACCGTCGCGATGCTTGGCGAAGAAATTTTACCGTCAATTCGTATCCAACCGGCCGGAACCTTCTATGATTATGAGGCGAAGTATCTCTCTGATGAGACGCAATATTTCTGCCCAAGTGGTCTTGAAGCTGAGCGTGAAACCGATTTACAGTCCCTGGTGGTTAAAGCCTGGCATGTTCTGGGTTGCCGTGGATGGGGCCGCATCGACGTGATGCTCGACAGTGATGGACAATTTTATCTGCTGGAAGCAAATACTTCTCCGGGAATGACCAGCCACAGCCTTGTGCCGATGGCAGCGCGTCAGGCGGGGATGAGCTTCTCGCAATTAGTCGTACGTATTCTGGACCAGGCGGGCTGATATGTCTCAGGCTGCATTGAACACGCGCAACCGCGATGACGAAGAAGAATACTCTTCTTCACGCCGGAGTAATGGAACGCGTCTTGCAGGTATTATTTTCCTGCTCGGGGTGCTGTGCACCGTGTTTATCAGCGGCTGGATGGTTCTGGGCTGGATGGAAGATGCGCAACGGTTGCCGCTTTCGAAGCTGGTGGTCACCGGTGAGCGTCATTACACCCGTAACGATGACATTCGCCAGACAATTCTGGCGCTGGGATCGCCTGGCACCTTTATGACGCAGGACGTCAATATTATCCAGAGTCAGATTGAACGTCTGCCATGGATAAAACAGGCGAGTGTCAGAAAGCAATGGCCAGATGAATTGAAGATTCATCTGGTTGAATATGTGCCCATTGCGCGTTGGAATGATCAGCACATGGTTGACGTAGACGGAAATTCCTTCAGCGTCCCGGCCGATCGTGTCAACAAGCAAAATTTACCGATGTTGTATGGCCCGGAAGGTAGCGAAAACGAAGTGTTACAAGGTTTTCGTGAAATGGGGCAGGTTCTGGCGAAGGACAGGTTTACGCTAAAAGATGCTGCAATGACGGCGCGCCGCTCCTGGCAACTGACGTTAACGAACGGCATTAAGCTCAACCTGGGTCGCGGGGACACAATGAAACGTCTGGCGCGATTTGTAGAACTTTACCCGGTTTTACAGCAGCAGGCACAGACTGACGGCAAACGGATAAGCTACGTTGATTTGCGCTATGACTCAGGCGCAGCAGTCGGTTGGGAACCGGCTCCGGTCGAGGAACCTAATCAGCAACAGAATCAGGCACAGGTACAGGCAGAACAACAATGATCAAGGCGACGGACAGAAAACTGGTAGTTGGACTGGAGATTGGCACCGCGAAGGTTGCCGCTTTAGTAGGGGAAGTTCTGCCCGACGGTATGGTCAATATCATTGGCGTGGGCAGTTGCCCGTCCCGTGGTATGGATAAAGGTGGGGTTAACGATCTTGAGTCGGTGGTGAAGTGCGTACAGCGCGCCATCGATCAGGCTGAATTGATGGCAGATTGCCAGATTTCCTCTGTTTATCTGGCGCTTTCGGGTAAGCACATTAGCTGCCAGAACGAAATCGGCATGGTGCCGATTTCCGAAGAAGAAGTGACGCAGGAAGACGTTGAAAACGTTGTGCATACGGCGAAATCCGTGCGCGTTCGCGATGAGCATCGCGTGCTGCACGTGATCCCGCAGGAGTATGCGATTGACTACCAGGAAGGGATCAAAAACCCGGTCGGTCTTTCCGGCGTACGTATGCAGGCAAAAGTGCACTTGATCACATGTCACAACGATATGGCGAAGAACATTGTAAAAGCCGTTGAACGTTGTGGCCTGAAAGTTGACCAACTCATTTTCGCCGGTCTTGCAGCGAGCTATTCCGTGCTGACCGAAGATGAACGTGAACTGGGTGTCTGTGTGGTCGATATTGGTGGTGGTACAATGGACATGGCCGTGTATACCGGCGGTGCGCTGCGCCACACCAAAGTGATCCCGTATGCCGGGAACGTTGTGACCAGCGATATTGCTTACGCTTTTGGTACGCCACCGAGTGATGCAGAAGCGATTAAAGTACGCCACGGCTGTGCGCTGGGGTCTATCGTTGGCAAAGATGAGAGCGTTGAAGTGCCGAGCGTGGGCGGACGTCCACCGCGCAGCCTGCAGCGCCAGACGTTGGCAGAGGTCATTGAGCCGCGTTATACCGAGCTGCTTAACCTGGTCAACGAAGAGATTTTGCAGCTACAGGAACAGCTTCGCCAGCAGGGCGTGAAACATCATCTTGCAGCGGGGATTGTATTAACCGGCGGGGCAGCGCAAATTGAAGGTCTTGCGGCCTGCGCTCAGCGCGTGTTCCATACGCAAGTGCGTATCGGTGCTCCGCTGAATATCACCGGTTTAACGGATTATGCTCAGGAGCCGTACTATTCAACGGCCGTGGGCCTGCTCCACTACGGGAAAGAATCTCATCTCAGTGGTGAAGCAGAAGTGGAAAAACGCGTCTCAGTTGGGTCGTGGGTCAAACGACTGAACAACTGGTTGCGAAAAGAGTTTTAATTTTTTAAGAGACCGGAGAGAATTAGCGGTCTCGGGCGACAGGCACAACGGAGAGAGAAATTATGTTTGAACCTATGGAACTGACCAACGACGCGGTGATTAAAGTCATCGGCGTCGGTGGCGGCGGCGGTAACGCCGTAGAGCATATGGTGCGTGAACGCATTGAAGGTGTTGAGTTCTTTGCAGTTAACACCGATGCACAGGCACTGCGTAAGACGGCTGTAGGCCAGACTATCCAGATCGGCGGTGGCATCACCAAAGGGCTGGGCGCTGGGGCTAACCCGGAAGTCGGTCGTAATGCGGCTGAAGAAGATCGTGAGGCCCTGCGCGCTGCACTGGAAGGTGCGGACATGGTCTTTATCGCAGCGGGTATGGGTGGCGGTACGGGTACCGGCGCAGCACCTGTTGTGGCTGAAGTAGCGAAAGATTTAGGTATCCTGACCGTTGCTGTCGTGACCAAGCCTTTCAACTTTGAAGGCAAGAAGCGTATGGCTTTCGCGGAGCAGGGTATCACTGAACTGTCCAAGCACGTGGACTCGTTGATTACCATCCCGAACGACAAACTGTTGAAAGTTCTGGGTCGCGGTATCTCTCTGCTGGACGCTTTTGGCGCAGCCAACGACGTGCTGAAAGGCGCGGTGCAGGGTATCGCTGAACTGATTACCCGTCCTGGTCTAATGAACGTTGACTTTGCAGACGTTCGTACCGTGATGTCCGAAATGGGCTACGCGATGATGGGCTCTGGCGTGGCAAGTGGTGAAGACCGTGCAGAAGAAGCGGCTGAAATGGCTATCTCTTCTCCACTGCTGGAAGATATCGACCTGTCTGGTGCGCGCGGCGTGCTGGTCAACATTACCGCTGGCTTCGACCTGCGTCTGGATGAGTTTGAAACCGTGGGTAACACTATCCGTGCGTTCGCCTCTGACAACGCTACCGTGGTAATCGGTACTTCCCTTGACCCGGAAATGAACGACGAGCTGCGTGTTACTGTTGTTGCTACCGGTATCGGTATGGACAAGCGTCCTGAGATCACCCTGGTGACCAACAAACAGACTCAGCAGCCGGTTATGGATCGTTACCAGCAGCACGGTATGTCTCCTCTGACTCAGGAGCAGAAACCGGCCGCGAAAGTGGTTAACGACCCCACTCCGCAAACGGCGAAAGAGCCAGATTATCTGGATATCCCGGCGTTCCTGCGCAAGCAAGCTGACTAAGAATTGGCTGGAATTTGGGGATTTTCGCTCTTTGTGCTAAACTGGCCCACCGTCAGTGATATACACTTTCGGTTGGATAGTTAATTTGGCGAGATTATACGATGATCAAACAAAGGACACTTAAACGTATCGTTCAGGCGACTGGTGTCGGTTTACATACCGGCAAGAAAGTCACACTGACGTTACGCCCTGCGCCGGCCAATACCGGGGTCATCTATCGTCGCACCGACTTGAATCCACCGGTAGACTTTCCGGCCGATGCCAAATCTGTGCGTGATACTATGCTCTGTACTTGTCTGGTGAACGAGCATGACGTGCGGATTTCTACCGTAGAGCACCTGAACGCCGCCCTGGCGGGTCTGGGTATCGACAACATTATGGTTGAAGTCGATGCGCCAGAAATCCCGATCATGGATGGTAGTGCTGCTCCGTTCGTCTATCTGTTGCTGGATGCCGGCATCGAAGAACTGAACTGCGCGAAAAAATTTGTTCGTATCAAAGAGACCGTTCGCGTCGAAGATGGCGACAAATGGGCTGAATTCAAACCGTACAATGGTTTCTCGTTGGACTTTACCATCGATTTTAACCATCCGGCGATTGATGCCAGCACCCAACGCTATGCGATGAACTTCTCTGCTGATGCGTTTATGCGCCAGATCAGCCGTGCCCGTACGTTTGGCTTCATGCGTGATATCGAATATCTGCAGTCCCGCGGCCTGTGCCTGGGCGGCAGCTTCGATTGTGCCATCGTTGTTGACGATTATCGCGTACTGAACGAAGACGGTCTGCGTTTTGAAGATGAATTCGTTCGTCACAAAATGCTGGATGCTATCGGCGACCTGTTTATGTGTGGTCACAACATCATTGGTGCATTTACTGCGTTTAAATCCGGTCATGCACTGAACAACAAACTGTTGCAGGCAGTCCTGGCAAAACAGGAAGCCTGGGAATATGTGACCTTTGAAGACGAAGCTGAGCTGCCGCTGGCCTTCAAAGCACCAAACACGGTACTGGCGTAACGGTTAAAGCCGTTTCGTAAAAAATCGACTGGTTAACCTGGTACTCTCTCCGACCAGGGAGACCAGTCGTTTTTATTTTTACCCCTCTTCATTTATTTGCCCCAGCGTCACTTCTCGTTTACCCGGTGCAGAAAATCTGTGCGTTAGCTGCATTCTTGACCGTTTTTCCCCGCAGCAATACGTCATTCCTGCTGCTGTGTATTGGCTTTAGTGGTAATATCTGGGCGCTTAAAAGAATAATTGAATTCAGCCTGTTGAAGGCTGGCTTAATGTGGTGGAGCAAGTGAGCGGAATACTGACGCGCTGGCGACAATTTGGCAGACGTTACTTCTGGCCGCATCTCTTATTGGGGATGGTCGCGGCGAGTTTCGGCTTGCCTGCGCTCAGCAACAGTGCGGAAGCGGCGACGCCGACGAAGACCTCCACAACCAAACACGATCTCAACACGCGGGTTAATTTTACTAACCTGGCGTGGCTTGAAGCCAATCGCCGCCCGAATTTCTCGGTGGATTACTGGCACCAGCATGCGATCCGTACCGTTATTCGCCATCTGTCATTTGCGATGGCTCCGCAGGCACTGCCTGTTGCTGAAGAGACGCTGCCGGTACAGGCGCAGCATCTTGCTCTGCTGGACACGCTTAACGCGCTGCTTACGCAGGACAGTCAGCCACCCGTCATGGTGCGTCAGACCACGCAAATCGCGCACGTTCCTCCTGCGACCTTCTCCGTTTCGACATGGATTAGCCAGGCCCACGGCATCCGCGCCGGGCCTCAACGCCTCAGCTAAATTAACCTTTTTTCAATACCTTAATTTATCTGCCCAACCTGGGGCGTTTGAGAATTTATTATGCTAATCAAATTGTTAACAAAAGTTTTTGGTAGTCGTAACGATCGTACCCTGCGCCGTATGCGCAAAGCTGTTACCGTCATCAATGGCATGGAGCCGGCGATGGAGAAGCTCTCTGATGACGAGCTGAAAGCGAAAACCGTAGAATTCCGCGCGCGTCTTGAAAAAGGCGAAACGCTGGAAAGCCTGATCCCTGAAGCCTTCGCCGTTGTGCGTGAGGCCAGTAAACGTGTGTTTGGCATGCGTCACTTCGACGTTCAGCTGCTGGGTGGTATGGTGCTTAACGAGCGCTGCATCGCGGAAATGCGTACCGGTGAAGGTAAAACCCTGACCGCAACGCTGCCCGCCTACCTGAACGCACTGACCGGTAAAGGCGTTCACGTCGTTACCGTCAACGACTATCTGGCACAGCGTGATGCCGAAAACAACCGTCCCCTGTTCGAATTCCTGGGCATGACCGTTGGCATCAACATGTCCGGTCTGCCGGCACCCGCCAAACGTGAAGCCTATAACGCGGATATCACCTACGGTACCAACAACGAATACGGCTTCGACTACCTGCGTGACAACATGGCGTTTAGCCCTGAAGAGCGCGTCCAGCGTAAACTGCACTATGCGCTGGTGGATGAGGTGGACTCCATCCTGATCGATGAAGCGCGTACCCCGCTGATCATCTCCGGCCCGGCCGAAGACAGCTCCGAGATGTACCGTAAAGTCGATAAAATCATTCCGCACCTGCTGCGTCAGGAGAAAGAAGATTCCGACACCTTCCAGGGTGAAGGTCACTTCTCTGTCGATGAAAAAGCGCGCCAGGTGAACCTGACCGAACGCGGTCTGGTGAAAATTGAAGAGCTGCTGGTGGCTGAAGGCATCATGGAAGAGGGCGAGTCTCTGTACTCTCCGACGAACATTATGCTGATGCATCACGTCACTGCCGCGCTGCGTGCCCACGCGCTGTTCACCCGCGATGTCGACTACATCGTGAAAGATGGTGAAGTTATCATCGTTGATGAGCACACCGGCCGTACCATGCAGGGACGTCGCTGGTCTGACGGTCTGCATCAGGCCGTTGAGGCCAAAGAAGGCGTTGATATTCAAAATGAAAACCAGACGCTGGCCTCTATTACCTTCCAGAACTACTTCCGTTTGTACGAGAAGCTGGCGGGGATGACCGGTACTGCAGATACCGAAGCATTTGAATTCAGCTCCATCTACAAACTGGATACTGTGGTCGTTCCAACCAACCGTCCAATGATCCGTAAGGATATGCCGGACCTGGTGTACATGACTGAAGCGGAAAAAATTCAGGCGATCATTGAAGATATTCGCGATCGTACCGCTAATGGCCAGCCGGTGCTGGTGGGGACAATCTCCATCGAGAAATCCGAAGTGGTTTCCAATGAGTTGACCAAAGCGGGCATCAAACACAACGTTCTTAACGCCAAATTCCACGCCAAAGAGGCGGATATCGTTGCGCAGGCGGGTTACCCGGCAGCGGTAACAATCGCCACCAACATGGCGGGTCGTGGTACCGACATTATGCTGGGTGGTAGCTGGCAGGCAGAGATTGCCGAGCTGGAAAACCCAACGCCGGAGCAGATTGCTCAGATTAAAGCGGACTGGCAGGTACGCCATGACGCGGTGCTGGCATCCGGTGGTTTGCATATCATTGGTACCGAACGTCACGAATCTCGTCGTATCGATAACCAGCTGCGCGGCCGTGCGGGTCGTCAGGGCGATGCCGGTTCTTCCCGCTTCTACCTGTCTATGGAAGATGCGCTGATGCGTATTTTCGCCTCCGACCGTGTTTCCGGCATGATGCGTAAACTGGGTATGAAACCTGGCGAAGCCATTGAACACCCGTGGGTCACTAAAGCGATTGCTAACGCTCAGCGTAAAGTGGAAAGCCGCAACTTCGATATTCGTAAGCAGCTGCTGGAATATGATGATGTGGCCAACGACCAGCGTCGTGCCATCTATACCCAGCGTAACGAACTGCTGGACGTGTCCGACGTGAGCGACACCATCAACAGCATTCGCGAAGACGTATTCAAAGCGACTATCGACGCGCATATTCCACCGCAGTCTCTGGAAGAAATGTGGGATATCGAAGGTCTGCAGGAACGCCTGAAAAACGACTTCGACCTCGAACTGCCAATCAAAGAGTGGCTGGACAAAGAGCCTGAGCTGCACGAAGAGACCCTGCGTGAACGTATTTTCGAAACCGCGCTGGACGTATACAAGCGTAAGGAAGAAGTCGTTGGCGCTGAGATGATGCGTCACTTCGAAAAAGGCGTGATGCTGCAAACGCTGGACTCCCTGTGGAAAGAGCACCTGGCGGCGATGGACTACCTGCGTCAGGGTATCCACCTGCGTGGTTACGCGCAGAAAGATCCGAAGCAGGAGTACAAGCGTGAATCCTTCGCCATGTTTGCGTCCATGCTGGAGTCACTGAAGTATGAAGTGATCAGCACCCTGAGCAAAGTTCAGGTACGCATGCCGGAAGAAGTGGAAGCAATGGAGCAACAGCGCCGTGAAGAAGCTGAGCGTCTGGCACAGATGCAACAGCTGAGCCACCAGACTGACGAGAGCGAAGCTGCGGCAGCGATCGCGGCCCAGACTGGCGATCGTAAAGTTGGCCGCAACGATCCGTGCCCGTGTGGTTCCGGTAAAAAATACAAGGCGTGCCACGGTCGTCTGAGCTAAATTCATAACAAAACAAAAAGGCGCAGAAATCTGCGCCTTTTTTATGGAAGCGACAATATGAAAATACTGCAAATTGCCGTCGGGATTATTCGCAACCCGCAAAACCAGTTCTTTATCACCCAGCGCGCCGCCGACGCCCATATGGCGAACAAATGGGAGTTTCCGGGCGGGAAAATCGAGTCAGGCGAAACGCCGGAACAGGCGCTGATCCGTGAGCTTCAGGAAGAAGTGGGGATCACCCCGCTTGGCGCAACGCTGTTTGACAAGCTCGAATACCAGTTTCCCGACCGTCACATTACGCTTTGGTTCTGGCTGGTGGAAAACTGGGAGGGGGATCCCTGGGGCAAAGAGGGGCAACCGGGTAACTGGGTTGAACTGCAGGCAAGCGATGCCGACAAATTCCCGCCGGCAAATGAGCCTGTGATTACCCGGTTAGTGCAGGGCGTTTAATTTACTGCTGTTCTTCACTCCAGTCATCGCTGTCCGAAAGAGTGCCTTCACTCGGAATGCGTTTCTCTTCCGCCGCCCATTCGCCCAGGTCAATTAACTGACAGCGTTTACAGCAGAATGGGCGGTATGGGCTCACTTCGCCCCAGACAACACTTTTGCCACAGGTTGGGCAGTTTACGATGGTTACGTCAGACATTGGCACTCCTTAACAACAGGCCAGTTCAAAATCGAGGCGTTCCGGCACGGTGCCATTTTCACTGTCCAGCGGCATAAAGCGAATCGCAAAACGGCTCTTATGCCCGGAAATTTGCGGGTAAAGCTGCACGTCGAGCGAAAGGTTCAGTCGCAGCAGATCGGCATCGTCCCCGTTATCCTGGTAAAAACCGTTCAGGCTGGTCTGCTTGCGGAACGGCGCAGAGTTACGGATAAGATCGAGGATCAGCGATAACGTCCGGTGCATCGGCTCCAGGCTTTCCAGCCAGATATTCACCTGCGCATCACGCTGCGTTTGCGGCATGTGCAGCCACATATGAAGCGTCGGCAGGTCAAAGCTGCAGCATCCACCGGGAATACTCAGGCGCTGGCGTACCAGGGCAATCAAGCGATCTTCACGCAAAAACTGGCCAACGCGAGGGGCAGCCATTAACGTACTGCTACTGCTTTTTAACTGCTGACGCAGGGAATCGATACGGCTTTGATCAACACCCGGGACTTCCGCCCATGCCTGCAGTTTACGCTGCTGACGCTCAAGTTCTTTCAGTAATTCGGTGCGAACATCTCCACGTTCAATCACATCCAGCAGGTCGCCCACATTGCGGAAGAAGTGCAACGCAGTGGCGTGATCGTTGACAGGCAGATGTTGCGAGAGTTGTTGAATAAGAAATTCGATACGCAGCCAGGTACGCATTTTTTCGTTAAGCGGATGCTCAAAAAGGATGTGAGTCGACATTATGGTTTTTCCTGTGCAACGGCCTGCGCGGCGAAGGTCAAATACTGCGCGTGCAGACGGGCAACATCCGATGCAATGGCATCTGGTGCGCCGTTATTATCAATAACATCATCCGCAACGGCCAGGCGCTGATCGCGCGTGGCCTGAGCGGCAAGAATTTGTTCGGCATGTTCGCGCGAGACGCGATCGCGCGTCATGGTTCGCTGGATTTGCGTTTCGGGAAGGACATCAATGACCAGAACCCGATCGGCTTTCTTCTGCAGCTGATTTTCTACCAGCAACGGAACTACCCACAGCACATACGGTGAGCGGGCGGCGGCAATATGACGCTGGGTTTCCTGGTGGATAATGGGGTGGAGCAGGGCATTAAGCCAGACCTTTTCCGCAGAATCGGAAAAAATGCATTCGCGAAGCTGTCGGCGATTTAGCGTGCCGTCCGCATTAATGATGGCCGGGCCAAAATGTTCTTCAATGGCCTTTAACGCGGGTGTATTCGGTTCTACCACCTGACGGGCAATGATATCGGCATCAATAATCGCGATACCCAGGCGAGCGAAAGCGTCCGCAACGGTACTTTTGCCACTACCGATGCCGCCGGTTAATGCGACGGTATACCCCATTAAATCAAATCCTGGGAATTATTCATTATTAAAATCAGTTGGTTGAAATTCAAACGTATGCCAGCCAATGTTTAGCTCTCTTTACCGGCTTTTTACCAGGTAAATTTATAGGATTGTAGCGTAAAAAAAGAGAATTTCGCAGTCTTGCGGAGCAGGTATTAGTGCGTATGATAACGTCACTGGAGTTGTGCTTTTAACATATTTGCCTCTAACCCCAGGAATCCGCACATGCGTATCGAAGAAGATCTGAAGTTAGGTTTCAAAGACGTTCTTATCCGCCCTAAACGCTCTACACTGAAAAGTCGCTCAGACGTTGAACTCGAACGTCAATTCACCTTTAAACATTCCGGTCAGACCTGGTCTGGCGTGCCGATCATCGCTGCCAATATGGACACCGTGGGAACCTTCGAGATGGCAACCGCGCTGGCACAGTTCGACATCCTCACGGCAGTTCACAAACACTACAGCCCTGAAGAGTGGAACGCCTTTGTGGCATCCGCTTCTGCTGAGGTCGTGAAGCATGTGATGGTCTCTACCGGAACCTCAGATGCCGATTTCGAAAAGACCAAACAAATCCTCAAGAGTAACCCCGCGCTGAACTTCGTCTGTATTGATGTAGCGAATGGTTATTCCGAACACTTCGTGCAGTTCGTGAGCAAGGCGCGTGAAGCCTGGCCGAACAAAACCATCATTGCGGGTAACGTAGTGACCGGCGAGATGTGTGAGGAGCTGATCCTCTCTGGCGCAGATATCGTCAAAGTGGGCATTGGCCCGGGTTCCGTGTGCACCACGCGTGTCAAAACCGGTGTCGGTTATCCGCAGCTTTCTGCGGTTATTGAATGTGCCGATGCTGCGCACGGCCTGGGCGGCCAGATCATCAGTGACGGCGGTTGTACTACCCCGGGTGATGTCGCGAAAGCTTTCGGCGGCGGCGCAGACTTCGTGATGCTTGGCGGTATGCTGGCAGGTCACGAAGAGAGTGGCGGTACCGTGGTGGAAGAGAACGGTGAGAAATTTATGCTGTTCTACGGTATGAGCTCTGAATCGGCGATGACCCGTCACGTGGGTGGCGTTGCAAAATACCGTGCGGCAGAAGGCAAAACCGTGAAGCTGCCGCTGCGCGGCCCGGTTGAGAATACCGCGCGTGATATTCTTGGTGGCCTGCGTTCGGCCTGCACCTATGTGGGGGCATCCCGCCTGAAAGAGTTGACGAAACGCACGACCTTTATCCGCGTTCAGGAACAGGAAAACCGCGTTTTCAATAGCCTGTAATCGCGTAAGCTGGCGCACATCCGTGTGCCAGCGTTATCCCGCACTCATCGCATCCCCGAGATGGAAGATAGGCAGATACATTGCCACCACCAGCGTGCCGATAATCACACCCGTCACGATCAGCAGCACAGGCTCCAGCACTGCAGCCAGGTTATCTGCTGACTGAAAGGTTTGCTCCGTGTGGTAACGCGCCAGGTTTACCAGCATGATATCGAGCGCACCTGACGTTTCGCCGGTTCGCAATAGCTGAATACACAGCGGAGTAAAAACCGCCGCCTTTTGAAAGGATGCCCAAAGGGGATAACCCTTTTCAATGTCTTCCCGGATGGCGCGGAGTATCCCCTGCCAGTACCTGCTCTCAACCGTCTCTTCTGCACTCTCCAGACCCTTTAAAAAAGCGATGCCCGCCTGCTGCGTGAGCGACAGTACGGTAAAAATTTGCCCCAGCTTTTGTCCTTTAGCCAGCGCGCCCATGACGGGGATATGCAGCAGTACGTGTTGCCAGCGCGGATCCTGCCGCAAACCCCAGGCGATGATCATGGGAAGGAGTAGCCCCGCGAACAGCGCGAGGGCATAGGACTGTATAAACGTTGCCATTCCCATGACTATCTGTGTCAGCATCGGGAGTGGGGTATTAAACGTTTTGTAGATGGCAGCGAACTCGGGCAAGACCAGAGTGACCATGGCCAGCACCACGAGTACCGCCAGAGCCAGGATTACCATCGGGTAACGCAGTGCCTTTTTCACTTTCGCACTGAGTTGCTGCTGTGATTTTTGTTGCTGGGCAAGCTCACGGCAGCACGTCTCCAGCTTCCCGGTTAGCTCGCCGGTCTTCACCATCGACACATACAGTGGGCTAAATACCGCGGGCCAGCGCTTCAGCGCCTCAGAAAAAGGGCATCCTTCACTCAGCTCATCGGCAAGGCTTTGCAGGAGTGCCTGCCAGGGCGTTATCGGATGCTGGTCCGCCAGCATCTGCAGGCTGTCAGACAGTGTCAGGCCCGCCTGCAAAAGCGTGGCGAGCTGGTGAAATACCTCGTAGCGGTGATATGGTCGCCAGCGATACCTCTGCGTGCAGCGGGTGATTGTCAGAGGATGTAGCGCTTTGCGCATCAGCCTGTCGAAAGCCGCATTCCGGTCAGTTGCCCACAGAGCCCCGCTTCGGGGCTCCCCTTCAACGGATAGCGCACGCCAGCGCCAGAGGTGATTAGCAGCCATCGGGCATTCCCAGGATACGCAGCAACTCTTCGAGCGTGGTCAGTCCCTGTTCAACAGCCATACAGCCATGTTCGAAAAGGGATGTCATTCCTGCCTGACGGGCGCTGGCCTCAATCACCTCTGACCCCGCTCCGCTGGCAATGGCCTGCCGGAGTGTCTGGTCAATGACGAGCACTTCAAAAATGGCGACGCGACCATAAAAACCGTGATAACAGCGCTCACAGCCGGTGGGTTGCCAGCGCGGTAGCGGCCGGGGCCAAACGGAGCGAGGCAGTTCTGCCCGCTTGTCGGTTTCATGGCGGCAATGGGGGCATAAACGGCGCACCAGTCGCTGGGCGATGACCAGCGAGAGGGCGGAAGAGATCATCCATCGCGCCACCCCCATCTGCTGCAGGCGGATCAGGGTTTCCGCCGTCGAGTTGGTGTGTAGCGTCGACAACACCAGATGCCCGGTTTGTGCGGCATTAATGGCAATCTCTGCCGTTTCGCCATCACGAATTTCGCCGACCATAATGATGTCAGGATCCTGACGTAGCAGCGCTCTCAGCACCGTCTGGAAGGTGAGGCCCGCACGCGGGTTTATCTGCGTCTGGTTTAATCCTGCAAGCGGGATCTCTATCGGGTCTTCCACGCTGCAGATGTTCACATCCGGCGTGTTTCGAGCCTGCAGCGCGCTATACAGCGTCACGGTTTTACCGCTGCCGGTGGGGCCGGTAACCAGAATCAGCCCCTGCGGCTGGTGGAGCACTTCGCTAAAGCCGGCCAGCTGTTTAGCATTCATCCCCAACGTTTCTGGCTCAAGAGATTGCTGAACCTGATGCAGCAGGCGCAGTACAATTTTTTCACCCCCGCTGCAGGGAAGCGTGGCGATGCGAAATGAGACCGGCTCGTTTGCCAGCTCAATCGTAAACTGACCGTCCTGCGGTAAGCGGCGCTCCGCAATATCGAGGTTACCCAGCACTTTTAACCGGGCGCTGAGCATGGTCGCCAGCGCGGCTGACAGTGGGGGCTGCGGGCAAAGCACGCCGTCGATGCGCAGGCGAATCTGGCAAGTCTGCTCCATCGGTTCAATATGAATATCAGAAGCGCGTTGGTTTATCGCCTGCTGCAGCGTGTGGTTAAGAATATCCACCGCTGAGTGTGTCGGCGTAACGACGGGCAGATGCGTTTGTGTGGTTAACTGCCGGTGTTTTTCCATGCGCTCGGTGCTCCAGCACTCGATATCAATCCGTTTCTGGGTAGCGAAACGCAGGGCTTCCATCAGTTCAGGGCCGGGGTTTCCCACGACGGCAATGCTAATCATGTCGCTATCGCTGCTCAGCAGAAGGGCATGGTGACGCAGACAAAGTGCGACAAGCTGATCGGTATTCATCATCCGCTCCTCAGTGGGTGTCGAAGCGGAAAACGTCTTCACAGGCCTGCTTGAGCGCGCTGTCGGTACCGATGTTGCAGTCACGCGTCCACCCCGTCATGCCGTTGCCATTATTCCATTGTGGCGTCATGACCACCTCCAGCCCGTTAAGGCTCTCCTGGCCGGTTAAGGTCACGACGCCTTTCGCCACGTTCATGCCTGAAACGTAGCGGGTAGTGGTGGGGGACGGGATGCCATTACTGCCTCCGTCACAGCTCTCCACGCCGCCGTGATCCAGGGCGCAAAGCTCAATGGCGGTGCGGTAGGGAATGAAGGTTTGCAGCATATCGGTCAACGCTGCTTTTCGCAGGTAGTTCTGGTACGCGGGAACGCCGATGGCGCTCAGAATGGCAATAATGCCGATCACCACCATCAGCTCAATGAGTGTGAATCCTTGTTGTCTGTCCATGTCTGCTCCTTACGTTAAGTAGGGCTACTCTGGCAGTGAGACAGCGCAGAAACGAGGGGCAAAAAAAGGAACGTGAAGGGGCTTTCAGGGAATTCGTGGCGTGTTGCAGGGTAGGGCAATGCTTTTGCGAGCGGGAGTGAATTTCCCCTCTCCGCAACGAGAGGGGAGAGTCATTATTTGAAACGCATCGAGAGGTCGAGGGCGCGAACGTGCTTGGTCAGCGCCCCAACGGAGATGAAATCAACGCCGGTCTCGGCGAATTCACGGATCGTATCAAACGTCACGTTGCCGGATACTTCAAGCTGGGCTTTGCCGTTGGTCAGTTTTACCGCCTCGCGCATCTGCCCGGTTTCGAAGTTATCAAGCATGATGATATCGGCGCCGGCCTTGATAGCCTGCTCCAGCTCCTCCAGGTTTTCGACTTCCACTTCGACGGGCACATCCGGATGCAGCCAGAAGGCTTTTTCGACCGCCTGACGCACGGATCCTGAGGCAATGATATGGTTCTCTTTAATCAGGAACGCGTCAGACAACCCCAAACGATGGTTTGCACCGCCGCCACAGAGCACCGCGTATTTCAACGCAGTGCGCAGACCCGGTAGCGTTTTGCGGGTATCCAGCAACTGCGTGCGGGTACCCGCCAGCAGGTCAACGTAGCGACGCACTTCGCTTGCCACACCGGACAACGTCTGCACGAAGTTCAGCGCGGTTCGTTCGCCGGTCAGCAGTACGCGGGAAGGTCCATCAAGTTCGAACAGCGGCTGATTTGCCGTAATCGCATCACCGTCGTCGACATGCCAGGTGATCTGCACCTCATCGCCTGCCAGTTGGGTAAAGACCTCTTCAACCCAACGCTTACCGCAAAAAATACCCTCTTCGCGCGTAATAATGACCGCATGTGAGCGAGTCTCTTTTGGCAATAATTGTGCGGTAATATCCCTGTCGGCGCTGACGTCACCGCCCAGATCTTCTTTCAGGGCATGGGCAACGCTTGCCGGAATATCCATACTAATACGTTCCAGAAGCGCTTCACGTCGGTTGTCGGGGTTGTAACGGCGAGGCGGCATGATAAAACTCCAAATTGGTAACGAATCATAATATTGAAACATGCTACTCTGAACCGAGTAACAGCACCATACATAAGGAGTTCCAGCATGTTGTTAGAAAACGGATGGCTGGTGGATGCGCGGCATGTGCCCTCGCCGCACCACGACTGCCGCCCGGAGGATGAAAAGCCCACACTGCTGGTTGTTCATAATATCAGTCTCCCGCCGGGTGAGTTTGGCGGCCCGTGGATCGACGCGTTATTCACGGGGACCCTGGATCCTGATGCCCATCCTTTCTTTGCTGAGATTGCGCATCTGCGCGTGTCGGCTCACTGTCTGATCCGTCGCGACGGCGAAGTGGTTCAGTACGTCCCTTTTGATAAGCGCGCCTGGCATGCCGGCGTGTCGATGTACCAGGGACGCGAACGCTGCAATGATTTTTCCATCGGGATTGAGCTGGAAGGCACTGACACCACCCCCTACACCGATTCACAGTATCAACAGTTGGTGGCTGTAACCCAAACGCTGATCGGGCTCTATCCCGCGATAGCCGGGAATATTACGGGACACAGCGATATTGCCCCGGCGAGAAAAACCGATCCCGGCCCGGCTTTTGACTGGCCCCGGTTTCGCGCCTTGCTTACCGCGTCGTCAGAATAAGGAGATAACATGACGTTGTTTACCATGCTGCTGGTTATCATCGCTGAACGCCTGTTCAAACTCGGTGAGCACTGGCATCTGGATCACCGGCTGGAGGTGCTTTTCCGCCGGATTAAACATTTTTCCATGCTGCGCACGCTGCTGATGACCGCTGGCGTGATGGTTATAACGTTTTTACTGCTGCGTTCGCTTTACGGCCTCTTTTTCAACGTGCCGCTGCTGGTGGTGTGGATCCTGCTTGGCGTGCTCTGTATTGGCGCGGGCAAGGTGCGTATGCACTACCACGCCTATCTGAAAGCCGCATCCCGTGACGATGCCCATGCGCGGGGCGCCATGGCGAGCGAGCTGACGATGATCCACGGCGTGCCGCCGGATTGCGATGAGCGTGAATTTTTGCGCGAACTGCAAAATGCGCTGCTGTGGATCAACTTCCGTTACTACCTGGCACCGCTGTTCTGGTTTGTGGTGGGTGGTCCGTGGGGACCGGTACTGCTGATGGGCTATGCGTTTCTGCGCGCCTGGCAGACCTGGCTTGCCCGTTACCTTACCCCGCATGAACGTTTATTGTCGGGTATCGATGCCATTCTGCATGTGCTGGACTGGCTCCCGGTACGTCTGGTGGGCGTCGTTTATGCGTTAATTGGCCACGGTGAAAAAGCGCTGCCGGCATGGTTTGCTTCGCTTGCCGACCGTCACACGTCTCAGTATCAGGTGTTAACACGTCTGGCGCAGTTCTCGCTGGCGCGTGAGCCGCATACCGACAAGATTGAAACGCCGAAAGCGGCTGTCTCCATGGCGAAGAAAACGTCGTTTGTGGTGGTCGTGGTCGTGGCGTTGCTGACCATTTACGGCACGCTGGTCTAAGCCAGCGCGCCGTACCGGTCAGAGCGTATCAGCAGGCGGGATGCCAAAGTCAGGCATCCCGTTTTCGTCCCAGCGCACGTGTTTCAGACGCGTGTGACGATTCGGGTCATAGAGCGGGTCGCCTTCAATCTCGGTGTAGTTTCGCGCGTGGTAGACCAGCACGTCCTCTCCCTCCGGCGTTTGTGTGAAGCTGTTATGCCCGGGCCCAAACTGACGATTCTCGACGCTGGTTCGGAAAACCGGACGCGATGCTTTATGCCAGTTCGCCGGATTTTGCGGATCGGCGTTCATGTCTATCCACAGTAACCCCATGCAATAGTTCTCATCCGTAGCGCTGGCGGAGTAGCTGATAAACAGCTTATCTTCGTGAAACAGCACTGCCGGACCTTCGTTGACCCAAAATCCGCGGCATTCCCAGTCATACTCCGGTTTACTGAGCATCACCGGCTCGCCTTTGAGCGTCCACGGATTCGCCATTTCGCACAGATAGAGGTTGGAGTTTCCGGAGATATCCGGGGCTTTTTGTGCCCACAAATACCAGCGTTTTCCCTGATGGACGAACGTGGTGGCGTCCAGTGCGAAGGTGTCGAACGGGGTGGTAATCTGGCCTTTCTCGATCCACGTCCCGGTGAGGGGATCGTGGTCCGCACACTCCAGCGCAAACATACGGTGCTGGAACATCCCGAGGCTGTCCAGCGCCTGGGTATGGGTGGCTGCAAAATAGATATACCACTTACCGTCAATGTGGTGCAGTTCCGGTGCCCAGATCAGCTGGCTCATCGGCCCGGTCTCCGGTTTACGCCAGACCACGACCTCTTCGGCATCGCGTAGTCCTTCCAGCGAGTCGGCGCGACGGATCTCGAGCCTGTCGTACTGCGGCACGGAGGCGATAAAGTAGTACAGCCCCTCGTGGTGCAGAATATAGGGGTCGGCACGTTGTTCAATAAACGGGTTTGGCCAGGTGTGCATTCGGCTTTCCTTATTTCGTCTCAGCGGCTTTGAGTTCCTGATAATTATTCAGCTCGCGATAATTGTTGCGACGCTTCTCGAGGTCTTCCTGGATCTGCTTCATCGTTTCGCGGTCAACCTTCAGCAGACGTACCACGCCTGCGGTAATGAGATACCCGACGCCCGGAATCACGGTAAACAGCAATACAATACCGTTGATGGCATCCGGACTTTGCGCTTTCGCCCCCGCGTCATAACCGTACCAGGAGAGCAGGAAACCAACCATCGCACCGGCAATCGCCAGCCCCAGTTTGAGGAAGAAGATGTTACCGGAGAAGCTGATTCCGGTGATGCGCTTACCGGTTTTCCACTCACCGTAGTCATCGACGTCGGCCATCAGCGACCAGTGCAGCGGAGATGGGATCTGGTGCAGGATGTTCAGCAGGAAGTAGAGCACCACAATGGTGACCGTGGCTTTCGGATCGAAGAAATAGAAGGCGCAGGAGAAAATAGCCAGCACGATGTTGGTCCAGAAGAACACTTTCAGCTTACACCAGCGGTCGGTGAGGACTTTCGCCAGCATACTGCCGAGCATCATGCCAACCACGCCCAGGCTGATAAACAGCGTGGCGAAATGGGTACTCTGGCCCATAACCCAGGTCACGTAGTACATCGTGGCCGCCATGCGGATAAAGCCAGGGCACACGTTGCACAGGGTCAGCAGCAGAATGCGCACCCACTGGTCGTTCTTCCACACGTCTTTCAGGTCGTTTTTCAGCTCGTCATGAGTCTGTACCGCCGGGCGTACACGCTCGCGAACGGTATAGAAGCAGAACAGGAACATACCGGTACCAATCAGCGCCAGCACGGTCATTGCCATCTGGTAGCCTTTGGCTTTGTTGTCACCACCAAACCAGTCGGCCATCGGTAACAGCGTCAGCGACAGCAGCAGCGTGGCGATACCTACCAGCACAAAGCGATAGGACTGGCAGGCAACACGTTCCTGCGGATCGTTGGTAATCACGCCGCCTAACGAGCAGTAAGGAATGTTGATTGCCGTATAGGTTAAAGAGAGCAGGAAATAGGTGACGAAGGCATAGATAACTTTGCTGTTGTAGCTCCACTCTGGCGTGGTGAACATCAGGATGCTGAACAGCGCATAGGGAAAGGCAATCCACAGCAGCCATGGACGAAACCGGCCATATTTACTGCGGGTACGGTCGGCGATGGCCCCCATAATCGGATCCGTTACGGCATCAATTACGCGGACAGACAGCAGCAGTACGCCGACCAGTGCAGGTGCCAGGCCAAAAATATCGGTATAAAAATAATTAACAAACAACATGATGGCGCCAAAGATGATGTTGCAACCTGCATCGCCCATCCCATAGCCGATCTTTTCTTTTACTGACAGTTTAGCGTTATCCATAGACTGCTCTCCGGGTTACGGTATGGAGAGAATTATTTGCTGGCAAACGAATATATGCGTTGCAGTATCAGGGCGGTGATATGGATAAATGCGCTGTTGGCGTGAAATTGTGAGGGAGGTAACAACACGCGGTACCTGCAAAACGCAGATACCGCGGGGGAGACTTAGTGAGCTTTCAGGGCGTTGCGGCTTTTCTGGCTAAACAGATAGCCGATACCAAGAACGGCAACCCAGACTGGGATCAGGTACACCGAGATTGCCATACCCGGGGTTAGCAGCATGATGACCAGCACTCCCGCCATAAACAGCAGGCAGATCCAGTTGCCCAGCGGATAGAGCAGGGCAGGGAAGCGAGTCTTCACACCCTGCTGATGCTTGGCACGGCGGAACTTGATGTGTGCCAGGCTGATCATCGCCCAGTTGATAACCAGGGCAGAGACCACCAGCGCCATCAGCAGGCCAAACGCCGATTCCGGTGCCAGATAGTTAATCAGGACACACAGCGCCGTTACGATCGCCGAAACGATGATGGTGTTCACCGGAACGCCACGCTTGTCGACGTTGAGCAGCATCTTCGGCGCGTTACCCTGCTGGGCCAGGCCGAACAGCATACGGCTGTTGCAGTATACGCAGCTGTTATAGACCGACAGCGCCGCCGTCAGCACCACGATGTTGAGCGCATTCGCCACGACGGTATCGCCCAGTTCGTGGAAAATCAGGACAAACGGGCTGGTGTCGGCAGTAACGCGCGTCCACGGCAGCAGAGAGAGCAGAACGGCCAGTGAGCCCACATAGAAAATCAGAATACGGTAGATAACCTGGTTGGTCGCTTTCGGGATGCTCTGCTCCGGGTTGTCAGCTTCAGCTGCGGTGATGCCGACCAGCTCCAGACCACCAAAGGAGAACATAATGATTGCCATCATCATCACGAGGCCCGTCATGCCGTGAGGCAGGAAGCCGCCCTGTTCCCAGAGGTTGCGTACCGTGGCCTGCGGGCCACCGTTGCCGCTAAACAGCAGCCAGCCGCCAAAGATGATCATCGCAACGACGGCAACCACTTTGATGATGGCAAACCAGAACTCCATCTCACCGAAGACTTTAACGTTGGTGAGGTTGATGGCGTTAATGATGACGAAGAAGGCCGCAGCAGAAGCCCAGGTGGGGATCTCCGGGTACCAGAATTGAATGTATTTCCCGACGGCGGTCAGTTCAGCCATGGCAACCAGAACGTACAACACCCAGTAGTTCCAGCCTGACGCGAAACCGGCGAAACTCCCCCAGTACTTATAGGCAAAGTGGCTGAAAGAGCCCGCAACCGGCTCTTCAACGACCATTTCACCTAACTGGCGCATAATCAGAAAAGCGATAAAACCGGCAATGGCGTAACCCAAAATAATGCCGGGACCGGCAGACTGGATAACGGATGCACTTCCCAGAAACAGTCCAGTGCCAATAGCACCGCCCAGTGCGATTAGCTGTATATGGCGGTTCTTCAGACCGCGCTTTAGCTGATCGCCGTGCTGTTGAGCTTCCATTTGAAACCTCGTGTGTGGTTGTTATGTTCACGCGACGCGTGTGTAATTATGAATATCCGTTTTCTGTATTTATTTCTTTACAGTCAATGAGACCGAAAAAAGCGGAGATGTCTTCCGTAAGCGCCAGAATAGTGGTAAGTGCCAGCGAATGCACCTGCTTTATGACGGGGCGATGACGAGTTGAATAAAAAGAAAGCATTTGTAAATCACCCCGCTAACCCTTCTTACCCCAACCTTTAGAATAGAAATGCTCCGTAAGTGGGCAAAATTTCATATTTTGCGTTGTTGAATCGCTTCAGATTGCAAAAACCCTCGTTTCATTAAGGTTAAAACTCCCACTAAGGGAGTAACTAACTCATTTGTGCGAAGTTACATTTCTGAAACGTTATTTCTGTAAGGTTGTTAAAATGTGCAGGGTTTACTGATTTCAATCAAAACCAATATGGACAGAAGGTGAATACTTTGTTACTTTAGCGATACGAACTTGAAATTGGTAAGACCAATTGACTCCGGGCAAAAAGGCGTAAGACAGGGAATATGGCCTACAGCAAAATTCGCCAACCAAAACTATCTGATGTGATTGAGCAGCAGCTGGAGTTTTTAATCCTCGAAGGGACACTGCGCCCGGGTGAGAAACTTCCGCCAGAACGCGAGCTGGCAAAACAGTTCGACGTTTCACGTCCCTCTCTGCGTGAGGCGATTCAACGTCTCGAAGCAAAGGGCTTGCTGCTTCGTCGCCAGGGCGGCGGAACCTTTGTGCAAAACAGCCTGTGGCAGAGCTTCAGCGATCCGCTGGTAGAACTTCTCTCTGACCACCCAGAATCCCAGTTTGATCTGCTTGAGACCCGTCACGCGCTAGAAGGTATCGCGGCCTATTACGCCGCACTTCGTAGCACTGATGAAGATCGCGTGCGTATCCGCGAACTTCATCAGGCCATTGAACGGGCACAGCAATCCGGCGATTTAGACGCCGAGTCCAATGCCGTTGTCCAGTATCAAATCGCCGTCACCGAAGCTGCACACAATGTTGTGCTCCTCCATCTGCTACGCTGCATGGAGCCGATGCTGGCCCAGAACGTTCGTCAGAATTTTGAATTGTTGTATGCCCGTCGGGACATGCTCCCATTGGTAAGCAACCATCGCACCCGAGTATTCGAGGCGATAATGGCCGGGGAACCGGAGCAGGCGCGCGAAGCGTCGCACCGACATCTGGCTTTCATTGAGGAAATCTTGCTGGACCGCAGCCGTGAACAATCGCGTCGCGAACGTTCATTACGCCGCATACAGCAACGAAAGGATTAAGCGCCAGGGTTTTTTAGAGCGCGGCAACTAAACGCAGAACCTGTCTTATTGTGTTCTTGCCCAAGAGCACAATGGGACAGGTTCCAGACAAATCAACGTATTAGATAGATAAGGAATACCCCCATGTCAGAACGTCTCCAAAATGACGTGGATCCGATCGAAACTCGCGACTGGCTACAGGCGATCGAATCGGTCATCCGTGAAGAAGGTGTTGAGCGTGCTCAGTATCTGATTGATCAGCTGCTTTCTGAAGCCCGCAAAGGCGGTGTGAAGGTTGCTTCAGGTGCAGGGGCTAGCAACTACGTAAACACGATTGCCGTTGAAGACGAACCGGAATACCCGGGCAATCTGGATCTGGAACGCCGTATCCGTTCTGCAATCCGCTGGAACGCCATCATGACCGTTCTGCGCGCGTCCAAGAAAGACCTGGAGCTGGGTGGCCACATGGCGTCCTTCCAGTCTTCTGCGACCGTTTACGAAGTGTGTTTCAACCACTTCTTCCGTGCAGCTAACGAGAAAGACGGCGGCGATCTGGTGTACTTCCAGGGCCACATCTCTCCGGGCATCTATGCACGTGCATTCCTGGAAGGTCGTCTGACTGAAGAGCAGATGAACAACTTCCGTCAGGAAGTTCACGGTAAAGGTCTGTCTTCTTACCCACACCCTAAACTGATGCCAGAATTCTGGCAGTTCCCGACAGTATCCATGGGTCTGGGCCCAATCGGTGCTATCTATCAGGCTAAATTCCTGAAATATCTGGAACACCGTGGTCTGAAAGACACCTCTGAACAGACCGTCTACGCCTTCCTGGGCGATGGCGAGATGGATGAGCCAGAATCGAAAGGCGCAATCACCATTGCGACCCGTGAGAAACTGGACAACCTGTGCTTCATCATCAACTGTAACCTGCAGCGTCTGGATGGTCCGGTAACCGGTAACGGCAAGATCATCAACGAACTGGAAGGCATCTTCGCCGGTGCTGGCTGGAACGTGATCAAAGTGATGTGGGGTTCCCGTTGGGACGAACTGCTGCGTAAAGACACCAGCGGTAAACTGATCCAGCTGATGAACGAAACCGTTGACGGTGACTACCAGACCTTCAAATCCAAAGACGGTGCCTACGTTCGTGAGCACTTCTTCGGTAAATATCCTGAAACCGCAGCACTGGTTGCAGACTGGACTGACGAACAGATCTGGGCTCTGAACCGTGGCGGCCACGATCCGAAGAAAATTTACGCTGCACTGAAAAAAGCACGTGAAACCAAAGGTAAAGCGACTGTAATCCTGGCCCATACCATCAAAGGTTACGGCATGGGTGATACCGCAGAAGGTAAAAACATCGCTCACCAGGTTAAGAAAATGAACATGGACGGCGTGCGTTATATCCGCGACCGTTTCAACGTTCCAGTGACCGATGAGCAGGTAGAAAACCTGTCTTACATCACCTTCCCTGAAGGTTCTGAAGAGCATAAGTACCTGCACGAACGTCGTCAGGCGCTGAAAGGCTACCTGCCAGCTCGTCAGCCTAACTTCACCGAGAAGCTGGAACTGCCAGCGCTGGAAGATTTCTCTCAGCTGCTGGAAGAGCAGAACAAAGAGATCTCTACCACTATCGCTTTCGTTCGTGCCCTGAACGTGATGCTGAAGAACAAGTCGATCAAAGATCGTCTGGTTCCAATCATTGCCGACGAAGCGCGTACTTTCGGTATGGAAGGTCTGTTCCGTCAGATCGGTATTTACAGCCCGAACGGCCAGCAGTACACCCCGCAGGACCGTGAGCAGGTTGCTTACTACAAAGAAGACGAGAAAGGTCAGATCCTGCAGGAAGGTATCAACGAGCTGGGCGCAGGCGCATCCTGGCTGGCTGCTGCGACCTCTTACAGCACCAACAACCTGCCGATGATCCCGTTCTACATTTACTACTCCATGTTCGGGTTCCAGCGTATCGGTGACCTGTGCTGGCAGGCAGGCGACCAGCAGGCTCGCGGCTTCCTGATCGGTGGTACTTCTGGTCGTACGACCCTGAACGGTGAAGGTCTGCAGCACGAAGATGGTCACAGCCATATTCAGTCTCTGACTATCCCTAACTGTATCTCTTACGACCCGTCTTACGCGTACGAAGTGGCAGTCATCATGCATGACGGTCTGCAGCGCATGTACGGTGAAGCGCAAGAGAACATTTACTACTACATCACCACGCTGAACGAAAACTACCACATGCCGGCCATGCCAGCAGGTGCCGAGGAAGGTATCCGTAAAGGTATCTACAAACTCGAAACCGTTGCAGGTAGCAAAGGTAAAGTTCAGCTGCTGGGCTCCGGTTCTATCCTGCGTCACGTACGTGAAGCGGCACAGATCCTGGCGAACGACTACGGCGTTGGCTCTGACGTGTACAGCGTAACGTCCTTCACTGAACTGGCGCGTGATGGCCAGGATTGTGAGCGCTGGAACATGCTGCACCCAATGGAAACGCCACGCGTTCCATACATCGCTCAGGTGATGAACGACGCGCCTGCGGTTGCGTCTACTGACTATATGAAACTGTTCGCTGAGCAGGTTCGTACTTACGTACCGGCTGATGATTACCGCGTACTGGGTACTGACGGCTTCGGTCGTTCTGACAGCCGCGAAAACCTGCGTCACCACTTCGAAGTGGATGCATCTTACGTGGTTGTAGCAGCACTGGGCGAACTGGCTAAACGTGGCGAAATCGATAAGAAAGTGGTTGCGGACGCAATCACCAAATTCAACATCGATGCAGATAAAGTTAACCCGCGTCTGGCGTAAGAGGTAAAAGAAGAATGGCTATCGAAATCAAAGTACCGGACATCGGGGCTGATGAAGTTGAAATCACCGAGATCCTGGTCAAAGTGGGCGACAAAGTTGAAGCTGAACAGTCGCTGATCACTGTAGAAGGCGATAAAGCCTCTATGGAAGTTCCGTCTCCTCAGGCTGGCATCGTTAAAGAGATCAAAGTCTCTGTTGGCGATAAAACCGAGACTGGCAAACTGATCATGATTTTCGATTCCGCCGACGGTGCAGCAGCTGCTGCACCTGCGCAGGAAGAGAAGAAAGAAGCTGCTCCTGCGGCGGCTGCACCAGCAGCTGCTGCGGCAAAAGAAGTCAACGTGCCTGACATCGGCGGTGACGAAGTAGAAGTCACTGAAATCCTGGTGAAAGTGGGCGATAGCGTTACGGCTGAGCAGTCCCTGATCACCGTAGAAGGCGACAAAGCCTCTATGGAAGTGCCGGCGCCATTCGCGGGTACGGTTAAAGAGATCAAGATCAACACCGGTGACAAAGTTTCTACCGGCTCTCTGATCATGATCTTCGAAGTGGCAGGTGCTGCACCTGCTGCCGCGCCTGCTCAGGCTGCTGCGCCGGCACCGGCCGCTGCACCTGCTGCTGGCGGTGCGAAAGATGTCAACGTACCTGACATCGGTGGTGACGAAGTTGAAGTCACCGAAGTGATGGTAAAAGTGGGCGACAAAGTTGCTGCTGAACAGTCACTGATCACCGTTGAAGGCGACAAAGCGTCTATGGAAGTACCCGCGCCATTCGCGGGTACCGTTAAAGAGATCAAAATCAGCACCGGCGACAAAGTGTCTACGGGCTCTCTGATCATGGTCTTCGAAGTGGAAGGCGCTGCGCCAGCTGCTGCTCCGGCTGCCGCTGCTGCACCAGCACCTGCCGCTGCACCGGCTCAGGCGGCTAAACCTGCTGCTGCCCCTGCTGCAAAAGCAGAAGGTAAATCTGAGTTCGCTGAGAACGACGCTTACGTTCACGCTACGCCACTGATTCGTCGCCTGGCGCGCGAATTCGGTGTAAACCTGGCGAAAGTGAAAGGGACTGGCCGTAAAGGTCGTATCCTGCGCGAAGACGTTCAGGCCTATGTGAAAGACGCGGTGAAACGCGCTGAAGCTGCCCCTGCTGCTGCCGCTGGCGGCGGTATTCCGGGCATGCTGCCATGGCCGAAAGTGGACTTCAGCAAGTTCGGTGAAATCGAAGAAGTGGAACTGGGTCGTATCCAGAAAATCTCTGGTGCCAACCTGAGCCGTAACTGGGTGATGATCCCGCACGTTACGCACTTCGACAAAACGGATATCACCGATCTGGAAGCGTTCCGTAAACAGCAGAATGCCGAAGCTGAGAAGCGTAAACTGGACGTGAAATTCACCCCAGTCGTCTTCATCATGAAAGCCGTTGCTGCGGCGCTTGAGCAGATGCCACGCTTCAACAGCTCCCTGTCCGAAGATGGCCAGAAGCTGACGCTGAAGAAATACATCAACATCGGTGTTGCGGTTGATACGCCAAATGGTCTGGTTGTTCCGGTCTTTAAAGACGTGAACAAGAAGAGCATCACTGAGCTGTCCCGTGAACTGACCACCATCTCCAAAAAAGCGCGTGATGGTAAGCTGACTGCCGGCGAAATGCAGGGCGGCTGCTTTACTATCTCCAGCATCGGCGGCCTGGGTACTACCCACTTCGCACCGATTGTTAACGCGCCGGAAGTGGCTATCCTCGGTGTGTCCAAGTCCGCGATGGAACCGGTATGGAATGGCAAAGAGTTCGTGCCGCGTCTGATGATGCCAATCTCTCTGTCCTTCGACCACCGCGTGATCGACGGTGCTGATGGTGCGCGTTTCATCACCATCATCAACAACACCCTGAGCGACATTCGCCGCCTGGTGATGTAATCGAAAAGCCGGCCAGTCGGCCGGCTTTTTTCTGTTAATCTCATGTGGTCTGTGAGGTTATTGGCGAAAAGCGACAATTCGTGAGCCGTTTGTTGTTTCAAAATTGTTAACAATTTTGTAAACTGCGGGCGGATAGAACGTCCCGGTGGATGAAGGGCGACAAGTACCTGGACCGCCGGAAATCAATAAGAGGTCATGATGAGTACTGAAATCAAAACTCAGGTCGTGGTACTTGGGGCAGGCCCGGCGGGTTACTCTGCTGCCTTCCGTTGCGCTGATTTAGGTCTGGAAACCGTAATCGTAGAACGCTACAACACCCTCGGTGGTGTTTGCCTGAACGTAGGCTGTATCCCTTCTAAAGCTCTGCTGCACGTTGCGAAAGTTATCGAAGAAGCCAAAGCACTGGCTGAACACGGTATCGTCTTCGGCGAGCCGAAAACCGATATCGACAAGATTCGTACCTGGAAAGAGAAAGTTATCACTCAGCTGACCGGTGGTCTGGCAGGTATGGCCAAAGGCCGTAAAGTGAAAGTGGTAAACGGTCTGGGTAAATTCACCGGCGCGAACACCCTGGAAGTGGAAGGCGAAAACGGCAAAACCGTTATCAACTTCGACAACGCGATCATCGCTGCGGGCTCCCGTCCAATTCAGCTGCCATTCATTCCACATGAAGATCCACGCGTGTGGGATTCCACCGATGCGCTGGAGCTGAAATCCGTACCTAAGCGTATGCTGGTTATGGGTGGCGGTATCATCGGTCTGGAAATGGGTACCGTGTACCATGCGCTGGGTTCAGAGATCGACGTGGTTGAAATGTTCGACCAGGTTATCCCGGCTGCCGATAAAGACATCGTTAAAGTCTTCACCAAACGTATCAGCAAGAAATTCAACCTGATGCTGGAAACCAAAGTGACTGCCGTTGAAGCGAAAGAAGACGGTATTTACGTTTCCATGGAAGGCAAAAAAGCCCCTGCCGAACCACAGCGTTACGACGCCGTGCTGGTGGCTATCGGCCGTGTGCCGAACGGTAAAAACCTCGACGCGGGCAAAGCAGGCGTGGAAGTGGACGACCGTGGCTTCATCCGCGTTGACAAACAGCTGCGCACCAACGTGCCGCACATCTTTGCTATCGGCGATATCGTCGGTCAGCCAATGCTGGCGCACAAAGGTGTTCACGAAGGTCACGTTGCCGCTGAAGTTATCGCCGGCATGAAACACTACTTCGATCCGAAAGTGATCCCATCTATCGCTTACACCGAGCCAGAAGTGGCATGGGTGGGTCTGACTGAGAAAGAAGCGAAAGAGAAAGGCATCAGCTACGAAACCGCCACCTTCCCGTGGGCTGCTTCTGGCCGTGCTATCGCTTCCGACTGCGCAGACGGTATGACCAAACTGATCTTCGACAAAGAGACTCACCGTGTGATCGGTGGTGCGATTGTCGGTACCAACGGCGGCGAGCTGCTGGGTGAAATCGGTCTGGCTATCGAAATGGGTTGTGACGCTGAAGACATCGCGCTGACTATCCACGCTCACCCGACTCTGCACGAGTCTGTTGGCCTGGCGGCAGAAGTGTTCGAAGGTAGCATCACCGACCTGCCTAACGCGAAAGCGAAGAAGAAATAAGTTTCTTCATGATTGCGAAACGCCTCCTCCGGAGGCGTTTTTTTTGCCTGCGTTATGGGGCGACCGGTTGCCAGGTGTGATCCAGGTGATAAGCAGGTAACGCCTGCGCTTTCTTCTCTGACTCGCTGCCGAGGTCCGACTGGTACACCTTGTCGGTCTGGTTTATTACAAAGCTCATCACGCCCGTCTGGCCGTAGCTGACTGGCCAGGCCACCATGGCAAAACCGTTTTTATCCGGTAGGATGCGAAAACGGTAGCCATGATAGCCAGTGCCGGGTTCTTTCGGGCTGAAGGCCGGACCGAGTGGGCTGGGGGCTTCGCCGGGCGAGGCCGGCCAGTATAAGCCGTCTTTTTTGCCGGCTGAGCTGACAATCTTCTGCGCATATTTCTGGTTCAGCGCAAAATAGCTTTGCTGTGCATCCACATACGCGTGCAGCGCCTCGATGGCGGCGAGCTCGTTGCGGCCAATCTCGCGGGTCAGGATCTCTTCAGCCCCTTCTTTGATATCAAATTGCCAGCCAGAGGCGGTTTTGATCACCGGAATCGGTAGCTGCCAGTCGCTGTCACCGACCACAAGATGTGCCTTATTCCCGTCAACGACCGTATTGTGCCGCACTTTCCAGTCGCGCAGGAAGCGATCCACGGCATCAGGATCCACCCCTTCCGGCGGCAGAAAATCACGCCAGTTCTCACCGAGCAGGGTGTTCATCGCGCTTTCATTTTGCTCACTGATGGCGCTGGCCAGCGCATCGGTTGCCTGGTCTGGCGTGCTGAAAGATTGCTGCGCCATTGCGGCGGCCGACAGCATGAATAACGCGATCCCACTGAGTAATTTGCTTTTCATGTCGGCTTCCTTAACGGTGACGGAATTCACGGTGTTCAGCACGCCCGGTAGACGTCTGGCGCGGTTGCTGATGGCGGGCAGCCTGTTGCCGGCTCTGGGCACCTCGCTGCTGCTGGGCTTGCCAGTTGGCAGAACGACTGTCGTTACCGCTGAGCGCATTGGCGCGCGGCTGGCTACTCCGCGCAGTCTGCGAAACCCGTTTCTCTTGCCTTTGGGGGGTGGTCGGGCGGCTGTCTCGCGTCTTAGCGGCTGTCCGCTGTGCCGTTTGCGGTTTGGTGTCGTAGCCCCGGTAGTTGTTGCGCTGGGAAATTTGCTTCAGCTGGGCGGTTGACGCCTGACGCTGTGCATCTTTGGTGCCCGGACGCGCGGTTTGCGGGAAGGTTTTTCCCGTCGATTTCTCCATCTGGCTCAGCGCAGCCTGCCGTTGGCTGTCCCGGTTGACCGGTTTTTGCTGCGTCGCGCTTAGCCCCGTTGCCGTGTTCGTTGAGTGGAAGCGATTGTTGAGCGTGTTGGTGGGATAGGGCACTCCTTCACGATAGGCCGGGTTATGCTGCCAGGTGCGGTTGGCGTCTGTCAGGCGCTGGCCACTGATTTTATTAAAGTTCTCAACGTTGATATTGATGTTGTTATCACCGTTGCGGTTATAGCCGCCGTGATGATCCCAGTCGTCATCATGGTGGTGATCCCAGTCATCGTCATCATCCCAGTCGATGTTGCTGAAAATAGCGTAGGTGGTCGCCACACCCAGGCTGAACCCTAAGCCTTTGACCAGGCTGTCCGTAAACTGCTCTCCCGGAGAGGGCGGTAAATAGACGGGCGGATAAGCGGTGTTCGGCCAGGTGCCATACACGGTATTCGGGTTGTAGGTGGGCACGTAAACCACCTGCGGGTCGGCGGACTCAATTTTAATGACCGTCGGGGATGACGTCGTGGCGGTGCTTGTTGTCTGGCCGGTGGCCGTTTTCGCCGGGGCCGGTTTTGTCTCGGTGGTGACCGTTTGCTGCGGTGTTGATTGCAATGCACCGGTTTGCTGCGCCAGCAAACGCAGACGTTGCACGGAATCCATCACATCTTTCGGCTGTGCGAGAAACGCGTCGCCCAGGCTCTGCACCCAGGGTGGATTTTCGCCCATCAGGGACATCAGCTGAGGAAACGCCACCAGTGATTTCACGCTCGGATCCCAGGGTTGATTCGCTACGGCCTGAATGGCGGCATCGCCCTGCAGTTTAGGGTTGTCTTTTGACCACTGTGCTGCCTGGATGACGTTGGCTGGATAAGTCGAAGCCATCAAAATTTGCGATAGCAGGGCATCCGGGTAGAGCGCGATGGGGGCGACCCACTGATCAATTTGCGCGGGCGTGTAGGCTGGCGCGACGACCGGTGCTGGCTGAGCGGCAGGCGGCGCAGCCGGTTGTTGTGCGACGGGGGCAGGAGCCACAGGCTCCGTTGCGCGGCTTTTAACGAACATGACGCCTGAGGCGGCAAACAGCCCGGCACTGCAAAGAAGGACAAGCAGTTGTGGCTTAAAGGGCAACTTCATAAAATGACTCCAACGAGACAAGCGCTGTGCCGTGAGGCGTTACGGTTGGCGTGAGTATCAATCACCCGTCTTTTACTGTTTTGACTTTTGTGGGGAATCATCCGGTACGTCCGGATAAAGAGTGTGAGTATTTATTACACAATTATATCGGATGGCTGAAATGCCGCCGGAATATTCAGAAGGTCGCACTCACGGTTTTTTGCAGTCAGAATTCGTTGCACCTGCCCGCTACACCATGCTTAACGATTCAGCAAATTTTTTAATGTTGCTTTTTTGTAAACGGATTAACACTGTGCAGAAATCCTGCTATGCTGCCCGACGCGGTATCGGGCATTTACCCTACAAACTGCTGTCTCACAGGAGCGTGAAGAGAACGCCCGCCGCATATGACAATGAGAGCGAGGAGAACCGTCGTGCTAGAAGAATACCGTAAGCACGTAGCAGAACGTGCCGCCGAGGGAATTGTACCCAAACCTTTAGATGCAACCCAAATGGCCGCGCTCGTCGAGCTGCTGAAGAACCCGCCTAAGGGCGAAGAAGAATTCCTGTTAGATCTGTTGATCAACCGTGTACCGCCTGGCGTAGATGAAGCTGCCTACGTAAAAGCCGGATTCCTTGCCGCCGTCGCCAAAGGCGAAGCAACCTCCCCACTGGTTACTCCTGAAAAAGCTATTGAACTGCTCGGTACCATGCAGGGTGGCTACAACATTCATCCGCTGATTGACGCACTGGATAACGACACGCTGGCACCGATTGCCGCCAAAGCGCTCTCCTCAACGCTGCTGATGTTCGATAACTTCTACGATGTGGAAGAAAAAGCCAAAGCCGGCAACGCCTACGCGAAACAGGTTATGCAATCCTGGGCCGATGCCGAATGGTTCCTGAACCGTCCTGCACTGGCTGAAAAAATCACCGTTACCGTCTTCAAAGTGACCGGTGAAACTAACACCGATGACCTCTCTCCGGCTCCGGATGCGTGGTCTCGTCCTGATATTCCTCTGCACGCGCTGGCGATGCTGAAAAATGCCCGTGAAGGTATTGAGCCGGATCAGCCGGGCAGCGTTGGCCCGATCAAACAGATCGAAGCTCTGCAGGAAAAAGGTTTCCCGCTGGCATACGTCGGTGACGTAGTGGGTACCGGTTCGTCCCGTAAGTCCGCGACCAACTCCGTACTGTGGTTCATGGGCGATGACATCCCTCATGTGCCTAACAAACGTGGCGGCGGCCTGGTGCTGGGCGGCAAAATTGCGCCAATCTTCTTCAACACCATGGAAGATGCGGGCGCACTGCCGATCGAAGTGGATGTCTCTAACCTGAATATGGGCGACGTGATTGACGTTTACCCGTTCAAAGGTGAAGTGCGCAACCACGAAACCAACGAACTGCTGGCGAGTTTTGAGCTGAAAACCGACGTGCTGATTGACGAAGTGCGTGCCGGTGGCCGCATTCCGCTGATCATCGGTCGTGGCCTGACGACCAAAGCGCGTGAAGCGCTGGGTCTGCCGCACAGCGACGTGTTCCGTCATGCGAAAGATGTGGCGGAAAGCAATCGTGGTTACTCCCTGGCGCAGAAAATGGTGGGTCGCGCCTGCGGCGTCGCCGGTGTCCGTCCTGGCGCGTACTGCGAACCGAAGATGACCTCCGTGGGGTCTCAGGACACCACTGGCCCAATGACCCGTGATGAACTGAAAGACCTGGCGTGCCTGGGCTTCTCTTCTGACCTGGTGATGCAGAGCTTCTGTCACACTGCCGCGTATCCGAAGCCGGTTGACGTGACCACGCACCACACGCTGCCTGACTTCATCATGAACCGTGGCGGTGTGTCGCTGCGTCCGGGTGACGGTGTTATTCACTCCTGGCTGAACCGTATGCTGCTGCCTGATACCGTCGGTACCGGTGGTGATTCCCATACGCGTTTCCCAATCGGTATCTCGTTCCCGGCGGGCTCGGGGCTGGTGGCGTTTGCTGCTGCGACCGGCGTGATGCCGCTGGATATGCCAGAATCGGTTCTGGTGCGCTTCAAGGGTAAAATGCAGCCGGGTATCACCCTGCGTGACCTCGTGCATGCTATCCCTCTGTATGCCATCAAACAGGGTCTGCTGACCGTTGAGAAGAAAGGGAAGAAAAACATCTTCTCTGGCCGTATTCTGGAAATTGAAGGTCTGCCGGATCTGAAAGTCGAGCAGGCATTCGAACTGACCGATGCGTCCGCGGAGCGTTCTGCTGCTGGCTGTACCATCAAGCTGAACAAAGAACCGATTATTGAGTATCTGACCTCTAACATCGTGCTGCTGAAGTGGATGATTGCAGAAGGCTACGGCGACCGTCGTACGCTGGAGCGCCGTATCCAGGGCATGGAAAAATGGCTGGCGGATCCACAGCTGCTGGAAGCCGATGCTGACGCAGAATACGCGGCAGTGATCGACATCGATCTGGCGGATATCAAAGAGCCAATCCTGTGTGCGCCAAACGATCCGGACGACGCGCGTCTGCTTTCCGACGTTCAGGGCGACAAGATCGACGAAGTGTTCATCGGATCCTGTATGACCAACATCGGCCACTTCCGTGCTGCCGGTAAGCTGCTGGATACCCACAAAGGCCAGCTGCCAACGCGTCTGTGGGTGGCTCCGCCAACCCGTATGGATGCGGCTCAGCTGACCGAAGAGGGCTACTACAGCGTGTTCGGTAAGAGCGGTGCGCGTATCGAAATTCCTGGCTGTTCCCTGTGTATGGGTAACCAGGCACGCGTGGCTGACGGTGCGACGGTGGTTTCCACCTCTACCCGTAACTTCCCGAACCGTTTAGGCACCGGTGCTAACGTCTACCTGGCCTCTGCGGAGCTGGCGGCGGTTGCGGCACTGATTGGTAAACTGCCAACGCCGGAAGAGTACCAGACCTTTGTGGCTCAGGTGGATAAGACGGCGGTAGATACCTATCGCTATCTGAACTTCGACCAGCTCTCTCAGTACACCGAGAAGGCTGACGGGGTTATCTTCCAGACGGCGGTATAAACAGCTAAACCGTCTCCACGGAGGCGGTTTTGTGTTTGCACCCTCTCCTGTGGAGAGGGACAGGGTGAGGGCATCAGACCGCAAGGTCTTGCTCTCACCTTTTTATTTTCATTCCTCCTGCCTCCCACGCTTTTTTTCTTCCTCTCTGCTGCGATAATTAGCGTAATGGCTTTGCAGAGGAAAATACTATGGATTACGAATTTCTGCGCGACATCACCGGAGTGGTGAAAGTGCGTATGTCGATGGGCCACGAAGCTGTTGGACACTGGTTCAACGAAGAGGTGAAAGAGAATCTCGCCCTTCTGGACGAAGTTGAACAGGCGGCAAATACGGTGAAAGGCAGTGAACGCTCCTGGCAACGTGCCGGGCACGAATACACGCTGTGGATGGATGGCGAAGAGGTGATGGTGCGTGCCAACCAGCTTGAATTCTCCGGTGATGAGATGGAAGAGGGGATGAGCTACTACGATGAAGAGAGTCTGTCGCTGTGCGGCGTAGAAGACTTTTTACAAGTCGTGACGGCGTACCGGGCGTTCATGAAACAGAAATAGCACACCGGAGCGTCCTTGCTCCCAGCGCGGCTTACACGGTCGGAATATTGCGGCCGTAGTAGATTTCGCGCATCTCTTTCCAGAGCAGGTCAGTAATGGCCTTGCGCTCTTCTTCGCTTAAATCTTCTGGTCGGGTATGGAACATGTAGTGCTTAAGGTCGAACTCCTTAAGTAACATCTTGGTATGGAAGATATTTTCCTGATACACGTTCACATCCATCATGTCATACAGCGACTTCATGTCGTCGGACATAAAGTTCTGAATGGAATTGATCTCGTGATCGATAAAGTGCTTCATGCCGTTAATGTCACGGGTAAAGCCTCGCACGCGATAATCAATCGTCACGATATCGGATTCCAGCTGGTGGATTAAATAGTTCAGCGCGTTCAGCGGGGAGATCACGCCGCAGGTCGACACTTCGATATCGGCACGGAAGGTACACAGCCCGCCTTCAGGATGGCTTTCCGGGTAGGTGTGCACGCAGATGTGGCTTTTATCGAGATGGGCGACGACCACTTCCGGCAGCGGGCCCGGATGTTCTGTTTTATCGATAAGTTGAGGGTCGACCGGCTCTTCGCTGACCAGAATCGTGACGCTGGCACCCTGAGGTTCATAATCCTGACGGGCGATATTCAGGATATTCGCGCCGATAATCGAACAGGTTTCTGACAGGATCTCGGTCAGGCGGTTGGCATTGTAGAGTTCATCGATATAGGCGATGTAACCATCGCGTTCTTCCGCTGTTTTGGCATAGCAGATATCGTAAATACAAAAACTCAGGCTTTTGGTCAGGTTGTTAAAGCCATGCAGTTTAAGCTTTTTCAATTAGCTCACCCCCTTAGTGGATAATGCGTCTTGCAGGTACTGCGGTAAGGCAAACGCTGCGGTATGAACTGCCGGATTGTAGTAACGGCACGTAAGACCGGCCTGGTGGAAGCGGGCCTGAATAATTTCGGTGGAAAGATGGCGCAGTACGTCGTTATCTGTCGCCCAGGCAAAGGTCATGATCCCGCCGTAGTACGTCGGAATAGCGGCCTGATAGAAGCTGACATCGCCAAAATAGGTGCTCAGTTTGCGGTGGCTGTCGAGGGCTTCATCCTGCTGCAGGAAGCAGACGCCGTTTTGTGCCACGAAAATCCCGCCCGGCTTCAGGCAGCGCTTGCAGCCTTCGTAGAAATCGGAGGTAAACAGCGATGCGCCGGGACCGATCGGGTCGGTACAGTCGGAGATAATAACGTCGAAGGTCTGGGTCGTCTGATTAACGAAGTTAACCCCATCATCAATGACCAGACTGAAGCGCGGATCGTCATAGCTACCGGCGTTATGGTTCGGCAGGTACTGACGACAGAAAGAGACCACGCCGGCATCAATTTCCACCATCGTAATGGTTTCGATGGATTGATGGCGGGAGACTTCACGCAGCATTGCGCCATCACCACCACCGATAATCAGAACATGCTTCGCATGCCCGTGTGCCAGCAGCGGAACGTGGGTCATCATCTCATGATAGATAAACTCGTCGCGCTCGGTCGTTTGCACGACACCATCCAGCGCCATCACGCGGCCAAAGGCGGCATTCTCGAAGATGATCAGATCCTGGTGATCGGTTTTCTCATGATAGAGCACGTTATCAACGGCAAAGTACTGACCAAACTGGTCATGCAGTGTTTCATGCCACAACGTGTGGTCGGCCATACGCGGACTCCTCCTTTGTTAACATCCGTTACGCTCACAAAAAATGAGCGAAACATGATAGCTAACTATAACCGTGGTTGCACGGCTATAGGCTCAACAAGGGGGCGTCGGGAAGGTTATTTCACGTAGGCGAGCAGGCTGAGTGAATCGCGAGCCAGCGCTTTGCATTTTTTGGCGGTAGGGATACCAATACCGCTTAAATCGCGGTAGCTGTCTTCGCCGAGCGCCTTCATGTCGAAGCTATCGTAGTTGCTGAGATCCCATTGGTTTTGCTGGGCAAAAAAGACCAGTGCGCGACGAATCTGCCCGTTGGGCAAATTCTGGTAACCACAATCGTTTTTCAGAAAGACAAAAACTGCCGTCAGATCGGCCATATCTTCCGCTTCATTTTCACTCAGCGCGTAACTGTTCGCACACATCGCCATCAGGCTACCGAACAAAATTGTTCTGAAAAACGTCTTCATTGCTTCTACCACTGCATCACGGAAAATTAACGTTAGCATACTTGATGCCAGGCCGACGATCTTTATTATTACCGCTTCACTTGACCTTCCGGTAAGGGGAGGGTTTATGCTCAAAAGATCGCCTGCTGGAAATAAGGAAATGAACATGCAACGCCGTGATTTTTTAAAATATTCCGTTGCGCTTGGCGTAGCCAGCGCTTTACCGCTGTGGAGCCGCGCGGCTTTTGCGGCCGACAGACCTGCCTTACCGATCCCTGATTTACTCACCGCGGATGCCCGAAGCCGCATCCAGCTTATTGTCCAGTCCGGTAAAACGACCTTTGGCGCACACAGTGCGACAACGTGGGGTTATAACGGCAATCTTCTCGGCCCGGCACTTCAGTTACGTAAAGGGAAAGCGGTGACGGTGGATATCCATAACACGCTGGCTGAGGAGACCACGTTGCACTGGCACGGACTGGAAGTGCCGGGCGAGGTGGATGGGGGGCCGCAGGGCATCATAAAACCGGGCGGTAAGCGAAGCGTGACCTTTACCCCGGACCAGCGCGCCGCGACCTGCTGGTTCCACCCCCATCAGCATGGCAAAACGGGCCATCAGGTGGCGATGGGGCTGGCGGGACTGGTGCTGATTGAAGATGACGAAAGCCGTTTGCTGCGCCTGCCCAAACAGTGGGGCATCGACGATGTGCCGGTCATTGTGCAGGACAAAAAATTCACCGCTGACGGGCAAATTGATTACCAGCTGGACGTCATGAGCGCGGCGGTAGGCTGGTTTGGCGACACCCTGCTGACCAACGGTGCCATTTACCCGCAGCATGCGGCACCGAAAGGCTGGCTGCGCTTACGCCTGCTCAACGGCTGTAACGCCCGCTCACTGAATTTCGCCACCAGCGATAAACGCCCTCTGTACGTGGTCGCAAGCGACGGGGGGCTGCTGCCTGAACCGGTGAAGGTGGATACGCTACCGATGCTGATGGGGGAGCGTTTTGAGGTGCTGGTGGATATCAGCGACGGCAAACCGTTTGACCTGGTCACGCTACCGGTCAGTCAGATGGGAATGGCGGTTGCACCCTTTGATAAGCCGCACCCGGTGCTGCAGATCCAGCCGCTGCAGGTCACGGCCTCGGGCATGCTGCCGGATACCCTGACCACGCTCCCGGCGCTACCTTCTCTCGAGGGCCTGACCCAGCGCAAGCTGCAACTGTCCATGAACCCGATGCTCGACATGATGGGCATGCAGGCACTGATGGCGAAATATGGCAATCAGGCGATGGCGGGTATGCACCACGGAGAGATGATGGGCCATATGAATATGGACCACGGTAAAATGGGCGGCATGGGGCACGGTGGCCATGATTTCGATTTCCACAATGCCAATATGATCAACGGCAAAGCGTTCGACATGAACACGCCAATGTTTGCTGCCACAAAAGGGCAGTTTGAACGCTGGGTGATTTCAGGCGAAGGCGACATGATGCTGCACCCATTCCATATTCACGGCACCCAGTTCCGCATCCTTTCTGAAAACGGTAACGCGCCACAGGCGCATCGCGCGGGATGGAAAGACACCGTCAGGGTTGAAGGTGGCGTCAGTGAGGTGCTGGTGAAATTTGACCACGAGGCACCGAAGGCGTTTGCCTATATGGCGCACTGCCATCTGCTGGAGCATGAAGATACGGGCATGATGCTGGGGTTCACGGTTTAATATCGTGTGGCCTGATGCCCAGACCCCGGTCCAGAGGGGATAAACAATAAAAACGGCAACCGAAGTTGCCGTTTTTTTTACCGTTGGCGGTGTTAATTATTTAGCGTCGTCGGGTAAAGCATAAGCCACAATGTAGTCGCCCATCTTCGTACCAAACGAACCATGACCACCCGCAGAGATGACAACGTACTGCTTGCCATTCACTTCATAGGTCATCGGCGTTGCCTGTCCACCTGCTGGCAGACGGCCTTGCCACAGTTTTTCACCGTTGGTCATGTTGTACGCGCGCAGGTAGTTATCGGCGGTTGCCGCGATGAACAGCACGTTACCGGCGGTAGAAATTGGACCACCCAGCATTGGCATACCCATATTGAACGGGACAGGAACCGGCATCGGGAACGGCATGCTGTCCTGAGGCGTACCAATACGTTTTTTCCAGACGATCTGGTTAGTTTTCAGATCCAGGCCGGAGATATAACCCCAGGCAGGCTGTTTACACGGCAGACCAAACGGCGACAGGAACGGGTTCAGCGTGACACCGTATGGCACGCCATACTGCGGCTGAATACCCGCTTCAGTACCGCTGCCTTTAGCATCTTTAGGCTGCTCCATTGGGTTGCCTGGACCGCGTGGAATGAGCTTAGAAACAAACGGCAGGGCCATCGGGTTGGCAATCGCCACCTGACGGTTAGGGTCAACGGAGATCCCACCCCATTCGAACATGCCCAGGTTACCCGGGAAGACCAGCGTGCCCTGCTCAGAAGGTGGCGTGAAGATACCTTCATAGCGCAGCTGATGGAACATCACGCGGCACACCAGCTGGTCAAACATTGTGGCACCCCACATGTCTGCACCGCTGAGATCTTTCTTCGGACGGAAGCTCAGGTCAGAGAACGGCTGTGTTTTGGTGACATAGTCGCCTTTAGCAGCGCCCTGCGGAACGGGTTTTTCGGGTGCCGGGACAACCAGCTTACCGTTGCTGCGATCCAGCACAAAGATGTTGCCCGTTTTCGCGGGTGCATAAATCACCGGAACGGTTTTGCCGTTAACGGTAATGTCAGCCAGCGTCGGCTGGGACGGCATGTCCATATCCCACAGGTCGTGGTGAACAGTCTGGTAGCTCCAGGCCAGTTTACCGGTGGTCGCGTTCAGCGCCACGATAGAGCTGGCATAACGCTCTTGCTCAGGCGTACGGTTACCCCCCCAGATATCTGGCGTGGTGACGCCCATCGGCAGGTAGACCAGGTCCAGCTTCGCGTCATACGCCGCCGGTGCCCAGGAGTTAGGTGAGTTAAAGGTAAAGGTGTGTTCGTCCGATGGGATCGAATTTGGATCTTTCGCGCCCGGGTCGAAGGCCCACAGCAGTTTACCGGTGTTCACGTCAAAACCACGGATAACGCCAGAGGTTTCGCGGGTGGAGAAGTTATCGGTTACCGAGCCGGCAATCACGATAGTTTTATCGGTGATGATCGGCGGTGAGGTTGGCTCATACAGACCCGGCGTGGTGTCCGGCATGTTGGTCTGCAGATTCAGGATACCTTTGTTGGCAAAGGTCTCACACAGCTTACCGGTTTCGGCATTGATCGCGAACAGGCGGCCATCGTTTACCGGCAGCATGATGCGGCGAGGACAGTCGGCAATGACTTCAGGGCTCGCATTATCAGCACGCGCTTCGTGGTAAGAGACGCCACGGCAGGTGATGTGCTGGAACGACGGGTTGGAGTTCAGCTGTGGATCGAAGTGCCATTTCTCTTTACCGGTGGCCGCATCAAGCGCGAACAGACGCTGGTGCGCGGTGCACAGATAAAGCATGTTACCGACTTTAATCGGCGTCACTTCGTTGGTCAGTTCACCCGGATCGTTTGGCATCTTCAGGTCGCCGGTACGGAATACCCAGGCTTCCTTCAGGTTCTTAACGTTGTCCGCGTTGATCTGCTTGAGCGGGGAGTAGCGCTGACCTTCCTGATTACGGCCATAAGCTGGCCAGTCGCCATCCGCGACCTGCGAGATAGCCGCAGCTGGGGTGGATTCGGCATTCAGCGTACCGTTAATCTCCTGCGGGTCGTTAAAACCGGCCCAGGTGAGAATACCGCCGCTGATCAGCAGGGCAACCACCAGCGCCGCAACGGCACCGCTTGAAGGAATAATCAGGCGACGCCACACGAACGGCAGGATCAGCCAGATACCAAAGAAGACCAGGATGTCACTGCGCGGCGTCAGTGCCCAGAAGTCGAAACCGACTTCCCAGACGCCCCAGATCATGGTTGCGAGGAGTAAAGCAGCATAAAGCCATAGCGCGGATTGTTTTCTACGCCACAACAGGACGGTTACGCCAAGCATAACCAGACCCGCAATAGGGTAGTACCAGGAGCCGCCAATTGCGGCCAGCCAGACGCCACCGATTAACAGATACAGGCCGCAAAAGGCGGCGAATAGCGCTGTTAATGTCACCAGTAGACGTGGCTGTTGAGTTTTTATTTCAGCCATAGAAAGTGTACTCGTCAGTTTTGTTAATTATTTGCTAGCAACTAATTATAGGTATTAACAAGTGTGATCGGAATCACAATATTTGCTTTTTATAACTCATGCGCCAGGTGTATCCATTTACTGATATAATGGCTGGCTTGCGTATCGATGCCGGAGTAACATTCATCCGCATTGAGAGATTTTCATTAAAATCATATGGTTAGTAATATGAAACATACTGTTGAAGTGATGATCCCGGAAGCCGAGATCAAAGCGCGTATCGCCGAACTGGGTCGTCAAATCACCGAACATTACAAGGACAGCGGCAGCGAAATGGTGCTGGTCGGTCTTTTACGTGGCTCTTTCATGTTCATGGCAGACCTGTGCCGTGAAGTGCAGGTGTCCCATGAGGTCGATTTTATGACCGCCTCCAGCTACGGCAGCGGCATGTCCACAACCCGTGATGTGAAAATCCTGAAAGATCTGGATGAAGATATTCGTGGCAAAGATGTGTTGATCGTTGAGGACATCATCGACTCCGGCAACACGCTCTCTAAAGTGCGCGAGATCCTGAGCCTGCGTGAGCCAAAATCCCTGGCGATCTGCACCCTGCTGGATAAACCCAGCCGCCGTGAAGTGCAGGTGCCGGTAGAGTTTGTCGGCTTCTCTATCCCTGACGAGTTCGTCGTGGGCTATGGCATTGACTACGCGCAGCGTTACCGTCATCTGCCGTATGTGGGTAAAGTGATCCTGCTCGACGAGTAAGGTTTGTGACGTGCGGCCTGTTGCCCTCTGACGAGGGGACACACAGTAAAAACGGCAACCCGGGTTGCCGTTTTGTTTTTATCTGAACCGCTTACAGGCAGCTATTTATGGTTGACGTGCTTAAGCTTCAGGTTAGCTATCCCGGAACGATAGCGCTGCTCCAGCGTTTCACGGTTGGTGGCGGTCACTTCCAGGTTACGAAGCAGACCATCGTGAATACCGTACGCCCAGCCGTGGATCGAGACTTTTTGCCCGCGTTTCCACGCCGATTGCATGATGGTGGAATGGCCAAGGTTATAAACCTGCTCCATCACGTTCAGCTCGCAAAGGGTATCGAGACGACGCTCCTGCGGCATTTCACCCAACAGTGAGCTATGTTTGAACCAGATATCGCGGATATGCAGCAGCCAGTTATCGATTAACCCGAGTTCGGTATTTTCAATCGCGGCCTGCACACCGCCGCAGCCATAGTGGCCACAAATAATGATGTGCTCGACCTCCAGAACGTCAACGGCGTACTGAACAACCGAAAGGCAGTTGAGGTCGGTATGGATCACCAGGTTGGCAACATTACGGTGCACAAACAGTTCGCCAGGCTCGAGGCCTGTCAGGCGCTCTGCCGGAACGCGGCTGTCGGAACATCCAATCCAGAGAAAGCGTGGGTTTTGCGCCTGCGCGAGCTTTCCAAAAAATCCGGGGTCTTCCTCCACCAGCATTTTTGACCATAGTGCATTGTTGCTGATGAGTGTATCTATGTCGTTCATGGAGGTTAGCGACCTGTAACCGAGTGATTGCGTTGCGCTAATATAGGGTAACTCGACTTTTAATGAAACCACACAACGTGTGTCAGAACCTAAGGTAAGTTTAATTCATGGCGATTGCACTGGAGCTTGAGCAGCTCAAAAAAACCTATCCAGGCGGCGTTCAGGCGCTGCGTGGGATAGATCTCAAAGTGGAAGCGGGGGATTTCTACGCGCTTCTGGGGCCGAATGGGGCGGGGAAATCTACCACCATTGGCATTATCAGTTCGCTGGTCAACAAAACGTCCGGCCGGGTGAGCGTGTTTGGTTACGACCTGCAAAAAGATGTGGTGAATGCCAAGCGCCAGCTCGGACTGGTACCGCAGGAGTTCAACTTCAACCCGTTCGAGACAGTGCAGCAAATCGTGGTTAATCAGGCGGGTTACTACGGTGTTGAGCGCAAAGAAGCGGTGGAGCGCAGCGAAAAGTACCTCAAACAGCTCGATCTGTGGGAAAAACGCAATGAACGTGCGCGCATGTTGTCTGGCGGGATGAAGCGCCGTCTGATGATTGCCCGTGCGCTGATGCATGAGCCAAAGCTGCTGATCCTTGATGAGCCCACCGCGGGCGTGGATATCGAACTGCGTCGTTCAATGTGGGGCTTCCTGAAGGACCTCAACGACAAAGGCACGACCATTATTTTGACCACGCACTACCTCGAAGAGGCGGAGATGCTGTGTCGCAATATCGGCATCATTCAGAACGGTGAGCTGGTGGAAAACACCTCAATGAAGAGCCTGCTCGCCAAGCTAAAATCCGAAACCTTCATTCTCGACCTGGCGGCGAAAAGCCCGCTGCCGACGCTGGAAGGCTATAACTATCGTCTGGTGGATACCTCAACGCTGGAAGTGGAAGTGCTGCGCGAGCAGGGCATCAACAGCGTGTTCTCACAGCTGAGCGCGCAGGGTGTTCAGGTATTAAGTATGCGTAACAAAGCGAACCGACTGGAAGAGCTGTTTGTCTCTCTGGTGCAGGATAAACAAGGAGACAAGGCATGACGCATCTTTACTGGGTCGCGCTGAAAAGCATCTGGGCGAAAGAGATTAACCGCTTTATGCGTATCTGGGTGCAAACCCTGGTACCGCCGGTGATCACCATGACGCTCTACTTCATCATCTTCGGTAACCTCATCGGTTCCCGCATTGGTGAAATGCACGGCTTTACCTATATGCAGTTTATTGTGCCGGGCCTGATCATGATGGCAGTGATCACCAACGCCTATGCTAACGTGGCATCATCATTCTTTAGCGCCAAGTTCCAGCGTAACATTGAAGAGCTGCTGGTCGCGCCGGTACCAACGCATGTGATCATTGCGGGTTATGTGGGCGGCGGCGTGGCGCGCGGTCTCTGCGTGGGGATTCTGGTGACGGCGATCTCCCTGTTCTTTGTGCCGTTCCAGGTGCATTCATGGCTGTTCGTGGCGCTCACGTTACTGTTGACGGCAATCTTGTTCTCGCTGGCCGGTCTGCTGAACGCGGTGTTTGCTAAAACGTTTGATGATATCAGCCTGATCCCGACCTTTGTGCTGACGCCACTGACCTATCTTGGCGGGGTGTTCTACTCCCTGACGCTGCTGCCGCCGTTCTGGCAGGCGCTGTCACACCTGAACCCGATTGTTTATATGATCAGCGGCTTCCGCTTTGGTTTCCTCGGCATTACGGATGTGCCACTGATTACCACGGTTGCGGTGCTGGTGGTGTTTATTATCGCCTTCTACCTGCTGTGCTGGTCTCTGATTCAGCGTGGACGCGGTCTGCGCAGCTAATCTCCCGCCCGGCGACATTCTGTTTGCCGGGCGCTTTTCTTTGATTGTTATCACCGTACGCTAACCTTCACTCCGCTAAACTACTTGCCTGCTAAGGAGAGAGTGATGCTGGGATGGGTGATCGCCTGCCATGATGAACAGGCGCAGGATATGCTGGATAAACTGGAGGCCAGATTTGGTCCGCTGGCGCAATGCCGTGCGGTTAACTACTGGCGCGGATTGAGCACCAACATGCTCAGCCGAATGATGTGCGATGCCCTGCATGAAACCGACACCGGTGACGGCGTCATCTTCCTGACCGATAAATCCGGCGCGGCACCTTATCGCTCTGCGGCATTGTTGAGCCACAAGCACGACAACTGTGAAGTGATATCAGGCATTAACTCTTTGCTGCTGGAATCCATGTATCCCTTCCGGGAAACCTTAAGCAGCGCTGAATTCCGTCATGCAATCGTCGACAAAAAAGTGGCCGGCGTCAGCAGCCTGTGGCATCAGCAGCAAAAAAATCCTCCCTTTGTCTTGCTCCATGATTTGTATAAGAATTAAACATTGGTATTGATGCTGCTTTTGTTACAATGGTGGCTGATTTTCCGTGTCGATTAATATTCCATGTTCATGCGCGTTGTGTTCCTTCTGTTGCTGCTGGTTTCCGGCGGCGCATCTGCCAGCCTGATCGCTCAGCAAGGGCTTCCCGCCCGATATATGCAAACCACCGAAGATGCGGCTATCTGGGCGCAAGTAGGTAACAATGTGGTCAATGTCGGCAATATCCGTGCCGGGCAAATCCTGGCCGTTGTCCCCACATCCGCTGATTACTACGAGTTTCGTTTTGGCTTCGGCACGGGCTTTATTGATAAAGAGCACCTGGAAGACGTGCAGGGCAAACAGCGCGTGGAAGACAGCCTTGGCGATTTGAATAAACCGCTGAGTAACCAGAACCTGATAACCTGGAAAGACACGCCTGTCTTTAACGCTCCCAGCAGCGGAAGCGCCCCATTCGGCACGATGAGTGCTAACCTTCGCTACCCCATTCTGAATAAACTTAAAGACCGTCTGAACCAGACCTGGTATCAGATCCGCATCGGCAATCGTCTGGCGTGGATCAGCAGCCTGGATGCGCAGGAAGATAACGGCATCCCGGTCCTGACCTATCACCATATCCTGCGTGATGAGGAGAACACCCGTTTCCGGCATACCTCCACGACCACCAGCGTGCGTGCGTTCAGCAACCAGATGACCTGGCTTCGCGATCAGGGCTATACCACGCTGACGATGGCTCAGCTTGAAGGGTATGTGCGTAACAAAATGAACCTGCCGGCGAAGTCTGTGGTGATCACCTTTGATGACGGGCTGAAGTCGGTGAGCCGCTATGCGTATCCCGTCCTCAAAGCGTATGGATTCAAGGCGACGGCGTTTATCATCTCGTCGCGTATAAAACGTCATCCGCAGAAGTGGGCGCCGAAATACCTGCAGTTTATGAGTGTCTCTGAGCTTGAGCAGATCCAGGATGTGTTTGATATCCAGTCTCATACCCACTTCTTGCATCGGGTGGACGGCAATAAACACCCGATCTTACTGAGCCGTAGCCATCACGTGATTTTGTTCGATTTCGCGCGTTCACGCCGGGCGCTGGCGCAATTTAACCCGCACGTGCTCTATCTCTCTTATCCGTTTGGCGCCTATGATGACAAAGCGGTAAAAGCAGCGAATGACGCAGGGTTCCACCTGGCGGTGACAACGGTAAAAGGCAAAGTGAAGCCCGGGGACAATCCGTTCCTGCTTAAGCGACTGTATATTCTAAGGACGGATTCGCTGGAGACGATGTCGCGGCTTATCAGTAATCAGCCGCAGGGATGAGGTGAGAGAAGGCTGTGAACGGTTCACAGCCTTCAGGATATCAGGCAACCTGGACCGGAATGGCTTTCGCGGTGCGTTTCATTTCGTTGTCGCCTTCGAAGTACGCCACTTTTGGCTGCCAGCGACGGGCTTCTTCGTCAGACATCATCACGAAGCTGGCGATGATAACGATATCACCGACGTCGGCACAGTGAGCGGCAGCGCCATTCACGGAGATAATTCTGGAGCCGCGTTCCGCCGCGATCGCATAGGTAGAGAAGCGCTTACCGTTATTCACGTTCCAGATATCAATGGCTTCGTTTTCAAGGATGCCCGCTGCATCAAGAAAATCCTGATCAATGGCGCAGGAGCCTTCATAGTGCAGGTCGGCCTGAGTGACTTTCACACGGTGAAGCTTACCTTGCAGCATTTTGCGAATCATTACGTTTACCTTTAATCATCATGCGTTAACCCCCCGCGAACGAGGGGAGGTAGAGAGTTATGCCAGCTCAACCACTTTATTGTCGATAAGGCGTGCCTGACCGAGCCATGCAGCCACCAGAAGCACCGCGCGCTTGCTGGTATCGGTCAGCTCAAGCAGCGTATCGGCATCACGGATTTGGATATCGTCAGCGCGGAAGCCTTTGTCGTTCAGCGCCTGTTCGGCGAGGGCAACGATCTCTTCTGCACTCAGCTCTTTAGCCACAAGCTGTTCCGCCATGGTATTCATGACCTTGCTCAATCCCGGCGCGATTTTACGCTCATCCGCGGTAAGGTACCCGTTACGGGAACTGAGCGCCAGACCGTCTTTGGCACGCACAATCGGCACGCCCACGATCTCAATATCATAACCCATGTCGGCGACCATCTTACGGATCAACGCCAGCTGCTGGAAGTCCTTCTCACCGAAGCAGGCAACGTCGGGCTGCACCAGGTTAAACAGCTTGCTGACGATGGTTGAAACGCCGCGGAAATGGCCCGGACGGCTGGCGCCTTCCAGCATGGTTGAAATGCCCGGCACGTCCACGTAGGTCACGTCCTCGGTCCCCTGCGGGTAGACGTCTGCAGGTGCCGGAGAGAAGACAATGTCCGCGTGGCGTTTTTTGAGTTTTTCGCAATCTTCCTGCAGGGTGCGCGGATAGCGCGCCAGGTCGTCGGCACGGTCAAATTGCATGGGGTTCACGAAGATACTGACCACCACGATATCTGCACGCGCTCTGGCTTCATCGACAAGCTTCATATGGCCGTCATGCAGGTTACCCATCGTGGGAACCAGTGCGATACGTTTACCTTCCTGACGTGCACGACGGATATGCTGGCGAAGCAGCGGCAGGGTTTCAATGATTAGCACAACAAGACTCCTTAATGGAAACTGTGTTCTTCACCCGGGTAAACACCGGATTCAACGTCGGCAATATACTGCCGCACAGCAGCACGCATGTCGCCTGCTTCTGCCAGGAAATTTTTGGCGAATTTAGGGATATGACCGCCGGTAATACCAAAGGCGTCGTGCATCACTAAAATCTGACCGTCGGTAACGTTGCCTGCGCCAATACCAATCACCGGAATCGACAGCGCTTCGGTGATGCGTTTTGCCAGTTCAACCGGCACACACTCCAGCACCAGCAGCTGTGCGCCAGCGGCTTCCAGCGCCAGGGCATCCTCAAACAGTGTCTGTGCCGCGTCACCGCGGCCCTGCACCTTATAGCCGCCAAAAATATTGACGGATTGCGGCGTCAGACCCAGATGACCGCAGACCGGCACGGCACGTTCGGTGAGCATTTTCACGGTCTCTGCAAGCCAGGCTCCGCCTTCGATTTTGACCATATTGGCCCCGGCACGCATGACGGTTGCTGCATTGTCGAACGCCTGCTCTGGCGTCGCGTAGGCCATAAAAGGCAGATCGGAAAGCAGCAGACAGGCAGGTGCTCCGCGGCGCACGGCACGGGTATGGTAGGCAATATCTTCGACCGTCACCGGCAGGGTGGAATCATGGCCTTGTACCGTCATCCCTAACGAATCTCCGACCAGCATGACAGTGATACCCTCTTCGGCAAAAAGCTTAGCGAAGCTGTAGTCATACGCAGTAATGGTGGCGAAGCGTCTCTTTTCCTGTTTGCATTTCTGCAGTAAGGAGATGGTGGTTGGTTTCATACTGTTTCCTGATAGCCCAAAAGCGAATCTTTGCGCATTCTAACAGTAACATTTGAGGGAACAATGATTTTAGGCAACCGATTAACCACAATTCAGTGAGGGTTAACCGGTAAAAACGCGGATCACCAGCGGGCAGGTTTTTCTGCGTCGAGGCTATCCAGCACTGCCTTCAGTGAGAGGCCATCAGGGAAGGTGAGGTCAGGGGCAACATCGAACAGCGGCCAGAGCATAAAGCCGCGATTTTTCATGTCGTAGTGCGGAACGGTGAGACGGGGGGTGTTAATCACCTCATGGCCAAACAGCATAATGTCGAGATCGAGGGTGCGCGGCCCCCAGCGTTCGGCTTTGCGTACGCGGCCCTGCTGCAGTTCGATTCGCTGAGTATTATCCAGCAGCGTGTCGGCATCCAGCGCAGTGTCCAGCACCACGGCGGCGTTCAGGTAATCAGGCTGATCCTGTGGCCCCAGCGGCGGTGTCCGGTAGAAAGAAGAGACCGCCACAATACGGCTTTGTGGGATTTCACCCAGCGCCTGAACGGCAGCATTAACCTGCTCCAGCGGAGAGGCCAGATTGCTGCCGATGGCAATGTACGCCAGGGTCATGCCGTACCTTCACGGCGCGGCGCACGTTTGCGCGGACGACGGTGGCGACGACGCGGCGTCGGTTCGTCATCGAGGTCGACGAGCATATCTTTCTGCTCTGGCGGTGCGGAAACCTGGAATTCTCCCCACCACTGCGCCAGACGCTGCAGTTCCTGGTTCCGTTCAATTTCAGCACGCAGCGACAGTAAATCGAACGCAGCGCGGAATTTAGGATGCTCCATCAGCTTCCAGGCGCGTTTACCCTGACGACGAGACATGCGCAGCTGAAGCTGCCAGATATCACGCACCAGCGTCGTAATACGTTTTGGAATGGCGAGCGTGCGGCAGGCTTCATCCAGCACGTCATTTGCGGCCAGCGCAAACGCATCGTAGTAGGCCAGACCGCTTTCCTGCGCAATTCTCTGCGCTGCTTCCAGCAGCGGATACCAGAACATCGCGGCAAACAGGAACGCCGGGTTCACACGCATATCGTTGTGAATGCGGGTATCGGTATTCTTCAGCACCTGCGCAATCATGCGTTCCATTGGGCTGTCACCGTTTTCGGTAAAGCAGCGCGTAATGGTCGGGAACAGGGGCTGGAAAAGGCTGTATTCGCGTAGCAGCTTGTAGGTTTCGTAGCCGTAACCGGCCTGCAGCAGCTTCAGCGCCTCTTCAAACAGACGGGCTGGCGGCACGTCGTTAATCAGCGTCGCCAGACGCGGTATCGGCTCTGCGGTTTCCGGGCTGATGCGCATTGACAGTTTGGCGGCGAAACGTACGGCGCGCAGCATACGCACCGGGTCTTCACGATAACGCGTTTCCGGCGTGCCGATCAGGCGAATCAGACCCTCTTTCAGGTCCTGCATGCCGCCGACGTAATCACGGACGGTGAAATCTGCCACGCTGTAGTAAAGGCTGTTGATCGTGAAATCGCGACGCTGGGCATCTTCTTCGATAGAACCGAAGATATTGTCCCGCAGCAGCATGCCGTTCTGGCCGCGCTGGGAGGTGGTGCGATCGGATTCGCCCGCTTCGTGGTGACCGCGGAAGGTCGCCACTTCAATAATTTCCGGCCCAAACATGACGTGAGCAAGACGAAAACGACGGCCAACAAGGCGGCAGTTACGGAATAATTTGCGCACCTGCTCTGGCGTGGCGCTGGTCGTCACGTCGAAATCTTTTGGTTTTTTGCCCAGCAGTAAATCACGCACCCCACCGCCAACGAGATAGGCCTCGTAGCCTGCTTTATTCAGACGATAGAGCACCTTGAGGGCATTTTCACTGATATCTTTGCGGGAAATATTGTGCTGCTCACGTGGAATAACCGACATGCGGTTTTGCGCAATAGCGTCGTTCGCCATGCTCTCTTCGCGGCTTAGCACTTTACGGCAAAAATTAGCGACTCGGGTAAAAATAGTACACCTCGTAGTGTGTTTTGTTATGAAAAAAGCGGCTAATCATAGCTCAGCGCAACGCATTTGAGAATGCTGGATTTTTGGCACGGTCGTCAGCGTCCAGTTGGCGATCGCCATTTTCAGCAGTTCGTCAATTCGCAAATCCTGCCATTCGTTGGTTACATTCTGGTTGAGAAATCGCAGCGCGTCGATCAAAACAGGGCGCGGATCGCCGTCTGGCAGGGCGGGCGCATGATTTTGTTTTGACAGTTTAAAGCCCTGTTCATTGACCGCCAGCGGCAGATGAATGTAATCCGGCGCGTTCCAGCCAAACTGGTGATAGAGCGATATTTGTCGCACGGTAGGTTCAACCAGGTCAGCCCCGCGCACAATTTCCGTCACGCCCTGGAAATGGTCATCAACCACTACCGCCAGGTTATAGGCGAACAGGCCGTCACGGCGGTGGATAATAAAATCTTCGCGTGCAAGACGTTCATCCGCATGGATTTCGCCGGAGAGTAAATCAGTAAAGTGCGTCACCGGGGCCTGCTGTTTTATGCGCACGGCAGCCAGTTCTGGGCCGTTATTGCGCGTGCGGCAGTGGCCGTCATAGACGCCATCCACGCTCTGAATACGCGCGCGGGTGCAGGTGCAGTAGTAGGAGAGCCCTTGTGCGTGGAGCCACGCCAGGCGTTCCCGGTAGGCATCATGTCGCCTTGACTGCCAGAGGACGTCGCCGTCCCAGTGAAGACCGTAATGTTCCAGCTGACGCAGAATGGTATCTGCTGCACCGGGAACTTCACGCGGAGGATCAATATCTTCAATGCGGACCAGCCATTTACCGTGACGGGCGCGAGCCTGCAGGTAGCTGCCGAGGGCGGCAATTAATGAGCCGAAGTGTAATTCACCAGAAGGGGATGGCGCGAAGCGCCCAATATAGTGTGATTCAGACATATCAACAGTAACAAGGCGGGAGAAACTCCCGCCTTTAGAGTGTGTAAACAGCGCTGGTATTAACCGGCCATCTGTTTTTCGCGGATTTCTGCCAGCGTTTTACAGTCGATGCACAGATCGGCGGTTGGACGCGCTTCCAGGCGACGAATTCCGATTTCAACACCGCAGGATTCGCAGTAGCCAAAATCTTCGTCTTCGACTTTTTTCAGCGTTTTTTCGATCTTTTTGATCAGTTTGCGTTCGCGGTCACGGTTACGCAGTTCGAGGCTGAACTCTTCTTCCTGAGCGGCACGGTCTACCGGGTCCGGGAAGTTAGCAGCTTCATCCTGCATATGAGTAACGGTGCGATCGACTTCATCCCTGAGTTGATTACGCCATGCTTCAAGAATACGCTTGAAGTGCGACAGCTGGGCTTCGTTCATATACTCTTCGCCCGGCTTCTCTTGATACGGCTCCACCCCAGCGATGGCGAGAATACTCAGGGACGATGTTTTACGGTTTTGCCCTTCTTGCATGTTGCTTCTCCTTAACACGCACTATCGATCCCCGTGTTGGGGGAAAAATCAGGTCGCTATAAATAGCAGATGCTTTTCCGTATGGCAATTATCTAAACGTAACACTTGACAAGCCTGTGAGGAAAAGCGTATTTGCGCACGCGGCCAGAACACTTAATAGTCAATCGTCTAATCCCTTATAAGACAATGGGAAGAGAGGATCTCAGAGTCATATTATCGGCAGAAAGTTCCGCTTTATAAGCCAAAACCTCCACCCCCTGCTTTTGTGCCTCATTCAACAATTGCGCGTATTTGAGATCAATATGGCGGGCTGGAGAAAATCGTTCAATGGCTGAATGTAAAACCGCAAACAGCAATACGGCGCGTTTGCCCGCCGCCGCAACACTCATCAGCTCCCGCAGATGCTTCTGCCCCCGTAGCGTGACCGCATCCGGGAAGTAGCCGTTTTCCTGTTCCGCTAACGTCACTGATTTTACTTCAATATAGCACTCGGGCCGGTCTTCCGCCTGTAACATGAAGTCAATTCTGCTGCTTTCATCGCCATATTTAACTTCACTTTTATGCGTACCATATCCCACCAGTTCGGGCAGGGTGCCAAGGGTCAATGCTTCCTTAACTAATTGATTGGCGCGCAGGGTATTCACGCAAATAAATGCCCCGTTTTGCGTCTCGGTCATTTCCCAGGTATGGGCATATTTGCGTTTAGTATTTTCTGAAGTGGAATACCAGACCGTGTCACCCGGCGTAGCACAGCCGGTCATGGCACCGGTGTTCGGGCAGTGCAGCGTGAGCTGTTCACCTTCGGGGGTGATCACGTCAGCGAGAAAGCGTTTGTAGCGTTGAACCAGCGTGGCGTGCTGCAGGGCAGGACTAAACTTCATCAGAATTCCTTAGGGTATCGCCCAGCGACCAGCGCTGTAGCGGCGTGTAACGGGTGCGTCCTTGGGTAAAGACCGATTCGTAAAGCGCGAAGGTATTGACCTCAACGTCCCAGTGAAAGCCGGGTGGCGGAATGGCAACGGCCTGACCGGCATCGCGTAGCAGGGTGATATGCGGATGAAACGGCTGCGGACTCTGGTAACACCCGCTGCGAGCCGCCTGGGCGCGCAACATACTCGCAAGCTGTAAAAGCCCGCGGGGCGGCTGGCGCGTGCCCAGCCAGACCACGCGTGAGCGCAACCACTGGCCCGCGTCGTCGAGGTGCAGCGTAAACGCTGGCTGAGAAATGCGGCCAGCCATTGCTGCCAGCGCGCGCTGTTTTTCGGCGCTGACATCGCCCAGAAAGGCCAGCGTGAGGTGCAGGTTTGCCGCCGCGATCGGACGGCCTGCGTCCTGGGGAAAATGGCTGGCTCGCCAGCGAACGATTTTTCGCTGCAGCGTGGAGGGCAATTCTATGGCAAAAAACAGCCGTTTCGACTCAGACATACAGGGGACTCGGTAATGGTATGCGCCGATGCTACAATGTACGCCGACTAATGTTAACCCTCTGGAGTTGTTAGTGTCCTCATTGCCGGTCGCCGTCGTCCTTCCTGAGCTTCTTGCTGCCTTACACCATGCCCCGCAGGTTTTACTTAACGCCCCGACGGGCGCAGGTAAATCCACCTGGCTGCCGCTGCAGATCCTCAAAGAGGGCACTGTCCGCGGGAAAATTATCCTGCTGGAGCCGCGCAGGCTGGCCGCACGGAACGTGGCGCAGCGCCTGGCGGAACTGCTTGGTGAAAAGCCGGGCGAGACGGTGGGTTACCGTATGCGCGCCGAAACCTGTGTTGGCCCGTCCACGCGCCTTGAGGTGGTGACCGAAGGGATCCTGACCCGCATGCTGCAAAACGATCCGGAGTTAAACGGCGTCGGGCTGGTGATTCTGGATGAATTCCACGAGCGTAGCCTGCAGGCAGATCTGGCACTGGCGCTGTTACTTGATGTTCAGCAAGGGCTACGCGACGACCTCCGGTTGCTTATCATGTCCGCTACGCTGGATAACGAGCGACTGCAGCAGACGTTGCCCGACGCGCCGGTTATCGCCTCCGAAGGCAGAGCATTTCCCGTTGAGCGTCGCTATCAACCATTGCCTGCCCATCAGCGTTTTGACGACGCGGTAGCCATCGCAACCGCCGAATTGCTCCGCCAGGAATCGGGATCGCTACTGCTGTTTTTGCCAGGCGTAGGCGAGATCCAGCGCGTGCAGGACCAACTGGCTTCCCGGGTGGGAAGTGACGTGCTGCTTTGCCCGCTCTACGGCGCGCTGTCACTGGCGGATCAGCGTAAAGCAATCCTGCCCGCGCCCGCGGGGCAGCGTAAAGTGGTGCTGGCAACCAATATTGCCGAAACCAGTTTAACCATTGAAGGCATTCGCCTGGTGGTGGACAGTGCGCAGGAGAGGGTGGCGAGCTTTGACGCGCGCACCGGGCTGACTAAACTGCTGACGCAGCGCATAAGCCAGGCGTCGATGGTCCAGCGTGCAGGCCGTGCGGGACGTCTTGAGCCCGGTATCTGCCTGCATTTGACCAGCGCAGAGCAGGCTGAGCGCGCTGCACAGCAAAGCACGCCGGAAATTTTACACAGCGATCTGGCGGGGCTGGTGATGGATCTTTTGCAGTGGGGATGCCCGGATCCGGCACAGCTGACCTGGCTTAATCCTCCACCCGCCGCGAACCTTGCTGCTGCCCGGGCCTTACTGAACCGCCTGGGGGCGCTTGATGGTGAGCGATTGTCATCCCGCGGGCAAAAAATGGCCGCGCTGGGCAATGACCCTCGCCTGGCGGCGATGCTGGTGGCCGCGCAGGGGGAGGATGAAATTGCTACGGCGGCGAAACTGGCGGCTATTCTTGAGGAGCCACCACGCGGTGGCAGCAGCGATCTGGCGCAGGCCTTTTCCCGCAATCAGGGGAACTGGCAGCAGCGGGCACAGCAGCTTTGCCGGCGACTTAACGGCAAAGCCGGGTCGCCAGACAGCGCGGCTATCGCGCCTCTGTTAGCGCAGGCGTTTCCCGACAGGATCGCGCGTCGTCGCGGTCTGGACGGGCGATATCAACTGGCCAATGGCATGGGTGCGATGCTGGACAGCGATGACGCCATGACGCGTCACGAATGGCTGATTGCGCCGTTACTGTTACAGGGTAGCCACTCCCCGGACGCGCGTATTTTACAGGCTATCGCGGTGGATATTGATGCCCTGACGCGTGCCTGTCCGCAGTTGGTCCAGCAATCCGATACCGTGGAATGGGATGAGGCTCAGGGCACGCTGAAGGCGTTTCGTCGCAGCCAGACAGGTAAATTGATCCTCGGCACCACGCCGCTGGCAAAACCGTCGGAAGAGGTGCTGCATCTGGCCATGCTGAACGGCATCCGGGACAAAGGGTTAGGGGTGTTGAACTGGACGCCAGAGGCGGAACAGTACCGTATTCGTCTTCACTGTGCCGCGCGCTGGCTACCAGAGTATGACTGGCCCGCGGTCGATGATGAGACATTGCTGGCCTCGCTGGAACGCTGGCTGCTGCCGCAAATGCAGGGTGTACACTCGCTGCGTGCGCTAAAAGCGCTTGATGTTAAGGTCGCGTTACAGAATTTACTGGACTGGTCATTACGTCAACGTCTGGATAGTGAACTGCCAGGGCATTACACTGTGCCGACCGGAAGCCGGATTGCCATTCGTTATCACGAGGATAATCCTCCGGCGCTGGCGGTACGTATGCAGGAAATGTTTGGAGAGGCCACCACGCCTTCTGTGGCGCAAGGGCGCGTCTCTCTGGTGCTGGAGCTGTTGTCGCCAGCCCATCGCCCGTTACAGATTACCCGCGACCTGGGGGCATTCTGGGCGGGGAGCTACCGTGACGTGCAAAAAGAGATGAAGGGGCGGTATCCCAAACATGTCTGGCCGGACGATCCGGCAAATACGGCACCGACACGACGGACGAAGAAGTATTCGTGACGGGTGTGGCTGGGAACGTGCGGCTTGATGCCCTCACCCGCAGGGTGCGGGAGAAAATACTAAAGACGTTCCTGTCTGGAAGGTCTTGCTGTTTACTTTGAGAGATTTCTTCTTTCACAGGCCAGTGGAAGAAAAGAGAATCGGGCCCTTGCGCCTGAAAGTTGCGGAGAAAAAGCATGGCGGGGAATGACCGCGAGCCAATAGGACGTAAGGGAAAACCAACGCGTCCGGCGAAAGAAAAGGTAAGCCGTCGTCGCCTCAGAGATGAGGACTATGACGATGACTATGAAGACGATTATGAGGATGAAGAACCGATGCCGCGTAAAGGGAAAGGCAAAGGGCGTAAGCCTCGGGGCAAGCGCGGCTGGTTCTGGCTGCTGCTGAAGCTGTTCATTGTATTTGTTGTGCTGATGGCGATTTACGGCGTCTATCTGGATCAGAAGATCCGTAGCCGTATCGACGGAAAAGTCTGGCAACTGCCTGCGGCGGTGTATGGCCGCATGGTGAACCTTGAGCCAGATATGTCCATCAGCAAGAACGAGATGGTGAAACTGCTGGAAGCCACCCAGTATCGTCAGGTGTCGAAAATGACGCGTCCTGGCGAATTTACCGTGCAGGCGAAAAGCATTGAGATGATCCGCCGTCCGTTTGATTTCCCGGACAGCAAAGAGGGCCAGGTGCGTGCGCGTCTGACCTTTGACGGCGATCGTCTGGACACCATCGAGAACATGGATAACAACCGTCAGTTCGGTTTCTTCCGTCTCGATCCGCGTCTGATCACCATGCTCTCGTCGGCGAACGGCGAACAACGTCTGTTCGTTGCCCGTAACGGCTTCCCGGACCTGCTGGTTGATACCCTGCTGGCAACCGAAGACCGTCACTTCTATGAGCATGATGGCATCAGCCTTTACTCAATTGGCCGTGCGGTGCTGGCTAACCTGACCGCCGGACGGACAGTGCAGGGGGCGAGTACGCTGACCCAACAGCTGGTGAAGAACTTGTTCCTCTCCAGTGAACGCTCTTACTGGCGTAAAGCCAACGAAGCGTACATGGCCGTACTGATGGATGCGCGTTACAGCAAGGATCGTATCCTTGAGCTGTACATGAACGAGGTGTACCTCGGTCAGAGCGGGGATAACGAAATCCGCGGCTTCCCGCTGGCAAGTCTGTACTACTTTGGTCGTCCGGTGGAAGAGCTGAGCCTTGACCAGCAGGCGCTGCTGGTGGGCATGGTGAAAGGGGCGTCCATTTATAACCCGTGGCGTAACCCGAAACTGGCGCTGGAACGTCGTAACCTGGTGCTGCGTCTGCTGCAACAGCAGCAGGTGATTGACCAGGAGCTGTACGACATGCTGAGCGCACGACCACTCGGCGTTCAGCCGCGCGGTGGCGTGATCTCGCCTCAGCCTGCGTTTATGCAGCTGGTGCGTCAGGAGCTGCAAAGCAAGCTCGGTGATAAGGTGAAAGATCTCTCCGGCGTGAAGATCTTTACCACCTTCGATTCCGTGGCGCAGGAAGCCGCTGAAAAAGCTGCGGTGGAAGGTATCCCGGCGCTGAAGAAACAGCGTAAGCTGAGCGATCTTGAAACCGCGATGGTGGTGGTTGACCGTAACACCGGCGAAGTTCGCGCCATGGTGGGCGGCGCTGAGCCGCAGTTCGCAGGCTACAACCGTGCAATGCAGGCGCGACGTTCGATTGGTTCACTGGCAAAACCGGCAACCTATCTTACCGCCCTGAGTCAGCCTAACCAGTATCGCCTGAATACCTGGATTGCCGATGCGCCGATTTCCCTGCGCCAGCCTAACGGCCAGGTATGGTCTCCGCAGAACGACGATAAACAGTTCAGCGGCCAGGTCATGCTGGTGGATGCGTTGACCCGCTCGATGAACGTGCCAACGGTGAACCTGGGTATGGCGCTCGGTCTGCCGGCGATTGTCGACACCTGGCAGAAACTGGGTGTGCCGAAAGATCAGCTCCATCCTGTTCCGGCGATGATTCTGGGGGCGCTTAACCTGACGCCGATCGAAGTGGCTCAGGCCTTCCAGACCATTGCCAGCGGGGGTAACCGTGCACCGCTCTCTGCTCTGCGTTCGGTGATTGCCGAGGACGGCTCCGTGCTGTATCAGAGCTTCCCGCAAGCGGAACGTGCCGTGCCAGCGCAGGCAGCCTATATGACGTTGTGGACGATGCAGCAGGTTGTGCAGCGGGGGACCGGACGTCAACTGGGTGCTAAGTATCCGGGCCTGCATCTGGCAGGTAAAACCGGGACCACCAACAACAACGTGGATACCTGGTTCGCCGGTATCGATGGCCGTGAAGTGGTGATCACCTGGGTCGGCCGCGATAACAACCAGCCAACCAAACTGTACGGTGCGAGCGGGGCGATGTCGATTTACCAGCGCTATCTGGCGAATCAGTCTCCGGTACCGCTGAATCTGGTGGCGCCGGAAGATATTGTCGATATGGGCGTGGACGGTTCTGGTAACTTTGTCTGTGGCGGCGGTATGCGTACCTTGCCTGTCTGGACCACCAACCCGGATTCGCTGTGCCAGCAAAGCCAGCCAGAGCAACCGACGGGTAACCCGTTCGAGCAGTCTTCTCAGCCTCAGCAGCAGCCGCAACAACAGCCGCAGCAGCAGAATGAGAAAAAAGACAGCGACGGTGTCGCGGGCTGGATTAAAGATATGTTCGGCGGTAACTAACGCTTCACATCCCCCCGAAAGGGGGGATTTTTTTACCTGTACTTTCCATTTCCTTAACCCTCGTTTTCATTCTGATTAACCCTTCGTTTTCTCTTGTTTATTTCTTAAACCCTTAATTCTCGTAGGGCCGCTTACTGCTTGCTATGCAGCCAGCGTTTCGCATATTATTCTGCGGTCATAATAATAATTCTCGTTTACGTTATCATTCACTTTTCCATCAGAGATAAACATGGCGCTTTCCAATACTGCTCAGCCAATTCACACGTCGCTGCGAAAAATCGCGGTCGTCGTAGCCACAGCGGTTGCCGGCATGTCTACGTATGCACATGCGGCTGAAACCCAGAAAAAAGAAGAAACCATCACCGTCACCGCCGCGCCTGCCGCCCAGGAAAGTCCGTGGGGGCCTGCGCCAACGATCGCAGCAAAACGCACGGCAACGGCGACCAAAACCGATACCGCGATTGAAAAGACCCCGCAGTCTATTTCCGTGGTGACGCGTGATGAAATGGAACGCCGCCAGCCAGCGACCGTAAAAGAGGCGCTGGGCTATACGCCGAGCGTGTTTGCGACCCGCGGCAGCTCCACCACCTATGATGTGGTCTCAATTCGTGGTTTTACCGCGCCTTCGACGGTGAACACCAACCAGTATCTCGATGGCATGAAGCTGATGGGGAATAACTACTCCGAAGCTTCCATGGATCCGTACTTCCTTGAGCGCGTAGAAGTGATGCGCGGACCTACGTCTGTGCTCTACGGCAACAGCAATCCCGGCGGTATCGTCAGTATGGTGAGCAAACGCCCACTGACCGAGCCGCTGAAAGAAGTCCAGTTTAAAATGGGGACCAATAACCTGTGGCAAACGGGCTTCGATTTCAGTGATGCAATCGATGAAGATGGCGTGTGGTCGTACCGCCTGACCGGTCTTGGCAGTAGTCAGAACGCACAGCAGGAGATGTCAAAATCAACCCGCTATGCGATTGCGCCCTCCTTTAGCTGGCGTCCGGATGACAAAACCGATTTCACCTTCCTGAGCAATTTCCAGAACGATCCGGAAGCGGGCTACTACGGCTGGTTGCCACGGGAAGGGACCGTGGTGCCATACCGTGACGCAAACGGCAATGAGCATAAGATCCCAACCGATTTCAACGAAGGTGAAGCGGATAATAAGATGGCTCGTCGCCAGCAGTTGATTGGTTACAGCTTCTCGCATCAGTTTGATGACACGTTCACCGTGCGTCAGAATCTGCGTTACGCAAAAGTTCATACGCTCTACCGCTCTGTTTACGGCAATGGCTACGCTGAGCCTGGCAAAATTAACCGCGCTTATGTGCGTTCAGATGAAGATCTGAATATGTTCACCGTGGATACTCAGCTGCAGTCGACATTCGCGACGGGCGCCGTAGACCACACGTTGCTGACGGGCGTTGATTACTCGCGTATGCGTAATGATATCAATGCGCTGTACGGTTCCGCCGACCCTATTGATATCCAGAACCCGGATTACGGCAACGCGAACATCAACACCAACCTGCCATGGTCTAACTACTCCGTCGTTAACCGTAATGAACAGACCGGGCTCTATGCTCAGGATCAGGCGGAGTGGGATAAGTGGGTGTTGACGCTGGGCGGACGCTACGACTACGTGATGGCCTCAACGCTGACGCGCGGTACGGCCGATTCGCTGGCTGAAAACCACGACCAGGCTTTCACCTGGCGCGGGGGGATTAACTATCTCTTTGATAACGGTATCTCGCCTTACTTCAGCTACAGCGAGTCGTTTGAGCCGGTATCGGGCGCCGATCGTAACGGCACACCGTTCGACCCTTCCCGCGGTAAGCAGTATGAAACGGGTGTGAAATACGCGCCGAAAGACCTGCCGGTTGTGGTCACCGCGTCGCTGTTCCAGCTGACTAAGGATAAGAACCTGACGGCGGATCCGAACGATCCAACGAATACTCACAGTATCCAGACCGGTGAGATCCGTTCTCGTGGTTTCGAACTGGAAGCGAAGGCAGCGGTTAACGCCAATATTAACGTGACCGCGGCGTATAGCTTTATTGATGCTGAGTACACCCATGACAGCACCTTTGAAGGTAAACGTCCGGCGGAAGTGCCGCGTAATCAGGCGTCATTGTGGGCAGATTACACCTTCACCGACACGGCCTTAAGCGGCCTGACGATTGGTGCCGGTACCCGTTACATCGGTAACACGGTGAGCTACTACTCAAGCGGCGACAAAAAAGATCAGCCGTTTAACGTCGCGAGCTACACCCTTGCCGATGCGATGGTGAAATACGATCTGGCCCGTCTGGGTCTGCCGGGGTCATCTGTGGCGGTGAACGTGAATAACCTGTTCGATCGGGAATATGTCTCCAGCTGCTACAAGGATTATGCATGCTACTGGGGTGCTGAACGTCAGGTTGTCGCCACCGCGACCTTCCGCTTCTAATCTCTCTTCGGGCACGGTTCGCCGTGCCCTTTTTATTTAAGTTGGCCGATATGCAGGATAATCAAACGCAATCCGACACCACCTTCACGCTCAATAATCTCTCCTTTCGCGTGCCCGGACGCACCCTGCTGCATCCGCTCTCTTTGACCTTCCCGGCAGGTAAAGTGACAGGCCTGATTGGTCACAACGGCTCTGGTAAATCAACGCTGCTCAAAATGCTTGGCCGCCATCAGCCGCCGTCAGAAGGCGATATCCTGCTGGACGGTCAGCCGCTGGAGAGCTGGAGCAGTAAAGCCTTTGCCCGCAAAGTGGCGTATCTGCCGCAGCAGTTGCCGCAGGCGGAGGGGATGACCGTGCGTGAACTGGTGGCGATTGGGCGTTATCCGTGGCACGGCGCGCTTGGCCGTTTCGGCGTGGCCGACAGAGAGAAAGTGGAAGAGGCGATTGCGCTGGTGGGGCTAAAACCGCTGGCCCACCGTCTGGTAGACAGCCTGTCAGGAGGGGAGCGTCAGCGCGCGTGGATAGCAATGCTGGTGGCCCAGGACAGCCGCTGCCTGCTGCTCGACGAACCGACCTCTGCGCTGGACATTGCCCATCAGGTCGACGTGCTTGCGCTGGTGCATCGTTTAAGCCAGCAGCGCGGTCTGACGGTTATCGCGGTCCTGCATGATATCAACATGGCCGCGCGTTACTGCGATTACCTCGTTGCCCTGCGCGGCGGTGAGATGATCGCCCAGGGGACGCCGTCTGAACTGATGCGCAGTGAAACGCTGGAACACATTTACGGTATTCCAATGGGGATTTTGCCTCACCCTGCCGGGGCTGCACCGGTGAGCTTCGTGTACTGATGCTGGATTCTATGTTGATGAGTCGCCGTCGTCTGCTGACGGCACTGGCGCTTTCACCGCTGCTGTTAAAAATGAATACCGCGCGTGCGGCTGCGGTCGATCCACACCGCATTGTGGCGCTGGAATGGTTGCCGGTAGAGCTGATGATGGCGCTGGGCGTTACGCCCTATGGTGTGGCGGATATTCCCAACTACAGGCTATGGGTGAATGAGCCGAGGCTACCGGACTCGGTAATAGACATCGGCCTGCGCACCGAGCCAAACCTCGAACTGCTCACCCAGATGAAGCCGTCATTTCTGTTCTGGTCTGCAGGTTACGGCCCGTCAGAAGAGACAATGGCACGGATTGCGCCCGGCCGTGGTTTCTCCTTCAGCGACGGTAAAAATCCGCTGGCGATGGCGAAAAACTCCCTCCACGAGATGGCACAGTTCCTTAACCGTGAGGTTGAGGCCAAAAAACATCTCGACGATTTTGATGCCCTGATTAACGCCCTGAAGCCGCGTTTTGCTCAACGGGGCGATCGCCCGCTGCTGATGGTGACGCTGCTGGATGCCCGCCATATGCTGGTCTTTGGGAAAAACTGCCTGTTCCAGGACGTGCTCGACAGTTTTGGTATTCGTAATGCCTGGGAAGGGGAGATGACCTTCTGGGGCAGCACCGCCGTGGGGATTGACCGTCTTGCGGCATTTCGCGATGTGGATGTGTTGTGCTTTGACCACGGCAACGAGCGGGAGATGCAAACCCTGATGGCGACGCCGCTCTGGCAGGCAATGCCGTTTGTGCGTGAAAAACGGTTCCTGCGCGCACCTGCGGTATGGTTCTACGGTGCGACGCTTTCTGCCATGCACTTTGCCCGCGTGCTGGACAACGCGCTGGGAGGCCAGGCATGAGTACGCGTATTGCCCGTTTCCCGGCACTGTTACTTTGCCTCCTTTTCCTGTGCGCGCTGGCATTGACCTGGTTTAATCTGTCGACGGCCTTACCGCGCGACCAGTGGCGTGGGGCGCTGGTGGCGCTAGATATCGATAATATTCAGCAAATGCTGTTCCACTACAGTCTGTTGCCGCGCCTTTCGATTTCGCTGCTGGTCGGTGCGGGATTAGGGCTGGTGGGCGTTTTATTCCAGCAGGTACTGCGTAACCCTCTGGCCGAGCCGACGACGCTTGGCGTGGCGACCGGGGCACAGCTTGGGATCACGATTACCACACTCTGGGCGTTGCCTGGGGCATTGACCTCGCAGTTTGCTGCCCTCGCCGGTGCGTGTGTGGTGGGCGCGCTGGTATTCGGCGTCGCCTGGGGCAAACGTCTCTCCCCCGTTACGCTTATTCTTGCGGGGCTGGTGGTGAGCCTGTACTGCGGCGCGATTAATCAGCTGCTGGTGCTGTTCCATCACGATCAGCTGCAAAGCATGTTCCTCTGGAGCACCGGTACGCTCACCCAGACCGACTGGAGCGTCGTGCAGCGTCTGTGGCCGCAGCTCGTCGGTGGCGTCGTGTTGACGCTGCTGCTCTTGCGCCCGCTGACGTTGATGGGTCTTGACGATGGCGTGGCGCGTAATCTGGGGCTGGCCCTGTCGCTGGCCCGTCTGGGGGCGCTGACGCTGGCGATTGTGCTCAGTGCCCTGCTGGTTAATGCGGTAGGCATCATCGGGTTTATCGGACTGTTTGCGCCGCTGCTGGCAAAAATGCTCGGTGCGCGCCGCCTGCTGGCGCGCCTGATGTTAGCCCCGCTGATTGGCGCGTTGATCCTCTGGCTTTCCGATCAAATCATTCTCTGGCTGGCACGCGTCTGGATGGAAGTGTCTACCGGTTCGATGACGGCGCTTATCGGTGCACCGCTGCTGCTGTGGCTGCTGCCGCGTCTGCGCAGTATCAGCGCGCCAGCGATGGATGCTGGCGATAAGGTCTATGCTGAGCGCCAGTCAGTGCTGGGGTTCAGCCTTGCCGGGCTGGCAGTGCTGATTGTTATCTCATTTGCCGCGCTCGCTTTCGGACGCGATGCGGTGGGCTGGCACTGGGCGTCTGGGGATCTGCTTAACGAACTCATGCAGTGGCGCTGGCCGCGCATTCTCTCGGCGTTAATCGCCGGGGTCATGCTGGCGGTGGCGGGCTGTATTATCCAGCGTCTGACCGGTAATCCGATGGCCAGCCCGGAGGTTCTGGGTATCAGTTCTGGTGCCGCCTTTGGCGTGGTCCTGATGCTGTTCCTGGTGCCGGGAAATGCCTTCGGCTGGTTGATGCCTGCCGGGAGCGTTGGCGCGGCGGTGACGCTGCTGATCATCCTCATTGCCTCCGGGCGTGGCGGGTTTTCCCCTCACCGAATGCTGCTTGCCGGGATGGCGCTCAGCACGGCATTTACTATGCTGCTGATGATGCTGCAGGCGAGTGGCGATCCGCGTATGGCCAAGATCCTGACCTGGATCTCCGGTTCAACGTACAGCGCCACCGCCAGCCAGGTCGTGCATTCCGGGATTGCAATGATCGTATTGCTGGCGATGGTGCCGCTGTGTCGTCGCTGGATGACCATTCTGCCGCTGGGCGGCGAGACCGCGCGTGCGGTGGGGATGGCCCTGGCGCCGTCCCGTATCGGGTTACTGCTGCTGGCCGCATGCCTCACGGCAACGGCCACCATGACCATCGGCCCGCTGAGCTTTGTCGGCTTAATGGCGCCGCACATTGCCAGAATGATGGGCTTTCGTCGCACGATGCCGCACATTGTGATGTCGGCGCTGACGGGGGGCGTAATACTGGTGGTGGCTGACTGGCTGGGGCGGATGGTGCTGTTCCCGTACCAGATACCTGCCGGGTTGCTGTCGACGTTTATCGGGGCGCCGTACTTTATCTATTTGTTGAGAAAGCAAAGCAGGTAGAAGGGCGGTGGGGTATTGCCCTCTCCCGGTGGAGAGGGCAGCAGTTCGTTTCTGTCTTACAACTTCGCAAAGACCCGGCGCGCAGCATCGATAGTCTTATTGATATCGTCTTCGCTGTGCGCGACGGACATAAAGCCTGCTTCAAACGCGGATGGTGCCAGGTAGACGCCTTCTTCCAGCATCAGATGGAAGAAGCGCTTGAAGCGTTCAACGTCACACTTCACCACATCCTGATAGCAGGTCACGGTTTTCGCATCGGTGAAGAAAATCCCGAACATCCCACCAACGTGGTTTACCACCAGAGGAATACCGGTTTCTTGCGCGGCCTCCAGCAGGCCGTTGGCAAGTTGAGTTGTCAGGTCGGTCAGGGTTTCGTGAATACCCGGCTGCGCGACTTCAGTCAGACAGGCGAAACCTGCGGCCATCGCAATGGGGTTGCCGGAAAGGGTACCCGCCTGGTAGACCGGGCCAGTCGGCGCCAGCGCTTCCATCACCTCTTTACGTCCCCCGAATGCACCGACAGGCATGCCGCCGCCGATGATTTTGCCAAGGCACGTCAGGTCCGGCTCTACGTCGTAGTAAGACTGTGCCCCCGCCAGCGCGACTCGGAAGCCGGTCATCACTTCGTCGATGATCAGCAGAGCGCCAAACTCATCGCACAGGGCGCGCAGACCCGGCAGGAACTCCGGCTGCGGTGGAATGCAGTTCATGTTGCCTGCGACAGGTTCAACGATGATGCAGGCAATCTCCTGCGGATACTGCTCGAAGGCTGCCCGAACAGTGTTCAGATCGTTATAGGTGCAGGTCAGGGTATGCTTCGCAAAGTCAGCCGGTACGCCCGGTGAGTTCGGCTGACCGAGGGTCAGCGCGCCGGAGCCGGCTTTTACCAGCAGGCAGTCCGCATGACCGTGGTAGCAGCCTTCAAATTTGATGATCTTGTCACGGCCGGTAAAGCCACGTGCCAGGCGGATCGCGCTCATGGTGGCCTCGGTACCGGAGTTCACCATACGCACCATGTCCATAGTCGGGACCAGTTCGGTGACCAGTTCCGCCATTTTCACTTCCATCTCGGTTGGCGCGCCGAAGCTCAGGCCGCGCTGGGCGGCTTCGATCACCGCATTGCGGATAGCAGGATGGTTGTGACCCAGCACCATCGGACCCCAGGAGCCGACATAATCGATATAGGCTTTGCCATCGACATCATACAGATACGCGCCGTCAGCACGTTCGATAAACAGCGGCGTACCGCCTACGCCGGTAAAGGCGCGAACAGGCGAATTCACGCCACCTGGGATAAGCTCGCGGGCTGCACTGTAGAGGTTTTCAGACTTGCTCATGGCGTCGTTCCTGGTTCGTATAAAATGATTAAGCACACTATTCTAAGTGATCCTCGGAAGGTAATGAAATTTTTGCCCCCTTTCATGCCCAAACAATTGTTAAGTATTTTTCACGGGATGATATTACGCACTCTGGTAAAATCCCTGCGGTTATTTGTATGACGAAAAGAAACGGTAATGAAAGCAGACACTCATTCTTATACTGAACAGCAGTTCAGACGTGCACAGCACCGTATCAGCATCCGGCGCTTGCTTAATCGTGATAAAACGCCGCTGGCTATCCTGCTGGCTGCTGCCGTGGTCGGCGCCGTTGCCGGGCTGGTGGGTATCGCCTTCGAAAAAGCGGTTAACGCGATAATGAACTGGCGAATTGGAACCGTGGCGGGTTTTGCCTATAGCGGTGGATGGGTATGGGTGTGGGCCTTTGGCTTATCTGCGCTGTTTGCCATGGTGGGCTATTTCCTGGTCCGTAAATTTGCGCCGGAAGCGGGCGGTTCCGGGATCCCTGAAATAGAAGGCGCACTGGAAGAGCTGAGGCCGGTTCGCTGGTGGCGCGTCATCCCGGTAAAATTTATCGGTGGCATGGGAACGCTCGGGGCAGGCATGGTGCTCGGGCGCGAAGGGCCAACGGTGCAGCTGGGCGGAAACGTTGGGCGCATGGTCGGCGATCTGTTTCGCATGCGCAGCGCGGAGGCGCGACATACGCTACTGGCAACGGGGGCGGCGGCCGGCCTTTCGGCGGCGTTCAACGCACCGCTCGCGGGGATCCTGTTCATTATTGAAGAGATGCGGGCACAGTTTCGCTACAACCTGATCTCGATAAAAGCGGTATTCACCGGCGTCATTATGTCGAGCATTGTCTTTCGCATTTTTAATGGCGAAGGTGCGGTGATTGAGGTGGGGAAACTGACCAATGCGCCGGTGAATACGCTGTGGCTGTACCTGATTCTCGGCATGATTTTTGGCGTGGTCGGCCCGCTGTTTAACACGCTTATCTTACGCGCTCAGGATATGTTCCAGCGCCTTCACGGTGGGAATACTACCCGCTGGGTATTGATCGGCGGACTGCTGGGCGGCGGCTGCGGCGTGCTCGGCTTCATTGAGCCCAATGCCGCAGGCGGTGGCTTCGGGCTGATACCGATTGCCGCAGCGGGTAATTTCAGCATTGGTCTGTTGCTGTTCATGTTTATTTCGCGGGTGATTACCACCGTATTGTGCTTCTCCTCCGGTGCGCCTGGCGGTATTTTTGCCCCGATGCTGGCGCTGGGTACGCTTCTGGGAACCGCGTTTGGCATGGTCGCTGCTGCCGGATTCCCGGCCTATCATCTGGACGCCGGGACCTTTGCTATTGCCGGAATGGGCGCACTGCTGGCGGCGTCCCTGCGCGCGCCGTTAACCGGCATCGTGCTGGTTCTGGAGATGACGGATAATTACCAGCTCATTTTGCCAATGATCATTACCTGTCTCGGCGCGACACTATTAGCCCAATTCCTGGGTGGAAAACCGCTATACTCCACCATTCTTGCCCGTACCCTGGCAAAACAAGAGGCCGAGCGGGCCCCGACGCAGAATACTTGAATGAATTACCAGGGTATTAGATAATGACATAAAGAATTGGGTGAATTTTACCCAATAGCAGTAGCAGTATTCATGGGAGCATAAGATGAGTGATGACGTAGCGTTGCCGCTGGAATTTACCGAAGCAGCAGCCAACAAAGTGAAAACCCTGATTGCCGACGAGGACAATCCGGATCTGAAACTGCGTGTCTATATTACCGGTGGCGGCTGCAGCGGCTTCCAGTATGGTTTTACCTTTGACGATCAGGTCAACGACGGCGATATGACTATCGAGAAGCAGGGCGTTGCGCTGGTGGTTGACCCGATGAGCCTGCAGTACCTGGTGGGTGGTTCGGTGGATTACACTGAAGGCCTGGAAGGTTCGCGCTTCGTTGTGACTAACCCGAACGCGACAAGTACCTGTGGATGTGGCTCTTCGTTCAGCATCTGACAGGGATGCAGTCGTAAGCCCGGTAAGCGTAGCGCCACCGGGCTTATAAACAACGCTTATCGTGCATTATCATCCAGCGCAAACGTCGGCAGCTTCAGATGCCAGCGTATCGCCGCTAACCGTATCCCCAGCGTGACCACCATACCCAGCATGGCTGCATTTTCTAGCGGCATCGCAAAGGTGTAATACGCCGTCGCGTGAACAATCCCACCAATAATACACGCCGTGGCATAGATTTCGGTACGCAGGATCATGGGAACTTCACGCGCCAGAATGTCGCGAATAATCCCGCCGCCGACCCCGGTTAACACGCCCATGCAGATGGCCACCATCGGGCCCGTTCCCGCATTGAAGGCTTTATTGACCCCGATGCCCACAAAGACGGCCAGACCGACGGCATCCAGTACCGGGAGTATCCATTTCGGTAACCGGCGGGGTTGGCGAACCAACACGATGGTCAACAGACAGGTGACCATCGCCACCACCAGATCGGTTGGATCTTTCACCCAAAATACCGGGCCATTCGCCAGGGCCATATCACGTATCGTCCCGCCACCCACGGCGGTGACCACGCCCAGCACCAGCACGCCAAACGGATCCATGCGCAGTTTTCCGGCGAGTAAAACGCCGGAGATAGCAAAAACGGCTGTGCCAAGAATATCCAGCCAATAAACGAGCATCGTTAAATCCTCGAGCGGGGTATGTTGTTAGTGACTCTCTGCCAGCGCGGCACAGAGCTGTTTTGCGGCGAGGATAATACGCGGGCTGGCGCGTTCAAACCAGTCACTGGTGAGGGGGATCACCGGTATTTTTAGCTGACGTTGCCAGAATTGTTCAATTTTAGGAATCTCGCTCGCATTTCCGACCACCACGATGGCCTGTGGCTGGCGTGCGAGCACCTGTTCCCGGCTGACCTGAGGCCACGGCACCCGGCTGGCTGCAAAGATGTTTTCACCGCCGCAGATTTCCAGCACCTGATTCTGAATGGATCCTTTCCCGGTGGTGAACAGCGGCTGGCTGCCAAACTGCAGGAAGATGCGTTTTTTGACGGGGGTATCGTAGCGGGATTTCAGCGCGGCAGAGTCGCTGAGCATCTGTTTCGCGGCATTCTCGGCTTTTGCTGGAGTAGGGCTGTAGGGGGCCAGAGAACGCAGCGCCTGAGCGACCTGCTCAATGCTCACCGCATCAATCCACATCACCTTGATCCCAAGCGAGGAGAGCTGGTTGACCTGCCGCTCGGCGTTACCGCCGCGCCAGGCAAGCACGAGATCGGGTTTAAGCGCCACGATGCGCTCAATGTTCATCCCTTGCCAGGTTGCCACCTGTTCAATATGGGCCGCTTGCGGAGGGTAATCCGAAAAGCTGCTCACGCCGACAGGCGTGATCCCGGCGGCAAAGGCCAGTTCGGTGTTTGCCGGAGAGAGCGTAATCACACGCGGCGCGGCAAATAGCCATGCCGGTGCGAGAAAAAGCAGGGCGACCAGCGCCCTGATGTATGGATTACCCACGAGCCAGTTTCTGCACCAGGCGCTCCACCATCACGGTGGACTGTTTTGCCGCAACGGTCAGGAACTCGTCGAAGCTGATATGAGACTGCTGGTCAGCCACGTCGGAGATGGCGCGAACCACCACGAACGGAACGTTGAAGTTATGGCAAACGTGAGCAATGGCGGTCGCTTCCATCTCAACGGCAACGGCCTGAGGGAAGTTATGACGAATTTTCGCCAGGCCGACGGAGCCATTGATGAACGCATCACCGCTGACGATCAGGCCGCGTACCGCGTTGAGGTTCAGCTCAGCGATGCAGCTTTCAGCCGCCGCAATCAGTTTGTCATCGGCTTTAAACCCGGCCGGGCAACCCGGAAGCTGACCGTATTCGTAGCCGAATGCGGTAACGTCTGCATCGTGGTAACGCGCTTCATCGGAAACAACGATATCACCCACTTTCAGCGTCGACGCCAGGCCGCCTGCAGAACCGGTGTTAATGATAACGTCCGGCTTGCAGCGTTCGAGCAGCAGGGTCGCGCCCAGCGCAGCAGCAACCTTACCGATGCCTGATTTCAGCAGAGCGACGTCAACGCCATTCAACTGGCCGGTATAGATCTCACAGCCACCGAGGGAGAGAGTCTGACGGTTCTCAATTTTGTCACGCAGCAGCGTAACTTCTTCTTCCATTGCACCAATAATGCCGATTTTCATAGATTTACTCGCGATGTGCCTTGTTAAGATGCATAGTCTATCATGCGGTTAAGAGGAAACGCATTCTCACGCGGGGGAGCACATGTCACCAATCGATTTTCGCACCAAAATTAACTGGCACCGACGTTTCCGTTCGCCGCAGGGCGACAAGAGCGAGCATGAGATCCTGCGTATCTTCGAAAGCGATCGTGGGCGGATCATAAACTCGCCGGCAATCCGTCGTTTACAGCAAAAAACCCAGGTGTTTCCGCTTGAACGTAACGCTGCGGTGCGCACGCGCTTAACGCATTCTATGGAAGTTCAGCAGGTTGGCCGCTACATTGCCAAAGAGATCTTAAGCCGTCTCAAAGAGCAGCAGCTTCTCGAAACCTATGGGCTGAATGAGCTGACCGGGCCGTTTGAGAGCATTGTTGAGATGGCCTGCCTGATGCATGACATCGGTAACCCGCCCTTTGGTCATTTTGGTGAAGCCGCCATAAATGACTGGTTTAAACAGCGGCTTTATCCTGCTGATGCGGTAAGCCAGCCTCTGAGCGATGACCGCTGCCTGGTGCGGGATTTACGCCTGCGCGAAGGTGAAGATGCGCTGAACGACCTGCGGCGTAAAGTCCGTCACGACCTCTGTCACTTCGAAGGCAATGCGCAGGGGATCCGGCTGGTACACTCCCTGATGCGTATGAACCTGACCTGGGCACAGGTGGGGTGCATCCTGAAATATACGCGACCGGCCTGGTGGATGGGCGAGACGCCCGCGTCGCACAGTTATTTGATGAAAAAGCCGGGCTATTATCTTTCTGAAGAAGCCTATATTGAGCGCCTGCGTAAAGAACTTTCTCTGACACCAAACGGCCGTTTCCCCTTAACCTGGATTATGGAAGCTGCCGACGACATTTCATATTGTGTTGCCGACCTGGAAGACGCCGTTGAGAAAAGAATATTCAGCGTCGAAGAACTTTATCAGCATCTTTATGAGGCCTGGGGAACGCATGAAAAAGGCTCGCTGTTTGCTCAGGTTGTCGAAAATGCCTGGGAGAAATCGCGTTCAAATACATTAAGCCGCAGCACGGAAGATCAGTTCTTTATGTATTTACGGGTCAATACATTAAATAAACTGGTGCCTTATGCCGCCTCGCGCTTTATAGACAACCTGCCGTTAATTTATAGCGGCGAATTCAACCATGCGTTGCTGGAAGATGACAGCAGCTTTAGCCAGCTTCTTGAGCTCTATAAAAACGTGGCCGTGCGTCATGTTTTCAGCCATCCGGATGTTGAACAGCTTGAGCTGCAGGGATACAGGGTTATCAGTGGGTTACTCGAAATCTATCGGCCTCTGCTGCAGTTATCCGTCGACGAGTTCAGCGAGCTGGTGGAAAAAGAGCGCGTGCGGCGAATACCGATTGAATCCCGGCTTTATCAGAAACTTTCAACCCGCCACCGTCTGGCTTATGTCGAAGCCATTGGCAAGCTGGATCGTCAGTCGCCCCAGTGGCCGGTGCTGGAATATTATTATCGCTGCCGTCTTATCCAGGACTATATCAGCGGGATGACAGATTTGTATGCCTGGGATGAATACCGCAAGCTCATGGCGGTGGAATAAGCACGGAGTTTTGTAAAGACGGCCAATAAATTTTTACCTTTTCCATAAACTTATGGCCGGAACTAAGCGGTATAAAATGAATCTGAGTTACACAGCAATTTTGCGTTATCTGTAAATCGAGATTAAGACACATGAAAAAAACCACATTAGCAATGAGTGCACTGGCTCTGAGTTTAGGTTTAGCGCTGTCTCCTCTGACTGCTACTGCAGCTGAGACCGCATCGTCGGCAGCGACCGCGCAGCAGATGCCAAGCCTGGCACCGATGCTCGAAAAAGTGATGCCATCGGTGGTGAGTATTAACGTTGAGGGCAGCACAACCGTCAATACGCCGCGTATGCCGCGTAACTTCCAGCAGTTCTTTGGTGATAACTCACCTTTCTGCCAGGACGGTTCGCCATTCCAGAGCTCCCCGTTCTGTCAGGGCGGTGGTGCAGGGGATGACACCCAGGGGGGTGGCCAGCAGCAGAAATTCATGGCGCTTGGCTCGGGTGTGATTATAGATGCGGCGAAAGGCTACGTCGTGACCAACAACCACGTTGTTGATAACGCCAACAGCATTAAGGTCCAACTGAGCGACGGGCGTAAATTTGATGCCAAAGTGGTCGGGAAAGACCCGCGCTCCGATATCGCGTTGATCCAGATTCAGGATCCGAAAAACCTGACGGCGATTAAAATTGCCGACTCCGATGCGCTGCGTGTCGGTGATTATACCGTCGCTATCGGTAACCCGTTCGGTCTGGGTGAAACCGTAACCTCGGGGATTGTTTCCGCGCTGGGTCGTAGCGGTCTCAACGCCGAAAACTATGAAAACTTCATCCAGACGGATGCCGCCATCAACCGGGGTAACTCCGGCGGTGCGCTGGTGAACCTGAACGGTGAGCTGATTGGTATCAACACCGCGATCCTTGCACCAGACGGTGGCAATATCGGGATCGGCTTTGCTATCCCAAGTAACATGGTGAAAAACCTGACCGCGCAGATGGTGCAGTATGGCCAGGTGAAACGCGGTGAACTGGGGATTCTGGGTACCGAACTGAATTCCGAACTGGCTAAGGCGATGAAAGTTGACGCCCAGCGCGGTGCATTTGTCAGCCAGGTGATGCCGAACTCCTCCGCGGCGAAAGCGGGCATTAAAGCGGGTGATGTCATCACCTCCCTGAACGGGAAACCGATCAGCAGCTTTGCCGCGCTGCGTGCTGAAGTGGGCTCCATGCCGATTGGCAGCAAAGTCACCCTCGGCCTGCTGCGCGACGGTAAACCGGTTAACGTGAGCCTGGAACTGCAGCAGAGCAGCCAGAATCAGGTTGATTCCAGCACCATCTTCAGCGGCATTGAAGGCGCCGAGATGAGCAATAAAGGTCAGGACAAAGGCGTTGTGGTGAACAACGTTAAAGCGAACAGCCCGGCTGCGCGCATTGGCCTGAAAAAAGGCGATGTGATCATGGGTGCGAACCAGCAGCCAGTGAAAAACATTGCTGAACTGCGCAAAATTCTGGACAGCAAACCTTCCGTGCTGGCGTTGAATATTCAGCGTGGTGATACCTCAATTTACCTGCTGATGCAGTAATCCTCTCAGGCCCCTGTTTCAGATGAGCAGGGGCTTTTCACCTTTCTGTGACCTTTTCCACAACTCCATACTTCTCCCTTTCACTTTGTGCATTCGCACAATGCAGCGGTAGCTGAACTTCCCTATGCTTGAGCTCTGCTCACAGGAGGGTTACATGGCTGGCTGGCATCTCGATACCAAAATGGCGCAGGATATTGTGGCACGCACCATGCGCATCATTGATACCAATATCAACGTAATGGATGCCCGTGGGCGCATTATTGGCAGTGGCGATCGTGAGCGTATTGGGGAATTGCACGAAGGGGCGCTGCTGGTGCTCTCCCAGGGGCGGGTGGTGGACATCGACGATGCGGTGGCGAAACACCTGCACGGTGTCCGTCAGGGCATCAATTTACCGCTGCGTCTTGAGGGGGAAATTGTTGGCGTTATCGGCCTGACCGGCGAGCCGGAGTCGCTGCGAAAATATGGCGAACTGGTCTGTATGACGGCGGAGATGATGCTTGAGCAGTCGCGCCTGATGCATCTGCTCGCCCAGGACAGCCGTCTGCGTGAAGAGCTGGTGATGAACCTGATTCAGGCGGATGAGCATACCCCTGCACTCAATGAATGGGCGCAGCGCCTGGGAATCGATCTGAATCAGCCGCGCGTCGTGGCGGTAATTGAGGTGGACAGCGGCCAGCTTGGTGTCGACAGTGCGATGGCTGAGCTGCAGCAGCTGCAAAATGCGCTGGCAACGCCGGAACGCGATAACCTGGTGGCGATTGTCTCTCTGACGGAAATGGTGGTGCTCAAGCCCGCGCTGAACGCGTTCGGGCGCTGGGATGCAGAAGATCATCGTCGTCGCGTGGAGCAGTTGATTGCCCGCATGAAGGAGAATGGACAGCTTCGTTTTCGCGTCGCGCTGGGCAATTACTTCACCGGTCCGGGCAGTATTGCCCGCTCCTGGCGTACTGCCCGCACCACCATGATGGTGGGTAAGCAGCGGATGCCGGAAAGCCGCAGTTATTTCTACCAGGATCTGATGCTGCCGGTGCTGCTCGACAGCCTGCGCGGTGGCTGGCAGGCCAATGAGCTGGCACGTCCGTTAGCGCGCCTCAAGGCGATGGACAACAACGGTCTGCTGCGTCGGACGCTGCAGGCGTGGTTCCGTCATAACGTACAGCCGCTGGCAACGTCGAAAGCGTTGTTTATACATCGCAATACGCTGGAATATCGACTGAACCGGATTTCGGAGCTGACAGGGCTGGATCTGGGGAGCTTTGACGACAGGCTGCTGCTTTATGTAGCGTTACAGCTCGATGAGCAGAGATGAGTGGAATACGGCCTGATGCCCTTACGCCATCCCTTTCCACGGGAGAGGGCGCAAACACTAAAACGGCAATCAAAGATTGCCGTTTTGCGTTTATTTCCGGGTAAGCTTTTCAAGATCCGCTTCGATTTCGCTAATCTTGTTGGTGACAACGCTTTCAAGGTGACGCAGATCGTCGAGGATCTTACGTTTGAGATCGACTTCAGTGCGGTCGCGCTGACAGATCTGATCGAGTTCATCGATCACATAGCGCAGATTAGGGCTGATTTCCTGAACTTCTTTGTATCCCTGTCCTACACCGTCAGCGACGACGGTCTTACGCTGGCGTGGATATTTAAACTTCACGCTCTTGGCGAAAAACTCTCCTTTGTCCTTGTGAAAATAGATTTTCAGAATGTCGTTATTAGCTTCCTGGCGAAGGCTGTAACGATCAATTTCATCAGGATTGGTAATGCCCAGACTTTTCAGATTATCGTACATAGCGGTACCCTTGATCTCAACATAACCTTTGAATAATTAACGAAAAAATCTATTTTCGCCACCCTCAGATATGAAAAAAGCGGGGTGGCCCCCGCTTTTTGTTATATCCGATTAATCGATGGTGCGCAGCAACTCATTGATACCCACCTTACCGCGGGTTTTCGCATCAACTTTCTTCACGATAACCGCACAGTACAGGCTGTACTTGCCATCTTTTGACGGCAGGTTGCCGGAAACCACAACGGAACCGGCCGGCACGCGACCGTAGTGAATTTCACCGGTCTCACGATCGTAAATACGGGTGCTCTGACCGATGTAAACGCCCATCGAGATAACGGAGCCTTCCTCAACGATCACGCCTTCCACCACTTCAGAGCGCGCGCCGATGAAGCAGTTATCTTCGATGATGGTTGGGTTAGCCTGCAGTGGCTCCAGTACACCACCGATACCCACGCCGCCGGACAGGTGAACGTTTTTACCGATCTGCGCGCAGGAGCCGACGGTTGCCCAGGTATCCACCATGGAGCCTTCGTCTACGTAAGCACCGATGTTAACGTAGGAGGGCATCAGCACGGTGTTACGCGCGATGAACGCACCCTGACGTACGGCCGCTGGCGGTACTACGCGGAAGCCTTCTTTCTGGAAGCGAGCTTCGTCGTAGTCAGCGAATTTCATAGGGACTTTATCGAAGTAGCGGCTTTCTGCTCCGTCGATAACCTGGTTATCATTGATACGGAAAGAGAGCAGCACGGCTTTCTTCAGCCATTGATGAGTTACCCACTGACCGTCGATTTTTTCTGCTACACGTAGCGCGCCGGAATCCAGCAGAGAAATAACCTGATTAACCGCTTCACGGGTAACGGTATCCACATTTGCCGGAGTAATCTCGGCGCGACGCTCAAAAGCGGACTCAATAACGTTCTGTAACTGCTGCATTGTTTACTCTTTCCATTTCACTAAAAAACACGTCACCCTTTATCGTTTGGATTGAGGGCTGCTGTCAACCGTTGTTGCACTTCAAGTTGCAGGTCATTATTAAGGGCACGCCGGTCGGCGGTGGCGATTATAAATAAATCTTCTACTCGTTCGCCAATGGTTGTAATCCTGGCCCCGTGAAGCGAAATTCCCAGATCGGCAAAAACCTGGCCGACGCGGGCGAGCAGCCCTGGCTGGTCGAGCGCGATCAGCTCCAGGAACGATTTACGATCGGTGTGGGTCGGCAGGAAATTGACCTCGGTATCGACGGTAAAGTGGCGTAATTTCGACGGCTGACGACGAGGCTGCGGTGGCTGCCAGCTGCGCTGGGTGATCGCCTGTTCCAGGCCAAAACGTATCCCTTCATGGCGGTCCGACGACAGCGGGCTTCCGTCTGGCTCCAGCACAATAAAGGTGTCCATCGCCATGCCGTCCCGGGTGGTGAAAATCTGCGCGTCGTGAACGCTCAGGTTACGCCTGTCCAGTTCGGCACAAACCGCAGCAAACAGATAAGGCCGATCCGGACTCCAGATAAAGATCTCGGTACCGCCGCGCGTGGCCTGCGGACTGAGGAGGATCATCGGTTGCGACAAATCATGCTGAAGCAGATGTCGCGCATGCCAGGCAAGCTGGTTTGGGCTGTGGCGGACAAAATAGTTGGCACGACAGCGCGCCCAAATCTGATGCAGCGCCTCTTCATCAATGTTATCCATCCGCAACAGCGCCAGCGCCTGCAGCTGATGATGGCGTACACGCTCGCGCATGTCTGGGGTGTTTTGCATCCCGCGGCGCAGCTGTTTTTCGGTGGCAAAGTACAACTCGCGCAACAGGCTTTGCTTCCAGCTGTTCCACAGCGTTTCGTTGGTGGCACAAATATCGGCTACCGTCAGGCAGACCAGATAGCGCAGGCGGTTTTCCGTCTGAACCTCTTCTGCAAACTGCTTGATGACCTCCGGATCCTGAATGTCACGACGCTGCGCGGTGACGGACATCAGCAGGTGATGGCGTACCAGCCAGGCAACCAGCTGTGTCTCGCGAGAGTTCAGTCCATGCAGTTCGGCAAATTTCAGCACGTCCTGCGCGCCGAGCACCGAGTGGTCACCGCCGCGACCTTTGGCGATGTCGTGGAACAGGGCGGCAATCAGGATCAGTTCCGGGTGGGTAAGACGTGGCCACAGTTCGACGCACAGTGGGTGACGTGAGCGTGTCTCTTCTCTGGCAAAGCTCTCCAGCTTGAGCATGACGCGGATCGTGTGTTCATCCACCGTATAGGCGTGGAACAGATCGAACTGCATCTGCCCGACGATATGTGACCACTGTGGCATATAGGCCCACAGCACGCTGTGGCGATGCATCGGCAGAAGCCCACGGCTGACGGCCCCCGGATGGCGCAACATACTGAGAAAAAGGGATCGGGCTTCCGGGATATAGCACAGTGGCTGCGTCAGATGACGGCGCGCATGGCGCAGATGACGCAGCGTTGTGGAGTAGATCCCGGTGATCGTGCTGTTGCGAACCATGGTGTAGAACATCCGCAGGATCGCTTCCGGCTCACGGATAAACAGCGTTTCGTCGCGCAGATCGATAAGCGTGCCGCGCAGCTGGAATTCATCATCGATCGGCCGCGGTTTTTCGTCCGCTGTCAGGGCCAGGATCGCTTCGTCGAACAGCTGCAGCAGCATCTGGTTCAGTTCAGTGACACGACGGGTAACGCGGAAGAAATCCTTCATCATGTGCTCAACCGGCTCGTTACCTTCACCGCGGTAGTTGAGGCGCTGCGCCACGCTGAGCTGACGGTCAAACAGCAGACGGTTATCGTAGCGGCTAAGCTCGAGATGCAGGGCAAAACGGATCCGCCAGAGCAGGTGCAGACACTCATTCAGCTCGTTTCGCTCAGCCTCGGTTAAAAAGCCGAAGCCAACCATCTCGTCCATTGAGGTGGCGCCAAAGTGGCGGCGGGCCACCCACTGCAGCGTGTGAATGTCGCGCAGTCCGCCCGGACTGCTTTTAATATCCGGCTCCAGGTTATAGCTGGTGCCGTGGTAGCGCTGGTGACGCTGATTCTGCTCCTCGACCTTCGCGGCGAAGAATTTTTCTGAAGGCCAGAAGCCGTCGCTGAAAATGTGTTTTTGCAGTTCCAGGAACAGCGCGACGTCGCCAATCAACAGGCGGGTTTCAATCAGGTTGGTGGCGACGGTCAGGTCAGATAATCCTTCGAGCAGGCACTCTTCCAGCGTGCGCACGCTGTGGCCCACTTCAAGCTTCACATCCCACAGCAGCGTCAGCAGTTCGCCAATTTTCTGCGCCTGTTCATCCGGCAGCTTTTTGCGGCTTAAAATCAGTAAGTCGATATCGGAAAGCGGATGAAGCTCACCGCGGCCATAGCCCCCGACGGCGACCAGTGCCACGTCACTGATCTGCCCAAACCCGTAATCAATCCACAGACGCTGCAGGAGCTGGTCGATAAACTCGGTGCGAGCTTCAATGAGCTGCTCCGCGGAGATGCCGGCATCAAATGCGCTTCCGAGCCAGCGCTGGAAGACATCCATATGCGCCTTGATACCGGCGCAGGTCAGATCCTGCTGGGGCCAGACGCCCGGGTTATCGGGCTGGTCGGGTAGGGTGGGAAGTGCTGTGTTAGCATACTGTTCGGGTAAAAGATTACTCATCGTGCGCCACCCATAAGAAAAAGCTATAGCCATTAAAAAAGCCGGCATCTGCCGGCTTTTTTATCATTCATCGTGCGTGAGTATCGCCGGGATGGTGTCATCCTTGCGCAACGTCATAATTTCGCAGCCGTTGTCTGTTACCACAATAGTATGCTCGTACTGCGCAGACAAGCTTCTGTCTTTGGTTTTTACCGTCCAGCCATCTTTCATGGTGCGGATGCGGTAATCACCGGCGTTGACCATCGGCTCGATGGTGAAGGTCATGCCTTTTTGCAGTACTACGCCGCCGTCATCCGCATCATAGTGCAGAACCTGTGGCTCTTCGTGGAAGACACGGCCAATGCCGTGGCCGCAGTATTCACGCACAACGGAGAAACCTTCCGCTTCAACGAATTTCTGGATAGCGGCACCGATGGTGCGCAGGCGAATGCCGGGTTTAACCATTTTCAGCGCCAGGTAGAGGCTTTCTTGCGTCACTTTGCACAGACGCTCGCCCAGAATCGTCGGCTTGCCCACGATGAACATCTTAGAGGTGTCACCGTGGTAGTCATCTTTAATGACCGTCACGTCGATGTTGACGATGTCGCCATCTTTGAGCAGTTTTTCGTTGTCCGGAATACCGTGACAAACCACTTCGTTAATCGAAATGCAGACGGATTTCGGGAAACCATGGTAGCCAAGGCAGGCGGAGACCGCGTGCTGCTCATTGACGATATAGTCGTTACAAATGCGGTCCAGTTCACCCGTGCTCACGCCCGGCTTCACGTACGGCTCGATCATTTCCAGCACGTCTGCGGCCAGACGACCGGCGACGCGCATCTTTTCAATTTCTTCAGGTGTCTTAATAGAGATAGCCATGTAATCTGTCCATCAGTGTCGATTTTTTCGACAATACTAGTCTAAGTGTCGTTAATGGTATCAGTCAGGCGCACCCCGTGCCAAATTGAGAATCATTAACAGCACACTCGGCCAACAACTGTTGGTTTCTGGTCGTGTTTTGTGGTATAAAGCGCGCCGGACTTCCGATCCATTTCAGATACACAGGCTGGACGGAAGCGACAAATCTCACTTTGTGTAACAACACACACGTATCGGCACATATTCCGGGGTGCCCTTCGGGGTCGGTAATATGGGATACGTGGAGGCATAACCCCAACTTTTAATATAGAGGTTTTAAACATGGCAACTGTTTCCATGCGCGACATGCTCAAGGCTGGTGTTCACTTCGGTCACCAGACCCGTTACTGGAACCCGAAAATGAAGCCTTTCATCTTCGGCGCACGTAACAAAGTTCACATCATCAACCTTGAGAAAACTGTACCAATGTTCAACGAAGCCCTGGCTGAGCTGAACAAGATCTCTTCCCGTAAAGGTAAGATTCTGTTCGTTGGTACTAAGCGCGCTGCAAGCGAAGCTGTGAAAGATGCTGCTAACAGCTGCGATCAGTTCTTCGTGAACCATCGCTGGTTGGGCGGCATGCTGACTAACTGGAAAACCGTTCGTCAGTCCATCAAGCGCCTGAAAGATCTGGAAACCCAGTCTCAGGACGGTACTTTCGACAAGCTGACTAAGAAAGAAGCGCTGATGCGCACTCGTGAACTGGACAAGCTGGAAAACAGCCTGGGCGGTATCAAAGATATGGGCGGCCTGCCAGACGCGCTGTTCGTAATCGATGCAGACCACGAGCACATCGCAATCAAAGAAGCTAACAACCTGGGTATCCCGGTATTCGCTATCGTTGATACCAACTCCGATCCGGACGGTGTTGACTTCGTTATCCCGGGTAACGACGACGCAATCCGTGCTGTTAGCCTGTACCTGAGCGCTGTAGCTGCTACCGTTCGTGAAGGCCGTTCCCAGGATCTGGCTTCTCAGGCGGAAGAAAGCTTCGTAGAAGCTGAATAATAAGGTTTCACCCCTTATTAGTACCGTGTATGAATAGGGGCCAATTATCGGCCCCTTTTTTCAATTTACACTGTTTGGCCGCAGGCCGGGCAGTTCACATCTCCCGAGGATTTAAGAATGGCTGAAATTACCGCATCCCTGGTAAAAGAGCTGCGCGAGCGTACTGGCGCAGGCATGATGGATTGCAAAAAAGCGCTGACTGAAGCGAACGGCGACATCGAGCTGGCAATCGAAAACATGCGTAAATCCGGTGCGATCAAAGCAGCTAAAAAAGCAGGCAACGTTGCTGCTGACGGCGTGATCATCACTAAGATCGACGGCAACTACGGCATCATCCTGGAAGTTAACTGCCAGACTGACTTCGTTGCTAAAGATGGTGGTTTCCAGGCATTTGCTAACAAAGTTCTGGACGCAGCTGTTGCGGGCAAAATCACTGACGTTGAAGTTCTGAAAGCACAGTTCGAAGAAGAACGTGTTGCTCTGGTTGCTAAAATCGGTGAGAACATCAACATCCGTCGTGTTGCTTCTCTGGAAGGCGACGTTCTGGGTTCATACCAGCACGGTGCACGTATCGGTGTTCTGGTTGCGGCTAAAGGCGCTGATGAAGAGCTGGTTAAACAGCTGGCTATGCACATCGCTGCAAGCAAACCAGAATTCGTTAAGCCAGAAGACGTGTCTGCTGAAGTGGTAGAGAAAGAGTACCAGGTTCAGCTGGACATCGCGATGCAGTCTGGTAAGCCAAAAGAAATCGCAGAGAAAATGGTTGAAGGCCGCATGAAGAAATTCACCGGCGAAGTTTCTCTGACTGGCCAGCCATTCGTTATGGATCCAAGCAAGTCTGTTGCTCAGCTGCTGAAAGAGCACAACGCTGACGTGACTGGCTTCATCCGCTTCGAAGTGGGCGAAGGCATCGAGAAAGTTGAGACTGACTTCGCAGCAGAAGTTGCTGCAATGTCCAAGCAGTCTTAATGATTGAAAAGGAGCCGCCTGAGGGCGGCTTCTTTTTGTCACCCGTCACACGAAATCAGACAGGCTCCAGTATCCCTGTGCTGATATGCGACATATCATGTCGCCAGAATTAACCCCCATCTTAATCGTTGACAGTCTCAGGAAAGAAACATGGCTACCAATGCAAAACCCGTGTACAAACGCATTCTGCTTAAGCTGAGTGGCGAAGCGCTGCAGGGATCGGAAGGCTTCGGTATTGACGCAAGCATCCTTGACCGCATGGCACAGGAAATCAAAGAACTGGTCGAACTGGGTATTCAGGTTGGCGTGGTCATTGGCGGTGGCAACCTTTTCCGTGGTGCTGGTCTGGCGAAAGCGGGGATGAACCGCGTTGTGGGCGACCACATGGGTATGCTGGCAACCGTGATGAATGGCCTGGCAATGCGTGATGCGCTTCATCGCGCCTATGTGAACGCCCGCCTGATGTCCGCAATCCCATTGAATGGCGTCTGCGATAACTACAGCTGGGCAGAGGCGATTAGCCTGCTGCGCAACAACCGCGTGGTGATCCTCTCCGCCGGTACGGGTAACCCGTTCTTTACTACCGATTCCGCTGCCTGCCTGCGCGGTATCGAGATCGAAGCCGATGTGGTTCTGAAAGCGACCAAAGTGGATGGCGTGTTTACTGCCGACCCGGCAAAAGATCCGTCTGCCACCATGTACGATCAGCTGAGCTACAGCGAAGTGCTGGAAAAAGAGCTGAAAGTGATGGATCTTGCCGCCTTTACGCTGGCTCGTGACCACAAACTGCCGATCCGTGTCTTCAACATGAACAAACCTGGCGCACTGCGTCGCGTGGTCATGGGTGAAAAAGAAGGCACTTTGATCACGGAATAATTTCCGTCGGCGATAAATACAGGTAAGATTCCGCTTTATTTTGTAGTGGTATCTTACCTGGGCGCGCCTTTGGCGTTGTCAGAATTAAACGCGACTATACTTAGCACACCTGTAGCGCTGTGCTGGCGGATAGTCTGCCTGAGACAAGTTTTCAAGGATTCGTAACGTGATTAACGAAATCAGAAAAGATGCTGAAGTACGCATGGAAAAATGCGTAGAAGCGTTCAAAACCCAAATCAGCAAAATCCGTACTGGCCGTGCTTCCCCAAGCCTGCTGGATGGCATCATCGTAGAATACTACGGCACGCCAACGCCACTGCGTCAACTGGCGAGTGTTACCGTTGAAGATACCCGTACGCTGAAAATCAACGTCTTCGATCGTTCTATGAGCCCAGCGGTTGAGAAAGCGATCATGGCGTCTGACCTGGGTCTGAACCCAAGCTCTGCGGGCGCTGACATTCGCGTTCCACTGCCTCCACTGACGGAAGAACGTCGTAAAGACCTGATCAAAGTCGTTCGTGGTGAAGCTGAGCAGGGTCGCGTATCCGTGCGTAACGTACGTCGTGATGCGAACGATAAACTCAAAGCGCTGCTGAAAGAAAAAGAGATCAGTGAAGATGACGATCGTCGTTCTCAGGACGACATTCAGAAGATGACGGATGCTGCGATCAAGAAAATTGATGCGGCGCTGGCAGATAAAGAAGCGGAACTGATGCAGTTCTGATTTCTGTCGTACACTGATAAACGCCGTTCAGAAGGACTTCGGGTCTTGCTGGCGGCGTTTTGCTTTTATCTGGTCTAACTTTTTTCGGGCATCTCATGAAGCATTTAACACTCCTTGGCTCAACCGGCTCTATCGGTTGCAGCACTCTCGACGTTGTTCGCCATAATCCTGAACATTACACCGTGACCGCGCTGGTGGCCGGTAAGAATGTGCAGCGTATGATCGAACAGTGCCTGGAGTTTACGCCTCGCTATGCGGTTATGGATGACGAAGAGAGCGCCCGCCTGCTCACTGCGCAGTTGCGTGAGAAAGGCTGTCGTACCGAAGTCCTGAGTGGCCAGCAGGCGGCCTGCGACATGGCTGCGCTGGATGAGGTTGATCAGGTCATGGCGGCAATCGTAGGGGCTGCAGGGCTGCTACCGACGCTTGCCGCTATTGATGCCGGTAAAGAGGTTCTGCTGGCTAACAAAGAGTCGCTGGTGACCTGCGGACGTCTCTTTATGGAGGCGGTGAAGCAGCGCGGGGCGCGTCTTTTACCGGTCGACAGCGAGCACAACGCGATTTTTCAGAGTTTACCGCAACCTTTTCAACAGAACCTGGGGTACGCTGACCTGGAGCAGAATGGCGTTGTATCGATTTTGCTTACCGGGTCAGGTGGCCCGTTCCGTGAAACGCCACTGTCTGAACTGAGCGCAATGACGCCTGAGCAGGCGTGCCGTCATCCGAACTGGTCAATGGGCCGTAAAATCTCCGTTGACTCCGCCACCATGATGAACAAAGGTCTGGAATACATTGAAGCGCGCTGGCTGTTCAATGCGTCGGCGAAACAGATGGAAGTGCTGATCCACCCGCAATCGGTGATTCACTCGATGGTGCGCTATCAGGATGGCAGCGTCCTTGCGCAACTGGGCGAACCGGACATGCGCACGCCTATCGCGCATGCCATGGCGTGGCCGAATCGGGTGAAGTCCGGGGCGAAACCGCTCGATTTTTGCAAGCTGAGTTCACTGACCTTTAGCGAACCGGACTACGATCGTTATCCGTGTCTGAAGCTTGCGATGAAAGCCTTTGACCAGGGGCAGGCGGCGACGACGGCACTTAATGCAGCTAATGAAATTACCGTTGAGGCATTTCTGAATCAGCAAATCCGATTTACCGATATTGCGACGTTGAATTTATCGGTACTGGAAATGATGGATTTGCGCGAACCACAAAGCGTGGAAGAGGTGCTGGCGGTGGATGCACAGGCTCGCGTTATTGCACGTAAGCAGGTGACACGCCTCGCAAGCTGGTGATAAAGCAAGCACTAGTGGTTGTGCTATTTGTTAGCGTTGGGCTTCAGTGATATAGTCTGCGCCACCTGATCGCAGGTATTTGACTTTACGTGGTCAGGTAAGCCGTGGTTTGACACGGCTTTTTTACGTATAGGCTTCAGTATTCCTGAGTACCGTTAAATCCTTTTCAGGGACCAAAAACGCGTTATGTTGTCTGCGAATCAACCAATAAGCGAAAACTTGCCAGCTCATGGCTGCCGTCATGTAGCAATCATTATGGATGGCAACGGCCGCTGGGCGAAAAGACAAGGGAAGATACGAGCCTTTGGGCATAAAGCTGGGGCGAAATCTGTTCGCCGCGCCGTTTCTTTTGCCGCCAATAACGGCATTGATGCGTTAACGCTCTATGCTTTTAGCAGTGAAAACTGGAATCGACCGCCGCAGGAAGTGACCGCGTTGATGGAATTGTTTGTGTGGGCGCTCGATAGCGAAGTAAAAAGCCTGCACCGCCACAACGTCCGTCTGCGTATTATCGGCGAAACCAGTCGTTTTAACTCACGTTTGCAGGAACGGATTCGTAAAGCAGAAGCGCTGACTGAAAATAATACCGGTCTGACGCTCAATATCGCGGCGAATTACGGTGGACGCTGGGATATTATCCAGGGCGTTCGGCATCTGGCCGAACAGGTTCAGGAAGGGCTGTTGAGACCCGACCAAATTGATGAAGAGGCGCTGAGTAAGCAAATCTGCATGAATGAACTGGCACCTGTGGATTTGGTAATTAGGACAGGGGGAGAACATCGCATCAGTAACTTTTTGCTGTGGCAAATTGCCTACGCCGAACTTTACTTTACTGATGTTCTTTGGCCCGATTTTGATGAACAAGACTTTGAAGGTGCGCTGCATGCCTTTGCCAATCGAGAGCGTCGTTTCGGCGGCACCGAGCCAGGTGGCGACAAAGCCTGATGGGGGTAGCTTTTGCTGAAGTATCGCCTGATTTCCGCTTTTGTATTAATACCCATTGTCATTGCGGCGCTGTTTTTACTGCCCCCGGTGGGATTCGCTATTTTGACGCTGGTGGTCTGCATGCTCGCCGCGTGGGAATGGGGTCAGTTTAGCGGCTTTACCTCACGCACTCAGCGGGTATGGCTGGCGGTACTCTGTGGCTTTATCCTGGCCCTGATGCTGTTTACCTTGCCTGAATATCACCATGATATTCACCAACCGCTGGTTGCCGGTTCCCTTTGGGTATCGCTGGGCTGGTGGGTTGCCGCGCTGCTGCTGGTGCTTTTTTACCCAGGTTCCGCGGCATTCTGGCGTAATTCAAAAGTGTTGCGTCTTATTTTTGGCCTGCTCACAATTGTTCCTTTTTTCTGGGGTATGGTCGCACTGCGCGCCTGGCACTATGACGAAAACCACTACAGCGGCGCGATCTGGCTGCTTTATGTGATGATTCTCGTCTGGGGGGCTGACTCTGGGGCCTATATGTTTGGTAAACTGTTTGGCAAACATAAACTGGCGCCAAAAGTGTCTCCGGGCAAAACCTGGCAAGGATTCATCGGCGGCCTGTTTACGGCAGCAATCATTTCCTGGGGCTATGGCGTCTGGGCGAATCTGGAAGTGGCACCGTCAATACTGCTGGTGTGCTCTATTTTTGCTGCGCTGGCCTCGGTACTCGGTGATTTAACCGAAAGTATGTTTAAGCGTGAAGCAGGGATTAAGGACAGCGGACACCTGATTCCAGGACATGGCGGTATACTGGATCGCATTGATAGCCTGACAGCGGCTGTTCCAGTGTTTGCGTGCTTGCTTTTACTGGTATTCGGGACGATTTAACGGAAGGTTTTATGCTGAGCATTCTCTGGAATCTGGCGGCGTTCATTGTTGCACTGGGTGTACTGATTACCGTGCATGAATTTGGCCATTTCTGGGTTGCTCGCCGTTGCGGTGTGCGGGTAGAGCGGTTTTCCATCGGTTTTGGTAAATCACTCTGGACGCGCACTGACCGCCACGGCACAGAATTTGTCATCGCTCTTATCCCGCTTGGCGGCTACGTTAAGATGCTCGACGAACGCGTTGAGCCTGTCGCCCCTGAGCTACGACACAGCGCATTCAACAACAAAACCGTTGGACAACGCGCCGCCATCATCGCTGCCGGGCCGGTAGCCAACTTCATCTTTGCTGTTTTCGCCTACTGGCTGGTGTTTATCATCGGCGTGCCTGGCGTGCGTCCGGTTGTGGGTGAAATTGCGCCTGATTCCATCGCGGCGAGTGCGCAAATTACGCCGGGGATGGAACTTAAAGCGATTGATGGCATCGAAACCCCTGATTGGGATGCCGTGCGTCTGCAGCTGGTAGCCAAAATTGGCGATCGGCAGACAACATTCAGCGTGTCGCCGTTTGGTTCTGACCAGCGGCAGGACAAAGTGCTCGATTTACGTCACTGGCGTTTCGAGCCAGACAAAGAAGATCCCGTCTCTGCGCTGGGCATTCGTCCACGCGGTGCGCAGATTGAGCCGGTATTAGCCGAAGTACAGGCAAACTCGGCTGCCAGCAAAGCAGGTTTGCAAGCGGGCGACAGGATCGTTAAAGTCGATGGTCAACCATTAACAGAGTGGATGACCTTTGTTACTCTGGTGCGCGATAATCCGGGCACGTCGCTCGCGCTGGAAGTTGAAAGGCAGGGCAGTCCGCTTTCGCTGACGCTGACTCCGGATACGAAGTCGGTCGGCAAAAAGGCAGAAGGGTTTGCAGGCGTTGTGCCGAAAGTCATCCCGCTGCCAGATGAGTACAAGACAATACGCCAGTATGGGCCGTTCAGCGCCATCCTTGAAGCCACGGATAAAACATGGCAACTGATGAAGCTGACGGTAAACATGTTGGGGAAATTGATAACCGGTGATGTGAAACTGAACAACCTCAGTGGGCCAATTTCAATAGCTCAGGGGGCTGGGATGTCAGCGGAGTTCGGGGTGATTTACTATCTCATGTTTCTTGCGCTCATTAGCGTGAACCTTGGGATAATCAACCTGTTCCCGCTTCCCGTTTTAGACGGGGGTCATCTGCTGTTTTTGGCGATTGAAAAGCTAAAAGGCGGGCCGGTATCCGAGCGAGTTCAAGACTTTAGTTATCGCATTGGCTCGATTTTGCTGGTGCTGTTAATGGGGCTTGCACTTTTCAATGATTTCTCTCGGTTGTAAGAGAGTTAGTTAGGAAGAACGCATAATAACGATGGCGATGAAAAAGTTGCTCATAGCGTCGCTGCTGTTTAGCAGCGCCACCGTATACGGTGCTGACGGGTTCGTAGTGAAAGACATTCATTTCGAAGGCCTTCAGCGTGTCGCCGTTGGTGCGGCCCTCCTCAGTATGCCTGTGCGCCCCGGCGATACGGTTAATGATGATGACATCAGTAACACCATCCGTGCTCTGTTTGCCACTGGCAACTTCGAGGATGTCCGCGTCCTGCGCGATGGTGATACGCTTCTGGTTCAGGTAAAAGAACGTCCGACGATCGCCAGTATCACCTTCTCCGGTAACAAGTCGGTGAAAGATGACATGCTCAAGCAGAACCTTGAAGCATCTGGCGTACGTGTGGGGGAATCCCTGGATCGCACAACCCTTTCAGACATAGAAAAAGGTCTGGAAGACTTCTATTACAGCGTGGGTAAATACAGTGCCAGCGTGAAAGCGGTTGTGACGCCGTTGCCACGTAACCGTGTTGACCTGAAACTGGTCTTCCAGGAAGGTGTTTCTGCGAAGATTCAGCAGATCAACATCGTGGGTAACCACGCGTTCAGCACCGATGAACTGATCTCTACGTTCCAGCTGCGCGACGAAGTGCCATGGTGGAACGTGGTGGGCGATCGTAAATACCAGAAGCAGAAACTGGCGGGCGACCTTGAAACCCTGCGCAGCTACTATCTGGATCGCGGTTATGCCCGTTTCAACATCGACTCGACTCAGGTCAGTCTGACGCCAGACAAGAAAGGCATCTACATTACGATTAACATCACAGAAGGCGATCAGTACAAGCTTTCTGGTGTTGACGTGAGTGGTAACCTGGCAGGCCATTCTGCTGAGATCGAATCGCTGACCAAAATTCAGCCGGGCGAGCTGTATAGCGGGTCTAAAGTGACTAAAATGGAAGACAGCATTAAGAAGCTGCTCGGCCGCTATGGTTATGCTTATCCGCGTGTACAAACTCAGCCTGAAATCAACGACGCGGATAAAACTGTGAAGCTTCACGTTAACGTTGATGCGGGTAACCGTTTCTACGTGCGTAAGATCCGCTTCGAAGGTAACGACACCTCCAAAGATTCCGTCCTGCGTCGCGAGATGCGTCAGATGGAAGGCGCATGGTTAGGTAGCGACCTTGTTGACCAGGGTAAAGAGCGTCTGAACCGTCTGGGCTATTTCGAAACGGTTGATACCGATACCCAGCGTGTTCCGGGCAGCCCGGATCAGGTTGATGTCGTTTATAAAGTCAAAGAGCGTAACACCGGTAGCTTTAACTTCGGTGTGGGCTACGGTACTGAAAGTGGCGTCAGCTTCCAGGTCGGCGTACAGCAGGATAACTGGCTGGGTACGGGTTACTCCGTAGGTATCAACGGTACCAAAAACGACTACCAGACCTACTCTGAGTTCTCTGTTACCAACCCATACTTCACCGTAGATGGTGTGAGCCTGGGCGGTCGTATCTTCTATAACGACTTTAAAGCAGATGACGCGGATCTGTCCTCTTACACCAACAAGAGCTACGGTGTAGATGGCACGCTCGGCTTCCCGGTTAACGAATACAACTCGCTGCGCGCTGGTTTAGGTTACGTGCATAACGACCTGTCCAACATGCAACCGCAGGTGGCGATGTGGCGTTATCTGGACTCTATTGGTCAGTCAACCAGTAAAAATGGGGACAACAACGGCTTTGCTGCTGATGACTTCACCTTCAACTATGGCTGGACCTATAACCGTCTCGACCGTGGTTACTTCCCGACGGAAGGTTCTCGTGTCAACCTGAACGGTAAAGTGACCGTTCCGGGTTCTGATAACGAGTTCTACAAGGTAACGCTGGACACCGCGTCCTACTTCCCAATTGATGACGACCACAAGTGGGTCGTCCTGGGTCGTACCCGTTGGGGCTATGGCGATGGTTTAGGTGGCAAAGAACTGCCATTCTATGAGAACTTCTACGCCGGTGGTTCCAGCACCGTTCGTGGCTTCCAGTCCAACAACATTGGTCCGAAAGCGGTCTATTACGGCGGTAACGACACCGATAACTGTAATAAATCGTCGTCTTCTGAAGTCTGTAGCTCTGATGATGCGGTGGGCGGTAACGCCATGGCCGTTGCCAGCCTGGAGTTCATCACACCAACGCCGTTCATCAGTGATAAATACGCAAACTCAGTCCGTACATCCATCTTCTGGGATGCCGGTACTGTATGGGATACCAACTGGGAGAATACTGCCCAGATGCGTGCGGCAGGCGTACCAGACTACAGCGATCCGAGCAATATTCGCATGTCTGCAGGTATCGCATTACAATGGATGTCACCGCTGGGGCCGTTGGTCTTCTCTTACGCCCAGCCGTTTAAGAAATACGATGGAGACAAAGCGGAGCAATTCCAGTTTAACATTGGTAAAACCTGGTAATAATCCGCTGCAATGGAATGCGTTGGCAGTGTAGCGCTGACAACTGGCGATCGGTAACACGATCGCCTTGCCACGCAAAGAACGGTACCTTCTGGTGCCAATGGGATGGTAAGGAGTTAATTGTGAAAAAGTGGTTATTAGCTGCAGGTCTCGGTTTAGCGATGGCAACCTCTGCTCAGGCAGCAGACAAAATTGCAATCGTCAACATGGGTAATTTGTTCCAGCAGGTTGCACAGAAAACAGGTGTTTCTGCGACGCTGGAAAACGAATTCAAAGGCCGTGCAAGCGAACTGCAGGGTATGGAAAACGATCTTCAGTCCAAAATGCAGCGTCTGCAGCGTGATGGTTCTACCATGAAAGCGAGCGACCGTAGCAAACTGGAAAAAGACGTAATGGCTCAGCGTCAGACGTTCTCCCAGAAAGCGCAGGCTTTCGAGCAGGATCGTCAGCGTCGTTCTAACGAAGAGCGTGGCAAGCTGGTGACTCGCATTCAGACTGCTGTTAAAGCAGTAGCTGCCGATCAGAGCATCGATCTGGTTGTTGATGCGAATGCCGTTGCTTTCAACAGCAGCGATGTTAAAGACATCACCGCTGATGTTCTGAAACAGGTTAAATAAGTAATGCCTTCAATTCGACTGGCTGATTTAGCTCAGCAGTTGGATGCAGAATTACACGGTGATGGCGATCTCGTCATCACCGCTGTTGCGTCCATGCAATCTGCTAAAGCCGGCACTATTACCTTCATGGTAAGCCCTAAGTACCGTGAGCAACTGGCTCAATGCCAGGCGTCAGCTGTTGTTCTGACGCAGGACGATCTTCCGTTTGCCACTGGAAGCGCGTTGGTAGTGAAAAATCCCTACCTGACGTATGCACGCATGGCACAAATTCTTGATTCCACGCCGCAGCCGGCGCAGGACATTGCTGCCAGTGCAGCTATTGATCCGACGGCTCAGCTTGGTCACAACGTGGCAGTTGGCGCAAATGCCGTTATCGAATCTGGCGTGGTGCTGGGCGATAACGTTGTCATTGGCCCAGGTTGCTTCGTTGGGAAAAATACGAAAATCGGCGCCGGGACCCGTTTATGGGCCAACGTGTCTGTTTACCATGAAGTAGAAATTGGCGAAAATTGCCTCATTCAGTCCAGCACAGTGATTGGTTCTGATGGCTTTGGCTACGCTAACGATCGTGGTAATTGGGTTAAGATCCCACAGCTTGGTCGCGTGATTATCGGCGATCGTGTTGAGATCGGTGCTTGTACCACCATTGACCGTGGTGCACTTGACGATACGATTATTGGCAATGGTGTTATCATCGATAATCAGTGCCAGATTGCGCATAACGTTGTGATTGGCGACAATACCGCGGTTGCGGGTGGCGTTATCATGGCGGGCAGCCTGAAAATTGGCCGTTACTGCATGATCGGCGGTGCGAGCGTGATTAATGGCCATATGGAAATATGCGACAAGGTGACCGTGACAGGAATGGGCATGGTAATGCGTCCTATCACCGAACCTGGCGTCTATTCCTCTGGCATCCCGCTGCAACCCAACAAGGTATGGCGTAAAACAGCTGCTCTGGTGATGAATATTGATGATATGAGCAAGCGACTCAAGTCTCTTGAGCGCAAAATCGATCAACAAGACTAAGCGTTCATCCGTTTAATGCTATATTCCCCGGCCTGTCGGCTTTCTTATAAACCGGCAGGCCGTGTTATTATTTTTATCAGTACATTTTGACAGGAAGAGTATTTTGACTACTGACACTCATACTCTGCATATTGAAGAGATTTTAGAACTTCTGCCGCACCGCTACCCGTTTTTGCTGGTAGACCGTGTGCTGGATTTTGAAGAAGGTCGTTTTCTGCGCGCAGTGAAAAATGTTTCCGTGAACGAGCCGTTCTTCCAGGGACACTTCCCGGGTAAACCTATCTTCCCGGGTGTGTTGATTCTGGAAGCGATGGCACAGGCTACCGGTATTCTTGCGTTTAAAAGCGTGGGCAAACTGGAGCCGGGTGAGCTGTACTACTTCGCGGGTATCGATGAAGCGCGCTTCAAGCGTCCTGTCGTGCCTGGTGATCAGATGATCATGGAAGTCACTTTTGAAAAAACGCGTCGCGGCCTGACTCGCTTCAAAGGCGTAGCTCTGGTTGACGGCAAAGTTGTTTGCGAAGCGACTATGATGTGTGCTCGTAGCCGGGAGTCTTGATACGTGATTGATAAATCCGCCTTTATTCATCCTACCGCCATTGTGGAAGTCGGTGCCATTATTGGTGCTAACGTCCATATTGGCCCATTTTGTATTGTTGGACCCCATGTCGAAATTGGTGAGGGTACAGTACTGAAATCTCACGTTGTCGTGAATGGTCATACGACTATTGGCTGCAATAACGAGATCTATCAGTTCGCTTCCATCGGCGAAGTAAACCAGGATCTTAAATATGCTGGTGAGTCGACCCGTCTGGAAATCGGCGATCGTAACCGCATTCGCGAAAGCGTCACCATTCATCGTGGAACAGTACAGGGTGGTGGATTGACGAAGGTGGGCAGCGACAACCTGTTTATGGTTAATGCGCATATCGCGCACGACTGTACGGTAGGTAACCGCTGTATTCTTGCCAACAACGCAACGCTGGCAGGACACGTATCGGTAGATGATTTCGCAATTATTGGCGGCATGACCGCAGTCCATCAGTTCTGCATCATTGGTGCACACGTGATGGTCGGCGGATGCTCCGGTGTGGCGCAGGATGTCCCACCGTTCGTCATTGCGCAGGGTAACCATGCCACGCCGTTTGGCGTGAACATCGAAGGCCTCAAGCGTCGTGGCTTTAGCCGCGAAGCGATTACTGCAATCCGCAACGCGTACAAACTGTTGTACCGTAGCGGTAAAACGCTGGAAGAGGCGAAGCCGGAAATTGCCGAGCTGGCGGAGAAGCACCCTGAAGTGAACGAGTTCATGACGTTCTTTGACCGTTCCACAAGGGGTCTGATTCGTTAATGGTCGACAGTCGTCCGCTTACGATAGCCCTGGTCGCCGGAGAAACCTCCGGCGATATTCTTGGTGCAGGTCTTATCCGTGCGCTCAAGGCCCGGGTACCCAATGCGCGCTTTGTAGGCGTTGCTGGCCCGCTGATGCAGGCCGAAGGCTGTGAAGCCTGGTATGAAATGGAAGAGCTGGCCGTGATGGGCATCGTTGAGGTGCTGGGTCGCCTGCGTCGTCTGCTGCACATTCGTGCCGATCTCACCCGTCGCTTTACCGAACTCAAACCCGATGTGTTTGTCGGTATCGATGCACCGGATTTCAACATTACCCTCGAAGGGAATCTGAAGCAGAAGGGCATCAAAACCATTCATTATGTCAGTCCGTCCGTCTGGGCGTGGCGACAGAAACGCGTTTTCAAAATCGGACGGTCAACCAACCTGGTGCTGGCTTTTCTGCCTTTCGAAAAAGCGTTTTACGACAAATTTAATGTCCCGTGCCGTTTTATCGGTCATACCATGGCGGATGCAATGCCGCTGGATCCGGATAAAAACGCGGCGCGCGATGTGCTGGGTATTCCTCATGATGCGCACTGTCTGGCACTGCTGCCCGGTAGCCGTGGTGCAGAAGTCGAGATGCTCAGCGCGGACTTCCTGAAAACGGCGCAAATCCTTCGCAAGACCTATCCTGACCTCGAAGTGGTTGTGCCGCTGGTAAATGCAAAACGTCGCGAGCAGTTTGAGCGCATCAAGGCGGACGTTGCTCCGGATCTCCATGTTCATCTGCTGGACGGGAAGGGCCGTGAGGCGATGGTCGCAAGCGACGCCGCATTGCTGGCCTCGGGCACCGCTGCGCTGGAGTGTATGCTGGCGAAGTGCCCGATGGTGGTTGGCTATCGCATGAAGCCGTTCACCTTCTGGCTGGCGAAACGTCTGGTGAAAACGGACTATGTCTCTCTGCCAAACCTGCTTGCCGGGCGCGAGCTGGTGAAAGAGCTTCTGCAGGATGAGTGCGAGCCGCAGGCGCTGGCCGATGCGTTGTTACCGCTACTGGCCGATGGCAAAACCAGCCACCAGATGCATGATACGTTCCGCGAACTGCATCAGCAGATCCGCTGTAATGCCGATGAACAAGCGGCTGAAGCGGTGCTGGAGTTAGCAAAATGATGGAATTTATTTATCCTCACACCCACCTCGTGGCGGGTGTGGACGAAGTCGGTCGTGGCCCGTTAGTGGGTGCAGTGGTGACCGCTGCGGTGATCCTCGATCCTGCTCGCCCGATTATCGGGTTAAACGACTCTAAAAAATTGTCTGAAAAGCGCCGTCTGGCGCTGTTTAGTGAGATTCAGGAAAAGGCGCTGGCCTGGAGCCTGGGGCGTGCAGAGCCGCATGAGATCGACGAACTCAATATTTTGCATGCCACTATGCTGGCGATGCAGCGTGCAGTGGCGGGTCTGAAAATTACCCCGGAGTATGTCCTGATTGACGGAAACCGCTGCCCTGCGTTGCCGATGCCGTCAATGGCGGTGGTGAAAGGCGATAGCCGGGTCGCAGAAATCAGTGCGGCTTCTATCATTGCCAAAGTGACGCGTGATGCCGAAATGGCCGCGCTGGACCTCACTTACCCTCAGTATGGCTTCGCCCAGCATAAGGGTTATCCAACGGCCTTTCATCTGGAAAGGCTGGCTGAACATGGCGCAACTGAACATCACCGACGCAGCTTTGGCCCGGTGAAACGCGCGCTGGGACTGGTGTCCTGAATCAATACGCAAGCAATTAAGTAACGCGGAATCTGAAGATGGCTGAACCACGTTTCGTACACCTGCGGGTGCATAGCGACTACTCCATGATCGATGGGCTGGCGAAGACCGGGCCGCTGGTAAAAAAGGCGGCCTCGCTTGGCATGCCTGCGCTGGCGATCACCGATTTTACCAACCTGTGCGGCCTGGTGAAGTTCTACGGAGCGGCACATGGCGCGGGGATGAAACCCATCGTTGGTGCGGATTTTCACGTCCAAAGCGATCTTATTGGCGATGAATTGACGCAAATCTCCGTGTTAGCGATGAATAACGTAGGGTATCAAAACCTTACTCTGCTTATCTCCAAAGCCTATCAGCGCGGCTATGGCGCACTGGGGCCCTGGATCGACCGGGACTGGCTGGCTGAGCTGAACGACGGGCTGCTGCTGATCTCCGGCGGCCGTATGGGTGATGTCGGCAAATGTCTGCTGCGTGGCAACAGTGCGCTGGTGGATCAGTGCGTGTCGTTCTATGAAGAACATTTCCCGGATCGTTACTACCTTGAGCTGATCCGCACCGGTCGGCAGGACGAAGAGAGTTACCTGCACGCCGCGGTTGCGCTGGCTGAAGAACGCGGCCTGCCCGTGGTGGCAACCAATGACGTGCGTTTCCTTGAGCCTGGCGATTTTGACGCGCATGAGATTCGCGTCGCGATTCATGATGGCTTCACGCTTGACGATCCGAAACGTCCGCGCAACTACTCGACTCAGCAGTACATGCGCAATGAAGAGGAGATGTGCGAACTCTTCTCCGATATCCCGGAAGCGCTGGAGAACAGCGTAGAGATAGCCAAACGCTGTAACGTCACCGTGCGCCTTGGCGAATACTTCCTGCCGCAGTTCCCGACCGGGGACATGACCACGGAAGATTTCCTGGTCATGAAGTCAAAAGAAGGCCTCGAAGAGCGTCTGGAATTCCTCTTCCCGGATGAAGAAGAGCGTAAAAAGCGTCGTCCAGAATATGACGAGCGCCTGGATATTGAACTCCAGGTGATCAACCAGATGGGTTTCCCGGGCTACTTCCTGATCGTTATGGAGTTTATCCAGTGGTCGAAGGATAACGGCGTACCGGTTGGACCGGGGCGTGGCTCCGGTGCGGGCTCGCTGGTGGCCTATGCACTCAAAATTACCGACCTCGACCCGCTGGAATTTGACCTGCTGTTCGAACGTTTCCTTAACCCGGAACGTGTCTCGATGCCCGACTTTGACGTCGACTTCTGCATGGAGAAACGCGACCAGGTTATTGAACACGTGGCGGACATGTACGGCCGCGACGCGGTATCGCAGATTATTACCTTCGGTACGATGGCAGCGAAAGCGGTTATTCGCGACGTTGGCCGTGTACTGGGGCATCCGTACGGTTTTGTCGATCGTATCTCTAAACTGGTGCCACCTGACCCAGGTATGACGCTGGCAAAAGCGTTTGAAGCTGAACCACAGCTGCCAGAAATCTACGAAGCCGATGAAGAAGTTAAAGCGCTGATCGACATGGCCCGTAAGCTGGAGGGCGTCACGCGTAACGCCGGTAAGCATGCGGGTGGAGTAGTTATCGCGCCAACCAAAATCACCGATTTTGCGCCGCTATACTGCGATGAAGCGGGCCAGCATCCGGTCACCCAGTTTGACAAGAACGACGTCGAATACGCCGGGCTGGTGAAGTTTGACTTCCTCGGTCTGCGTACGCTCACCATCATCAACTGGGCGCTGGAGATGATCAACGCCCGTCGCGAGAAGAACGGCGAGCCGCCGCTGGATATCGCGGCCATCCCGCTTGATGATAAGAAAAGTTTCGACATGCTGCAGCGCTCGGAGACCACCGCCGTCTTCCAGCTTGAATCCCGCGGCATGAAAGATTTGATTAAGCGCCTGCAGCCTGACTGCTTCGAAGATATGATCGCACTGGTGGCCCTGTTCCGTCCGGGCCCGCTACAGTCAGGGATGGTAGATAACTTTATCGACCGTAAGCACGGGCGTGAAGAGATTTCCTATCCGGATGTACAGTGGCAGCACGAGTGCCTGAAGCCCGTTCTGGAGCCAACCTACGGCATTATCCTGTACCAGGAACAGGTTATGCAGATTGCCCAGGTGCTCTCTGGCTACACTCTTGGCGGCGCGGACATGCTGCGTCGTGCGATGGGTAAGAAAAAGCCGGAAGAGATGGCCAAGCAGCGCGGCACTTTCGAAGAAGGCGCAAGAAAAAACGGTATTGATGGCGAGCTGGCGATCAAAATCTTTGACCTGGTAGAGAAATTCGCCGGGTACGGATTTAACAAATCCCACTCTGCTGCCTATGCTTTGGTCTCTTACCAGACGCTGTGGTTGAAAGCGCACTATCCTGCCGAATTTATGGCGGCGGTTATGACTGCCGATATGGACAACACCGAGAAGGTGGTTGGCCTGGTCGATGAGTGCTGGCGCATGGGGCTTAAGATCCTGCCGCCGGATATCAACTCCGGTCTCTATCATTTCCACGTCAACGAGCACGGGGAAATTGTTTACGGGATTGGCGCGATCAAAGGCGTGGGTGAAGGCCCGATTGAGGCGATCCTCGAAGCGCGTAACAGCGGCGGTTATTTCCGCGAGTTGTTTGATCTTTGCGCCCGTACGGACACCAAAAAACTGAACCGCCGCGTGCTCGAAAAACTGATCATGTCCGGCGCGTTCGACAGGCTGGGGCCGCATCGTGCCGCGCTGATGAACTCTCTCGGCGATGCGCTGAAAGCGGCGGATCAGCATGCCAAAGCGGAAGCGATCGGTCAGGCGGATATGTTTGGCGTACTGGCAGAAGAGCCAGAGCAGATAGAGCAGTCTTATGCCAGCTGCCAGCCGTGGCCAGAACAGGTGGTGCTGGATGGAGAGCGTGAAACGTTAGGTTTATACCTGACGGGGCACCCCATCACCCAGTACATCAAAGAAATTGAGCGCTATGTCGGAGGCTACAGGCTGAAAGACATGCATCCGACAGAACGTGGTAAAATCACCACGGCTGCGGGGCTCGTGATTGCTGCAAGGGTTATGGTCACCAAGCGCGGCAATCGTATCGGCATCTGTACGTTGGATGACCGTTCCGGGCGTCTGGAGGTGATGTTGTTCACCGACGCGCTGGATAAATACCAGCATTTGCTGGAAAAAGACCGCATACTTATCGTCAGCGGACAGGTCAGCTTTGATGACTTCAGTGGGGGGCTTAAAATGACCGCCCGCGAAGTGATGGACATTGACGAAGCCCGGGAAAAATATGCTCGCGGGCTTGCTATCTCGCTGACGGACAGGCAAATTGATGACCAGCTTTTAAACCGACTCCGTCAGTCTCTGGAACCCCACCGCTCGGGGACAATTCCAGTACATCTCTACTATCAGAGGGCGGATGCACGTGCGCGGTTGCGCTTTGGTGCAACGTGGCGTGTCTCTCCGAGCGATCGTTTACTTAACGATCTCCGTGGCCTCATTGGTTCGGAGCAGGTGGAACTGGAGTTTGACTAATACAGGAATACTATGAGTCTGAATTTCCTTGATTTCGAACAGCCGATTGCTGAGCTGGAAGCGAAAATCGATTCTCTGACAGCGGTAAGCCGTCAGGATGAAAAACTGGATATTAACATCGATGAAGAAGTGCATCGTCTGCGTGAGAAAAGCGTAGAACTGACGCGCAAAATCTTTGCCGATCTCGGCGCATGGCAGATCGCCCAGCTGGCGCGTCATCCACAGCGTCCGTACACCCTGGATTATGTCCGCCTGGCGTTTGACGAATTTGACGAACTGGCAGGCGATCGCGCTTACGCTGACGACAAAGCTATCGTCGGCGGCATCGCACGTCTGGACGGGCGCCCGGTGATGATCATTGGTCATCAGAAAGGCCGTGAAACCAAAGAGAAAATTCGTCGTAACTTTGGTATGCCGGCACCAGAAGGCTACCGTAAAGCCCTGCGTCTGATGGAGATGGCTGAGCGTTTCAAGATGCCCATCATCACCTTCATCGACACCCCGGGTGCGTATCCTGGCGTGGGCGCGGAAGAGCGTGGCCAGTCAGAAGCCATCGCGCGTAACCTTCGCGAGATGTCTCGCCTGAAGGTGCCGGTCATCTGTACCGTTATCGGTGAAGGGGGTTCCGGTGGTGCGCTGGCGATTGGCGTGGGCGATAAAGTGAATATGCTGCAGTACAGCACTTATTCCGTTATCTCCCCGGAAGGTTGTGCCTCTATTCTGTGGAAGAGCGCCGATAAAGCGCCTCTGGCTGCAGAAGCGATGGGCATCATTGCCCCACGTCTGAAAGAGCTGAAGCTGATCGACTCCGTGATCCCTGAACCTCTGGGTGGCGCGCATCGTAAGCCGGAAGTGATGGCGGCTTCCCTGAAAGCGCAGCTGCTGGCAGACCTGGCGGACCTGGATGTCCTGAGCACAGAAGATCTGCTCAACCGTCGTTACCAGCGTCTGATGACCTACGGTTACGCGTAAGCTTCACAATTATCCTAAAAGCCGCACATTGTTGCGGCTTTTTTTATGCCTGCCGTTTACCTTAACTATGCTTAGCTAATGTTTTTCAAGGAGGTAAACCGTGAACATCATCGCCATTATGGGGCCGCACGGCGTCTTTTATAAAGACGAGCCCATTAAGGAGCTGGAGCACGCCCTTCAGTCCCGCGGGTACCAGCTGATTTGGCCGCACAATAGCGCCGACCTGCTGAAATTTATCGAGCACAACCCTCGCATCTGTGGCGTGATCTTCGACTGGGACGAGTACGACATGGAGTTGTGCAGCGATATCAATAAGCTGAACGAATATCTCCCGCTGTACGCTTTTATTAATACCCACTCGACAATGGACGTGAGTGCTCATGATATGCGAATGGCGCTGTGGTTCTTTGAATACTCACTCGGTGTCGCGGAAGATATTGCGACCCGTATTCAGCAGTACACCGGTGAATATCTCGATAACATCACGCCACCGTTTACCCGCGCGCTGTTTACTTACGTCAAAGAAGGCAAATACACCTTCTGCACGCCAGGCCATATGGCAGGGACGGCCTATCAAAAAAGCCCGGTGGGTTGTTTGTTCTATGATTTCTTCGGGGGCAACACGCTTAAAGCGGACGTGTCGATTTCCGTCACTGAACTCGGATCGCTGCTCGATCACACCGGACCGCACCTGGAAGCTGAAGAATACATTGCCCGGACTTTTGGTGCCGAGCAGAGTTATATGGTGACCAACGGCACCTCGACATCAAACAAAATCGTCGGAATGTACGCCGCACCCGCCGGCAGCACCTTGCTGATTGATCGTAACTGCCACAAGTCGCTGGCTCATCTGCTGATGATGAGCGATGTCGTGCCGTTATGGCTCTCCCCGACGCGAAACGCGCTTGGGATCCTCGGCGGGATCCCGCGTCGTGAATTTAGCCACGCCGCGATTGAACATAAGGTCGCGGCGATCCCGGGGGCAAGCTGGCCGATCCATGCGGTCATCACTAACTCCACCTATGACGGTCTGCTCTATAACACCAACTGGATTAAGCAGACGCTGGATGTCCCGTCGATCCACTTTGACTCCGCGTGGGTGCCATACACCAACTTTCACCCGATTTACGCGGGAAAAAGCGGCATGAGCGGTGAGCGCGTGCCGGGCAAAGTATTTTTCGAAACGCAGTCGACGCACAAAATGCTGGCCGCGTTTTCTCAGGCCTCGCTTATTCACATCAAAGGCGAGTACGACGAAGAGACGTTTAACGAAGCCTTTATGATGCACACCACCACCTCGCCAAGCTATCCGCTGGTGGCCTCTATTGAAACGGCGGCGGCAATGCTGCGCGGGAATCCGGGCAAGCGTCTGATCAATCGGTCTGTGGAGCGGGCGCTGCATTTCCGTAAAGAAGTCCAGCGGCTTAAAGATGAAGCGGACGGCTGGTTCTTCGATATCTGGCAACCCGAAGAGATTGATGAGGCCGAGTGCTGGCCTGTCTCACCCGGCGAGAGCTGGCACGGTTTTCGCGATGCCGACGCCGACCATATGTTCCTCGACCCGGTGAAGGTAACGATCCTGACGCCGGGGATGGACGAACAGGGCACGATGAGTGACGAAGGCATTCCTGCTGCTCTGGTGGCAAAATTCCTTGATGAGCGTGGCGTAGTGGTGGAGAAAACCGGCCCGTATAACCTCTTGTTCCTGTTCAGTATTGGGATAGATAAAACCCGTGCGATGGGCTTATTGCGCGGACTGATGGAGTTTAAGCGCGCTTACGATCTCAACCTGCGGGTGAAAAATATGCTGCCGGATCTTTATGCTGAAGATCCTGACTTCTACCGCAATATGCGCATTCAGGATCTGGCTCAGGGGATCCATCGGCTGATCCGTCAGCACGATCTGCCGCGCCTGATGCTGCAGGCGTTTGACGTGCTGCCGGAGATGAAGTTGACCCCACACAAGGCCTGGCAACGTCAGGTGAAAGGGGAGGTTGAAACCGTTGAGCTGGAAAATCTGGTCGGGCGCGTGTCGGCTAACATGATCCTGCCTTATCCGCCGGGCGTACCGTTGTTGATGCCGGGGGAGATGATCACCGAAGAGAGTCGGGCGGTGCTCGATTTTCTGCTGATGCTCTGCTCAGTGGGGCGCCACTATCCGGGCTTTGAGACTGATATTCACGGGGCGAAGCGCGATGAGCAAGGGGTTTACTGGGTGCGAGTCCTAAAATAAGGGCGACAGCTTGCCAGGCCCGGGTTGTCGGTTGTAACGTTCAGGCATCATAAAAAGGAGAAGCTATGCTGGGTTTAAAACAGGTTCACCATATTGCGATCATTGCCACCGATTACGCAAAAAGTAAGGCCTTCTACTGCGATATTCTGGGCTTTACGTTGTTAAGCGAGGCTTACCGTGAGGAGCGTGACTCCTGGAAAGGCGATCTCGCTTTAAACGGGCAATATGTGATTGAGCTGTTCTCTTTTCCTTTTCCGCCAGCACGTCCGTCCCGCCCGGAAGCCTGCGGCCTGCGCCACCTTGCCTTTAGCGTCGACGACATTGATCGTGCCGTAAAACATCTGGAGACCCACGGCGTGAAGTGCGAAGCGATTCGTATCGATCCGTTCACCGACAAGCGTTTTACCTTTTTCAACGATCCGGATGGCCTTCCGCTGGAGCTTTACCAGCAGTAATTTCCACCCTGTGTGATAATGCCCGCTCAGTTCGGGCATTTTTATGTGTGATTTTCTATGACCCTACCCGCGATTGCTCAAGCCATTTCACCGTACCGCCAGCTGCTGGTGGGGTTTAGCGGTGGCCTGGATTCCACCGTTCTGCTCCACCGTCTCAAACTCTGGCGTGACAACGAGCCTGATATTCAGCTTCGGGCGATGCACATTCATCACGGGTTAAGCCCGCACGCGGATGCGTGGGTGGCACACTGCGAGGCGGTGTGTGCAGCATGGACGATCCCGCTGACTGTTGAACGTGTACATCTCCATGATGAGGGGCTGGGCATTGAGGCGCAGGCGCGTAAAGCACGCTATGCCGCTTTTGCCGCTAAATTACAGCCTGACGAAGCGCTGGTCACGGCGCAGCATCTCGATGACCAGTGCGAGACGTTATTACTGGCCCTCAAACGAGGAAGCGGCCCGGCGGGATTATCCGCGATGCCAGAACGGGCTGACTTCGCCGGATCGCACCTCCTTCGCCCACTGCTTGGCGAGACGCGAGCCTCGCTGGAAACGTGGGCACGGGAACACGGGCTGAGCTGGATTGAAGATGAAAGCAACCAGGATGACCGCTATGACCGTAACTTCCTGCGTCTGCGTGTCGTACCGCTTCTGAGCGAGCGCTGGCCGCACTTTGCAGAAGCGGCAGCACGCAGCGCCATGCTGTGCGCTGAACAGGAGAGTCTGCTGGATGAGCTGCTGAGCGAAGTGCTGGCGGAACTGATTACCGCACAGGGAGCGCTTACCATCGCACCGCTGGAAGCGATGAGCCCGGCGCGTCGGGCCGCATTGTTACGACGCTGGCTGGCCTCTCACGGTGCAGCTATGCCGTCGCGGGCAATGCTGGCTCGTCTCTGGGATGAAGTCGCCCTGGCGCGGGAAGATGCTACGCCGTGTGTGCACCTGAACGGTTTCGATGTCAGACGCTATAAAGGGGCGCTCTGGTGGGTTAAATCATCCCCCTCGCTCGCCGACAGGGTGCTTGACTGGCCGTCGCTTGCGGAACCGCTGCTGTTGCCCTGTGATGCCGGTCGTGTGTCTCTGGTGCCAACCGGCCATGTGCGTCTGCCTGAACCCGGGGAGCCAGTAACCGTGCGCTTTAAGGCGGGCGGAGTGCTGCATATTGTCGGGCGCAACGGAGGGCGGAAGCTGAAGAAAATCTGGCAGGAGAGCAATGTGCCGCCCTGGCGACGCGATACCACGCCGCTACTTTTCTACGGTGAAACGCTGATTGCTGCTGCGGGGGTATTCATTACGCAAGAGGGGTGGGCAGAAACGGGCGTGCAGTTTGAGTGGAAAGCGTAACGGGCAGCCGGGCTGCCCGTTAGTGTCATCAGGATTCGCTCACCACAACGGTGCCGATTTGCGGGTGGCTGAAGCTGGCAATTTTGTCCAGACGTAGCTCACGCGTCGCCCCGGCATCTTCCACTATCAGATATTCCACATTCTTTCGCGAAACCAGGTCGCTGGCTTTTGCCTTCAACACTTCGCCATCTTTTAGCTCCAGCGTCAGTATTAAATGATGCTGGCAGGCGAGTTCGAGGTTGTCATAGTCATCACAATTGATGGGTTGATAAGTTTCATTCATTGACATAATCGCTCACCAGTAAATTCGCCGCAGCATACGCTGCTTTTTCCCTGACCGATTCTGAAAGGCCCTCATCAGAGGCCACTTCATTAAGCACTTTCAATACACAGCCCAACGCGTCCGGGACATACCCCAGATCTCCGCTGGCGATTTCCGCATACCGTTTGCGAATTAACTCACAATAATTATTCACATCCCCTCCCGCCAGCGCACTGACTTACTGTGAGATATCATTAAGCCTACGAAGATAAACTCGGTTTAGCAAGGTGACTATACCATACTCATTTAAGCAATATCAGCGCCTTGATAGCCGGTGAATGTTCACCCGGGAACAGCCTTTTTATTCCTTTTTCGCTACAATGTGCGCCTGATTCGAAAGGAGTTCTCTCATGGCGCTGAAAGCGACAATTTATAAAGCTGTGGTCAATGTGGCAGATCTTGACCGCAACCAGTTCCTGGATGCGTCACTCACTCTGGCACGCCACCCCTCTGAAACCCAGGAGCGCATGATGCTGCGCCTGCTGGCGTGGATAAAGTATGCTGACGAGCGTCTGCAATTTAGCCGTGGCTTAAGCGCTGAGGACGAGCCAGAGGCCTGGCTGCACAACGATCATCTGGGTATCGATTTATGGATTGAACTCGGTCTGCCGGATGAGCGCCGCATTAAAAAGGCCTGCACGCAGTCCGCTAACGTGGCGTTATTCGCGTATAATCAACGTGCTGCGGAAATCTGGTGGCAGCAAAGCAAGAGCAAGTGCGGGCAGTTTGCCAACCTTACCGTCTGGTATCTGGACGATGAGCAACTGGCGAAGCTGAGCGAGTTTGCCAGCCGGACGATGGTCCTGCAGGCCACAATTCAGGACGGTGCTATCTGGCTTTCTGATTCTCAGAATAATCTGGAAATTCATTTGACGGCGTGGCAGCCAGCGCCATGATTGTCTTGTCCCGAAACGTTAGCATCCCTGACAATGAGCTGGAGATCACCGCCATCCGTGCTCAGGGGGCAGGTGGACAGCACGTTAACAAGGCTTCAACGGCTATCCATTTGCGCTTTGACATTCGGGCCTCCAGCCTGCCAGAGTATTACAAAGAAAGCCTGCTCGCTGCCAGCCATCACCTGATCACCAGTGATGGCGTGATTGTGATTAAAGCGCAGGAGTACCGCAGCCAGGAGTTGAACCGCGAAGCGGCGATTGCCAGACTGGTGTCGATGATTAAAGAACTAACGGCAGTGCAAAAAAGCCGTCGGGCAACGCGACCGACCCGCGCATCGAAAGAGCGTCGGCTATCGTCGAAGGCCCAAAAATCCACAGTGAAAGCACTACGCGGTAAAGTTCGTCGCCCTACGGAGTGACGAAAAGGAACACAATTTCATAAGGAATTCATTGTGAAAAAAGCATTATTGTCAGCGCTGGCAGTGAGTACGCTGTTTGCGCTTTTCGGGTGTAACAACCGTTCTGAAACGCAGGTCGTGCAGCCTGCGCAGAATGAAGAGTTAAAGCCAATGCAGCAGAGCTGGCGCGGCGTTTTACCGTGTGCCGACTGCGAGGGCATTGAAACGTCACTGTTCCTGCAGAAAGACGGTACCTGGGTTATGAACCAGCGTTATCAGGGGGCGAAAGAACCATCTTCCTTTGCGTCCTACGGGACATGGGCGCGTACGGCTGAGAAGCTGGTACTGACGGATACCACCGGTGAGAAAACCTATTTCCGCGCCAAAGGTGAAGGGATGGAGATGCTCGACCGCGAAGGCAATCCGATTGAGTCCCAGTTTAACTATACGCTGGCCCCGGTGAAAGCTGCCCTGCCTGCAACGCCAATGCCAATGCGTGGGATGTATTTCTATATGGCGGATGCGGCGATCTTTACCGACTGCGCCACCGGCAAGAAAATTAGCGTGGCGAACAATGCGCAGCTGGAGCGTGATTACGCTGTTGCGCGTGGCAATGACAGCAAGCCTGTCCTGCTGACGGTAGATGGTCACTTTACGCTGGAGCCGAACCCGGACAGCGGAGAGCTGGTGAAAACGCTGGTGACAGATAAAGACGCGAAGTTTGTTGCGGGCAAAGACTGTAACAGCAAATAAGCCGATATCGGCCCATTAAAAAACCCCGCCTGAGCGGGGTTTTTTTGTTGAACGTTAACCTTTGATGGCTTTCACCAGGTAATCAAGAATGTCGCCAGTCTTGATCATCTGCTTTTCACCACTGCGACGGTATTTGTATTCAATGTCGTCGCTGTCGAGGTTACGGTCGCCGATGACTACGGTGTGCGGGATACCGATCAGTTCCATATCGGCAAACATCACGCCTGGACGCTCTTTACGGTCATCCATCAGCACTTCGATACCCTGAGCGCGCAGCTCGGAGTAAAGTTTTTCGGCCAGCTCCTGCACACGGTAAGACTTGTGCATGTTCATTGGCAGAATAGCCACCTGGAACGGGGCGATATTGTCTGGCCAGACGATGCCACGTTCGTCGTAGTTTTGCTCAATGGCGGCTGCAACCACACGCGTCACACCGATACCGTAGCAACCCATGGTCAGGATCTGGTTGCGGCCATCTTCCCCCTGAACGGCGGCATTCAGCGCGCGGGAATATTTATCCCCCAGCTGGAAGATGTGGCCCACTTCGATACCGCGTTTGATCATCAGGGTGCCCTGGCCGTCCGGGCTCGGATCGCCTGCCACCACGTTACGGATATCAGCCACTTCCGGCGTCGCGACATCGCGATCCCAGTTGATGCCGAAGTAATGTTTACCGTCGATGTTAGCGCCAGCGGCGAAGTCGCTCATTGCGGCTACCGTACGGTCAATAACCACCGGAACCGGCATATCCACCGGGCCCAGAGAGCCTGGACCTGCATTCACGACGGCACGGATTTCCGCTTCCGTTGCGAACGTCAGCGGGCTGGCAACCTGAGGCAGCTTCTCAGCTTTCACTTCGTTCAGTTCGTGATCGCCACGCACCAGCAGGGCAACCAGCGGGTACGCGCTACCTTCGGTGGATTTCACCAGCAGGGTTTTTACCGTTTTTTCGACGGGCAGGTTGAACTGCTCAACCAGCTCAGCAATGGTTTTTGCGTGAGGTGTATCAACCAGCTTCATCTCTTCCGTTGCAGCAGCACGTGGCGCTTTAGGGGCCAGCGCTTCTGCAAACTCGATGTTCGCGGCGTAATCAGAAGAGTCAGAGAAGATCACATCGTCTTCACCGCTCTGAGCCAGAACCTGGAACTCATGAGACGCGCTTCCGCCGATAGAACCGGTATCAGCCTGCACAGCACGGAAATCCAGACCCATACGGGAGAAGATTTTGCTGTAAGCCTCGTACATTTTGTCGTAGGTCTCTTGCAGCGATTCCTGAGACGTATGGAAAGAGTAAGCATCTTTCATCAGGAATTCGCGTGAGCGCATGACGCCGAAACGTGGGCGAACTTCATCACGGAACTTGGTCTGGATCTGGAAGAAGTTCAGCGGCAGCTGTTTGTAAGAGCTCAGCTCATTACGAATCAGGTCGGTAATGACTTCTTCATGCGTTGGGCCGAGGACGAATGGACGCTCGCCACGATCAACGAAACGCAGCAGCTCAGGGCCATATTGCTCCCAACGGCCGCTCTCCTGCCACAGGTCAGCGGGCTGAACCACAGGCATGGACACCTCGATAGCACCGGCGTTGTTCATCTCTTCACGCACGATGTTTTCGACTTTTTTCAGGACGCGCACGCCGGTCGGCAGCCAGGTATATAACCCGGAGGCCAGCTTGCGGATCATCCCGGCGCGCAGCATCAGCTGATGGCTGATCACTTCGGCGTCGGCAGGCGTCTCCTTCAGAGTGGAGAGCAGATATTGGCTAGTACGCATGTTGTTACGGTTCCATTTCGACGATTGGAACAGGCTGAAACACCAGCCTGAGACAAAAAAAGTGGTTTAGTTTACCAGTGTGGCAAAGATGCCAAAAGAGAGGAGGACAAAATTACCTGGGTTCAAGGGCAAACACTTCAAAACCTGCCCCGGTCACGCGCCAGCGAACGTTAAAATCCAGCAGCCAGACGGCGTAGGTTTTCCCGGCGTCCTCTTCTTTACGATAGGCCGGACGGGGGTCCTGAGCCAGCACTTCGGTGATAAAGTCACGAAGGCGGGGATAGCGTGTTTCCAGCTGCTGAAGCTGCGTGGTTATCTCAGCCGTGAAGTGAACAGGCATATCTGCCTGCGGTGCTTCCTGGGCATAGCTTGCGCGGGCGTCGGGTAACGCTTCGGCAAAGGGGAGATACGGCTTGATATCGATAACTGGCGTGCCATCAACCAGGTCAAGGCTGCCTAACTCCAGTATGACCTGATCCTTCTGACAGCGTATACCTTTCAGTTCGACCAGCGACATCCCGACAGGGTTTGGACGGAAGGTTGAGCGCGTCGCAAACACGCCCATCCTGGCGTTGCCTCCCAGGCGAGGAGGGCGTACGGTCGGACGCCAGCCACCTTCCATCGTCTGGTGAAACACAAACACAATCCATAAGTGGCTGAATGCTTCGAGCCCGCGTACGGCATCGGCCTGATTGTAGGGCGCGATCAAGTGAAGCTCGCCACCGCTGGTGACCAGACCTGGCTGGCGTGGCACGGCGAACTTCTCTTTATAGGGAGAGCGAATAACGCCTATCTGTTCGAACTGAAATGAACTCATTTCGCCGTAATGTTCAGCGCCGAGCCGATGCAAACCGCCTGACGGTAGCAACCCGGTGTTCCACTGGTCACTTCGCAGCTATGCAGCAGAACCGCGTTGGCTTTCATTTTTGCCGCGTTGATCTGCATGCGTTTACGCGCTGTTGGGATATTCGGTGGAGAGTCCTGATTGGTAGCCTGACAGGATTCGCCGCTTACTTCACCCAGTTCACGGAAAGGTTTACCCACGAGTTCGTCAGCTTTGGTAATAATGCGAACCGGCGTAGGGCGAGGCGCTTTCGGTTTTACGGGTTCTGCTTTTGGCGGGGTTGCCGTGCTTTGGACAGGTTCAACAGGAGATCTGCTTAGCATAGAACAGCCGCTCAGCATGAGTGCTAAAAGACAGATCGGTAAAGCACGCATAATAATTCCTCAATGGATAATCAAAACGTCAGATATTGAATCAGTTGACTGCACAAATGACAAGACGGGCATAAGCCCGTCTTGATGATATTACACTGAGGTGAGATTACCAGCCCTTAACAGCGCCGCCGTTAAACACTTTGTTGGCTTCCTGGAAAACTTCGTCAGACTGATAAGCCTGTACGAACTTCTTCACGTTTTCCGCATCTTTGTTGTCTTCGCGAGTCACGATCAGGTTTACATACGGGGAGTCTTTGTCTTCAACGAAGATACCGTCTTTCGCTGGCGTCAGGCCAATCTGGCTGGCGTACGTGGTGTTGATAACGGCCAGGGCAATCTGCGCGTCGTCGAGAGAACGTGGCAGCTGTGGGGCTTCCAGCTCAACAATTTTCAGATTTTTCGGATTCTCGGTGACATCCAGAACGGTTGGCAGCAGGCCAACACCGTCTTTCAGTTTAATCAGGCCCACTTTCTGCAGCAGCAGCAGGGAACGGCCAAGGTTGGTTGGGTCGTTAGGGACGGCAACCTGAGAGCCTGGCTGCAGTTCATCCAGAGATTTAATTTTCTTGGAGTAACCGGCAATAGGGTAAACAAAGGTGTTACCCACACCCACCAGTTTATAGCCGCGGTCCTTGATCTGCTGATCCAGGTAAGGTTTGTGCTGGAAGGCGTTGGCGTCGATATCGCCTTTGCTCAGCGCTTCGTTCGGCAGAACGTAATCGTTAAAGGTCACCAGCTCAACGTCCAGACCATACTTCTCTTTCGCGACTTTCTGCGCGACTTCAGCAACCTGCTGTTCTGCACCCACGATAACGCCCACTTTGATGTGGTTTGGATCTTTTTCGTCCTGACCGCAACCCACCAGTGCCAGAGAGCCGATCAGCGCGCCTACCGCTGCAAAGGTCTTTAATTTAAACGCCATGTTATATCCTTAACTCGTCGAGTTTGTGTTGTGTGTAACGTTATTTGTGAGTAACAGTCCGGACGATGCGATCGCCAGAGAACTGGATTAAGTAAACCAGCACAACCAGCAATACCAGAACGGTATTCATTACGGTAGCGTTATAACCAATATAGCCGTACTGGTAGCCAATCTGGCCTAAACCGCCGGCGCCAACGGCACCGCCCATCGCGGAATAACCCACCAGAGTAATCAACGTAATGGTTGCCGCGTTAACCAGCCCGGGCAGCGCTTCAGGCAGCAGGACTTTACGCACGATCTGCATTGGCGTTGCCCCCATCGCGCGGGAAGCCTCGATCAAACCGGTCGGGATTTCCAGCAGGGCGTTTTCCACCATACGGGCGATAAACGGCGCAGCTCCCACGGTCAGCGGAACGATGGCTGCCTGCAAACCGATAGACGTTCCCACGATCACACGGGTAAATGGAATCATCCACACCAGCAGAATAATGAACGGGATAGAACGGAAGATATTCACCAGTGCAGACAGGGTGCGATACAGCTTCGCATTCTCAATGATTTGTCCCGGGCGCGTCACATACAGCAGCACGCCGACCGGCAGACCAATCACAAAACCAAAGAAGCCTGATACAAAGGTCATTGCCAGCGTTTCCCAAACGCCGCGAACCAGCAGCCACATCATCGGCTCAGACATAACCCAGTACCTCTACTTTTACGTGATGTTCTTGCAGCCAGGCAATGGCCGCCTGGGTTTCTGCTTGTGTTCCGTGCATTTCCGTCAGCATGATGCCGAACTTCACGCCACCGGCGTAATCCATTTGCGCGCTGATGATGTTGTTATTCACATTAAAGCGGCGCGCGGTTTCGGACAGCAGTGGTGCATCGACGGACTGGCCAGTGAACTCCATACGCAGCATCGGGACGCTGTCCGCGGTCGATTCTGTTTTTAAACGCTCCAGATAATCTTCCGGAATATCCAGGTGCAGCGTGGACTGAATAAACTGTTGTGCCAGTGGGGTTTTCGGATGGGAAAACACTTCGCTAACCGTGTCTTGCTCAATCAATTCACCGTTGCTGATTACCGCGACGCAATCACAGATGCGTTTCACCACGTCCATTTCATGTGTAATAAGGAGAATGGTCAGGCCGAGGCGACGGTTGATGTCCTTCAGCAGCTCCAGAATGGAACGCGTAGTGGCGGGATCTAATGCGCTGGTGGCTTCATCGCACAGCAGCACTTTCGGGTTACTTGCCAGCGCGCGGGCTATGGCCACACGCTGCTTTTGTCCGCCGGACAGGTTTGCCGGGTAGCTATCGTGTTTATCACCCAGACCAACGAGATCCAGCAGTTCGGTTACGCGACGCTTAACTTCTTCTTTTGGCGTGTTGTCCAGTTCCAGCGGCAAGGCAACGTTGCCAAACACCGTACGGGAGGCCAGCAGGTTAAAGTGCTGGAAGATCATGCCAATCTGGCGGCGTGCTTTCGTCAGTTCTTTCTCTGAAAGGGCGGTCAGTTCCTGCCCGCCTACTTCTACACGACCCTGGGTTGGGCGCTCAAGCAGGTTAACACAACGGATCAGCGTACTTTTACCTGCACCCGATGCGCCAATGACGCCATAAATTTGACCAGCAGGAACATGCAGGCTGACATTGTTCAGCGCCTGAATGGTTCGGTTCCCCTGCTGGAACACTTTGGTGATATTGGAAAGTTTAATCATTAGATTATTTTTATCGTATGTAAGTTAGCCGTGGCATTTTCTTCTGCCAGATACGGGTGATGACCGTAAACAAAACGGATGTTAAGGCATCCAGACGTCTAAATCAATCCAACTCTGTACGATGAGCACTTTATTGCGCTGCGATTCATGAGATACTAGCTGTACATGCCTTTTTCAGGAGCAAACCGGTGGCAAAATCAGTACCCGCAATTTTTCTCGATCGTGATGGCACTATTAATGTGGATCACGGTTATGTCCACGAAATTGATGAGTTCGAGTTTATCGAGGGCGTTATCGATGCCATGCGCCAGCTGAAAGAGATGGGCTATGCGCTGGTGGTCGTGACCAACCAGTCCGGCATCGCACGTGGAAAATTCACCGAGGCGCAATTCGAGACGCTGACGGAATGGATGGACTGGTCGCTGGCTGACCGCGGTGTCGAACTTGATGGCATTTACTATTGCCCGCACCACCCGCAGGGAACTGTAGAAGAGTTTCGCCAGACGTGTGATTGCCGCAAGCCGCATCCGGGAATGTTTATCTCTGCGCAGGAATTCCTGCATATCGATATGGCTGCTTCTTATATGGTGGGCGATAAACTGGAAGATATGCAGGCAGCAACCGCCGCAGGTGTGGGGACTAAAATACTTGTGCGCACCGGCAAACCTGTGACCCCTGAAGCAGAGAGTGCCGCGGATTGGGTGATTAATAGCCTGGCAGAGCTGCCAAAAGAGATTAAAAAGCACCAAAAATAGCCTTTTTGGTGAAAAGGTGAGCGGTCGAAATAAAAATGCATATTTCCGCTTGTCATTCCTCGGTGGCACCCTATAATGCGCCTCCATCGATACGGCAGATGTGAATCACTTCACAGTTAACCCGGTCGGTTGAAGAGAAAAAATCCTGAACTTCAGGGTTGACTCTGAAAGAGGAAAGCGTAATATACGCCACCTCGCGACGGTGAGCTGTAAGCCGCGTCGCAACTGCTCTTTAACAATTTATCAGACAATCTGTGTGGGCACTCAAAGTGACATGGATTCTTAACGTCCTCGGACGAAAAATGAATACCAAGTCTCTGAGTGAACATACGTAATTCATTACGAAGTTTAATTCACGAGCATCAAACTTAAATTGAAGAGTTTGATCATGGCTCAGATTGAACGCTGGCGGCAGGCCTAACACATGCAAGTCGAACGGTAGCACAGAGAGCTTGCTCTCGGGTGACGAGTGGCGGACGGGTGAGTAATGTCTGGGAAACTGCCTGATGGAGGGGGATAACTACTGGAAACGGTAGCTAATACCGCATAACGTCGCAAGACCAAAGAGGGGGACCTTCGGGCCTCTTGCCATCAGATGTGCCCAGATGGGATTAGCTAGTAGGTGGGGTAACGGCTCACCTAGGCGACGATCCCTAGCTGGTCTGAGAGGATGACCAGCCACACTGGAACTGAGACACGGTCCAGACTCCTACGGGAGGCAGCAGTGGGGAATATTGCACAATGGGCGCAAGCCTGATGCAGCCATGCCGCGTGTATGAAGAAGGCCTTCGGGTTGTAAAGTACTTTCAGCGGGGAGGAAGGTGTTGTGGTTAATAACCGCAGCAATTGACGTTACCCGCAGAAGAAGCACCGGCTAACTCCGTGCCAGCAGCCGCGGTAATACGGAGGGTGCAAGCGTTAATCGGAATTACTGGGCGTAAAGCGCACGCAGGCGGTCTGTCAAGTCGGATGTGAAATCCCCGGGCTCAACCTGGGAACTGCATTCGAAACTGGCAGGCTAGAGTCTTGTAGAGGGGGGTAGAATTCCAGGTGTAGCGGTGAAATGCGTAGAGATCTGGAGGAATACCGGTGGCGAAGGCGGCCCCCTGGACAAAGACTGACGCTCAGGTGCGAAAGCGTGGGGAGCAAACAGGATTAGATACCCTGGTAGTCCACGCCGTAAACGATGTCGACTTGGAGGTTGTGCCCTTGAGGCGTGGCTTCCGGAGCTAACGCGTTAAGTCGACCGCCTGGGGAGTACGGCCGCAAGGTTAAAACTCAAATGAATTGACGGGGGCCCGCACAAGCGGTGGAGCATGTGGTTTAATTCGATGCAACGCGAAGAACCTTACCTACTCTTGACATCCAGAGAACTTAGCAGAGATGCTTTGGTGCCTTCGGGAACTCTGAGACAGGTGCTGCATGGCTGTCGTCAGCTCGTGTTGTGAAATGTTGGGTTAAGTCCCGCAACGAGCGCAACCCTTATCCTTTGTTGCCAGCGGTCCGGCCGGGAACTCAAAGGAGACTGCCAGTGATAAACTGGAGGAAGGTGGGGATGACGTCAAGTCATCATGGCCCTTACGAGTAGGGCTACACACGTGCTACAATGGCGCATACAAAGAGAAGCGAACTCGCGAGAGCAAGCGGACCTCATAAAGTGCGTCGTAGTCCGGATTGGAGTCTGCAACTCGACTCCATGAAGTCGGAATCGCTAGTAATCGTAGATCAGAATGCTACGGTGAATACGTTCCCGGGCCTTGTACACACCGCCCGTCACACCATGGGAGTGGGTTGCAAAAGAAGTAGGTAGCTTAACCTTCGGGAGGGCGCTTACCACTTTGTGATTCATGACTGGGGTGAAGTCGTAACAAGGTAACCGTAGGGGAACCTGCGGTTGGATCACCTCCTTACCTTAAAGAACCTGCCTTTGTAGTGCTCACACAGATTGTCTGATGAAAAACAGCAGTAAAAAACCTCTACAGGCTTGTAGCTCAGGTGGTTAGAGCGCACCCCTGATAAGGGTGAGGTCGGTGGTTCAAGTCCACTCAGGCCTACCAAATCTGTCATGCAGATTTGAAGAGGTTGGTCATACGATGGGGCTATAGCTCAGCTGGGAGAGCGCCTGCTTTGCACGCAGGAGGTCTGCGGTTCGATCCCGCATAGCTCCACCATCTTTTACTGCGAAAACAAGAAAACTTCAGAGTGAACCTGAAAAGGTGCACTGCGAAGTTTTGCTCTTTAAAAATCTGGATCAAGCTGAAAATTGAAACGACACACATGTTATGTGTGTTCGAGTCTCTCAAATTTTCGCAAACCGGTGATGAATCGAAAGAAACATCTTCGGGTTGTGAGGTTAAGCGACTAAGCGTACACGGTGGATGCCCTGGCAGTCAGAGGCGATGAAGGACGTGCTAATCTGCGAAAAGCGCCGGCGAGGTGATATGAACCTTTGACCCGGCGATGTCCGAATGGGGAAACCCAGTGTGTTCCGACACACTATCGTTAACTGAATACATAGGTTAACGAGGCGAACCGGGGGAACTGAAACATCTAAGTACCCCGAGGAAAAGAAATCAACCGAGATTCCCCCAGTAGCGGCGAGCGAACGGGGAGCAGCCCAGAGTCTGAATCAGCTTGTGTGTTAGTGGAAGCGTCTGGAAAGTCGCACGGTACAGGGTGACAGTCCCGTACACGAAAGCACACAGGCTGTGAACTCGAAGAGTAGGGCGGGACACGTGGTATCCTGTCTGAATATGGGGGGACCATCCTCCAAGGCTAAATACTCCTGACTGACCGATAGTGAACCAGTACCGTGAGGGAAAGGCGAAAAGAACCCCGGCGAGGGGAGTGAAAAAGAACCTGAAACCGTGTACGTACAAGCAGTGGGAGCCTCTTTTATGGGGTGACTGCGTACCTTTTGTATAATGGGTCAGCGACTTATATTCTGTAGCAAGGTTAACCGTATAGGGGAGCCGAAGGGAAACCGAGTCTTAACTGGGCGTTAAGTTGCAGGGTATAGACCCGAAACCCGGTGATCTAGCCATGGGCAGGTTGAAGGTTGGGTAACACTAACTGGAGGACCGAACCGACTAATGTTGAAAAATTAGCGGATGACTTGTGGCTGGGGGTGAAAGGCCAATCAAACCGGGAGATAGCTGGTTCTCCCCGAAAGCTATTTAGGTAGCGCCTCGTGAACTCATCTTCGGGGGTAGAGCACTGTTTCGGCTAGGGGGCCATCCCGGCTTACCAACCCGATGCAAACTACGAATACCGAAGAATGTTATCACGGGAGACACACGGCGGGTGCTAACGTCCGTCGTGAAGAGGGAAACAACCCAGACCGCCAGCTAAGGTCCCAAAGTCATGGTTAAGTGGGAAACGATGTGGGAAGGCACAGACAGCCAGGATGTTGGCTTAGAAGCAGCCATCATTTAAAGAAAGCGTAATAGCTCACTGGTCGAGTCGGCCTGCGCGGAAGATGTAACGGGGCTAAACCATGCACCGAAGCTGCGGCAGCGACGCTTATGCGTTGTTGGGTAGGGGAGCGTTCTGTAAGCCGTTGAAGGTGTCCTGTGAGGGGTGCTGGAGGTATCAGAAGTGCGAATGCTGACATAAGTAACGATAAAGCGGGTGAAAAGCCCGCTCGCCGGAAGACCAAGGGTTCCTGTCCAACGTTAATCGGGGCAGGGTGAGTCGACCCCTAAGGCGAGGCCGAAAGGCGTAGTCGATGGGAAACAGGTTAATATTCCTGTACTTGGTGTTACTGCGAAGGGGGGACGGAGAAGGCTATGTTAGCCGGGCGACGGTTGTCCCGGTTTAAGCATGTAGGCGGAGGTTCCAGGTAAATCCGGTTCCTTGTTAACGCTGAGGTGTGATGACGAGGCACTACGGTGCTGAAGTAACAAATGCCCTGCTTCCAGGAAAAGCCTCTAAGCATCAGGTAACACGAAATCGTACCCCAAACCGACACAGGTGGTCAGGTAGAGAATACCAAGGCGCTTGAGAGAACTCGGGTGAAGGAACTAGGCAAAATGGTGCCGTAACTTCGGGAGAAGGCACGCTGATATGTAGGTGAAGCCCCTGCGGGTGGAGCTGAAATCAGTCGAAGATACCAGCTGGCTGCAACTGTTTATTAAAAACACAGCACTGTGCAAACACGAAAGTGGACGTATACGGTGTGACGCCTGCCCGGTGCCGGAAGGTTAATTGATGGGGTTAGCGGTAACGCGAAGCTCTTGATCGAAGCCCCGGTAAACGGCGGCCGTAACTATAACGGTCCTAAGGTAGCGAAATTCCTTGTCGGGTAAGTTCCGACCTGCACGAATGGCGTAATGATGGCCAGGCTGTCTCCACCCGAGACTCAGTGAAATTGAACTCGCTGTGAAGATGCAGTGTACCCGCGGCAAGACGGAAAGACCCCGTGAACCTTTACTATAGCTTGACACTGAACACTGGTCCTTGATGTGTAGGATAGGTGGGAGGCTTTGAAGCGTGGACGCCAGTCTGCGTGGAGCCAACCTTGAAATACCACCCTTTAATGGCTGGTGTTCTAACGTAGACCCGTGATCCGGGTTGCGGACAGTGTCTGGTGGGTAGTTTGACTGGGGCGGTCTCCTCCCAAAGAGTAACGGAGGAGCACGAAGGTTAGCTAATCCTGGTCGGACATCAGGAGGTTAGTGCAATGGCATAAGCTAGCTTGACTGCGAGAGTGACGGCTCGAGCAGGTGCGAAAGCAGGTCATAGTGATCCGGTGGTTCTGAATGGAAGGGCCATCGCTCAACGGATAAAAGGTACTCCGGGGATAACAGGCTGATACCGCCCAAGAGTTCATATCGACGGCGGTGTTTGGCACCTCGATGTCGGCTCATCACATCCTGGGGCTGAAGTAGGTCCCAAGGGTATGGCTGTTCGCCATTTAAAGTGGTACGCGAGCTGGGTTTAGAACGTCGTGAGACAGTTCGGTCCCTATCTGCCGTGGGCGCTGGAGAATTGAGGGGGGCTGCTCCTAGTACGAGAGGACCGGAGTGGACGCATCACTGGTGTTCGGGTTGTCATGCCAATGGCACTGCCCGGTAGCTAAATGCGGAAGAGATAAGTGCTGAAAGCATCTAAGCACGAAACTTGCCCCGAGATGAGTTCTCCCTGAGACTTTAAGTCTCCTGAAGGAACGTTGAAGACTACGACGTTGATAGGTCGGGTGTGTAAGCGCAGCGATGCGTTGAGCTAACCGATACTAATGAACCGTGAGGCTTAACCTTACAACGCCGAAGATGTTTTGGCGTGAGAGAGACGATTTTCAGCTGATACAGATTACAGAATTTGCCTGGCGGCTTTAGCGCGGTGGTCCCACCTGACCCCATGCCGAACTCAGAAGTGAAACGCCGTAGCGCCGATGGTAGTGTGGGGTCTCCCCATGTGAGAGTAGGGAACTGCCAGGCATCAAATTACGTAGTAAGCCGGTGCATAAATCCGGTGGTTACAGCAGTCTTCGGTGGAGCGGTAGTTCAGTCGGTTAGAATACCTGCCTGTCACGCAGGGGGTCGCGGGTTCGAGTCCCGTCCGTTCCGCCACTTATTAAAAGCCCTGAGTTAACGCTCAGGGCTTTTTTCATATCTGTCGTATCATTATTGCCAAATCAGCAAATATCCTCTGCGTTAAACGCTCTTTTTCTGCATAACGGCAGCAGCGATAATCCTCCTCAGTTAACAATCATTATGAATAACGAGGATTACATGACTATCCCTGCACTGGGTCTGGGCACTTTCCGCCTGAAAGACGACGTTGTTATCGCATCCGTTAAAACTGCACTTGAACTCGGCTATCGCGCAATTGATACGGCGCAGATTTATGATAACGAAGCTGCCGTTGGTCAGGCTATCGAAGAGAGCGGCGTAGCGCGCAGCGAGCTTTTCATCACCACCAAAATCTGGATTGAAAACCTCAGCAAAGACAAATTGATCCCCAGCCTGAAAGAGAGCCTGGAAAAACTGCGTACCGACTATGTGGATCTGACGTTGATCCACTGGCCATCACCGAACGATGCCGTGTCAGTCGAGGTGTTCATGCAGGCATTGCTTGAAGCGAAAGAGCAGGGCTTAACGCGTGAAATAGGTATTTCTAATTTCACCATTCCGCTGATGGAAAAAGCCATAGCCGCCGTGGGGGCAGAAAACATTGCAACCAATCAGATTGAACTCTCTCCCTACCTGCAAAACCGCAAAGTCGTGGACTGGGCAAAACAGCACGGCATCCACATCACCTCATATATGACCCTGGCCTACGGTAAAGCACTGAAAGATGACGTGATTAATCGTATCGCAGAGAAACATAGCGCAACGGCTGCACAGGTGATTCTGGCATGGGCGATGGGTGAAGGTTACGCCGTGATCCCCTCTTCAACCCGACGTGAAAACCTGGCCAGTAACCTGTTAGCGAGGGATCTCCAGCTGGACGCCGAAGACAAAAAAGCGATCGCTGCCCTGGAATGCAACGATCGTCTGGTCAGCCCTGAAGGTCTGGCACCTGACTGGGATTAATATTGACCCTTTCCTCTGTAACCTGAAACCCTCACACAGCTCCCCCGGGAGCTGTTTTTATATGTTCGCTCAGGAAATCGATAAAGGCGCGTATGCGCGTACTTACCGCTCTGTCACTGTAATAAACTGCACTAAAAGGCATCTCCACAGGCAGACGTTTATCTGCCATCAGCTCTACAAGCTCACCGCGTGCAATTTCTTTATCAATCATATAGTCCGACAAACAGGCGATCCCATTCCCTTCGAGGCAAAGCTGCTTCAGCGTTTCTCCACTGTTGGACGATAACCCACTGGTGATTTCATGCAGTTGACCATCATGACAGGCCACAGGCCAGGTGTTCAGCGATACGGGCTCCGTGAAGCCCAGGCACAGGTGCTGCTTCAGTTCTTCAACCGTCTCTGGTTTGCCATGCTCTGCGATGTATTGCGGTGATGCGACTATCTTGCGGTAGCTGGCAAAAAGAGGGCGGGCCCGCAAGCTCGAGTCGGTCAGGGTGCCGGCCCGGATCGCCACATCCACTTTCCGCTCGATGAGATTGATAAACGTCTCTGAGGAAACTAACGAGAGCGTCATCTCCGGATAGCGTTCGCGGAAAGGCTTGATCAGCGGCATCAGAAAATGAAGAACAACCGGTGTTGCCGCATCAATGCGCAGCAATCCGCGCGGCGTACTACGGGTTTCCATAATCTCTGTTTCTGCCGCCGCCATCTCCTGCAGGACAGACTGCACACGGCGGAAATAACGCTCGCCTTCCTCCGTCAGGCTTAGCTGACGCGTCGTTCGGTTGAGAAGACTGACGCCGAGCTTCATCTCCAGTTTTTTCACCGAGCGGCTGATGGCTGAATTAGCCTGCCCCAGCTGCTCGGCCGCACGGCTAAAACTGCCGCTTTCGACGACGGCGACAAAAATTGTCAGCTCTTCCGACGTTGCTTTCATTGTTGCACTACCTGCAAAATTCTATTGATATTTTGACCATTTTTGTTATTTAAGCACTGGCGCATACTGCCTGTCATCTTAATCCTGATGATATGGAGTTATTTATGCCACTGGCGCTACTTGCCCTGACGATCAGTGCCTTTGCAATTGGCACGACCGAATTTGTTATCGTAGGACTGGTGCCTACGATAGCTAACCAGCTTTCAATCTCGCTGCCCTCTGCCGGCCTGTTGGTTTCTATCTATGCGCTCGGGGTTGCCATCGGCGCCCCCGTCCTGACCGCGTTGACGGGACGTTTCCCGCGTAAGCAGCTGTTGGTTGCGCTGATGGTGTTATTCACCGCTGGCAATATTCTGGCCTGGCAGGCGCCGGACTACACCACGCTGGTGATTGCCCGGCTGCTGACCGGTCTCGCTCACGGTGTGTTCTTCTCCATTGGTTCAACTATTGCAACCAGCCTGGTACCAAAAGAGAAAGCAGCATACGCCATCGCGATTATGTTCGGTGGTCTGACTGTAGCTCTTGTCACGGGTGTACCGTTAGGAACGTTTATCGGACAGCACTTTGGCTGGCGCGAAACCTTCCTTGCCGTCTCTTTACTGGGGGTGATTGCCCTGGTTGCCAGCCTGCTGCTGGTACCGTCGACGATTGCAGGACGTGCGAGTGCCAGCCTGAGCGATCAGCTGAAGGTACTCACGCATCCGCGTTTGCTGATCATCTACGCCGTCACAGCGCTCGGCTATGGAGGGGTATTCACGGCTTTCACCTTCCTGGCTCCGATGATGCAGGACCTGGCAGGCTTCTCACCCAGTGCAGTGAGCTGGATTTTGCTGGGGTATGGTATCTCCGTCGCCATCGGTAATATCTGGGGAGGGAAGCTTGCGGACAAACATGGTGCAGTGCCGGCCCTGAAGTTTATCTTCGCAGCACTGGTTGTTCTGCTGATGATTTTCCAGTTCACGGCATCGATGCAATACGCCGCACTGATAACGGTACTGGTGATGGGGATCTTCGCCTTTGGTAACGTGCCAGGCCTGCAGGTTTACGTGGTACAAAAAGCCGAACTTTATACACCCAACGCGGTAGATGTCGCATCGGGCCTGAATATTGCCGCGTTCAATATTGGGATTGCGCTGGGTTCCATCATTGGTGGGCAAACCGTTGAACATTTCGGATTAACCCAAACGCCATGGATTGGTGCGGTGATTGTTCTGGTCGCTTTCCTGCTGATTAGCCTGAGTGGGCGCCTTGATAAACCCGCTCGTGTAGTGCTGGGATAACATCAGTAAGTGCTTGCTTACAAAACTGGAAAGCGGTTTATCTGAAATTGCGTTGAAAGTGTAACCTAAAGTCCCTATAACATTAGAACCAGTCCGTTTTCCGGGCTGGTTCATGTTACAGAGGCCGTTTCCAAAAGTGCGAAAAAATACCTATGCCATGCGTTATGTTGCCGGAATGCCCGCGGAGAGGATCTTGCCTCCGGGGTCGTTTGCGAGCATAAGTCAGGCATTACCTGCCGGGACACCCTTAAGCAGCGATGAAAAAATCCGGGTGTTGGTGTGGAACATCTTTAAACAACAGCGCGCTGAGTGGTTATCGGTACTCAAGAATTTTGGGAAAGACGCCCATCTGGTGCTGTTGCAGGAGGCGCAAACCACCCCCGAGCTGGTAAGGTTTGCTACGACTCACTACCTTGCTGCTGACCAGGTTCCCGCGTTTGTCTTGCCGCAACATCCTTCTGGCGTGATGACCCTCTCTTCGGCTCATCCGGTCTATTGCTGCCCGCTGCGCGAACGCGAGCCGATTCTGCGTCTGGCGAAATCGGCGCTGGTAACGGTCTACCCGCTGCCGGACACGCGCATGCTGATGGTTGTGAATATCCACGCGGTCAACTTCAGCCTGGGCGTGGATGTGTATAGTAAGCAGTTACTTCCGATCGGTGACCAGATCGCCCATCACAGCGGGCCCATCATTATGGCCGGGGATTTTAATGCCTGGAGCCGTCCGCGCATGAATGCGCTGTATCGCTTTGCACGCGAAATGTCGCTGCGTGAAGTTCGTTTTAGCGATGACCAGCGCAAGAAAGCGTTTGGTCGTCCTCTCGATTTTGTCTTCTATCGTGGTCTGAACGTTCACGACGCCTCTGTTCTGGTGACGCGTGCCTCCGATCACAATCCTCTACTCGTTGAATTCAGTCCCGGCAAACCTGATAAATAATGGTATGTCAGGTCTGCCGTGGGGCAGGCCATTCGGGTGCTGCCCTTTATTTTAAACAACAAAAGGACAGTACGATGACAACAACACACTCCCATCATGACAACGTAGAAAAACAGTTTGGCTCCCAGGCAAATGCTTATCTGAGCAGTGCAGTGCACGCGTCTGGCCGTGATCTGGTCCGTCTCGGTGAACGCCTGGCGGCAGTGCCGCACGCGCACGTTCTGGACTTAGGCTGTGGCGCCGGGCATGCCAGCTTCACGGCAGCACAGCAGGTGGCGCAGGTCACGGCCTATGATTTATCCAGTCAGATGCTGGAGGTGGTTGCAGAGGCCGCACAAGACAAAGGGCTGAACAACATCGCAACGCGTCAGGGCTATGCCGAATCCTTACCCTTTGAAGATGCCTCATTTGAAGTTGTTATCAGCCGTTATTCTGCCCATCACTGGCATGATGTCGGCCAGGCTTTACGTGAAGTTAAACGCGTTCTGAAGCCGGGCGGGGTCTTTATCATTATGGATGTGATGTCGCCGGGACATCCGGTGCGTAATATCTGGCTGCAAACGGTTGAAGCGCTGCGCGATACCTCGCATGTGCAAAACTACTCCAGCGGGGAGTGGTTGGCGCTGATTACTGAAGCGGGGCTGATCACACGTGCATTGATAACGGACCGCTTGCCGCTGGAGTTCAGCTCGTGGATTGCCCGTATGCGCACGCCGGAAGCGTTAAGCCAGGCCATTCGGTTGTATCAGGATAGCGCGTCGGCGGAAGTGAAGGCGTACTTTGAATTGCAGGATGATGGATCATTTACCAGCGATACCATCATGGCTGAAGCGCAAAAAGCAGCGTAAAGAAAAAAGGCACCGAGGGGAATCGGTGCCTTTTTATCGTTAGGTCGTGTCATCAGGAGTCTGGCGTGGCGCTGTTTTTCACAAACAACGTTAGCTGGTCGCCTGGTTTCAGATTGTCAGTATCATTGTTCCAGCGCATCACATCCTTGATATTTACGCCGTGTCGTTTTGCGATACTGGACAGTGAATCACCTTTACGCACACGATAGGTAATGCTATCGCTGTTGCTGGCGAGACGCTGTGCACTGTTACCTGCACCCACCGTCAGAGTCTGACCCACTTTCAGGCCTGAGCTGCGCAGATTATTCCACTGCTGCAGATCGTTTGCCGTCACGCCAAGACGTGAGGCAATGCCCGAAAGCGTATCACCTGACCGAACCTTATAGCTGCGGCTGTTCACGGATGATGCATCCGCGATCAGTGTTGACTGAACAGCGGCAATTTCACCCGATGCTAAAGACTCACGTAACTGCTCAGCATGCTTCTGCGGAACCATTACATACTGCGGACCACTGGCCCCCAGCGTTGAGCCTTTAACGCCAGCATTAAAGGTTTTCAGTTTACTTACCGACATACCCGTCATATCAGCAACCTGTTGAATATCAACCGGATTGCTGAGGCGAACACGCGCCAGTGCACGACTTTCGTCTGGTGTTGGCAGTTGTACACCGTAACGCTTGCTGTTCTTGAGAATATCGCTCAATGCCAGCATTTTCGGTACGTAAATCTTCGTTTCCTGTGGCAGTGAGAGCGACCAAAAATCGGTGGATTTACCCCGTGCTTTATTCGCTTTCATTGCCTTCAGTACACGACCTTCGCCACTGTTATACGCTGCGACCGTTAAGAGCCAGTCGCCGTCGAACATCTTATTAAGACGTTCCATCATGTCGAGAGCGGCTGTCGTTGAAGCGACAACATCACGACGCGCATCATAGTTGCGGGTCTGTTTCAAACCATAGTTTCGCCCGGTGCTCGGAATGATCTGCCAAATGCCTGCGGCATTGGCGCCAGACGTCGCGTGTGGGTCAAAAGCGCTCTCCACTATGGGTAGGAGTACCAGCTCCATCGGCATGTTACGTTTCTTAACTTGCCCGGCTATCCAGTACATATACGGCTCTGCCCGTAAAGTTACATCGTGGAGATAGCTCTTATTTCTTAAATACTTTTGCTTCTGTTCGCGAATCCGGTTGTTTTCCGGAATTCCCATCTTTAGCTCGTCGCCAATAGAGGTCCACAAGTCTTCATCCTGTGCGAAAGACGTCCCATCGTCCATCCATCGCGCTGAACTTGTAAACTTCCCTGCTTCCCCTTGACCAGCTGCAGAAAGGCTCTGTGCGTGCTGTTGTACGTTGCTGCCGTTCTGCGACTGGCAACCTACAAGCAGGACAGAGGCGAGTAATATCGCTTTTGCCTTCATGTGTGTGTCAATAGTTGCTTAAAAGACGAGCGATGATAACGGCGAAATTTTGAAAAGGCAACCCGCAATTATCTGAAGTTATCTTTCTTTGACCTTAACCATGCAAATCGTTGTTCTGGTTGTGACAAATTTGTTTCTTTGTTAATTTCATCAATTAAATCAATATCATCTGTTCGTAAAAATAAATTAGTTTTACGCTCATTTTTCAGAATTACGGGGAGTGTTTTTTGGTTTTTTGCACGTAACTCCTTCACTTTGTGATAATAATCTTGAATCGCCCGATCCTCTGGCAAGATGCTCGCCGCAAACTTCATATTTTCTAATGTATACTCATGTGCGCAACAAATAAGGGTATCGTCAGGTAATGCGCTAATCTTCTGTAATGACTGGTACATCTGGGCTGGGGTGCCCTCAAAAAGTCTTCCACAGCCGCCGGAGAACAGCGTGTCGCCGCAAAAAAGATAAGGTTTGCTGTAGAAACAAAGATGTCCCAAAGTGTGACCTGGTGTGGCAAATACAGAAAACTCCCACTCGCGTATGAGGATATTTTCACCTTCTTCGACTACCTGCGTTGTTCCCTTATCTTGTGTCTCTGCCGGTCCGTAAACCACCAGATACGGGAATTGGGCACGAAGGTCAGCAACGCCGCCGGTGTGATCGTTATGATGATGGGTCAGAAGGATGGCCTCTGGTTGCCAGCCGTTCTCTTTTATCGCGTCTGATACAGGAGCCGATTCTCCAGGATCGACAATGACGCACCGACGCTCGTCATCGACTAAAACCCAGATGTAATTGTCCTGAAAGGCGGGAATACTGATAAGATTCATAAATTACCTCTTATAGCGTGGTGGGTGTGTTGATGAAACCGGCAAGGATACCTCAGATTGTCCCGGCACCTGAACGTTGGGCCGAATTGCCCTGGGGTGAATACTATCGCGAGAACCTGGAACAGCAGCTTAAACCCTGGCTCGCGAAAATGTATGGTTTTCACTTGCTTAAGATTGGCAATCTCAGCGCGGAAATCAATACCGAAAGCTGCGCTATCTCACATCAGGTTAATGTCTCTCTTGGCGCATCGCCGGTTCAGGTGAAAGCGGATCCTTTACATCTGCCGTTTGCGGAAAAGTCCGTTGATGCCTGCCTGCTGACACACACGTTGCCCTGGTGCAGCGATCCTCATCGCCTGCTGCGCGAGGCCGACCGCGTCCTGATTGATGATGGCTGGCTGATACTCAGCGGGTTCAATCCGCTGAGTCTGATGGGGCTGCGCAAGCTGGTTCCGGTGCTTCGCCGGACACCGCCGTATAACAGCAGGATGTTCACGATGATGCGCCAGCTTGACTGGCTTTCACTGCTGAATTTTGAGGTGCTCTGCTCGGGCGGTTTTCAGGTACTTCCCTGGGCGCGGCAGGGGGGCGTTGTTCTGAGCACCCATCTGCCGGCATTAGGCTGCATGCAATTTATTGTCGCGCGTAAGCGGACCATCCCCCTTACGCTTAATCCGATGAAGCAGAGTAAATCGAAATCGCCCATTCGCCAGACCGTGGGCGCCACGCGGCAGTACAGAAAACCCTGATCAGGATTCGGGCTGATAGCCTGTGTCTTCATGAGCGGGGTTGGATGCCGCTGCCCGTGCCAGTTCGTCACAACGTTCGTTTTCGGGGTGGCCTGCGTGACCTTTAACCCATTCCCATTTAATCTCGTGCTGGCCCAGCGCAGCATCAAGACGTTTCCAGAGATCGACGTTTTTGACCGGCTTTTTGTCTGCCGTTTTCCAGCCGCGTTTTTTCCAGTTGTGGATCCACTGGGTGATCCCCTGGCGTACGTACTGGCTGTCAGTGCTCAACACCACATCGCAGTGTTCTTTTAGCGCTTCCAGCGCCACAATGGCGGCCATCAACTCCATGCGGTTGTTGGTGGTCAGAAAATAGCCTTCGCTAAAAGTTTTTTCATGCTCGCGATAGCGCATAATCGCGCCATAACCGCCAGGCCCTGGGTTGCCAAGGCAAGATCCATCGGTGAAAATTTCTACCTGTTTACGCATCTCTGGTAGACTTCCTGTATTTGAAACGTTCAGTTAAACGATAAGTCTGACATAAATGACCGCTATGAGCACTGCAATTACTCGCCAGATTGTCCTCGATACCGAAACCACCGGTATGAACCAGATCGGCGCGCACTACGAAGGGCACAAGATCATCGAGATCGGTGCCGTTGAAGTGGTGAACCGTCGTCTTACGGGGAACAACTTCCATGTCTACCTCAAACCCGACCGGCTGGTAGACCCAGAAGCGTTCGGCGTGCACGGTATCGCCGATGAGTTCTTGCTGGATAAACCGACCTTCGCGGAAGTGGCAGACGAATTTCTGGAATATATCAAAGGCGCCGAGCTTATCATTCACAACGCGTCGTTCGATATCGGCTTTATGGACTATGAGTTCAGTAAGCTCCATCGCGATATTCCGAAAACGAACACGTTCTGTAAGGTGACCGATAGCCTGGCGCTGGCAAGGAAAATGTTTCCTGGCAAGCGTAACAGCCTGGATGCGCTCTGTTCTCGCTATGAAATAGATAACACCAAGCGAACGCTGCACGGCGCATTGCTCGATGCCCAGATCCTGGCGGATGTCTACCTGGCGATGACCGGTGGTCAGACGTCCATGAAGTTCAGCATGGAAAATGAATCGCAGCAGACGCAGGGGGAAGCGGGGATTCAACGCGTTGTTCGCCAGGCCAGTCGTTTGCGGGTGGTTTTAGCCAGTGATGAAGAGTTACTTAACCATGAATCCCGTCTTGATTTAGTGCAGAAGAAAGGCGGAAGCTGCATGTGGCGGGCCTGAAAAAGGGCCGGAATGCCTGTAAAATCATCGTTTGGGTGAATTTTGCAGCAAACGATTCAAAACGTGAGAAAAAGCGTTGACGAGTCCGGAGGCAAACCGTAATATGCGCCTCGTTCCCCCAGCGGGAACAGTGGAGCGGTAGTTCAGTCGGTTAGAATACCTGCCTGTCACGCAGGGGGTCGCGGGTTCGAGTCCCGTCCGTTCCGCCACTATTCAGAAGGCCTGAATCAGAAATGATTCAGGCCTTCGTCGTTTCTGCGTCTGCAAATCTTCTTTATCCGCCCCCTGTCTTTATTAACAAAAAGTTAATATCTGTGGTGCAATTAATTAACATTTGATCAATGATAGTGCATAATTTGCACCGTGTTTGTGCATTTTGCCACCGATTGTCATTATGGCAGCGGAGCAGATGTGTAATTTTGTAAAAAATAATTCACAGAAAATCATTCGCTTATCTCCATCCCTTCAGAAAGTTCATGAACCAATGCTTTATTGGTTCGTTTATTGCTTAATCATTAGCACGGTAAGTAGCACGTCATATCAATAACTTATCGTTAATAAAAATAAAGTAATGATGATAGCGAGCGAACCAATATGGAAAAACCGTCACGGTTTCTGGCCAATTCCAGCACCGCGCTTGAGCAGCTGCGCGGACTGATCAACCAGCATGAGTCAACACCAGGCACTCCGCTGCCCACTGAACGTGAGCTGTCGGAGACTCTCGGCGTAGGACGACGTGAAGTACGTCGTGCGCTGGATGTGCTGGAAGAGGAGGGGCGGATCTGGCGTAAACAGGGCAAAGGGACCTTTATAGGCCCGTCAGCACCTGTTGAACCTCTGGCCCTTCAGGGATTGGTTCAGCAAACCAACCTTCTGGAAGTCATGGAAGCTCGTCTTCAGCTCGAACCCGGCTTAGCCCGGCTTGCGGCACTGCGTGCCACCAGGGAAAACCTCGCGCTTATGCAGCGCATGCTGGAACGCATTGATAAGGTCAGCCCGGACGACCGCGATCTCAACGAACTCTGGGATAGCGCATTTCACCGCGCCATTGCCGAGGCTGCCGGTAATCGCCTGATGCTTGGCCTGTTTGATGCCATTGATGCCGTCAGACGTGAACCGGGCTGGCAGCATTTGCGCGAATTAGCCCGTACACCCGAGCGGGTTGATCACTATAACGACCACCATCAAAAAATCATGTCTGCGATTATCCATCGCCAGCCTAATGAAGCAGCGGCCGCCATGCGCGAACACCTGCTTAGCCTGCAGTCAGCCCTGATTCAGGCTATTCACCTTGAGGACGACTTCACGCTATGACGACGATCCCGTTTAAGGACCCCACGCCTGTACTGCGGCTGCAAAATCTTAACGTAACGTTCGCCGGCTCTCCGGTGAGCGTGCTTGATGGTATTTCACTGACGGTCAACGCGGGAGAAACGCTGGCGCTGGTGGGGGAATCCGGTTGCGGGAAAAGTATCACCTCATTAGCGCTGATGGGCTTACTGCCCGCCAGCGCACAGATCGTCAGCGGCGAGATGCAGTTCCGTCGTCACGACTTACGAAAGCTTTCACCGCGGGAATATGCCGATCTTCGCGGCAGCGAACTGGCAATGATTTTCCAGGAGCCAATGACCTCGCTCAACCCTGCCTTCACGCTGGGAGACCAGCTCAGTGAAGCGGTGATGCGCCATCAGAAACTTTCTCGTGCAGAGGCGATGAAGGTTGCGCTGCAGATTCTGGAGAAGGTGCAGATCCCGGCAGCAGAAATGCGCCTGAAAGCGTATCCGCACCAGCTTTCCGGGGGGATGCGTCAGCGCGTGATGATTGCGATGGCGCTGATTAACCATCCACGTTTGCTGATTGCCGACGAGCCGACAACCGCGCTGGATGTGACCATTCAGGCGCAGATCCTCGCGCTGCTTAATACCCTCAAAGAAGAGACCGGTACGGCGGTGTTAATGATCACCCACGATCTGGGGGTGGTGGCGGAAGTCGCGCAGCAGGTGGCGGTAATGTATGCCGGACAGGTGGTAGAGCAGGGGAGCGTGGAGGCCATTTTTGCCGACCCGCAACACCCGTACACCATAGGACTGATGGGCTCGATTCCGTCCCTCGGCGCACGTAAAGGTGCGCTTTCCACTATTCCCGGAGCCGTTCCGCTGCCGGAATCCATGCCCAAAGGGTGCCGGTTCGCTACCCGCTGCCCCTTCGCGCAAGCGCGGTGTCATGACGAAAAGCCGTCGCTGACGGCGATGGAGACCGACCATCAGGTGGCCTGCTTCCGCGTGCCGCTGGAACAACATATTGCGCTGGGAGAAATTGCATGACGACGCCCATTCTTGAAGCCCGGGACCTGAGCAAGCTTTTTCCCGGCCCTAAAAAACTGTTTACCCCAGCACGTTTTGTCACCGCGGTCGATCGGGTTTCTCTCTCCGTCATGCCTGGTGAAACGCTGGCGATTGTGGGCGAGTCCGGATCCGGAAAATCGACGCTGGGCCGTCTTCTTTTGCGGCTGCTGGCGGCCAGCGAAGGACGCGTATTTTATCAGGGTGAAGAGATCACTCACGCCTCGGGAGCGCGTCTGAACCAGCTGCGGCGGGAGCTGCAGATCATCTTTCAGGATCCTTTCGCATCGTTAAACCCGCGCATGACGGTCGAGCAGATCGTCGGTGAGCCGCTGTGGCTACACCAGTCGATGAAGAAAGCCGACAGGCAATATCGGGTGGCGGAGCTGCTTAACACCGTAGGGCTGCCAGCGGCCTGGGCGCAACGTTATCCGCACGAATTTTCCGGAGGGCAGCGTCAGCGAATTGGTATTGCGCGTGCGCTGGCCTCCGGTCCAAAGCTGTTGCTGGGGGACGAGCCGGTCTCCGCGCTGGATGTCTCGGTTCAGGCGCAGGTGGTCAACCTGCTGGAAAGTCTGAAGCACCAGCTGGGTCTGACAATGGTGATTGTCGCCCATGGCCTGGCGGTTATTCGCCATATGAGTGACCGTGTGGCGGTGATGTATCTCGGGCAAATTGTTGAGCTTGCGACAGTCGACGAAATCTTTGATGCCCCGCTACACCCCTATACGCAGGCGTTAATCGCCTCCGCCCCCCAGATGCAGCCAGGCGCGCCGCGCGTGGCACCTCTGCTGCAGGGGGATTTACCGAACCCGGCCAGCCCACCGTCAGGCTGCCGTTTCCATACCCGTTGTCCGTATGCCACGGATGAATGTCGCCAGGTCGAGCCGATCAATCAGGTGCTGGACGGGGGACGCCAGATTGCCTGCCATCGCTGGCAGGAGATTAACCGCGATCGCAGTGTTATCCAGATAGCACCGCCATCCGCAGCCTTTCTGCGCCGCCGCGCGCTGTTTGAACACGCGGCCACTCACTCCTCCCTTCCTTCAAGGAACTCATGATAATGACAATGCGTAATTCTCTTTTGACCGTACTGGGAAGTGTTATGTTGCTTGGCGCGGCGCTGCCCGCCCATTCTGAAAGCGTACTGCGAATTGGTCTGGGTGCGGATCCGGACATGCTCGATCCGCATCTTGCGCGCACCTATTATGGCCGTTTTGTCTTTGCCTCTCTGTGCGACCGGCTGGTGGACGTGGATGAGCATCTGAAAGTGGTTCCCGGCCTGGCGAAATCGTGGGCCTGGAGTGACGACGGCAAAACGCTGACCATGGATCTGCGTGAAGGTGTGACCTTCCATGACGGTGAAAAATTTGACGCCGCCGCGGCAAAATACAACCTCGACCGCGCGCTGACGTTAAAAGGTTCGCTGCGTAAAAGTGAAATCTCGTCCGTTGAGTCCGTTGAGGTGACAGGCCCGATGCAGATTGCCCTGCATCTGAAAACACCTGATGCCGCACTGCTGATGCAGCTTACCGATCGCGCCGGGGCGATGATGGCACCCGACGCCGCGAAAAAGCCTGACTTTGCCGCCCATCCGGTCTGCTCTGGCCCCTATAAGTTCGACAGCCGCGTCTCGCAGGACCGTATCGTTTTGACGCGTTTTGACAACTACTGGAACAAAGGCGCTTACCACTTCGACAAAATTATTTATCTGCCGATCCCGGATGCTTCCGTGCGTCTGGCTAACCTGCGTGCAGGGGATCTTGATCTAACGGAAGGCATTGCCGCAAGCGACGTTAAAACCGTCGAAGCCGACAGCAAACTGGCGCTGGCGAAGGTGACCGGTCTGGGTTATCAGGGCATTACCTTCAATATCAATAACGGCAAGGTCCCGGCGAACGATCCGTTTAAGGATGCCCGCGTGCGTGAGGCATTTTCTCAGGCAATCGATCGCGATGCGTTAAATCAGGTGGTCTTCGAGGGACTGTACACCCCGGCAAACCAGGCGTTTTCTACCGTAAGTCCGTATCACGTTAACCTGCCGGTGCCACCACGCGATGTCGACAAAGCCAAAGCGCTGTTGAAAGCGGCAGGCGTCACTACGCCGCTGAACGTCAATCTGCTGGTGCCCAACAACCCAACTTCACAGCAGGTCGGTCAGGTACTGCAGGCGATGGTCGCAGAGGCTGGCTTTAACCTGAACCTGCAAATGACCGAGTTCGCCACGCTGCTCGACCGCCAGCAAAGCGGTGATTATCAGCTGAGCTTCTCTGGCTGGTCGGGTCGTCCGGATCCGGATGGCAGCATCTACGGCTTCATTAACAGCAAAGGCACCCTTAACGACGGTCGTTACAGTAACGCGCAGGTGGATGAATGGCTGACGCAGGCGCGCCTGAGCAACGACAAAGCCGTCCGTCAGCCGCTGTACGACAAGGTAGTGAAACAGCTGCAGACGGATATGCCCATTGCCTACCTCTATTTTGAACCGCGTATTTTTGGTCTGAACAAGAGCGTGCAGGGCTTTAAACCGTATCCGGACGGCATTGTGCGTCTGGCTGGCCTGATGCTGGCGAAATAACTGGCCTGAGGAGAACCCATGCTGGAACTGATTTGCAAACGTCTGCTGCTGGCCATCCCGACCTTACTGCTGGTGAGCATGATGGTGTTCGGCCTGCAAAAACTGCTGCCCGGCGATCCGCTGATCGCCATGGCCGGGGAGGAGCGCGATCCGGCGGTGATCGCCCAGCTGCGTGCTGAGCTCAATCTCGATGCGCCCATCCCTGTGCAGTACTTCAACTGGCTGACGCGCGCGCTGCAGGGCGATCTTGGTGTCTCCTTACGCACTCACGAGCCGGTCACCCAGCTCATTGCCAGCAAACTGCCGGTGACGCTGGAGCTGTCGCTGCTGGCGATGATCATCGCGCTGGTGTTTGGCATCAGCATGGGGATCCTCGCGGCGGTCAATAAAAACAGCTGGGTCGATCACGGTGCCAACTTTGTGGCGATCTCGGGGATCTCGATACCGCATTTCTGGCTCGGGATCCTGTTGATTCTGGTCTTCTCGGTCAATCTGCAATGGCTGCCAGCGTCGGGATTCGTGCCGTTTAGTGAAGATCCGATCCAGAACCTGCGTACGCTGTTGTTGCCTGCCTCGGTACTGGGAACGGGGCTGGCGGCCACGCTGATGCGCCATACCCGCGCCTCCATGATCGCGGTAATGAAGGCCGATTACATCCGCACCGCACGGGCTAAAGGGCTGTTGCCAAAGGCGGTGATTTTGAAGCATGCGTTTCGCAATGCGCTGGTTCCGGTGATCACCCTGACCACGCTGCTGTTCGGCGAACTGTTGGGGGGCGCGGTACTGACCGAACAGGTCTTCACCATTCCAGGGTTCGGCAAGATGATCGTCGATTCGGTCTTTAACCGTGACTATGCGGTGGTGCAGGGGGTGGTGCTTATCGTGGCGATCGGTTTCCTGCTGCTGAACCTGCTGACCGACGTGCTTTACGTTCTTATCAACCCGAAAATGCGAGGTTAAGCATGGCGGAACTGACAACTCAAACCATTGCCGCGGTTCAGCCCCGTGCGCAGAACCGGGTGCTGAAGAAATTTCTCGCCAATAAAAGCGCGGTGATGGGTGCCGTAGTGGTGGGCTTTTTTGTGCTGGTGGCACTGCTGGCGCCGTGGATCGCGCCTTTTGATCCGGTGAAAGCCAATTTCCTGGCGGTGCGCAAAGCGCCTTCGGCGATGTACTGGTTTGGGACCGATGAACTGGGCCGCGATATTTTGTCCCGCATTATCTGGGGGGCGAGAACGTCGTTGATGGCTGGCTGTATGTCGGTGGTGATCGCCGTGGTCATTGGCGTTCCGCTGGGGCTGGTGGCGGGTTACTTCCAGAAGATGTGGGACGGCGTGATCTCGCGTTTTATTGAAGCGCTGCTGGCCTGTCCGTTCCTAATCATGGCGATCGCGCTCGGGGCGTTTCTGGGCCCAAGCCTGACCAACGCCATGATCGCCATTGGCCTCTCCGCAATGCCGATCTTCGCCCGCCTGACGCGCGGCCAGGTGATCGCCATTCGCAACGAAGAGTATATCGACGGCGCAAGGGCGATTGGCCTGCCGGATCGCTGGATCATCATTAAGTATGTTCTGCCCAATGTGATGTCTCCGATTCTGGTGCAGGCCACGCTGGCCATTGCCTCGGCAATCATTGCTGAAGCCAGCCTCTCATTTCTGGGGTTAGGCCAGCAGCCGCCGAACCCGTCATGGGGCTCAATGCTTAATACCGCGAAAGGTTTCCTTGAGCAGGCTCCATGGATGTCTGTGTTCCCCGGTGTGGCGATTTTTCTTGCCGTGCAGGGCTTTAATTTACTCGGCGACGGGCTGCGCGATGCGCTCGATCCGCGCCATGACTAAGGAGTCATGATGACCAAAGCGCTTGATTTCACTTCCGGTTACGATTCACGACGCCCGCCGATGATGGGCCACAACGCCGTGGCGACATCTCAGCCGCTGGCGGCCCAGGCGGGAATGAAAATGCTGCAGCTCGGCGGGAACGCGGTTGATGCGGCGGTTGCAACCGCCATGGCGTTGACGGTGGTTGAACCCACCGGCAACGGTATTGGCAGCGATGCCTTTGCCATCGTCTGGGATGGTGAAAAACTCCACGGCCTGAACGCCTCAGGCCGCTCGCCTGCCAGCTGGCATGCGGATCTGTTTGCCGGGAAAACCGCGGTGCCGGAAATTGGCTGGGACGCCGTTACCGTGCCGGGTGCGGTTTCGGGCTGGGTGGCGCTGGCAGAACGTTTTGGCACGCTGCCGCTCACTACGCTGGCGCAACCTGCCATCGAGTATGCGCGTAACGGTTTTCCGGTCTCCCCGTTGATTGGCCATCTCTGGCAGCGGGGTTATAACAAGCTCAAAGATCAGCCAGGCTTTAGCGCCTGCTTTGCACCGGAAGGGCGTGCTCCCCGGGTTGGCGAGATCTTCCGTAACCCGGCGCAGGCTCATTCGCTGGAGCTGATTGCCAGAACCAACGGTGAAGCGTTTTACCGCGGCGAGCTGGCGCAGAAAATTGCCGCTTTCGCGAAAGAACATGGCGCGCACCTGACGGCAGAGGATTTGGCCAATCATCGTGTGGACTGGGTAGAACTGCTGTCGCGTGATTTTGCCGGTGGTTCGGTGCAGGAGCTGCCGCCAAACGGGCAGGGCATCGCCACGCTGATTGCGCTCGGTATTCTGGAGCAGTGTGGAATTGAAAAACATCATCCGGATTCCGTGCAGTCGCTTCATCTGTCTATTGAAGCGATGAAACTGGCGCTGGCGGATCTCGATCGCTACGTCGCTGATGAAGAACACATGGAGTTCGCGGCCCAGGCATTGCTGAGCGATCGTTACCTGGCGTCGCGCGCGGCGCTTATCGACCCCGATAACGCCTCCGATTTCGTCTACGGTTCGCCGACGCAGAGCGGCACGGTCTACCTGAGCGCTGCAGATTCCAGCGGTATGATGATCTCCTTTATTCAGTCCAACTATATGGGCTTTGGATCCGGGATTGTGGTGCCGGAGACCGGGATCAGTCTGCAAAACCGCGGTTGTGGCTTTGTGCTGGATCCAAACCATCCGAATGCGCTGGCGGGCAGTAAGCGTCCGTTCCACACCATCATTCCGGGCTTTGCGATGGACGGCAACGGTAAACCGCTGATGTCCTTTGGCGTCATGGGCGGGCCAATGCAGGCGCAGGGGCATATGCAGATGGCGCTGCGCATCATGCTGCACGGGCAAAACCCACAGGCGGCAATTGATGCGCCTCGCTGGCGCGTGGTGCAGGGCAGGGAAGTGATCGTCGAATCGACGTTCGATCGCAATACTATCGCCGCACTGCGTGAGCGCGGGCACCAGATCGTGGTGGAAGATCCGCTCCAGGATTACAACTTCGGCGGCGCGCAGGTGATTTATCGTATGCCGGAAGGGCACTATGTGGCGGCGACAGAGAGCCGCAAAGACGGGCAGGCGCTGGTGAGTTAATGATGTCCCCTCCCTCTTCCTGTGAGAGGGAGGGGAAACCGTTATCCAATGCTAAACGGATCCGCATCCTGCCAGGCCGGAAACTTCTCGCGATATTCCTTCAGGGCCGTCAGTGACAACTCAGCATCAATGCGCGTTGCCTGATGCGGCTCGGCGGTGGCAATAATTTCACCCTGCGGGTTCACCACCCGGCTATCCCCCCGATAATGATGCCCGTTGCCATCGGTCCCCACGCGGTTACAGCCGACCACATACGCCTGGTTTTCAATGGCGCGTGCGACCAGCAGCGACTGCCAGTGCAGGGATCGCGGGGCAGGCCAGTTGGCAACATACAGCGCCAGGTCGTAATCGTTGCGGTTGCGTGACCACACCGGGAAGCGCAGGTCGTAGCAAACCAGCGGCAGAATACGCCAGCCGCGCCATTCGAACACCACGCGCGCATCACCCGCTTCATAGTGATGATGTTCATCTGCCATGCGGAACAGATGGCGTTTATCATAGAAATGCACTTTCCCTTCCGGCTCGACCAGCAGGAAGCGGTTGACCGGCCCGCGTTCGGTTTGCAGCGCAGCGCTGCCGGCAATCAGCGCATTGGTTTGCTGCGCTTTGGCGTGCATCCAGGCGACCACCTCTTGCTGTGGCATTGACTGTTGCGCCGCTTCCATGGCGAAGCCGGTAGTGAACATCTCCGGCAGGACAATCACATCACGCCCGGTAATGCCTTCCAGTTGACGATCAAAGTGGCGCAGGTTGGCAGGGCCGTCCATCCACACTAAAGGTTGCTGCAAAATCGAAATCTTCAGACCAGGCACAATTCAGACTCCTCAAACGACCACTTTTTGACACTGTAGCACGACATAAAGAGAAAATGTGGCAATAAAAAACCCCGCGCGTGGCGGGGTTTGTAGAAGCGAAACGCGTTATGCAGCTTCAGGTTTGCGGACCTTCTCCGGCAGCTTTACCGGCTGTGTCGCCAGCTCATCCGGGTCGAAATCATCCACGTTAATGCTGCGCAGACGGCTCTCTTCGGCTTTCACCAGCAGAGCGGCTTCATCATTGTTGATGATCCCGCCCGTCAGGGCCTGTTTCGCCAGTTCATCCAGGCGGGTGAACGGCAGGTTTTTGCCCAGCTGTTTGCAGATCTTCTGGTGGATGGGATCGGCAGCCATCACGTCCAGCAGCGCTTCTTCCAGCAGACCAACCGGGTTATGCGGCGTGGGAGCCAGATACTGACCGCGGCCGATACGGGAACGGGTTGCGCTCGGTACCTGCAGGATCTTCGCCACTTTGTGATCCAGTTTGTCAGACGGCGCCAGATGATGACGACCGGTCGGGAAGATCACCACGCGAAGGGCACCTGCAACAAAGCGGTTCGGGAAGTTCGCCAGCAGATCGTCAATGGCCTGTTCCGCCTGATACATCGCATCCTGAACACCCCAGTGAACCAGCGGCAGATCGGCTTCCTGACGGCCTTCATCGTCGTAGCGTTTCAGGACCGCAGAGGCGAGGAAGATTTGGCTCAGCACATCACCCAGACGGGCAGAGATACGCTCGCGACGCTTCAGGCTACCGCCCAGCACCGCCATAGAAACATCTGACAGCAGAGCGAGGTTGGCGCTCAGGCGGTTAAGATGCTGGTAATAACGCTTGGTCGCATCACCGGTTGGCGTGGCGCTGGTAAGACCGCGCGTCAGACCCAGCCAGAAGCTGCGTACCTTATTACTGCCCACGTGACCAATATGTTTGAACAGCAGTTTGTCGAAGGCATCCACGTCGTTATTCTGCGCGGCGGCCATCTCTTCCAGCACATAAGGATGGCAACGGATTGCCCCCTGGCCGAAGATCATCATGCTGCGGGTCAGGATGTTTGCCCCTTCAACGGTGATGGCAATCGGTGCGCCCTGGTAGCCGCGCGCCAGGAAGTTGCCCTCGCCGAGCATAATGCCTTTACCGCCCGCGATATCCATTGCATCAATGATTGACTGCTGTGCGCGGTGGGTACAGTGATACTTCACGATAGCTGACAGCACGGCCGGTTTTTCGCCCAGCATAATGCCGTAGGTAATCAGGGAGGCGGCAGCATCCATCACGTAGGCGTTGCCTGCGATACGTGCCAGCGGCTCTTCGATCCCTTCCATCTTGCCGATAGAGATTTTGAACTGACGGCGGATATGGGCGTATGCACCAATCCCCATCGCGACAGATTTCAAACCACCGGTCGAGTTCGACGGCAGGGTAATACCGCGGCCAACCGACAGACATTCCACCAGCATGCGCCAGCCCTGACCGGCCATTTTCGGACCACCGATGATGTAGTCAATCGGTACAAAGATATCCTTGCCGCGGGTTGGGCCGTTCTGGAACGGTACGTTCAGCGGGAAGTGGCGACGACCAATTTCAACGCCTGGGGTGGAGGTTGGGATCAGCGCACAGGTAATGCCCAGATCTTCTTCACCGCCCAGCAGTTTTTCCGGATCGGAGAGCTTAAAGGCCAGGCCCAGCACGGTCGCGATAGGGGCGAGCGTAATATAACGTTTGTTCCAGGTCAGGCGCATACCCAGCACCTGTTGGCCCTGCCATTCACCCATGCAGACGACGCCGGTATCCGGGATCGCACCCGCATCGGAACCCGCTTCCGGGCTGGTCAGCGCGAAGCATGGAATTTCCTGGCCGCGTGCCAGACGCGGCAGGTAGTGATCTTTCTGCTCTTCGGTACCGTAGTGTTGCAGCAGTTCACCCGGGCCTAACGAGTTCGGCACGCCAACGGTGATCGCCAGGATCCCGGAAACGCCTGCCAGTTTTTGCAGGACGCGTGCCTGAGCGTAAGCGGAGAACTCCAGACCGCCGTACTCTTTCTTAATGATCATCGCGAAGAAGCGGTGTTCTTTCAGATACGCCCACAGTTCTGGCGGCAGGTCCGCCATTTCATGGGTAATCGCGAAGTCATTTGCCATGCGGCACGCTTCTTCCACCGGACCATCAATAAAGGCCTGTTCTTCAGCGGTCAGACGCGGTTGCGGATAGTTGTGCAGCTTTTTCCAGTCCGGGTTGCCCTGGAACAGGTCGCCTTCCCACCAGGTGGTACCGGCATCAATCGCTTCTTTCTCCGTACGCGACATGGGCGGCATCACTTTGCGGAAGCCTTTGAACACCGGCGCGGAGATCATCGATTTACGCATCGGCGTAAAGTTAAACGGCAGAAGAATGATGGCCAGCGGGACTAAAAGCCAGATATTCCACAGGCCAGCGACGCCAAGCGCAGCCGTCCAGGCCAGCAGAATCAGACTGCTCAGGAATAAACTCACCCGGTGATAGAACAGCACACCGAGCAGAACAACGGTTGCGAGAATGCTCAAAATCATCATAAAGAAAAGCTCCCTTGCTTGTAGGAGGTCTGACCACTTGTGATGATATGGTTGTAGTTGATGTTATTTCCTTTAGCAATGTGTTTACAAAATAATTACAACCTGGTTCACATTGTTCAGGTTTAAGCCGGCACGAAAACGCAAAACGCCAGACGATTCGCATGGCTTTAGCTTCTCGCTTTTCCCGCTATCCGGTACACTCCACTGTGTTATTTCATCAATACTGAAGGATTATCCTCATGTACCAGGATCTTATTCGTAACGAACTGAACGAAGCGGCGGAAACGCTGGCTAACTTTCTGAAAGATGATGCCAATATTCACGCTATTCAGCGCGCAGCGGTCCTGCTGGCCGACAGTTTCAAGGCCGGCGGTAAAGTGCTCTCCTGTGGTAACGGTGGTTCCCACTGTGATGCGATGCACTTTGCAGAAGAGCTGACCGGGCGTTATCGTGAAAACCGTCCGGGCTACCCGGCGATTGCGATTTCCGATGTGAGCCACATTTCCTGCGTCAGTAACGATTTTGGTTATGACTATATCTTCTCTCGCTACGTCGAAGCCGTGGGCCGTGAAGGTGACGTGCTGCTGGGTATTTCGACGTCCGGAAACTCGGCTAACGTGATCAAAGCGATTGCCGCAGCGCGTGAAAAAGGGATGAAAGTCATCACCCTGACCGGTAAAGATGGCGGTAAGATGGACGGTACGGCGGATATCGAAATCCGTGTTCCACACTTCGGTTATGCTGACCGTATTCAGGAAATTCACATCAAAGTGATCCACATCCTGATCCAGCTGATCGAAAAAGAGATGGTTAAGTAAGACTTCGCTGGGGGCATGATTGCCCCCGCTGTTGTGGAGGTGATGTATGTGCGAATTGCTCGGGATGAGCGCCAATGTGCCAACCGATATCTGCTTTAGCTTCACCGGGCTCGTTCAGCGCGGCGGGGGCACCGGGCCGCATAAAGACGGCTGGGGCATTACCTTCTACGAAGGCAAAGGATGTCGCACATTCAAAGATCCCCAGCCCAGCTTTAATTCCCCGATTGCCAGACTGGTGCAGGACTATCCCATTAAGTCCCGCTCGGTGATTGCCCACATCCGTCAGGCAAACCGCGGGGAAGTGGCGCTGGAAAATACCCACCCGTTCACCCGCGAGCTGTGGGGCCGTCACTGGACCTACGCGCACAATGGCCAGCTCTCCGGCTACAAGTCGCTGGAGACGGGCAATTTCCGTCCGGTCGGTGAGACCGACAGCGAAAAAGCGTTTTGCTGGCTGCTGCACAAGCTGACGCAGCGTTATCCACGCACGCCCGGCAACATGACCGCCGTCTTCAAATACATTGCGTCGCTGGCATCAGAACTGCGTGAGAAGGGCGTGTTCAACATGCTGCTGTCTGACGGGCGTTATGTGATGGCGTTCTGTTCGACCAATCTGTTCTGGATCACGCGCCGCGCGCCGTTTGGCGTCGCCAAGCTGCTCGATCAGGATGTGGAAATTGATTTTCAACGAGAGACCACACCGAATGATGTGGTCACAGTGATCGCGACCCAGCCGCTGACGGGCAACGAAACCTGGCAAAAGATTATGCCAGGCGAGTGGGTCTTATTTTGTCTCGGGGACCGAGTAGTTTGATGCCAGCTGCGGCTGGACGACTTCGTGGCTCAGCGGCTTGCTGACCACATAGCGGCCATCGACAACCGAGACAACCGGCGGCTTGTGCGTCTGCTCAAAGTAGTCGTAACCCGGTTTCAGCTGTTTCCAGAAATCCGCGTAGTAGGAGTACTTGTGACGTGCCATGTTGGCATCGGTCATGCGGAACGGGTAGATGCTGACCTGAACGTTCGGCTGACCAAAGACCAATGCGCCGGTGACAAACTGGAAAATCTCATCAATGCCGGTATCGGTCATCGCATAACAGCCGATAGACACGCATGCACCGTGGATCATCAGGTATTTGCCTTCATAACCGTGGGCACGGTCATAGGCGTTCGGGAAGCCAATGTTAATGGCTTTATAGAAGCGGCTGTCAGGTTTTAGCTGGCTACGCTGAACGTTGTAAAACCCTTCCGGACTTTTGAAATCGCCCTGACGCTGTTTTGGCCCCAGACCACCGGAGTAGTTACAAATCTTGTAACTATCAAGCAGCTGATATGTCTCGCCCATTTTTACAAACAGATCGAGTGTGCGTTCTTCCTTGAAGATTTGAATATAAACCGGTGATCCCATTAACTGCTGTTTATATTCTTTGCTGACCGGCGTGGTTGAGCTATTGCTGCTGAGCAGCCCGGCAAACGATACGCACGGAATCAGGAGCATCGCAATGAACAATGCGATTTTACGCATACTACTAGTTCCTTGATAAAACTAAGACCAAATTGCCAGGACGGCAAAAGAGACCCGAAATCAGATTATTCTGTTAGGTGCGCTCACATTAGCACCGCCATAGATTTTCGCAAGAGCCGGACGGTGAGTTTACAAATTAGTTTTACTTTATAAACCATCAAAATCGCGTTGGCTCCAGGAACTTTGCGTAATACCTCGCACTTTAGCGCCTGCAACCGAGGTTTTGGTGCCCGAAAAACAGCGAAAATGGTACACTTCGCCCCCTCTGGATTGAAGTTCATGGAAGCTTGCTAACCACATGTTTAAAATCAGAAAAGGACTTGATCTGCCGATTGCAGGCGTGCCCGAGCCGCACGTTTCGCCTGGCGCAAGTGTCCGCCATGTCGCCATTTTGGGCGATGACTACCTGGGAATGCGTCCCTCAATGCTGGTGCAGGAAGGCGATCGCGTCATTAAAGGACAGGCGCTCTTCGAGGACAAAAAAAATCCTGGCGTTATGTTTACGGCCCCCGCGAGCGGTACCGTGGTGGCAATCAATCGCGGTGAACGTCGCGTCCTGCAGTCGGTGGTTATCCGTATTGAAGGCGACGAACAACGTGAGTTTTCCCGTTTCGACGCAGCAGACCTCGCCGCCCTGAGCCGGGAAGCCGTTCAGGCACAACTGCTGGCGTCCGGCTTGTGGACGGCGTTTCGCACGCGACCTTTCAGCAAATCGCCTGTTCCGGATACGCTTCCGGCCGCTATTTTCGTCACCGCCATTGATACCAACCCGCTCAGCGCGGACCCGGAGCCCATTATTCTGGCACAGCGTAACGCGTTTGATGCCGGGCTAACCGTGTTAACCCGTCTGACCTCGGGGAAGGTCCACGTCTGTCAGGCGGGCGGCGGCAAACTCGGGGGCCATCCGCAGGGGCAAGTTACGTTTAATACGTTTGCAGGCCCGCACCCGGCGGGGTTAGTTGGAACGCATATCCACTTCCTGGAGCCGGTGAGCCTGACGAAACAGGTCTGGCATCTGAATTATCAGGACGTGATTGCCATTGGTAAGCTCTTTACCACCGGTGAACTGTGCTCTGAACGGGTGATCGCCCTCGGCGGGCCACAGGCAGCAAATCCACGCCTGGTGAAAACGCTGCTGGGTGCGGACATTAATGAACTGCTTGCCGGTGAAACGAAAGAGGGTGAAAACCGCCTGATTTCTGGCTCGGTGCTCAGTGGCCGTCATGCGGCTGGCGCGCAGGCGTATCTTGGGCGCTTCCACCTGCAGGTCAGTGTGGTTCTGGAAGGTCGCGAGAAAGAGCTGTTCGGCTGGGTTCTGCCGGGCGCTGAGAAGTATTCCGTGACCCGCACCACCCTTGGGCACTTCCTGCGTCGCAAACTCTTTAATTTCTCGACCAGCACCCACGGCGGAGAGCGCGCCATGGTTCCGATTGGCAACTACGAGCGCGTTATGCCGCTGGATATTCTGCCAACTCTGCTGCTGCGCGATCTGCTGGCCGGCGACACCGACAGTGCCCAGGCGCTGGGGTGCCTCGAGCTTGACGAAGAAGATCTGGCGCTCTGTACCTATGTCTGTCCGGGAAAATACGAATATGGACCGGTATTGCGCGAGGTGTTAACCCGCATTGAGCAGGAAGGATAACTGATGGGCTTAAAACACCTCTTTGAAAAAATAGAGCCGCACTTTACGCACGGGAAGCTCAGGAAGTACTACCCGCTGTATGAAGCAACGGCGACCATTTTCTACACGCCGGGGCTGGTCACAAAAGGGGCGGCACACGTCCGCGATGCTATCGACCTCAAACGAATGATGATTCTGGTCTGGTTTGCGGTCTTCCCGGCCATGTTCTGGGGTATGTACAACGTTGGCCTGCAGACCATTCCGGCGCTGCATCATTTATATGATGCTCCACAACTGGCTCAGGTTATCCAGTCGGACTGGCACTACCGCCTGGCCCAGACGTTGGGCGTCAGCTTTGCAGCCGATGCCGGCTGGATAAGCATGATGACGCTGGGAGCCGTATTCTTCCTGCCAATCTACATCACGGTGTTTATCGTGGGGGGCTTCTGGGAAGTGCTGTTCGCCATCATTCGCAAACATGAGATCAACGAAGGCTTCTTCGTGACGTCGATTCTGTTTGCTCTGATTGTTCCACCGACGCTGCCGCTCTGGCAGGCGGCACTGGGGATCAGTTTTGGCGTGGTGATTGCCAAGGAGATCTTCGGTGGCACCGGGCGCAACTTCCTCAACCCGGCGCTGGCCGGGCGAGCTTTCCTGTTCTTTGCGTATCCGGCGCAAATCTCGGGCGACCTGGTGTGGACGGCCGCGGATGGGTTCTCGGGTGCGACGCCGCTTTCACAGTGGGCCGCGCACGGGGGCGAAACGCTGGTTAACAACGCCACGGGTCAACCCGTAACCTGGCTGGATGCCTTTATTGGCAACATTCCCGGCTCTGTTGGAGAAGTTTCCACGCTGATGATTTTACTCGGTGGCGCCATTATTCTCTTCGGACGCGTCGCGTCGTGGCGCATTGTCGCAGGGGTAATGATTGGCATGGTGTTAACAGCCACGATGTTTAATTTCATCGGTTCCGCCACCAACCCGATGTTCTCCATGCCCTGGTACTGGCATCTGGTGCTGGGTGGGTTCGCTTTCGGCATGATGTTCATGGCCACCGATCCTGTCTCTGCGTCCTTTACCGACAAAGGTAAATGGAGCTATGGCGTGCTCATTGGTGCGATGTGTGTCCTGATTCGTGTGGTCAACCCGGCTTATCCGGAAGGGATGATGTTGGCCATTCTGTTTGCCAATCTGTTTGCGCCGCTCTTCGACTATCTGGTCGTGCGCGCCAACATTAAGCGGAGGAAAGCGCGTGGCTGAAAGCAAGAATAACGACAGCATTGGCAAAACGCTGCTGGTGGTGCTGGTCCTTTGCCTGGTCTGTTCCATTGTCGTGGCTGGCTCTGCCGTGGGATTAAAACCACGGCAACAGGAGCAGCGCGCGCTGGATAAACAACGCAACATCCTGGCTGTGGCCGGGTTAATGCAGGAAGGGATGAGTACAGACGACGTGGCTGAACTCTTCGCGGAGCGCATTTCGGCGCGTCTGGTGGATTTAAAAACCGGCCAGTTGCTGGATAAAGACCCGACGAAATTTAACCAGGCACTGGCGTTGAAAGACCCTGAGATGAGCCTGACGCTGGAGGCATCGCAAGATCCCGCTGGCATCAAGCGTCGCAGTAACCTCGCCGAAATTTACCTAGTGCGCGATGAGCAGAAGCGGGTGCAGGAGGTCGTGCTGCCGATATACGGCAACGGGCTGTGGTCGATGATGTACGCCTTTGTGGCACTCGATACGGATGGTCGCACGGTGAAAGGGATTACTTATTATGACCAGGGCGAAACGCCGGGGCTCGGCGGTGAGGTTGAAAACCCTAACTGGCGCGCGCAGTTTGTCGGCAAGAAAGTGCTCGACGATAACGGCCTGCCTGCCCTGAAGGTGATGAAAGGGGCTGCGCGTCCGGGTGACGAATATGCCGTAGATGGGCTTTCCGGGGCAACGCTCACGTCAAAAGGGGTGCAGCACAGTTTTGATTTCTGGATGGGCGAGCTGGGCTTTGGTCCTTTCCTGAAAAACGTACGTGAAGGAGCGCTGAACAATGGCTGATACGGGTGAACTGAAAGAAGTCAAAAAGGTGCTCATCGGTCCGCTGCTGGCGAATAACCCTATTACCTTACAGGTGCTGGGAGTCTGTTCGGCGCTGGCGGTCACGACAAAACTGGAAACCGCGCTGGTCATGACCGTCGCGGTCACGCTGGTGACGGCATTTTCCAGCATGTTTATCTCCATGATCCGCCACCACATCCCGAATAGCGTGAGGATCATTGTGCAGATGGCGATCATCGCGTCGCTGGTGATCGTGGTCGATCAGCTATTGCGCGCTTTCGCGTATGAAACGTCAAAACAGCTCTCGGTGTTTGTCGGTCTGATTATCACCAACTGCATCGTGATGGGGCGTGCCGAAGCTTATGCGATGAAAATGCCTCCGCTGGCGAGCTTTATGGACGGGATCGGTAACGGTCTCGGTTACGGCGTTATCCTGCTGACCGTTGGGTTCCTGCGCGAGTTGATTGGCAGCGGTAAGCTGTTTGGCGTCACGGTGCTGGACACGGTACAAAACGGCGGCTGGTATCTGCCAAACGGACTCTTCCTGCTGGCCCCAAGCGCATTTTTCATTATCGGTTTGCTGATCTGGCTGATTCGTACCCTGAAGCCAGAACAGCAGGAAAAGGAGTAACCGACGATGGCTCATTATCTGAGTTTATTTGTGCGCGCGGTGTTTGTTGAAAACATGGCACTCGCGTTTTTCCTGGGCATGTGTACGTTTCTTGCCGTTTCCAAAAAGGTATCGACGGCATTTGGTCTGGGTGTCGCGGTCACGGTGGTGCTCGGCTTATCTGTACCGATTAACAACCTGGTGTACAACTTTGTGCTGCGCGACGGTGCGCTGGTAGACGGTGTCGATCTCAGCTTCCTGAACTTCATCACCTTTATCGGTGTGATTGCGGCGCTGGTGCAAATCCTGGAGATGATCCTCGACAGGTATTTCCCATCGCTATACAACGCGCTGGGGATTTTTCTGCCGTTGATCGCGGTGAACTGCGCCATCTTTGGTGGCGTCTCGTTTATGGTTCAGCGTGATTACAACTTCAGTGAATCCGTTGTGTATGGTTTCGGCTCCGGCATCGGCTGGATGCTGGCTATCGTCACCATGGCGGGGATCCGCGAAAAAATGAAATATGCCAATGTGCCTGCGGGTTTACGTGGCTTAGGGATCACCTTTATCACCACCGGGTTGATGGCGCTGGGCTTTATGTCCTTCTCCGGTGTGCAGCTATAAGGGCTAACAGATGGAAATTATTCTTGGCGTGGTGATGTTCACGCTGATTGTACTGGTGTTGTCAGGGCTGATTCTGGCGGCACGCGCGAAGCTGGTGAATTCCGGCGACGTGGTGATTGATATCAACGGTGAGCCGCAAAACCAGATCCGCACGCCGGCGGGGGATAAACTGCTCAATACGCTCTCCGGCAACGGGATCTTTGTCTCCTCAGCCTGCGGTGGCGGTGGCTCCTGCGGTCAGTGCCGCGTCACGGTGAAAGAGGGCGGCGGGGATATTCTGCCCACTGAGCTGGCGCATATCACGAAGCGTGAGGCAAAAGAGGGCTGCCGTCTGGCCTGCCAGGTCGCGGTGCGCCAGGACATGAAAATTGAGCTGCCGGAAGAGATCTTCGGGGTCAAAAAATGGGAGTGTGAAGTTATCTCTAACGATAACAAAGCGACTTTCATTAAAGAGCTGAAGCTGCGCGTGCCGGAAGGGGAAGATGTTCCGTTCCGGGCCGGGGGATACATCCAGATTGAGTGCCCGGAGCACACCGTGGCGTATGCGGACTTCGACGTTCCGGATGAGTACCGTGCCGACTGGGACAAATTCAATCTTTTCCGTTTTGTGTCTGACGTTAAAGAACCGACGCTTCGCGCCTACTCAATGGCCAACTACCCGGACGAGAAGGGCATCATTATGCTCAACGTGCGTATCGCCACGCCGCCGCCGAATGTGCCTGATGCACCCCCGGGCGTCATGTCGTCGTATATCTGGTCCCTGAAACCGGGAGATAAGGTGACCATCTCCGGTCCGTTTGGCGAGTTCTTTGCTAAAGAGACCGAGGCTGAAATGGTCTTTATCGGTGGTGGAGCGGGCATGGCACCGATGCGTTCGCACATTTTTGACCAGCTCAAGCGCCTCGGAAGCAAGCGCAAAATCAGCTTCTGGTACGGGGCACGCTCGCTGCGAGAGATGTTCTATGATGATGAGTTTGAGCAACTGGCGCGTGAAAACCCAAACTTCACCTTCCATGTGGCCCTCTCCGATCCGCAACCGGAAGATAACTGGACCGGCCACACGGGGTTCATCCACAACGTACTTTATGAAAACTACCTCAAGCAGCATCCTGCGCCAGAGGATTGCGAATTTTACATGTGTGGGCCGCCAGTGATGAACGCTGCAGTCATTAAGATGCTAAAAGATCTGGGTGTGGAAGATGAGAACATCCTGCTGGATGACTTCGGGGGGTGATGATGCTGACGTTTCTGGCAACTTTCGCGGTTTTTTTGCTTGTTGTACTCGGCATGTCTCTGGGCTGGATCATAAAGCGTAAAAGCATTCAGGGCAGCTGTGGTGGTATCTCCGCGATCGGGATGGAAAAAGTGTGCGACTGCCCCGAACCCTGCGATGCCCGTAAAAAACGCATGGCGCGCGAGGCCCGGCGGATCCTGTAGTGAGTCCGGTGTTTTCCCTCTTCCTGGAGGAGAGGGGAAACACACTTCTCAATCCTCATTTCTTTACTGTATACTTATCCAGTGATGAGTGAGGGCTTACTATGCGCAAAATAATCCATGTTGATATGGACTGCTTTTTTGCCGCAGTGGAGATGCGTGACAATCCGGCGCTGCGGGATATACCTATTGCGATTGGCGGTAGCCGTGTCCAGCGCGGTGTGATCAGCACCGCCAACTACCCTGCGCGCAAATTTGGCGTGCGCAGCGCTATGCCAACTGCCATGGCGCTAAAGCTGTGCCCTCATCTCACGCTGTTGCCCGGCCGATTTGACGCCTACAAAGAAGCCTCCCTGCATATCCGCGAGATCTTCTCTCGCTATACCTCGCTGATTGAACCTTTGTCGCTGGACGAAGCCTACCTGGATGTCACTGACAGCCTGCACTGCCACGGCTCCGCAACGTTAATGGCGCAGGAGATCCGCCGGACTATCTTCAACGAGCTCAATCTGACCGCTTCCGCGGGCGTCGCACCGGTGAAATTTCTCGCCAAAATAGCGTCTGATTTGAATAAACCCGATGGTCAGTACGTCATCACTCCGGAAGAGGTTCCGGCGTTTTTAAAAACGCTGCCGCTCGGCAAAATCCCCGGCGTGGGGAAAGTGTCTGCTGCAAAGCTGGAAAGTATGGGATTACGGACCTGTGAAGATGTACAGCGAAGCGATCTGGCCATGCTGCTCAAGCGTTTCGGTAAGTTTGGTCGCGTGCTGTGGGAGCGCAGTCAGGGAATTGATGAGCGCAGCGTGAGCAGTGAGCGGCTGCGTAAATCGGTCGGGGTTGAACGCACGCTGATGGAAGACATCCATGACTGGTCCGAGTGTGAAGTCATTATCACTGACCAACTTTATCCCGAACTGGAGCGGCGGTTAGCGAAAGTAAAACCCGATCTGCTGATTGCCCGTCAGGGCGTTAAGCTGAAGTTTAATGATTTCCAGCAGACGACGCAGGAGCATGTCTGGCCGCGACTGAATAAAGACGATCTTATCGCCACTGCGAGAAAAGCCTGGGAAGAGCGGCGGGCAGGGCGGGGAGTGAGGCTGGTGGGGTTACACGTGACGCTGCTGGACCCGCAACTGGAGCGGCAGCTGGTATTGGGGTTATAGCAGGCGGATTTGTCAGCCCGGCAGGCAACGTGCTACCGGGCATCATACGGCGAATTACTTAGCAGGGATCGCTTTCAGCAGTTCAGTCAGCAGAGTCCAGTAATGACCCACGCTTTCAATATGAACCTGCTCATCTGGCGAGTGCGGACCGGTAATGGTTGGCCCGATAGACACCATGTCCATGTTCGGATACGGTTTCTTGAACAGACCACACTCCAGACCGGCGTGGATCACCTGAATGTTCGGGGTACTGTTGAACAGACGCTGGTAAGTTTCACGCACCAGCGCCATCACCGGCGAACTGGCATCCGGCTGCCAGCCTGGGTAGCTACCTTTTGCGGAGGTGTGCGCACCCGCCAGTTTACCTAGAGACTCCAGCATGCTCACCACATACTCTTTACCGCTGTCGATAAGCGAACGGATCAGGCAGATGATCTCCGCGCTGTCATCGCTCATAGTGACCACGCCCACGTTCAGGGAGGTTTCAACCACGCCTTTCGCGACGTCTGAGTTACGAATCACGCCGTTTGGCGTCGCGTTCAGCAGCTGAACGAAGGCGTCACGAGACGGGGAGGTCAGCGCCGCTTTGTCGGTAGTCACGGACTCCAGCACCACGGTCAGGTTCTTCTCTTTCGCTGACAGTTCGTTTTTCAGGATATCCAGATACACGCTGGAAAGCTTTTTCAGCTCGTCAGCTTTTGCAGCGGGTACTGCCACGGTCGTGAAGGCTTCACGCGGAATGGCATTGCGCAGTGTGCCGCCGTTGAAATCCACCAGACGCAGATCCAGCTCAGCCGCGTGGCCAGCCAGGAAGCGTGCCAGCAGTTTGTTGGCGTTGCCCAGACCCAGGTGAATATCACCACCGGAGTGGCCGCCTTTCAGCCCTTTCAGCGTCAGCTTGAAGGTCTGGAAACCAGCAGGGATCGCTTCGCGGGACAGTGGCAGGGTCGTGATGAAATCAATCCCGCCGGCGCAGCCCATGTAGATCTCACCCTCTTCTTCAGAGTCGGTGTTGATCAGAATGTCCGCCTGCAGCCAGTTCGCCTGCAGACCGAACGCGCCGTCCATGCCTGCTTCTTCCGTCATGGTCAGCAGCACTTCCAGCGGGCCGTGTTCAACGCTGTCGTCCGCCAGGACCGCCAGAGCAGACGCCATGCCAATGCCGTTATCTGCACCAAGGGTCGTGCCGCGCGCTTTCACCCAGTCGCCATCGATGTAAGGCTGGATAGGGTCTTTGGTGAAGTCGTGAACGGTGTCGTTGTTTTTCTGTGGAACCATGTCCAGGTGCGCCTGCAGCACAACCGGTTTACGGTTTTCCATGCCTGCGGTCGCCGGTTTGCGGATCAGAATGTTGCCAACCTGGTCGCGTTCAGCATGCAGACCTTTTTCCTTCGCCCAGCCCATAATATGTTCGGCAAGCTGTTCTTCATGGTAGGAAGGGTGGGGAATGGAACAGATTTTGGCAAAAATATCCCACAGTGGCTGTGGAGATAATTGAGACAGTTCAGACACGATAAGTCTCCTTGTCGATGCCCTGCAAAGCGAGTTGCAGGTCACAGGGTTAGCAGGTTAATAGTTACCACAAGACAGGCTTGCGAGATGCAACTGAGAATACCACTTTCTCCGGTGGCTGGTAGCATAAAGCATGTAAAAACTCAGGCTCCGGGCGCTAAACACTGGTTTTTAGTGCGTCAGATCTCTATAATCTCGCGCAACCTATTTCCCCCTCGAACACTTTTTAAGCCGTATACAAACAGGCTGGGACACTTCACATGAGCGAAAAATACGTCGTCACCTGGGACATGTTGCAGATTCACGCACGCAAACTGGCTGCGCGTCTGATGCCTTCCGAACAGTGGAAAGGCATTATTGCCGTCAGCCGTGGCGGTCTGGTACCGGGGGCGCTGCTGGCACGTGAGCTGGGTATTCGTCATGTCGATACCGTATGCATCTCCAGCTATGACCATGACAACCAGCGTGAGCTGACCGTGCTGAAACGTGCGGAAGGCGACGGTGAAGGCTTCATCGTTATCGACGACCTGGTTGATACCGGCGGTACCGCGGTGGCTATCCGCGAAATGTATCCAAAAGCCCACTTCGTCACCATCTTCGCGAAGCCAGCAGGCCGTCCGCTGGTTGACGATTACGTGATTGATATCCCTCAGGATACCTGGATTGAACAGCCATGGGATATGGGCGTGGTATTCGTACCGCCAATCTCTGGTCGTTAATTCTCTTACGCATTTATTTAACGCCCGGTGATACCGGGCGTTGTTTTTTTTAGTCTGACGCGCGTTACAATGGTCTCTATATGACGTATTCATGGAGGCAACGTAATGACGCAGGCGAATCTCACCGAGACTCTCTTCAAACCCCGTTTCAAACATCCTGAAACGTCGACGCTGGTACGCCGGTTTAATCCGGGAACCATGCCTGCCGTCCAGTCTGCATTAGACGGTAAAAACGTGCCCCACTGGTACCGCATGATTAACCGTCTGATGTGGATCTGGCGCGGTATTGATCCCCGTGAAATCCTTGATGTGCAGGCGCGTATCGTGATGAGCGAAGCTGAGCGCACCGACAGTGAACTCTACGATACGGTCGTGGGTTATCGCGGGGGAAACTGGATCTACGAATGGTCTAAACAGGCGATGCTCTGGCAGCAAAAAGCCAGCCAGGAAGAGGATGCCACGCTCAGCGGCAAACACTGGCTGCATGCGGCCAACCTCTATGCTATTGCCGCATACCCGCATTTGAAAGGTGATGAGCTGGCCGAGCAGGCTCAGGCGCTGGCGAATCGCGCCTACGAAGAGGCCGCTCAACGCTTGCCGGGCCGGATGCGCGAGCTGGAGTTTACCATCCCGGGTGGCGCGCCCGTCACCGGGTTCCTGCATATGCCAGAAGGCGAAGGCCCGTTCCCGACCGTTCTGATGTGCGGCGGGCTGGATTCACTGCAAATCGACTATTACAGCCTGTATGAGCGTTACTTCGCACCAAAAGGGATCGCGATGCTGACGCTGGATATGCCCTCAATTGGCTTTTCATCCAAATGGAAACTGACTCAGGACTCGAGTCTTCTGCACCAGCATGCGCTAAAAGCGCTGGAAAACATTCCATGGGTTGACCACACGCGTGTTGCTGCATTTGGCTTCCGCTTTGGCGCCAACGTCGCCGTGCGTCTGGCTTACCTTGAAGCTTCACGCCTGAAGGCCGTCGCCTGTCTCGGTCCGGTGGTGCACGCTCTGCTCAGCGATCCGACCCGGCAGGGCCGCGTGCCGGAAATGTACCTTGATGTGCTGGCCAGTCGCCTTGGCATGCATGATGCATCAGACGAAGCGCTGCGCGTTGAACTCAATCGTTACTCGCTAAAAACGCAGGGGTTGCTGGGACGGCGTTGCCCTACGCCGATGATGTCAGGGTACTGGAAAAACGATCCCTTCAGTCCCGAAGAGGAGTCACGCTTAATCACTTCGTCATCTGCGGATGGCAAATTGCTTGAGGTACCGTTCAGCCCGGTGTACCAGAATTTTGACAAAGCATTGAGAGAGATCACACGCTGGATCGCGCAGAGATTGTGTTAATAGATTGCTAAATTTTGCTGGTTTGGTAAAACAGTGGCTTCACAAAAGGAGATCGCAATGACGTTACCGAGTGGACACCCGAAAAGTAGACTGATCAAGAAGTTTATGGCTCTCGGCCCGTATATTCGAGAAGAGCAGTGTGAAGAAAATCGCTTTTTTTTCGACTGCCTGGCTGTATGCGTCAACGTGAAGCCTGCACCCGAAAAACGTGAATTCTGGGGCTGGTGGATGGAAATGGAAGCGGAAGAAAAACGTTTTACGTATAGCTACCAGTTCGGCCTGTTTAATAAAGACGGCTACTGGCAAACAGCCCCTATCAAAGACCAGGAAGTGATCGACCGCCTGGAGCATACTTTGAAAGAGTACCTCGAAAAGGCAAGAGCACTGCTGGCCACCCTGGATCTGAAGCTTGAACCCGCGGATAACTTTTCCAGCGAAGCGGTTAAGCTGACGGCGTAATCGCGATATTTCTCTCTTCGCGAGGGATGGGGTGAGGGCAGTAAACCCGACCCCCTCCAGGCAAAAAAAATCCCGGCATCTGCGCCGGGATTTTTTATTTCAACAATATCAGAACTGGTAGGTCATACCCAGAGCAACGATGTCATCACTGCTCACGCCCAGTTTATTGTCGTCATCAATCTGGTTGATTTTATAATCAACAAACGCGGACATATTTTTGTTGAAATAATAGGTCGCGCCCACGTCGATGTATTTCACCAGATCTTCGTCACCCACACCTTCGATATCCTTGCCTTTAGACTGGACATAACCCAGGGACGGACGCAGACCGAAATCGAACTGGTATTGTGCAACAACTTCAAAGTTCTGAGCCTTATTCGCAAAACCACCCGAAATTGGGGTCATATTGCGGGTTTCAGAGTACATCGCTGCCAGATAAATATCGTTAGCGTCATATTTCAGACCGGTTGCCCATGCTTCCGCTTTTTTACCTTCACCGCGCGTCAGCAGGTTTTGTGCGTTAGTACGGTCAGAGTTGGTGTAGGCACCGCTGACGGCGAAGTCGCTGCCACCGAAGTCATAGGTCAGAGAGGTACCGAAACCGTCACCGTTCTGTTTTTTGACGTCGCGGTTTTCGTTTTTGCCCTGATACTGCAGGGTCATATCCAGGCCATCAACCGCACCGAAGAAGTCGGTGTTACGGTAGGTGGCAAGACCGCTCGCACGTTTGGTCATGAAGTTATCAGTCTGGGCTGAAGAGTCACCACCGAACTCAGGGAACATATCGGTCCAGGCTTCAACGTCGTACAGTGCGCCCAGGTTACGACCGTAATCCAGAGAGCCAATGTCTTTCAGTTTCAGACCAGCAAACGCCAGACGCGTTTTCTGTGTAGAGTCGCTTTCTGCTTTGTTACCGGCAAATTCAGCTTCCCAACGGCCATAGCCCGTCAGCTGATCGTTAATCTGTGTTTCGCCTTTAAAACCGAAACGGACGTAAGTCTGGTCACCATCTTTAGTGTCATCATCGCTGATGTAGTGCATTGCTTTAACTTTGCCGTATACGTCCAGTTTATTACCGTTTTTATTATAAACTTCGGCTGCGTGTACAGATGCGGAAGCCACAACGCCCATTACCACTAATGCCAGTGTGCTCTTTTTCATTTTCGATCCTGTCTTATAAACGCGCTAAAAAAATTCGCTGGACGATAAGCTCATGCTTAAGTCCCGTGAAAAAACAGAAAGGGTTTTAACGTTACGCAATGAAACTTTTATGACAAATTAAGAATAATTTTAAAAAACTGTGATTTATTATTTCGGTAATAAAACTGTCAAATTTTGCCGCTACGCTTCCTGATCCCGCGCAACAAAGTGTTTCGCGATGTGCTAAGGCAGTTGGCAACGGGGCTGACACCTGTTAAAACGTTCGTTTGACATCATTTTCCCTTATCGTTGAACGGCAGAGAATCATGAGTGACAGCCAGACGCTGGTGGTAAAACTCGGTACCAGTGTTTTAACAGGCGGATCGCGCCGCCTTAATCGCGCCCACATTGTTGAGCTTGTACGTCAGTGCGCTCAGTTGCATGCCGCAGGGCATCGTATTGTAATTGTGACCTCCGGGGCGATTGCCGCCGGGCGTGAACACCTGGGTTACCCCGAACTCCCCGCGACGATCGCCTCTAAACAGCTGCTGGCCGCCGTGGGACAAAGCCGACTCATTCAACTCTGGGAACAGCTGTTTTCTATCTATGGCATCCACGTCGGGCAGATGCTGCTGACGCGTGCGGATATGGAAGACCGGGAGCGTTTCCTGAACGCGCGCGATACTCTGCGTGCGCTGCTGGATAACAACATCGTTCCCGTCATTAACGAAAACGATGCCGTTGCCACCGCTGAAATCAAAGTGGGTGATAACGATAACCTCTCGGCACTGGCCGCGATTCTGGCAGGCGCTGATAAATTACTGCTCCTGACAGACCAGCAGGGGCTCTTCACCGCCGACCCGCGTTCAAATCCGGATGCTGAACTGATTACCGATGTACACGGTATCGACGATGCGCTACGCGCCATCGCAGGTGACAGCGTTTCAGGCCTCGGGACCGGCGGGATGGGGACCAAGCTGCAGGCTGCCGACGTGGCATGCCGTGCCGGTATCGACACCATCATTGCCGCGGGCAGCCGTCCTGGCGTGATTGGCGACGTGATGGAAGGCATCTCCGTGGGAACCCGCTTCCACGCGCAGGCCTCCCCGCTGGAGAACCGCAAACGCTGGATCTTTGGCGCACCGCCGGCAGGCGAACTCACCGTTGATGAAGGGGCGACCGCCGCAATTCTGGAAAGAGGGAGCTCATTACTTCCTAAAGGAATTAAAAGCGTGACAGGCAACTTCTCACGTGGTGAAGTGATCCGTATCCGTAATCTTGAAGGTCGTGACATCGCCCACGGCGTAAGCCGCTACAACAGCGATGCCCTGCGCCGTATTGCGGGTCACCATTCACAGCAGATAGACGCCATTCTGGGTTATGAATATGGTCCGGTTGCCGTGCATCGTGATGACATGATTATTCGTTAAGGAGCCAGAAAATGCTGGAACAAATGGGCGCAGCCGCGAAGGCCGCCTCTTACAAACTGGCGCTCCTTTCCAGCCGCGAGAAAAACCGCGTGCTGGAAAAAATCGCTGATTATCTGGAATCGCAGTCGCAGGAGATTCTGCTCGCCAACGAGCAGGATCTGATGGAAGCGCGTCGCAATGGCCTGAGCGAAGCAATGCTCGACCGCCTGGCGCTGACCCCGGCACGTCTGAAAGGCATCGCTGACGATGTCCGCCAGGTCTGCAATCTTGCCGATCCGGTTGGTCAGGTCATTGATGGTGGGCTGCTCGACAGCGGGCTGCGCCTTGAGCGTCGTCGCGTGCCGCTGGGCGTGATTGGCGTGATCTATGAAGCGCGTCCCAACGTTACGGTTGATGTTGCTTCCCTGTGCCTGAAGACCGGCAACGCTGCCATTCTGCGTGGCGGGAAAGAGACCTGGCGTACCAACGCCGCGACCGTAAACGTTATCCAGCAGGCGCTGGAGGAGTGCGGCCTGCCGGCAGGTGCCGTACAGGCAATCGAGAGCCCGGACCGTGCGCTGGTGAACGAGATGCTGCGCATGGATAAATACATCGACATGCTGATCCCACGCGGTGGCGCGGGCCTGCACAAGCTGTGCCGTGAGCAGTCGACCATTCCTGTGATCACGGGCGGTATCGGCGTGTGCCATATCGTGGTTGATGACAGTGCCGAGATTGAACCGGCGCTCAAGATTATCGTCAATGCCAAAACCCAGCGTCCAAGCACCTGTAATACGGTTGAAACGCTGCTGGTGCATCAGGGCATCGCCAATACCTTCCTGCCTGCTCTGAGCAAACAGATGGCCGAAAGCGGCGTGACGCTGCACGCGGATGCCAACGCGCTGGCACTGCTGAAAGACGGCCCGGCGACGGTGGTACCGGTCAAAGCGGAACAGTACGACGACGAATTTCTGTCGCTGGATTTGAACGTGAAGGTGGTTGCGAGCCTTGACGATGCCATTGCTCACATCCGTGAACATGGTACCCAGCACTCGGATGCGATTCTGACGCGCACCCTGCGCAATGCCGATCGCTTTGTGAATGAGGTGGACTCCTCCGCCGTATACGTGAATGCCTCAACCCGCTTCACCGACGGTGGCCAGTTCGGCCTGGGCGCAGAAGTTGCTGTCAGCACGCAAAAACTGCATGCAAGAGGCCCGATGGGCCTGGAAGCACTGACCACTTACAAGTGGATCGGCTTCGGTGATGATACGATTCGTGCGTAAATAATCACGGGTGATGCAAAAATAGCCGTTTGATTCAAAAGGGCATTGACGCATCACCCGGTTAGATCTAACCTTTTGCCCCGTGGTTACGCTCGTAACCGGCCTTTCAGGGCCGATATAGCTCAGTTGGTAGAGCAGCGCATTCGTAATGCGAAGGTCGTAGGTTCGACTCCTATTATCGGCACCATCCTAACGTCTCCTCAGGCCGACTAAATTTCACCAAAATCCCTTATATCCTGCGGTCTGAAACCTTTTAGTACCTCCACGTCTACAAAAATCTCCTGAAAATCAATGGTCAGTAGGTGCAAGGGTATTTGTACTTCGGTCTTAAGTAGGTATCTCCAGGTGAAACTTAATGCCACTAAGAGAAGGCTTACAAGTTGTCCGATGGTGATGGTCTGTATTTCTTGATCAAACCTTATGGCGGCACATACTGGCGCTTAAAATATCATGTAGCCGGTATAGAGAAGCTGGGTTAGTCGGCAGAAGGTTTACGGCTGGATAGCCCGCGGTGAAATCGTTATTTCAGGCGATAAAGTGGATGTCGAAGCATCGCAGACTAAACAAAATCCCGCCGGTGCTGGCGAAGACCTGACTGAAATGACGTGGGCGCAGGTCGCCGCATGGGTATGGGAGCATGACGGCGGGAAAGCGCTGCTGGCAGATATGGATGCTGGCCAGCGGATAGAGGCAGCTGCCGCTGAGCTGGGTTTTGATGTTTAGCACGAGCCGGAAGAGCAACAACTGATTCTCTTCCGGCCGGATGAAGAAACCCACAGCTTCTATGGCAAAGATCACATGGCTGGTGGTCTGCGTTTCCTGCGTTCCGAGCTGGCCTATGTGGCCGCAATGCATCCCGACACCCAGGATGACTGGAGCGAAACAGGATTAAAGGCACTCTGTCTGCTGGCAGGTGAAAAACTGTAAACCCCCGGCCAAACCTAGCTCCTCTAACTTGACACTTTTTCGTGAAAAACAGGGAAAAGTGTCAACCCAACCTAACGGATCCTAACGCTCACGCACAACAGCTGCAGCCAACGCGTAAAGGGCTGATGCGAAGCAGGGCAGGTGTCAGCCTGTTATGGTTTGTTATGCCTTACTAGGGGAAAGTGTCAACTGCTACTGCTTCAGAAAGCTTCAGCTGCGGGAACACAGGAGGGGAGGTGTTTAGCACTCCCCCTTTGCAACCATCCTCGAGCCTCTTTCAGATCGCTGTTCTGGTTTGCCCGGAAGCTGGCGTTCAGATTGAGTTGTCAAAATTTTTCACCAACCGGCACCGTCAGTGAGAGTTTTTGGCTGTTAAAGCTTTAATTTACAGTTGATCTAGGGAGTTAAATCGTAGGATTTGCGTTATGTCTAACTTCTACAAGTTAGCTCTCAAGCATAGGGTGGGAAATAACAAAGTTTTTTTTAACCGCAGTTATTGCTTTGATAACATTAAATATTGTATGGCTAATAATAGTAATGTACTAATACTATGATTTTAGGTAGTTTTTAATTTCTTTCTTTTTTGCAGTTTATGTACTATAAAAAGAAAAAAACTATTGGAAACTACAATGCAACGGAAGATAAGAGTTGAGTCAGTTAACCTCAATGCTAAATGCTGGGTTGTGCGCCCGGGGACGCGTTATAAGTTTGCTAAAGAGTTTATTTCAGAAAGTTTTGTTGCAATAGGCCATTTAGATGGATATTTGTTTGGAGAGAAAAGGGAAATTTCATCTGCTCAAGATCTTCAAACAATTGATGAAGTCATTAACTCCCCTAGGTTTACAAGAAATGTAAAGTCGCAAGTGCTTAATTTTATAGATGATATGAACGTTGGAGATGTCATTTTCACAATGACATCCAATCAGATCATTCCTGGTGTTATTAAGTCTGAAGCATATTTTGATCCTACTACTATTAGATTCCAACAAAACACTGACGAAACATTTTCAATTAGAAGAGATGTTGAGTGGGGCTCTATAATAGACAGAAAGGATGTTCCTCTCACAATTTCTAGAAGTTTTCTTGCATACCAGGCCGTATTCTCATTAGGTGATTACTCAACAGAGGTTTTCCACTGGCTTTCTTCATTCTTTATTAATGAAGATGGTTACTATAGTAGTTTGAGGATCGAGCAGAAAGATTCAATCAATCATCATGCTTTAAAAACATTATCCGAAGTAATTGATAGGATTCAAGTAATATCATTATTAGCTGAAAATAGCGAATTGAACGATGATATTTCTCTTGAGTATCTGCAAGAGCAAATGGAAAAGATGTATGAAGAAGGTAAGCTAACTCTTACTGCTCAACAAATGTTGATGTCTCCTGGGGATTTCTGGCTTGGATTAAAGACAAAATCAAAAAGATCTGGTGTAATATTCTTGTTGCTAATGGCAATGATTGTTGGAGAAATAGACAATGTTGCATTCGCAAGTGAAGCTTATAAAGCAGAGGTTCCAGTAGCACAGGCTATAATCGCGAAACATTCAGATGTTATTATGAAAGGGATTAATATTGATAAAATGAAATCCCAGTTAATGCTTGAAACTAAAAAGCAGAACAACAAATTCGTTGAGGCAAATCCCAATGATTATGATGAAGGAGATATTCCTAAGGATATCGATCCTCCTATAGTGAGTAATTAAAATGTTTATGACAATAATAGAGGTTGTTGCATTTATTATATTATCCCTAGGGGCTATTTTCATAATAGGAATATTGTGTTCAAATTCAGTAAATTCAAATTCAGCTAGAAAAATTTCAGCTGATGATTTCAATAAGATAGCTGTGGCGCTTGGTGCTATTGCGACTGTTGCATGGGGTTTGTTCACCTACGGGGCATTAGAACAAAGAGATAAGGCCAAAGCTGAGCTTATTGATTTAAAGAACCGCATAAAAGATACAGAATCAACCTCATTTGAAGTTGAAGCTCCGTTTATAAAAGGTGATGGTTTTTTTTATATTACACCGACTGTGACAGTAAAAAATAATAGCAATACCGCTATATATGTTAAGCTTGACCAAGACTCATTATCTGTAACGAGAGTGGTTGCTAAGGGAGATCAACCTATCCCCTTAGAAACATTCAATCCAATTTTTTATCAAACAATTACTAAAGACGGTAAAGCCCCTCTTTCAAATATAACAATTCCTATAGGTGCAGAGCGTAAATTTAATTACCTTGTGCAAACAAACTATCCTGGTATGTATTACATTACATTCACAGCTAGTGCAATGGACAGTAGTGGTAATCTTATCAATAAAACATATGATGGGAAGCCAGTGAAGTGGTTCTCATCAGCTTATGTTTATCTTAAATAACGTTCATCTGGTATTATACTATAAGCTAAACTGTATCGTAATATTACCCTTAAGGACTCATACCTCTGTGATTCCAACTGATTTCATTAATCCAGGAAATGGTAATAACATTTGCGTTCAAATTCATTGAAAGTATATCGATACAAGTAGGTGGGGGTACTTATGGGGGTATCTCAAGGTATGAATTATATAATTCATTTATAAATCAATGATTTGCTAGGTGTGATTCATTCCTATTATCGAATCGCTAGGTACTATGTCATTCATCACCTTGCCTGAATATAAGTAAAATAAAAGGCATACAAGAATCCAAATGTGCCTCAATATCTGCTTTCTCAATGGGATGAGTTAAACCAATCGCCGCCTGCCGAAGAGGTTCGGCGACACACATGGCGAGTATGACTTTGGCACTGGTATCTGCAGGTAACATCGGCAACCAGCCCTGTTTTTGCTGTCGTGTAATCCACTCTGTGAGTAATTGTTGGCCGCGCGCTATGCCATTTTCAGTGTATTTCTTGAGGAGATCATCTTTACCAGGAAATTCAGTATTGAGAAGACGAAACATTTTCACGGCGGTTACTGATAGCGCCTGACCACAAATCGCAGCCAGTAATTTTCTTAACGCCGGTAAAACGTCATTCTTATCTGTCGGATCGCTCTGCAGGAGTGGGGCATAGTTATCCGTCCAGTTTCGAACCGAAAGGCCAAGCAATTCCTCCCTGTTTTTCGCAAAGCGATAGACGGTCTTTTTGGCAACGCCTGCATGCGATGCAACCGCCTCAATTGTTGTGGCGTCATAGCCTTTGTCAAAGAGCAAGGCCATCGCGCTACCAATGATTTGTTTCTTCACCTCTTCCTCAGGGACTGAGGGACGTCCGCGTGGTTTGGTTGGTGAGGTCATCCTGGAGATTCCTTTTCGCTTGTCATACGACCATTCTATCGGTAATGTTTAGGAAACGCACTTCGTTTCCTAAATGGTTCGAACTTCCCAATGCTAATGGAGAAAAAAATGCGACAACACGATATTGCCAGGCCCTGGCTGGATTATTCGGCATTGCTTGATCCTTCTCCCATGCCGCTGGAGACAGGTATTAAACGTCTGGATGACGGGAGTCTGCTGGTCGCCGTACGCACCGATTTACATGGCTGCAAAGGACGTATGATTAACTGGTGGTTTACCTTCTTTGAAACGACGCAGCATATAAAATGGTGGCATCCCATTGATCATGTTGAACATCGTGGATGGGATGCCAACTGGAAGCGTGGGGAAAGTTTTTATGGCGCAAGCATCCATGCAGTAGAATCATTAGCTGAAATCCCTCCCATTCCCGCGCGTCTTAAATTCCATCACCCTGCATCGGTATTTGGCGAAATGGCTGTCGACAAGGCAATGGCGGATGGGAGTGTCTCGGCAATCATTGCCGCAAGGATAGGCTTCGGTGAAAAAACTGAACTGGATAGTCAGGGCGACCCGCTGGACGGACAAATGCTACATGTTGTCCGGGATACGCCTTTTGGGTGTGTACTGCGTAGCCGGTTTATTCTGGGTATGAGTAATGACGACCACGCTGAACCTGCCGATGACGTTGGATTAGCGCTTATGCGACACTGTTATACAGAATTCACGTTCTTGTCTCGTTTCCTGCCTTCTTTGTATTACGGCGAGAAAGCGAATGATGAGAAAATTGCGCTTCCCTGGTAACACGCGGGTTTAACTGCTCAGGTAAACCTGTCGACGAGGGTAATCATGCCCACCGTGTATTACCGGGCCAGACCAACGTTATCTCAAGCGTGACGCACACTGGCTAAGCAGTGATGCCTGGTTTAACCAACGCGTAGCCAAACCGGCATCACTTCATATCTGAAATGAAGTCAGCGTAATAAAATCAATCGACGGATTTTACTGTGATTCCAGTAATGCTGAAATCGTTACCATCGCCGCTGGCTTTATGGCTGAAAATTTCCAGCACATTATCGCCCTGTGCCGCCGTAAACTCTCCTGACAGCGTGACCCACTCGCCTTTCACGGCAAGTGCTGTAACCGAGGTAATATCCTGGCCTGCCACCCGAAGTGACAGTTCGGGTATCACCTTATAGTCATTGTCCCTGCGAGCCTGAAGGCTGAAGCGATAGCGTTTCCCCGGCAGGAGTTCCGAATAATGTTTATAAAGCAGCACGCCATTGTGTGTCCGGCCTTTAACATTGGTGGTCGGAAAACGAATCATGGTCGCGCCACCTTCTGAGTAAAACTCATGCTCAGGCGTTGCCGGTCCGAACTGCCAGTGATTCAGGTGATTATTCGTAAACTTACTCTCATCCAGGAATGGTTTTGCTGGCGGCTCGGGACTGACAGGGGAAGTGTCCGGCGCAGCGGGGGGTGAGGAGGGGGGCACCGGTTTGTTGTGATGTTCCTGACACGGGCAAGGGGGCGTTTTCTCTTTGCAACGACAGTCGCTGGCGCAAGCATCAATCAGGTTCTTAAGTACATCAGCAAGCGTATTCACCGCCCGGACAATCTCAGGGGCCTGTGCGCACAGATCGCTGCCATTACCAGGCGTCTTCGCTGGCGTTTTACCTTCCAGCGCATCTGCTTCTTCTTTTTTGTTCGCCACGCTGTCGTGTTGCGTGGCCTTACTGGCGCAAATGGTGCTTTTTAAAACCGAGGCAAAATCGGCAATGCCGGAGGTGTAGATATAATGCTCACCACCCGTACGAAGCGCCAGGCGCTTGTATTCCCGAACCATGGCTTTCTCATCATCCGGGGTGGGATAAGGTAATGAGACATGAGGCGTGCCCAGATAGGAGTGGATTTTGACACCGTACTCCAGGGCGGTGGCAATGGCATCGTCGCAGGCTTTGATGCGGCTCGCATCCAGGATCATCTCTCCGCCTTTCAGACTTTCGTCTCCCAGCACAAAAACATTCCTTTCAGCGCCGTCACGCCAGTTGTAATGACGGATAACGTCCTCCGCAGCAGGCGCCACATCTTCCTGAGCGGGGTTCCCCTCTTTGACATACTCTCTGCCTTTCAGGGCGGACGGGTTAGCACCGGCCTCGCTCGTCAGGAACTGACGGACCGTTTTATTAAATTTGGTGCCGGCAAAAACGCCTTCGATACCCAGAAAATCAGTTCGTAAATCCGAAGGGCAGGCTTTTCTGGCCTCCTCAATGGCGCTCTCAAGTTTTGCACAGAGCGCTTCCGCTTCATCCTTCATTGAAAGACTGCTGTCGATGATGAAAACCAAATCAACTTTTTTATTGTCCATAATGCTCATATCAGGGGCTCCATTAACGTTCATTTTTGTTTTCCAGTGAACCGGCAGGGAAGGCAGTGCATGGCACGTTGCCTCCCTGCGGGCGTTTCAACCGAGCACAACAAACCTGACGTCATAGCCTCCCGTATTATTGGCGTATTCAGACGCAACATTTGTATCGTTAAAAATGAATGAAATTTCGCCATCAGCAGGGACTTCCCAGTCGCTACCGCCGCTTCCGATACCGTAAATATGCTCACCCGCTTTGATCAGTAATTTCCCCGCCAGTGCTTCTGGCAGGACAAAAGTGGGATCCGGTTTTTGCGCTGACGGATGCTGGCTGTCGCCGTCAGGTCCAAAGCTGCGACCGCGGCTGTCGTACTGAGCGGTACCGGCAGCAATCAGCATCACCTTGTCCCCTTTGCTCACGGATACGCCGGTGTGGGTCCAGTCACTGCGCGTTGCGGGAACATGACCTTTCCAGTCCGCCTTTTGAGCCGCCGCTTTCTTTTCGTCTTCAGCGATATACACAACCGCGCTGAAAGCGCCGCTGTTGTCGCGATGTGAAGAGTCACTGATCACGAGAATCAACTCGCCGTCTTCCGGTACCGACCACTGGTAAACACCACTGCCAATGTCATAGCTTTTTCCGGATGCACTGAATCGGGCTTTCAGCACCTTATCGTTCCGTAAGACAAAGCCCTCTTTTAGCCTGCCGTATGGCGATGCCAGGGCGTAGTCTTCCTTACCGTATTTAATCCATCCTTCCGCAATAATACTGATTTTTTGCCCGGCTTTTAGTTTAAGTCCGGTATTAATGCCCGTGTCAGCAGTTGCGTCAATATTGCCCGACCATGCAGGTGAAACAGTCATATAATTCTCCGTAATCGTGACAGCGTAGAGCGTCCAGCTTGTCAGTGGTATGAGGTAATAAATAGCCTACAGATAATGTTATTTCTTACTAAGGGGTACGGCATTCACAATCAGAATATAAACAGATATGCCACTCAGCAAATAATATTCTGGAAATGATGCTGATGATTTCCGTTCGCCTCCCGTCTGCTGCAGTTCTGTGAATTAAATATTAGGATTAATCTCATGCTGTGTTTTGTTGCTCCAGAGCGGTAATGCGTGTGTGTGAGAGGTATATGTTGAAACCAAAAAAGTAATACACAGGGTAACTAAGTGGATATTTGTTAACCCATTAATTTTCCGTCGGGGAGGCGAGAAATTAAGTGGAAAGGTAGATGTTTTTTATTGGGCGGATATCGCGGCAGGCGGTGCTGTAATGCGCCCTCTCACTGCTTCGCGTACCTATTATTACCGCCGGTCAGGTAAGGTAATTAATTTACTAAAGGTATAATTACAGTCATGATTAAAAGTGCGATTACTCCTATAGTTAACATTAAAATCAATTATAAATCAGTGTCTTAGTTGTTGGTTGTGTCGGTGTGTTTATATAAATCGCAGCGTAAAAAAAGAAATCGCATTATTCTTTCGACATAAGTCTGGAAAGGATAAATATATTCATATGCATCCATGATGAAATGTTATGAATAATAAGTGTGATGTCTGTCACATGCAGGGGGGGTTTGTCTTTGATTGATGCAAAGCACGCATCAAATGTAATGTTAATGAAGTTTGATAAAGGAGAATAGCATGACGGCTAAGCCAGAATGGTCCGGAGAAGTTCCTGCAAATATTCCTGCCGGTATTAATACAGGCCTGCAACTGAATGCCGGTGATGAGATAACGATAATGGCCTCTGGCTGGATTAAATACGGTAAAGAAGAATTTGCGCTGGCGGTGCCGGATGGCAGGGTGAAAGAAGGACTCATTACCTGCAATGATAAGGTGCTCAAGGCGAGATTTGATACCTCTGGAAAAGGTTATGATATAGGCGGTGGAGTATACAAATGGGCGACTCCCCAGAGCGGTACCCTACATCTGTATATTGCCGATACAGAGGCTGGATACTCTGATAATACCGGCAGTTTCAGCGTCAATGTATACCGGTAAGAACGGGTCGTTTCGGATACAGCGATTTCAGCCCCATTGATATGGCGGCAGGGATTATGTCCGGCGTTCTCAAACCGATATCTTATTCATTCCAATATTATTCGCAGAACTCAGCAGATGATAAGAAGACTAATCAACAATATTCTCTGGTACTCTACCGGGTGGGTGTTTTTTGGCCTGATAGTGCTCAGTGGAATCGCAGGGGGACTGGCGGCTTCAGTCCTGCATTTTACTACAACGGATGCATTCCTGGCCGCATTTTGCCTTTTTCTGTTGCTGTCATTGCCCGTTTGCTTCTGGCTGCACCGGTTATCTCGCATACACCGGCGTCAGTAATGTACACGCCCACAAGGAGAGTCCCTGTGAGCGTATAGTGTTTCCAGTACGGAGCATGCGCAGTCGCGTTACTGGCGCTTATCCTGCAACGCCTTCAGGGGGAAACGCCACACGTCATAGCGCTCCTGGCCAGGTTTGACCGCGCCAGCAAAATGGTCGTTCAGGCTGCTGGAGGTAAAGATCAGATCCCCGTCCGGATTGATGGCCGGCGTGTCCGGCCAGTGTACGCCGTCGTTTGACGCCATCAGGGTCATTGAGCCGCGCTTCGGTTCATATCTGACAATACCGTTGTGTGTCACATCGGTGATATAGAGGTTGCCTTTGGCATCGGTCACGATACCGTCGGTATTTCCTCCCACCGAACCAAGATCCCGGATCTGCGCCGCAATCTGCGCATCGTCAGCACCTGGCTTTCGCAGAATGTCAGTCGGTACCGCAAACGCATGGGTCCCTGTCGTCACCGTCCAGTAGAGCGTGCCGGTATCCGGAGACAGCGCAATACCGTTGATGCCAATCAGTAATGGATGACCAGGCCAGACTTCAGCCCCGTGCGAGACCACCTTCACACCCGGCTCAATCTGCAGGTCTGGATGACGGTCGAGCACACGTCGGGCAGTGCCGGTTGCGAAATCGGCGATGATAAGACCGACGCGGTTCTCAGGCGCACTGCGCGAGCCGCTGTCGGAGATGTAAGCGACACGGCGCGTTTCATCAACAACCACATCATTGAGGAAGCTCGCCTTGCGATCTGCCACGCCATCCAGTGGAATGCGTTTGATCGTGCGGCCGGTATTCAGATCCAGCACCATCAGTTTCTGCGAACCCACGGGGGATTCCGCTTCTCCCGCGACGAACCCCATATCCAGGGCCCACAGCCAGCCATTCTTACGGTCAATATAGAAGCCAAGCACGTTACGCAGGTTCTGGTCGGGAGCGGTTTCCACGGCATTACCCTCGCGGGACGGAAATGCCGTGAGGCGCGCCGGTCCGGTCTGCACGGTCGTATCAAGAATACTTAACGTCGCGGGCGCACCGGCTGAAACCAGTCGAGGGGTACTGACAAAGGCTCTTCCCTTTGCATCAAAGTGGATGCCTGCGATGGGCGCGTTAACCGAGCCGGAAAACGGCGTCGGCGTTTCCCCCTTCTCAGGCGTATTCCAGGTTACGCCGGTATAGCTGCGCCAGCGCTCAAGAGGGGCCTGGTTCGCTGCGCTGGCTACGCTCGCAAAAGAGAACAACATTGCCATCGCGATGGCGGACATATTACGGGTACGTTTGAACATTTCTATGCTCCGGTAAATAGGGGAAAGCAGGGGACACTGATTCCCCTCAGGTCATGACGGCTGCTGTATTAAAGAATGGAGCGGAAGGTGCCGCCTTCGACGCGCACCGCAGCACCGTTAGAGGCAGCGCCCAACGGGCTTGCCAGCAGCGCGACCATCGCGGCTATCTCATCAGCATCGATCATTCGCGCGATAAGAGAGCTGGGGCGGTAGGTCTGGAAGAAATTCGCTTCGATCTCCTGGTCGGTCATACCCGGTGCAGGCGCGGTCTGGCGCAGGTATTCGATAATGCCGTCGGAGCGGGTCGCTGAAGGCAGTACGCTGTTGACCGTAACGCCCGTCCCCTTCGTGAGTTCGGCCATACCGCGCGAAACGGCGAGTTGCGCCGACTTACTGACGCCGTAATGCACCATGTCTGGCGGCGTGAACGCGCCGACTTCGCTCGACATAAATATCACCCGGCCCCAGTTGCGTTCCAGCATGCGCGGGAAGTAATGCCGTGACAGGCGAACGCCGGACATGACATTGATGTTGAACATGTTCAGCCACTCATCATCGGTGATGTCGGCGAAGTCTCGGGCTTCATAAAAGCCCAGGTTGTTGATGACAATATCGGTGTCAGGGCAGGCCGCGATCAGGGCTTTTGCCCCCTCAGCGTTTCCCAGGTCGGCAACGATGGCGGTGACCTGCGCCTGAGGCTGAGCGGCGGTAATGTCTGCCACGGCGTTTTGCAATTTCGCGTGGTCACGACCAGTAATGGTGACGGCCACGCCTTCGCGCGCCAGCGTGCGGGCGATGGCCAAACCAATCCCCGCGGTTGCGCCAGTAACGAGTGCTGTCTTACCGGTGAGTTGAAGATCCATGATTTTACCCTCTGGTGATGAATGCGCACACTTTACTCATCGCCCAACTGGAGATAAATTAGCGGAATTGAAAAACATTTGTTCCTGAAAGAGCATAATGAGCAGAAAATTCGATTATCTTGGCGATGTTGAGGTCTTCATCGCTGTCGTTGAACACGGCTCATTTACTGCTGCTGCCGTCGCCCTGTCCACCACGCCCTCGGTGTTGAGTCGTGCGGTTTCTCGCCTTGAGACGCGTCTGGGACGACAGCTTTTACAGCGAACCACCCGTCGGGTAGGCCTGACCGAGGCAGGGCGAGTTTATCTGGAGCAGGCGCGATCTGCTTTTTCCCTGCTGGATGAAGCTGAACGTAATGGGCAGGGCCAGGAAGGCGACCTGACCGGACGCGTGCGCATGAGTGTACCGACAACCTACGGGCACTATCGCCTGCCGCCCTTGCTGGCGCGATTCTCCCAACACTACCCGCGCGTTCAGGTGGATCTGAACATCACCAACCGCAACGTCGACCTGATTGCTGAAGGGTTCGATCTGGCGATTCGTTTGGGTCAGATGCCCGACAGTGGTTTAGTCGCGCGTAAACTGGAGGATGCCGCTTTGCTGCTGGTCGCATCACCCGCGTACCTTCACAGGATGGGGACTCCGCAAACGCTGGATGATTTGCACCGACACATGTGTCTGCCGTTTATTTTGCCGCGCACCGGTCGCATCGCTCCGTGGGTGTTTCGGGAAGACGAACGCGATGTGGACTGGCTACCCGTTTCACCTATCGAAACATCGGATGATGTGCTTGGCGTCGTCTCCCTGGCTGAACACGGTATGGGGATTTGCCAGAGCTATGAATTTATCGTCCAGGACAGGATACAGCGCGGTCAGCTGGTGGAGGTGCTTCCTCACCTTCGCGGACGCTCGCGGCCGTTCTCGGTGATCTTCGCGCCACACCGGCGCCAGTCCGCTGCCACCCGCGCGATGATTGATCTCCTGACCACGCAATAACGACATGTTGGGGCGCTGATAGGGGGTTTAATGCGGTGGAGGGATGGCATTAAAACGTAATTCAGGATAGCTGAATAGCTACCCTGAATAATGCTGGTAATGATTTTATTTCTTAATGAATGCCAGTATATCTGAGTTTATAACATCAGCATGGGTGGTGTGCATTCCGTGAGGGAAACCAGGATAAATAATTAACTGACTATTTTTCAGGAGTTTGTCCTGCATAATCGCTGCATTCTTATAGGGGACGACCTGATCGTCATCGCCCTGCATGACCAGAACAGGTACAGAAATCTGTTTAAGATCTTCAGTTTGGTCTGTCTCTGAGAATGCCTTAATACCCTCATAATGAGCAATCGCACCGCCGTTCATACCCTGGCGCCACCAGTTTTGAATTGTGCCCTGAGAGATTGCTGCACCGGATCGGTTAAAACCGTAGAAAGGACCTGAGGCGACATCCAGATAGAACTGGGCGCGGTTAGCGGCAAGTGCCTTTCTGAAATCATTGAAGACCTCAATCGGCGTTCCGTCTGGGTTGGCGTCAGTTTTTACCATGAGGGGAGGGACGGAGCTGATGAGAACCGCTTTTGATACGCGTCCCTGAGGTTGTCCGAATCTTGAAACATAGCGAGCAACCTGTCCTCCACCGGTGGAGTGGCCTACATGGATAACATTCTTCAGATCCAGATGCTCAACGACGGCGTTAACATCAGATGCATAATGGTCCATATCATGCCCGTGGCTCACCTGGTCTGAGCGGCCATGACCGCGGCGGTCCGTAGCAATAACGCGATAACCGTGGGCGAGGAAAAATAGCATCTGATTATCCCAGTCATCTGCGCTCAGCGGCCACCCATGGTGAAACATGATGGGTTGCGCTGATTTATCGCCCCAGTCTTTAAAATAAATACTTACCCCGTCCTGTGTGGTTACATATGGCATAGTTGTTACTCCTGTATTGATATCCTGTGGCATATAGCCTTGAACTAGCGGTATTAAAACTACGCCTTGTTACCCGTAACGTATAATCGAGTTCACCGATGAATAAAATCAGTTACGCCTTACCTGAAGTTACCTCTGCATAACCCGTAAGCCGGATAAAACACGACGCAGATTCTGGGAAGAAGAGTATCTGTACCCCCTCTTTTTGGTGTTGCAGCAATGTTAACTTTCCAATACGCTCTGTGTTTTCGGAGTAGCACCATGACTGTCACCGATGCCCTTCTTGCTTACACTCTCGCTGCCACGCTGTTGACCCTGACTCCCGGGCTGGATACCGCGTTAATTCTCCGCACTGCCGCTGCGGATGGCAGTAAAAAAGCAATTCACGTCGCGCTGGGTATTGATACGGGTTGCTTTATCTGGGGCGCGCTGGTCGCCTTCGGCCTGGGAGCTCTACTGGCTGTCTCCGAATTCGCGTATTCCTTTTTAAAGTGGTGTGGGGCCTTCTATCTCTGCTGGCTGGGCCTCCAGTTATTGTTACGCCCGCGTCAGCAGTTCTCGCTTTCCTCTGACGGTAATGCCCGCAGCAGCAACGGTTTTTTACGTGGCATGTTGGGTAACGTGCTAAACCCTAAAATGGGTATCTTCTACGTTTCTTTCCTGCCGCAATTTATTCCAGCAGGTCATTCACCGTTTGTGTGGACATTTTTGCTCGTGAGTATTCATGTGCTTATTGGCACGCTCTGGTCGTTAACGTTAATTATCGCAACCGGCTATGCGGCAGAAGTATTGAAAAAGCCCGCGGTCGTTAAATGGATGGACAGAACGACCGGCGTAGTGTTTCTGCTGTTTGCTGCCAGGCTGGCCATGAGTAAGCGCTAATTAAGCGCCACCCGTAATATCGGGTGGCTTCTGACAACACGCCATGGAAACGCTCAGTAGTGTAATAAGGTAATTTCTTTTTTATTCATTAAGACCCTCTGCTGCTCAACCAGCGCCGCCAGCGCACGCGCCAGTGTCGACTGGGAAATACCCAGTAATTGCGCCAGTTCTTTTTTAGTGAGCGGCAGTTCAATCGCGCGGTGCTCAAAGCCATACTCTTTTCGGATATCCGCGATAAGCTGGATAAAATCACTGACCTTCTGTAAACCGTCGCTCTTCACCAGTACGTTAATAAACAACTGTTTTTCTCTGGCTGAACGGGAGAGTATACGAATGATAAAGTGGGTGAACGTGCTGGTTAGCTGGCTTATCTCATAAAAATGCGTTTTTTTTAGCTCACAGATTTCCACGTCTGTAGCAGCCTGCACGCTATATTGATGCTGGCTGGTGAAGAGTTCTTCTGCACCAAAAATTTGCCCCGGCAGCAGGATCCCCTGAAGAATCTGCTGCGTATCGTAAATTTTAGCCACGCCGCTTCTCAGGGCATAGAGCGCAGTTACCGGGGTGCCGCTTTGATAAATAAAGGCATTTTTCGATATACGTTTACCACGCGCCAGATCGTGGATAAACAGGGGTTCCTGGCGGTCAAAAAGATAGGCCTGACACACGTCAGCAAAACCGCATTCTGAGCAACTGACACACCGGGATGTTTTCTTTTTTGTCGACACAATATCTTCCATGCGATCATCAAACTATCTTTATGACTGGATAACACAATTCATCACGGGCGACAGCGTATTACCGATAGTGATAAAACTGTCGCCATGTTTTTTCATATACATGGAATGCTCGCCGCTTAAAAAGAATACTTTAATAGCCAGAGAGGACAGATTTTCGGGCGTGTTATCATGTGCCAGCTTTTCCTGCTTGAGGATCTTCACCGTATACGCATTGCTGGAGGTATTAAGGTACTTAAACTTTACGTAGCGGGAAAAGGTGTAATTTTTGCCCTGGTAATCTATGTCGCCGTATAAATTAGATTGACCTGTTTTATCCTCGGAAAATTCAAAGGCAACATTTCCTGAAAATGTAAACGGTTGGTCATTTGAACCATCTTTATAGGAGAAATTCGCAAAGCAGCGATCGTTTATATACGTTGATGGACGTACAATAATACCCCAGAGAAGCGTGCCTGTAAGTACAGTTATTATCGTCGCGAATACCAGTGCGTTTTTCATTTCATTTCCCAGTTAAATGCATAATGGTTTTCGCAATAGATCAACGTGTTGTTTTCTGAGTCCATGGGACAAAAAGCGTAAAAAATTCTCCCGCGGCTACCATAAAACACGTTCGGCTGTATATTCACCATCAGTTGAGCTGCATGCAACGCACATTTCTCTTTGAGACTGGGCTGAGCAGAAAGCAACACGTCAATCAAATGCTTTCGCATATCACCAGAAAGATGTTCAAAAGTGTTGACGCTACACTTCCCGAGATGGCCAATCATCGTGAGTTCGTCATATCGCTGATTTGGCTGTTCCTTGCGCCAGACCCAGATATTGGCTATTAGCAGCACAACAATACCGACTGTTGCCCATATATATCGCTGTGGGAATCTTTTCTTTCTGACCCGGCGAGGGCTAATATTCTCGAGTTTAGTGACACCTTCAGTGGTGTCTATAATCTGCACATCAATATCAGAAGAAAAGAAAAAGCCCACTTTGGGAACAACAATAATCGTTTCTTCAATATCTGTCAGGGAGGTCAGGGTCTTACGTAAAATACTCACATACTGATTAAGTGAGGAGCTGGAACTGGTATGTCCTGCGGACTCCCACACCTGTTCCAGCAGATACTGACGTTCAAGAACGGCTCCCGGCGTTGCAATCAGCAACGAGAGAATACGATTCGCCGTGTTTGTCAGTTTTTTGCCTTCAGGTGCCTCAGCGCCTGGAATAGTGAGTTCACCACTTTCCGTATCGTAGACAACTGTATGGGCAATCAAATATTTCATTATTTATTCTTAGGGCGTTAACACTTCGCAACGAGCGGTTTAACAGAATTAATATTATGGCCCAGCAATGTCACAATGTCCCAGTCCAGACGATAATTTGCGGCCTCTTCACGAAGAATACTCATGGCTTTATCGCTGTCCATTCCTCGTCGGTAGGGACGGTTCTCTGTCATTGCGGTAAAAACATCCGCTACGGCCAGAATTCGTGACGGAATATCCAGCGACGCGGCGCCTAGCCGGAAAGGATAACCGCTGCCATCCAGACGTTCATGATGGTTGGCTGCCCAATCCACGATGCTGCCGAGTTCGGTAATAGGGTGTAGCATGACCAGCGTTTTGTAGCTGTGCTGCTTCATACGGGCGTATTCATGATCTTCAAGCTTGCCGTGTTTTTCGAGAATAGCGAGCGGCGTAAAGAGCTTGCCGATGTCATGTAAATAACCTGCAATGCAGATTTTTTCCTGCATATCGCGGTCATAGCCATAAAGTGCAGCCAGACGGGCCGCCACATGGGCCACGCTGGCGCTGTGAGTGCGGGTGAAGCTGCTGTATTTATCGACAATTTTTGAAATCAGCTGGCACACTTCAAGAAAGTCATGATGATCGAGCATGTCGTGTTGCAGAGGGCTAATGGCATTAAGCACCTGGTCTTGTGCCGGGTTACAGAGCCTGAACCAGAAGCCATCCTGGCGACTCGATTCATACAGGGCATTCGAAAGCACATCAGGCCACTGCTCAGGCCGTGCAAAGAAGCGGGCCAGGATATCCTCGCGCTGTGCGACAAAATCGCCTTTAACCTCGCGCAGGAACAGTTCGAACGTATCGGCCATATGCACCAGATGATGTACCAGAGGGAGCGTATTGTTGTCTGATATTGACCATTCGCTGTGATGATTTTCCAGAATGGCGGTCACCGGCTGCAGAAAACGAATGCCCGCCGTCATTGACCCACCCAACTGTTCATGGCCATCCTGAAAGCCATCACTTCCCGGCATGATGTGTGCGCGATCTTTACTGAGTGCACCAATATCATGAAGCATGCCGGCCAGAAAGGCCGTCTTGATTCCGGAGTGATCAAGTCCTGCCTGATGGCTTAAATACCAGGTGATGATTGCCGTGCGTTGCAAATGATTTACCAGGTCAGCAGAGACCGGGTAAATAATTCGATGTAATAAGTTAAGCACGGTTTGAACAGATATATTCATGGAAACCCTGAGCTAAATACTAAAATAATTAATCGTAACCAAACATAATTTGTGCGGTTGCTACCACCGTTCCGGTCGAGAGCGCTGATGCGTTGTAGACTTTGTAATAGGCATGCAAATAAATATATTGTATATCCTGGATGTTATCATCTTTTGCAATGTCTAATATTTGTGTTGCATGTTCCATATTATTGCTGCTGGAGATTTTTATCTCCTCATGTTCGCCAAGGAAATAACGACTGCGAAGCGCAATGCCCACGCCGCCAGCGGTAGTCTCATCATTAACCATGACCTGGTAAGTGCTGTCGGTAGTAACCAGGTCATTACTGGATATCCAGGCCTTGATATTACGGGTGGCAGTTTTAACTCCCGCCAGATTCCCGCACTTAAACGGTATGGTAAAATCGGCACCGTTAGCTTTACCATTTATTTTTAATGTCCTCAGCGAGGCGGGGGGGAGCTTAACCGTCATGTCATGGGTCATGTTGCAGGTGGTTTCTTTCGGTTCAAACTGAATAGTAACTTTCTCGTAAGCGAGAAAATAATCGGTATTCCAGCTTTTGCGCGAGGTGTCGGTCATCATGTTGTCCCACGCGCGGTAGGCATAGGTTTTACTGGATAACAAGGGTGAATCCGCTCCGCTCCCCGTACCGCTCATTACCGCCGGTATAACGCTGAGTGCACCATTAGTGGTCGTCTTGGTGTAGGCTGCGACCCCGGTGGGTGGCGTGTTTAAAAGCTCTGCGCGCAATGTATATTGTGTTGGATAGGCGAGGGAGTGGATGCCCACAATCCCGCTGACAGTCACTTTTGTTGTGCCGGTGATTTGTGCCGTCACTTTAATCCAGTAGCTGTTTTCGCCATCAGCGCTGTTAAAATTGAGGTACACGGGGTTATTATTAAACCCGGTGAAATAATAAAGATGATCCTGTAATACACCACCAATCCCGACATTGCCATAGGTACAGGTCATGCTGCCAGACCAGCTTGTCGTATAGGTTCTTTCTACGACATTGGATGTCAGAAACTCCGATGAGAGATTCAGCGATTTATCCGCTTCTGCCACGTTTTTAAATAAAATGCCGCTATTTCTGCACGTATCGCCAGTAAGGCCTCTGGACTGGGGTTGAGCCAGCGCGGAAAATCCTGGTATAAATATCAGGGCGAATACGGCTATGATGAGATAAAAAGACTTACTCATGATCGTATTAATACTCGTTTTAAATTACCGGCAGATATTGACGGCATGTTCATTGGGCTGTGCAATGACACAGGTTTTTTTTACCTTGCCTTTGCTGATATCGATATGCAGAGAATCAGGCATCGTATCGGATTTAATAAAAATCTGGCTTCCCTGTGCTACATATCCCAATTCGTTATGACCGCTATCTGAAACAAATGCGCCAAACGGTAACTGTTCACCTTTCGTATCCTGAACTTCAAGGGTGAATAATTTCCGCGTATCCGTTTTGTATTTCAAATACGTAATGCTGCCTTCATACGGGGCGATATTCAGCAAATTACCCTGTAAATCAACGTCGCTGCTTTTTGTCCCATCCTGCTCGAGATGAAAATTATTCTGTCGGTAAGGCGTTGCGCTGGTCACCAGTGCGATACCGTGCTGGTTTGTACGGGTCGATGAATCGCCGTTGACCACGGCATTTTCCACGCCGGGTGCCTCAAGGATCACAAAGTTTCGCCCATTATTCGGGGAGGCAATGACCCCTCCACGCCACGCAAGCAGATTGCCGCTCGCACCAAGGCTGGTCTGGCGATATTCACGGGCGACGGTCAGGCCGGTGTTAAGGCTGGTCACACTGTTTTTCCAGTTGGTATAGAGATCCGCCGAACGGGAATCCCCCTCGTTATCATGGGCCAGCATCAGGCTGTAATCGACATCGTGGGAATTACCGCTCAGGCTGACGTCTGAAGACGCATATCGACCTTTCTGCATGCTGGCGTGGGTTGCGATGCTCCCACCGCTGCCGAAGAGGGACATCGGAACGGTGACGGAAAAATAGAGATTGTTCTCAGTGTTTCCACGCGTACGCAACGAAGTGACGACATCACCCTCATAATTTGTTTCATAGTCGTAGTAGGACTGCGTCACTTCGGAACGGCGCAGCGATACGGCGTAATTTACGCTGTGCCAGGCATTGCTCCACGTCAGGTTATACTGGCGGCTGGTTTTTTGCCCGCGCCAGTAGTCACGCCAGTATGCTGAAAGCGAAAGACGGCCGAAATTATCTGACAGGGGTTGAATGATATTGGCGCTGAATGCCTGTTTGCTGTTAACCGTCGAGGAGCCTGTTCCGCCATAATCCTGAATATTGGATCGGGTCAGGACAAAATCGCTGAAGGAGGCATAGTTCTGCGTTCGGTAATAATACGATGCGAGCGTCAGGTTAGTTCGTGTTGGAAAATACTTACTCCATGAAAGGGCGTATTTTTCTCCGCGGCGCCGCTCCTCTCCCGGCAGGCGATACTGTGACTCTTCAAGAGATCCAGACAACGAGCCCGCGTAGGGTAAAGATATGGCACCCCCAAGCAATACAGATTGATAGTCAGCATTCCAGATGCTCCCGGCAGTCGCGGTAACGTAATTATTAATACCGCGTGAATAGCTAAACTGGGCAAAGCGGCTATGGTCGTTGATACCGCGCATGTCCACTTCACCGATATTGAACTGATAATCACTGGTGCCCGGTCGGAGCATGTCTGGTAAAGAGGAAAATGGAACGGCAAAGCGCTCGGTACTTCCGCCATTATTTTTTACTTCCACGGTCAGATCGCCACGTGAACCGGTCGGCATTAAATCCCGAATTGCAAAGGGGCCGGCGGGCACGGATAACTGATGAATAATATGGCCGTCCTGAAACACGCTCACGACCGCGGAACTGGTGGCGATCCCGGTGATGACAGGCATATAAACACGTTCGCTGTCGGGCAACATCTGCCGGCTCTTCGTGAGCGTCAGGCCGCGGAATCTCACGGTATCAAAGTAATCAGAGGCGGTATACGCCCGCCCGACACGCATGAGCGATTCGATAGCCACAATCGGTTTTTCGACATAGCGTGTGGTATTGACCCAATAACTTTTTCCCGGATTGCTGTAACGCATCCAGGTGGAATTATCGAGTAAATGCCAGCCTGAAAAATTCAGCCCGCTGTTCAGTGAAAGATAAAAATTATCGCTATTTGTATACCCTTCACTCAGTCCATGGAAGTTGTAATAGTTAACGTTGTAATTGGTATAAAGACCGTTAATCCCCTGATCCCATTTCTGCGGTGCCACCCAGTTTTGGCTGTCAGTTTTCACAAAGGCTTGCGGAACTTCCAGATCCAGACGCAACTCTCCCGGTACCAGCTTGCTTTTACCTCCGTGGAGTAACGTATTAATGTCAATCATGTCGGAGTGAGCATTCGCGATAGCATCATCCAGTTCCTGAATAGACAGTTGCGTGGCATCTTCTTTATGAATATGTACGGTACCCCGATCGTCATTGGCGACCGTTAAGGTGAATTTTCCACGCCAGACGTTGTTGACGTAAACGTCGAGATCGTAAGTCCCTGGCGTCATGACCAACTGATTATTACTCCAGTCCATATCCGCTGAATTACCGACCAGCAGGCTACTGTTGAATGTCTCACCGTATGCACTAAACGAGCACAAGGCGAGGCTGATGGAATGAACCAGCAGGCTTTTTCGAAACAGCGATCTGTTCTTCATCAAAATTGAACCTGGCATGAGTACTGTCTGCGATCAGTGGAGGGTGCTGAATCTCTTGGCGCCGAAATCATCAAGCCAGGTGATTCGGTACTGATTACCCGCATGGATTTTGTCGGGAACCAGCGCACAACCAAACGGAGGAATAAAGGCGGTATCGTTCAGTAAATTATCTTTTCTGGCCTGTTTTAACTGCCCACCTTGCCAGGTCACGATTTGCGGAATGGTCAGGTAATAAGGGGAGTTGTTTTTAAGGCACACACGATCGCCAGAGGTGGAAAGGGTGACTTTTTCAATAACCGAGCTGTCCAGTTCTTCCAGAGACATTGGACGATAAAAAACTTTGATGCGGTTGCGAATAGCGACCTGGAGATAATTATCAGCTCCACCTTCCGGTACCGGAGGCACGTCCAGAACGTTCAGCCAGAATACGCTTTCCCGATCCGTTGGCAGTGACTGGGTATTCATTGCGGCGACCTTCAGGGTTTGCCCACTGTGCGCCTCCATTTTTACGACAGGCGGCATAAGGGAGAAGGGCACTTTGACCTTTTCAGGCGCAGCGGAAGCATCGCCCTCATCCAGCCAGGATTGCACCAGATGCGTTTTATCACTGTCATTAACCAGCTGTACGGAAACGAATTTCGCCGCTGCCGGATAAATGACGCGAGTCTGATTAATCACGACACTGGCAAAAGCCATCTGCGAGGCGACAGCCCCGATGAGAAAGATTATTAATTTTTTCATGATGTTTAAAACCGGGGATTGCTCCCCGGTGGAGGTATTAATCGTAGCTAAAAGAGTAAGTTGCGTCGGTAACGACTTTACCGGTGGTGACAGAAGCACCGCCAAAGTTGTAGTAGTTCGCATGCATGGTCAGCGTAATACCGTCGGTGCTGGAAACATCATCCGACGTGAGGCCGGTATTGAAGGCGGTATCAAACGGTACGGCAGTCTTGCCATCGGATGTCAGGGTGATACCCACACCTTCTGCGCCGCCTTCGCTGTAGTTTTTCAGGTATTTACCGTCGTCAGACAGGTTGCTGCTGGTGAAGGTGATTTTGAGGGTTTTGGTGCCTTCGTCTGCCGCTGTGCAGTTTTTCAGGCTCATGGTGAAGTCTTTTTCGTTAGCCGTCACGATGCCCGCGGTTTTCCCCATATCGGTAAGCGTAATCGGAGACAGATTGACGGTGAAATCAGAACCATTGTTGGTCGTCACATCACAGGTTGTATCTGATACTGAACCGTTAAAGGTAATTGTGCCACCTGCGACACCCGTGCTTTCTGCCGCCATTGCTGCACCAGAAAACATGATAGCCGCTGCGATTAATGTCTTATTGAACATGTTTTATATCCCGTTTTTTCATTTTCGATGTACCTGGTACTTCCAGGGTGGGGAAACAGCGTTTCGGAACACTGTTTTACCCACTCTTTTGGTCGGGATATAAAACCATTTAATGCGCATTTTGGTAAACGCAAATATCGTTTAAATTGATTTTTTAAATTTAAATGACTGCTTTTTAATTTTTATATAGATTTATGTTCTTTTGGTTGAGGGGCTGGAGGGGAGGTAGAGAAACGATTTCCTGTTTAAAGACGTGCTCAAAATCGTCATATGACGATCTTTGCAAGGATCCTGGACAGGCATAAAAACATTACTCTGCACAGTGAGTTACAATATTGAAACGAAATTAACATTACCAAAACAAGTACGGCAATGAAGCACGCTGTTTCAGGGAAGACAAAGAAGGGGAAAAGACACTGCCAGGAGGGATGACAGTCTCTTTTTTTAACTATTCAACTTCGAGCGTACTAAAACTGACGATACGAGAACGCCCTAATTCTTTCGCACGGTATAAGGCAACATCTGCCGCGCGTAACAGGTTGTCGCTTTCGGCATGCTGAGGGTAGCTGGCGATTCCGATAGAGACATCAACTGGACCGATTTCGGTCAGTCCACTGCGCACCGTTAACGCGTGAACGGCGTCAAAAATCTCGTTTGCGAAGGTAAAGGCAACCTCTTCATTTACCCCTGGCAGGAGTATCAAAAACTCCTCTCCGCCAAAGCGAAACGCCAGGCCATTCTCACGGACCGCCCGTTTCACAATGCTGGATATGCTTTTAATAACCTGATCACCCGCTTCATGGCCAAACCGGTCATTAATGCTCTTGAAGTGATCGATATCGATCATCATGCAACTCAGCGGTTCGCCGTTACGAATGGCCTGTGTCATTTGGGTATGAAGCGTATCTTCCAGATGATGGCGATTACGCAAGCCGGTCAGCGGGTCGAACAATGCTTTTTCCAGCAACGCATCGCGTAGCCGCTGGTTTGCCAGCGCCAGACCGAGCGCTTCGGCCATCAGTTCGAGATAAGCACGGGCAGGGGCATTTTCCGCGGTGATATTCTGGAATGAGAGCAGACCAATGGCCTCGCCCTGGGCAATGAGCGGCACGCACAGCGAACGATACGCCAGTGATTCCGGCAGATGATAGCAGGCGATATCCGGCTTACCGCTGAACGGGGGATGGCTCTGACCACGCCTTACTGCCCAGCATTCGTCAGGATGAAACGTCATCTCCTCTCCCGTGGGGGAGAGCCACTGGGCAACGCAGCGCATCTGCCAGGGATCGCGGTCAAGGACATAGAGCCGGCCAGGTACCCCCGGGGCGATATTGGGGGCAAACAGCTCCGCCACGTTGATAACATCGGTAAAGTTCTCACACCCTTGCAGCCGCTGCGTCATGCGGGCCAGCAGTTCGCGGACAGCCCAGTCGGCGTCGCGCTCTTTTTCCAGCCGTTGCCGGGCAAGGCCGTTTTCACGAAAAATACGGATCGCCTGCGCCATATCGCCAATCTCATCAATCTGATTAAAATTCGGCGTTTCGACGGCGTAATCCTGCGACGCCAGACGGTGTACCACGTCGCTCAGACGCACCACGGGGCGCAGCACGCGGCGTTTCAGGATAAAGCCCAGGACAAACAGAAACAGCAGGGCGGTCAGGCCAACCATCAGTTCAGAGGCCGTACGCAGCGCTTTCGATTTTTTGGTGGCATCCTGCACGGACGCAATCACCCGCTTGTCGAGGATCTGGCGAAAGTGATCAATCTGGTTTTGTGCGCGTTCCAGTGCCTGCTCATAGGGCGCACCATAAAGCAGGGCAATGGCCTGGGCATCTTCTCCCCGTTCTGTACTGGTCAGGGCCGTCTGCTGTTCATCCTGTAGCTCATCGATAATCTTGAGACCTTCCCGCAGCAGGGCCAGCTCCTCATCGGACGCGCCGTTATCGCGCAGTTTATCCAGCCTCAGCTCGACATTTTTCAGGTTGTTCTCTGACTGGCTGTATTGTCTGAGGGTTTGCGGATCTTTTTTTATTACGTACAGGCGGGCTAAATCGGACTGCGCCCAGGCGTCGGTTTCAATATCCTCTGTCAGCTCATCAAAGCGCTGCCGCTGTTCAACGGCGTGACGTTCCACGGTGTCGGCATTGGATGCCATCAGCATGATGATGCCTGAGACAAGGGTCAGGCAGACCGTGGCACCATAGGCCCAGTTAGTTATCGTTGCGATTCGCACCTGTGGATCCTTTTACGACATGAGAAGGATGGCGTTCTTTCAAATTATAGAAAACGTTTGATTTAAGGCGAAAAAAAAGGCGGCACAGTGCCGCCTGGTGTGGTCTTTATCGTCATATCATCACAAATCTGGAGGGTTTTTTCCTTCCTCGATGAAATCCGCATCCAGCTCTTCGGCGTTACCCGCGTGATCGCGACCGGAGAACAGGTTCCAGCAGGCGATGAACAGCGCGGCGATCAGCGGCCCAATCACAAAGCCATTAATGCCGTACAGCTCCATCCCGCCAAGGGTTGAGATGAGGATCAGGTAGTCCGGCATTTTGGTGTCTTTCCCCACCAGCAATGGACGCAGGATATTGTCCACCAGCCCGACAATGATGACGAAGAAGCCAACGATAAAGAGACCCTGCCAGAGCTGATGCGTGGCGAACAGGAAGATGGCGGCCGGCACCCAGACAATGGCCGAGCCGACGGCCGGAACCAGCGAAAGGAACGCCATCAGCGCGCCCCAGAGTACGCTACCGTCAATACCAGCGATGGCAAATGCAATCCCGCCGAGCGTGCCCTGAACCACCGCCACTACCGCCGTACCTTTTACCGTTGCCCGCGAGACGCCGACGAATTTGGCGAACAGATGCTGTTTGGCAAAATCAGACAGAGGAAGCGAATCAAGGATCTGGCGTACCAGATACGGGCCATCTTTTAGCAGGAAGAACAGCAGATAAAGCATGATGCCGAAGCTGATCGCAAAGCCAAACGTCCCTTTACCAATCAGAAACGCGCTGCCGGCCAGATACTGTCCGCCCTGCAGTGCTACATCGGAGAGTTTTTTCTGGATTTGCGCCGCGTTCGTCAGGTTGTGGTCCGCAAGGAAGCCGCTGGCCCAGCCTGGCAGGTGGTTAAAGATGCTCGCCACCACTTCCGGGAATTGGGTATTGTTCGCTTGCAGCTTGGTGTACACCACGTTCAGTTCAATGGCGAGCGATGAAAAGATCACCATCAACGGGATAAAGACGATGAGGCAGATAATGCCGATGGTTAACAGCGAAGCCAGTCCGTTGCGATCGCCCATCGCCGCGCGCAGCTTGTTTTTTACCGGGTTAAAGATAACGGTAAGAATGGCGGCCCATAAAATCGCGGAGAAGTAGGGGGAGAGCACGTCGAAGAAAGCCCAGGTGACAAGGGCGAGTATGAAGATAAAGAAACCTTTGGTCAGTCCGTTAAAGCGCATCAGTTGATCCTGTAACGATGAAACTGTGTCGACTATAGAACTGATTGAGGGATTTACCAAGAATTGCGCTGCTGTAAAACCCCGCGTATGAACCCGCTCGTTACGGATACCACTTTCGACTGACCGAAGAACGCCAGGGTCCGCGCCATGCTGTAAGTATCTGCTTGCGGAGGTGCTTATGGCCTGGCGTCCGTTCCTGTATGTGATCCTCACAACCCACCCCAGACTCAGCGCGCGGCGCGCTCGATTACGTCTGGTCGTCTAGCTTTTTCTTAACAATCGCGGTATAACACACCTTCTTTGGATGTTTAGATGTCCATACGTATAGAAGGTAATATGCAAACACAACAAGAAAATGGGCAGCTTAAGCGCACCATGAAAACACGCCACCTGATTATGCTCTCGCTGGGTGGGGTCATTGGGACAGGGCTATTCTTCAATACTGGTTATATCATTTCAACGACCGGGGCCGCGGGAACGCTGCTGGCGTACCTGATTGGCGCGCTGGTGGTCTGGCTGGTGATGCAGTGTCTGGGCGAACTTTCCGTTGCGATGCCGGAAACCGGCGCGTTTCACGTCTATGCCGCCCGCTATCTTGGCCCGGCTACAGGCTATACCGTGGCGTGGCTTTACTGGCTTACCTGGACGGTGGCGCTCGGGTCGAGCTTTACCGCCGCCGGGTTCTGTATGCAGTACTGGTTCCCGCAGGTGCCCGTCTGGACGTGGTGCGTGGTGTTCTGCGTGGTGATCTTCGGCCTTAACGTCATCTCCACGCGCTTCTTTGCCGAAGGCGAGTTCTGGTTCTCGCTGGTGAAAGTCATCACCATTATTGCCTTTATTATTCTTGGCGGTGCTGCGGTGTTTGGCTTTATCCCGATGCAGGACGGTTCTCCCGCGCCGGGCTTAACCAACCTTACCGCCGAAGGCTGGTTCCCGCACGGCGGCCTGCCAATCCTGATGACCATGGTCGCGGTGAACTTCGCCTTCTCCGGGACAGAGCTTATCGGTATCGCGGCGGGTGAGACGGAAAACCCGCACAAGGTGATTCCGGTTGCCATTCGTACCACCATTGCCCGGCTGATCATCTTCTTTATTGGTACCGTGTTTGTGCTGGCCGCGCTGATCCCGATGCATCAGGCGGGCGTGGAAAAAAGTCCGTTTGTACTGGTGTTCGAAAAGGTCGGTATTCCGTACGCGGCTGATATTTTTAACTTCGTGATCCTGACGGCCATCCTGTCGGCGGCGAACTCGGGCCTGTACGCTTCTGGCCGCATGCTCTGGTCACTCTCGAATGAAAAAACGCTGCCGCGTTGCTTTGCGCGCGTTAATAAAAACGGCGTACCCATGACGGCGATTTCTGTTTCAATGCTTGGCGGCGTACTGGCGCTGTTCTCAAGCGTGGTGGCACCGGACACGGTGTTTGTCGCACTGTCCGCCATCTCAGGCTTTGCTGTGGTGGCGGTCTGGATCAGCATCTGCGCGTCGCATTTTGTCTTCCGTCGTCGCCATCTTCAGTCTGGTCAGCCGCTTTCCGCTCTGCAGTATCGCGCGCCGTGGTATCCGCTGGTGCCGGTGCTTGGCTTTATCCTCTGCGTGGTGGCCTGTGTTGGTCTGGCATTTGACCCGAGTCAGCGTATTGCCCTTTATTGCGGGCTTCCGTTTGTTGCCCTGTGTTATGGTGCCTACTACCTGACCCGAAACATGACATCGCAGGAGCCTGAACATGTCGCAGAATAATCCGCTTACCGCCATCCTTGAAAAACAGCCATTTGTGGTGCTGGATGGCGCGATGGCGACGGAACTGGAAGCGCGCGGTTGTAATCTTGCAGACAGCCTGTGGTCTGCCAAAGTGCTGGTTGAAAACCCGGATCTTATCCGCGACGTTCATCTGGACTACTACCGGGCGGGGGCGCAGGTGGCGATCACCGCCAGCTATCAGGCCACGCCTGCGGGGTTTGCCGCACGAGGCCTGGATGAGGCGCAATCCCGTGCGCTGATTGGCAAAAGCGTTGAGCTGGCGCGTAAGGCGCGCGAAGCGTATCTCGCGGAAAACCCTCGTGCAGGCACGCTGCTGGTCGCGGGATCGGTTGGGCCGTATGGTGCATACCTGGCGGATGGATCTGAGTATCGCGGTGACTACGTGCGAAGCGCAGAAGCGTTTACCGATTTCCATCGCCCGCGCGTGGAAGCGCTGCTGGATGCCGGGGCAGATCTGCTGGCCTGCGAAACGCTGCCATCCTTTGCTGAAATCAAGGCGCTGGCGGCGCTTCTGGCCGAGTATCCCCGGGCCCGGGGATGGTTCTCGTTTACCCTGCGTGACAGCGAGCACCTCAGCGACGGCACGCCGCTGCGCGAGGTGATTTCTGCGCTGGAACGCTATCCGCAAATTGTGGCGCTGGGGATCAACTGTATCGCGCTGGAAAATACCACCGCGGCACTGAAACATCTTCACAGCCTCACCGCACTGCCGCTGGTGGTCTACCCGAATTCGGGGGAGCATTATGACGCCGTGACCAAAACCTGGCATCACCATGGCGAAGCCTGCGAAACGCTGGCGGGCTATTTATCCCAGTGGCTGGCGGCCGGGGCGAAGTTGATTGGAGGATGTTGCCGGACCACGCCGAAAGACATTGCAGAGCTAAAGGCGCAGCGCTGATGCCGTGTGTCGTCTGATGCATTCACCTCATCCCTCTCCCGTCGGGAGAGGGAGCCAGAATAAACCCCACAAAATTCACTATCCTTTGCCACTTTTTTTCTAAAAACGAATCGGAATTAACGATTCTTTTTTATTCCTTTATCAAAATTCCTGCGCCGGAAATACTGCCCTCATAACAACAAGGGGAGCAGTCACAATGGCAATTTCATCGCGAATTACACTTCTCGGCGCGCTGGCGCTGTGGGCATTTCAGGCACAGGCGGTAGACGTTACCGTCGCGTATCAAACCTCTGCGGAACCGGCAAAAGTTGCGCAGGCGGATAACACTTTCGCCAAAGAAAGCGGCGCGAAGGTGGACTGGCGTAAATTCGACAGCGGGGCGGCCGTCGTGCGCGCATTAGCGTCCGGCGATGTGCAGATTGGCAATATCGGTTCCAGTCCGCTGGCGGTGGCTGCCAGCCAGCAGGTGCCTGTTGAGGTTTTCCTGCTGGCGTCACAGCTCGGGAACTCTGAAGCCCTGGTCGTGAAGAAAAACATCACCCGGCCGGAAGATCTGATTGGCAAGCGCATCGCCGTGCCGTTTATCTCCACCACCCATTACAGCCTGCTGGCGGCACTCAAACACTGGGGCATCAAGCCGGGCCAGGTGCAGATCATCAACCTGCAGCCACCCGCAATTATTGCCGCCTGGCAGCGTGGGGATATCGACGGCGCTTACGTCTGGGCACCTGCCGTGAATGAGCTGGAAAAAGACGGCACCGTGCTGACCGATTCCGAACAGGTGGGGCAGTGGGGCGCGCCGACGCTTGACGTGTGGGTCGTGCGTAAAGACTTCGCGGAGAAACACCCTGACGTTGTGAAGGCGTTTGCTAAAAGCGCCATTGACGCCCAACAGCCTTATCTCAGCAACCCCGATGCGTGGCTGAAAGAGACGGGCAATCTGGAAAAACTGTCGCGCCTGAGCGGCGTTCCGGAAGCGGACGTGCCGGGGCTGGTGAAAGGCAATACCTATCTCACGCCTGCACAACAGGTCCAGCAGCTCAATGGGCCGGTCAATAAAGCGATTGTCGATACCGCTACGTTTCTGAAAGAGCAGGGCAAAGTGTCTGCGGTGGCGACAGATTACAGCCAGTACGTGACCGATCGCTTTGTGAAATAAGGGGGAAGCGATGCTGAATATTACAAATCTGTCTGCTGATTACGGCGGTAAACCCGTGCTGGAGGAGATCAACCTGACGCTGGACAGCGGTGAATTGCTGGTCGTGCTGGGGCCGTCCGGGTGCGGCAAAACCACGCTGCTGAATCTGATCGCCGGGTTTGTACCGTATCAGCATGGTTCCATCCAGCTGGAAGGGAAACGGGTCGAGGGTCCGGGTGCAGAGCGCGGCGTGGTCTTTCAGAGTGAAGGGCTGCTTCCGTGGCGCAACGTGCAGGAAAACGTCGCCTTCGGCCTGCAGCTTGCCGGGTTTCACCGTGAACAACGGCTGGCGACCGCGCGTGAGATGCTAAAAAAGGTGGGGCTGGAGGGCGCTGAAAAACGTTTTATCTGGCAGCTTTCCGGTGGCCAGCGTCAACGGGTCGGGATTGCCCGCGCGCTGGCGGCAAACCCACAGCTGTTGCTGCTGGATGAGCCGTTTGGTGCGCTGGACGCCTTTACCCGTGAGCAGATGCAAACGCTGCTTTTGCGCCTGTGGCACGAAACGGGCAAGCAGGTACTGCTGATTACCCACGATATCGAAGAGGCGGTGTTTATGGCGACCGAACTGGTGTTGCTTTCGCCGGGGCCGGGTCGTGTGCTGGAGCGGTTGCCGCTCAGCTTTGCCCGTCGCTATGTGGCCGGTGAACCGGTCCGCAGTATCAAATCCGATCCGCTGTTTATTGAACAGCGCGAATATGTTTTAAGCCGCGTATTTGAACAACGGGAGGCATTCTCATGAGCATTGTCTTCAGTGAGAAAACGCGCCGCCCTCGTCTCGCGTTACGCTGGCCGTTCTCTCGCCAGATCACGCTGAGTGCGGGCACGTTGCTGGTATTGCTCGCAGTCTGGTGGGCGGTGGCAGCGCAACAGTGGGTAAGCCCGTTGTTCCTTCCGCCACCGGGACAGGTGCTGGCGAAACTCATCACTATCGCCGGGCCGCAGGGTTTTATGGATGCCACGCTCTGGCAGCATTTAGGTGCCAGTCTGGCGCGTATTCTGGTGGCGCTGCTGGCGGCGGTAGTGATTGGCATCCCGGTGGGCATCGCGATGGGGCTGAGCCCTACGGTGCGCGGCATTCTCGACCCGCTGATTGAGCTTTACCGTCCGGTCCCACCGCTGGCCTATCTGCCGCTGATGGTGATCTGGTTTGGCATCGGGGAAACCTCGAAAATCTTGCTGATTTATCTGGCGATTTTTGCCCCGGTTGCTATGTCGGCATTGGCTGGGGTGAAGAGTGCACAGCAGGTGCGTATCCGCGCGGCGCAGTCGCTGGGTGCCAGCCGTCTTCAGGTGCTGCTGTTTGTGATTTTACCGGGCGCGCTGCCGGAGATTTTAACCGGGTTGCGCATTGGCCTCGGGGTGGGCTGGTCAACGCTGGTGGCGGCTGAGCTGATCGCCGCCACGCGCGGATTAGGGTTTATGGTGCAGTCGGCGGGAGAGTTTCTGGCGACTGACGTCGTGCTGGCAGGGATCGCGGTGATCGCCGTGATCGCCTTTGGATTAGAACTGGGGTTGCGCGCGCTACAGCGACGTCTGACGCCCTGGCATGGAGAAATACAATGAGTGAACGTCTGACCATCACCCCGCTGGGGCCATATATTGGTGCGCAGGTCTCCGGCCTGGACGTGACCCGTCCACTGAGCGATAACCAGTTCGAGCAGTTGTACCACGCGGTGCTGCGCCATCAGGTGGTGTTCCTGCGCGAACAGGCGATCACCCCGCAGCAGCAGCGTGCGCTGGCCCTGCGCTTCGGCGATCTGCATATTCACCCGGTCTATCCCCATGCGGAAGGCGTGGAGGAGATCATCGTGCTGGATACCCATAACGATAATCCGCCGGACAACGACAACTGGCACACCGACGTGACGTTTATCGAAACGCCACCTGCCGGGGCGATACTGGCGGCGAAGCTGTTGCCGGACACCGGTGGAGATACGCTGTGGGCCAGCGGTATCGCCGCCTTCGAGGCGCTGTCCGTGCCGTTCCGGACGCTGCTGAGCGGGTTGCGGGCCGAACATGACTTCAAAAAATCCTTCCAGGAGTACAAGTACCGGAAAAGCGAAGAGGAACATCTGCGCTGGCAGGACGCGGTCGCGAAACATCCGCCGCTGCTGCATCCGGTGGTGCGTACGCACCCGGTGACCGGTAAGCAGGCGTTATTTGTAAACGAAGGCTTTACGACGCGGATCGTAGACGTGACGGAAAAAGAGAGCGATGCGCTGCTAAGCTTCCTGTTTGCCCATATCACCAGGCCGGAATTTCAGGTGCGCTGGCGCTGGCAGGAGAACGATCTGGCGATCTGGGACAATCGCGTGACGCAACACTATGCGAACGCGGATTATCTGCCGCAGCGTCGGATTATGCAGCGGGCGACGATTTTAGGGGATAAACCGTTTTACCGTGCGGGCTGATGCCTTCACCTGACCCTCTCCCGACGGGAGAGGGGAAAGCAGGGTTACAAATGCGCCTCAATATAGCGCTGATAGCGGTTCGCCTTCAGATAACACAAATCCACCAGCACCAGGCCGTCAACGCAGTTGTTGAATGCCGGGTCGCTTCCGAAATCAATAAACTGTACGCCACCCGGTTCGCACAGCTCGGAATACTGCTTGTAGAGCGGCGGAATGCCGCAGCCCAGATTGCCGAGCAGGGATTTCAGCTTCGTCAGATCGTCGACATAATCCACGCCGCCAAACTGCGCCAGCACGTCCGGAAGCGATGCCGGGTAGGGCTGGCGTGACGCCGCGAGCGGATGGCTTGCCGGGAACCAGAGGCGGTAAAACGCCACCAGCAGATCCCGCGCGGCAGGCGGTAAGCCGCCGGATATCGAGACCGGACCAAACAGATAGCGGTAGTGGGGATAACGCGCCAGATAGGCACCAATGCCTGACCACAGATAGTCCAGACCTCGGCGTCCCCAGTAGCGCGGCTGAATAAAGCTGCGCCCGAGCTCAATGCCGTGCTCCAGCACATCCTGCATTTTGTCGTCGTAGTGGAACAGGCTGTAGCTGTACAGTCCTTCCGGCCCCCGACGCTCCACTTGTCTGGCGGTGGGCATAAAGCGATACGCGCCGACAATCTCCAGATCCTCATCGTCCCATAAGATCAGATGCAGATAATCATCATCGTAGCTGTCAGTGTCCCGGCGTTTACCGCTCCCTTCTTCCACCGCGCGAAAAGCAATTTCACGCAGGCGGCCCAGTTCGCGTAGCAGTGGCGCCTCTTCCTGGCCGTTACGCTGCCAGAGATAGATGGATTTTCCATCGCCGGTTTTGCCCAGACATTCAGCCTGCGCCAGCTCGCGTTTTAGCGTAGCCCGGTCTTCCGGACGGGCAATGGCGCACTGGGTTTTAAAGACGCCAGGCACTCCCTTGCCAAGACGTATCACGTGCTGTCGGCACTTTTCGGCCATCTCACGCGACGAAAGGGTGGCGCTATACCAGTCACTCCAGGCAATCTGCTGACCGATTGTAATCGGCAGCTGGCTATGGCGACGGCGGAACATCTGCTGCATCAGCAGCAGCATGGATAACGTCGGCGACACCAGCGTGCTGGCATAAAAGAGGAGGCTGTTGTGCGCCTGAATATGTACCGGCAGCAGCGGGGCGCGCAGTTTGGTGGCGAGTTTGATAAATCCCGAGTGCCATTTTTTATCGCGAATGCCTTTTCGCGTCGGCCGGGAAACTTCACCCGCCGGGAAGAAGATCAGCACGCCCGCGTTTTGCAGATGTTGTTCCATCTGTACCAGCGACGTTTTTGCCGTTCTGCCGCCCATATTATCGACCGGGATAAACAGCGAGCTTAGCGGCTCCAGGTGGGTCAGCATCCGGTTGGTCACGACTTTGACATCGCGTCGTACGCGTGAGACGGCGTACATCAGCGCCAGCCCGTCCAGAGTACCTGTCGGGTGGTTGGCAATGATAACCAGAGGGCCATGTTCGGGGATTTGTTCGAGATCGCGGGCGGAAACGGTGCAGAGAATATCAAGGTGCTCCAGAACTTGCTCCACCATATCCAGTCCTTTCAGGTGGCGGTGTGCTGCGGCAAATTGCTGGAATTCTTCTTCGTAAAACAGCCTTTTTAACAGACTTTTTTGCCAGGGTGCCGGCCTCGCCTGAGGCCAAAGGTCATCGAGAACGCTATCGAGACTAAACATGATCACTCCTCCTGCCGTCTTGCGATGACAGTAGAAGGGGGAGATGTCGGTTGTATTGCAGTTTGGTGAAGTTTCGTGAGGCAGGGAGAGCAGGCCGGGTCAGGCGAAACCGCCCCCCGGCACCGTTGCGCCTTAGCGCAGAATTTTCTTCTCAGCCAGATCCAGCGCAAAGTAGCTGAAGATCAGATCCGCACCCGCGCGTTTGATCGCACCCAGGCTTTCCAGGATCACTTTCTCTTCATCGATCGCACCCGCCATGGCGGCGAATTTGATCATCGCATACTCGCCGCTGACCTGGTACGCGCCCAGCGGCAGCGAGGTGCGTTCGCGAATATCACGCAGGATGTCGAGATAGGCTCCCGCCGGTTTCACCATCAGGGCGTCTGCGCCCTGGGCTTCATCGAGCAGGGATTCACGGATAGCTTCCCGACGGTTGAGCGGGTTCATCTGATACGTTTTACGATCGCCTTTCAGCGCCGTACCGGCTGCTTCACGGAACGGGCCGTAGAAAGAGGAGGCGAATTTGGTGGAGTAGGACATGATGGCCGTGTCGGTAAAACCGGCAGCATCCAGCGCCTGGCGGATAGCCTGCACCTGCCCGTCCATCGCAGCCGATGGCGCGATGAAATCAGCACCCGCAGCGGCAGCAACCACCGCCTGCTTACCAAGATTCAGCAGGGTAGCATCGTTATCCACACCGTGATCGCACAGCACGCCGCAGTGGCCGTGAGAGGTGTATTCGCAGAAACAGGTGTCGGACATCACGACCATTTCCGGCACGGTCTCTTTGCAAATGCGCGACATACGGGCGACCAGACCGTCCTCTTTCCAGGCATCGCTGCCGGTGGCGTCGGTATGATGGGAGATGCCGAAGGTCATCACCGAGCGGATCCCTGCATTGGCGATACGTTCAATTTCACGCGCCAGATGTTTTTCAGGAATGCGCATCACGCCAGGCATGGCTTCGATGGCCTTGTAGTCGTCAATCTCTTCTTCGACAAAAATCGGTAACACCAGATCGTTTAAGGTCAGTGTTGTCTCTTCAAACATAGCGCGTAGTGCGGGTGACTTGCGCAGGCGACGGGGACGAGCAATTAAATCGGTCATGGTATGCCTGAGGTTTGTGGAACAAAGAGGGTTAGTGTACCTCAAAGTGAAAGAAGGTGTTTTACCAAAGTGGGCATTTTGTCGAGGGGGAAATCCCGATGCCAACGCGTCACGCGATCAATAATATACGCCTTTCCACTGGCGTTAATTGTTCACGAAATATTGGTTTTATTTCTATGATGAAATAAATATATCATTGAAAATGATCTATTTATTTTTATTATATTTTTTATCTTTATAAGAGGGTGTTTTAACTGCCTGTTTTATAATGATTGTTGATGGCATTGCATCGCTACTGCATTATTTTCATGTTGTTTGTCTGAATGCGGACTTAATGGAATGATTCATTGAACCTTTTCAGATTGAAAATGCATAATTCCCTCCGCAATTAAGTATTGCAAAATCGTTAGATGGACAAACTTGCTTACGTCCCTGAGGAGGGATGACCCAATGCAAACATGGAAAAAGAAACTGGTTGTATCACAACTTGCATTAGCCTGCACCCTGGCTATCGCTTCTCAGGCCAATGCGAAGGATATTTCTGGTACGACATATAATACCTTCGGATATGATAATACGGCAGCTGCACCCTGGTATTATGGTTACGCTGACTGGGATTACTCTGATGCGACGCACGATGGTGATATTTATCCGGTGATTAATAAATCCACCGTGAATGGTGTTATATCAACCTATTATTTGGATGATGGTATCAATGGTCGGGCGAATGCGCTGAGCATTTCCAACAGCACCATTAATGGCATGATCACTTCAGAATGCATGACCGCGTCATGTGCTGATGGCGTGGATACGGACGGCACAACCCATTCTCAATACGACCGTTTTAGCCTGACCGTCGATAACTCCACGATCAATGATACTTACGAGCATTATGCGTATGACGTTGTGAACGGGGAAAATACGGAAACGCACTATCTGGACACCTATGCGCTGGGTAATGCAATTACCCTGGATGTGGAATCGGATATTGTTATTCAGAATAACTCTCACATCGCCGGCATTACCCTGACTCAGGGGTATCAGGAACGGGATAATACCCCGTATGACGGGGTGGAAGGTGTGGCGAACAGCAGCAATGTCTTTACCGACACGCTGCTGGTGAAAGACTCGGTGCTGACCTCTGGCGCATACAGTGACCTGGGCACCAGCGGGTTCTATGGTCAAACCGCGAAGCCGAGTGATTACGGTGAAACCAATGCCACTGCGGCTGACGACGCGGCGCTGATTGTTGCTGCCAGCGCGTCTGACAACGCGATGCAGACCACCGCCACGTTCGATCACTCCACGATCACCGGCGATATCCTGTTCTCCAGTACCTTCGATAACAACTTCTACCCGAACGGCGATCCGGCAACCGATACGACGGCTGACGGTATATACAACCCAACCACCAACGGCTGGGATGACACCGATAAGCTGGACGTCACGCTGACCAATGGCAGCAAATGGGTCGGCGCAGCGCAGTCCAGCGTTGAGGCCATCGGCACCGCGCAGATGTATGGCCTGGGCTACAGTGACGTTGACTGGCGCACCCTCTCTCCAGATAGCATCTGGCCGGATTCCACGTTCGACAATAGTGGACATGTCGCGGGTGAAGCGGTCTATCAGAGCGGTCTGTTCAACGTCACGCTGGATAACGGCTCTGAGTGGGATACCCGTAAGCTCTCTAACATCGACACGCTGACGGTGAATAATCATTCGCAGGTCAATGTTGAAAACTCGGGCCTGCTGGCTGATTCCATCACCCTGTCCAATGCTTCATCTCTGAACATCGGTGACAAGGGTGCCGTAGCAACTGACAGCCTCTATCTGGACAGCGACAGCCGTGCGGCCCTGACAGAGGAAACCGCGGAGCTGTATGCCAATACCATTACCGTGGACAACGGTGCGGAGCTGTCTCTCGGCCTCGGCCAGGTGGATACGCACAATATGGTGTTAACGGATGGCGGCGTGCTGAACGTGGCCAGCCGTGATTACGTGTTGAACAGCGATCTGAACAACGCCCGCTATATCACCAACGATATGAGCAAAGCCGATTACGACTACGGCGTTGTGGCACTCAACGCTGACGGCCATCTGGCCGTGAATGGTGACGTGGCAGGGAATTACGCCGTGCGTATCGACAACGCCTCCGGCGCCGGCTCTGTTGCTGACTATAAAGGCCAGGAGATTATCCGTGTTTATGACAACAACACGGAGACCCGCGCCAGCTTCACTGCGGCAAATAAAGCCGATTTAGGGGCATATACTTATCAGGCGCAGCAGAAAGGCGACACTGTTGTTCTGCAACAGCAAGCGCTGACCGATTATGCCAACATGGCGCTGAGCATCCCGTCTGCCAACACCAACATCTGGAATCTGCAGCAGGATGCAGTTAGTGCGCGTCTGACCAACAGCCGTCATGGCCTGGCGGATAACGGCGGGGCATGGGTAAGCTACGTTGGCGGCAACTTCGACGGCGATAATGGCGTTATCAGCTACGATCAGGACGTGAGCGGTATCATGGTTGGTCTGGATACCCTGATTGACGGTAATAATGCGAAGTGGATCGTCGGTGGTGCGGCAGGTTTCGCCAAAGGCGATATCAGCGATCGCACCGGTCAGGTGGATCAGGACAGCCAGACGGCAATGATGTACGCGTCCGCGAAGTTTGCGAACGATCTGTTCATCGACAGTTCCCTGAGCTACACCCGATTCAACAACGATCTCTCCGCGACCATGAGCAATGGTCAGTATGTTGACGGTAACACCACCACCGACGCCGTTGGTTTTGGGTTGAAACTGGGCTATGACTGGAAACCAAACCTCTCTGGTTATGTGACGCCATACGCGGCCGTGTCGGGTCTGTTCCAGTCCGGTGATGACTATCGCCTCAGCAACGACATGCGCATGGATAGTCAATCCTATGACAGCCTGCGTTACGAAGCGGGTGTGGATGCCGGTTACACCTTTAACTACGGCGGTGACCAGGCGCTTACGCCTTACTTCAAACTCGCTTATGTCTATGACGACGCTGGTAACGATGCCGATGTTAACGGTGACAGCATTGATAATGGCGTGAAAGGCTCCGCAGTGCGGGTTGGTCTGGGTACCCAGTTTAGCTTTACGAAGAACTTCAGTGCTTACACTGATGCCACTTATCTGGGCGGCGGTGACGTTGACCAGAACTGGGGCGCAAATCTGGGTGTGAAATATACCTGGTAATAAATAAAAGCGGGGGATAAGCCCCCGCTTTTTTATAGATGACAATAAAAAATAATAGTGAACCGACAAATACGGATGTCTTGAGGTCTGCATGAACGTTAATGCGAAACCACTTTCTGAATTAAGCCGGCTCGAAGCATGTTTGATAGCAGCCAGTACCCCGTTTAAATCTGCTCCACAGCAATTAATTACCTCGGGCAAGGGGAGTGAGCCTTGTACCTACGTATTCCAGACCGGCGTTATTGAAGTTTATCGTCATTCAGACGATCTGCTGGTTGGCATTGCGTCAGCCCCTTTTATTTTTGGCCTGTCTGCCGTAGTGATCAATCACAGTCAGGAATACAGAGTCACTGCCAAAACGGCCTGTACCGGTTTTTATTTGCCCGCGGCGACCACCCGTCAACTCATTCAACAGCATTCGCTCTGGAAAGACGCGTTTTGCTGGTTATCCTGGATAAATTACATTCTGGGCAAACGCGACAGGCAACTGGTGGGAAATAACTCCTATCACCAGATCCGCGCAATGCTGCTGAATATGGCCGAGTGGGATGAAACGCTGCGTTCAAAAATTGGTGTGATGAATCATATACAGCAAAGCACGCGTATTTCACGCTCTGTCGTTGCCGAAGTGCTCGCTGCTTTGCGACAAGGCAACTACATCAATATGAGCCGGGGCAAACTGGTCAGCATCAACCGTTTGCCCACGGAATATTAAGGCTGGATGGAGGCGGTGAGCACCTGGGCTTTATTGGCGCTCAGCTCAGCCACCAGGTTATTGATGCCATCGCTCATATTGACGAAACGCGTATTTGGAGAGCGGGTGACGACCACAAACGCGCCCACGTTGGACTGCGGGATCATCGCCATATAGGTGATGAATCCACCGCCGCCACCGGTTTTCTGAATAATGCCCGGTCGGCCATTTTTGGGTGCCATATAGACCCAGCCCATGCCCAGCGCGTCGGCTTTACCCGGTACGTCCATGCCGATCACGCGGTGCAACTGGCTACGCTGGTAAATCAGGGTCTGCATGCGATCGGCCTGGTGACTGCGCGCATAGAAATCTGATGAGAGGAACTGCTGCATCCAGCGCATCATGTCGCCTGGCGTTGAATAGACCCCGCCACTGCCGATGGCTGCCAGGGTGTTATTACACGGACTAGCGCCTTTCTCTGCCACCATCAGGCGTCGGCACTGATCCGGAGAAGGGGTAAAGGTGGTGTCCTTCATGCCGAGCGGTCGCGTTATCTGCTCTTCAAAGAGCTGCGGGTAAGGTTTGCCTGCTGCCGTCGAGAGCGCATCTGCCAGCAGGTCAAACGCCAGGTTTGAGTAAGATGCCTGGGAACCCGGGGCCGATTTCAGCGTGGCGGTGCTCAGGTAGTTCCAGCGCTGTTCGCGCGTTGGCCAGACAAACACGTCACGGTGCGCCGCGCCGCCGGGTTGTTCGCGAGGCAGCGCGCTGGTATGGGTGGCAAGGTTTACCAGCGTGATGGGCGTGCCCTGATAGGTTGGAACGCGTGCGCCTGGCGGCGCATATTTGCTGAGCGGATCGTCGAGCTTGACCACGCCCTGATCGAGTAATTTCACCAGCATTTCGCTGGTCATCAGCTTGGTTAAGGACGCAATGCGGATCACGGAATCCAGCTGCGGGTGAACGTTATTTCCCGGTCGCGTTTCGCCAAAGCTGCGAAATACGCGCTGGTTGCCGTCGATGACCACCATCGCCATCCCGGTCGCGCCACTGCCGTAATAGATAAGGTTCGCGTAGCGATCGGCAATATCTGAAGCCAAAACGGGGGCCGTCAGCGGCTGAGCTGCCTGGGCGGTGGAGAAGCTCACCGCACACAGCGCGGCAAAAGAGAGCAGACAACGTTTCAACGAAAAGCATCCATGAATTGAATGAGAAAAGTAATGGGTATTTATACTACTAAAGCGCACGGTGCAATGCCCCGAATTGCATAACGATAGCGAGAAAAACGTAACCATGGGTAAATAAGCATAATTTCCTGGCGACCAGTCTCCCATTTTGTGACATCGGCCGTATGATAGAGGCCAGTGTCACTCAATCTTGCGGAGAACGATATGTCAGTGAAGCGTGTGGTTATGGTTGTCGATATGCAGCAAGGGGTGTTTGCAACGCCGCGTTACCAGCGCGAGAAATGTGTTTCGCTTATCAATCAGCTCACGCAGGCCGCCGAACGGGTGATTTTTATTCAGCATACCGGTGAAGGCGGTCTGGAAGAGGGGAGCGAAGGGTTTGCGCTGCTGCCTGAACTCCATCAGCCCGCTGACGCGCTTTACGTCACCAAGACTGCCTGCGATGCATTTTATAACACCGCACTTGAAGCGGTGTTACGCGAGCAAGGTATTCGCGAGTTTGTCATCTGCGGCTGTGCCACCGATTACTGTGTCGATGCGACCATCAAGAACGGGGTCAGCCGTGGCTATCACATTACCGTGGCGGAAGATGCCCATACCACGGCTAATCGTCCGGCAGCCGACGCGCCCATTCTGATTAATCATTACAACGACGTCTGGCGTGACTTTATTGCGCCGGCCAATCCTCTCGCGGTGAAACGCACCGAAACAATTCTCGAAAACTGGAAAGCGAACTAATAATTAACCCTCGGGTCTGACCTTTTTGCCTGCGCCGTCTGGCTCAGGCGAGATTTTCGTGTGGTGATGTGTTGAGCACAGCAACAGCCATAACAACAAGAAGGAAGCATTATGTTTAAGTCTTTTTTCCCAAAGCCGGGGCCTTTTTTCCTGTCGGCATTTATTTGGGCACTGATCGCTGTCATTTTCTGGCAGGCTGGCGGCGGGGCGTGGCTGGCCCGCATTACGGGCGCAACGGGTGACGTCCCGATCAGCGCCGCTCGCTTCTGGTCGCTTAGCTATCTGCTGTTTTACGCCTACTACATGGTATGCGTTGGCCTGTTCGCCCTGTTCTGGTTTGTCTATGCGCCGCACCGCTGGCAATACTGGTCGATTCTGGGAACCTCGCTGATTATCTTTGTGACCTGGTTCCTGGTGGAAGTGGGGGTGGCAGTAAACGCCTGGTATGCCCCGTTCTACGACCTTATCCAGACCGCGCTGAGTTCGCCGCATAAGGTAACCATTAATCAGTTTTACCATGAGGTGGGCATTTTCCTCGGTATCGCGTTGATTGCGGTGGTGATCGGGGTGATGAACAACTTCTTCGTCAGCCACTACGTTTTCCGCTGGCGTACCGCGATGAACGAACACTATATGGCGCACTGGCAACACCTGCGTCATATTGAAGGTGCAGCACAGCGTGTGCAGGAAGACACCATGCGTTTTGCCTCCACCCTTGAAGACATGGGCGTCAGCTTTATCAACGCCATCATGACGCTGATTGCCTTCCTGCCGGTGCTGGTGACGCTCTCGGCTCACGTGCCGGATCTGCCTCTTGTCGGTCATCTGCCGTATGGGCTGGTGATTGCGGCGATTGTCTGGTCTCTGATGGGGACAGGGCTGCTGGCGGTGGTCGGGATTAAGCTGCCGGGGCTGGAGTTTAAAAATCAACGCGTGGAAGCGGCTTATCGTAAAGAGCTGGTCTACGGTGAAGATGATGCTAATCGTGCCTCGCCACCAACCGTACGTGAGCTGTTTGGTGCCGTGCGTCGCAACTACTTCCGTCTCTACTTCCACTATATGTATTTCAATATTGCGCGCATTTTGTATCTGCAGGTCGATAACGTTTTCGGTTTGTTCCTGCTGTTCCCGTCCATCGTTGCGGGTACGATTACGCTCGGTCTGATGACCCAGATAACAAACGTTTTTGGTCAGGTGCGTGGCTCATTCCAGTATCTGATCAGCTCCTGGACCACGCTGGTGGAACTGATGTCCATCTATAAACGTTTACGCAGCTTTGAGCGTGAGCTGGACGGCCAGGAACTGCAGGAAGTCACCAATACATTTAGCTAATACAGGGAGTTGCTATGACCTTTGCCGTACCGCGTGCGTTACCGTTGTCCTTACTGGCCGCTCTGGTGCTGGTAGGGTGTGCCGAAAAAGGGGCTGCCCCGCTTAAAGAAGGGGAGAAGCCTGTTGATGTGGCAAGCGTTGTGCGGCAAAAAATGCCCGCCAGCGTGAAAGATCGCAATGCATGGGCGGATGCGCTGGCAAAAACCTTTGAAAGCCAGAAGATTGCTCCTACCGAGGAGAACATCTGCTCGGTACTGGCGGTGGCGCAGCAGGAATCAATGTACCAGTCAGACCCGGTCGTGCCGGGTCTGAACAAAATAGCCTGGAAAGAGATCGACCGCCGTGCGGAATCGATGCATATCCCGGTATTTCTCGTGCATACCGCGTTTAAGATCACCTCGCCAAATGGAAAAAGCTACAGCGAACGGCTGGACACGGTAAAAACCGAGAAACAGCTCAGCGCCATCTTTGATGATTTCATCAGCATGGTGCCGATGGGGCAGACACTGTTTGGTTCACTTAACCCGGTACACACCGGCGGGCCGATGCAGGTCAGCATTGCCTTTGCGGAAAAGCATACCGACGGCTACCCGTGGAAAATCGACGGTACGGTGCGTCAGGAGGTCTTCTCCCTGCGTGGCGGCCTGTGGTTCGGCACTTATCATCTGCTGAACTATCCGGCGAATTACAGTGAGCCGCTGTACCGCTTTGCGGACTTTAACGCGGGCTGGTATGCCAGTCGTAACGCGGCATTTCAGAATGCGGTCAGCCGCGCGAGCGGCGTGAAGCTGGCACTGGATGGCGATCTTATTGCCTATGGCAGCAGCGAGGCTGGCACCACGGAGCGGGCGGTGCGGAAATTATCGAACAGACTTGGCATGAGTGACAGCGACATTCGCCATCAGCTTGAGAAAGGCGATAGTCTGGCGTTTGAGAAAACCGATCTCTACAAGAAAGTCTTTACGCTTGCAGAACAGAAAAGTGGGAAAACGTTACCGAAGGCAATCCTGCCGGGTATTCAGCTGGAAAGCCCGAAGATCACGCGTAACCTGACAACCGCCTGGTTCGCAAAACGCGTGGATGACCGCCGGGCTCGCTGTATGGGGCTTTAAAAGCGACGGCGAAAACGCAGTACTAATGCCACAACGCCTAAAATCATACACCCTGCGAGGAAAGGAATGAGGCCAAACAGGGTGCTTACGCCAAAACCAATTTCCACTCGCGGGCGTCCGTTATCCTGCACCTGCATCAGGTGTTCATAGACTCCTGGTGCATGAACCAGCATATTGAGTAGCTGCGAACCCGCCCAGAAACAGAACAAGACAAACAGGGCATAAGCGATATTACCCGCCGTGGAGGTTTTTGGTTGTTTACCGCCAAAAATCGGTTTCGACAATGTAAAGTCAGCCATCACGACCTCCCGATAAATCACGCTGTTTTATATGCGTCTTACAAGGTGAGTTTGACAGGTCATAGCATTTGTCAATATCAGAATCGTGTTAATTTACCCTAAGGAATTCTCCTGGATTGTCGAATTCTGCAGCGCATCACAATTTCTTAACTTAATTGAAACAACAGCATGTTTCAGAATTTCCGCATCAGCCACAGACCTCGTCATAAATCTGTGAGAGGATATCTTTTTTTCCTGCCGGAGTTTGTCATGAAGCTCACTTCCAAACTACGCCGTGACTGGCATTACTACGCCTTTGCTATCGGGCTGATCTTTATTCTTAACGGTGTCGTGGGGCTGTTGGGATTTGAAGCAAAAGGGTGGCAAACGTATGCCGTGGGTCTGGTGACCTGGGTTATCAGCTTCTGGCTGGCGGGGATGATTATCCGCCGTCGTCCTGAAGAGACGACAGCGGATGAGACGGAAACGGCGAAAACTCCCGATTAACCGTTTACGGAGCTTTTCACGGCGCTGTCCGCAGCATGACGCTCCAGCGCCAGTTCAATCAGGCGGGTGATGAGTGCTGAGTAGCTAAGCCCGCTGGCCTGCCACAGCTTGGGATACATGCTGATGTTGGTGAAGCCCGGCAGAGTGTTGATTTCATTAATCACCACCTCGTTTTCAGGCGTCAGGAACACATCCACGCGCGCCATGCCGCTGCAGCCGAGCGTCTGATAAGCGTTAATCGCGATCGCGCGGATCTTATCGTTGATTGCCGGATCGATATTCGCAGGCACAACAACCTGGGCGCCTTTATCATCAATGTATTTGGTGTCGTAAGAGTAGAAATCACTGTTTAACACCACTTCACCGCAGGTGCTTGCCTGTGGGAAATCGTTGCCCAGCACGGCGCACTCAATTTCGCGGCCTTTGATGCCCTGCTCAACCACCACTTTATGGTCAAACTCAAACGCCAGGCTGACCGCTTGCGTGAACTGCGCTTCGCTTGTCACCTTGCTGACCCCGACGGAAGAACCCTGGTTTGCGGGTTTCACAAACAGCGGCAGGCCCAGTTGACCGGAAATCTGAGCGAAGCTGTGTTGGTCACGGTTGGCGCGGGTGAGGGTGACAAACGGCGCAATATTCAGCCCCGCATCACGCAGCAGGCGCTTGGTGACGTCTTTATCCATGCAGGCAGCGGAACCCAGCACATCAGAACCGACAAACGGCAGGTTGGCCATGCGCAGCATCCCCTGCAGCGAACCATCTTCGCCAAGGGTGCCATGAACGATAGGGAAGACCACGTCAATCTGGGCAAGAGACTGCGCATTACCGGCGTCGATGAGTTGCCCTTGCACCACGCCGGGTACGGTCGCGACGCTGATTGCAGAAGGATTGAGGGCGATATGCGCCGGATCGTCAGCATTTAACAGATACTGGCTGGCATCGTTGACATGCCACTGCCCCTGTTTATCTATGCCCAGCAGCACCACGTCGAAACGGCTTTTATCGATTGCATCGACGATATTTTTGGCCGATTGCAATGAAACCTCGTGCTCCGCTGATTTTCCCCCAAAGACAATACCTACGCGCTGCTTTGCCATCTCACTCTCTTCCAGTCTGACGAAAAACCAATAACATACCACGATGCCCAGCGGGTTTCGCGGCCTTCTGCCATAATGTTTTGGGGAATGTTAAGGGGGGAGCGTGAAAGGAAAAACTCTGCTGACCGTTTTCATTATTGCGGCTGTCGCAACGGTGGGGTATCGCTGGTTGCCGTCTTACTACAACCCTTTCACGCCGCTACATCTCGACGACCCGCCAGGCCGCATTACCCAGTATAAGCTTCGGAACTTAACGCCCCAGGCGTGCACGAGCCTGTTATCACAGGCCAATCAACGCGCGCTTATCCGCACACAACCGGTCGCAGACAGCGGTGGGGAGTGTCCACTCCGTAACGTCGTCCGGGTACGTAACTTCGGTCCGGTCAGCCTGAACAGCAGTTTCCTTGCGAGCTGCCCGCTGGCGCTCAGTTCTGCCTTGTTTATCAGCCAGCAGGCCCGGCCACTCACCAGAAGCTATACGGGAAGTGAGCTGACGCGTATTGAGCATCTCGGCAGCTTTGCCTGCCGCAACATTTACCATCGCCCCGACGCGCGACGCAGTGAACATGCCACGGCAGAGGCACTGGATATCACGGCGTTTGGGCTGGCGAACGGTGAGAAGGTCACGGTACAAAACGGCTGGAAGGCGACCAAAACGCAGCCATGGCTGAAAGGCATGCTGGCGGCGAGCTGCAGCTATTACGGCAACAGCCTGGGGCCAGAGTATAACGCTGCCCATGCCAGCCACTTTCACCTGGGGATGCGCGGTTTTGGTCTCTGCCGCTGAAGCATAATATTCCGTCAGAAAATGGATGGTTTGTGACTTATTTCACAAATATGATGACTGGGAAGATAAAACACCAAAGTCGGCAAGGGCGCATCTCTGGTGCGACGTCATAACGCGTAACTTGCTAATCTGTCGGCGAATTCGCCTAAAAATGAAGACTATTTCTTTTATGGAATCCTGGAAAGTTAATCTCATCTCGGTCTGGTTCGGGTGCTTCTTTACCGGGCTGGCCATCAGCCAGATATTGCCCTTCCTGCCGCTGTACGTGTCGCAGCTGGGCGTTACCTCCCATGAAGCGCTCTCCATGTGGTCAGGTCTGACGTTCAGCGTCACGTTTCTGGTCTCTGCCATCGTCTCGCCGATGTGGGGCAGTCTGGCCGACCGCAAAGGGCGCAAGCTGATGCTGCTGCGCGCATCGCTGGGGATGGCGATAGCCATTCTGCTGCAGGCCTTTGCCACTAACGTATGGCAGCTCTTTTTCCTGCGAGCGGTGATGGGGCTGACGTCCGGGTATATTCCGAATGCCATGGCGCTGGTGGCGTCGCAGGTGCCCCGTGAACGCAGCGGCTGGGCGCTGAGTACGCTCTCTACTGCTCAGATAAGCGGGGTCATTGGCGGCCCGCTGCTAGGGGGCTTCCTCGCCGATCATGTGGGGTTGCGCGCGGTGTTTATCATTACGGCCATCCTGCTGGTGGTCAGTTTTCTGGTCACGCTCTTCCTCATTAAAGAGGGAGGACGCCCCGTCATCAGCAAAGCTGAACGCCTGAGCGGCAAGGCCGTCTTCGCCTCGCTGCCCTATCCGGGCCTGATGATCAGCCTGTTTGTGACCACCATGGTGATCCAGCTTTGCAACGGTTCGGTCGGCCCGATTCTGGCGCTGTTTATTAAGTCGATGGAGCCAGACAGCAATAATATTGCTTTCCTCAGCGGGATGATTGCCGCCGTCCCGGGCGTATCAGCCCTCATTTCGGCGCCACGCCTTGGAAAACTGGGCGACAGGATCGGCACGGCGCGTATCCTGATGGCCACGCTGATTTTTGCGGTGGTGCTCTTTTTCGCAATGTCGTTTGTCACTTCTCCGTTTCAGCTTGGCGTGCTGCGGTTTCTGCTGGGCTTTGCAGATGGTGCGATGTTACCCGCGGTGCAAACATTGCTGGTGAAATATTCCAGTGACCAGGTAACGGGCCGTATTTTTGGCTATAACCAGTCGTTTATGTATTTAGGTAACGTTGCCGGTCCGCTTATGGGAGCCGCTGTTTCGGCAATGGCCGGTTTCCGTTGGGTATTTGCTGCTACCGCTATTGTGGTGCTGATAAATATAATTCAACTGGCTATTGCACTGCGTCGCCGCAGACAAATGGCAGAGGCGAAGTCGGCGCGATAGTCGTTTCGTGGATGTATTATATATTCTTATGGTCGCCGCATTTTTATATAACTAAATGCGGCGTTTTTTATAGAAAAACGTTTCGCTGAAAACCGCGAGGAATCTATTTTTCCTGCCGCATCACTTTTGCATAACATAATAAATTTCTTCTCTTTGCATAATGGATTCAGAATGCTAAGTTCAGACAAAACGGATAAGGAAATAGCACCATGAAAAATCTCATTGCTGAGTTGTTGGTCAAGCTTGCACAAAAGGAAGAAGAGTCAAAAGAGTTGGTCGCCCAGGTCGAAGCGCTGGAAATTGTGGTCACCGCGCTGCTGCGACAAATGGCGAAAAACGAACAACAGACGTTGATTGAGAACGTTGAAGGCGCGCTGGAAAGCGTCAGACCCGATTCCCAGGTGCCGGTTGAGGATGCTGAAATGCTCCGCCAGTACGTAAAAAAGCTGTTAAGGCATCCTCGCAACTAAACCATAACGGAACCTGACGGCGTGTCATAGAATTGTCATGCAGGATGCCTATAGTCGCTCTGTTTTATTTTTTATGTATTTGTACATGGAGAAAATAAATTGAAACAGAGCGCACTTTTCATCGCATTACTTCCCCTGTTAATGTCACCCGCTATTTATGCCGACAATCACAATACCAGCGTGCTGGATAATCGTGCGGCCAAAGGGGATATCACCCAGACTGGCGGCGCGCGCCGGTTGACTGAAGATCAAACCGCCGCCATTCGCGCTTCGCTGAATGAGAAACCCGCTAAAAACATTATTCTGCTGATTGGCGACGGGATGGGCGATTCCGAAATAACGGCAGCACGAAATTATGCCGAAGGCGCGGGCGGCTTTTTTAAAGGTATCGACGCACTGCCTCTCACCGGACAATATACCCATTACGCGCTGGATAAAAAAACCGGTAAACCCGATTACGTGACGGATTCTGCTGCCTCTGCCACGGCGTGGTCCACCGGTGTGAAAACCTATAATGGTGCGCTGGGTGTAGATATTCACGAAAAAGATCACCAGACCATTCTGGAGATGGCTAAAGCGGCGGGACTGGCTACCGGCAACGTCTCTACGGCTGAACTTCAGGATGCAACGCCAGCGGCGCTGGTGGCGCATGTCACCTCGCGTAAATGCTACGGCCCGTCGGTGACCAGCGAAAAATGCCCGACTAACGCGCTGGAAAAGGGCGGCAAAGGCTCGATTACGGAACAACTGTTGAACGCACGTCCTGACGTGACGCTGGGCGGCGGGGCGAAAACCTTCGCGGAAACCGCCACGGCGGGCGAATGGCAAGGCAAAACGCTGCGTGAGCAGGCGCAGGCTCGCGGCTATCAGCTGGTGAGCGATGCATCTTCTCTGGCGGCGATTACCGAAGCAAGCCAGGATAAACCGCTGCTGGGTCTTTTCTCCGATGGCAATATGCCGGTGCGCTGGGAAGGGCCAAAAGCGTCCTACCACGGCAACATTGATAAGCCTGCCGTAACCTGTACGCCAAACCCAAAACGTACCGACAGCATCCCGACGCTGGCGGCGATGACCGATAAAGCGATCTCACTGCTGAGCAAGAGTGAAAAGGGCTTCTTCCTGCAGGTGGAAGGCGCGTCGATCGATAAACAGGATCATGCGGCTAACCCGTGCGGTCAGATTGGGGAGACGGTCGATCTGGACGAAGCAGTGCAGAAGGCACTTGAGTTTGCGAAGAAAGACGGCAACACCCTGGTGGTCGTTACCGCAGACCATGCGCACGCCAGCCAGATCATCCCTGCGGATACCAAAGCACCGGGCCTGACGCAGGCGCTGAACACCAAAGACGGCGCGGTGATGGTGTTGAGCTATGGCAACTCTGAAGAAGAGTCCATGGAGCATACCGGAACCCAGCTGCGCATCGCAGCATACGGTCCGCATGCGGCAAACGTGGTAGGGCTGACCGATCAAACGGATCTGTTCTACACCATGAAAGCGGCTTTGGGGCTGAAATAATAAAAGCCCGGCGGAAATCACATCTGCCGGGTGGTTTTTTTCCTGTCACGAACCAGACTTACAGTGAATGTTCACAAAAGGATGGTGCAATGAAAACAACATTACTGGTTACTCTGCTCTCGGGTCTGTTTCTGATCTCATCGGCGAACGCGGAAGAGAAAACATTAACGCCGCAGCAGCAACGCATGACCACCTGTAATCAACAGGCGACCGCGCAGAGCCTGAAGGGTGATGCCCGTAAGACCTACATGAGCGGTTGCCTCAAAAACGGTGCCGCGAAACCGGGTGAGAAAAGCCTGACGCCGCAGCAGCAAAAAATGCGCGAGTGTAATGCGAAAGCGACCGAACAGTCCCTGAAAGGCGACGATCGCAGCAAGTTCATGAGTGCCTGTCTGAAGAAAAACGTGTAGTCCTATCGGGTGAGTGGCCCCGGCGGCTCACCCGAAATTTCATACTTTCCCCGTAAGCCCCCTCTCTATAATTTGGGAAATATTTCAGAATATTCCCAAAAATGATGAATGATGAATCTTATTACAATATAAAGCGCATTCGGGAAGAGTGGAATATGACCCTTTCTCAGGATGACCCCCACCGTACCGGGATCCCGTTTGCCCGGCGAGCTCGGCTGGCGCGTGTTGTCGGACTGGCAGCGATGTTCTTCCCCCTCTCTGGCGTGCTGGTCACCTTTTCTGTATCCGGCGTCTGGTGGTTGTTCCTGGTGGGGTGGGCATTTGTCTGGCCCCATTTCGCCTGGCAGTGGTCCTGCCGTGCTGCTTCTCCTCATCAGCAGGAACGCTTTAATCTGAAGATTGATGCCATTATTGCCGGGCTTTGGATCGGCATGATGGGGATCAATGCGCTACCTACGGCAGCGCTGCTGATGATGGTGGGAATGAACATGATGGGGTCCGGCGGCTGTCGGCTGTTTTTTACCGGCATCATGTTAACCCTTCTGTCTTCCCTGGTGACGCTCCCCGTCGTGGGCCGGGTGGCTGTCTTTAACCCGGAGCCTCTGGCATGGGGCTTAACGCTTCCCGTGCTGGTGTTGTATCCGATGCTTTTTGCCTGGCTCAGCCATCGTACTGCCATCAGGCTTGCAGAGCATAAACGGCGGCTGGAGCTGATGAGTACCCGCGACGGCATGACCGGCGTCTTTAATCGCCGGCACTGGGAAGTGCTGCTGAGAAATGAATTTGAACACTGTCGCCGCAACCACTGCACCGCCACGATTTTGCTTATCGATATCGATCATTTTAAGAATATCAATGACACCTGGGGCCACGATGTGGGTGATGAAGCGATCATTGCCCTGACGCGGCAACTGCAGCTAACGGTGCGTTCCGGGGATGCGATAGGCCGTTTTGGCGGGGATGAGTTTGCGGTGATCATGTCCCGGACGGCGGCTGACAGTGCCATCGCCGTGATGTCACGCGTGCATGAGAGGCTGGAAACGCTGTCGTTACCGTGTGCGCCCAAGGAATCTCTGCGTATTAGCGTCGGTGTCGCGCCCTGGGGACCGCAGTTCGGGCACTATCGGGAGTGGTTAAAAGCGGCCGATGTGGCGCTGTATAAGGCCAAAAATGCCGGACGCGGCCGCACCGAGGTGGCCGCCTGACGTCCGGCTCAGATAATCAGGATTTACTCAGTTTCTCTGATTTTTCCATGCATTTTGTCATCGCTTCAATAACGGCCGAACGGAAGCCGCGCTCTTCCAGCACCCGCACCGCCTCAATAGTGGTTCCGCCAGGCGAGCAGACCATATCTTTCAGTTCACCCGGATGCTTACCGGTCTCCAGCACCATTTTGGCAGAGCCCATCACGGCCTGTGCAGCGAATTTATACGCCTGCGCTCGTGGCATACCGCCAAGCACCGCGGCGTCGGCCATCGCTTCTAAAAACATAAAGACATACGCAGGCGCTGAACCGCTCACTCCCACTACCGGATGGATCATGGATTCGGCAATGACTTCCGCTTCACCGAAGCAGCGGAAGATGTTCAGGACATCCGCCACGTCTTCCGACGTCACCAGCGCGTTAGGCGTGACGGAGGTCATGCCGGCGTTGACCAGTGACGGGGTATTCGGCATAGCGCGTACGATTTTACGGTCATGACCCAGCGCGCGCGCCAGCTGATCGAGCGTGACGCCCGCGGCAATCGATACGACCAGCGTCTCTTTATTCAGGCTGGTGGTGATGTCGCTCAGCACTTTGATCATGATGTTCGGCTTGACGGCGCCAAAGACAATATCGGCTACCTGAGCCACTTCCTGGGCGCTTTCGGCTGCGTTGATCCCGTACCGATCGCGTAACGCGGCGACGTTGTCCGGTGATGGGGTGTAGACCCAAATCTGACCCGGTAGCACCTGTCCGCTGGCGATCAGGCCACCCAGGATGGCTTTGCCCATGTTACCGCAGCCGATAAACCCGATTTTCTTATCCATCACGATTCTCCGTCATTATGCGTTGTTTTCTCTGATTGATAGCTTAACAACGAAATGCAGGCGACAATAGTCGGCAGAATCATTATGGGGAGACAATATGGCGATTTGGGTTGATGCGGACGCGTGTCCGAATGTGATTAAAGAGATTTTATTCCGCGCGGCCGAGCGCGTGCAGATGCCGCTTACGCTGGTGGCGAACCAGAATATTCGCGTACCGCCTTCCCGATTTATTCGCGCATTGCGGGTTCCGGCTGGTTTTGACGTGGCGGATAACGAGATTGTGCGTCTGTGTAGCCCCGAGGATCTGGTGATCACGGCGGATATCCCGCTGGCCGCGGAAGTGATTGAAAAGGGAGCGGCGGCGCTGAACCCGAGAGGGGAGCGTTATTCGCCGGCGACCATTCGTGAAAGACTCACCATGCGTGATTTTATGGATACGCTTCGCGCCAGCGGCGTGCAGACCGGCGGGCCAGACAGCCTGTCCCAGCGCGATCGCCAGCAGTTCGCCGCAGAGCTTGATAAGTGGCTGCTCGAAGTCAAGCGTCGCACTGCGTAATGATAACCATTGTCACTTTGTGGTACAGTATGGCCTCCGCAGGGTTGTCATCCCGTACCGCTTTGCAGTAAAGTAAACGCAACATCTTCTGCAATTATTTCTTTACGCTCTTCGGCCATCCGGCATCAAGGGGAACACCTGGTTATGACCCAACCCATCTTTTTAGTTGGCCCCCGCGGCTGTGGGAAAACCACCGTTGGCCTGGAACTGGCACGCGCGTGCGATCGTCAGTTTGTTGATACCGACCACTGGCTGCAAACCGAAGCCGGGAAAAGCATCGCGGAAATCGTTGAGCAAGAGGGGTGGGAGAGCTTTCGCGCCCGTGAAACGGCCGCGTTGAAGGCGGTCACCACGCCGTCTGCTGTTATCGCAACCGGTGGCGGCATTGTTCTCGCCGAGTGTAACCGTCGCTTTATGCGCGAGAAAGGGATTGTCATCTACCTTAGTGCACCCGTTTCGGCCCTGGTAGGGCGGCTGGAAGCATTTCCGGAAGAGGGACAACGTCCTGCGCTGACCTCCCGGCCGCTCAGCGAAGAGGTGAGCGAAGTGCTGGCCGAACGCGATGCGTTATACCGCGAAGCGGCACACCACGTTGTGGATGCTTCCGCTTCACCCGAGGACGTGGTAATTCAGATTATTACCGCCCTGCGTTTGGCTTGTGCCAGCTAAGCGGCGTCTATACTTATAGCTCAGACATAAAAAAAGGATGAGCTATGCCAACCAGACCTCCCTATCCACGTGAAGCACGCATCGTTACCGTTGAAAAAGGTAATGGCGATCAAACCGTCACCTGGTATCAGCTGCGTGCCGATCACCCCAAACCAGACTCTCTGATCAGTGAACATGAAACTGAACAGGAAGCGCTGGATGCCAAACGGCGCTACGAAGATCCTGATAAGTCGTGAATGAATTCCTAAAGGGCTAAATACCGTGCCTGAATCACACTTTTTACTCATCGCAAATGTTAAGCAGGGGTTAATATTTAGTTATTACAGGTAACTCCGTAACGGGCAGGCGATCTTTACATTTCGCGATGGGGATCACCTGCTACGCTTGGTGCTGTTTTGTTGAAAAAACGAACTGTGCAGCGTAGTGAGCCTGTACCTGTGTGAAAGATTTAGCGGTAATGGAAGGCGATGAAGATGAAGGCGACGTTGGCGATCCTCACTATTGGTGTGGTCCCTGTAAGCGAAGTGTTACCGCTCTTAACCGAGCATGTATCTGAACAACAGATAACGCATCTAAGCCTGCTGGGGAAGATGAGTCGGGAAGAGGTCATGGAAGACTACGCTGTAGAGGCGGGGGAGGATCCCCTGGCGACGTTATTAAGTGACGGTAAACTGGCGCATGTTTCGCGTCAGAAAATCGAGCGCTCGCTGCAGAGCGTAATAGAAGTGCTCGATAATCAAGGCTATGACGTTATTTTACTGATGAGTACTGCACCTGTTAAGGGACTCATCGCGCGTAATGCGATTTTGCTGGAGCCGATGCGGATCATTCCGCCGCTGGTGGCCTCCATTGTTGACGGGCATCAGGTGGGGGTCATTGTTCCCATTGAAGAGCTCATGGACAACCAGACGGCAAAATGGCACGTACTCGAAAAAATGCCTTTGTATGCGCTGGCCAATCCCTTCTGGGACAGCGAGGCCGCGCTGATTGAGGCAGGACGGGAACTGCTGGAGAGAGGGGCCGATGTGTTGATTCTGGACTGCCTTGGATTCCACCAGCACCACCGTGACTTACTGCAAAAGGCGCTGGATGTCCCGGTGCTGTTGTCCAATGTTCTGATGGCCCGGCTGGCCGCAGAGCTGTTGATCTAATGATTTTGCGTGACAGGTGATGATCATGGCCCCTATAGTGAATTTTTATCTAAAAATATAAGGGCCAGTTCATGCTTCAAAGTAACGAATACTTTTCCGGTAAAGTGAAATCCATTGGTTTTACCAGCAGCAGCACTGGCCGCGCCAGTGTCGGCGTTATGGCTGAAGGGGAATACACCTTTGGTACAGCCGAAGCTGAAGAGATGACGGTGATCAGCGGTGCGCTCAACGTCTTACTGCCGGGGGAAACAGAATGGAAAGTTTACTCTGCCGGACAAGCGTTCAACGTCCCTGGCCACAGCGAATTCCATCTGCAGGTTGCTGAACCGACCTCTTATCTGTGCCGCTACCTGAAATAAAACGTTTTATTCCCTCTCCCTGCCGGGAGAGGGTCACTGCAGGTATTACCGCTGCGCTTCGCCGCCGAGGCCTTCTACCAGATTCTGAATTAACGCTGCCAGCTCTCCGGTCATCAGGATAAAGTCCGCGTCAAAGCGCTGGGCGTAATCTTCACGATCGATATCTTCGTTCTGATCGCGCAGCTCATCGCAGAATTTCAGACGCTTCACCGAGCCGTCATCGCACATCACAAACTGAATACGCTGCTGCCAGTCGAGTGCCAGTTTGGTCACCACTTTGCCCGCTTCAATGTGAACGGCGATCTCGTCGCTCACCAGATCCTGCTTTTTCGCGCGGATCACGCCGCCATCTTCGAGCAGGGCTTTGAGCTCGGCTTCATCAAGGATCTGGAAGCCCTGGGCCGCTGTACCGCTGCGCACCCATTCGGTCAGGGTCAGTTCAATCGGCGTTTCCAGCGCCAGCGGAACGACCGGTAACGATCCGATGCTTTTGCGCAGCAGGGCCAGCGTATCTTCCGCTTTTTTGGCGCTGGCGCAGTCCACCATGATCAGCCCGTTAACGGTATCGATCCACATCATTGTCTGGCTGAAACGGCTAAAGGCGCGCGGCAGCAGAGAGTGAAGAACTTCGTCTTTCAGCGAATCTTTTTCGGTTTTTTTCAGCTTGCGACCCTGTTCGGCTTCAAGCTTGAAAATTTTCGCTTCGAGCGCCTGCTTGACCACCGGCGTGGGCAGAATTTTTTCTTCTTTGCGGGCGCAGACGATGATTTGACCCGTGCTGCTGGCGTGGGTCAATGCATCGCTTTGTGAACCCATTGGAGGAACCCAACCGGTTTTGGCCATATCCTGGCTACCGCAAGGGGAAAAGCTATAAGCGGCTAACTGTTTTTCCATCTCTTCTGCACGCAGCGAAACGTCGCGGCTGAGACGGTAAACCATCAAATTTTTGAACCACAGCATGATAATTTCCACGGCCTTGTCGTTAAATCAGCGGGCATGATAACGAATTGTCGCATCGCTTGCATTGCTAATCGGGAAGCGGGCTTCTACTCTGTTGATAATCAAAATAATGAGGAGTGTCTTGTGCGTATTGGGATTGATTTGGGCGGCACCAAAACAGAAGTCATCGCACTGAGCGAGCAGGGGGAGCAACTGTTCCGCCACCGTCTGCCTACGCCGCGCGATGATTATCACCAGACTATCGAGACGATTGCCCGGCTGGTCGACATGGCTGAGCAGGCGACAGGGCAGACCGGCACCGTTGGGATGGGGATCCCGGGCTCAATCTCGCCCTATACCGGGGTGGTTAAAAATGCCAACTCCACCTGGCTCAACGGTCAGCCTTTTGATAAAGATTTAAGTCAGCGCCTGAACCGGGAAGTGCGTCTGGCAAATGACGCCAACTGTCTGGCCGTCTCCGAAGCCATTGACGGTGCCGCCGCAGGGGCCCAGACCGTTTTTGCGGTCATTATCGGGACCGGCTGTGGCGCAGGCGTGGCCCTGGGCGGGCGTGCCCATATTGGCGGCAACGGTACGGCGGGCGAGTGGGGACATAACCCCCTGCCGTGGATGGATGACGATGAACTTAAATACCGCGCCGAGGTGCCGTGCTATTGCGGCAAGCAGGGCTGTATTGAGACGTTTATCTCCGGCACCGGTTTTGCCACCGATTATCACCGCCTGAGTGGCCAGCCACTCAAGGGGAACGAGATTATGCGCCGGGTCGGGGAACACGATCCGGTGGCTGAGCTGGCTCTCAGCCGCTATGAAATGCGGCTGGCGAAATCCCTGGCGCACGTGGTGAATATCCTTGACCCTGACGTGATTGTGCTCGGCGGCGGGATGAGCAACGTCGACCGTTTATATGCCACGGTGCCGAATCTGGTGAAGCAGTGGGTCTTCGGGGGTGAGTGTGAAACCCCGATCCGCAAAGCGGTGCACGGGGACTCCAGCGGCGTGCGCGGCGCCGCGTGGCTCTGGCCGCTATAGCCATTCTCCCTCTCCCTACGTGAGAGGGGCAGGATGAGGGGCCCTCATGCAGGGCACCCTCACTCCACCGCAAACACCTTATCCAGCTTGCTATACCCCAGCCCGTTAATCTTCTTCACTTTGATCTGCACCGGGATTCGCTCTTTCATCGCCTCGACGTGGCTAATCACGCCAATGGTTTTCCCGGTGGCGTTCAGCGCGTCGAGCGCATCCAGGGCGGTATCCAGCGTTTCGCTGTCGAGCGTGCCGAAGCCTTCATCCAGGAACAGCGAATCGATGCGTGTCTTGTGACTCACCAGATCGGAAAGCGCCAGCGCCAGTGCCAGGCTAACAAGGAAGCTTTCGCCGCCGGAGAGGGTACGGGTATCGCGCACCGCGTCCGCCTGCCAGGTATCCACTACTTCGAGTTCCAGCGCATCGCTGACCTTGCGCTGCAGCAAATAGCGCCCGTGCAGGCGATTTAGCTGCTGGTTGGCAAGCCAGACCAGATTATCCAGCGTGAGCCCCTGGGCAAACTTACGGAACTTGTCGCCGGTGCTGGAACCTATCAGCGAATTCAGATAGCTCCAGTCATCGGCCAGCCGCGCGGCCTCTTCAATATGCTGCATGAGCGCCAACTGGTGCTGACGGTTATCGCTGTCCTGTTTAAGCTGCTGGCGGATTTCACCCTGATGAGTGGTGTTCTCCCGAAGCTGTTGCCCGAGTTGCTGTAGCTGCAACTGCAGGGTTGGCGCGTCGAGTTCCAGCCCTTCCGGTCGCTGCGTCTGATGAGCCTGCAGCTGCTGGTTTGCCTGTGCGAACAGCGCGGTTGCCTGCTGAAGCTGGTTTTCCAGGGTCTGCTTACGGTGTTCAAGACGGCGGATAGTCTCTTCATCAAGCAGTGCAGCCAGAAAGGCCTCCCGATCGGCGAAGCAGCTTGCGGTCAGTGCGGCGGTAAAATGCGTCGTGGCGTGCTGCAGTCGCTCGCTTTCGAGGCTTTCCTGCTGTTGCAATGTAGCAAGCTGGCTCTGAAGAGAAACGCATTCGTCGTGCGTTTCGCGCCAGTTATCAGGAATGGCCGGTTCGGTTTCTGTGTCGTTTGTGGCGGGCAGGGTGTCGAGCAGCGGCATCAGAGCCGTCATGCGCTCCTGCATGACGCCATGCTGAGTCTGTTTTTCCTGCCACTGTGCGAACTCGGTTTCTCGTTCGTTCAGCCAGGCAGCCTCTGTGCCTTCTTCCGGGACGTTGAGTGACAGCGTCAGCAGGGTCGTTTCCAGCGCCTGGCGCGTGGCCGTCAGCTGCTGTTGATACTGACGCGCCTGCGCGTCCTGTTCATTCAGCTGTTGCTGCAGCGTCAGACGCTGGCTCAGCTGGTAAAGCTGACGCTCATACTGCTCTTGTTCGTTCATCCACGGGGCAATATCTTCCCGAATATTCAGAGTGATATTCAGGGACGCGCAAACCGATTGCCACTCTTTAGTGAGCGCTTGCTCCTCCTGAGAGAGCGTCTGAGCGTCGTCTGTCTCACGCTGGATCTGCCGGGTCAGGGCATTCACCTGACCGAGAACTAACAATCCTTCCTCTTTAAGTGCAGCGACCTCTTTGGCTAACTGGTCGCGACGCTGCTGGTTGGCACTGAGCTCCAGCGCCTGATAGGCAGTGACCGCCGGGTGCGAGGTTGAGCCGCACAGCGGGCAGGGCTGTCCCGCCTGCAGCTGCGCACGCTCTGCCTCCAGACTTTTAATCTTCTCTTCCTGTCTGCAGAGCGTTTCAAGATCCAGGTAATGTTGGTTTTTCTCTTTGTACTGCTGGCGACGCAGCGTCAGCGTTTCATTGAGTTTTACCTGCTCTGCCTGGGCTTTCTGCAGGCTTTCACCGTTCTGGCGCAGACGCTGTTGCAGCGGCAGATAACGGGCCTGAAGCGACATCAGCCGCTGGCGGAAAGTCCGTGACTGAGCCTGTTGCTCCATCGCCACGCTGACTTCGTCAGCCGTGAGCGTCAGGGCGTTTTCCGGCATCTCTGCCAGCTTCTGGCGTAATTCAGCAATGCGCGTGGAAAGCGTGGCGATCTGATTTTTATCGCGATTCAGCTGTGCAAAATGGGCGCGCCAGCCTGCTATCTCCTGGCCCCACTGACGATACCGCTCGTGCTCTGCCAGCCATTGTGCCAGCGCCGTAAGGTCGGTCTGCAGTTGTGCATGGCTACGCTGGGCCGTATTACGGATACGCGAGCGCAGCGCGGTTTTTGCTTGTAAGCGAGCATTTACTTCAACAATGCGTTGCTTCGTTTGCCCCAGCCGGGTGGTTTGCTCTTGCTGGCTGTCCCACAGTGGTCGCAGCTGGGCGGCGGGGTGAGCAAGCTGGAGCGTTGCCAGCTCGGGCGCAGCCTCGGTCAGTGCCTGTTGCGCCTGTTGCTGCAAGGTGGCAACGCGTTGCTGCTCACGTATAAGCTCGTCATTGCGCGTAAGCCACTGAAAATCTTTCTGTTGATTCTGCTGTTGCGCCAGCAGCGTTTTTTCTTCGTCAGTAAGTGCCTGCAAACTTTGCTGTAACTGCTGCTGTTGCTCTTCACTCAACAATACGACGCCTGCAGCCTGTGCTTCATACACCTCAAGGGCGTTACGCGCGGCTTTGTGTTTCTCAAACACCATGGCGGAAATCTGCCCGTAGATCTCGGTTCCGGTCAGTTCTTCCAGCAGTTCGGCGCGGTCGGAAGGTCTGGCATTGAGGAAGGCGGCAAATTGCCCCTGAGAGAGCAGCATTGAGCGGGTAAAACGGCCATAATCCAGCCCGGTGAGGGCGGCCGTTTGTTCCAGTTTATCCGACACTTTGTCGGCCAGAATTTTACCGTCCTCACAGCGTGCCAGCTCGACGCGTGGGGCCTGAAGATTACCGTCGGGCTGATTTCGCGCGCGGTTCTGACTCCAGAAAGCGCGATAGGCAATACCTTTGACTTCAAACTCAACTTCGGCAAGGCATTCGGCCGTGTCGCGCGTCATCAAATCGTTTTGTGCCTGGGAGACTTTCTGCAGACGCGGCGTTTCGTGATACAGCGCCAGACAAATGGCGTCGAGCAGGGTCGTTTTCCCTGCGCCGGTAGCCCCGGTAATCGCAAACAGTCCGTTGCTGGCAAACGGCTCCGCGGTAAAATCGATTTTCCACTCACCCTTCAGTGAGTTGAGATTTTTCAGACGCAGGCTGAGGATTTTCATGCGTTTTCTTCCTCATCGTTCAGGGCATGCAGGGTGTGCGTAAACAGCTCGTTCAGCCGTGCGCGTTTCGCGTCGTCAATCTCCTCGTGGGAGAGCCGGCGTTCAAAAACCTCTTCCACCCTGAGTTCGCTGAGCGTTTCGCGCTGAGCGCCGAGCAGAATTTTCTCGCGCTGCTCGCGGCTGCGGCGCACCAGCAGCACCTCTACCGGCAGGTCTTCCGTGAGTACCTGAATTTTACGCTGCACATCATGCAGGTAGTCGCCGCTGGCGATCTCAATATCCAGCCAGACCGGCGGGTTTTGTTCCACGCCGCGCCACTGTTCAAGCTGGGCGGTGATGGCGTCCAGATCGCCTTTCAGCACCGCCAGCGGTTGGGTGACGGGCACTTCCAGCGTGTCGACGGCGCTGAGCTTGCCGTCGCTAAAGCTCACCAGATGGACACTTTTGGCTTTGCCGGTCTCATCAAAACTCAGCGAGATGGGCGAGCCGCAGTAGCGAATGTGCTCGCAGCCGCCGATAACCTGCGCCCGGTGGATATGCCCGAGGGCAATATAATCCGCGGGCGGGAAGTTTTGTGCCGGGAAAGCATCCAGCGTGCCAATATAAATGTCACGCACCGCGTCGCTTTTGCTGGCCCCAACGGTGGTGAGGTGCCCGGTGGCAATCACCGGAATCGCCTGGTCACCGCGAAGGGCACAGGCCTGGGCATGCTGCTGGTGGTAATAGTCGGTGATGGCCTGCAGCAAATGCTGCTGTTTTTCTGCGCCGGAAAGCCCCGCCTGGCTTTGGACAATATCGCGCGGGCGTAAAAATGGGATCGGACACAGTACCGCACCCGGCGTCCCGTCGCGCTTTTTCAGGATCTGCGGCGCATGTCCTGCGCTGGCCACCACGGTAGTATTGAGAAACGCCAGAATATCGCGGGATTCATTTAACGTTGCGACGGAATCATGGTTGCCGGCAACAATCACCAGATGACAGCCCGTTTGCTGCAGATTGACGACAAAACGGTTATATAACTCGCGCGCATAGCTGGGGGGCGAGCCGGTATCGAAGATGTCACCCGCCACAATAATGGCGTCCACCTCATGAGAGCGGGCCGTATCCAGCAGCCAGTTCAGGAACGCTTCGTGTTCAGCCGCCCGGCTTTTGCTGTAAAAATTTTGACCCAGATGCCAGTCAGAGGTGTGTAGTATGCGCATTGCTGATCCGTGGCGAAAAAAAGAAAGCAGGATTATAAACTGTCAGGGAACAGAAAATAACCGCTGTAATAAAACAACAGTTTGCCCTTTATAGTGGTACTGTTTTTCATAAATCTGTCATAAATCTGACGCATAATGACGCCGCATTACAAACTTGTAACTTAAATAAGATAAAACAGGGCAAAGTATGGCGAGACGTATTCTGGTCGTAGAAGATGAAGCTCCGATTCGTGAAATGGTGTGCTTCGTGCTCGAGCAAAATGGCTTCCAGCCGGTTGAGGCGGAAGATTATGACAGCGCGGTGAACCAGCTGAATGAACCCTGGCCCGATCTGATTCTGCTCGACTGGATGTTGCCTGGCGGCTCCGGGCTGCAGTTTATCAAACACCTGAAACGTGAAGCGCTTACCCGCGACATACCGGTTGTGATGCTCACGGCGCGCGGTGAAGAAGAGGATCGCGTACGCGGTCTGGAAACGGGGGCGGACGATTACATTACCAAACCGTTCTCACCGAAAGAGCTGGTTGCCCGCATTAAAGCCGTGATGCGCCGCATTTCACCGATGGCGGTGGAAGAGGTGATTGAGATGCAGGGACTGAGCCTTGACCCTACCTCACACCGCGTCATGACCGGTGAAAATCCCCTCGATATGGGGCCTACCGAATTTAAACTTCTGCATTTCTTTATGACTCACCCGGAGCGCGTATACAGCCGCGAACAGTTGCTGAATAACGTCTGGGGAACTAACGTGTATGTCGAAGACCGGACGGTTGACGTACATATCCGCCGCCTGCGAAAAGCGCTGGAACTGAGCGGCCACGATCGCATGGTGCAGACGGTCCGCGGCACGGGTTATCGTTTTTCAACCCGTTTCTGAACAATGACAGGAGTGTGACGCGTGCTGGAACGTCTGTCATGGAAAAGGCTCGTCTTTGAACTGATCTTATGCTGTATTCCGGCCTTCATTCTGGGGGCCTTTCTTGGATATTTGCCGTGGTTTCTGCTGGCGTCGGTTACCGGGCTTCTGATTTGGCATTTCTGGAACCTGCTGCGCCTCTCGTGGTGGCTATGGGTTGACCGAAGTATGACGCCTCCGCCGGGAAGCGGAAGCTGGGAGCCGCTGCTGTACGGTCTGCACCAGATGCAGATGCGTAACAAAAAGCGGCGTCGGGAGCTGGGAAGCCTGATCAAACGCTTCCGTAGCGGCGCTGAGTCGCTGCCGGATGCTGTCATTCTGACGACCGAAGAAGGGACGATCTTCTGGTGTAACGGCCTCGCGCAACAGCTGCTGGGCCTGCGCTGGCCGGACGATAATGGCCAGAACATCCTCAACCTTCTGCGTTATCCCGAGTTCACGCTGTACCTGAAAAAGCGTGATTTTACCCGCCCCCACAACCTGAAGCTCAATAATGGGCGCCATCTGGAAATCCGTGTGATGCCTTACAGCGACCAGCAGTGGCTGATGGTTGCCCGTGATGTCACCCAGATGCACCAGCTGGAAGGGGCGCGACGCAACTTCTTTGCCAACGTCAGCCACGAATTACGCACTCCGCTGACGGTGCTTCAGGGGTACCTGGAGATGATGCAGGAGCAAACGCTGGAAGGCGCGCCGCGCGAGAAAGCGTTGCATACGATGCGTGAACAAACGCACCGTATGGAAGGGCTGGTGAAACAGCTGCTGACGCTCTCGAAAATTGAGGCCGCCCCCTCGCTGGCATTGAATGACACCATTGATGTGCCGATGATGCTGCGGGTGGTGGAGCGCGAAGCGCAGACGTTAAGCCATAAAATGCATCAGCTGACCTTCGAGGTCGACAACACGCTCAAGGTGCTTGGCAGCGAAGATGAGCTGCGCAGCGCCATTTCTAATCTGGTGTATAACGCGGTGAATCATACGCCAGCGGGGACGGATATCGTGGTGCGCTGGCAGCACACGCCAACGGGCGCTGAGTTCAGCGTAGAGGATAACGGGCCGGGGATCGCACCTGAACACATCCCGCGTCTGACCGAGCGCTTCTACCGGGTGGATAAAGCGCGCTCACGGCAGACCGGCGGCAGCGGTCTGGGGCTGGCTATTGTGAAACACGCGGTGAATCATCATGAAAGCCGTCTCGATATTCAAAGCACGCTGGGTAAGGGAACCCGCTTCAGTTTCGTTATCCCGGAACGATTAATTGCCAAAAAGATCGCCTGACGACAGGCGTGTCAGTTTACCTTTCCACGGGCCAGCGTTTGCTGGCCCGTTTGCTTTGCAGTCAAGCGAAACGCGGCTGAATATTATACGGCTGGCTGTTTTTTGTTCGCATGATTAGCCATGGGTTTTTCTTATAATTAGCGTATTGTGCTGGTCTGATTTTTGATGCTGGCATATTGTTCTGGTTTCACGATCCCATCTTGCCTTTAAACGTTATAAGCGTTTAAATTGCGCCCCAGATACTGTCATACCGACTGTATTTGCGTGGTAAATCGAAAAACTATTCTTCTCCACGCCAGGACGGGAGCATATCCCGCTGAAATTGAGCAAATTTTCCGCTGTATCGTCCCGTCAGGGATAGCGAAAATCTCAATGTTTTCAACACCACATCCACAGGCAGTAAGGTTTTATGACCCATCACTTAAAATCGCGTGACATCATCGCGCTGGGCTTTATGACATTTGCGCTGTTCGTTGGCGCAGGCAACATCATTTTCCCCCCAATGGTTGGCTTACAGGCGGGTGAACACGTCTGGACCGCTGCGTTTGGTTTCCTGATTACTGCTGTGGGTCTGCCGGTACTGACCGTCGTCGCGCTGGCGAAAGTCGGTGGTGGCGTTGATAGCCTCAGCACCCCGATTGGCAAAGTGGCCGGCATTCTGCTGGCGACCGTCTGCTATCTGGCCGTTGGCCCGCTGTTTGCGACCCCGCGTACCGCGACCGTATCCTTCGAAGTGGGGATTGCCCCGCTCACTGGCGATGGCGCGATGCCGCTGTTTATCTACAGCCTGATCTACTTCGCGATTGTCATTCTGGTTTCCCTTTATCCGGGCAAGCTGCTGGATACCGTGGGTAACTTCCTGGCTCCGCTGAAAATCGTGGCGCTGATTGTGCTGGCGGTTGCGGCCATCGTCTGGCCCGCAGGCCCGATTAGCGATGCGATGGACGCCTATAAAAACGCCGCGTTCTCCAACGGCTTTGTGAACGGCTACCTGACGATGGATACGCTGGGCGCAATGGTGTTTGGTATTGTTATCGTGAATGCCGCACGTTCCCGCGGCGTGACGGAAGCGCGTCTGCTGACTCGCTACACCATCTGGGCTGGCCTGATGGCCGGTGTAGGGCTGACGCTGCTGTACCTGGCGCTGTTCCGCCTGGGCTCAGATAGCGCCATACTGGTCGATCAAAATGCCAACGGCGCGGCGATCCTCCATGCTTACGTACAGCACACCTTTGGTGGTGCGGGTAGCCTGCTGCTGGCGGTACTGATTTTCCTGGCGTGCCTTGTCACCGCCGTGGGGCTGACCTGCGCCTGCGCTGAGTTCTTTGCTCAGTATCTGCCGCTCTCTTACCGCACGCTGGTCTTTATCCTGGGCATCTTCTCCATGGCGGTGTCAAACCTCGGTCTGAGCCACCTGATTCAGGTCTCTATCCCGGTGCTGACGGCCATCTATCCGCCATGTATCGTGCTGGTGGTGCTGAGCTTCACCCGCCCGTGGTGGAACAACTCGTCGCGAATTATTGCGCCAGCCATGTTTATCAGCCTGATTTTTGGTATCCTTGACGGGATTAAAGCATCCGCCTTTGCGCAAATACTGCCAGCCTGGACACAGCGTCTGCCGCTGTCCGAGCAAGGCCTGGCCTGGTTGATGCCTACCGTTGTTGCACTGGTTCTGGCCATTATCTGGGATCGTGCTGCAGGGCGTCAGGTCGCATCGAACGCCCATTAATCAACGGCAACAAACTGTTTAACCACGGGGCTTAAGGCCCCGTGGTTTTTTGTTTTTTTCGAGTTGAATGGCAAGATTTAAATGGAAAGCACTAACAAACTCAAACGTGGACTCAGCACCCGCCACATTCGCTTTATGGCGCTGGGATCCGCTATCGGTACCGGTCTTTTTTATGGCTCGGCAGATGCCATTAAAATGGCCGGTCCCAGCGTTCTGCTGGCCTACATCATCGGTGGCGTGGCCGCGTATATCATCATGCGCGCCCTCGGGGAGATGTCGGTTCACAATCCGTCTGCCAGTTCGTTCTCGCGCTATGCGCAGGAAAACTTAGGCCCGCTGGCGGGCTTCATCACCGGCTGGACCTACTGCTTCGAAATTCTGATTGTGGCTATTGCCGACGTTACCGCCTTTGGCATCTACATGGGCGTCTGGTTCCCCGCGGTTCCGCACTGGATATGGGTGCTGAGCGTGGTGCTGATCATCTGTGCCGTCAACCTGATGAGCGTGAAGGTGTTTGGTGAACTGGAGTTCTGGTTCTCCTTCTTCAAAGTTGCCACCATTATCATCATGATTATCGCGGGCTTCGGGATCATCATCTGGGGTATCGGCAACGGCGGTCAGCCAACGGGGATCCATAACCTCTGGAGCAACGGCGGCTTCTTCAGCAACGGCTGGCTCGGTATGGTGATGTCGCTGCAGATGGTCATGTTTGCCTACGGCGGGATCGAGATTATCGGCATTACCGCCGGGGAAGCGAAAGACCCGGAGAAATCCATTCCGCGCGCCATCAACTCAGTGCCAATGCGTATTCTGGTGTTCTATGTGGGGACGCTGTTCGTCATTATGTCCATCTACCCGTGGAACCAGGTGGGCACTAACGGCAGCCCGTTTGTGCTGACCTTCCAGCATATGGGCATCGCGTTTGCCGCCAGCATCCTGAACTTTGTGGTGCTGACCGCCTCGCTTTCGGCAATCAACAGTGACGTCTTTGGCGTGGGCCGCATGCTGCACGGAATGGCGGAGCAGGGCAGTGCGCCTAAGGTGTTTGCCAAAACCTCTCGTCGCGGCACGCCGTGGGTGACGGTAATGGTAATGACCGTAGCCCTGCTGCTGTCGGTCTACCTGAACTACATCATGCCGGAGAATGTGTTCCTGGTGATTGCGTCGCTGGCGACCTTCGCGACCGTGTGGGTGTGGATCATGATCCTGTTGTCGCAGATTGCGTTCCGTCGCCGTCTGTCACCGGAAGAGGCGAAAGCGCTGAAGTTCAAAGTGCCGGGTGGGGTGGTGACAACCGCTGTCGGCCTGGTCTTCCTGGTCTTTATCATCGCCCTGATTGGCTATCATCCGGATACCCGTATCTCCCTTTATGTGGGCTGCGCGTGGATCGTCCTGCTGCTGCTGGGCTGGATGTTTAAATGCCGCCGCGACCGTCAGCTGGCGCAGGCACAGTAATCGTCCCTCTCCCCGCAGAGGGACTGGAAGGAGGCATCCGCTCACGCTGATGCCTCCTCCCCCGTCCTCCTCCCTCAATAAACCTCGTCATGATGAGCTAACCTTAACCACCCTGTGGCAAGGTGACGTCACTTTCATCAAAGGGGATTCGTGATGTTAAACGCCTGGCACCTTCCGGTTGCCCCATTTGTTAAGCAAAACAAAGACAACCTTGTGATTACGCTCTGGCTGGCGGGGGAAAATCAGCCTGAACGCGTGACGCTACGCGCCGAAATTGATAACGAAGAGACCGCGCTGAAAATGCATAAGCAGCGCAGCCAGCCGCAGCCCGGGATCACGGCGTGGCGGGCAAACATCGATTTAACCCGTGGACAGCCGCGTCGTCGCTACAGTTTTAAACTGCTGTGGAATAACCGCCAGCTGTGGTTTACCCCGCAGGGGTTTAGCCGTTTTCCGCCGGCCCGGCTGGAGCAATTTGCCGTCGATTACCCGGACAATGGCCCGCAATGGGTTAACGATCAGGTGTTTTACCAGATTTTCCCGGACCGCTTTGCCCGCAGCGAAAAGCGCACTGCAGACCAGGATAAGGTTTATTACCACCACGCAGCAGGTCACGACATTATCCTCAAAGCATGGGATGAACCGCTGACCGCGCAGGCGGGTGGCTCGACGTTTTACGGCGGCGATCTCGACGGAATCAGCGAAAAACTCCCGTACCTGAAAAAACTGGGCGTGACGGCGCTGTACCTTAACCCGGTGTTTAAAGCGCCGAGCGTGCATAAATACGACACCGAAGATTATCGTCATGTTGATGAGCAGTTTGGCGGCGATGCCGCGCTGCTGCGCCTGCGACAGAACACTAAAAACGAAGGGATGCGCCTGATTCTGGACGGCGTGTTCAACCACAGCGGGGATTCGCACGCGTGGTTTGACCGTCATAACCAGTCGATGAGCGGGGCATGCCATAACCCGGATTCGCCGCAGCGTGACTGGTACAGCTTTAATGAAGAGGGCTACGCGCTGGACTGGCTGGGCTACCCAAGCCTGCCGAAGCTGGATTTCCAGTCGCCTTCTCTGGTCAACGAAATCTACGGCGGTGAAGACAGCGTTGTCCGCCACTGGCTTAAGGCACCATGGAACATGGACGGCTGGCGTCTTGACGTGGTGCATATGCTGGGTGAAGCGGGCGGAGCGCGGAATAACCTTCAGCACGTTGCAGGAATCACCCGCTCAGCGAAAGCCGCGCAGCCGGAGGCCTTTGTCTTTGGCGAGCATTTTGGCGATGCACGCCAGTGGCTGCAAGCCGATGCAGAAGATTCGGCCATGAACTACCGCGGTTTTACCTTCCCGCTATGGGGATTTCTGGCGAACACCGATATCTCCTACGATCCGCAGCATATCGACGCCGAAACCTGTATGGCATGGATGGATAACTACCGCGCCAGCCTGTCGCATCAGCAGCAGTTGCGGATGTTTAACCAGCTGGACAGCCACGATACCGCACGTTTTAAATCCCTGCTTGGCAAGGATGTGGCGCGCCTGCCGCTGGCCGTTACCTGGCTCTTCACCTGGCCTGGCGTGCCGTGCATTTACTACGGTGATGAGGTGGGGCTGGAGGGGAACAACGATCCCTTCTGCCGCAAAACCTTCCCCTGGGATCCGGCGAAGCAGGACAAGGCGCTGCTCAGCCTGTACCAGCGTCTGGCTAAGCTTCGTAAACAGAACCAGGCGCTGCGTTACGGTGGCTGTCAGGTGGTGTATGCCCACGATAACGTGGTGGTGTTTGCCCGCGTCTACAACCAGCAACGCGTGCTGGTCGCCATCAACCGCGGAGAAGCCTGTGAAGTGGTGTTGGATGACTCTCCGTTGCTGCACGTGAAGGCGTGGCAACGCAAAGAGGGTAAAGGCACGATTCAGGAAGGCATTCTCTCCTTACCGGCCATTTCCGCCTCCGTCTGGTTCGGAAATTAATCGTCATCAGCAACCGGTTTATTTCCCGGTTGCTGAAAATTCCCCTAAGTTGTTCGGTTAATTTCAACAGAGGGGACAAATATCTTTACTATCCGCTCAATCAATTCTCGCTATACTCAAATTGCTTTATCAGTCAGGGCCCTTTCTCATATAGCACACCAAAACGTTGGCTTTTAACACATTGATTAAAAGGTACTTTTATGTCTATTCGTGAACTGATTGACCCGTCCAATTCCGTACTGATTTTTATCGATCACCAACCGCAAATGTCTTTTGGCGTGGCAAATATTGACCGTCAGTTATTAAAGAATAATACGGTGGCTCTGGCAAAAGCAGGCAAAATTTTTGATGTTCCGGTTATCTACACCTCTGTCGAAACAAAAAGCTTTAGCGGATACATCTGGCCAGAATTGCTGGCGGTTCACCCGGAGGTTAAACCGATTGAACGTACCTCTATGAACTCCTGGGAAGACGATGCGTTTGTTGCGGCAGTGAAAGCAACGGGCCGCAAGAAACTTATCATCTCAGCCCTGTGGACCGAAGTTTGCCTGACCTTCCCGGCGCTGATGGCTCTGGATGAAGGGTTTGAAGTTTATGTAGTGACCGATACTTCCGGCGGTACCTCCGTAGATGCCCATGAACGTGCGATTGACCGTATGGTTCAAGCGGGCGCGGTTCCTGTGACCTGGCAGCAGGTGCTGCTTGAGTATCAGCGCGACTGGTCTCGCAAAGGCACTTACGACGCGGTCATGGACCTGGTCCGTGAGCACAGCGGTGCTTATGGCATGGGCGTTGACTATGCCTACACCCTCGTTCACGGCGCGCCAGAACGCAAAGCGTAAACCTTTCAGGGCGGGGTTCTCCCGCCCATTAATGACCAGGAAACTATTATGGCGCACACATCGCACGTCACGCTGGTGATCACCCACACCTTGCTGCCGGGTCAGGCTGAGCGATACGAACAGTGGCTGGGTAAGATCATGCCCATCGCGGCGGAATTTCCGGGGCATCTTGGCGCGAACGTCATCCGCCCGACCGACGGACAACATCTGTGGACGGTGATAATCCGTTTCGACACCCTCGAACACCTTTCTGCATGGACCCAGTCCGATACCCGTAATGCGCTGGTAAAAGAGATTGAACCGCTGCTGGCGGAAGGCGATAAAACCGAAGTGCGTACCGAGGCGGCGTTCTGGTTTACTCCACCGGAGCCTCATGTGCGTAAGCCTAAACAGTGGAAACAGTTTCTCATTACCCTGCTGGTTATCTTCCCCAGTACCAACCTGGTGCCGCTGGTGACCGGTGCGTTGCTTCCTGGCCTGAAAGGTACGTTGTTGCTGCATCTGATTAACGATGCCTGTGTGGTCGCGCTGGTGGTCTGGCTGTGGATGCCCATCGTGACCCGTCTGTTTGCCGGATGGCTCAAAAAAGCCTGATTCGGCTGAAAGGAGTACGTTATGTCTCAAACTGCCACACTGATCTTAACCAAAGGTAAGATCCATACCCTCGATCGCGAAAACCCGCTCACGGAAGCGGTGGCTATTGCTAACGGCAAGATCCTGGCGACGGGCAACCACGATCGCATTATGAGCTATGCGACGCAGGGAACGCAGATTGTCGATCTGAAGGGAAGTACGGTGATCCCCGGGCTTAACGATTCGCACCTGCACCTGATCCGCGGCGGGCTGAACTACAACCTCGAGCTGCGCTGGGAAGGCGTACCGTCGCTGGCGGATGCGCTAAGGATGTTGAAAGATCAGGCCGATCGTACACCTTCACCTCAGTGGGTTCGGGTGGTGGGCGGCTGGAGCGAGTTTCAGTTCGCCGAACGCCGGATGCCGACCATCGAAGAGCTTAACGAGGCGGCACCGGATACGCCAGTGTTTGTCCTGCACCTCTACGATCGTGCCCTGCTTAACCGCGCCGCGTTGAAAGCTGTCGGCTACACCAAAGAGACGCCAAACCCGCCGGGCGGGGAGATTGTGCGTGATAACCACGGCAACCCGACCGGGCTGCTGATCGCTAAACCTAACGCGATGATCCTCTACGCCACGCTGGCAAAAGGACCGAAACTCCCCATTGAGCAGCAGGTTAACTCCACGCGCCAGTTTATGCGTGAGCTTAACCGTCTGGGGCTGACCAGCGCCATTGATGCCGGCGGCGGCTTCCAGAACTACCCGGAAGATTACGAGGTGATTGCCGAACTGCACGCCAAAGAGCAGATGACGGTGCGTATTGCCTACAACCTCTTCACCCAGCGCCCTAAACAGGAGCTGGAGGATTTTGAGCGCTGGACCGATATGCTCAAACCGGGGCAGGGCACAGACTTTTATCGTGCGAACGGGGCAGGAGAGATGCTGGTCTTCTCGGCGGCGGATTTTGAAGATTTCCTCCAGCCGCGCCCGGATCTGCCGCAAGGGATGGAAGACGAGCTGGAACGCGTGGTGCGCCACCTGGTGGAAAACCGCTGGCCGTTCCGGCTGCATGCCACCTATGACGAATCCATCAGCCGGATGCTGGATGTCTTTGAGAAGGTGAACCGTGAGATTCCGTTTAACGGCCTGCACTGGTTCTTTGACCATGCGGAGACCATTACCGAACGTAATATCGAGCGCGTCAAAGCGTTGGGGGGCGGTATTGCGGTGCAACACCGTATGGCGTTCCAGGGCGAATATTTCGTCGACCGCTACGGCAAAGAGGCGGTGAAACACACGCCGCCGGTGGCGAAAATGCTGGAACTGGACGTGCCGGTTGGGCTAGGTACCGACGCAACCCGTGTGGCGAGCTATAACCCGTGGACGGCGCTCTACTGGCTGGTCTCCGGGCGAACCGTCGGCGGCCTGGCGATGTATGACGACAATAACCGCCTGCCGCGTGAGGTAGCGCTGGAGCTGTGGACCGCAGGCAGCGCGTGGTTTTCCAGCGAGCAGGGTAAAAAAGGCCGTCTGGTTGAAGGGCAGCTTGCGGATCTGGTGGTGCTGTCGAAAGATTACTTCAGCGTGACGGAAGAGGAGATCAAGGGCATTGAATCGGTGCTGACCGTTGTGGATGGCAAGATCGTGTATGCCGCCGGTCATTTCAGTCCGCTGTCACCGCCGCCGATCCCGGTTGTGCCGTCGTGGTCACCGGTCGTGAAAGTCCCGGGGCATTACCGCTCTGCGCCGCCAGCAGCCAGTAAAGTGGGGGCGGTGGTACAGATGCACCAGTGCATTGGTAGCTGCGGAGTGCATGGCCATGCGCACGGCATTGCGCGGCAATCGGATATCCCGGTATCTGATGACCAGGCATTCTGGGGCGTGCTGGGGTGCTCGTGCTTCGCGTTTTAACGTGTGAAAGTGAGATCGTACAAAACAAAAAGGCCCGCTAATGCGGGCCTTTTCCGTAAACCGTGCCGATTACAGGCTGGATACGTTCTCAGACAGGTATTTAGCAACGCCGTCCGGAGACGCGTTCATACCTTCTTTACCTTTTTCCCACTGAGCCGGGCACACTTCACCGTGCTCTTCGTGGAACTGCAGCGCGTCAACCATGCGCAGCATTTCGTCGATGTTACGACCCAGTGGCAGATCGTTAACAACCTGGTGACGAACGATGCCGTTTGCGTCGATCAGGAAAGAACCGCGCAGTGCAACGCCAGCGTCCGGATGTTCGATACCGTAAGCCTGCTGGATTTCGCGTTTGATGTCCGCAACCATTGCGTATTTCACCGCACCGATGCCGCCTTTGTCGACAGGGGTGTTACGCCATGCGTTGTGTACAAATTCAGAGTCGAAGGAGACGCCTACAACTTCTACGCCACGCTTCTGGAATTCTTCGTAACGTTTGTCGAATGCGATCAGCTCAGACGGGCAAACGAAAGTGAAGTCCATTGGCCAGAAGAACAGAACGGTCGCTTTACCGTTGGTGTGCTGTTTGAAGTTGAAGTTTTCAACGATTTCACCGTTGCCCAGAACTGCTGCAGCTGTAAAATCCGGAGCCGGACGAGTTACCAGAACCATGTGATTCTCCTGTAGATACTAAGGTTATTTGGAACGCAACGCCGCCCAGTATAGAGAGTGTTCATTGATAAGACAAAGAGGCGCTAACAATCGTTCAGCAAGCTTTCACCTATCAATGGCATTTCTGTTATAGCTGTTTGTTTTTCGCCTGGGTCATCATACGCGGATAGAACTGCCAGAATCGTGTCTCCAGCGCCTCGTAGTGGGCGTCCAGGTCATGCCAGGAGTCGCGCAGCGCGTCGAGTCGCGGTCGACGACTCGCCATCCCGTTTAACACATTCTGTATAAAGTCCATCTCGCGATAGCGCTCAAGCCAGCGTTCTGACCAGAGATAGTTATTCAGATTCACAAAGCGCGGCGGCGAATCCGGCAAAATAATGGACACCTGCTGGTGGGCATAGCGCACGAACGCGTTTAGGGGCATCTCAGGAGAGAGTGTTTCCCAGTGCCGCGAGAGGAAATGGTCCCACATCACATCGAGCGTGATCGGTGCGACGCGCCGCGTTTCAGGGCGGAACCACGCTTTGGCTTCCTGGACTTCCGGCAGGTTATCGGTCAGTACGTCGATACGGCGATGCATAAAAATCCCGTCGACAACCTCTGCGGAGTACGCGTCGGCGGGATTACCGCGCACGAAATCGGCCAGCAGATTGCCGGAAAGAGAGCTGTCAGCGAGATGAGCAAGATGCAGGTGAGCGAGAAAATTCATGCGTTTTATTTGTCCAGGGGCGGCTAGTTGTTGCAGCAAAAGGGTGTGAGCACTAGACTATGCCGCCTGTTTTTAAGTCACGAGTATACGTCATGCGCGTCGCCGATTTCTCCTTTGAACTACCTGAATCCCTGATTGCTCACTACCCAATGCCTGAGCGCAGTAGCTGTCGTTTGCTGTCACTGGATGGGCCGACGGGCGAGCTGACGCACGGTACTTTCACCGATTTGCTCGACAAGCTCAACCCTGGCGATCTGCTGGTCTTTAACAATACCCGCGTGATCCCGGCGCGTCTGTTTGGCCGTAAAGCCAGCGGCGGCAAGATTGAAGTGCTGGTCGAACGTATGCTTGATGATAAACGTATTCTGGCACATATTCGCGCCTCTAAAGCGCCGAAGCCGGGTGCAGAGCTGCTGCTTGGCGATGATGAGAGCATCCGTGCAACCATGACCGCGCGTCACGATGCGCTGTTTGAGGTGGCGTTCAATGACGAGCGCACGGTGCTCGACATTCTGAATGCGATCGGCCATATGCCGCTGCCCCCTTACATCGAGCGCCCGGACGAAGAGGCTGACCGCGAGCTGTACCAGACCGTCTACAGCCAGAAGCCTGGCGCGGTCGCCGCGCCGACGGCGGGCCTGCATTTTGATGAACCGCTGCTGGAAAAATTGCGCGCGAAAGGCATCGAGATGGCCTTCGTGACCCTGCATGTCGGTGCGGGTACGTTCCAGCCGGTGCGCGTGGACAGCATCGAAGACCACATCATGCACTCCGAATATGCCGAAGTGCCGCAAGAGGTGGTGGATGCCGTTCTGGCCGCCAAAGCACGCGGTAACCGCGTTGTGGCAGTGGGCACCACGTCGGTACGCTCCCTTGAGAGCGCCGCGCAGGCCGCCAAAAATGACCTGATTGAGCCTTTCTTTGGCGATACGCAGATCTTTATCTACCCGGGCTATCAGTACAACGTGATTGATGCCCTGGTAACCAACTTCCATCTGCCTGAATCAACGCTGATTATGCTGGTGTCCGCTTTTGCGGGTTATCAGCACACCATGGCGGCGTACAAGTCTGCGGTAGAACAAAAATATCGCTTTTTTAGCTACGGGGACGCGATGTTTATCACGTACAATCCGCAGGCTTTGAATGAGCGTGTCGGGGAATAAGTCCGCGGCACCGTTTTACAACGTTGGACTGTTTTTCTGACGTCGGAGAAAAAATGAAATTTGAACTCGATACCACCGATGGTCGCGCACGTCGCGGCCGCCTGGTGTTTGATCGCGGCGTGGTGGAAACCCCCGCGTTTATGCCTGTGGGCACCTACGGCACCGTAAAAGGGATGACGCCGGAAGAAGTGGAAGCCACTGGCGCACAGATTATCCTCGGCAATACCTTCCACCTGTGGCTGCGTCCTGGTCAGGAGATCATGAAGCTGCACGGCGATTTGCATGACTTCATGCAATGGAAAGGCCCGATCCTGACCGACTCCGGTGGTTTCCAGGTCTTCAGCCTGGGCGACATCCGTAAGATCACCGAGCAGGGCGTACACTTCCGTAACCCGATCAACGGCGATCCGATTTTCCTCGATCCTGAAAAGTCTATGGAGATTCAGTACGATCTCGGCTCTGATATCGTGATGATCTTCGACGAATGTACGCCATACCCGGCCGACTGGGATTACGCGAAACGCTCCATGGAGATGTCGTTGCGCTGGGCGAAGCGTAGCCGTGACCGCTTTGACTCCCTGCAGAACAAAAATGCGCTGTTCGGTATTATCCAGGGCAGCGTTTACGAAGATTTACGCGATATCTCTGTTAAAGGTCTGGTAGAGATAGGTTTTGATGGCTACGCTGTCGGCGGTTTGGCTGTGGGTGAACCGAAGGAAGACATGCATCGCATTCTGGAGCATGTCTGCCCGCAAATCCCGGCAGATAAACCCCGTTACCTGATGGGTGTGGGTAAACCTGAGGACCTGGTTGAAGGTGTGCGCCGCGGCATTGATATGTTCGACTGCGTTATGCCAACCCGCAACGCGCGTAACGGTCATCTGTTTGTGACCGATGGCGTGGTGAAAATCCGTAACGCGAAGCATAAGAGTGACACCAGCCCGCTCGATTCCGAGTGCGATTGCTACACCTGTCGCAATTATTCTCGCGCGTACCTGCATCATCTTGATCGTTGCAATGAGATTTTGGGCGCGCGTCTCAATACCATTCATAATCTTCGTTATTATCAGCGCTTAATGGCTGGTTTACGCAAGGCTATTGAAGAGGGTAAATTAGAGAGCTTCGTGACCGATTTTTACCAACGTCAGGGTCGAACCGTTCCACCTTTGAACGTTGATTAATTTTAATAATGAGGGAATTTGAATGAGCTTTTTTATTTCTGATGCGGTAGCGGCAACAGGTGCTCCGGCGCAGGGCAGCCCGATGTCTCTGATTCTGATGCTGGTTGTGTTCGGTCTGATCTTCTACTTCATGATCCTGCGCCCACAGCAGAAGCGTACCAAAGAGCACAAAAAGCTGATGGACTCCATTGCCAAAGGTGATGAAGTGCTGACCAACGGTGGTCTGGTCGGTCGCGTAACCAAAGTGGCTGAAAGTGGCTACATTGCTATTGCCCTGAACGACACCACTGAAGTGGTTATCAAACGTGACTTCGTAGCTGCCGTTCTGCCGAAAGGCACCATGAAGGCGCTGTAATCCCAACTTTTCCCAAAGGGAACTGCCGTGTTAAACCGTTATCCTTTGTGGAAGTACATCATGCTGGTCGCCGTGATTCTCGTCGGCCTGCTGTACGCGCTTCCCAACCTGTATGGTGAGGATCCGGCTGTTCAAATCACTGGCGCGCGCGGTGTCGCCGCCAGTGAGCAAACGCTGATCCAGGTCCAGAAATCGTTACAAGAAGAAAAAATTACCGCTAAGTCTGTGGCTCTGGAAGAGGGCGCAATTCTTGCTCGCTTCGACACCACCGACACGCAGCTCCGCGCTCGCGAAGTGCTGATGGGCGTGCTGGGTGATAAATACGTCGTGGCGCTTAACCTTGCTCCTGCAACCCCGCGTTGGCTGGCTGCGTTGAATGCAGAGCCAATGAAACTCGGTCTTGACCTGCGTGGCGGTGTTCACTTCCTGATGGAAGTGGATATGGATACCGCGCTCGGCAAACTGCAGGAACAAAACATCGACAGCCTGCGCAGCGATCTGCGCGAAAAAGGTATTGCTTACACTACCGTTCGTAAAGAAGATAACTACGGTATGAGCATCACGTTCCGCGACAGCGCGGCGCGCGATCAGGCTGTAGATTACCTGACTCAACGTCACCGTGACCTCGTGATCACCTCTCAGGGCAGCAACCAGCTGCGCGCGGTGATGACCGATGCTCGCCTGAAAGAAGCCCGTGAATACGCCGTTCAGCAGAACATCAATATTCTGCGTAACCGTGTAAACCAGCTGGGGGTTGCTGAGCCACTGGTACAGCGTCAGGGTGCTGACCGTATCGTGGTGGAACTCCCGGGTATTCAGGACACGGCACGTGCGAAAGAGATTCTGGGGGCAACTGCTACGCTGGAATTCCGTCTGGTTAACTCCAACGTCGATCGGTCCGCTGCCGCCGCTGGCCGTATTCCGGGCGATTCGGAAGTGAAACAGACCCGCGAAGGTCAGCCAGTTGTGCTGTACAAACGCGTGATCCTGACCGGTGACCACATCACCGACTCCACATCCAGCCAGGACGAATACAACCAGCCGCAGGTTAACATCTCGCTGGATAGCGCGGGTGGTAACATCATGTCTAACTTCACCAAGGACAACATCGGTAAACCGATGGCGACCCTGTTTGTGGAGTACAAAGACAGCGGTAAGAAAGACGCAAACGGCCGCGCAGTGCTGGTGAAAGAGGAAGAGGTGATTAACATCGCCAACATCCAGTCTCGTCTGGGTAACAGCTTCCGCATCACCGGTATCAACAACCCGAACGAAGCGCGTCAGCTTTCGCTGCTGCTGCGTGCCGGTGCGCTGATTGCACCGATTCAGATTGTTGAAGAACGTACCATTGGTCCAACTCTGGGGATGCAAAACATCAAGCAGGGTCTGGAAGCGTGTCTGGCCGGTCTTGTGGTCTCCATCCTCTTCATGATCTTCTTCTATAAGAAGTTTGGTCTGATTGCGACAAGCGCACTGGTTGCGAACCTGGTGCTGATTATCGGCATCATGTCTCTGCTGCCGGGGGCGACGCTGACCATGCCGGGGATTGCCGGTATCGTCTTAACCCTTGCGGTGGCGGTCGACGCCAACGTACTGATAAACGAACGTATCAAAGAAGAGTTAAGCAACGGTCGCTCTGTTCAGCAGGCGATTGACGAAGGCTACAAAGGGGCATTCAGCTCCATCTTCGATGCGAACGTAACAACACTGATTAAGGTTCTTATCCTGTATGCAGTGGGGACTGGCGCTATCAAAGGCTTTGCGATCACCACCGGTATCGGTGTTGCAACGTCAATGTTTACCGCTATTGTCGGCACCCGTGCCATCGTGAACCTGCTGTATGGCGGCAAGCGCGTCAAAAAGCTGTCTATCTGAGGAGTGCGTTGTGGCACAGGAATATACTGTTGAACAATTGAACCACGGCCGTAAAGTCTGGGACTTTATGCGCTGGGACTACTGGGCTTTCGGCATTTCAGGTTTACTGCTGATCCTCTCCCTTATCGTGATGGGCGTGAAAGGCTTTAACTGGGGTCTTGATTTTACCGGTGGTACGGTAATTGAGATCTCCCTGGAAAAACCGGTCGATATGGACCAGATGCGCCAGTCTCTGCAGAAAGCGGGCTTTGAAGAGCCGTTGCTGCAGAACTTCGGCAGCAGCCGTGACATCATGGTGCGTATGCCGCCGGTGCACGATGCGAACGGCAGCCAGGAGCTGGGCAGCAAGGTTGTTAACGTGGTTAACGAAACAACCAACCAGCATGCGACGGTTAAGCGTATCGAGTTCGTCGGGCCAAGCGTAGGTGCTGACCTGGCGCAAACCGGTGCGATGGCGCTGCTGGTGGCTCTGATCTCCATTCTGGTGTACGTCGGTTTCCGCTTTGAGTGGCGACTGGCGGCGGGTGTGGTTATCGCCCTGGCGCACGACGTGGTGATCACCATGGGCATACTGTCTCTGTTCCACATTGAGATTGACCTGACAATCGTGGCATCCCTGATGTCCGTTATCGGTTACTCACTGAACGACAGTATCGTGGTATCTGACCGTATTCGTGAAAACTTCCGTAAGATCCGTCGCGGTACGCCGTACGAAATCTTTAACGTGTCGTTGACCCAGACGCTGCACCGTACGTTGATCACATCCGGAACCACCTTGATGGTGATCCTGATGCTGTTCCTCTTCGGTGGCCCGGTACTGGAAGGCTTCTCGCTGACCATGCTGATCGGTGTCTCTATCGGTACGGCTTCGTCTATCTACGTCGCCTCCGCACTGGCACTGAAACTTGGCATGAAGCGCGAGCACCTGCTCCAGCAGAAAGTCGAGAAAGAAGGGGCGGATCAGCCGTCTATTCTGCCGTAAGACGACGTGTCGTTCGTTCCTTAAATCCCGGTCTGTTGACCGGGATTTTTTTTATCTACTCCTGTCAAACACTCCTGACAGTATGCTGTCAGGAGCCCTGTCGTAGACTCTTTTCGAACCCAAACAACAGGCAGGAGGATGTATGAAAAGTGTGATTAACTGGTTTGAAATTCCGGTCGCCGATATGGATCGCGCTATCAAATTTTATGAGCCCGTGATGCAGGTACAGCTGAGACGAGAGAAAATGGATGTGGCTGAGTTAGCCGTTTTCCCGCATGACGATCCGGCCACCGGCGGCGCGCTGGCAAAATTTGAGGGCATTACACCGTCCGTACAGGGCGCTATTATTTACCTGCATACTGACAACCTGGCGGCAACGCTCGATCGCATCGCGTCTGCGGGGGGCGAGTGCGTGTTTGGCCCGCTGGAATTGCCGCGTGGCATTGGCACCATAGCCTTGTTTACCGACAGCGAAGGTAATCGCGTCGGCCTCCATCAACCTGCCTGAGAGCTGAATACGATATGACCCGACGCGCTGACCGTTTGTTTCAGATTGTGCAGATCCTGAGAGGCAGGCGTCTGACAACGGCAGCGCATCTGGCGGACAGGTTGAGCGTATCGGAGCGGACCGTATACCGTGATATCCGCGACCTGTCGCTTTCCGGCGTGCCGGTGGAAGGGGAGGCGGGAAGCGGCTATCGGCTGATGTCGGGTTTTGACTTACCTCCGCTGATGCTGACGAACAAAGAATCTGAAGCGTTGATGGTCGCCATCCGTCTGCTGAAAACCTGGGGGGGCGACTCGCTCTCGCGTGAGCTTGAGTCGGCGCAGGAGAAGGTACTGGCGATCCTGCCCGAGGAGAGCCGACGTAAGGCGGAGCAGACGCGGATATATGCGCCGGATATTGCGCTTCAGCCGCATTCGCGCAGCGACTTTGATGTTATTCATCAGGCTATTTCTGCCCAGTGCGTACTGGCGCTGCATTATCGTGATGAAGCCGGGCATCTGACATGGCGTGACATTCAGCCGCTGGGGCTGTTCTTCTGGGGAGAACACTGGCTGCTGGCCGCGTGGTGTGAACGGCGTGATGACTACCGCTGCTTCCGGCTCGACAGGTGTCTGAATATTACGCTCACGCAGAGGCGTTTTAGCGAAAGCGCGGAGCGATCGCTGGCGGATTTTCTGCGTAAGGTGAAGCAATAAAAAAGCCAGCATATCAGCTGGCTTTGTCCGTTTTTGCCTTCTTTCACATCAGAAGTTGTAACCGACAACCAGGTAACCACCCCAGCCGGTAGAACGTACGCTGAAGTCGCCATTGCCGAAGTTCAGGCTTGCGTCATCGTTCCACTGACCGCCGTTATGCCAGTAACGCGCAACAACGGAGTAGTGCCAGTGATCGTAGTTCAGCGCCAGGATGTGGCTGGAGGCGATGGAGTCGTTGGTACGCGCTTTCTTACCGTTCAGGTCACGGAAGTCGTTGTCGCCCAGGTCTGAACCCCAGTCAAAGTTGGTGAAACCGATATAGCTCAGGTTACCGCCCCACAGCTGGGTAATTGGCACAAAGTATTTCACTTTGAAACGGTAGCCATCCCACTCGTTTTCGTTCGCGGCACCGTAGTTCTGCCACTGGTATTTCGCATAGACGTTCAGGGACAGGCTCATTGGCAGACCGGTATCGATGTCGGTACCCAGACCCATATACCAGGTGCTCTGACGACCGGACGCGTTACGGCCCATGTCGTAGATGTAGTTGTTCGCGAAGTACCACTCTTTGAATGGACCAAACGCCAGGCTGGTGCCCGTCAGCTTATCAATGGAGAAGCGGGGTTCGATCTCCATGAACAGGGGGGAACCGTGGTTCCAGATACCTTTCGCATCGGTGTTACCACCGAAGAAGACCGGTGCATCCATATAGCCGTAGAAATCGAACCAGTCTTTCTTGGCGAAGGCTTCGTACTCCAGGTAGGTATCGTTGCGGATCTGTGGTCCGAAACGGGTGTGATAGCTGCCGACCACGTTAACGCTCTGGTGCCACCAGTCGGAGAGGTATTGTGGTTTATCGTTTTCCGCTGCGTTAACAGTGAAAGTGGAGGAGAGTGCCAGCACGGCGCCAGCCGCGAGTAATGTTTTTTTCATAATCATGCCACTGATTGAAATTCCCTTCCGGGAGTGAAAAATGCGCGAATTGCGTTTCTAAATATTTCGTGTTTCTGCGGAGCCTATTATAGGAATCCTTGCTCACAAAAATATGTGTTGTTTCACATATCTCTCACACGCGTAATCGATTGCGTTCACGTTTGCGTACTTTAAACGGCGGGGATTGTAGCGGCAATGATTTCTGTTGCCAATCTTTGCGGATTGTAAATGTTAGCGGAGTGACATTGCACTCCGCTGAAAGGGGATTACTGCGCGGCGGGCTGGATATCGTGAATGCGGATGAAACCTAACTGATCCGGCGTAAGTCCGTTCAGCTGGATCGGAATGTCAACATCGCTCGGGGCCAGCACGCTGGCGGGTGCAGTGAACAGCTGGCTCTTCACGTTCACTTCCTGATAGTTCTCGGTGGTGCCCTGGATCTGCCCCCACTCGACGGTGCCGCTAAAGGCTGGCAGAGGATCGTTGGATTCCCCCAGAATGCGTAATGTTGCGCGAGTACCATCCGCATTGGCCGCCACGTTAACCAGCGACATTTTCAGCGTGCCAATCTGGCTGTTAAGGCGCGCCGGGGTGTTAGACCCGGGCAGCAGATAAACCCCGCTGCTGGATTTGGCATTCAGCGCGTTTTGCTGGGTGATCTTCACGGTTTCTTTGTTCAGTTTGTCCATCGCGGTATTGAGCGTATTCACGCTTTGTTTCATTTGACGGACTTCGGTTTGCTGTGCACAGGCGCTAAGGGTAAACAGACTCCCCACCAGCAATATTTTCAGGTAACGTCTTGTCATTGCGTTTATTTCCTTGAAATAACGGATCTCCGTAATGGTAGCCAGCATCGCATCAACAGGCATAGATCCTTTGTCTCAAAAAGCTCTTCCTTTGTTGTCAGGCCAGATCAGGGTAAAATGAAAATCAGTTAACCACATAACAGGGATACCGTATGCATTGCCCATTCTGCTCCGCTGTGGATACCAAAGTTATCGACTCTCGCCTTGTGGGCGAAGGGTCTTCCGTACGCCGCCGCCGGCAATGTCTGGTGTGCAACGAGCGTTTCACGACCTTTGAGGTTGCAGAGCTGGTAATGCCGCGCGTGGTAAAAAGTAACGACGTGCGTGAGCCGTTTAACGAAGAGAAACTGCGCAGCGGGATGCTCAAGGCGCTGGAAAAACGGCCTGTCAGTGCAGATGACGTCGAAATGGCGTTAAACCACATAAAATCTTACCTTCGTGGTTTGGGTGAGCGCGAGGTGCCAAGCAAGATGATTGGCAACCTGGTGATGGAGCAACTGAAAAAGCTCGATAAGGTCGCCTATATCCGCTTCGCCTCTGTGTACCGCAGTTTCGAAGATATCAAAGAGTTTGGCGAAGAGATCGCCCGCTTACAGGATTAAGCTCATGCAGGATGAGATTTACATGGCGCGAGCCATGAAGCTGGCGCAGCGCGGTCGTTTTACCACCCATCCCAACCCTAACGTCGGGTGCGTCATTGTCAACGATGGCGAGATTGTGGGCGAAGGGTTTCACTACCGTGCCGGTGAGCCCCATGCCGAAGTTCATGCCCTGCGCATGGCCGGCGAAAAGGCGCGCGGTGCAACGGCCTACGTGACGCTGGAACCCTGCAGCCACCACGGCCGTACCCCGCCGTGCTGCGAAGCACTGATTGCGGCGGGTGTCGCGCGCGTTGTCGCGGCGATGCAGGATCCCAATCCGCAGGTTGCCGGACGTGGCATGTATCGACTGCAGCAGGAAGGAGTTGATGTCAGTCACGGCCTGATGATGCAGGATGCTGAGGCGATCAACAAAGGCTTCCTGAAGCGTATGCGCACCGGGTTCCCGTACATTCAGCTTAAGCTCGGGGCCTCACTGGATGGTCGCACGGCGATGGCGAACGGCGAGAGCCAGTGGATCACCTCTGCGCAGGCAAGGCGCGATGTGCAACGTCTGCGCGCGCAAAGCCATGCTATCCTCACCAGCAGTGAAACGGTTCTGGCTGATAATCCTGCCATGACCGTGCGCTGGGATGAACTGAATGCCGATACCCAGGCGTGCTACCCGCAGGAAAACCTGCGTCAGCCGCTGCGTATTGTCATCGATAGCCAGAATCGCATCACGCCTGCGCACCGCATCGTGCAACAGCCGGGCGAAACCTGGATTGCACGCACGCAGGACGATGCGCGTGAATGGCCGCAAGGCGTACGCAGCGTCATGGTGCCAGAGCATAACGGGCACCTCGACTTAGTGGTGCTGATGATGCTGCTTGGTAAGCAACAGGTGAACAGTATCTGGGTAGAAGCGGGGCCGACGCTGGCCGGCGCGCTGCTGCAGGCCGGGCTGGTGGATGAGCTGATTGTCTACGTAGCACCTAAACTGTTGGGTAACGATGCGCGTGGTCTGTTTGTGCTGCCGGGTCTTGAAAAACTTGGCGATGCACCACAACTCAAATTTAGCGAGATTCGTCCGGTGGGCCCGGATGTCTGCCTCCATTTAACGCCAGCGTAATTGCTCCTGAAATAGGGAAGCAGTGCACAAAGTATTATGATAAAATCCGCCCCCCTGCGGGGCCAAATGAACCCGTAAAGGAAGAGTATGAACATTATTGAAGCTGCTGTAGCTACCCCGGACGCTCGCGTCGCCATCACCATTGCGCGTTTCAACAACTTCATCAACGACAGCCTGCTGGAAGGTGCCATTGACGCCCTGAAACGTATCGGCCAGGTTAAAGATGACAACATTACCGTTGTTTGGGTTCCAGGTGCTTATGAACTGCCACTGGCAGCGGGCGCGCTGGCGAAAACCGGTAAATACGACGCGGTGATTGCGCTGGGTACCGTTATTCGTGGCGGCACTGCACACTTCGAATACGTTGCAGGCGGTGCAAGCAATGGTCTGGCACACGTTGCGCAGGATGCAGAAATTCCTGTCGCGTTTGGCGTGCTGACTACCGAAAGTATTGAACAAGCCATTGAGCGCGCTGGTACCAAAGCCGGTAACAAAGGTGCAGAAGCTGCACTGACCGCGCTTGAAATGATCAATGTGTTGAAAGCCATTAAGGCCTGATTTTTTTGTAAGGGGAATTCCGTGAAACCTGCTGCTCGTCGCCGCGCCCGTGAATGTGCCGTCCAGGCACTTTACTCCTGGCAGTTGTCCCAGAACGACATCGCTGATGTTGAATACCAGTTCCTGTCAGAACAGGACGTGAAAGACGTTGACGTTCTGTACTTCCGTGAACTGCTGTCGGGAGTGGCGACTAATAGCGCGTATCTCGATGGTCTGATGAAGCCATACCTGTCCCGTCTGCTCGAAGAGCTGGGTCAGGTTGAGAAAGCAGTGTTGCGTATCGCGCTGTTTGAGTTGTCTAAACGTGATGATGTGCCGTACAAAGTGGCCATCAACGAAGCGATCGAACTGGCGAAAACCTTCGGCGCTGAAGACAGCCATAAATTTGTAAACGGCGTGCTGGATAAAGCCGCACCTGCGATCCGTCCCCACAAAAAGTGATCCGCAAACCGGAGTTTTGCATTGCCTGCCGGGCAGTGCGGCTCCGGTTTTTTTATTTAATTTGCTGAGGCATAACGTATGGCATGCGGCGAATTCTCCCTGATTGCCCGTTATTTCGACCGTGTCAGAACCTCTCGTCTTGATGTTGAAACCGGCATTGGCGATGACTGCGCACTTCTCAATATTCCCGAAAAACAGACGCTGGCAATCAGCACCGACACCTTAGTGTGCGGACGTCATTTTTTACCTGATATCGATCCCGCCGATCTGGCGTATAAAGCGCTGGCGGTCAACGTAAGCGATTTAGCGGCCATGGGCGCCGATCCCGCGTGGCTGACGCTGGCGTTGACGTTGCCCGAGGTGGACGAAGACTGGCTTGAAGCCTTTAGCGATGCGCTGTTTGATCAGCTCAACTACTACGATATGCAGCTGATTGGCGGTGACACCACTGCCGGGCCGCTGTCGATGACGCTTGCGATCCACGGCTATGTCCCGCTGGGCCGGGCGCTGAAACGCTCGGGCGCAAAGCCGGGTGACTGGATCTACGTGACCGGCACGCCGGGCGACAGCGCCGCAGGGCTGGCAATCCTCCAGGACCGCTTACGCGTCAAGGATGCCGACGATGCGGCATATCTGGTGAAACGCCATCTGCGCCCAACGCCGCGTATTTTGCACGGCCAGGCGCTGCGCGAGCGGGCAAGCTCGGCTATCGATCTCTCTGACGGGCTTATCTCCGATCTCGGCCATATTCTGAAGGCCAGCGGTGTGGGCGCGCGCGTAGATCTGGATCTGTTCCCGCTGTCAGAGCCATTGCTTCGGCATGTGGAACCCGATCAGGCTCTGCGCTGGGCGCTCTCCGGCGGCGAAGATTATGAGCTGTGCTTTACCGTACCGGAGCTGAACCGGGGAACGCTGGACGTGGCGCTAGCTCACCTTGGGGCGAAGTTTACCTGTATCGGACAGATTATGCCGGAAAGCGAAGGGCTGAAATTTGTGCGTGATGGCGCGCCGGTTACGCTTGACTGGACGGGTTACGACCACTTTGCGTGATTCGTCTGCCGGGTAGCGCTGCGCTTACCCGGCCGAGGGATTTTGTTCCCTCTCCTTTTGGGAGAGGGGCAGGGCGAGGGCTTACTTAAACCCTACCACCGGATGCTGCTGGTACGGCGTTTCCAGCTCGGCGACTTGCTCAGGCGTCAGCGTTAAATCAACGGCACTCAACAACTCATCCAGCTGTTCTTCCCGCGATGTACCGATAATCGGTGCCGCGACTCCGCGTTTGCTCAGCAACCACGCCAGCGCTACCTGCGCACGCGTGGCACCGGTATCATCGGCAATCCCCGTTAAACGCTCGGCGATCAACGCATCGCTGGCTTCTGTACCTTCGTATAAGGTTTTACCGAACGCATCCGACACCGAGCGGGCAGTTGTTTCTCCCCATGGTCGGGTGAGGCGTCCGCGTGCCAGGGGGCTCCATGGGATCACCGCTACGCCTTCCTGATAGCAGAGCGGCAGCATCTCGCGCTCTTCTTCGCGATAGATAAGGTTGTAGTGATCCTGCATGGTGACAAACCGTGCCCAGCCGTGCTGCGCCTGAAGATCAAGCGCTGAGGCAAACTGCGAAGCGTGCATAGACGATGCACCGATGTAACGTGCCTTCCCGGCCTTAACCACATCGTTAAGGGCTTCCAGCGTCTCTTCAATCGGCGTGTTGTAATCCCAGCGGTGGATTTGTAGCAGGTCGACATAATCCATATTCAGGCGCCGGAGGCTGTCATCAATGGATCGCAGGATTTGCGCACGGGAAAGACCTTCAGGCAAATCACCCACCTGGTGATATACCTTGGTGGCGACGACCACATCGTCACGGCGGGCAAAATCGCGCAGGGCGCGGCCGACAATATCTTCACTGCTGCCGTCGGAGTAACTGTTGGCAGTATCAAAAAAGTTAATCCCGCCGTCGAGTGCGCGTTTGATGATAAGGCGGCTGCTCTCTTCCGGCAGCGTCCAGGCGTGATTTCCCCGGTCTGGCTCGCCAAAGGTCATGCATCCCAGGCAAAGTCGGGAAACCTGAAGGTCTGTTTTTCCTAATGTCGTGTATTGCATGGTTCCGCTCCTGCTTTTTTAAACAATACGTTTAAGCATAGCAGGAGCGGAAAAGGGGAGGGATCAGGCAAGCCAGGAACGGATTTTCGACTCAATGCCGGCCGCATCCAGGCCAATCGCCGCACGGGCTTCGTCCTGGGTGCCTTGTGGAATGAAATGATCCGGCAGACCAAGGTTCAGTACCGGCACGGCTTTACGGTTAGCCATCAGCACTTCGTTTACGCCGCTGCCCGCACCGCCCATGATGGCGTTTTCTTCCAGCGTGACCAGCACGTCATGAGATTCCGCCATGCTCAGGATCAGGGTCTCGTCGAGCGGCTTCACAAAGCGCATATCCACGAGGGTCGCATTCAGCGCTTCAGCCACTTTCGCGGCCTCCGGCATCAGCGTACCAAAGTTCAGGATCGCCACTTTCTCACCGCGACGCTTCACCAGACCTTTACCTATCGGCAGTTTTTCCAGCGGCTGCAGTTCAACGCCGACGGCATTGCCGCGCGGGTAGCGCACCGCACTAGGGCCATCCTGATAGTGGTAGCCGGTAAACAGCATCTGACGACATTCGTTCTCATCGCTTGGCGTCATGATGACCATATCCGGGACGCAGCGCAGGAACGACAGATCAAATGCCCCCTGGTGCGTCTGGCCGTCAGCACCCACAATGCCTGCGCGGTCGATAGCAAACAGGACCGGCAGCTTCTGGATGGCAACGTCATGGATCACCTGGTCGTAGGCGCGTTGCAGGAAGGTGGAATAAATGGCGACAACCGGGTTATAACCGCCAATCGCCAGGCCTGCCGCAAAGGTCACCGCGTGCTGCTCGGCAATGGCAACGTCAAAATACTGGTCCGGGTATTTTTTGGAGAACTCCACCATGCCAGAACCTTCACGCATGGCCGGGGTGATCGCCATGAGCTTATTGTCTTTAGCGGCGGTTTCACACAGCCAGTCGCCAAAGATTTTTGAATAGCTCGGCATGCCGCCGCTGCTTTTGGGCAGGCAACCGCTGCTCGGGTCGAATTTCGGTACCGCGTGGAAGGTGATGGGATCTTTTTCCGCCGGTTCGTATCCACGGCCTTTTTTGGTCATGATATGCAGGAACTGCGGGCCTTTCAGGTCACGCATGTTTTTCAGCGTGGTGACAAGCCCCAGAACGTCATGCCCGTCCACCGGACCAATATAATTAAAGCCCAGCTCTTCAAACAGCGTACCCGGTACGACCATGCCTTTGATGTGTTCTTCGGTGCGTTTAAGCAGTTCTTTGATTGGCGGTACGCCGGAGAAGACTTTTTTGCCGCCTTCGCGCAGCGAGGAGTAAAGCTTGCCGGAGAGCAGCTGCGCCAGATGGTTGTTCAGCGCGCCCACGTTTTCGGAAATCGACATTTCGTTATCATTAAGGATAACCAGCATGTCTGGCTTGATATCGCCCGCATGGTTCATGGCCTCAAAGGCCATACCGGCAGTGATCGCCCCGTCGCCAATGACGCAGACGGTACGACGCTGTTTATTCTCTTTTTCGGCTGCCACCGCAATACCGATACCCGCAGAGATCGAGGTGGAGGAGTGCCCAACGCTTAATACGTCGTACTCGCTCTCGCCACGCCATGGGAACGGGTGCAGGCCGCCTTTCTGACGAATGGTGCCAATTTTATCGCGACGTCCGGTCAGAATTTTATGCGGATAGGCCTGGTGGCCGACATCCCAGATGAGCTGATCGAACGGCGTGTTATAGACATAGTGCAGCGCCACGGTCAGCTCTACCGTGCCAAGCCCGGAGGCGAAATGGCCGCTGGAGCGGCTTACGCTGTCGAGCAGGTAGCGACGCAGCTCATCGCACAGCTTCGGCAGGCTCTCTTTCGGCAACAGGCGTAACTCCTGGGTGGAGTCAACTAACGCCAGTGTCGGGTATTTGGCAATATCAAAACTCATCAAAGGCTCATCGAGATAGTGTGTTTATTTATCACGCTGGATTATATAGTCCGCTAGCGCTTCCAGTGCCGAAGTATCCAGTGATTGCGCGGCCAGTTGATTCAGCGACTGGCGGGCATCCTCTATCAGATCCCGGGCTTTACGTTGGGCTTGCTCAAGACCCAGCAGGGCGGGGTAGGTACTTTTGCCAAGCTGCTGATCCGCACCCTGACGTTTACCCAATGTTGCAGTATCGCCCACCACATCCAGAATGTCATCCTGAACCTGGAATGCCAGACCGATACTTTCTGCGTATCTGTCCAGTATCGGCAGGGCTTTGCGCCCCTGTTCACCCGCGCTCAGGGCGCCCAGACGAACGGCTGCACGAATCAATGCGCCCGTTTTATGGCGATGAATACGCTCCAGCTGTTCCAGATTAACCTGACGTCCTTCCGCTTCCAGATCCAGTGCCTGACCGCCACACATACCGGCGACGCCGCTGGCCATTGCCAGTTCAGAGATCATCGACAGACGGTCACGGTCGGCCACTTCGGCCATCGGCGCATCGCTCAGAATCGAGAACGCCAGGGTTTGTAGGGCATCCCCCGCCAGAATGGCATTCGCTTCGCCAAACTTGATGTGGCAGGTAGGCTGGCCACGACGCAGATCGTCGTCGTCCATGGCCGGCAAATCATCATGGATCAGCGAGTAGGCATGGATGCACTCAACGGCGGCGGCCGGGGCATCCAGCGTGTTAGCGCTGATACCAAACATATTGCCCGTGGCGTAGACCAGAAACGGACGCAGGCGCTTTCCACCCAAGAGTGCGCCATAGTGCATGGCTTCAACCAGTGGAGTGTTCTGAAAAGGCTGTGGCTCAATAAAACGGCGCAGCGCATCGTTGGCACGCGCGACGCATGCCTGAAGCTCGTTGGCGAAATCCATTTACTCGGCGTCCGGTGTGAATGGCGTAGTTTTAGCGTCTTCGCTGTCGGAAAGCAGGATCTGCACGCGCTGCTCGGCCTGCTGCAGTTTGACCTGCCCCTGGCGCGCCAGCTGCACGCCGCGCTCGAATTCATTGAGCGCCTCTTCCAGCGGTAAATCGCCGCTCTCAAGGCGGGTGACAATCTGCTCCAGCTCACTCAGCGCAGTTTCAAAACTGGCCGGTGCGTCGTTCTTCTTCGGCATAGTGAATTGACTCTTATATTCTCAGCCCCGACATGGTAACGGACTCGGGGCAATTATCAAATAACGCGCAATGTGCACAGGAGCGGCGTGAAGATGATATACTTGCGCGCCTGGATGCAGCCACGGGTGTGGGCTGCTATACACGTCATCCTTCAGGTTGTCTCTGTTTGGGCTACGTTTGCGCCTTTCCGTTACTTACTCGCGTAAGCTTGCGGGGGGCTGTAACTCGCCGCGTTGATGCCACCTGAATGATTTTGTGTATATTTCATTTTCCATTACAAGCCTTAAGCTTGCCTAAGAAACATTGCCGCCATGAAGTTTATCATTAAATTGTTCCCTGAAATCACCATCAAAAGCCAATCTGTGCGTTTGCGCTTTATTAAAATTCTCACCGGGAACATTCGTAACGTATTAAAACACTACGACGAAACGCTCGCCGTGGTGCGTCACTGGGACCACGTTGAGGTTCGCGCGAAAGATGAAAACAAACGTCAGGATATTCGCGACGCGCTGACCCGTATTCCGGGCATTCACCATATTCTGGAAGTGGAAGACGTTCCTTACACCTCCCTGCATGACATTTTTGAAAAAGCGCTGGTGCAGTATCGCGATCAGATTGAAGGCAAAACCTTCTGCGTGCGCGTGAAGCGTCGTGGTAAGCATGAGTTTAGCTCCATTGAAGTGGAGCGCTATGTGGGTGGCGGCCTCAATCAGCACGTTGAGAGCGCGCGCGTGCGCCTGACTAACCCGGACGTGACCGTTAATCTGGAGATCGAAAACGATCGCCTGCTGCTGGTGAAAGGCCGTTATGAAGGTATCGGCGGTTTCCCAATCGGCACGCAGGAAGATGTCCTGTCGCTGATCTCCGGCGGTTTCGACTCCGGTGTTTCCAGCTATATGCTGATGCGCCGCGGCTGCCGCGTACACTACTGCTTCTTTAACCTGGGCGGTGCGGCGCATGAAATCGGCGTACGTCAGGTTGCGCACTATCTGTGGAACCGCTTCGGCAGCTCCCACCGCGTGCGTTTTGTGGCAATCAACTTTGAGCCAGTGGTCGGCGAAATCCTTGAAAAAGTGGACGACGGTCAGATGGGCGTGGTGCTGAAGCGCATGATGGTGCGTGCAGCGTCCAAAGTGGCAGAGCGCTACGGCGTGCAGGCGTTGGTCACCGGTGAAGCGCTGGGCCAGGTCTCCAGCCAGACTCTGACCAACCTGCGTCTTATCGACAACGTATCGGATACCCTGATCCTGCGTCCGCTGATCTCCTACGATAAAGAGCACATCATCGATCTGGCGCGCAAAATCGGTACCGAAGATTTTGCCCGCACCATGCCGGAATACTGCGGTGTGATCTCAAAAAGCCCGACCGTCAAAGCGGTGAAGGCGAAAATCGAAGCCGAAGAAGAGAACTTCGATTTCGGCATTCTGGAGAAGGTGGTGGCGGAAGCGACCAACATCGATATCCGCGAGATCGCCCAGCAGACCGAGCAGGAAGTGGTTGAAGTTGAAACCGTCAGCGGTTTCGGTGCCAACGACGCGATTCTGGATATCCGTTCCATTGATGAACAGGATGACAAACCGCTGCAGGTTGAAGGCGTGGACGTGGTTTCCCTGCCGTTCTACAAGCTGAGCACCAAATTCGGCGATCTCGACCAGAGCAAAACGTATCTGCTGTGGTGCGAGCGCGGGGTGATGAGCCGTTTGCAGGCGCTGTATCTGCGCGAGCAGGGCTTTGCAAATGTGAAGGTCTATCGTCCTTAACCGTTTGCCGGGTGGCGGCTTCGCTTACCCGGCTTTCTTTACACGCTACGCTTCGTAAAAATTATAAATCCCCGCCGCCATCACTAACGACGACGCCACCTCGTAGGCTTTCTCACGCCCGACCAGCAGGTCGATAATCTTCAGTGCAAAATCGATCGCGGTACCCGGCCCCTGGCTGGTGAGCAGATTGACGCGCGGATCCCAGACCACACGTTTATCCACCCATTGCTCTTCAGGAATGGTATCTTTCAGTCCCGGGAAACCGGTCATATTCCCGATCGGGAAAATGTTATGCGGCACCAGAACCGTGCCGGCTGCGGCACAAATTGCCGCAACGATGCGCCCCGACAGATGGAATTGCCTGACGGTTTCGACCAGGAGCGGGCTGTCGCGAAAATACTCCGCGCCCTTCAGGCCGCCCGGCAGTACGATGATGTCGTAATCCCCGTCGGCCACCTGCACAAGCGGTGCATCGGCGAGGATTTTTACGCCGCGTGAACAGGTGATGGTCAGATTACCGTCGCTGGCGACGCTGGCGGTGGTCACGTTAATGCCGCCGCGCACCATCAAATCAATGGTGGTGACGGCTTCTGTCTCTTCGCTACCAGGGGCGAGGCAGATCAGTGCTGACGCGCTCATATTCACTCTCCTTACGTTTAACCAGGTCATACAGACGGGCATTTTCCGGCACGGCAATGCCGTGGGCGCGGGCGCGTTTAAGCAAATAGCCCGTGATGTAATCAATCTCTGTGTGGCGTAACGCCCGAATGTCCTGCAACATCGAGGAGATATTTTCTGCAGTACTTTCAATTACCTGCTCAACATAATAGCGTAAATCCTCCGCCGAGGTATGCAGGCCTTCACGTTCGATAACCGAGGCGACCTCCGCGCACAGGGTGGCAATTTCCTGCGGATGATTTTTCAGTTCCCCGTTCGGGCAGTTCCACAGCGCCGTCAGCGGATTGATCACGCAGTTAACCGCCAGCTTGCGCCACAGCTGCGGGCGGATAGTGTCATGCCAGGCCACGTCCGGCAGGACCTTCTGCAGAACATCCGCCAGATAGCTGTAGTCGCCATCCTGCGTACGGGCGGGGCCCATGTGCGTTACGCCGCTGGCGACATGCACGATAATGTTGCCATCGCGGCGTGCAGCGTGCGTGGTGGTCGCCATCAACAAGGGATGCGGGATGCTTTTCAGCTCATCAATGGTTCCCATGCCGTTATGCAGCAGCAGGATAGGGGAGTCTGGGGGAAGTTGCGCGGCCAGCGTCTTTACCGCATCTGAAACCTGCCATGCTTTGAGCGTGACCAGCAGCAGATCGCTTTGCGCCAGAAAATCCGGATCGTTCGCGGTGAGTGATTCGTTGAATATACTTCCGTCTTCGTCGATCAGGTTCACACTGCAATAGGGCTGGGGCACGCGCAGCCAGCCCTGTACCTCATGTCCGTGCTTGCAAAGCGCGGTCAGCCATAGCTGTCCAAGGGCTCCGCATCCGAGCACTGTAATTTTCATTGTTCCTCCTCACCTGCAACTGCGCCAGGTGTTACGGCCTAAGTATAGCGCCGTCAGCTAAGCTTCTGTTGAGTAAACCCTCTGACATCTGTGCGGTGTTTCCTCACGTGAGCGGCCAGGGATAGCTGCAACTCGAATTATTTGGGGTATCTGCCTTGTAGCGGGTATTATGCAACGCAACAAAAATGAAGGGAGAAGAAAAGATGCCATCTTTCGATATTGTTTCCGAAGTTGATATCCAGGAAGTCCGCAACGGCGTTGAAAACGCAAGCCGTGAAGTTGAGTCACGTTTCGACTTTCGTGGCGTTGAGGCAACTTTCGAGCTGAACGATGCGAATAAGACCATTAAGGTCCTGAGCGAATCTGATTTCCAGGTTAACCAGCTGCTGGATATTCTGCGCGCCAAGCTGCTTAAACGCGGCATTGAAGGCACCTCACTGGATGTACCAGACGAGTTTGTGCATAGCGGTAAAAACTGGTTTGTCGAAGCCAAACTGAAGCAGGGTATTGAGAGCGCGGTTCAGAAGAAGATCGTTAAGCTCATCAAGGACAGCAAGCTGAAGGTTCAGGCGCAAATCCAGGGTGAAGAAATTCGTGTGACCGGTAAATCCCGCGATGACCTGCAGGCCGTTATGGCGCTGGTACGTGGCGGCGATCTGGGGCAGCCGTTCCAGTTCAAGAACTTCCGCGATTAAGACAAAAATGCCCGGTTTTACCGGGCATTTTTTCAGGCTTTGAGAGCCTGCTCGATTTCGAAGCGGTTAGTCACTTTACTGTCTATTTTGACGTAAGCGCTGCGCTCTTGTGGGGCAATAAGCACTTCACTTACCCCCTCTGTTGCTTCAAGACGCTGTTTTAGCGCGTCGGTAATCTCAACATCCTCAGGAATTTCGACCCGCAGACTGCTGACGTAGCGCGGCTCTTTCATGCTGCTGGCGACCAGCAGCCAGACCATCGCCAGCAGTGCGCCCGCGAGGAACACGGTTTGCGAATCAAACAGGCCGTCCACCCAGCCGCCGAGCGAGCCCCCGATAGCCACGCCGATAAACTGGCTGGTGGAGTAGATCCCCATTGCTGTGCCTTTATAGCCGGCCGGGGACTCCTTGCTAATCAGCGACGGCAGCAGGGCTTCCATCAGGTTAAAGGCCAGGAAGAAGAGCTGCACGCCGGCCACCAGTTCCCAGAAGTGCGGGCCGGATCCCCAGAGCACAATCTCGGCAATCAGCAGCACCGCCACGCAGCCAATGAAGACGCGCTTCATCTTGCGTTTCACTTCGGCGTAGATGATGAACGGCACGACCGAGACGAACGAAATCAGCATGGTCACCAGATAGATTTTCCAGTGCTCCGCGGCAGGGAAGCCCGCGGCGGCAAGCTGACCGGGAAGGGCGACAAAGGTCGACATCAGCAGGATGTGCAGACACATAATGCCGAAGTTAAGTTTAAGCAGGCGCGGTTCCACCAGCACTTTGCTGAAGCAGCCTTTCACCATCCCGGATTCACGGTTAAGGACGTGGTTTTTGCTGTCCGGCACCACCCAAAGGGTCAGCGCAATACCGACGGTCGCCAGCACGGCAATCATCCAGAACAGGGCATGCAGACCGAGTTTATGGGTGATGATAGGCCCGAGCACCATCGCAATCGCGAAAGTGACGCCAAAGCTCACGCCGATAAACGCCATCGCTTTGGTGCGATTCTGCTCACGCGTTAAGTCTGACAGCAGCGCCATCACGGCGGCGGCAATCGCGCCAGAGCCCTGCAGGGCGCGACCAAGAATGATTCCCCAGATGGAGTGGGAGAGGGCGGCTATCACGCTGCCGAGCACAAAAATAAGCAGGCCGCCGACAATCAGCGGTTTACGACCAACCCGATCCGAGAGCAGGCCAAATGGGATCTGAAATACCGCCTGAGCCAGACCGTAGATGCCAATCGCCAGGCCAATCAGCGCTTCGCTGGCACCCTGTAGCGCCATGCCGTACGTGGTCAGAACAGGCAGGACCATAAACATGCCAAGCATCCGTAGCGAGAAAACAGTCCCTAAACCCCAGGTCGCGCGCAATTCGCCTGGCGTCATTTTATAATCGTTCATTACCACCTCAATTCAAAAGCAGGCCATAGTGTAGTGCGGGGAAGGGGCGGGGTAAATAAAGGGTTATTTAACAAATATTACATGCGTTATTAATGGATTTGATGAATAAAAAAGGGTGCCGAAGCACCCTTTTATTCACCTGGTGTGACTTACCAGACGTAAGTCAGCAGGTTGTGTGAATCAGGCACCATGAAATCCACGGACATCATCACCGACAGCGAAGTGATAGCGACAATGGAGAACACGAACAGCTTACGTGCCCAGACCTTGTCATCTTCCACTTTGTAGCCGCGCAGGGCCATGCCGAGCCACCAGACGCTCACCGCAGCCGCTACCGCCAGGTATTTGTACCCGGCGTAACCGCCCAGAGAGAGCATCAGCGTTGCCACGGCAAAGGCGATGATGTACAGCGTGATGTGGTTTTTAGCCACGGAAATGCCCTTCACGACCGGCAGAACCGGGATGTTCGCTGCCTGATAATCCTTAAAGCGGAAAATCGCGATGGCATAGGAGTGCGGCATCTGCCACAGGCTAAAGATAGCCAGCAGGATCAGCGCACCGCTGTCGAACTCGTTCGTGACGGCGCAGTAGCCAATCACCGGCGGCGCAGCGCCGGAGAGAGAACCAATCAGCGTTCCGTAGACGGAGTGGCGTTTCATATACAGGCTGTAAACGCCCACATAGACGACGAACCCCATCACCCCCAGCCAACAGGCCAGAGGATTAGCGCCAAACCACAGCAGCATAAAGCCAGCAATACCCAGCAAGGTGGCGTACACCAGCGAGACGGAAGGGGCGATCAGGCCTTTAACCAGCACCCGATTTTTAGTCCTTTCCATCTTCTTGTCGATATCCATGTCGATGTAGTTGTTAAATACACAACCGGATGCAACAACCAGCGACACACCGACCAGCGTAGCGATAAAGAGGGTGTAATCGATGCTGCCTTTAGAGGCCAGCAGGAACCCCCCAATTACGGAGATCAGGTTGCCAAAGATGATGCCTGGTTTCGTGACTTGCAGGTATTGCTTAAACATACTCGCCGCTCTTAGTGAACCATCATGTTGTAGTTAAGGTTCCACATAATCCAGATGGAACCGACTACCAGGATAGCGATGATAATCACGGTAAAGATGAAAGCCGTCATGTTCCAGCCTTCATCGGACTTGGTGTTCATGTGCAGGAAGCAAACCAGATGCACCAGAATCTGAATCACCGCGGTTACCAGGATTGCACCCAGAATAACCGGCTTAGACGCAGAACCGCTCATCACCATCCAGAACGGGATCACCGTCAGAATGATCGACAGGATGAAACCTGTCATATAGGTTTTTACGCTACCGTGGGAAGCGCCATGATCGTTTGAATGACTCATTACATCGCCCCCATCAGATATACAACAGAGAACACACAGATCCACACAACGTCCAGGAAGTGCCAGAACAGGCTCAGGCACAGGATACGCGTGCGGTTAGTGCTGGTCAGGCCACGACGGGAGATCTGGAACATCAGTACTGCCATCCAGATCAGACCAGACGTTACGTGCAGACCATGGGTCCCTACCAGTGCGAAGAACGCAGACAGGAAGCCACTACGATCCGGCCCGAAGCCTTCCATAATCAGGTGATGGAATTCATAGATTTCCATCCCGATAAAGCCAGCACCAAACAGCCAGGTCAACGCCAGCCAGGAGACAACCTGGCTCTTGTTGTTTTTGTACATGGCGATAGCCGCCATGCCGTAGGTGATGGAGCTGAACAGCAGCAGCGCGGTTTCTACCAGAACGAACGGCAGTTCAAAGATGTCCTTGCCAGCCGGGCCGCCCGCAGTGCCGTTCACCAGAACGGCATACGTTGCGAACAGACAGCAGAACAGAATGCAGTCGCTCATCAGGTAGATCCAGAAACCGAAGACTTTCGTCGGTCCTGTATCGTGGTGCGCATGTTCATGCGCGTGGGCAGTAGAGTGCGCCAAAGTATCAGTTGCCATTTTTCAGCCCCGCTTTAGAAATCTCATCGAAATGCTGGTTTTCCAGTTTTTCGACTTCACGGACTGGTACGTAGTAGTCTACGTCCTCGTCAAAGCTCTTCACAATCCAGCTGATTACGATGCCGGCGAAGCCAACAATCGCCATCCACCAGATGTGCCAGATCATTGCGAAGCCAAATACCGTTGCGAAGGCGGCAATAACAATGCCCGCACCGCTGTTTTTCGGCATGTGGATCTCTTCGTAATGAGCAGGTTGCTTGTACGCTTCACCTTTTTCTTTCATTTCCCAGAATGCGTCGCGTTCATGGACCTGCGGCACAATGGCGAAGTTATAGAACGGTGGTGGAGAAGAGGTTGCCCACTCCAGCGTACGGCCACCCCATGGGTCACCGGTCAGGTCACGGTTCTGATCGCGGTCGCGGATAGAAACGTAGAACTGAATCAGCTGAGACGCGATACCACAAGCAATCAGCACTGCACCGCCCGCTGCAACCATCAGCATTGGGTGGAACTGTGGATCAATCTGCTGGCTCAGACGACGGGTCATACCCATGAAGCCCAGCACGTACAGCGGCATAAATGCAACGAAGAAGCCGATGATCCAGAACCAGAATGCGCGTTTACCCCATTTTTCGTTCAGGGTGAAACCGAACGCTTTTGGCCACCAGTAGGTTACGCCAGCGAAGCAGCCGAAGACCACACCACCGATGATAACGTTATGGAAGTGCGCAATCAGGAACAGACTGTTGTGCAGAACGAAGTCAGCACCCGGTACCGCCAGCAGTACACCGGTCATCCCACCCACGGAGAAGGTGACGATGAAGCCGATAGTCCACAGCATTGCTGAGTGGAACACGATACGGCCCTGGTACATGGTGAACAGCCAGTTGAAGATCTTAACCCCGGTAGGGATTGCGATAATCATGGTTGTAATACCGAAGAAGGCGTTTACGTTCGCGCCAGCACCCATGGTGAAGAAGTGGTGCAGCCAAACGATGAACGACAGAACGGTAATACACACGGTTGCCCACACCAGAGAGGTGTAACCAAACAGACGTTTACGCGAGAAGGTTGCTGCGATTTCGGAGAACACACCGAAGACCGGCAGAACCAGGATGTACACTTCCGGGTGACCCCAGGCCCAAATCAGGTTGATGTACATCATCATGTTGCCACCCATATCGTTGGTAAAGAAATGGGTGCCCAGGTAGCGGTCCAGGGTCAGCAGCGCGATGGTGACGGTCAGAATTGGGAATGATGCAATAATCAGGATGTTGGCGCACAGAGATGCCCAGGTAAATACCGGCATCTTGAACATGGTCATGCCAGGGGCACGCATCTTGATAATGGTCACGAAGAAGTTGATACCGGTCAGGGTTGTACCGACACCGGAGAGCTGAAGTGCCCAAATCCAGTAATCGACGCCAACGCCCGGACTGTACTCAATTCCCGAAAGCGGCGGGTAAGCCAGCCAGCCGGTCTGAGCAAATTCGCCCACACCCAGTGACAGGTTAACCAGGATAACGCCGACAACCGTGAACCAGAAGCTCAGGTTGTTCAGGAACGGGAACGCTACGTCGCGCGCGCCGATTTGCAGCGGAACGACAACGTTCATCAGACCGATAACCAGCGGCATCGCCACGAAGAAGATCATGATAACGCCGTGGGCGGTAAAGATCTGGTCGTAGTGATGCGGCGGCAGGAAGCCGGCTTCACCCGCAGACGCGAGTGCCTGCTGGCTACGCATCATGATCGCATCCGCAAAGCCACGAATTAACATGACGATACCGACGATGCAGTACATGATACCCAGTTTTTTGTGGTCAACCGAAGTTAGCCACTCGTTCCACAGGTAGCTCCACTTACCGAAGTAAGTGATCAAGGCCAGTAAGGCTGCGCCACCGATGATAATTGCAGCAACCGTAACCACGATAATGGGTTCATGGTAGGGCACTGCATCCAGTGTCAATTTTCCGAACATTTTCTTCCTCGGCCCCTTAGTGAGCGGTTTCCGCGTGGCTCATGTCCATGCCTTCCATACCTTCGTGTGCGCTATGCTCACCTTCAGGCTGGGTCATGTCCATGCTCTTGCCGTGATCCATAAATTTGCCAATAACGTCTTTGAACAAATCTGGTTTCACGTTAGAGAAGTACTCCACCTTGTTATATTCGCTAGGTGCTGCCACTTTTTCGAACGCCGCCATGTCAGACATGGTGTTTGGAGACTGCTTCGCTTTTTCAACCCACTGGTCGAAAGCGGCACGGTCTGGCGTCGCGATAGCTTTGAACTTCATACCTGAGAAGCCCGGGCCGCTATAGCTGGCGGAGATACCATCGTAGGTGCCTGCTTCATTCGCGATCAGGTGCAGGTTAGTTTGCATACCGGCCATCGCGTAAATCTGGCTACCCAGACGTGGGATGAAGAAGGAGTTCATTACGGAGTTGGAGGTCACTTTGAACTGAACCGGAGTGTTCGCCGGGAAGGCGATTTCATTCACGGTGGCAATGCCCTGTTCCGGATAGATGAAGAACCATTTCCAGTCCATGGAGACCACTTCAATGGTAATCGGTTTTTCATCGTGAACCAGCGGCTTGCTTGGCTCAAGTGCGTGAGTGGTTTTCCATGTCAGTACGGCAAGGAACAGGATGATCAGGATAGGTACCGTCCAGACCACAGCTTCCACTTTATTGGAGTGTGACCAGTTAGGGCTATACTTCGCATCTTTATTGCTCGCACGATACTTCCAGGCGAAACCAACAGCCATCAAAATGGCTGGAATAACCACAATCAACATCAGGCCAAAAGCCGTCAATATCAGTGAACGTTGTTCCAGTCCAATCTGTCCTTTGGGGTCAAGTAGTGCAGAATCGCAGCCACTGAGTAATACAGTGCCTGCGAATAATGACAACCATCCCAAACTTTTATTGTATTTCCTGAGTCTCATTTAACGACCTCAATTCCACGGGAGTCTGGTGGCGTTTAAAGTGTGGGGGCATTTTACGGGAAGGTTACATTACTGTAAACATCATTAGACCTGTGTCAGGAAGGTGTTACCGGGTTCTGCCGCACATGTCACAAGTGTTGCAAATTATGTCGCTTTTTAAGACGTAAGCCGCATGGCATGGGCTTTATAACGAAAGGACCCCCAAGCATACCCTAAAAGGGGCAATTGGTATAACCATTGTGAAAAATAAACAAAAAATTAACAATTAATTATCAATAAAAAGACAACTAAAAAACGAAAAATCAAACTCTCTGATGCTGAATCGTTTAATGAAAAATAGCGTTCTGCAATTGACTCCAATAATTTCCGAATCCTATCCCGCACAAAACAACAAATATTTTTTTTAGCGGCTGGCGGCTATTTCACCGTTATAATTTCGGTTCGTGATTACAACGGGAAATAACCTTTCGGATTTTACTTCAGGTTAACTGCGTTTTACGCAGCGCCATGAAATCGAGCAGCCCGCCAGTCAGGATCCCGGCAACCGCCAGCAGCGCGCCGGCATCCAGCAGAAGCGCTTCGAGAGGCAGTGCCAGAGAGGTGGTGGCATTAATAATGAGCACCACAAGCCACAGCACCAGGGCAAAGCAACCCGCCATTAACAGTCGTAACGCAAAACGGTAAGCGCGATGATATTCCGTGCGTGGCATAAAGTGTTCTGTTCGCTGGGTATATTCCAGCGTCTGGCGACAGACCAGTAACAATAAGAGTCCAGGCACTGCCGCTACCACGGAGAAGAGATAGAACGTTGGCCAGCCATGGGCTTCAACAAACCAGCCGGCAATCGGCCCGACATACACGCGACCAACGGCGGAAAGCGCCGAGAGCAGAGCGAACTGCGTCGCGGAAAACGATTTGTTGCACAGGGTCATCAGCAGGGCAACAAACGCCGCTGTCCCCATACCGCCGCACAGGTTTTCAAAAAACACCGCGGCGCCCATGCTGATCATATGCTTATCCGTCACCGACAGCAGCCAGTAACCGGCGTTCGATGCCCCCTGCAGGATGCCGAAGATCAGCAGTGCGCGAAAGAGCGTCAGACGCTGCATTAATACGCCGCCATACAGGGCCCCGACAATAGTCGCAAACAACCCGAGCGTTTTGTTCACTACGCCGACTTCGCCGGCATCAAACCCGACCCCGCGAATAAGGAAGGTGGTGGTCAGGCTCATCGCGAAGGCATCGCCGAGCTTATAAAGGACGATTAACAGCAGGATAAGCCAGGCGTTGTTGCGGCCAAAGAAGTCACGAAGAGGTTCGGCAACGGCCTGCTCCAGAGAACGTGGAACCGGGATCACATCGCTCGGTTCGGGGGCGAGCAGGGTGGCAATAATACAGGGGATCAACAGGGCGGCCATCAGGCAGTACATGCCCTGCCAGCCGAGATAACGGTCGGCCACCCACAGCGCCAGACCACCGGATACCAGCATCCCCAGACGATAGCCCAGCACGCTAATGGCTGCGCCGGCTCCCCGCTCTTCTGCAGGCAACACGTCCGTCTTCCAGGCATCAAAAACGATATCCTGCGAGGCAGAACAGAAGGCGATTACCACCGCAAGGGCGGCCATCCAGCGAAGCTGCGTCGTGGGTTCAAGAAAGCCCATCGCCGCGATTGCGAGCAGCAACAGGACCTGGGTCATCACTAACCAGCCGCGACGACGGCCCAGGAACGGCGGGGTATAACGGTCCATCACCGGCGACCACAGGAACTTAAAGACGTAAGCCTGGCCGACGAGGGAGAAGAAACCAATGGTTTTGAGATCGATATTCTCGACGGTCATCCAGGCCTGCAGCGTGCCGGAGGTGAGGGCGAGAGGTAAACCGGAGGCGAAACCAAGGATCAGCAGGATGGCTGATTTAGGTTGCTGGAAAATGCGTAAGTAATGACTCGACATGTTCATATAAAGCTGACCCGGTGAAACACCGGGTCAGGAAGCGGGATTAACGCGCGTTTTGCTTGATGAAGTCGTGGATGCTGGTGTCCTGCGCCATATCGGAAATGGTGTCAGTCAGCACGCTGTTAACCGCGTTAGCAATATTTTTGTTGGACGCCTGGAACGCGCCTTCAACAGAGTAGCTCGCACGGTAGTTTTTGGTCATCTTGTTGCCGTTCTTCGCGGTCGCGATGATGGCGATATCCGCTTTGGTGGAGATGTTGTAGCGAACGTTACCCTGGGACACGTCAGCGTACAGGTTGTTCACGATGATCTGCAGATCAACCGCACCGCTTGGGCCAATCATATAGCCGCGGGAAGTCATCTGTTTCTCAAGCACTTCCTGCAGCAGGAAGCGCAGGTCGCGTGAGGCGGTCAATGTTACCTGCTGGTTGTCGCGGGTCACTTTAGCCAGGGCTTGATCCTGACGCTGATCGGCACCGTTAATGCTCACGGTTACGCCCATCAGGCTAGGATCCTGCTGAGGCAGGGTAATCTTAGGGGAGACATCAATGGTTGTAGGCGGGGTAGCGCAGCCTGCCAGCATAAAAAGTGCTACCAACGGAAAGAAGAGTTTTTTTAACATTTTCAGGTTCTCAACGAATCGTAAGCATTACAGAGAAAAATTGCCGCCATCATAACATCGCTAACGGCCAGGGGAAGTGGTCAACGCATGTAAATTCATCGCCTTGTCCGAAAACTGACCAGCCCCGCCTTTTTCTCCACGCGCGAAGGTCAAAAGGTATGAGTCTCACAGTGAACTTCATTCGTCTGAATGAGAAAATAAGACGAAAGCTAAATATTTGTTGTCTTGTTGTAATGGAAACGGTAAAAGCGGCTAATATTTAAAGGGATGGGTGACATCCTGGCGTTGTCGGAGGAGTGATTTCATGATGATACGTGAACAGATAGAAGATAAATTAAGGGCAGCGTTCAACCCTGTGTTCCTCGAAGTCGTCGACGAAAGCTATCGTCATAACGTGCCGGCAGGTTCTGAAAGCCACTTTAAAGTGGTTCTGGTCAGCGATCGCTTCACGGGAGAACGTTTCCTGAACCGACATCGCTTGATCTACAGCACCTTGACGGAAGAACTCTCCACAACCGTACATGCGCTGGCATTGCACACCTATACCATTAAGGAATGGGAAGGCTTGCAGGATACGGTATTTGCATCGCCGCCGTGTCGCGGCGCAGGCACCATCGCCTGATAAATCGGATTTGCAACGGCTGGAGCTTTTCCAGTATGTTGCATACAGATTTCCTCAAAACGGCCTCCGGGCCGTTTTGTTTTGTCTGAGTTTTGAGCGGATGGAGCGTTTTTAAGGCTAAAAATAGCCTTAAAGTGTGAAAAAAGCCGCAGCAACATGCCCCAACCGTTCTCGACTCACCTAAGTGATGCCGCTATAATGCCGCGTCTTAATGAATGTCTTCGGGATGATTCTGGCGACAGGGAATGTGAATCTGCACTAAGAGAGCATCCCGGTATAACAGACAGATTCAGAGTTGACCGAGCACTGTGATTTTTTTGAGGTAACAAGATGCAAGTTTCAGTTGAAACCACTCAAGGCCTTGGCCGCCGTGTAACGATTACTATCGCTGCTGACAGCATCGAAACTGCTGTGAAAAGCGAGCTGGTCAACGTAGCAAAAAAAGTACGTATTGACGGCTTCCGTAAGGGCAAAGTACCGATGAATGTTGTTGCTCAGCGTTATGGCGCTTCCGTGCGTCAGGATGTGCTGGGTGAACTGATGAGCCGCAACTTTATTGATGCAATCATCAAAGAAAAAATTAATCCGGCCGGTGCGCCGAATTACGTTCCAGGCGAATACAAACAGGGCGAAGACTTCACCTACTCCGTAGAGTTCGAAGTGTACCCGGAAGTTGAGCTGAAAGGTCTGGAATCTATCGAAGTTGAAAAACCTGTTGTTTCCGTGACTGACGAAGACGTTGACGGCATGCTGGACACTCTGCGTAAGCAGCAGGCGAACTGGAAAGAGAAAGAAGGTGCTGTTGACGCGGAAGACCGTGTGACCATCGACTTCACCGGTTCTGTAGACGGCGAAGAGTTCGAAGGCGGCAAAGCGTCTGACTTCGTACTGGCAATGGGCCAGGGTCGTATGATCCCAGGCTTCGAAGACGGTATCAAAGGTCACAAAGCGGGCGAAGAGTTCACCATCGACGTGACCTTCCCGGAAGAGTACCACGCTGAAAACCTGAAAGGTAAAGCAGCGAAGTTCGTTATCAACCTGAAGAAAGTTGAAGAGCGCGAACTGCCTGAACTGACTGAAGAATTCATCAAGCGTTTCGGCGTGGAAGATGGTTCTGTAGCCGGTCTGCGTACCGAAGTGCGTAAAAACATGGAACGTGAGCTGAACGGCGCTGTACGTAACCGTGTGAAATCTCAGGCGATTGACGGTCTGGTAAAAGCGAACGAAATCGACGTTCCGGCTGCCCTGATTGACAGCGAAATCGACGTTCTGCGCCGTCAGGCTGCACAGCGTTTCGGTGGCAACCAGCAGCAAGCGATGGAACTGCCACGCGAGCTGTTCGAAGAGCAAGCTAAACGCCGCGTTGTTGTTGGCCTGCTGCTGGGCGAAGTGATTCGTACCCACGAGCTGAAAGCTGACGAAGAGCGTGTGAAAGGCCTGATCGAAGAGATGGCTTCTGCATACGAAGATCCATCAGAAGTGATCGAGTTCTACGGTAAGAACAAAGAGCTGATGGACAACATGCGCAATGTTGCACTGGAAGAGCAGGCTGTTGAAGCGGTACTGGCGAAAGCGAAAGTGACCGAAAAAGCGACCTCTTTCAACGAACTGATGAACCAGCAGGCGTAATTTCGCCCCCAGGGTTTAAAGTTTGAACAAAAAACCCGTTGCCTTCCGGCGACGGGTTTTTTTTATCACGGCTTTACCCCAGGAAGAGTGCTAAAACGCCCTTTCAGTGTTAGCGTAACAACAAAAGGTTGTTATGCTTGAAATAGGGCAGTATGAACCCCATAAGTGTGTAATCACGATGATTGAGACTGGCTGATAATCCGTCCGTAAGGTTACAATCAGTACAGCAGGTGTTTTCAATTTTGATCCAGGAGACGGAAATGTCATACAGTGGCGAACGAGATAACTTTGCACCCCATATGGCTCTGGTGCCAATGGTTATTGAACAGACCTCACGTGGTGAGCGTTCTTTTGATATCTATTCCCGTCTGCTCAAGGAGCGCGTTATCTTTTTGACCGGCCAGGTGGAAGACCACATGGCTAACCTGATCGTGGCGCAGATGCTGTTTCTGGAAGCGGAAAACCCGGAAAAAGACATTTACCTGTACATTAACTCCCCGGGCGGCGTGATCACGGCAGGTATGTCCATTTATGACACCATGCAATTCATCAAGCCAGATGTCAGCACTATCTGTATGGGTCAGGCTGCATCTATGGGTGCGTTCCTGTTAACCGCAGGGGCTAAAGGTAAGCGTTTCTGCCTGCCAAATTCCCGCGTGATGATTCACCAGCCGCTGGGGGGTTATCAGGGGCAGGCGACGGATATTGAAATCCACGCCCGCGAAATTCTGAAAGTAAAAGCGCGCATGAATGAACTTATGGCGCAGCATACGGGTCAATCTCTTGAGCAGATCGAGCGCGATACCGAGCGCGATCGTTTCCTCTCTGCCTCTGAGGCTGTTGAGTACGGCTTAGTCGACTCCGTTTTGACCCATCGTAATTGATGCCCGTGACGCGAGTGTGCCGCTATACTCAGGTAGGGCGGCATGTTGCTAAAAGCAGCTTGCGTCTGAAAATGGCATTTGCGTCGTCATGTGCGGCACAAAGAACTTAAAAAGAGGTTTGGACTCATGACAGATAAACGCAAAGATGGTTCGGGCAAACTGCTGTACTGCTCTTTTTGCGGCAAAAGCCAGCATGAAGTGCGTAAACTGATTGCCGGGCCGTCCGTGTATATCTGCGACGAATGTGTTGACTTATGTAACGACATTATTCGCGAAGAGATTAAAGAAGTAGCACCTCACCGCGAGCGCAGCGCGCTGCCAACGCCGCATGAAATTCGTCATCATCTTGACGACTATGTCATCGGTCAGGAGCAGGCGAAAAAAGTGCTCGCCGTGGCGGTATACAACCACTACAAACGCCTGCGTAACGGTGATACCAGCAATGGCGTAGAACTGGGTAAAAGTAATATTCTGCTGATCGGCCCAACCGGTTCCGGTAAAACGCTGCTGGCTGAAACGCTGGCGCGTCTGCTGGATGTTCCGTTCACAATGGCCGATGCCACCACCCTGACCGAAGCCGGTTATGTGGGTGAGGACGTAGAAAACATCATCCAGAAACTGCTGCAGAAATGCGATTACGATGTACAGAAAGCGCAGCGCGGGATTGTTTACATCGATGAGATCGACAAGATCTCCCGTAAATCTGACAACCCGTCCATCACCCGTGACGTATCGGGTGAGGGCGTGCAGCAGGCGCTGCTGAAGCTGATCGAAGGTACGGTTGCAGCCGTTCCACCGCAGGGTGGCCGTAAACATCCTCAGCAGGAGTTCCTGCAGGTTGATACGTCCAAGATCCTGTTCATCTGTGGTGGTGCGTTTGCCGGTCTGGATAAAGTGATCTCTCACCGTGTTGAAACCGGCTCCGGCATTGGTTTTGGCGCGACGGTGAAAGCCTCATCCGAAAAGCCGAACGAAGGCGAGCTGCTGTCACAGGTTGAGCCAGAAGACTTGATCAAGTTTGGTCTGATTCCTGAGTTCATTGGCCGTCTGCCTGTTGTGGCAACGCTGAACGAACTGAGTGAAGACGCGCTGATCCAGATCCTGAAAGAGCCGAAAAATGCGCTGACCAAGCAGTATCAGGCGCTGTTCAATCTGGAAGGCGTTGAGCTGGAATTCCGTGACGAAGCGCTGGACGCGATTGCCAAGAAAGCGATGATCCGTAAAACCGGTGCGCGTGGCCTGCGTTCTATCGTGGAAGCGGCGCTGCTTGACACCATGTACGATCTGCCGTCGATGGAAGATGTTGAGAAAGTGGTGATTGATGAGTCGGTCATTAGCGGCCAGACCAAGCCATTGCTGATTTATGGCAAGCCGGAAGCGCAACAGGCATCTGGCGAATAATTCACCAAATCATACAAGCAGTTAATCAAAAAGGGGGGATTTTATCTCCCCTTTTATTTTTCCGTATACGCGGCGTTGAATGTGTGGGAAACATCCCCATATACTGGATACATGTTAATGGTTATGTGAAGCACAGTGACATGACCAGTTTACCTGGCGGACACTAAACTAAGAGAGAGCTCTATGAATCCTGAGCGTTCTGAACGCATTGAAATCCCCGTATTGCCGTTGCGCGATGTGGTGGTTTATCCGCACATGGTCATACCCTTATTTGTAGGGCGGGAAAAATCTATCCGTTGCCTCGAAGCCGCCATGGATCATGATAAAAAAATCATGCTGGTGGCGCAGAAAGAAGCATCAACGGATGAGCCGGGTGTAAACGATCTTTTCACCGTCGGGACCGTGGCCTCTATTTTGCAGATGCTGAAGCTGCCTGACGGCACCGTTAAGGTGCTGGTAGAAGGCTTGCAGCGTGCGCGTATTACCACCCTGTCTGACGATGGCGAGCATTTCTCTGCCAAGGCAGAGTACCTTGAATCTCCTCAGCTGGATGAGCGCGAGCAGGAAGTGCTGGTGCGCACCGCGATTAGCCAGTTCGAAGGCTATATCAAGCTGAACAAGAAAATCCCACCAGAAGTGCTGACGTCGCTGAACAGCATCGACGATCCTGCGCGTCTGGCGGACACCATCGCTGCACACATGCCGCTGAAGCTGGCTGACAAACAGTCCGTTCTGGAGATGTCCGACGTTAACGAACGTCTGGAATATCTGATGGCGATGATGGAGTCTGAAATCGATCTGCTGCAGGTTGAGAAGCGTATTCGTAACCGCGTTAAAAAGCAGATGGAGAAATCTCAGCGTGAGTACTATCTGAATGAGCAAATGAAAGCCATTCAGAAAGAGCTCGGCGAGATGGATGACGCGCCGGACGAAAACGAAGCGCTGAAGCGTAAGATCGACGCGGCGAAAATGCCGAAAGAGGCCAAAGAGAAAACCGAAGCAGAACTGCAGAAGCTGAAAATGATGTCTCCAATGTCGGCTGAAGCGACCGTCGTGCGTGGCTATATCGAATGGATGGTTCAGGTTCCCTGGAATGCCCGCAGCAAGGTCAAAAAAGACCTGCGTCAGGCGCAGGAGATCCTGGATACCGACCACTACGGCCTTGAGCGCGTGAAAGACCGCATTCTTGAGTACCTCGCAGTCCAAAGCCGTGTGAACAAAATCAAAGGCCCGATTCTGTGCCTGGTGGGACCACCGGGGGTAGGGAAAACCTCTCTGGGTCAGTCCATCGCCAAAGCGACCGGCCGTAAGTATATCCGTATGGCGCTGGGTGGCGTACGCGATGAAGCGGAGATCCGAGGTCACCGTCGTACCTACATCGGTTCTATGCCGGGTAAACTGATCCAGAAGATGGCGAAAGTGGGCGTTAAAAACCCGCTGTTCCTGCTCGATGAGATCGACAAAATGTCTTCGGACATGCGTGGCGATCCGGCGTCTGCTTTGCTGGAAGTTCTTGATCCAGAACAGAACGTGGCGTTCAGCGATCACTACCTCGAAGTGGATTACGACCTGAGCGATGTCATGTTTGTCGCGACCTCGAACTCCATGAACATTCCGGCGCCGCTGCTGGACCGTATGGAAGTGATTCGTCTCTCCGGTTATACCGAAGACGAAAAACTGAACATTGCGAAACGGCACCTGCTGCCGAAGCAGATTGAGCGTAACGCGCTGAAAGCCAACGAGCTGACCGTTGAGGACAGCGCGATTATTGGCATCATCCGCTACTACACCCGTGAAGCGGGCGTGCGTAGCCTTGAGCGCGAAATCTCTAAACTGTGCCGTAAGGCGGTTAAACAGCTGCTGCTGGATAAGAGCCTGAAACACATCGTGATCAATGGCGACAACCTGCATGCCTATCTGGGCGTTCAGCGCTTTGACTATGGTCGCGCGGACAATGAAAACCGCGTGGGCCAGGTCACCGGTCTGGCATGGACGGAAGTGGGTGGCGATCTGCTGACCATTGAAACCGCCTGTGTCCCGGGTAAAGGCAAGCTGACCTACACCGGCTCTCTGGGTGAAGTGATGCAGGAGTCGATTCAGGCCGCGCTGACCGTGGTACGCGCGCGTGCGGAGAAATTGGGCATCAACCCTGATTTCTACGAGAAACGCGATATCCACGTGCACGTGCCTGAAGGGGCAACGCCGAAAGATGGCCCAAGCGCAGGTATTGCCATGTGTACCGCACTGGTTTCCTGCCTTACCGGCAACCCGGTGCGTGCCGATGTGGCAATGACCGGTGAGATCACGTTGCGTGGCCAGGTGCTGCCAATCGGTGGGTTAAAAGAAAAACTGCTGGCGGCACACCGTGGTGGGATCAAAACCGTATTGATCCCTTACGAAAATAAACGCGATCTGGAAGAGATTCCGGACAACGTGATTGCCGATCTGCAGATTCATCCTGTGAAGCGAATTGAGGAAGTTCTGACTCTCGCCCTGCAGAATGAACCTTCCGGAATGCAGGTTGTAACCGCAAAATAGTGACCTCGCGCAAAGAGCGTCAATAAAAGTAAGGCTGGTAAGTCATTTCGCACTTGCCAGCCTTTTTTTGTATAGCTAATTTAGATTGCTGATTAGGCCAGCCATCAACAACGGGTGTTGTAAGGTCATGGCAGGCCTGATATAACTGCTGCGCGGTCGCGTTGTGAAGGATTCAGGCGCGATATAAATTATAAAGAGAGGAAGAGAACAGTGAATAAATCTCAACTGATTGACAAAATTGCTGCTGGTGCTGATATTTCTAAAGCTGCAGCTGGACGTGCGTTAGATGCATTAATTGCTTCTGTTACTGAATCTCTGCAGGCTGGGGACGACGTTGCACTGGTAGGCTTCGGTACTTTTGCTGTTAAAGAGCGTGCTGCCCGTACTGGCCGCAACCCTCAGACCGGTAAAGAGATCACCATTGCTGCCGCTAAAGTGCCGGGTTTCCGTGCAGGTAAAGCGCTGAAAGACGCAGTAAACTGATTGCTTTCCCATCTCAGGGAAGCCGAATAGTACAAGGGCGCATCATTTGATGTGCCTTTTTTGTTTGTCCAGGCCTGATTTGTGCGAGTTTATGCGAGTTGTGGGCTGACAATCGCACCGTTTTCTTGTCACAATACGCCTTTACGCGCGACGGGCAGGATTTTCCGTTAGCGTCAGGTAACCAGTCACCTACAGCGGAGTGTTGTTACACCATGATGGACAGCTTACGCACGGCTGCTAACAGTCTCGTGCTCAAGATTATTTTCGGTATCATTATCGTGTCGTTCATATTGACCGGCGTGAGCAGTTACCTTATCGGCGGTGGCGCGAACTATGCCGCAAAAGTGAATGGCCAGGAGATCAGCCGCGGTCAGTTCGAGAATGCTTTTGCCGGTGAACGTAACCGTATGCAGCAACAGCTGGGCGACCAATTCTCTGAACTCGCGGCAAACGAAGGGTATATGAAATCCCTGCGCCAACAGACCCTGAACCGTCTGATCGACGAAGCGCTGCTGGATCAATACGCGAAAAAACTGGGCCTCGGCATCAGCGATGAGCAGGTTAAAAAAGCCATCTTATCGACTCAGGCATTCCAGTCTAACGGCAAATTCGACAATGCGCGTTACAACGGCATCATTAATCAGATGGGCATGACTGCCGATCAATACGCTCAGGCTCTGCGTAATCAACTGACAACCCAACAGCTTATCAATGCCGTTGTTGGCACTGATTTCATGCTCAAAGGTGAGACGGAAGAGCTGGCAGCCCTGGTTGCACAGCAGCGCGTGGTACGTGAAGCGACCATCGATGTGAATGCTCTGGCGGCGAAGCAGCAGGTTAGCGACGCGGACATTAACGCCTATTACGAGCAGAACAAGAATAACTTCGTTGCTCCAGAACAGTTCCGTGTGAGCTACATCAAGCTGGATGCTGCCGCGCTGCAGGAAACAGCCTCTGACGCGGAAATTCAGTCTTATTACGATCAGCATCAGGATCAATTCACTCAGCCGCAGCGTAACCGCTACAGCGTGATCCAGACCAAAACTGAGGCAGACGCCAAAGCCGTGCTGGATGAGCTGAATAAGGGTGCTGATTTCGCCTCCCTCGCGAAAGCGAAATCCACCGATATTATCTCTGCTAAAAACGGCGGTGATATGGGCTGGCTGGAAGAGAGCACCACGCCTGACGAACTGAAAAATGCCGGTCTGAAAGACAAAGGCCAGCTTTCGGGTGTCATTAAATCTTCCGTTGGTTTCCTGGTGGCGCGTCTGGATGACATCGAGGCCGCGAAAACCAAGCCGCTGGCTGACGTTCGCGATGATATCACAGCGAAAGTGAAGCAGGAAAAAGCGCTGGATGCATACTACGCGCTGCAACAGAAAGTCAGTGATGCTGCCAGCAACGACAACGAATCTCTGGCGGGTGCTGAGCAGGCTGCAGGGGTGAAAGCGGTTGAGACCGGCTGGTTCGGTCGTAACAACCTGCCGGAAGAGCTGAATTTCAAACCGGTTGCTGATGCCATCTTCAACGGTGGTCTGGTTGGCGAGAACGGCACGCCGGGCAGCAACTCTGACATCATTACCGTCGACGGCGATCGTGCGTTTGTTCTTCGCGTCAGCGAGCACAAACCAGAAGCGATTAAACCGCTGGCAGAAGTGAAAGATCAGGTGGTTGCTCAGGTTAAGCACAACAAAGCGGAACAGCAGGCAAAACTGGATGCTGAGAAGATTCTGGTTGACCTGAAAGCGGGTAAACAGGATGCGCTGAAAGCGGCAGGTCTGAGCTTCGGTGAGCCAAAAACGCTGAGCCGTACCGGTCAGGATCCTGTCAGTCAGGCAGCGTTCGGTCTGAGCCTGCCTGCGAAGGACAAACCAAGCTTCGGTACCACTACCGATATGCAGGGTAACGTCGTTCTGCTCGCGCTGGACGATGTGAAAGCAGGCACGATGCCTGAAGAGCAGAAGAAAGCGATGGTGCAGGGTATTACCCAGAACAATGCCCAGATTGCTTTCGAAGCGATGATGAGCAACCTGCGCACAGAAGCCAAAATCAAGCTCGGTGACGTGATGACTCAGCAGCAATAATTACGTATTTGCTCGCATATTTTCGTAACGCTCTGCAATAACTAAAGGCCGCTTTCGCGGCCTTTTCCATTTCTGCAATCTGCCGTTTGTGCCGGGTTATAACGCTGGATATTGTGGCCTGGCTGTCAACAAACAAGGAGATAACAGCATGAAATGTGGAATCAAGGCTCTGTTCATTACTCTGGCGATTGCCACCACCGGGATGAGCGCAGGTGCGCTGGCGACGACACCCGCGGCGAAAACACCGGCGGTGCAAACCAGGCCTGACGCAGCGGCACCCGCAGCTGGCCAGACGAAAGCCACGGATGCCGGAAAAAGCGCGGATGATGACGGTACGCGAGTCAGTATCAATTCGGCATCGGCAGAGGATCTCGCCCGGGTGATGAATGGCGTAGGGCTAAAAAAAGCGCAGGCGATAGTCAGCTATCGCGAAGAGTACGGTCCTTTCAAAACGGTTGACGATCTTAAGCAAGTACCCGGTATGGGCGGAGCGCTGGTTGAGCGCAACCTCTCACACCTGACGTTGTAATCACATAATTACTTGCACGGCGGCAAAATTTTGCCAGGATAAAGAGGTCATACCAGTCATGACCTCTTATCCTATAACAACAGTAAAGGCTATTGCGCTATGCAGACAAAAATCAAAGTACGCGGCTACCACATCGATGTTTACCAGCACGTCAACAACGCCCGTTATCTTGAGTTTCTTGAAGAAGCGCGCTGGGACGGTCTGGAAAGCAGCGAAAGCTTTCAGTGGATGACCGCGCACAACATCGCGTTCGTGGTCGTCAACATCAATATCAACTACCGTCGTCCGGCCGTGCTGGGAGATGTGCTGACCATCACCAGCCAGCTTCAACAGTTAAACGGCAAGAGCGGTGTGTTAACCCAGGCGGTGACGCTGGATCCTGAAGGCCAGGCCGTTGCCGACGCGCTGATCACCTTTGTCTGTATTGATCTGAAAACCCAGAAAGCGTTGCCGCTGGAAGGGGAGTTGCGGGAAAAACTGCAGTTGATGATCGTCTAGACGCGTTGTGTTCATGACCCGTGCTGTCGATATTCTGTTCGCCAGCACGGTCAAAAGAGGCTCATTTGAGCCCGGTTTTTTTCTTCATCGCCGACATCACGCCCGCTTTATCGGCCAGATAGTGATTCAGCCCGTTTGCGCGCAGATTACAGGCCGCACACTGGCCACAACCATCACCTTTAATGCCGTTGTAGCAGGTAAGGGTTTCGCTGCGAACCATGTCCAGTTTGCCCCAGTAGTCTGCCAGCGCCCAGGTTTCCGCTTTATCAAGCCACATCAGTGGCGTTTCAAAGCGCGTCTCTTTTGCCATCCCCAGATTTACGGCGTGGTTGAGAGCCTTCACGAACTCGTCACGGCAGTCAGGGTACCCGGAGAAGTCGGTTTCACACACACCCGTGATCACCGCTTCGGCTTTCACCTGGTAGGCGTAGATCGCCGTCAGCGTCAGGAAGAGAATGTTGCGGCCTGGCACAAAGGTGTTCGGAATGCCGCTGGCATCAGGTTCATAGTCAGGAACGGGAATACTGTCGCGGGTGAGGCTACTGACGGCCAGTTCATTTAACAGCGTAACGTCCAGCACCTTATGCGCGCGCGCGCCCAGTTTCAGCGCCAGTTCACGGGCGACGTCGATTTCAGCGCGATGTCGCTGACCATAATCGAAAGTGACACAGTGAACCTCATCGTACTGATGAAGCGCCTGAACCAGGCAGGTAGTGGAATCTTGTCCTCCGCTGAACACGACGACGGCACGTTTCATAAATCATCTCGACAGTTACGGTAAAAACATCATGTTACCGTCTGACTACGGCGACGACCAGCTTCTTCACGATTTGGGGGCCGGGAGCCAGGCTTCGGTGAAATCGAACCAGCCGCGGGTGTTAAGCCGTATGCCATTGACTCCCGGGGGCGCGCTGATTTGGTACTGGTAGTTAAACAACGGCGTCAGCACCGCGCTCTCCATGAGTTGGGTAAAAATAGCTTTCAGCCCGCGATGCCGGGCATGCTCGTCAGCCTGAGTCTGAACGGCATCCAGTGTCGCCTGCAGATGGGCATGTTGCGGCGCGCTCAGCAGGTGCGGCCATAGCGCATCGCAGCGAAGCCACTGCTCAAGGGTGTATTCCGGTGCTTCGCCAATCAGCCTGTCTCCCATCATGAGGTCCGCGTCGGCAAGATGCTGACATCCGTCCCACGTTTTGGCATCGTGAAAGATGACCGTTAACGCGCAGCCCTGGCGGGAAAGATACGCTTTTAGCTGACTCGCCATGGTATGTAACTCGACGGGCAGATGGTAAATCAGGGTCAGCGTCTCAGGCAAAGGGACATCCGTGAGATCCGGCCACTCAGGAATACGCCAGCCCGGCAGCAACTCCTGCGTTGGGGTGATAAGCCCCTCATCCAGAGGAAGAGTATGCAGAAGCGTTGAGAGATGAATGATGTTGATAAGGCGTCTTGCCTGCATTTCGCTAAGACGCGGGCTGCGCTTCAGCGTGAGGTAGCAAAACCCCAGGCTGATGCTGTTACTCACCAGCCGCAAACGGGTCAGTTCGTCAGGCTCCCCGATGGCGATTTGTACCGGATGCCGGCAGCTGGTTCCAAGACCCTGATCAAATAGCTGAGGGGTGATCCAGAACTCGATTGCCTTCAGTAGCGGGTGGTTAAGGTGATACTGCTCATGGCTTTCCAGACGAACCAGATCCGGCTTATACGCGGTGAGCCTGAAAGGTCCGCTGCCTGTCATCGGTTGTGCCGGGTGCGCCACACGGCTGCAATAGGTTGCCAGCCGATGCGCCAGCCAGTAGTCGGGCTTGTGTAAAATAAACGTCAGACACTGCGGATGGGTAACTTCAATGCGCAGCACGCTCTGAAAAAGCCTGTGCATGGCCGGGAGCGTCAACATCGCATTCAGACTCTCCTGTAACTGGGCCGTTTCGACTTTATCACCGTTATGCCAGTGAAGCGTGGAGCGAATATAAAAATGCCAGCGCAGTCCGTCCTCCGACACGTCCCAGTGATGGGCAAGATCGCCCGTCGGTTCGCTGCTGTTACCGTGAAAACGCGTCAGCCCGGAAAAGACCTGTCCTGCCAGATGCTGTTCCGCCCGACCGGGTAAAAAGCCGGGATGCAGTGGATCCAGCGAGCGGTAATAGGGAATGCGCAGCGTCGGCGTATCGTTTTGCCACTGGCCGCCTAAAAACGGATGAAGCAGTGACCGCAGCTCCTCCGGTGCCAGCTGGGCCAGCTCAAGCGCGTTATGCTGCTGCCCACGCTTCAGTGCCTCTTCCATCATCGCATTGCGCAGTGACTCCGGGGTGACGTGGAAAGTCAGCTCCCCACGCTTACCGCGGCCAGACTGCGCTCGCCAGCTAAGCCAGCCCGCCTCCTGCGCCTGACGCAGTAACGTACGGACATGCCGTTCGCTGCAAAAGCAGCGGGCGGCCAGCTCGCTGATGGTGGCCTGCTGCGTCGCGCCAGCGGAAGGCTGCCACAAACGGTGGTACTGGTTGAGTCGGTTAAGCTGGCGCATGAGAAACCCTGAACAATAATTATCATCTATTCACTATTACTTCCGTATATCTCACGCAATACTGATGCACAAGTTAACCGCATCACATTTCAGGAGTAATCATGGCTCGTCTCGCTGCGTTTGATATGGACGGTACGTTGTTAATGCCGGATCACCGTCTGGGTGAGAAAACCCTGAGTACCCTGAAGCGCCTGCACGAACGTGATGTCACCCTGACGTTTGCCACCGGCCGTCATGTGCTGGAGATGCGCCATTTGCTGGGGGCGTTTTCCCTGGATGCTTTTCTTATTACCGGCAATGGGACGCGCATTCACTCTGTCGAAGGCGATGTTCTCCACCGTCAGGATCTCAACCCGGAAGTGGCAGATATCGTATTGCACAGCACCTGGGACACCCGGGCCAGCGTTCATGTCTTTAACGATAACGGCTGGTTTACCGGGCATGACATTCCGGCATTGCTGCACGCCCATGTCTACAGTGGTTTCCGCTATCAGCTTATCGATCTGCGCCGTATTCCGGCTCACGCGGTGACGAAGATCTGTTTCTGCGGCGATCATGACGATCTTTGTCGCTTACGCATTCAGCTGAATGACGCGTTAGGCGACCGGGCGCACCTGACCTTTTCAGCGGTGGACTGTCTCGAGGTTTTGCCGGTTGGGTGTAATAAAGGATCGGCGCTGGCGGTACTGAGCGATCACTTGGGCTTAACGATGCAGGAATGTATGGCGTTTGGCGACGCCATGAACGACCGCGAAATGCTGGGCAGCGTTGGTCGCGGTCTGATCATGGGAAATGCGATGCCGCAGCTGAAGGCAGAGCTTCCCCATCTACCGGTTATCGGACACTGCGGTAACGAAGCAGTGTCTCATTTTTTGACGCATTGGCTGGACAACAACAACCTCCCATATTCCCCCGAATAGTGAGACCCTTCCAGCAAGCCAGACCCCGGTCTGGCTTTTTTTTATTTCACCAGCTGCGTAATCTGCGCTTTCCATGGCTCAATATCGCCGATGTTTGCCTGAACCCACTGCGCATTGTAATAGGTCTCAAGATAGCGCTCGCCGCTGTCGCAGAGCAGGGTGACGATAGAGCCGGTGCGCCCCTCTTCACGCATGCGAGCCGCAAGCTGCAGGGCTCCCCACATGTTGGTGCCGGTAGATGCACCGACTTTACGGCCAATCTGTGTCTCCAGCCAGTGCGCGGTTGCCACGCTGGCGGCATCCGCCACGCGGAGCATTTCATCCACCACGTCCGGAATGAATGAAGGCTCCACGCGCGGGCGGCCAATTCCTTCAATCTTACTGCCCACCGGGCTGCGCAGATCCGCATTGCGGCTTTGCCAGTAGTCCAGGAACACCGAGTTCTGCGGATCAACCACCATCAGCTGCGTATCATAGCCCTGACAGCGGATGTAACGCCCTAGGGTGGCTGAGGTGCCGCCAGTACCGGCGCTCATCACGATGTACGACGGAACAGGGTGAGGTTCGTGGGTCATCTGGCGGAAAATACTGTCGGCGATGTTGTTATTGCCGCGCCAGTCTGTGGCTCGCTCCGCAAAGGTGAACTGGTCCATATAGTGGCCATTCAGCTCACGGGCCAGCATTTCAGACGCGGCGTAAATTTCGCAGGCGCTTTCCACAAAGTGGCAGCGTCCACCGTAAAATTCGATCTGCTCAATTTTTCGTTTCGCGGTGCAGGAGGGCATCACGGCGATAAACGGCAGGCCCAGCAGGCGGGCAAAGTAGGCTTCGGATACGGCGGTTGAACCGGAGGAGGATTCAATAATCGTGGTTCCCTCCTTAATCCAGCCGTTACACAAACCGTATAAAAAGAGCGAACGCGCCAGGCGATGCTTCAGGCTACCGGTGGGATGGGTGCTTTCATCTTTCAGGTACAGCTGGATGCCAGCAAAACCCGGCAGAGCCAGGCGAATGAGATGGGTGTCCGCCGAGCGCTGATAGTCGGCATTGATTTCGCTGATGGCATGTTTAACCCAGGCGCTATTCATCGTATTTATCCGTTTGTCATTTTGTGCCCAGCATAGCGAAAAGCACAGAAAAAATTGTTGCTATATGCCCTTTGAAATAGAATGAAAGGAGAAAATTTTTCTCTGTGAGGTGGGTATGCTAGATAAAATAGACCGTAAGCTGCTTTCTTTACTGCAAAGTGACTGTACCCTCTCTTTGCAGGCACTGGCAGATGCCGTTAATCTGACCACCACGCCGTGCTGGAAGCGCCTCAAGAAGCTTGAAGATGACGGCATCCTTCTGGGGCGAGTCGCACTTGTAGATCCCGAAAAACTGGGGCTTGGGTTGACGGCATTTGTCCTGATAAAAACCCAACATCACAGCAGCGAGTGGTACAGCCGCTTCGTAACACAGGTCTCCGAGATGCCGGAGGTGCTCGGTTTCTGGCGCATGGCGGGAGAGTATGACTATCTGATGCGCGTCCAGGTGGCAGACATGAAGCGTTATGATGATTTTTACAAGCGGCTGGTGAACAGCGTACCGGGCTTGTCGGACGTCACCTCGAGCTTCGCCATGGAACAGATTAAATACACCACAGCACTACCCATTGATTAATTGAATAACTTCCCGGCGTAGCCGGATCCATACCTTCAGGAACAAACCGCGTGCGATTATTTGCCCAATTAAGCTGGTACTTTCGTCGGGAGTGGCAACGCTACCTCGGCGCTGTGGCCCTGCTTATTATCATTGCCATCCTGCAGTTAATTCCACCGAAAGTGGTGGGATACGTAGTGGATGGCGTTACAGAACAGCATTACACCACCGCACGGGTGTTAATGTGGGTCGGCACGCTGGTGCTGACGGCCATCATTGTCTATCTGCTGCGCTACGTCTGGCGGGTACTGCTGTTTGGCGCGTCCTATCAGCTGGCCGTCGAACTGCGTGAAGATTTTTATCGTCAGCTGAGCCGCCAGCATCCCGAGTTCTACCTGCGTCATCGCACCGGGGATCTTATCGCTCGCGCCACCAATGACGTTGACCGCGTCGTGTTTGCCGCCGGGGAAGGGGTGTTAACGCTGGTGGACTCTCTGGTGATGGGCTGTGCGGTTCTGATTGTGATGTCCACCCAGATAAGCTGGCAGCTCACGCTGCTGGCGTTGCTGCCTATGCCGCTGATGGCGCTGGCGATCAACCGCTATGGCGAACAGCTTCATGAGCGCTTCAAGCTGGCGCAGGCGGCGTTTTCCTCGCTGAATGACCGTACGCAGGAGAGCATGACCAGCATCCGCATGATCAAAGCGTTTGGCCTGGAAGATCGACAATCCGCGCTGTTTGCAGCCGATGCCGCCGACACGGGGGCGAAGAACATGCGCGTTGCGCGTATCGATGCGCGGTTTGACCCGACAATCTATGTCGCGATTGGCATGGCAAACCTGCTGGCCATTGGTGGCGGGAGCTGGATGGTGGTGCAGGGCTCGCTAACCCTCGGGCAATTGACCAGCTTTGCCATGTACCTGGGGCTGATGATATGGCCGATGCTGGCACTGGCCTGGATGTTTAACATCGTAGAGCGCGGCAGCGCCGCCTACAGCCGTATTCGCGCGATGCTTGCCGAAGCGCCAGTGGTGAATGACGGTAGCGAATCGGTACCGGAAGGGCGCGGCGTGATGAATGTCGACGTCCGTAAGTTTGTGTATCCGCAAACGGAACATACGGTACTGGAGAACGTCAGCTTTACGCTCAAACCGGGTCAGATGCTCGGTATCTGCGGTCCGACAGGCGCCGGGAAAAGTACCGTACTCTCCCTGATTCAACGTCACTTTGACGTCACGCAGGGCGATATTCGCTTCCATGATATTCCGTTGACGAACCTGCTGCTCGATGACTGGCGCGGTCGTCTGGCGGTGGTCAGCCAGACGCCGTTTCTCTTTTCTGACACCGTGGCGAATAATATTGCCCTCGGACGCCCGGCGGCGACTCAGGAAGAGATTGAGCACGTCGCGCGCCTGGCCAGCGTCCATGACGATATTCTGCGTCTGCCACAGGGCTATGAAACGGAAGTGGGTGAGCGTGGCGTTATGCTTTCCGGCGGGCAAAAACAGCGTCTCTCGATTGCCCGCGCGCTGCTGCTGAATGCCGAAATCCTGATCCTTGATGATGCGCTCTCCGCCGTCGATGGCCGCACCGAGCACCAGATCCTGCATAACCTGCGACAGTGGGGGGATGGAAGGACGGTGATCATCAGTGCACACCGGTTGTCGGCGCTGACGGAAGCCAATGAAATTCTGGTATTACAGCACGGGCACATTGCCCAGCGCGGACAGCATGAACAGCTTGCGGAGCAACCGGGCTGGTATCGCGATATGTATCGTTATCAGCAGCTTGAAGCGGCGCTGGACGACGCCCCGGAACAGGATGAGGAGAACGCTAATGCGTAAGACCGTGACGCAGTGGCCGACGCTAAAACGCCTGCTGGCCTATGGTTCTCCGTGGCGAAAACCGCTTTCACTTGCCGTGCTGTTGCTGTGGATTGCCGCGATTGCAGAAGTGAGCGGTCCGCTGCTCATCAGCTACTTTATCGACAATATGGTGGCGAAAAGCTATTTGCCGCTGGGGCTCGTCGCGGGGTTAGGTGTGGCCTACGTTGGGCTACAGCTGACTGCGGCGTCACTGCATTACGCCCAGTCTCTGCTCTTTAACCGGGCGGCCGTGGGCGTGGTGCAGAAGCTACGTACGGATGTGATGGATGCGGCGCTGCGCCAGCCGTTGAGCGAGTTTGATACCCAGCCGGTTGGGCAGGTGATATCCCGGGTGACCAACGATACCGAGGTGATCCGCGATCTGTATGTCACCGTCGTGGCAACCGTGCTGCGCAGCGCGGCGCTGATTGGCGCCATGCTGGTGGCGATGTTCAGCCTCAACTGGCGTATGGCTTTGGTGGCGATCACCATCTTCCCGGCCGTATTGATTGTAATGGTCATCTATCAACGCTACAGCACGCCGATTGTGCGTCGGGTGCGCGCCTATCTGGCCGATATCAACGATGGCTTCAACGAAGTGATCAACGGCATGAGCGTCATTCAGCAGTTCCGCCAGCAGGCTCGCTTTGGTGAACGCATGGGGGAAGCCAGCCGGTCGCACTATATGGCGCGTATGCAAACGCTGCGACTGGACGGTTTCCTGCTACGTCCACTGCTGAGCCTCTTCTCGGCGCTGGTTCTCTGTGGCCTGCTGATGCTTTTCGGGATGAGCGCGAACGGAACAATTGAAGTTGGGGTTCTGTACGCTTTTATCAGCTATCTGGGACGCCTTAATGAGCCGTTGATAGAACTCACCACCCAGCAGTCTATGTTGCAACAGGCCGTGGTGGCGGGGGAGCGCGTGTTCGAACTGATGGACCGGCCACGTCAGACCTACGGTGATGATGAGCGTCCTTTGCAAAGCGGAGAGATTACGTTTGATAAGGTCTCGTTTGCTTATCGTGAAGACCGTCTGGTGTTGCAGGACATCTCTCTTGATGTGCCGTCGCGCGGCTTTGTGGCGCTGGTGGGGCATACCGGCAGCGGCAAAAGTACACTCGCCAGCCTGTTGATGGGCTATTACCCGGTCAGTCAGGGTGAAATCCGCATTGATGGTCGTCCGCTCGCATCACTGAGCCACAATGTGTTGCGCAAAGGCGTTGCAATGGTGCAGCAAGACCCGGTAGTCATGGCCGATACCTTTTACGCCAACGTCACTCTCGGTCGGGACTATACCCAGCAACAGGTGTGGGATGTGCTGGAAACCGTGCAGCTGGCAGAGCTGGCGCGCGGCTTTAGCGATGGGATCAATACCCGGCTTGGTGAGCAGGGGAATAACCTCTCGGTGGGACAAAAGCAGCTTCTGGCCCTGGCGCGGGTGCTGATTGAAACGCCGCAGGTGCTGATACTCGACGAAGCGACCGCCAGCATCGACTCTGGTACTGAGCAGGCTATCCAGCTGGCGCTGGCCGCGGTGCGTGACCACACGACGCTGGTGGTTATCGCACACCGTCTTTCAACGATTGTCGACGCAGACACCATCCTGGTGCTGCATCGCGGTCAGGCCGTCGAACGCGGTACGCACCGGGAGCTGCTCGAAGCAAAAGGGCGCTACTGGCAGATGTATCAGCTGCAGCTGGCCGGTGAAGAGCTGGCCGCCAGCGTGCGTGAGGACGAATCCCTCAGCGCCTGATGCACCAAAACAAGGCAGTGCGCTAACAGTCATTACTGTTGGTGCAAAACTGAAACGCACCGTGCACTGTCATGGTGCGTTTTTTTTCACCGGTTCGTTAAACATGCTCGTGTAATGCTCATTGCAGCGCGTTTCCCTCAGGTTTTCATTTCTGGCACACCCCTTGCAATGTCTTCTGCGTATTAGCGGCGGCCATTACCGAATTCTGACTGGAGGGGATCTATGAAGCTGGTTACGGTTGTAATCAAACCATTCAAACTCGAAGACGTGCGTGAAGCATTGTCTTCCATGGGTATTCAGGGACTGACTGTCACCGAAGTGAAAGGCTTTGGTCGTCAGAAGGGTCATGCCGAGCTTTACCGCGGGGCAGAATACAGCGTTAACTTCCTGCCAAAAGTAAAAATTGATGTCGCGATTGCTGATGACCAGCTTGATGAAGTTATTGATGTCATTAGCAAAGCGGCCTACACCGGCAAAATTGGCGACGGCAAAATTTTCGTTGCCGAATTGCAGCGCGTCATTCGCATCCGTACCGGCGAATCTGACGAAGCGGCACTGTAAGTAACTCCTGGCACACAGTGATAGGGATCGAGAAAATGAAGATAGCAACAATCAAAACGGGTCTGGGTTCGCTGGCACTGCTGCCGGGCCTGGCACTGGCTGCCCCTGCGGTGGCAGACAAAGCCGATAACGCCTTTATGATGATCAGCACCGCGCTGGTGCTGTTCATGTCCATTCCGGGCATTGCGCTGTTCTACGGCGGCCTGATCCGTGGCAAAAACGTTCTCTCCATGCTGACGCAGGTTGCCGTCACGTTCGCGCTGGTTTGCGTGTTGTGGGTGGTCTACGGTTACTCTCTGGCCTTCGGCACGGGCAATGCGTTCTTCGGAAACTTTGACTGGGTCATGCTGAAAAACATTGAACTGACCGCGCTGATGGGCAGTTTCTATCAATATATTCACGTTGCCTTCCAGGGCTCGTTCGCCTGTATCACCGTTGGGCTGATCGTCGGTGCGCTGGCTGAGCGTATTCGCTTCTCCGCCGTACTGATCTTCGTGGTGGTCTGGCTGACGCTCTCCTATGTGCCGATTGCGCACATGGTCTGGGGTGGCGGTCTGCTGGCGAGTCATGGCGCGCTGGACTTCGCAGGCGGTACCGTTGTACACATCAACGCCGCGGTGGCGGGCCTGGTAGGGGCATACCTGATTGGCAAACGCGTTGGCTTCGGTAAAGAAGCGTTCAAACCGCACAACCTGCCGATGGTCTTTACCGGTACAGCGATCCTTTACTTTGGCTGGTTCGGCTTCAACGCCGGTTCAGCAAGCGCAGCAAACGAAATCGCCGCGCTGGCCTTCGTGAACACGGTTGTGGCAACGGCGGGTGCGATCCTCTCATGGGTGTTTGGTGAGTGGGCGGTACGCGGTAAGCCTTCGCTGCTGGGTGCCTGTTCAGGTGCAATTGCCGGCCTAGTTGGTATCACGCCAGCTTGTGGCTACGTCGGTGTTGGCGGCGCGCTGCTTGTCGGGCTGGTGGCCGGTCTGGCGGGTCTGTGGGGTGTGACGGCGCTGAAACGTGTTCTGCGCGTCGATGACCCGTGCGATGTCTTCGGTGTACACGGCGTTTGCGGTATTGTCGGTTGTATCATGACCGGTATCTTCGCGGCGAAATCGCTGGGTGGCGTGGGTTACGCAGAAGGCGTCACCATGGTTCACCAGGTGCTGGTGCAGCTGGAAAGTATTGCCATCACCGTCGTGTGGTCTGCCGTTGTGGCCTTCATCGGCTATAAGCTGGCGGATATGACCGTCGGTCTGCGTGTTCCGGAAGAGCAGGAACGCGAAGGTCTGGACGTCAACAGCCACGGCGAGAATGCGTACAACGCCTGATAAGCAAAACGGCAACCCAGGGTTGCCGTTTTCGTTTTGTTCCCTCTCCCGTCGGGAGAGGGCCGCAGTACAACCTCACCCGCGGTTACGCATTACCCCTTCCTGCACCGTCGACGCGACCAGCACGCCATCCTGAGTGTAAAACTCACCGCGCACAAAGCCGCGCGCGCTTGACGCTGAGGTACTCTCCACGCTGTAGAGCAGCCACTCGTTCATGTCGAACGGTCGATGAAACCACATGGAGTGATCGATGGTGGCCACCTGCATCCCTTTTTCAAGGAAGCCCACGCCGTGCGGCTGCAGCGCTACCGGCAGGAAGTTGAAATCTGAGGCATAACCCAGCAGATACTGATGAACGCGGAAATCCGCGGGCACGGTACCGTTAGCGCGGATCCAGACCTGGCGCTTCGGCTCGGCCGTGTGGCCTTTCATCGGGTTATGGAATTCGACAGGACGGATCTCAAGCGGTTTATCGCAGAGAAACTTCTCCTTTACCTGCGGTGGAAGCAGATGCGCCAGCGCACGGGCGATATCGGTCTCGGATTTGAGATCGTCTGGCGACGGCGCGGGTGGCATCGTTTTCTGATGCTCATAACCCGGTTCCGGCGCCTGGAACGAGGCGGTCATGTAAAAGATAGGCTTGCCATTCTGAACCGCCGCGACACGACGCGCGCTAAAGCTGTTGCCATCCCGCAATACCTCAACGTCATACACGATGGGTTTTGCGCTATCACCAGGGCGTAAGAAGTAGCTGTGAAATGAGTGCACCAGACGGTCTGCAGGGACGGTCTCCTTTGCTGCGTAGAGCGCTTGTCCTACGACTTGCCCGCCGAAGACCTGGCGTAAGCCGAGATCTTCGCTCTGTCCGCGAAAGAGTCCTTCCTCAATTTTTTCCAGATTCAGTAATGTCAGCAGATTGTTCAGTGCCTGACTCATAGTTGTCCTCAATAAACGCCGTAGCGAAAGATAGGCAGAGTATAACGCAGAAATGAAAGTGGTCCGATGGGTAGAATAATCTGAATATCTGGACGATTTTAGGCATAAATCAGTGATCTGTGCCAAACTTACCTGTGTTATGTGATTGAAACGACATCGGATGGGATCGATCCCGCTGGTGCATTGATGATAAGGAGACTTCAATGAAACTCGTGCCCATGCTAAGTGGTGTAGCAATTGCGGTGGCGTTGTCCGCCTGTGCAGGAAAGAGCGCCCAGGTGCCGGTGCCAGCAGCAGATCCAAACGGGATTAATACACTCTCACAGCAGTCCATTCAGCAGCCTAACGTTTCCGGGACTATCTGGATTAAACAGAAAGTCGCGTTACCGCCAGATGCGGTATTAACGGTAACCCTGTCTGATGCTTCCCTGGCAGACGCGCCGTCTAAAGTATTGGCCCAGCGTGCTGTACGTACGGAAGGTAAGCAGGCACCGTTTAGCTTCGTGTTGCCGTATAACCCATCAGACGTGCAGCCTAATGCCCGTATCCTCCTGAGCGCAGCAGTAACGATCAACGATAAACTGGTGTTTATCACCGATACGGTGCAGGAAGCGATTAACCACGGCGGGACAAAAGTTGACCTGAACCTGGTTCCGGTACAGCAAACCGAAGTGCCGGTTGCGCCACAGACTAACCAACCGTCTCTGCCAACCCCTCCGACCCAGATGTAACGCTTTAAACCCTCTCCTTCGGGAGAGGGTTTAATACACCCAGCGGTACTTTTGCAAATCAATCTGTCCTGACCCCGACACCTGCACCCCTTCTGACAGTAACGCCTGACGCTGGCGCTGCAGATCCGGCCCGGTCAACGAGATCGCCCCATGACGATTTACCACCCGATGCCAGGGCAGGGTACTTCCTTCCGGCAACCTTTTCAGTACGCCACCGACCTGCCGCGCCGCACGCGGAGAACCGGCCAGACGTGCTACGTCGCCATAGGTGGTGACATAACCTTCCGGCACAGAGGCCACAATTTGCCATACGCGTTGTGGAAAGGAGTCATGTTCGTCCATACGTCTACCTGTGGGGAATGTCTGGACAGTCATGTTAAACGAAGATAAACCCAATTGCTGCGCCAGTTTGCGCAAGAAACCAGCATCCAGTTGCGGGTCGCTTGCAATTGGCGGTAAGCACAGGGATAATGCGCCAGCGCGTTGGTTATCAACGCTCTCAATGGGGGCTCTGTTGGTTCTCCCGCAACGCTACTCTGTTCACCAGGTCAGGTCCGGAAGGAAGCAGCCAGGGCAGACGACGTGTGTGCCGGGATGTAGCTGGCAGGGCCCCCACCCATTTCTGCTCTCATCAACACTCTCCCTGTTTCTCTTCGCTTTGAATAGCCTTTAATCCACAACGTTATTAGGACTTTACTGACTGTATGTAATATATATTTCATTGCATTGAAATATTACTGTCATAAACCTGTAATAATAGACTGTCATTTTAATATCGGATGTCTTTTTTCTGTCATAACTTAAAAATATATATCTGGATAACATTGGTAAGTTCGTGTATTAAATAAAGTACTTATTCCGAAGGGAAGTGACAAACATGGCTACTGCGGTGTTAAACGTTAAGATTGATCAAGCGCTAAAAGAAAGACTTCGCCACTATGCTGAAGTTAATAACGAGAATTTAAGCGTGACGACAGAGAAACTGCTGCTGCTGGCATTCGAAGCGGTAGAAGAGGCGGGAGTATCGGAAGAGGATATTGATAACCAGCATACGGAAGAAGAGAGTGTTTCTCCATTTACTCCTAAAGAAATCAAGGCTCTACGTAAAATTCTTAAGAAGAGAAAATGAAACAACAACTGTCAACTGCCAGTGACTACAACGAGGCCTGCGATCTGTTGCGTTCAGGCTACGTGAAGCATGTACGTCTTGGCTGGAATGTAGGAAGTGATGAGTTCTTTCGTATTGCGTCTGACTGGTGTGATACCGGCGCAAAAATAAAGAAAGACGGTGAAAATTTCGTTATTTCACTGAAAGGTTTTCCTATTCCTCCTCAGCACTAAATCCTGAATGGTGAAAACTGCTGACTGTATCTGTGACAGTCAGCAGTTTTTATTTTATGATCCACTTCAAATTTTTTATATCAAACCAGACTTCTTTTTATTGATGGTACGTTTTTATTCAGGGCGAGCCACAAGGGTTTAATTCTCAGTAATGCCTGTTCAAGCTCAGCCGGATCGAGTGAAAAGGGCATACGTAAATACCGATCAAACGCACCCGATAAACCAAACCGCGTGCCGGTCCCCAGGTTGATTCCCAGTATCTCTGCGCGTGCAGCAAGCTGTGTTGCCAGCATCCCCGGCAGTTCAATCCAGTAGGAAAGCCCGCCTTCCGCTTCATGGAATGTCCATTCAGGGAAGTGCTCGCGCAACAGCGCGCCGCATTGATCTCGCCGTTCTGCCAGCATCTTCCGGCGAGCGGGCAAAAACGTTTCGCTGTTATTGATAAGCCACAGCGTCGCCAGCTGTTCGAGCATGGGCGATCCTAAATCCAGGGTATCCCGCGTCTGGGCAAGCGTAGCGATGGTGCGCGAGGAGGCACGGATCCAGCCAAGACGAAGGCCGCCCCAGAAACTTTTTCCGGCAGAGCCTAACGTTATCACGGTGGCCTGCGGGTTGAATGACGCCAGCGGCGGCGGCGGGGGCGAGTCAAACCACAGATCCACCATCGTTTCATCTACTACCAGCGTCGTGCGGGTTTGCGCGGCAATCTCGGTGATTGCCTGACGGGTGGGAATATCCATGCATCGCCCGGTCGGGTTATGAAAATCGGGCATCAGGTATGCCAGGCGCGGCGCTGTCTGGGCAAGCGTTGCGGCAAACCCATGGGTATCCCAGCCCGTTTCCGGCAGCGACACGCCCACTGGACGGCACTGCGCTCCCTGAATGGCGGCGATCGCCAGCGGGTAAGTGGGATGATCGACCACGACGCGATCCCCCGGGCCGGTCATCATCCGCAGGACCAGCGCAAAACCGCTGACCGCGCCATTGACCACCATTACCTCGTCTGTCCGGGTTGGAAGCCCCCGCGCGGTATAGCGTGCGGCGATGGCTTCCCGCAGCGCCGGCAACCCAAGCTGATCGTAACCCGTAAGCGAGAGATGTTGCGTAATGGCCGTGAGCGCATGGGTATAGGCCTGGTGGATCTCAGGCCCGGCATTGAGCGCCGCGGTGGAGAGATCCAGCGCGGCACTGGCTGCTGAAAGGGTTGGCACGGCGCGTGTGTCGGGCAGGATCACGCGTGAACCGCTGCCGTGGCGGCTTTCAAGATAACCTTCCTCACGCAGATGGGCGAGCGCGCTGCTGATGGTGGTACGGCTCACATCCAGCGCAGTGGCCAGCTCCCGCTCGCCGGGTAGACGGGTGTTAAGCGCCAGCCGGCCATCAAGAATTAACAGGCGTAACGCATCCGCCAGCTGACGCCAGAGCGGGGTTCGGGACGAGGTTTGTTGCCAGTGGCCTAACAGGCGTACCAATGACTGGCTTCCGAAGCGGCGAGATGACATGTGCAGTCCACTATTTGAAAACTGGACATTAATCATAATGCCATTTTCGCTCAAGATGAAAGCCTGGTTCACTGGAGAAGATAAAAAATGGTACGTCGTCTGCTACAACTGTATGTCGGTTTAGGGCTGTATGGGCTTTCAACCACGATGTTTATTCGATCGGATCTGGGGCTCGATCCGTGGGACGTCTTCCACCTGGGCGTGGCGATCCAGCTGGGGTTGAGCATTGGGATGGTGATTATTTTAACCGGTGCGGCGGTACTCCTGCTGTGGATCCCGCTGCGTCAGATGCCTGGTCTGGGAACCCTCAGTAACGTGATTATTATTGGCCTGGCGGCAGATGCCTCCATGGCCCTGATCCCCGAGGTGACCTCGCTGCCCCTGCGTATCGCGCTGCTGGTGGCCGGAATTGTCGTGAACGCGATAGCCACCGGTATGTATATCGGTGCCGGTTTCGGGGCGGGCCCGCGCGACGGTCTCATGACCGGGATCCATGCCCGTATGGGATGGTCCATCCGCAGCGTGCGTACCTCGATTGAAGTGTCCGTGCTGCTGATTGGGTGCATGCTGGGCGGAACGTTCGGGATAGGCACCGTCGCGTATGCGCTGACCATTGGCCCGCTTATCCAGATCTGCTTGCCTCTGTTCCGTTATAAGCCGCGCGTTGAGAAGGCCCCCCAGCCGGAGCGGGTTGTTTAATTCTGCGAAGCGCTCACATGTTTTCATGGCGACGCTGTGTCAGAATAGTGGCCTTCGAATGACGCGATGCCAGAATGCATGAAAGCAATCACTCTTTATGATGTTGCCCTCCTTGCGGGGGTTTCTTATCAGACCGTTTCCCGTGTGATTAACGACGCGGAGCATGTCTCTGCCCGCACGCGGGAAAAGGTGCAGCAGGCGATGGCGGAACTGCACTACGTCCCCAATCTCAGGGCACAACAGCTGGCGGGTAAACGTACCCGTACGCTTGGTCTTATTACTACCGATCTGGCGCTGCACGCCCCTTCGCAAATTGTTTCGGCGGTAAAATCCCGGGCGGTTGAACAGGGGGCGAGCGTGCTTATCTCAATGGTGGAACATCCACAGCAGTGCCAGTCTGCCCTTCAGGCGCTGCTGGCGCAGCGTGTGGAAGCTCTGCTGGTGAATGTGCCGCTGGAGAATTCTCATGCTGAAGCGCTAAAAGCCCTCGCATCGCCCATTCCTGTGCTGTTTCTTGATGTCTCGCCCTCGGCTCAGGTAAACAGTCTTGTGTTTAATGCAGAGCAGGGTGCTCGTCTCGGGATTGAGCATCTGCTTTCGCTGGGGCATGAGCGTATAGCGCTGTTGAGCGGACCGGAGAGCTCTGTCTCCGCCCGGGCACGTCTCGCAGGCTGGAACGCCACGCTGGCACAGGCCGGGCTTGAGGCTGTCGCGGTGGCGCACGGCGACTGGAGTGCGGCAAGCGGCTATGAGAAAGGACATTTGCTGTTATCTGCCGCGCAACTCCCGGATGCGATAGTGGTCGCGAACGACCAAATGGCGCTGGGGGTGATGCGCGCCTGTGCGGAAAAAGGGACCGCGATCCCGGGCCAGATGTCGGTTGTCGGGTTCGACGATACGGCAGACAGCGCCTGGTTTTCTCCCCCACTGACCACCATTCGCCAGGCTTTTCGCGAGGCCGGCGAGCGAAGTGTGGAGTGGCTGCTGGCGCCAGTTGAGGATGACGCATGCTGGCAGGTTCAGCTTCCGGTGACGCTGGTGACCCGCCATTCTACCGCTCGCCACGATCCGCAGCAGATCGAACGCGAGGATCTGGCACAGCAGCTCAGGAGCCTGGCGCTAGTGGCTGAGCAACTTGCCCGCCGGTAAGACTTTTGTGATCTGACTCGCTACCCCGCGATCCGATGCTTTACCGCACCCGGTAGCCAGGGCATGTTAACTAAAATTGTGAGCGCTTCGCAAAGAGGTTAATATGTCCAACACTCCATCGCTGACCCTCAGCGCACTTCTGGCTCGTCGGGACTGGGAAAATCCCGGAGTCACCCAGTGGAACCGCCTGGCAGCACATGCTCCCTTGCACAGCTGGCGTGATGAACACTCCGCCAGAGAAGACGGGGGAACCGTCAGCCGACGCCTTCTTAACGGGGAGTGGCGTTTTAGCTTCTTTCCTGCACCAGAGCAGGTTCCTTCGGTATGGGTCGGTGAAGATTGCGCCGATGCCGTGCTGATGCCCGTGCCCTCTAACTGGCAGATGCAGGGGTTCGACACGCCCATCTACACCAACGTGACCTATCCGATCCCCGTAAACCCACCGTTTGTGCCGCAAGAAAACCCAACAGGTTGTTACTCGCTCACATTTGAGATGGATGATGCCTGGCTGCAGAGCGGCCAAACCCGCATTATCTTCGATGGCGTGAATTCGGCGTTTCATCTGTGGTGTAACGGTCAATGGATCGGTTATTCACAGGACAGCCGACTGCCCGCCGAATTCGATCTCTCAGCGGTACTGCGTCCTGGCCAGAACCGCATTGCGGTCATGGTGTTGCGCTGGTGCGACGGGAGCTATCTGGAAGATCAGGACATGTGGCGCATGAGCGGGATTTTCCGCGATGTGTCGCTGCTGCATAAGCCAGAGACGCACATTGCCGATTATCAGGTTGTGACTGACCTGAATGCGGAGCGGGATCGCGCGGTGCTGAAGGTGGATCTCGCGCTCGCAGGCGCACAGTTTGCAGAGTGTGAGGTGGCGTTTACCCTGTGGCGCAACGGCGAAAAATGCGCCAGTGCCACCGGGCGGCCGGGCACTGCCGTTGTCGATGAGCGCGGCGGCTGGGCCGAGCGGCTAACGGTGACGCTCCCCGTTGAGGCGCCTGCCTTGTGGAGTGCGGAAACGCCGGAACTTTATCGCCTGACGATGACCCTTCTGAACGCGCAGGGTGAGGTGCTTGAAACGGAGGCCTGCGATGTGGGGTTCCGCCGCATAGAGATCAGCAATGGCCTGCTGAAGCTCAACGGTAAACCCCTGCTGATCCGCGGCGTTAACCGGCATGAACATCACCCGGAAAACGGCCAGGTGATGGATGAAGCGACGATGCGCCGCGATATCGAACTCATGAAGCAGCACAACTTCAACGCCGTGCGCTGCTCGCACTATCCGAACCATCCGCTGTGGTACACGCTTTGCGACCGCTATGGTTTGTATGTCGTCGACGAAGCCAATATTGAAACCCACGGCATGGTGCCGATGAGTCGCCTTGCTGACGATCCGCGCTGGCTCCCTGCCATGAGCGAACGCGTCACCCGCATGGTGCAGCGCGACCGCAATCATCCTTCGATTATCATCTGGTCGCTGGGGAATGAGTCCGGCCATGGCGCGAACCATGACGCACTGTATCGCTGGCTGAAAACTACCGATCCGACGCGTCCGGTGCAGTACGAAGGCGGTGGGGCGAATACGGCAGCGACCGATATCGTGTGCCCGATGTATGCCCGGGTCGATCAGGATCAGCCCTTCCCGGCGGTACCGAAATGGTCTGTTAAAAAATGGATCGGCATGCCGGATGAAACGCGTCCGCTTATTCTCTGTGAATACGCCCACGCGATGGGGAACAGCTTCGGTGGTTTTGCCAAATACTGGCAGGCGTTTCGCCGCCATCCTCGCCTGCAGGGGGGATTTGTCTGGGACTGGGTTGACCAGGCGCTGACCAGAAAAGACGAAAATGGCACACCGTTCTGGGCCTACGGGGGAGACTTTGGCGACACGCCCAATGACCGCCAGTTCTGCCTTAACGGGCTGGTTTTTCCCGATCGCACACCGCATCCGGCGCTGTATGAAGCCCAGCGCGCTCAGCAGTTTTTCACCTTTACGCGGATAAGTATGTCTCCGCTGGTGCTTGAAGTCCACAGCGATTACCTGTTCCGTCATACCGATAACGAGGTGCTGCGCTGGACCCTTGTCCGTGACGGCAGCGTGCTGGCCAGGGGGGACGTGACGCTCTCCATTGCTCCCCAGGGCACACAGCGTCTGGACATCAACCTGCCAGCGCTGGCGCCTGAAGCGGGTGACGTCTGGCTGAACGTTGAAGTGCACCAGCCGCGGGCGACGCCGTGGTCACCGGCAAACCATCGCTGCGCGTGGGAGCAGTGGCCGGTTCCGACGCCCCTGTATATCGCCCCGCCAGCGCCAGAAGGTGTACCGCCGGTGTTAACGCAAACTGGCGACGTGTTTGAGCTGGTGCATCAGCAGCAACGCTGGCAGTTCAACCGCGCATCAGGACACCTGACGCAATGGTGGCGCAATGGCGTTGAAACGCTGCTCTCACCGCTGACGGATAACGTGAGCCGCGCACCGCTGGACAATGATATTGGCGTGAGCGAGGCCACGCGAATCGATCCGAATGCGTGGGTTGAACGCTGGAAAGCGGCAGGCATGTACGAGCTCACCCCGCGATTACTGCACTGTGAAGGAGAGCAGCATGCAGCCGAGGCGGTGGTGAAAACCCTGCATGTCTGGGAGTATCGCGGTAAAGCGCTCTTCCTGAGCCGTAAAGTCTGGCGGGTGGACGATCGGGGCGTTTTGCATGGCGATATTCAGGTCGATATTGCGTCTGATATCCCGGAACCGGCACGCGTAGGCCTGAGTGTTCACCTTGCCGCAACGCCGGAAACGGTTCAGTGGCTGGGGCTTGGGCCACATGAAAATTACCCGGACAGAACGCTGGCGGCTCAGCAGGGGCGCTGGACATTACCGCTGGAAGCCATGCACACGCCTTACATCTTCCCGACAGAAAATGGTTTGCGCTGTGATACCCGTGAACTGCTGCTGGGCGCGCATCGGCTGAATGGCCTGTTCCATTTCTCCGTCAGCCGCTACAGCCAGCAGCAGTTGCATGAGACAACTCACCATCATCTGTTGCGCGAGGAGCCGGGGTGTTGGCTTAACCTGGACGCGTTCCATATGGGCGTGGGCGGTGATGACTCGTGGAGCCCCAGCGTCTCGCCGGAATTTATTCTGCAGAAACGCCAGCTTCGCTATACCTTCAGCTGGCAGCAGAACCCTGACTGAGCAAAGAGGCGGCCACAGCAGTGGCCGCCTCGCTTACGCCAGGATACCGCTCAGGCCGTGCAGGCTCATGTAAATCCCGACCACAGTAATCAGGGCAGCGGAGATCCACGGTGCTTTTCGTGAAAACTCGCTGAAACCCGGCCAGCGTTTTGTCGCATGCTTAAGGCTCAGGGCGGCAATTGCACCGGAAGCGACCAGCGTTAACGCCAGACCAATACTGAAGCTGAATACCAGCGTTGCGCCGAGGGCAAAATGCTTCAGCTGCAGGCAGATGAGCAGGACCGTGATTGAGGCCGGGCAGGGGATAAGCCCTCCGGTCAGGCCAAACAGTGCAATTTGTCCGGTGGTAACGTTCTGGCCGTTGAAGCGGCGGTTAATATCCTGTGCATGCGCGCGCTGGTGGGCGTCCTGCCACTCTTCTTCAACCAGTGGATGCCCATGGTCGTGATGATCATGATGGTGGTCATGGTCATGGTCGTGATGATCATGATGATGGTCATGGTGATCGTGTGGCTGACTCTCCTTCCAGGTTCGCCAGGCCATCCACAGAGCGATCAGCACGATCAGTATCCCCGAGACCAGCTGGAACCAGGGCTCAGACGTATGCGCATCCCAGCCCCGGCCAAACCATAATCCTGCCATGGCAATGATCCAGACCACCGCCGTATGGGAAAGCGTTGCCGCCAGACCAAGCAACACCGCCTGTTTCAGCGTACCGCGAATAGCCACAATAAACGCGGCCATCATCGTTTTGGAGTGGCCCGGCTCCAGGCCATGCAGCGCGCCGAGGAGGATAGCGCTGGGTACAAACAGCCAGGCATTGCCCTGCTGCAGGAGTGAAGCAAAATCGTTCATGGAAAATTCCGGAGTGGAAAGCGTGTTCAGATACTACTCCCCCCCAGTAGTCTAATACTACCCCCCAGTAGAAAAATACTCAGGGGGAGTAGAGCATGATATGCTTTAAAAGCCATACGATGAGGGAGACAGAGATGTCACATACGGTTCGCGACAAGAAGATGTTATTGACTCGCCTGAAGAAAATTCAGGGGCAAAGCGCTGCCCTGGAAAAAATGCTCAATAGCGACCACGAATGCGCCGACGTGTTACAACAGCTGGCGGCGATCCGCGGCGCGGTAAACGGCATGATGATGCAGGTGATCGAAGGTCATCTCACCGATCATGTGGTGAAAGAGCCTGAAGAAGCTCAGCGCGAAGCCGATCTTGGCGTCGTGTTACAGGTGATCAAATCCTATCTTAAGTAGGATGTGTTTTGAGGTTATCTTCCGCCCAAAGAATAAAGTCCGCTTTCGGCAACGCCTTGCTGTAGTACCAACCCTGCCCATACTGCACGCCGTGACGACGTAGCCAGGCGAGTTGCCCTTCGGTCTCCACGCCTTCCGCAACCATCGCCAGCTTCAGCGATTTTGCCATTTCAATAATGTGTGGCGTCACGTTTTTATATTCCAGTGCATCCACAAACGCTTTATCGATTTTTAGCGTGTCGACATCCAGATCCTGCAGGTAGCTCAGGCTGGAATAGCCCGTACCGAAATCATCAATATAGATTGCGTGGCCTGAATGACGAAAGGCGGCGATGGCCGGTGCGCTGATTTTAGGATCGGCAAAGCCGCGCTCGGTTAACTCAAGGGCGATCTGTTGCGGATGGACTTTCCACTTATTCATTAAGTGGCTCAACAATGGCGGGAGTTTTCCCGAGGTCAAATCGGCCGGCGCGAGGTTAATGGAAATATGCTGACCGGCGTGAAGGTGCAGCCAGTAGCCCATATCCTCAAACACCTTTTCAATGACCAAATGCGTCAGCTGCGAGATGAGCCCCGTTTGCTCAGCAAGCGGCACAAAAATATCCGGTGAAAGGCTGCTCCCGTCAGGCTGGGGCCAGCGGGTTAGCGCCTCTGCGCCCACAATCTTCCCGCTAGAGAGTTCAATAATGGGCTGGTAATGCACCACAAATTCCCGGTTATTGATGGCGTCAAGCAGGCGGTTGCGTGGCGACTGGATGCGACGCAGCAGTCGCAAAACAAAGAGTGCGGCAAGCAGGCTTATCAGTATGCCGAACGGCAGCCAGATAAGAAGTTGCTTGTGCCAGGTTTCAGCCAGCGGTTTTAACGCCGCCCAGGCGACCACCGTAAACCCCAGTTCAGGAACAGGCTTCATAATGTATATCGAGCCGTTGTACTGAATGCGGGTGACGCCCTGATCCTTAACCAGATTGCGGATATGCGGATCGAGCTTGCTGCTGCTGGCAAAAATGAGATGTGATTTGCTGCCCACCAGGGCGGCATCTGTGGCGATCTCACCGAAAGGGATCACATCGACAAGCGAGGCAGGATCCACCAGCACCAGATAGTGGCCCCGACCCAGGACCGCCATGTAGCGGCTAAAACCGAGATCGTTTTGCGTGGTGAGCCATGTGCCATAACCATCTTCCGTGATTCGCATGGGCGGCGGGAAAGGGGCCGACTGACTGGTTTGTTCCAGGGACGAGCAAAGGGGCTCAAGATTGTTGATATAAATAACTTCCTGAACATAACGCCATGAAAAAGCGACCCGCCGCATCTCCCTTAAATGCATAACGCTACAGGGGATCCCTTTAAAGGTCTGCAGGCTATTGAGCGCTTCCTTTGCATCATCCACTACCCTGGCGGTACGTATCAGCACGCGTGAGGCATAGCTATCCAGCGCATCGACAAACTTATCTTCCGCCTGGCGATGTGCCAGCCAGATGCTCAGGCTAATCGGAACCAGTACCGCAATGATAAGTACACCGGTCACCAGACTGACCAGATGTCGGGTTTTCATGGTGCTGTCTCCTTCCTCTTATGCCCGCTCCTGGGCGCTGAAAAACCTGCCAGAGGAGAAAGATTTTACCGCTAAATGATAAAGTTATAGCACGTGCAGGTCATGATTTACGGCACAACAGAAAATATCATCGGGGCAGAGGGGTTGTTTTTTCAGCAGGGGTTAGATATTATTTTGTTATGTTATAACAAAACATAAAGAGTTTACGATGAAACCAGATATCCACCCAGCCTATCGCACCGTGGTGTTCCACGACACCAGTGCTAATGAATACTTTAAAGTCGGCTCAACCATTAAGACCGACCGCGAAATTGAACTCGACGGTGAAACATATCCGTATATCACCATCGAGGTCTCTTCAAAATCGCACCCGTTCTACACCGGCAAGCAGAAAACGTTCTCGACGGATGGCAGTGCGGCGCGCTTCCGTAAGCGTTTCGGCGGCTTTCTTAATGCGAAGCGGGGATAACCATGCAGGTACTTAACTCATTGCGCAGTGCAAAACAGCGTCACCCGGATTGCCAGATAGTCAAACGCAAGGGACGCTTATACGTGATTTGCAAATCCAATCCGCGCTTTAAGGCGGTTCAGGGACGTAAGAAAAGACGCTAGACGCGTGCTTCGCGCCAGCTTTCCAGGGATCTTTTTTGGTTGCCATCGGCAGTAAAATTGTCGGTGGCAAGCCAGCCTTCAAAGGCACTCGCCAGCGCCGGCCACTCTTTGTCGAGAATCGAAAACCAGTCGGTATCCCGGTTATGACCTTTCGTGACCAGTGCCTGACGAAAACGCCCCTCAAACTGAAAGCCAAGACGCAGTGCCGCCTTGCGCGAAGGCGCATTCAGGCTGTTGCACTTCCACTCGTATCGACGATACCCAAGGGTGTCGAACACGTATCGCATCAGCAGATATTGCGCTTCCGTCGACATCGGCGTGCGGCTGAGCAGCGGGGAGAAATGAACATGTCCCACCTCCACGACGCCGTTGGTTGGATCGATCCGCATCAGAGCCAGCGTGCCGACCGGAGACTGGGTCTGGTTGTCGATAACGCTAAAGTGAATCGGATCGGATAAGTCACGCACGCTTTCTACCCATCCTGCAAACGCCTCTGCGCTGGCATCCGGCTCACGCAGCAGCCACGTCCAGCTGCGGGTATCTTCGGCCAGAGAATACGCGCTGAACAACGCCTCAGCGTGCTCCACCCGCAGCGGCTCAAGGCGACAATAGTGGCCCTGAAGCACCACACGTGAAGGGTGCTGGCGGGGTTGCCAGTCGATAAGTGCTTCGCCTACTGGCTGTCCAAACTCATTGAATGTTTTCATTTTACTGTCCGTGACGTTGATAAGAACGCCAGACTAGTGAATTACTGGTTCCTTAAAAAGTGCCACTCAGCTATGTTTTGGTGGTACCACGGGAGGCGAAATGAACATACCGGGCGATGAATTTTATACTTTGCTGAATGCCGCGTTGAAAGCGCGGGGGGAAGAGACGCTACAGCGCGCGCTGTATCATGCATTGCGTGAGGCGATACTGTGCGGCCGGCTACACGCCGGGAGCCGGCTTCCCGGTTCGCGACTGTTGGCTCAGCAGCTCTCGCTTTCACGGAATACCGTCAATGCGGCGCTGGAACAGCTGACGCTCGAAGGGTATCTGCTGCGTAACCGCCAGGGGACGCGGGTGGCGCAGCTGGCGCAGCGTACGCTCGTTCAGGCATTGCCGGACTCTGCCGTCGCGCTCGGCAGCCGGGTCGCCTCGCTGCCTGCGCCGGTGCCGCGTGATATCCCGGTTCCGGCATTTACGCCGGGAACACCGGCCATCAACTACTTTCCCCTGCCGCTGTGGCGGCGCTTGTACGACCGGGTTCTGCGCGAAGAGGGCAGCGCGCTGTTAGGGTATGGCGATCCTGCCGGAGAGCCGTCGCTGCGGGCGGCCATTGCTCGCCACCTTGCCCTTTCGCGCGGCATTGACTGCGATGCCAGTCAGATAGTAATGACCGAAGGTGCGCTTGAGGGGGTAAACCTTTGCACGATGCTGCTGAGCGAACCCGGCAGCGTCGCGTGGGTGGAAGATCCTGGCTATGGTGGGGCTAAAAGCGCCTTTGCCAAAGCGGGCTTAGTCATGACGGGGATGCCGGTTGATGACGAAGGCATGTTCTGGGAAGGGCTGGATACGCCGTCCCCTGCGCTTATTTTCACCTCACCTTCGCACCAGTTTCCGTACGGAAGCGTGCTCAGTGCGCGGCGACGCCTGGCGCTGCTGGATCTGGCCCGGCAGCATAACGCCTGGATTATTGAAGATGATTACGACAGCGAGTTTCGTTATTCCGGTGAGCCCGTGCCTGCAATGCTGGGAATGGTCAACAATGCGCCGGTTGTCTATCTCGGTACCTTCAGCAAAACCCTCTTTCCGTCGCTGAGAATGGGGTTCATGGTGTTACCCCCGGCGCTGGCAAAAGCGGCCCGTCCGGCCATTGGCGCGCTGCTGCGTGGCGGGCATCGCGCCGAACAGCGAACCCTGGCGCTGTTTATTGAGGAAGGACATTATGCCCGCCACCTTGCCGCCATGCGCCGGCTCTACCGTAAGCGCTACCGGCAGCTGCGTGAGGTGCTGAGTGCTGAGCTTCATATTCCGCATCGCATTCTGGCGGGTGAAGGGGGGATGCATCTGACGCTGGCAATAGACGGCATCGACGACCAAAAAGTGGTTGAGCAGGCGAGGGCGTTTCAGCTGGCACCCGCTGCACTGAGCGGGTATTACCTGGAGCCGAAGCAGGGGCAAACCGGTCTGGTGTTAGGTTACGGCAATACCTCTGCTTCTCAGTTTGTGTCGGGTATCCGACGCATACAGGCTTTAATCACACAGCAGCAGGACGGGAAAGGGTAAAGACATCATAAAAAGAGAGCTGACCTTTGGTGGATACCATCTTCTGCAGCTTCTCTTTTTGCACTGTTTCAACCGCGGGGGAGTGCATGATGCTTTCGATCAGCTCCGGCGGCACGTAACGCGTGTTATACCATTCACCGTTATAGCAAACCCGGAAATCAAGGACGTCGATATCTTCGTAGCGGTAGCGGGGATTAACGTCAAAAAAGAAAAAGGCGTTAAATACCACAAACAGAATGACAAGCAGCCAGACGGAGTCCACCAGAGTTTCGGACTTCAGCATCACAATCAGTGTCGCCAGCCAGGCGGCATACATTGCGACAAACAGTCCAGGGTGTTTGCGAATAAAGCTGATGCTAAAGCGCGGGCGATTGTCGCGCTTTTCGCGGTGATTAAGATCGTCGATGGTGGCAGTAAGCAGGCGCTGTATCTCGGTCATTTTTTGCCTTTATGAGAATTGACAATACAGGATGTCTGCCAATTTTAGGGGAGCCATTTGGCTGAAAAAAGTAACAGTCAGGCGCTAAAAGACCATAACAGTTGACTCCCCGTCACTTTACAGCCGTTTAATGATTGTTGCCGGATTGCCGCCGACGACGACATTCGCCGGGACGTCTTTCGTTACGATAGCGCCGGAGGCCACCACCACATTATCACCCAGCGTAACGCCCGGGTTAATAACCGCACGTCCGCCAATCCAGACGTTGTTGCCGATGGTCACCGGCTTGCCAAACTCCACGCCGCTATTACGCGCGTCGGCGTCCAGCGGATGGGTTGCCGTGTAAATATGCACCCCTGGCGCGAGCATGCAGTTGTCGCCAATATGTATCGGGCAGACATCCAGCATCACGCAATCGAAATTGGCGTAAAATTCTTTGCCCAGATAAATGTTATATCCATAGTCACAGCGGAAGCTCGGCTCAATATAGGCCCCTTCGCTTTGCCCGAGGAGTTCCGCCAGAATGTTCTGGCGTTCGAGTTTCTCATCAGGTGCAGTGTGGTTATAACGGTGAACCAGGTGTCGGGCGCGTAATCGGTCGGCCCGTAATGTTTCATCACCAGGGCGGTAATGTTCACCTGCAATCATCTTCTGCTTTTCTATGCTCATTGGGAACCTCACTGGTCGTCTTTACCGTAGGGTAATCGGAACAGGATAACAAGGGAACGTTCCCGGAAAATCACTGTGACTATAATCACAATAATATTGCGGATGAGCACGTTTTACACGGAGACCTGCACTGGGGCAGGAGGGTATAGCCAGAAAGTTGAATACAGCTGAGAAAGTGGCGTAGAACCTCTACAGACACACTTCAAAGATTAACGGACAAATCTCCACACGGACGTTGGGATTTTGTCATACAGCTTATTCATGGTCAGTTCAGCAAGACGGTGGTCAGCCGCTGAATAAAATACCGCCAGTTCATTATCAGAAAGCTCGTATTTATTCTTTTCAATTACACGTTCAAGCGTGTCTATTGACTGACAGCGTCGCAAACGCATCAAATAATCGATTTTTGTGAGTGGTTTTTCAGACATAAATTTACCTTACTAATTGTAATAATTTTAACAGGAAAGACTAACGGGGTTAGCTCTGCTCACGTTGATGAAGCAACGAAATAGTCGGTTGCCCGATTTACGCCATTTCTGCAAATCTTGCGCATTAATGCCGTAGCTGCTGAACAACATAAAGGTGTCATCCAGGTATTCATCAATTTGCTCAATCAGCTTATTATCTTCATTGTACTTAATTTTATAATTAAGTGCGAAGGTTGCAATATGCTCGATCAACTCGTTTAACTGTAAATTGATGGCAGACGTTGGGTCGTTTACCCAGCCATGGTTACTTTCATCAAGATTGGCAAGGCAGTCATGGTACAAGGATTCGCAGAGAAATTTCAACTGCGCGATATCATGCCTTTTTGGCGAGTACTCGTCCATAGCGCATCCCCTTCTGAGTGATTTCTTACTCACCGAACATCATGTCGGGATGGATACAACATACTTAGCCGCACGGGTGCTGTGTTCCTGATAACTCTAACTATAATCCACTCTGATCAAGATTTCACCGCGCTATTACGAAAAATTACAAATAAAAGCACTGACTGCGAGCCTTTACGCAAATGTGCCTTCAGAACTAAACATTTTTATCCAGATTAACGCGGAACTTTTTTCGCTCCCTTACGTTTCATTGGCTTAGCGTAAACAATCCTAAGATGTCCAAATCCGGAGTTCTCTTTGTCTGAAGATATGGTTAGGAATATTCCTAATCACTTAAGCAGGGAAATGAAATTAAAAAAATCCTGAATTCACCGATTACGTTATCACTTAATTATGATATGTCATTTTAGGCGGCAGGAAATAAATAGAAGCACAATAAGCCTATTTTATGATTTTTTTCTGAAAAAGAAAAAGGCCGCTAATGCGGCCTTTTTATCATGTGAAACCGGTATCAGTGCGGTTCTACCGAATGACTGTGCTCAATATCTTCATTCTTGCGGCTAAAGCGGCGGCGAACCACCACGAAGAATACCGGAACGAAGAAGATAGCAAGTACGGTTGCGGTAACCATACCCCCCATAACGCCTGTACCGACGGCGTTCTGTGCACCGGAACCCGCACCGGTACTGATAACCAGCGGCATTACCCCGAGGATAAATGCCAGCGATGTCATCAGGATTGGGCGCAGACGCATACGCACCGCGTCAAGGGTCGCCTCAATCAGGCCTTTACCTTCTTTCTCCATCAGATCTTTGGCGAATTCAACGATAAGTATCGCGTTCTTCGCCGACAAGCCAATGGTTGTCAGCAGGCCCACCTGGAAGTACACGTCGTTGGTTAATCCACGGAACGTTGCCGCAAGCAGCGCACCGATAACCCCCAGTGGCACCACCAGCATAACGGAGAACGGAATCGACCAGCTCTCATACAGTGCCGCCAGACACAGGAAGACCACAATCAGTGAAATGGCGTACAGGGCAGGGGCCTGGTTACCGGACAGACGTTCCTGGTAGGACATACCGGTCCAGTCATAGCCGATACCCGCAGGCAGTTTACCTGCCAGCTCTTCCATCAGGTTCATGGCTTCACCGGTGCTTCGGCCTGGTGCGGCCTGACCCAGGATCTCCATGGATGGCAGCCCGTTATAACGTTCCAGACGCGGCGAACCGTATTCCCAATGCGACGTAGAGAAGGATGAGAACGGCACCATCTGACCGTTGTTGCCGCGAACGTACCAGTTGTTGATATCGTTCGGTAACATACGGTATTGCGCTTCTGACATCACGTACACTTTTTTCACACGACCACGGTCGATGAAGTCGTTAACGTAGCTACCGCCCCAGGCCGCGCCCAGCGTGGTATTGATGTCACTGATGGAAACGCCCAGTGCCTGTGCTTTCTCCTGATCGATGTCGATTTTGTACTGAGGCGTATCTTCCAGACCGTTAGGACGCACGCCGACCAGAAGGTCAGGGTGTTTCGCCACTTCACCGAACAACTGGTTACGTGCCTGCGTCAGTTTTTCATGACCCAGACCGCCCTGGTCAATCAGCTGGAAGTCGAAACCTGTCGCTGTCCCCAGTTCAACAATCGCTGGCAGGTTAAAGGCGAAGACCATCGCATCTTTAATCTGTGAGAACGTGCCCATTGCACGGCCAGTAATCGCCTCAACTTTGTTCTCTTCGCCCGGACGTTCTGACCAGTCTTTCAGAGAAACGAAGGCAATACCGGTGTTCTGACCACGACCCGCAAAGCCAAAGCCGTTAACCGCAAACACGGATTCAACGTTGGCTTTCTCTTTGGTGAGGTAGTAATCCGTCACTTCATCCAGCACCTTCTGGGTACGTTCTTGCGAGGCACCCGCCGGCAGCTGTGCCATCGTCAGGAACACGCCCTGGTCTTCATCTGGCAGGAACGAGCTTGGCAGACGAACGAACAGATAGGCCATACCCACCACGATGATGATATAGAGCAGCAGGTAACGACCGGTGCTGCGCAGGATGTTACCCACGCTATCGGTGTAGTGATGCGTGCTCTTATCAAACATGCGGTTAAACCAGCCGAAGAACCCTTTATGCTCGCCGTGACCGCCTTTCTGAACAGGTTTCAGCATGGTGGCACACAGTGCAGGCGTCAGGATCAATGCAACCAGTACCGACAGCGCCATCGCCGAGACAATGGTGATGGAGAACTGACGGTAAATTGCACCGGTTGAGCCGCCGAAGAAGGCCATCGGGATAAATACCGCAGACAGTACCATCGCGATACCGACCAGCGCGCCCTGGATCTGGCCCATGGATTTACGGGTTGCTTCCTTCGGCGGTAGACCTTCTTCCGCCATGACACGCTCGACGTTTTCTACCACCACGATGGCGTCATCCACAAGCAAGCCGATGGCGAGCACCATCCCGAACATCGTCAGGGTGTTTATCGAGTAGCCAAAGATGGCCAGTATGGCGAAGGTCCCGAGCAATACGACCGGTACGGCGATGGTTGGGATCAGCGTCGCGCGGAAGTTTTGCAGGAACAGATACATGACCAGGAATACCAGGATGATCGCTTCTGCCAGGGTTTTAACCACTTCGTGAATCGAGATTTTGACGAACGGCGTGGTGTCATACGGATAAACGATCTTCAGGCCGGACGGGAAGAACGGCTCCATCTTCTTCAGTTCCGCACGGATAGCCGTTGCGGTGTCCAGGGCGTTAGCACCTGTCGCCAGTTTGATCCCGAGACCGGAAGCCGGCTTGCCGTTAAACTTCGCAATGATGTCGTAGTTTTCGCCACCCAGTTCCACTTTCGCCACGTCGCGCAGACGAACCTGCGAACCGTCCTGATTCACCTTCAGCAGAATTTTGCTGAACTCATCGGCGGAGGTCAGACGGGTCTGTGCGATGATCGAGGCGTTAAGCTGCTGGCCTTTCACCGGCGGGGTACCGCCTAACTGACCGGCGGCAACCTGGGCGTTCTGCGCTTTGATGGCGTTGATCACGTCCACCGGCGTCAGCTGGAAGTTGTTCAGTTTGTTCGGATCCATCCAGATACGCATCGCGTACTGAGAACCGAACAGCTGAACGTCACCCACGCCAGACGTACGGCTGATGGCGTCCTTCATGTTGGCGCCCACGTAGTCGGAAATATCTTCCTGCGTCATGGTGCCGTTGGTGTTGATAACGCCAACAACCATCAGGAAGCTACTGGACGATTTCTCGACGCTCACACCCTGCTGTTGTACTTCTTGTGGCAGCAACGGCATGGCGAGCTGCAGTTTGTTCTGGACCTGAACCTGCGCGATGTCAGCATCAGTACCTGACTGGAAGGTCAGGGTGATCTGTACCGTACCGGTTGAGTCACTGTTTGAGGACATGTACATCAGGTTATCGATACCGTTCATGTTCTGTTCGATAACCTGTGTCACGGTGTCCTGCACCGTTTTTGCATCAGCCCCGGGGTAGGTTGCGGAAATTGTTACCGCCGGTGGCGCAATCGTTGGATATTGCGCGACAGGCAGCTTCAGGATCGCAAGTCCCCCAGCCAGCATGATGATTATGGCGATCACCCATGCAAATATGGGGCGATCGATAAAGAAATTAGGCATGTCTTAACGGCTCCTGTTTAAGTTAAGACTTGGTTTGTTCTGACTGGCCAGCGGCCGAAGCTTGTTGTTTATCGTCAGATTTCACTTCCTGTGCTTTGACCTGCGCGCCAGGACGAACTTTTTGCAAACCAGTAATAATCACGCGATCGCCATCTTTCAGACCTTCCGTCACCAGCCATTTATCGCCAATCGCCTGCGTGGCAGTGATGTTGCGCGTTTCGACTTTGTCATCAGCCCCGACAACCAGTGCACTCGCGTCGCCACGTGGCGTACGGGTGACACCCTGCTGAGGCACCAGAAGTGCGGTTGGGTTGGTGCCTTCTTCCAGACGCGCGCGAACGAACATACCAGGTAAGAGTGTCTTATCCGGGTTCGGGAAAATCGCACGTAAGGTGATGGAACCGGTAGTTTGGTCGACCGTCACATCGGAGAATTCCAGTGTGCCTGCCTGCGGGAACTTGATACCGTCATTGGTCACGAGCTCCACTTTGGCTTTACCGTTTTCCTGCTTCAGCGTGCCGTTTGCCAGCTCTTGTTTCAGGCGCAGGAAATCGTTGCTGGACTGGGTCACGTCAACGTAAATCGGATCAAGCTGCTGCACGGTGGCCAACGCGTTGGTCTGACCGTTCTGCACCAGCGCCCCTTCCGTGACGGAAGATTTACCGATGCGACCGCTGATTGGGGAGGTCACTTTGGTATAGGCGAGGTTGATACGCGCTGTTTCCACTGCAGCTTTCGCGGCAATCACGGCGGCGTTGGTCTGCTGTGCATCAGACAGGGCAGTGTCATAATCCTGTTGACTGATGTACTTGGTACCGAGCAGTTTTTTGTAACGGTTCAGCGTCAGTTGGGAGATTTTGGCTGCAGCTTCTGCTTTCGCCAGATCGCCTTTCGCGCTCTCATAGGAGGCCTGGTAGGTTGCCGGATCAATCTGATACAGAGACTCGCCAGCTTTCACTTCACCACCCTCGGTGAAGTTACGTTTCAGGATGATACCACTCACCTGAGGACGCACTTCTGCGATGCGGTATGCGCTGGTACGGCCCGGTAATTCTGTCGTTATCTGGAGAGGTTCGGACTTGAGCGTCACCACGCCAACTTCTGGCACCTGCTGAGCTCCTTGTTGAGCCTGTTTGTCGTCACATCCTGTTAGCGCTAAGCTGCCTGAGAGCATCAGAACGACCGCCAGAGGCGTTAACCCTCTGTTTTTGTTCATATGTAAACCTCGAGTGTCCGATTTCAAATTGATCAATGGTCCTGAATCCAAAAACCCATTGCTGCGTTTATATTATCGTCATGCTATGGTACATACATTCACAAATGTATGTAAATCTGACTCCTGTAAATTCACTAACGTATGGCACGAAAAACCAAACAACAAGCGCTTGAAACCCGACAACACATTCTGGATGTGGCTATGCGTTTGTTTTCTCAGCAGGGTGTTTCGTCAACCTCGCTGGCGCAGATTGCTCAGGCCGCGGGCGTCACGCGGGGAGCGATTTACTGGCATTTTAAAGACAAGACAGATCTGTTCAGTGAAATCTGGCAACTCTCAGAGTCCAGCATTAGCGATCTTGAGACTGAGTATCGGGCAAAATTCCCCGAGGATCCACTCTCAGTATTAAGAGAAATATTAGTATATATCCTTGAAGCAACGGTAGTTGAAGAACGTCGTAGGTTAATGATGGAAATCATCTACCATAAATGCGAGTTGGTCGGAGAGATGGCGGTCGTCCAGCAGGCGCAGCGCAGCCTGTGTCTGGAAAGCTACGATCGCATTGAACAGGTCCTCACCCAGTGCATGCAGGCGAACCAGCTGCCGGCGACGTTAATGACCCGACGGGCGGCAGTCCTGATGCGCAGTTATATTTCCGGCCTGATGGAAAATTGGCTTTTCGCCCCGGACTCCTTTGACCTGAAGAACGAAGCCCGCAGCTATGTCGCTATTTTCCTGGAGATGTGCCAGCTCTCCCCGACGCTGCATGGCAAGTCAGGCTCGCTAACAGCCTGACACGATTCCAGGATTTCTCTTAGAGGCTCACGTTCGCGCTATTCTGCTTCAGGCGAGCGTGATATCCTGCACGCCGGACTATTTTCGGTCATCTTCTGACATCATTCACAACTATGCTGCACACCAATCGCTCGCAACATCCTGTTCTTGTATTTTTATTGGCGACGCTGTTTTTCTTCGCAACGGCACCGCTTTCCTGGGCCCGCGCCGATAACAACAATGACATCCCTTCACGCAGTGATGTTCAGTCGCAACTCGACACCCTGAATAAACAAAAAGACCTCTCTGCTCTGGATAAGCTCGTTCAGCAGGATCTGACGGAGACGCTGGAAACGCTTGATAAAATTGAGCGTGTTAAAGCGGAAACCACACAGCTTCGGCAGAAAGTGGCGCAGGCGCCTGAAAACATGCGTAAGGCCACGGAATCGCTGAATGCCCTGAGCGATGTGGATAATGACGACGAAACCCGTAAAACGCTCGCGACCCTGTCATTGCGTCAGCTGGAATCGCGCGTCGCACAGCTGCTCGACGATCTGCAAACGGCGCAGTCCGATCTCGGTACGTACAACAGCCAGCTTGTCTCCCTGCAAACCCAGCCCGAGCGCGTGCAAAATGCGATGTACGCCGCCTCTCAGCAGCTGCAGCAGATCCGCAACCGTCTGAACGGTACGTCGGTTGGCGAAGGCACCCTGCGCCCAACGCAGCAAACGCTGCTGCTGGTGCAGCAGGCCTTACTGAATGCGCAAATCGAACAGCAGCGTAAAAGCCTGGAAGGGAATACGGTGCTGCAGGATACGCTCCAGAAGCAGCGCGACTACGTAACGGCGAACATTAATCGTCTGGAACATCAGCTTCAGCTGTTGCAGGAGGCGGTTAACAGTAAGCGCCTTACGCTGACGGAGAAAACGGCTCAGGAAGCCGTATCACCGGACGAAACTGCCCGCATTCAGGCGAACCCGCTGGTGAAACAGGAACTCGAGGCTAACCATCAGCTGAGCCAGCGCCTGATACTGGCAACAGAAAGCGGAAACTCGCTGGTTCAGCAAAATATCAGAGTGAAAAACTGGCTGGACCGCGCGCTGCAGGCTGAACGCAACATTAAAGAGCAGATTGCGGTTCTGAAAGGCAGCCTGCTGCTGTCGCGTATTCTCTACCAGCAACAGCAGACGCTGCCGTCCGCCGATGAGCTCGAGGACATGACCAACCGCATTGCGGATTTGCGTCTGGAACAATTCGATGTGAACCAGCAGCGCGACGCCCTTTTCCAGAGCGATACGTTTGTCGCCAAATTGGAAGAGGGCCATTCCAGTGAAGTGAACCCGGAAGTTCACGACGCCCTGCTGCAGGTTGTGGATATGCGCCGCGAGCTGCTCGACCAGCTCAACAAACAGCTCGGCAACCAGCTGATGATGGCGATTAACCTGCAGATCAACCAGCAACAGCTGGTGAGCGTGTCGAAAAGTCTGCAGGAGATCCTGACCCAGCAGATTTTCTGGGTTAACAGCAACAAGCCGATGGACTGGGACTGGATCAAATCCTTCCCTGAAACGCTGAAGGCGCAGATTAAGAGCATGAAAATCACCGTAAACTGGGAGAAAGCCTGGCCTGCGGTGATGATTGCCTTTCTGGCGGGGCTCCCGCTGCTGCTGATTGCCGGCCTGATCCGCTGGCGTCTGGGCTGGCTGAAGAAATACCAGGATAAGCTGGCGTCTGAAGTGGGGCAACTGCGTAACGACAGTCAGCTGCACACGCCAAAAGCGATTCTGATCGATCTGATCCGCGCGCTGCCGGTCTGCCTGATTATTCTGGCGGTGGGGCTTATCCTGCTGACGATGCAGCTCAACATCAGCGACCTGCTGTGGGCGTTCAGTAAAAAACTGGCCCTGTTCTGGCTGGTGTTTGGTGTGTGCTGGAAAGTGCTGGAAAAAGACGGCGTTGCGGTGCGTCATTTCAACATGCCTGCGCAACTGACCAGCCACTGGCGTCGTCAGATTGTGCGCGTCAGCCTGGCGCTGTTGCCGCTGCACTTCTGGTCCGTTGTCGCTGAGCTGTCTCCGCTGCACCTGATGGACGATGTCATGGGCCAGCTGGTTATTTTGCTGAACCTGCTGCTCATTGCCATCCTGATGTGGCCGATGTGCCGCGACAGCTGGCGGGATAAAGAGTCTCACAACATTCGTCTGGCCACCGTGACGGTACTGGCGATTATTCCGCTGGCACTGATGGTGCTCACGGCGACGGGGTACTTCTATACCACGTTGCGCCTGTCCGGACGCTGGATTGAAACCGTCTATCTGGTGATCGTCTGGAACCTGCTCTATCAGACCGTACTGCGCGGCCTGAGCGTGGCGGCTCGCCGCATCGCTTATCGTCGTGCCATCGCGCGTCGCCAGCATCAGGTAAAAGAGGGGGCCGAAGGCGCGGAGCCACAGGAAGAGCCAACCATTGCGCTGGAGCAGGTTAACCAGCAGACACTGCGTATCACCATGCTGGTGATGATCGCGCTGTTTGCGGTGATGTTCTGGGCGATCTGGTCTGATTTAATCACCGTCTTCGCCTACCTCGACAGTATCACCCTCTGGCAATACAACGGCACCGAAGCGGGCGCCGCGGTAATGAAAAGCGTGACCATGGGCAGCCTGCTCTTTGCCCTGGTGTCGTCAGTGGTAGCCTGGGCGTTGATTCGAAACCTGCCAGGCCTGCTTGAAGTGCTGGTGCTGTCGCGTCTGAACCTGCGTCAGGGGGCGTCGTATGCCATTACCACCATCCTCAACTACGTCATTATTATTGTCGGGGCGATGACGGTCTTTGGATCGCTTGGCGTCTCGTGGGATAAGCTTCAGTGGCTGGCGGCCGCGCTCTCTGTCGGTCTCGGTTTTGGCTTGCAGGAGATCTTCGGTAACTTTGTTTCCGGCCTGATCATCCTGTTCGAACGTCCGGTGCGTATCGGTGATACCGTCACCATCGGCACCTTCTCGGGAACGGTCAGCAAGATCCGTATTCGTGCCACCACCATCACCGACTTCGATCGCAAAGAGGTGATCATCCCGAACAAAGCGTTCGTCACCGAGCGACTGATCAACTGGTCGCTCTCCGACACCACAACGCGCGTCGTCATTCGACTGGGCGTAGCCTACGGCTCCGATCTGGATAAAGTGAAAGAGGTGTTGTTAAAAGCCGCGAAATCGCATCCTAAGGTGATGCACGAGCCCGCCCCAGATGTGTTCTTCACCACCTTTGGGCCGAGCACGCTGGATCACGAGCTGCGGTTATACGTGCGTGAGCTGCGCGATCGCAGCTACACCGTGGATGAGCTGAACCGCACTATCGATCGTCTGTGCCGTGAAAACAACATTAACATCGCCTTCAACCAGCTTGAAGTTCACCTGCGTAACGAGAAAGGTGATGAGCATACGGAAGTGAAGCGCGAGATTCAGGGTGACGATCCTACCCCGGCGTAATTCAGGTTCCCTCTCCCGGTGGGAGAGGGTCAGGGTGAAGGCGACTGGCCTTCGCCTTGCCTTCAAAATCCGTCTTCACTATCTCAAGGGCTTTCAGCACCGTCTGAGCAGGGATGTCATGATTCTCCAGCAGCATAATCAAATCGACGGCCAGTTTGACCTCATCGGGTGCATTTTCCAGTGACATTTACGGCTCCTGTTAACGGGTCAGACGTTCAATGACGCGTTCGATTTCATCCAGCGCCTGACGGCAACGAACGATGCGGCCCTCGAGGGCGCTAATCTCTCGCATTAATAACTGCTGCTCTTCCAGCGTCTCGCTTGCGTTCAGGCGCGTTTCCCGCTCCTGCTTCATCTCAAACAGACGGCGCGCAAACTCCTGGTTCTCCAGCCGCTTGCGCTGCCATTTACCGAGACCCGGCGACGCGCTGTCCCAGACGCGTAGCGGCCAGGCGGTCATTTCACGGTGCAGGGCGGTGATCTGCTCGGTGAGATGTTCCGCAAGCCAGGCGACCTGTTGCTGTTGATTGTTCTCAACCGCGTGGCGCAACTCATCAAGATTCATCTGCGCCTCATCAACATAATCCTGGATGCGCGTGCTGCGGGTACGAAAAAGCTGCCGGTCAAAGCGCGGCTTCAGCGTAGCATGCCCCATTAACGGCGTAGCCTGCGCGCGCAGGGTGGACAGCTGATTTTGCAGCGTCTCCAGAAGCAGGGCTGTTTTCAATACGCTCTCCAGTGGTAAAGTAGCCGTTCAGTTTGATAACGATTCGCATTATGCAGCGTACTATTTTAATCATCATTGGCTGGCTCGCGGTAGTGTTAGGCACGCTGGGCGTGGTTTTGCCCTTATTGCCCACCACACCTTTTATCCTGCTGGCAGCCTGGTGCTTCGCCCGTTCATCGCCGCGCTTTCACCACTGGCTGCTGTACCGCTCCTGGTTTGGCGGCTATTTGCGCCACTGGCAAAAACATCGGGCAATGCCGCCCGGTGCGAAGCCGCGTGCGATCGCGGTGATCCTGATTACCTTTGCCATTTCATTATGGCTGGTGAAAATGATGTGGGTGCGCATTCTGTTGCTGACGATCCTCGCCTGTCTGCTTTTCTTTATGTGGCGGATCCCCGTGGTTGATGAAAAGCAACAAAAGCACTGAAGCCTTATAATGGCTGTTGCAATTATTGCGCGCAGCCAGTAAATTCGACCGTTTTCGAGCACAGCTGCGCCTGGTCAAAGGTTAAACAATTGTTACCCTGGCCGACTCGTTGCGCGCTGTGAGTAACACTGTTTCATTTAGGCACAAACCGATGACCGCAACTGCACAGCAGCTTGAATATCTGAAAAACAGCATCAAAAGTATCCAGGACTATCCAAAGCCTGGCATTCTTTTCCGTGATGTCACCAGCTTGCTGGAAGACCCGAAAGCGTACGCGCTCAGCATTGAACTGCTGGTCGAGCGTTATAAAAACGCCGGGATCACCAAAGTAGTGGGTACCGAAGCCCGTGGATTCCTGTTTGGCGCGCCGGTCGCGCTGGCAATGGGTGTTGGCTTTGTGCCGGTGCGTAAACCGCGCAAACTGCCGCGTGAAACCATCGCAGAGAGCTACGAACTGGAGTACGGCACCGATCAGCTGGAAATCCACGTTGATGCGATCAAGCCTGGCGATAAAGTGCTGGTGGTTGACGATCTGCTGGCGACCGGCGGCACGATTGAAGCGACCGTGAAGCTGATCCGTCGTCTGGGTGGTGAAGTGACCGATGCGGCATTCATTATTAACCTGTTTGACCTGGGTGGCGAACAGCGCCTGGAAAAACAGGGCATTACCAGCTACAGCCTGGTGCCTTTCCCGGGTCATTAATCCCGGTTTTCACAACCTCGCTCAATGGGTGAGGTTGTGATAGCATTCCCCTCCATAAATTCACCTTCCAGCGTTGCAGAGCCTGCCCATGAGTTATCAGGTGTTAGCCCGTAAATGGCGACCACAAACCTTTGCTGACGTTGTCGGTCAGGAGCATGTGCTGACGGCCCTGGCGAACGGCTTGTCGCTAGGTCGCATCCATCACGCTTATCTTTTCTCCGGCACCCGCGGCGTCGGTAAGACCTCTATTGCCCGTTTGCTGGCAAAAGGTCTGAACTGCGAAACCGGGATCACCGCCACGCCGTGCGGCGTGTGTGACAACTGCCGTGAAATTGAGCAGGGGCGCTTTGTCGATCTGATTGAGATCGACGCCGCCTCGCGCACGAAAGTGGAAGATACCCGCGATCTGCTCGACAACGTGCAGTACGCGCCGGCGCGTGGCCGCTTCAAGGTCTACCTGATCGATGAAGTGCACATGCTGTCACGCCACAGTTTCAACGCCCTGCTGAAAACGCTGGAAGAGCCGCCCGCGCATGTGAAATTCCTGCTGGCGACCACCGATCCGCAAAAGCTGCCGGTCACTATTTTGTCGCGCTGCCTGCAGTTCCATCTGAAGGCGCTGGACGTCGAGCAGATTCGCGCTCAGCTTGAACATATTCTTGATGAAGAGAAGATTGTCCACGAACCGCGCGCCCTGCAGCTGCTGGCCCGCGCAGCAGACGGCAGCCTTCGTGATGCCTTAAGTCTCACCGACCAGGCGATTGCCAGCGGTGACGGTAAACTCTCGACCGACGCGGTCAGCACCATGCTCGGCACGCTGGATGACGATCAGGCGCTCTCTCTCATCGAAGCGATGATTGCCGCCAACGGTGAACGCGTCATGTCGCTGGTGAACGCCGCGGCTGCCCGGGGCATTGAATGGGAAGCGCTGCTGGTTGAGATGCTAAGTCTGCTGCACCGCGTGGCGATGCTGCAGCTTTCTCCGTCAGCCATCGGAGCCGATATGGCGGTTATTGAACACCGGATGCGTGAACTTGCGCGCACCGTCCCACCGGCTGACGTGCAGCTTTATTACCAGACGTTGCTGATTGGCCGCAAAGAGCTGCCGTTTGCACCGGATCCCCGGATGGGCGTTGAAATGACCCTGCTGCGTGCGCTGGCGTTCCATCCGCGCATGCCTCTGCCGGAGCCGGAAGTGCCCCGACAGTCTTTTGCTCCGGTCGCCCCCACTGCGGTGATGTCGCCTCAGCAGGTGCCACCGCAGCCGACGGCTCCCCCGCAGCAGAACGTACCGCTGCCGGAGGCCACCAGTTCGGTGCTTGCCGCACGAAGCCAGTTGCAACGTGCTCAGGGAGCAACCAAACCAAAAAAGAGTGAACCGGCAGCGCCAGGAAGAGCGCGGCCGGTGAACAACGCCGCGCTTGAACGACTGGCTTCGGTTACGGAGCGCGTTCAGTCGCGCCCTGCACCGTCCGCGCTCGAGCAAAAAGCCCCGGTGAAAGAAGAGGCTTACCGCTGGAAGGCAACGACCCTCGTTGAAGAGGTGAAAGAAGAAGTTGCCACACCGAAAGCGCTAAAAAAGGCGCTGGAGCATGAAAAAACACCTGAGCTTTCCGCGAAACTTGCCGAAGAGTCTATTGAGCGTGACGCGTGGGCCGCAGAGGTCAGTAAACTGCAGTTGCCGAAGCTGGTTGAGCAGGTCGCGCTGAATGCCTGGAAAGAGCAGGACGGTCATCAGGTACGTTTACACCTGCGACCGGGTCAGCGGCACCTGAATTCCCCTGGCGCGCAAAAAGCGCTGGCCGAGGCGCTCACCGCATTACACGGTGCACCGGTTGAATTGACTATCATTGAAGATGATAATCCGGCGGTGCGAACGCCACTGGAATGGCGTCAGGCGATTTATGAAGAGAAGCTCGCGCAGGCGCGCGAGTCGATTATCGCGGATAACAATATCCAGACTCTGCGCCGGTTCTTCGACGCCGATCTGGATGAAGAGAGTATTCGCCCCATTTGATCGTGAGTCTGACTTACGGTTGTAATCCTTAAACGTGAAAGAAGAGAGAAGCCTATGTTTGGTGGAAAAGGCGGTCTGGGTGGCCTGATGAAGCAGGCTCAGCAGATGCAGGAAAAAATGCAGAAGATGCAGGAAGAGATCGCTCAGCTGGAAGTCACGGGTGAATCCGGTGCCGGTCTGGTCAAGGTGACCATCAACGGTGCGCATAACTGCCGTCGCGTTGAAATCGACCCAAGCCTGCTCGAAGACGACAAAGACATGCTGGAAGATCTGGTTGCAGCCGCGTTTAACGATGCTGCGCGCCGTATCGATGAAACTCAGAAAGAGAAAATGGCCTCTGTTTCCAGCGGTATGCAACTGCCGCCTGGCTTCAAGATGCCATTCTGATGCAAACCAGTCCGCTGCTCACGCAGTTAATGGAAGCACTGCGCTGTCTGCCGGGTGTCGGCCCGAAGTCGGCGCAGCGCATGGCGTTTACGCTATTGCAGCGCGACCGCAGCGGCGGGATGCGCCTGGCGCAGGCTTTGACCCGTGCCATGTCAGAAATTGGTCACTGTGCGGATTGCCGTACCTTTACCGAGCAGGACGTGTGTAACATCTGCACTAATCCGCGTCGTCAGGAAAATGGTCAGATTTGCGTGGTGGAGAGTCCGGCGGACATCTACGCCATCGAACAGACCGGGCAGTTTTCTGGCCGCTATTTTGTGCTGATGGGGCATCTCTCCCCGCTGGACGGTATTGGCCCGGACGATATCGGTCTCGATCGCCTTGAACAGCGTCTTGAGTCCGAAACGATCAAAGAGGTGATCCTCGCCACCAACCCAACGGTGGAAGGGGAAGCTACGGCCAACTACATCGCCGAATTGTGCGCACAGTATGGCGTTGACGCCAGCCGCATCGCTCACGGCGTGCCAGTGGGCGGTGAGCTGGAGATGGTGGACGGCACCACGCTGTCCCACTCTCTGGCTGGACGTCACAAGATTATTTTCTGACCAAACGGAGGCTGCAATCGCGGCCTCCGCTTGAAATTCTCCCCTCGTATCCCCATCTCTCCCTCAACGTTTTAAAACCCCATTAAATGGCATTGTTGAGGTCGACATAGATGAAAGGACAAGAAACCCGTGGTTTCCAGTCAGAAGTAAAACAGCTTCTGCACCTGATGATCCATTCCCTGTATTCCAACAAAGAAATCTTCCTGCGTGAGCTGATTTCCAACGCCTCCGATGCGGCGGACAAGCTGCGCTTCCGCGCCCTGTCTAACCCGGATCTGTACGAAGGCGACGGAGAGCTGCGCGTGCGCGTCTCTTTCGATAAAGAGAACCGTACCCTGACTATCGCCGATAACGGCATTGGTATGAACCGCGACGAGGTCATCGACCATCTCGGGACCATTGCTAAATCCGGTACCAAAGCGTTCCTCGAATCAATGGGCTCCGATCAGGCGAAAGACAGCCAGCTGATCGGCCAGTTCGGTGTGGGCTTCTACTCGGCGTTCATCGTTGCGGACAAAGTCACCGTACGTACCCGCGCAGCAGGCGACAGTGCGGATCACGGCGTCTTCTGGGAATCTAAAGGCGAAGGCGAATACACCGTTGATGACATCACCAAAGCGGACCGCGGTACCGAAATCACCCTTCACCTGCGTGAAGGCGAAGATGATTTCCTGAATGACTGGCGCGTGCGCTCCATCATCAGCAAATACTCCGACCATATTGCCCTGCCGGTTGAGATTGAAAAACAGGAAGAGAAAGACGGTGAAACCGTGGTGTCCTGGGAGAAAATCAACAAGGCGCAGGCGCTGTGGACGCGCAATAAGTCTGAAATTAAAGACGACGAATACAACGAATTCTACAAACACATCGCCCACGACTTTACCGATCCGCTCACCTGGAGCCACAACCGTGTGGAAGGTAAGCAGGAGTACACCAGCCTGCTGTATATCCCGTCTCAGGCGCCGTGGGATATGTGGAACCGCGATCACAAGCACGGTCTGAAGCTGTACGTCCAGCGCGTGTTTATCATGGATGACGCCGAGCAGTTCATGCCGAACTACCTGCGCTTTGTGCGTGGCCTGATTGACTCCAACGATCTGCCGCTGAACGTCTCCCGTGAAATTCTGCAGGACAGCACCGTCACCCGTAACCTGCGTAATGCACTGACCAAACGTGCGCTGCAGATGCTGGAAAAACTGGCGAAAGACGATGCAGAAAAATACCAGACCTTCTGGAAACAGTTCGGTCTGGTGCTGAAAGAGGGCCCTGCGGAAGATACATCCAACGTAGAAGCCATTGCTAAACTGCTGCGTTTCGCTTCCACTCACACCGACTCCTCTGCGCAGACCGTGTCGCTGGAAGAGTACGTCTCCCGCATGAAAGAAGGGCAGGAGAAGATCTACTACATCACCGCCGACAGCTACGCCGCGGCGAAGAGCAGCCCACACCTCGAGCTGCTGCGTAAGAAAGGCATCGAAGTACTGCTGCTGTCTGACCGCATCGACGAGTGGATGATGAACTACCTGACCGAGTTCGACGGTAAGGCGTTCCAGTCCGTCGCCAAAGCCGATGAGTCGATCGATAAACTGGCCGATGAAGTGGACGAAAGCGCGAAAGAAGCGGAGAAGGCGCTGGAGCCTTTCGTTGAGCGCGTGAAAACGCTGCTGGGCGATCGCGTGAAAGAGGTGCGTTTCACTCACCGTCTGACTGATACCCCGGCCATTGTCACCACGGATGCGGATGAAATGAGCACCCAGATGGCGAAACTGTTCGCCGCGGCGGGCCAGGCGATGCCAGAAGTGAAGTATATCTTCGAGCTGAACCCGGATCATCCGCTGGTGAAACGCGCGGCGGATACGCAGGACGAAGCACGCTTCGCCGAGTGGGTTGAGCTTCTGCTGGATCAGTCTCTGCTGGCCGAGCGCGGCACGCTGGAAGATCCTAACCTGTTCATTAAACGTGTGAATGCGCTGCTGCTGGCGTAATTGACCCGCCTCCCCCTGGTCTTCTCCCTCTCCTGTGGGAGAGGACCGGGGGAGGGCACCAGACCGCTCCTTCCCGTTAATCTCCCTTCATTAACCGTTTCAGCCCGCCTGCCTTCCTTGAGCCATATCCGTTCTGGTGGTATTGTTTAGCGCTTTTGAAAAATTGAATCGACTTTTGAGGGGATTTTCGCAATGCGTATTATTCTGCTTGGCGCTCCGGGCGCGGGTAAAGGAACTCAGGCTCAGTTCATCATGGAGAAATACGGTATTCCGCAAATCTCCACCGGTGATATGCTGCGCGCCGCTGTTAAATCTGGCTCCGAGCTGGGTAAACAAGCGAAAGACATCATGGACGCAGGCAAGCTGGTGACCGACGAGCTGGTTATCGCTCTGGTCAAAGAGCGCATTGCTCAGGAAGACTGCCGTAACGGTTTCCTGCTGGACGGCTTCCCACGCACCATTCCTCAGGCTGATGCCATGAAAGAAGCGGGCATTAACGTGGACTACGTGCTCGAGTTCGACGTGCCGGACGAGCTGATCGTTGACCGTATTGTTGGTCGTCGCGTACACGCTGCATCTGGCCGCGTTTACCACATCAAATTCAACCCGCCTAAGGTTGAAGGTAAAGATGACGTTACCGGTGAAGAGCTGACCACCCGTAAAGACGATCAGGAAGAGACCGTGCGTAAACGTCTGGTGGAATACCATCAGATGACCGCTCCGCTGATCGGTTATTACACCAAAGAAGCGCAGGCGGGTAACACCAAATACGCGAAAGTTGACGGCACCAAAGCCGTTGCTGACGTTCGTGCAGAGCTGGAAAAAATCCTCGGCTAATTGCACCTCTCTCACCCGGGCTCTCCGGGTGAGAAAAATTCTCATCTTACCTATTGCAGCAATGGGTTTCGTTTAAACGCTTTTCCGCTACAATTGAAAACCATTCAAATGGTTAAGAGGCGTGAATGAGTCAGGCGAAAACCGGCATCCTGCTTGCCAATCTGGGTACACCAGATGCACCGACATCAGAAGCGGTAAAACGCTACCTGCGACAATTTTTAAGCGACACGCGCGTCGTGGATACCCCAAGACTGTTGTGGTGGCCGCTGCTGCGTGGCGTCATTCTGCCGATTCGTGCCCCACGTGTAGCAAAGCTTTATCAGTCCGTCTGGATGGAAGAGGGCTCACCGCTGATGGTGTATAGCCGTCGGCAGGAAAAAGCGCTGGCCGCCCGCCTGCCGGATATGCCCGTCGCGCTGGGCATGAGCTACGGTAAACCGTCACTGGAAAGCGCGGTCGACTCGCTGCTGGCGCAGGGCGTCGACCACATTGTGGTTCTCGCCCTTTATCCGCAGTACTCCTGCTCGACGGTTGCCGCCGTCTGGGATGAGCTGGCACGTATTCTGGCGACCCGCCGCCGTATTCCTGGCGTGACCTTTATTCGCGATTACGCCGATAACGAACGCTATATTAAAGCGCTTGCCAGTAGCGCGCGCGCGTCGTTTGAAAAACATGGCGAGCCGGATCTGCTGTTGCTCTCCTATCACGGGATCCCGCAGCGCTTCGCCAATGAAGGGGATGATTACCCGCAGCGCTGCCGCGACACCACCCGTGAGCTGGTCTCAGCCCTCGACCTGCCGCCAGAGAAAGTGATGATGACCTTCCAGTCGCGTTTTGGCCGCGAGCCGTGGTTAACGCCTTACACCGACGAAACCCTCAAAATGCTCGGTGAGAAGGGCGTGAAACATATTCAGGTGATGTCACCCGGTTTCTCCGCCGACTGTCTGGAAACGCTGGAAGAGATTGCCGTGCAGAACAGAGAGTTCTTCCTCGAGGCGGGCGGAACGAAATATGAATACATTCCGGCCCTTAACGACTCGCCTGAGCATATCGAGATGATGGTGTCACTGGTGACAAACAGCCGCTGATCGCACTATGGGCCGGGTTTGTGCTACCATTCCCGGCCCATAATCCTTGCACAGTTCAGACCCATGAAATTTCCCGGTAAACGCAAATCTAAACACTACTTTCCCGTTGATGCCCGCGATCCGCTCCTGCAGCAAATCCAGCCGGAAAATGAAACCAGCGCCGCATGGGTCGTCGGTATCGATCAGACGCTGGTGGACATTGAAGCTAAAGTGGATGATGCGTTTGTCGCTCGTTACGGTCTGAGCGCCGGTCACTCGCTGGTGATTGAGGACGATGTTGCAGAAGCCCTGTATCAGGAGCTGACGCGTGAAAACCTGATCACCCATCAGTTTGCCGGTGGCACTATCGGCAACACCATGCACAACTACTCGGTGCTTGCCGACGACCGCTCTGTGTTATTGGGCGTCATGTGCAGCAACATCGAAATTGGTGGCTACGCCTACCGTTACCTGTGCAATACCTCCAGCCGCACCGATCTGAACTACCTTCAGGGCGTTGACGGGCCGATTGGCCGCTGCTTCACGCTGATCAGCGATTCCGGCGAACGTACCTTTGCCATCAGCCCTGGCCACATGAATAAGCTGCGTGCAGAGAGCATTCCGGAAGCGGTGATTGCGGGCGCGTCTGCACTGGTGCTGACGTCGTATCTGGTGCGCTGTAAACCCGGCGAGCCGATGCCGGAAGCCACCATGAAAGCGATTGAGTACGCGAAGAAATACAATGTGCCGGTCGTTCTGACGCTGGGTACCAAATTCGTGATAGCCGACAACCCCGAGTGGTGGCAGGCCTTCCTGAAGGAACACGTCTCGATTCTGGCGATGAACGAAGAAGAGGCTGAAGCGTTGACCGGCGAGAGCGATCCGCTGCTGGCCTCCGATAAAGCGCTCGACTGGGTCGATCTGGTGCTCTGCACTGCCGGACCGGTAGGGCTGTATATGGCAGGCTTCACGGAAGAAGAGAGCAAACGCAAAACGCAGCATCCACTGCTGCCAGGCGCCATTGCCGAGTTTAACCAGTACGAGTTCAGCCGCGCGATTCGCCATAAAGATTGCGAAAACCCGCTGCGTATTTACTCCCACATCGCGCCGTATATGGGCGGGCCAGAAAAGATCATGAACACCAATGGCGCGGGAGATGGCGCACTGGCGGCGCTGCTGCATGACATCACTGCGAATGCCTACCATAAAACCAACGTCCCGAATTCCAGCAAGCACAAATTCAACTGGCTGACCTATTCGTCGCTGGCGCAGGTATGTAAGTACGCGAACCGCGTGAGTTATCAGGTGCTGAACCAGCACTCGCCGCGCTTAACCCGCGGTCTGCCGGAGAGGGAAGATAGCCTCGAAGAAGCCTACTGGGACCGATAAAGGCAAAACGGCAACCTTGCGGTTGCCGTATTCGTGTTTGTACCCTCTCCCGGTGGGGGGATATGGAAAATCAAAAAAATTAACCTTTTAAATTAAAATGTTACATTGGTTTTGTTAAGGTTAATTTTTTTAAAGTTCAACTTTGGTTCAACTAACAAATGACCCAAAAATCACCTCATCCCGTTTATGCATTGATTATGCATAAGCGTACTGAGGAAGTGTAACAGCAAAGAGGCTAATGTTGGGAGGGTACATCCCTGTACTCAATGTTACTTTTTCCTGGACACTCCCCCCCTTATAAGGTGCGTGGGATTCATCTTTCTTTTTAACCCATTCTTCAAAATCATTCTCCAGCCAGCCTAAGAAAGTTCCCCCACTTTTACGTGAAGCAGGTCAACATACGGCTGGATTGTTGATCAGATATACGGGCCTTTGAAGTAAAATAAAAAAGGGACTCATTAGAGACCTTTTTTTTATGCTACCGCTCTTTCATTCCAGGTATCTTTAAAAATTATGTTCCCATCACAATATTTCCATTCGATAGATTCATAGCGGATTTCAACTTCCTCCATATGTTTACTTGCAACGCCCAGAGGAAATAAAACTGGAGAGATTCTTGTTATTTTCACATTTTGCAATGTTATATTAAAATATTCTATCTCTATTCCTGCCTCATTAATTCTATACATTTTTATTAAAGCTTCTTTAAACATTCTACCAGTACATACACCTCTGAATAAAAATGGGGTGAGGCGATCAATTTCTTTTTCAAATGTGATAGGAACATGTATGCGCGTTCCAGTTAGCTTTCCTGTATTATAATCAGTAGGAATCCATACAGAATGATTGAAAGATTTAAGCTCAGTCGAACCCAATCGTGTTGGCATTACACATTCACCAATTAAAGGTGAATTATTTTCATCGGTAAGCCAAATATGTGCTGGTATTGTCATTTTTTTAATCCTTTGTCTTTGAAACGGAAAGCAATTACGAATATGATTATAAGAACGCCTAAGATTATTTTTCCTGCTATTTTTAAATCATTTATATTGGATGCTGCTATGCCAGCAAAAAAAGCAGCAAATATAAATACGCCGTACCAATAAATATCATTCAAACAATCCTGTTTAAAACTATTGAAGAATTGTTTTAAAAATCTCTTGATTGGTTCTAACATAATCACATCATTCTCTTTAAAGCATTAGTAATTTCATTATCAGTCGCCGTGCTTATATTTAAATACCCAGCCTTCATAATGATTGGCTCAATAAAGAAATACATCATTTCAAGTGTTTCTACATAGAGTGCGTGATAAAATTGCGGCATAAAACTTTTTAATCTATTTGCACTTTCAGAAGCTTTGTAAACAATCCCATATAAATTCAATGCTGTAATGGGAATGCCAGCCCGTCCACCTAATTTCTTCACAAAAGCAGCCTCTACTGATCCGCTCACTTTATTTCCATAACAGATGTAAGATACAACAGAATAAATTAAGGCTCTTTTTGAGACATTTTTTATGGCAAAGTTTTTTGTTACTGGAATTAATTTTTCAAGAAGTGTTTTTTTCTGTTTTTCATTTTTGTTTTTGAGGATGGTTTCTATATAAAGCGTCATCATCCTGAAAATCAAATCCCGGTGTTTTATTAGCTGGCCTAAACCCAAAACAAATCTAACATCTTCATCCCTTAATCTTAAGCATACATCATGATAATTTTCAGTTAAACAAGATGAGTAATATAAAAGGCGCGTGGCTGCATCACCAAGATTACCCACATAATCAACAAAGCCATCTTTGACACCAGCCATAGCCTTATCTAATCTCATGGCTAATTCTTTGTCGGTTCCAATTTCCTTAATAATATTTTCACTGTAATACATAATATGTCCCTGTGATTTGATTCGTTGATCATCTTACACGTTTAGCTTTGCTCCAAGTGATCATGCTCTCAGTTCTTGTAAATAGTAAAAAAAAGCCACCTTCATATTATCTAGATAGATAGGTGGCTTTAAATGATTAAGCTAGTGAATGCAATGTGTAATTAATTGTTGTTCATTATTTCTTTCAGCTTATTTTCCCATTTCAAAAGGGCTTCCAGCTTTTCATCATTGTAATCATATCTGTCATAATGCATGCTCGAAACATCATTCATTGCATGATTCTGGATTCTGTCACGAATATCTTTGCTGATCTTCAATTGTCCAGCAAGGGTCTTAAATGTTCTTCTGAAGTCACGCACGGAGAAGCTCTCAATACAATGGTTTTCGAAAAAGCGTTCAATATTACCTGCAAGTGTCCTGGCATTCATAAATGCTGTTGGCGTTTTCGAGAATTTACCATTTGAGTTTGTTTTGTTTTTTTCTTCCCACTTTCTTAACTTCGTTTCATAATCCTGATTTGGAAAAAGATATTCGTTATCGGGATAACGTGAAATCATCAAATCAATCAAATGGACCGCACTATCGCAAAGAGGCAGGTAATACCATTTTTTAGTTTTTTGAAATTGAGGGTGGAATCGAAAGAGTTCGGCTTTTCTTATCATAGTTATTTTTTGCTAAAGACATTATCTCATAAGGTCGTTGGCCCCCGCAGAAAAATACTAACTGAATGAGAACTGCAACATCGGGATTAAAAAATTCCTTTTCTGTTGTTTTAAGGAGCAAAGCAAGTTCATCAAAATCAAGAAATCTTTCCCCAACATATCCCTCATGCTCTAAAGCAGGAATAGGAGTAACCGGGTTAAAAGGCACGTCGAACATGATGTCGGGCTTATCAAGAAGAAGGGATTTGTCACACTTAACTGCCCATGAAAAAGTGGTTATGCAAGGGCTTACGGATCTCATTAACCCAACCACGCTTTGAGTACGCTGATATACTTTGTTAAGAACTGCTCGGATATCGTTAGTAGTGATTTTTTTACGATGGTACTTTCAGGAAGCAAGCCAGTTTCTAACAGTGTTGATCTGAGGGCTATGTAATGATGATATTCACGCTTACCGGATGCGATGAAATCAGCTTTATGTGCTTCAAACAGATCAGCAAGTGTGCCGTTTTTCCTGGCTACCTTTATCACATCCGGGCAAGCAGCTAATGACTCAAATTTCTACAGAGCGCTACTGATAGTCATATCAGGATAGACACCCAACTTCTCGAATTTTGCGCTTTTTCCTACAAAGTGACGATACATAAAGGTTTTGCGTCCAGATGGATAAACGCGAATTCCCACACGTCCAGTGCCTCGTTCACTGCTGGCATGTTACGCTATGTAGGACTTATCTTTTGGAGCAAGATTTTCGATTGCCTTGTTAGTAAAGTTGATTTGCATTATTCATTTCCTTTGCATAATGAGTGTATTTTTATTCACGGTTCAAGTTCAAAAACGGGTTCAAAAAAAGTTTCTTGAACTAGGGCCTGGTGGCGAAAACTTACTCAGGCAATGCAATAAAACTTAATTAAATCGATATTTTTTAACTTAAATTACTCCGTTGTTTGTTCAATTATTTTGAAATCTCTCCCACTCAGAGTGGGAGAGGGTCAGTAAAGGGCTGCAGAAGGCACGCTTACCCCGTCACCACCTCGTCAACCGGCGGTTTCGTTAACAGCGTCAGCATCGCTTTTGCAATTTCGCGTTCACCCATCACCACCTGATCCGCACCCCGTTCGGTAATGTACTCCACCTCATCGTCATAATGGGCACGGGCAATGATCTCAATATTCGGGCATTTTTCACGTGCGGACGCCACAATTTCACCCGCTTCATAGCCGTTTGGAATGGTCAGCAGCAACCAGCGTGCGCAGTCCAGATGCGCGAGATTCATGATCTCTTCGTTTGCCGCATTGCCCAACACCGCGCGAACGCCGCGCTCGCGCAGCTCGTCGACACGGGTACGTGATGTTTCAATCACCACCAGCGGGATCCCCTGCGCCATCAGCTTCTCACCGAGCAGGCTTCCTACGCGGCCAAAGCCGACCAGCAGGGCATGATTGCAAATATCCACCGGGATCTGCTTCTCTTCTTCGATAGCTTCTTCCAGCGTCTGCTCTTCCAGCGTTTCGGTTTTATCGAGGTATTTTTCCAGCAACGCAAACAGGACCGGGTTCAGCATGATGGAGAGGATCGCTCCGGCGAGGACCAGATTTTGCCCGGCCTGCGGCAGCAGATTCAGCGCCATACCCAGGCCCGCCAGAATAAAGGCGAACTCACCAATCTGCGCCAGGCTGGCGGCGATGGTCAGAGCGGTACGCGGCGAGTGGCCAAACATCCGTACCAGGAAGAAGGCGGCAACCGACTTACCAAAGATAATAATCGCCAGGGTGCCCATCACGGCCAGCGGCTGCTGAACCAGAACCATCGGATCAAACAGCATCCCGACAGAGACAAAGAACAGGACGGCGAAGGCGTCGCGCAGCGGCAGCGTATCGTGCGCCGCACGGTGGCTCAGCTCGGATTCGTTCAGCACCATCCCGGCGAAGAACGCGCCCAGTGCAAAGGAGACGTCGAACAGTTCAACGGCACCGAAGGCAATCCCCAGCGCCAGGGCAAGGACAGACAGGGTAAACAACTCACGGGAGCCGGTGGCCGCGCTGCGGGACAGGATCCACGGCACCAGACGGCGGCCCACCAGCATCATAATGGTGATAAACGCCACCACTTTCCCGATGGTGATGCTCATGTCCAGCGCCAGCGTCGCAAAGCCGACGCTCTCTTTTTCCATCATACCGGCGACGGCAGGCAGCAACACCAGCGTCAGCACCATCACCAGGTCTTCCACAATCAGCCAGCCTATCGCGATTTGTCCGCGCTGGCTGTCGATAAGCTGCCTCTCCTCAAGCGCGCGCAGCAGTACGACGGTACTGGCGGTTGAAAGACACAGCCCAAAGACGATACCGGTCATCAGCGACCAGCCAAGCACTGTCGAAAGCGCCATTCCCAGCAGCGTCGCTACGGCTATCTGTGCGATCGCTCCCGGTATGGCGATCGACTTTACCGCCATCAGATCCTTCAGTGAGAAATGCAGACCTACGCCAAACATCAGCAGAATCACGCCTAATTCCGCCAGTTCGGGCGCCAGTTTGGTATCCGCCACGAAACCTGGCGTAAAGGGACCCGCCAGCACACCCGCTAACAAATAGCCCACCAGAGGCGAAATACGCAGTTTATTGGCAATCATGCCGAGGATAAAAGCGAGCACAAGTCCACCAACAATGGTGGTGATAAGCGGTGTGGCGTGATGCATTCCGTCTCCTTTCGTTGTGGGTGTTCCATTTGGTTAAAAAACCAAAAACCGAGTAATAGTTTATGACAATTTTTGCCGTTATGTTTATGAATAATTGTTGAAGTTTGAATAAAACAGCAATATGCGTGTAAAAAAGCGCATTTTGATAAATTAGGCGGGGGGATGCAGAAGAAACCCTTATGGCATCAGGGGGTCAGGCCGCCAAAGTAAAACTTTAGCGACCGTTATATTACGCTTTATGGCGGTTATCAGGCAGGAATATGGTCAACATTCCCAGAAGCGGCAGGAAAGCACAGATTTTATAGACCAGGAAGATGCTGGTGTGGTCGGCAATCATGCCCAGCACTGCTGCACCAAGGCCGCCCATGCCGAAAGCAAAACCGAAAAAGAGCCCGGAAACCATACCGATACGGCCTGGCAGCAGCTCCTGCGCGTAAACAAGGATGGCGGAAAACGCCGAGGCGAGGATAAACCCAATAATCACGGTCAAAATCCCCGTCCACTCCAGGCTTGCATACGGCAAAATAAGGGTAAACGGGGCCACGCCGAGGATAGAGCCCCAAATGACGTATTTGCGCCCGATTTTATCGCCCACAGGCCCGCCGATAACCGTCCCTGCAGCCACCGCAAACAGGAAGGCAAACAGGTGAAGCTGGGCGTTTTGGACCGATAATCCGAATTTTTGCATCAGGTAAAAGGTGTAATAGCTGCTGATGCTCGCCATATAGAAGTATTTCGAGAAAATCAGCACCAGAAGCACGGAGACGGCCAGAATGACCTTATCGCGAGGAAGGGGATTGATAACCTTCGCTTTAGGTTTACCTTTGTTCACGCGATGCTGCGCGGCATACCAGCGGCTGATCTGAATCAGTACGATAATCGCCAGCAAGGCTGCCAGCACAAACCACGCTACGTTACCCTTGCCGTACGGAGCGATGATCACCGCTGCCAGCAGTGGGCCGAGGGAGCTGCCAAAGTTACCGCCCACCTGAAAGAGCGATTGCGCCAGCCCGTGACGGCCCCCGGAGGCCATGCGCGCCACGCGTGAGGACTCCGGGTGAAAGACCGACGACCCCGTGCCCACCAGCGCGGCGGCAATCAGCACAGCTTCAAAGCTGCCTGCCATTGCCAGCAGAACCAGCCCGCTCAAGGTAAAACACATGCCAATCGGTAGCGACCACGGCATAGGATATTTATCCGTCCAGTAGCCCACGACCGGTTGCAGAAGCGAGGAGGCCAGCTGGAAGGTCAGGGTGATCATCCCGATCTGCACGAACGTTAACGAAAACTCGGACTGCAGCAGCGGGTAGATCGCGAGAATCAACGACTGGATCATGTCGTTGAGCAGATGTGAAAGACTGATTGCGCCTAACACTTTAAACGAGGTGCGCGACGCCTGAGCGCCAGACACGGGCTGGGTTGATTCACTGATTGCCATAGAGATGAATACCACGTCTTTTGTTATTAGAAATGCAGGGTGTAATTATTATCCAACTAACATACCCGGCAGTGACATTTGAATAAAGTCGCAATTCTGAAAACTTATTTGTCTATTCTTATTAGTCACTGTAATTTTTGCCTTTGTCTATTGGTCAGGGAGAGAGAAGATGAAGTTAATGAAGCGGAGCGTCGCGCTGGCGCTGATCGCCGCCTGGGGTCTGGTTAGCCTGCCCGTGCAGGCCTATGAAAAAGATAAAACCTATAAAATCACCATTCTGCATACCAACGATCACCACGGCCATTTCTGGCGCAGTGAATACGGCGAATACGGTCTGTCGGCACAAAAAACGCTGGTGGATGGCATTCGTAAAGAGGTGGCAGCCCAGGGGGGTAGCGTACTGCTGCTGTCGGGGGGCGATATCAATACCGGTGTGCCGGAATCTGATTTACAGGATGCGGAGCCTGATTTCCGCGGCATGAATCTTATTGGCTACGATGCAATGGCCGTCGGTAACCATGAATTCGATAACCCGCTGACGGTGCTGCGTCAGCAGGAAAAATGGGCCAAATTTCCGTTCCTCTCTGCCAACATCTACCAGAAAAGCACCGGCGAGCGACTGTTCAAACCCTGGGCGCTGTTTAAGCGTCAGGATCTGAAAATTGCGGTCATCGGGTTAACCACTGACGATACGGCGAAAATCGGCAACCCTGAGTTCTTTACCGATATCGAATTCCGTAAACCTGCAGACGAAGCGAAGCTGGTCATTCAGGAATTGCAGCAGAACGAAAAGCCGGATGTCATTATTGCCACCACCCATATGGGCCACTACGACAACGGTGAGCACGGCTCGAATGCGCCGGGTGACGTGGAGATGGCTCGCAGCCTGCCTGCGGGCTCGCTGGCGATGATTGTGGGCGGTCATTCACAAGACCCGGTCTGCATGGCGTCAGAGAATAAAAAGCAGGTCGACTACGTGCCAGGCACGCCGTGTGCTCCGGACCGTCAGAACGGTATCTGGATTGTGCAGGCGCATGAATGGGGTAAATACGTGGGGCGTGCGGACTTTGAGTTCCGTAACGGCGAGATGAAGCTGGTGCACTATCAGCTCATTCCGGTCAACCTGAAGAAGAAAGTGACTTACCCTGACGGGAAAAGTGAGCGCGTACTCTACACCCCGGAAATTGCCGAGAACGCACAGATGCTCTCCCTGCTGACGCCCTTCCAGAATAAAGGCAAGGCGCAGCTGGACGTGAAGATTGGTACGCTGAATGGTCGTCTGGAAGGGGACCGCAGCAAAGTTCGCTTTGTGCAGACCAATATGGGGCATCTGGTGCTGGCGGCACAAATGGCGCGCACAAATGCCGATTTTGGTGTGATGAGCGGCGGCGGCATCCGTGACTCCATCGAAGGCGGAAACATCACCTATAAAGATGTGCTGAAGGTTCAGCCGTTCGGTAACATCGTGGTGTATGTCGACATGAGCGGTAAAGAGGTGATTGACTATCTCACCGCCGTGGCGCAGATGAAGCCGGACTCCGGCGCTTATCCGCAGTTTGCTAACGTCAGCTTTGTGGCAAAGGGCGGCAAGCTCAACGACCTCAAAATCAAAGGCGAGCCGGTCGACCCTGCCAAAACCTACCGCATGGCAACATTAAGCTTTAACGCCACCGGTGGTGACGGTTACCCGCATATCGACAATAAACCGGGCTATGTGAATACCGGGTTTATCGATGCGGAAGTGCTGAAGCAGTTCATCGAGCAGAATTCACCGATCGACGTGAATACCTATGAGCCGAAAGGCGAGGTGAGCTGGCAGTAGTGCGGTTTTGTGCCGGGGGGCGGCTACGCCTGACCCGGCCTGTATGAGAATCGTCGGCCCGGTAAGCACAGTGCCTCCGGGCCACTTCCTCAATCCCGTCGCGCAATATCCGCAAATGTCGCGTCCAGTATTTTCGCCAGATCGCCTGCGGACAGTTCAATATCCAGCCCGCGTTTGCCGCCGGAAATATAAATGGTGTCGAAGGTCTGCGAAGGGGCATCAATCAGCGTCGGCAGGCGTTTTTTCTGCCCGAGCGGGCTAATACCGCCGACAAGGTAGCCGGTAGTGCGTTGCGCAACCATCGGATCGGCCATATCCACCTTCTTTGCCCCCAGCGCTTTGGCCACTTTCTTGAGATCCAGTTGCCCGGCAACGGGCGTTACCGCAACGGCGAGGTGTTTCATATCACCGTTCACCGCCACCAGCAGCGTCTTATAAACCCGATCGGCGTTCAGCCCCAGTTTGCGCACCACTTCATCACCAAAATTCGTTTCGCTGGGATCGTGATCGTAGGTGTGGATCCGAAAGGGAATGTTGTTTTTTTCGAGTAATTTAACGGCGGGAGTCATAGCTATCCTTCTTACGACAGACAATTCATGCTGACAGCATACGCCTGACGTTTGTCTAAAAAATAGCACCATCTTGCGCAATAGTATTGGCAGTGATGGTCACTTTGAGCGACAATCGGCTCAACCGAAGGTCTCCTTCGGCATAATAAAAACGATGAAATTCCTCTTTGACGGGCCAATAGAAATATTGGCCATTTTTTTATTTCAGCAGTGACGGCAAATTCCCTTCTCCGTACAAATGTAACGCCCCGACAGCGACCACGTAACGCCCCGCAGGCAACGCATGTAACGTCTGCTGCCAGGCTTTGTTGCGCTCGTTCATCAGCACATCATACAACGATTCACTGAACGTCGACGGCAGCGCCAGTTTACCGTCCGTGGGCGGCGCATTCAGCCACCAGCCGATCATCGTTTGCAACAGACGCGCGTTGGTGTGCCAGTGGGTCAGGGTATCATCCAGCAGCATCAGCCCATCATCAGGAAGCTGGCGCAGCAGGGCTATCTGGCTGTCCGTACCTTCGAGCTCAATGACTGACAAATGGCGTGCTCTCGCGGCATTCAACAGCTGGTAATCAATACCGTAATCGCCGCGTAGCCCCAGACGCTGCGCCTGGGTCGCCTGCAGGACCATCGCGATTTGCCACAGCGGCAGTGTGTCCAGCATGGAGAGCGACACCCCCGTCTCATCTGCGACGCGCGTCAGTTCAGCAAACTGCGTGTCGTTCAAACGTTCAGCAAGGGGGAGATCGCTTTCGAGGCCGGCAAACGGCGACGTCTGGCCCGAAATATCCGCTTCAACGACCAGCGCATCGGCGCTCTTCAGCAGTTTCATCAGACCGGCTGGCAGCGGGGACATATCCTGCGTGCCCATATGGATGCTGCCCACCAGGTGAAGGTGCTGCCCGCCGGGAAGCGAGATATCCATGCCGGGCCAGGCATAACGGCGGGGGAAGAGGGCGCGAAACGATGTTTTTATACGATTAAACAGACTCATACGCGCTCCATAAACGGAAAGGTTCATGCTAGCGCGTAGGAGAAGAAGGTTCAATCTTTCGGTTTAAACCGCAACAACCGGTTTGCGTTGCTCACCACGGTAATGGACGAGAGCGCCATCGCCGCACCCGCGACAACCGGGTTCAGCAGCGTGCCGGTCAGCGGCCACAAAATACCGGCAGCAATCGGGATACCGAGCGAGTTGTAGACGAAGGCACCCAGCAGGTTCTGCTTCATGTTGCGCAAGGTGGCTTTTGAAATCGCCAGCGCGTCCGCAACGCCCATCAGGCTGTGACGCATCAGGGTGATGGCGGCCGTCTCAATGGCGACATCGCTACCGCCCCCCATCGCAATACCCACTTCCGCCTGTGCCAGCGCCGGCGCATCGTTAATCCCGTCACCGACCATCGCCACCTGGCGACCCTGGCTTTGCAGCGTCTTGATGGCGTCTGCTTTGCCGTCAGGTAACACCCCGGCAATGACCTCGTCAATCCCAGCTTCCCGGGCGATGGCGTTCGCCGTCACAGGATTATCCCCGGTCAACATCACCAGGCGATAGCCCGCACGATGCAGGCGTTGCAACGCCTGCACGCTGTCCTGGCGTAGCGGATCGCGAATCGCCAGCAGCGCCGCGGCCTTGCCATCAACGGCAAGCAGAACCGGGGTTGCGCCCTGAGAGGCTTGATCTTTCAGGTCTTGTTCCAGGGCTGAAGTCTCAACGCCATGCTCCTTCAGCAGTGCCTGATTCCCCAGCAGCAGCGTGTGCCCTTCGGCGGTACCGCTGACGCCTAAACCGCGCAGGGTACGGAAATTGCTCACCTGCGGCAGGCTGGCATTCCCGGCTTTCTCAATAATGGCGTGGGCCAGCGGGTGGCTGGAGCCTTGTTCAAGCGCCGCGGCGAGACGCAGCGCGTCATCCTGCGTGATGCCTGCGGTTATCACGGCCACTACCTGCGGTTTCCCTTCCGTCAGCGTGCCGGTTTTATCAAACACCAGTGTGTCCAGCGTGCTCGCCCGCTGCAGCGCATCGGCATCCCGTACCAGCACGCCAAATTCAGCGGCACGGCCTACGCCTGAGATGATCGACATTGGCGTGGCAAGACCGAGCGCGCAAGGACAGGCAATGATCAGCACCGTGGTGGCAATCACCAGGGTATAAACAATTTGCGGTGCCGGACCGAAGACATACCAGATAGCCGCGCTCAGCAGCGCGATACCGACCACGACCGGCACAAAAATGGCGGAGATTTTATCGGCCAGCTGACCAATTTCCGGCTTACTGCTCTGTGCCTGACGCACCATGCGAATAATGCGTGACAGCGTGGTATGGCTGCCGACCGCACTGGCGGTGAAAAGCACGCTACCGTCCTGCACCACCGTACCGGCATGAATGGCATCGCCCTGGGCTTTCTGTTGCGGGACGGGTTCTCCGGTCAGCATCGCTTCGTCAAACCAGGCTTCGCCCTGAGTGATTTCACCGTCGACGGGAACGCGGTCGCCGGTGGTCAGGCGCAGCGTCATGCCGGGTTGAACTTCAGCCAATGGGACATTTTTTTCACCCGTATCCGTCACGACGCGCGCGGTCGGTGGGGTTAAATCCAGCAGGCGCTCCAGCGCCCTGGAGGAGCGCTGACGGGCGCGCGCTTCAAGCATATGGCCGAGGTTAATCAAGCCGATAATCATCGCGCTCGCTTCATAATAGAGATGACGCGCTTCCATCGGGAACCACTGGGGCCAGACGTTGACGCTCATGGAGTACAGCCACGCCGCACCCGTGCCGAGTGCGACAAGGGTATCCATCGTCGCGGTGCGATTTTTCAGGCTTTTCCAGGCGCTGGAGTAGAAGTGACCGCCTGCGAAGACCATCACGGCAAGCGTAATCAACCCAATGACCAGCCACAGCGTGCGGTTATCGTCGGTGACCATCATATTGTCACCGATCATACCCCACACCATGACCGGGACCCCAACCAGCAGCGCGACGATGGCCTGCCAGCGGAAGCGTTTCATGGTGGCGACGGCCGTTTCCTGCTGGCGTTCACGACGTTTGAGGTCATCTTCGATGGCCTCTGCGCCGTAGCCCGCTTTTTCAACGGCCTGCACTAAATCTGCGGCGGAGGCACTGCCCATCACCAGCGCAGTACGCTCCGCAAGATTGACCCGTGCCTGCGCGACACCCGGTACAGCCTGCAAGGCATTTTGTACTCGGGAGACGCAGCTGGCGCAGCTCATGCCGTTGATCAGCAGCTGTTGGCTGTCATCAATATCATCAGCTACCGGAAGCTCAGGAGTGGCCGCTGTCAGTGCTTCCGACGGGGATGATGACTCTGCCAGCGGTTTAGCCTTTGGGTGGCTCAGCTCCGCCCCGTAACCAGCCTGTTTGATCGTATCAATCAGCGCATCCGCACTGGCGCTACCGGTGACGGCGGCGTGATCAAGGGTCACTTCAGCGCTGTCTACATCAGGACGCTGTTCCAGACTTTCTTTAACGCGTTTGACACAGTGGCCGCAGGAGAGGCCGTCCAGTGTCAGGTCAATAGTGTGAGACATAACAAAACTCCCGTATAATGATCTGGTCAGATGTTGACCGGCATAACGCTTTTCGCTAACTGTTATGAAGGTTAAACCTTCCATCAAGGGGAAGGTCAAGGGGGAAATGTGAATATCAGTGATGTTGCGAAAAAAACCGGATTGACCAGCAAAGCGATCCGTTTTTATGAAGAGAAGGGGCTGGTGACACCGCCGCTGCGCAGTGAAAATGGCTACCGCAGTTATACGCAACTGCATCTTGATGAACTGACGCTACTGCGCCAGGCGCGGCAGGTGGGATTTAACCTTGAAGAGTGCGGCGAGCTGGTCACCTTATTTAACGATCCGGCGCGCCATAGCGCAGACGTGAAAAAACGTACGCTGGAGAAAGTGGCTGAGATTGAACGCCACATTACCGAGTTACAGGCGATGCGTCAGCAGCTTCTGGCGCTGGCGGAATCCTGTCCGGGGGATGACAGCGCCGACTGCCCGATTATCGATAATCTGTCCGGCTGCTGTCATCGTAAGGCTCATGCCTGACAGGCTTTAACCCGCAGGGTTATCCCTTCCACCGCAATGACCTCAACCTGCGTGCCGGCGCTGAGGTCATCGTCGGCCACCACGGGCCATGAACTGTCGCCCACGCGCATATGTCCGCGCCCGTTAACCAGCGCCGTGTCGAGCGTAAAACGTTTGCCGACAATCTGCTGCCCGCGCTGATTGAGGTGGGCGTCGAGCGGTTTCTGCTCTGTCACCTGGCGGTTAAGCCAGCGCCACCACAGCCAGGCGGCCAACAGCGTCAGCACGGCAAATAACGCCCCCTGCCACGCCCAGTCCAGGGGCAGTAGCCAGACCACTAACCCGGTAATGACAGCGGCAACACCGCTCCAGAGCAGGTAACCGTTGCCGCCAAGCATCTCCGCGGCCAGCAATAAGCCACCGAGGCTTAGCCAGAATGCATGAGGATGTGCGACGATTAGCTCAATCATTTTTTGCGCTCGTTTCCGCTGTCTTTGATAAGTTCAGTGATCCCGGCGATGGAGCCCATCAGGCTGCTGGCATCCAGCGGCATCATCACCACTTTGCTGTTGTTCGCGGAGCCAATCTCTTTCAGCGCGTCAGTGTATTTTTGCGCAACGAAGTAGTTCACCGCCTGGATATCACCCGCCGCAATTGCTTCAGAGACCATCTGGGTGGCGCGGGCTTCCGCTTCTGCAGAACGTTCACGGGCTTCCGCCTGTAAGAAGGCAGACTGGCGTTCACCTTCCGCTTTCAGGATCTGCGACTGTTTTTCCCCTTCGGCTTTCAGGATCTCTGCCTGACGCACCCCTTCAGCTTCCAGAATGTAGGCGCGTTTGGTCCGTTCCGCTTTCATCTGCGCGTTCATGGAGGCGATCAGCTCTGCCGGTGGGCGCACGTCGCGGATCTCAATACGGGTAACTTTGATCCCCCACGGGTTGGTGGCCTCGTCGACAATGTGCAGCAGGCGGGTGTTAATGCTGTCGCGCTGAGAGAGCATCTCGTCCAGCTCCATTGAACCGAGCACGGTACGAATGTTGGTCATCGTCAGATTTACGATAGCCAGCTCCAGATTGCTGACTTCATAGGCCGCTTTTGGGGCATCAATAACCTGAATAAAACAGACCGCATCAATGGTGACGTTGGCGTTATCCTTGGAGATCACTTCCTGGGAAGGAATATCCAGCACCTGTTCCATCATATTGATTTTACGTCCAATCCTGTCCATGAAAGGGACAATCAGGCTTAAACCCGGCTGGAGCGTGTTGGTGTAGCGGCCAAAGCGTTCAACGGTCCACTGATACCCTTGTGGGACAATTTTGACGCCAGCGCCGACAATAACCAGCGCAACGAAAATAAGGACAGGTATAACGATAAGCATAAAAACCTCCTGTTTTGCATGCTGTGACGAAGGGAACTGCGTGTGTGTTATGAGTCAGTATATCGGCTATCGGGCTGAAATTCGCCCCTGTAAAGAAGGGGGCGCGACGAATACCGGTAAAACCTTTACTCCAGCCATCGATACACCCTATTCGCGCTGCGTTCGTGAAAGGATTATTCTACGCATGGTTGCAATAAAGGTGGTTACAGGATGCATGATGAACAATAAAAATACGCTCTTGCAGGTCAGGGATGTCGGTTTTCGTGTGGCAAATACCACGATCCTTCAGCATGTCGATTTTTGTCTTTCCCCGGGTGAGTTCAAACTGATAACAGGGCCGTCAGGCTGTGGTAAAAGCACGTTATTAAAGATTGTCGCTTCACTGCTCAGCCCCACTGAGGGCGCTATTCTGTTTGAAGGGCAGGATATCGCGACACTGTCGCCAGAAAGCTATCGCCAGCAGGTCTCTTACTGCGTGCAAACCCCTTCGCTGTTTGGGGACACGGTTTATGACAACCTGGTCTTTCCGTGGCAAATCCGTCATAAAACGCCGGAGCCAGAAAAATTTATCGCCGATCTGGCCCGCTTTGGCCTGTCGAAAGAGACGCTGACTAAATCCATCAATGAATTATCGGGCGGCGAAAAGCAGCGTGTTTCGCTGATTCGCAATCTGCAGTTTTTGCCGAAGATATTGTTACTGGACGAGATCACCAGCGCGCTGGATGAGGTGAACAAACGCAACGTTAACGAGATTATTCATCGTTACGCAAGCGAGCAGAATATTGCCGTGCTGTGGGTTACGCACGATTCAAACGAAATTACCCATGCGGATGACGTCATTACGCTTGAGCCGCAGGGCGGGAAAATGCAGGAGGCAAACCGTGGGTGAGCATAATATTACGAATACGTCGCTGGCGTTTTCGATGGTACTGGTACTGATCGCTATTGTGGTGAGCTACCGGGAAAAGCTGGGTCTGGAGAAAGATATTATCTGGAGTATCTGCCGCGCGGTTATCCAGCTCATTATTGTCGGCTATGTGCTGAAGTATATTTTTAACGTCAACCACGCGGTGCTGACGCTCCTGATGGTGCTGTTTATCTGCTTTAACGCGGCGTGGAACGCGCAGAAACGCAGTAAGTATATCGATAAGGCGTTTGTCTCATCGTTTATCGCCATTACAACCGGGACGGCGCTGACGCTGGCGGTGCTGGTGGTGTCCGGCTCAATCGAGTTTACGCCGATGCAGGTTATCCCTATTTCCGGGATGATTGCGGGGAACGCTATGGTGGCTGTAGGACTGTGTTACAACAACCTCGGCCAGCGATTTAGCAGTGAACAACAGAAGCTGCAGGAGAAATTAAGTCTGGGGGCGACACCGAAAATGGCCTCGACGGTACTGATCCGCGACAGCATCCGCTCGTCGCTGATCCCAACGGTGGATTCCGCAAAAACGGTTGGGCTGGTTAGCCTGCCGGGAATGATGTCGGGGCTGATTTTTGCCGGTATCGATCCGGTCAAAGCCATTAAATATCAGATCATGGTGACCTTTATGCTGCTCTCTACGGCCAGCCTGTCGACCATCATTGCCTGCTATTTAACCTATCGGAAGTTCTACAACGCGCGCCATCAGCTGGTGGTGACGCAGTTGAAAAAGGCGGGGTGACCGCCTCTTTTGCAGGCCCGGTGAGCGCAAGCGGCACCGGGCCTGTTCATCAGTAGAGCAGGGCGTACAGCTGACGGCGGTACGTCGACGCCAGCGCATCGCCGGTGCCCAGCGCGGCCAGGATCTCCTGGAACATTTTCCGCGCCTGACCGTCGGCGGCACCCAGATCGTTTTGCAGATGGCTGAACAGCAGTGCCAGCGCTTCTTCGTTACGTCCCACCTGATGCAGCTGCAGCGCCAGCTGGCTTGCCAGCGCGGCATCGGTCGGGTTATCGGCAACCTGCTGTTGAAGCTGCTGGATCTCCGGTGTATCCGCCGCCTGTTTCAGCAGATCGATCTGCGCGACCAGACCCTGATAACGGGTATCCTGATCCTGCAGTGGAATGGTCTTCAGCACAGCTTCCGCATCGTCGGAACGGTGCAGGGCAATCTGCGTTTCCGCGAGGAGCAGGCCAATCTGGCTGTCCTGTTTCGACAGCTGCCACGCCTCTTTGAGCAGCGGCAGCGCTTCGTCGTATTTGCCTTCCTGCATTAGCCCCATGGCTTCCTGCGCCTTCAGCTCTTCCTCGCGCGGCAGGACTTTATCCAGCAGGGCGCGGATCGCTTCTTCAGGCTGTGGCCCCTGGAAGCCATCAACAGGTTGCCCATTCTGGAACAGATAGACGGTAGGAATCGCGCGCAGGCCAAACTGAGACGCCACCATAGGCTCAGCGTCACAATCCAGTTTGGCCAGAATGAACTGGCCATTGTATTGCGCGGCAAGGCTTTCGAGTACCGGCGTCAGCTGCAGACAGTGTTGGCTACGCTCAGACCAGAAGTAGAACAGCACCGGTTTGGTCATGGACTGTTCGAGGGTCTGTTGCAGGTTTGCTTCAGTAATATTGACGATATTCTGTACGGACATGCGGCCTTCTCTTTTATCGGTTTGTTATTTACATGGGGGTTAGCGACGACGCTTCAACTCAACCGTGTAAAATTTTGTCCATCATCCGGCCCGGCAGCAGGCGTTTTAACCAGCCTACCGCATGGGTTACCAGCGTCACCGGATAGCGCATTTTTGGGTTTTCGCTCTCAAAAGCATGGCGCACTTTAGCGACGACTGCTTCCGGCCCGAGCGTAAAGCGTGCGGCGATACCGGGGTTTTCGACCGGTTTATCCGCCTGGGTCTGGTTAACGTTTTCCGTAAAGCGGGTGCGGATAGGGCCCGGCTCAATCAGGCTGACCTTAATGCCGCTGTGACGCAACTCCATGCGCAGGGCGTCGGACCAGGCCTCCAGCGCATACTTGCTGGCGGCATAGGCCCCGCGGCCCGGCGTTGAAATCAGCCCCATCACGGAGGAGGTCATCACAATGCGTCCTTCACCGTGCGGCAGCATGGCGGGGAGCAGGCGCATGGTGAGCTGATGGACGCCAAAGAAATTGGTGGAAAACTGTTTTTCCAGCTGTTCGCGGGTGAGCGTGTCCAGGGGACCATACACGCCGTAGCCGGCATTGTTAAAAAGGCCGTACAGACGGTTGTCGGTCAGGGTCAGCACCTCATCGGCAGCGCGTTCCACGCTTTCCGGTGAGTCTAAATCCAGTAACACACCGGTAAAGCCCAGCCCGTTCATGCGTTCGACGTCGTCGGGTTTACGGCAGGCCGCCAGTACCCAATATCCCTGACGCTTCAACTCGAGTGCACTTTCAAGACCGATTCCGCTGGAACATCCTGTAATTAAGACCGATTTTTGCATAACTTTACCTGTCAGGATCTCCGCTGAATTAGGAGTCATGTTTAACTAAAGGGGCCAGCCGTGTTGCCATCCAGTCGGCAATAAACGGCTGCGCATCGCGATTGGGGTGGATCCCATCGTCTTGCATCCACTGGGGTTTGAGATAGACCTCTTCCATAAAAAATGGCAGCAGCGGAATATCAAACTCGTTGGCAAGCTTTGGGTAGATCGCGCTAAAGGCTTCATTATACCGACGTCCATAGTTGGCGGGCAGGCGAATTTGCATCAGCAGCGGTTGCGCATTCGCGGCCTTAATATCCTTAAGGATCGTGCGCAGGGTCTGTTCCGTTTGCTGAGGCTGGAAACCACGCAAGCCATCATTACCGCCCAGCTCAACCAGCACCCATCGCGGTTGATGCTGTTTGAGCAAGGCTGGCAGGCGCGACAAGCCTTGCTGCGAGGTATCACCGCTGATGCTGCCATTAATAACCGTTGTCTTACTCTGCCATTTGTCATTGAGCAGAGCTGGCCAGGCCGCGTTGGCCGCCATGCGATAGCCTGCACTCAGGCTGTCACCGAGAACCAGTAACGTGTCCGCTGCCGCCGCGCGGAAGGTCATCAGGATTAAAAACAGGAAGGGCAAATGCCAGCGGAAAACATTGTTGAAGTTCATCGTCTTAAGAAGTCCGTCGGTCAGGGGGAACACGAGCTTTCCATCCTCACCGGAGTTGAACTCGTTGTCAAACGCGCCGAAACCATTGCGCTGATTGGCGAGTCCGGTTCCGGGAAGTCCACGCTGCTGGCCATTTTAGCCGGTCTGGACGACGGCAGCAGTGGAGAGGTCAACCTGGTCGGGCAACCGCTGCATCAGCTTGATGAAGAGGCGCGTGCCGCGCTCCGCGCACGTCATATCGGGTTTGTCTTTCAGTCCTTCATGCTGATCCCGACGCTCAATGCGCTGGAAAACGTTGAACTGCCGGCACTGCTGCGCGGCGGTAACAGCCGTGAAAGTCGCGCCCACGCGAAGGCATTGCTGGAGCAGCTTGGGCTTGGCAAACGCCTCGACCATCTTCCGGCGCAGCTTTCCGGCGGGGAGCAACAGCGTGTGGCCCTGGCCCGGGCGTTTAACGGCCGCCCGGACGTGCTGTTTGCGGATGAGCCTACCGGAAACCTCGACCGAAAGACCGGGGATAAAATTGCCGACCTGCTGTTTTCGCTCAACCGTGAACACGGTACCACGCTGATTCTGGTGACCCACGATCCGCAACTGGCTGCCCGCTGCGACCGTCGCCTGCGGCTGGTTAACGGTGAACTTCAGGAGGAAGCATGATTGCCCGCTGGTTCTGGCGCGAATGGCGCTCGCCCACGCTGTTGATTGTCTGGATGGCGTTAAGCCTGGCGGTAGCCTGCGTGCTGGCGCTGGGCAGCGTCAGCGATCGCATGGAGAAAGGGTTAAGCCAGCAAAGCCGCGAGTTTATGGCCGGAGACAGGGCGCTGCAAAGCTCGCGTCCCGTCCCGCCGGGCTGGCTTGAGGAGGCGCGTAAGCGTGGACTGAAGGTGGGGGAACAGCTGAACTTTCAGACCATGACCTTTGCCGGCGATACGCCGCAGCTGGCGAGCGTCAAAGCCGTCGACGACTTTTACCCGCTGTACGGTGAACTGCAAACCAGCCCGCCTGGGTTAAAGCCGAAACCGGGCACGGTGCTGCTGGCGCCACGTTTAATGGCGCTGCTGAACCTGAAAACGGGTGACAGCATCGACGTGGGTGACGCCACGCTCCGCATCGCCGGGGAGGTGGTTCAGGAACCTGACTCCGGCTTTAACCCGTTCCAGCTTGCCCCGCGCTTGCTGATGAATGCCGCTGATGTGGCGAATACCCATGCCGTGCAGCCGGGAAGCCGCGTCACCTGGCGCTATAAGTTTGCGGGAACGCCCGCCCAGCTTGACGCGTATGAAAAATGGCTGCTGCCGCAGTTAAAACCGGAGCACCGCTGGTACGGACTGGAGCAGGACGAAGGGGCGCTTGGTAAATCTCTCGAACGGTCTCAGCAGTTCCTGCTGCTTTCAGCGCTGTTAACCCTGCTGCTGGCCGTGGCGGCGGTGGCGGTGGCCATGGGGCACTACTGCCGCAGCCGATACGATCTGGTGGCGATCCTCAAAACCCTTGGCGCGGGCAGCGCCCAGCTGCGTAAGCTGATTGTCGGCCAGTGGCTGATGCTGCTGGTGTTGTCAGCACTCACCGGTGGGGCGATGGGGCTGCTGTTTGAAAAGCTGCTGATGGTCATGCTGAAACCGGTACTGCCTGCCGCACTTCCACCGGCCAGCCTCTGGCCGTGGCTGTGGGCGATTGGCGCGATGATGGTGATCTCGGTGCTGGTGGGGCTTCGCCCGTACCGGCTGTTGCTCGCGACGCAGCCGCTGCGCGTACTGCGCCGTGACGTGGTGGCCAACGTCTGGCCGCTGAAGTTCTATCTTCCTGTCATTGTTGCGGTGTCGGTTGGGTTGTTGGCCTGGCTGATGGGCGGCAGCACGCTGCTGTGGGCCGTACTGGCCGGGGCGGTGGTGCTGGCGCTGCTGTGTGGTGTGGTCGGCTGGGTGCTCCTTAATGTGCTTAAAAAGCTGACGGTGAAGTCGCTTCCCGTGCGGCTGGCGGTGAACCGTCTGCTGCACCAGCCCTGGTCTACGCTGAGTCAGCTGTCTGCCTTTTCGCTGTCGTTTATGCTGCTGGCACTGCTGCTGGTGCTGCGCGGCGATCTGCTGGATCGCTGGCAACAGCAGCTTCCGCCGGAAAGCCCGAACTATTTCCTGATCAATATCGCCCCTGAGCAGGTGACACCGCTGAAGACGTTCCTGGCGGAACACCAGATTGTGCCGGAGTCGTTCTACCCCATCGTCCGTGCGCGTCTGACGCAGATCAACGGCCAGTCCACGGAGGGAAACAAGGATGAATCGCTTAACCGCGAACTGAACCTGACCTGGCAGGAGAAACGTCCAGATCACAACCCGATTACCGCCGGCAGCTGGCCGCCGAAAGCGGGTGAAGTGTCGATGGAAGAGGGGCTGGCGACGCGCCTGAACGTCAGGCTGGGCGACAGCGTGACCTTTACCGGCGATACGCAGGACTTTAGCGCTAAGGTCACCAGCCTGCGTAAGGTGGACTGGGAAAGCCTGCGGCCGAACTTCTTCTTTATTTTCCCCGCAGGCGCACTGGACGGACAGCCGCAAAGCTGGCTCACCAGTTTCCGCTGGGAAAACGGCAACGGTATGCTGACCCGGCTGAACCGCGAATTTCCGACGGTCAGCCTGCTGGATATTGGCGCGATCCTTAAACAGGTCGGGCAGGTGCTGGAGCAGGTCAGCCGGGCTCTGGAGGTCATGGTGGTGCTGGTGACGATCTGCGGCGTACTGTTGCTGCTGGCCCAGGTGCAGGTCGGGATGCGGCAGCGTCATCAGGAGCTGGTGGTCTATCGCACGCTCGGGGCGAGTAAGCGACTGCTGCGCACCACGCTGTGGAGCGAGTTCGCCCTGCTGGGGCTGGTCTCGGGTCTGGTGGCGGCGATGGGTGCTGAGACGGCGTTAGCCGTGCTGCAGACCCGCGTCTTCGATTTCCCGTGGGAGCCTGACTGGCGACTGTGGTTCACGCTGCCGGTCTGCGGTGCGGTGCTGCTGTCGCTGTGCGGCGGCTGGCTCGGCACGCGATTGCTAAAAGGCAAAGCGCTGTTCCGTCAGTTTGCCAGTTAGTTCAAATCCGTGATAATTACGCACCGGTTTATCTGCTGGTGCGTAATAATTTAGCAGCACAAATCGGTAATACCCATGCGTTTAGTAGCACAAAACATTAAAAACCCGCGCACACAGCAAGATTATTTCCAGTTAATATTCACCTGCTAAATATTTAGCAGCGTGTCTATAAAGGAAAAATAATGACTATAAAAAAATCAGCGCTGGCAGTAACAATTGGCGCAGCAGTGGCATTGACCTCCTTCGCATCTCAGGCGGAAATCACGGTTCTTAAACAAGACCCTCAGGCAGGTAACCCGCTGAGCCGTCTTAACTTTACCGTTGGCGGCAGTATTCGTCCTCAGTTCAACATGATGACGGGCGACGGCGATAAAGGCTCCTACAAACGTAATGGCTTCGACGGCGGCACCCGTTTCCGTTTCGCAGCAGATTACTATCTGTTTGATGACATCAGCTGGATCAGCTACTACGAGCTGGGTGTGAACATTCCGGCGCTGTTCAACTGGGATAACCACTACGCTGAAGGTGCTAACGACACCTCTCGCCGTATGCTTTACACCGGTCTGAAGAGCGACACCTGGGGTACGCTGACCTTCGGTCAACAGAACAGCGTTTACTATGATGTGGTTGGCGTGAAAACCGATATCTGGGACTACGACATGATTGGTCAGGCTCCAGGTAACGGGATCAACGGTGACTACGACGGCTCTTATCGTTCACGCAAAATGCTGAAATATAAGAAAACCGTAGGCGATGCGGATATCTATGCATCCTACCTGTTTGAAGACAGCGAATACCTGCCGGGCAATGGCCTGCGTTACAAACGTAAAGGCGGCGGTTCACTGGGTCTGGATTACCACCTGACCACCGATCTGACCTGGGGCGCAGCGTGGAACTACACCCGCGCGGACATGCGTAACCCGGACAACGGCGACAGCAAATCTTACGACCAGAATATCCTCGGTACCGCGCTGAGCTGGACGCCGGATAACTGGACCTTCTCGGCTGGCGGCGGCTGGTACCAGAACTTCCTGACCACCAAAAAAGTGTCTACTGACAACTACTTTGCCGGTGATGCATGGGGTATTGAATACTTCGCAGGGTACAAATTCCCAATCGATCAGTATGCGGTGAAATCCATCCAGCCTTACTTCATGGGTGACCGTATTGAGTACGTGAATGGTCGTAACTACCAGCGTATCGATAACGGCGTGGGTGTTAGCGTCCAGCTGGACTACGGTTTCCGTGTTGATTACGAACACGTGTTCACCTCCAGCACGGATAACCTGGGCGACATGAACCTGGTGCGTCTGCGTTACGACTTCTAAGTTCAGTCCGCAGGGGAGTCACCCCGATATGAAAACGGCAACCCTGGGTTGCCGTTTTTTTTGCGCGTGATTCAGCGATTGAGCCAGTCAGCCACGTCCTCAAACGTTCCGCGATACACAATCTTCTCCGCCTTTTTTGCCAGCTGCCAGGTGTACATCGGGTCGTAATAGTCGTTCAGCAGCGGGGCAAGCCAGCGCAAATGCGCGTCGGTGCTGCCAGAACGTTGTTGCTCCTGCAGGGCGGAATCCAGCAGCGCCGTAAAGTCTGCAAAGCGCTGCAGCCCCAGACGGCGGCGAATGGCAAACAGGCCGTGGTGCAGGTATTCGCTGTACGCTTTCCAGCCCGCCTCTTCGCCAAAGGCAGCAGAAAAATCCGCCCACATATGGTCGAAATACTCTTCACGCAGGCGTTCAAGACGGACATCAAACGGGTCTTCTACCACCACAACAGGTGCCTGAACCATGCGGTCTCGCAGGCATTCCGGCAGGTGGTTGGAGCCAATCATCCGCCCTTCATCCTCCAGCACCCAGCGTGCGGCCTCTTTTTTCAACAGCACGACGGCGAGCTGGTTTTCGAAGCTCGCCTGCGAAAGCTGTGGTGTAAGCGTGCGGCCAAACGACGAGCCGCGATGGTGTGCCAGCCCTTCCAGATCCACGCCCTGCGCGTGCTGTTTCACCAGCAACGTTTTGCCGCTCCCGGTACAGCCGCCGATCAGCACCATCGGTTTTTGCACCTGCTCAGCAGTTACCTCAATCGCGGTCTGACGCAGCGCTTTATAGCCGCCTGCGATCAGCGGGTAATCCACGCCGCGCGCTTTCAACCAGGCCTGAGTGATATGCGAGCGTTGACCGCCACGCGCGCAGCAGAGGTAGCCGGTGGGGTGGGAGAGACAGGCTTCGCGCCAGGCGTTAATGCGCATCTCACGGGTATTGCCTGCGACCAGGCTATGGCCGAGAGCAAGCGCAGCGTCCGGCCCCTGGCGTTTATAGCAGGTACCGACGGCGGCGCGTTCATCATCGTTCATCAGAGGCAGGTTGATTGCCGCAGGCATCGCGCCCTGGGCGAATTCGATCGGCGCGCGAACGTCGATTAAAGGGGTATCGGATGCGAGGATCGCGCGATAGTCCGTTCCATCGTTCATGGTTTTTCCAGAAGAAAACTAAGCTGCAATGGCCGGGGATTGTACGCCGGGGAGGGGGAAGGTCAACTCCCCGGCAGAGGAGTATTACTTAAGCTTTGATTGCGCCCAGATAATTCCGCTCGCGTATTCCGGCGGCAGGAGAGGAATAATCGCTTCCAGCGTGGCGCTCAGACGATCGGTGTCGGTATCGTTCAGGTTCAGGTGACCGACCTTACGACCCGGACGCACCTCTTTGTCATACCAGTGCAGATGCACCAGCGGCAGCTTGAGCCAGTCGTAGTTCAGATCGGTACCGATCAGGTTGATCATCACCGACGGGCTGTTGACCACCGGCTGCGGCAGCGGCAGGTCAGTGATGGCGCGCAGGTGCAGCTCGAACTGGCTGATGGACGCCCCGTTTTGGGTCCAGTGACCGCTGTTGTGAACGCGCGGTGCCAGTTCGTTAATCAGCAGACCGGACGGCGTGACAAAACACTCCATCGCCATGACGCCGACGTAACCGAGTTCGTGCATGATGGCAGAGAGCATCTCTTCTGCCTGCGCCTGCTGTTCAGCACTGGCCTGCGGGAATGCAACGCTGGTACGCAGGATCCCGTCCTGATGCAGGTTATGCGTCAGCGGATAAAAAACGGTATGGCCATCCTGCCCGCGAGCACCTACCAGAGAGACTTCACCGCTGAAGTTAATGCCTTGCTCAACGATGCACTCCCCGTAGCAATCGTCCGGCAGCTCGTGAGTGTCATCGGCGTGCAGACGCCACTGTCCACGACCGTCGTACCCGCCGACGCGACGCTTCACAATTGCCAGCTCGCCCAGCATTGCAAATATATCCTTCCACTCGCTTTTATCGGACAACAGCTGCCACGGCGCAGTCGGCAGCCCGAGCTTATCGAACAGCTGCTTTTGCGTCAGACGGTCAGCAATAATGGGAAAGACGTCGCGGTTAACGAAGGCATTGTGACGCGCCAGCTCGCGCGTCAGGGCCGTTTGTGGCCAGCGTTCAATCTCCGCGGTGATCACACTCTGGTGAAACGGCACGGCTTCCGGTTCGTCATCCAGCCCGACGGGCCAGACGGCAATACCCAGCGGCTCGCCGGCCTGACGCAGCATACGGCCTAACTGACCATTACCGAGGACGCATACCTGCTTCATGCCGCACCCCGCGGGTCCGGATTGTCCAGCACCTCGTCGGTCTGAGCTTTACGCCAGTCCGCCAGACGCTGATGTAACGCTTTATCGTGAGTCGCCAGGATCTGCGCGGCGAGCAGGGCAGCGTTGGCAGCGCCCGCTTTACCAATGGCCAGCGTGCCGACCGGAATGCCACGCGGCATCTGAACGATGGAATAGAGGCTATCGACACCACTTAACGCAGCGCTTTGCACCGGAACACCCAGTACCGGTACCAGCGTTTTGGCGGCAATCATGCCTGGCAGATGTGCTGCGCCGCCCGCACCGGCAATGATCACCTCATAACCCTTCTCTTCGGCGCTTTCGGCGAAGCTGAACAGTTTGTCCGGTGTACGGTGTGCGGAGACCACTTCAACGTGGTGCGGAACATTCAGGATTTCAAAGATTTCGGCGGTGAACTGCATGGTAGCCCAGTCGCTTTTGGACCCCATCACGATGGCGACACGCGCCGGATTATTGCGGGAAGACATGCGTCTTAAAACTCCTGTGGTGCGAAACACACTGCTTTCGAGGGCACAGAGAATAGCATGTAATAGGGGCAAGGAAAACGGTTGCGCGGTTAAAAACTGAGCCGTTGTGGCCCTCAGGAGATAACAAAACAGACCGCGTTCTGGCGGTCTGTTTTATCAGGCATCGATGTGCTTTGATGTGCTTTTGACGGACGGCACGGTCAGCAGACGTCTTATTTAGTCAGTTCTGCCGTCATATGAACGCGGTTGTTAAACTGAGCGCTGGTGATTTTGTAAGACGCGCCCTGTTCAGCAGCCTGAGCGGCAATTTTCGCTTCTGCGCGGTCAAGGGTAGAGGCCGTGGCGCTGACGCTCTGAGCAAAAGAACCGAAAGAGATCAGAGAGAGTGCGGCAACTGCAACGAAAGTTTTGATGGATTTCATGGTCGTATTCCTTAAATGTTTTATCTGGGATAGGGCGTGTTGCCCTGATGTGATAAATAATAGGCCGACCACGGGCTGATTAAAATCGAAACAATTTGCCGATATTGTTCAAAAAAATAGAATGATTTTTTGGCGGGTTAAAACGGGAAAGCGATCAGTTCCACACCGTCAGGCGTGACGCTGACCATAGAACCTTCGCTGTGCCAGGCCCCCAGGACGACGCGGTGGGCCGCTTCGCCGTTGGCGGTAAGGGTATGCACATCGGGACGATGAGTATGACCGTGGATCAACCACTGAACGCGGTGTTTTTCCATGACCCTGACTACCGCCTGGGGATTAACGTCCATAATGGCCATGGATTTGCCGCTGTTGGCGGCCTTACTGTCTGCACGCATTCTGGCTGCGATCCGCTTGCGGATAAACAGCGGCAGAGCCAGGAATAGTTTTTGGATCCACGGGGTATGAACCTTAGCGCGAAACGCCTGATAGCCGGTGTCGTCAGTGCAAAGTGTGTCACCGTGCATGATTAACACCTTTCGGCCATAAAGGTCGAGTACCTGCTCTTCCGGCAGCAGCGTCATGCCGCTTTCGCGGGCGTAGTGCTTGCCGAGCAGGAAATCACGATTGCCGTGGATAAAGAAGCAGGGGACGCCGGAATCGACCAGCGCGTTAATGGCTGCCGCCATCTCACGGTGCAGCGGGTTAGGATCGTCGTCGCCAATCCAGGCTTCAAACAGGTCACCCAGAATGTAAAGTGCATCGGCACTTTTCGCTTCACCGCGTAAAAAACGCAGAAAACCGGCGGTGATCGCCGGTTCTTCTGTTTGCAGGTGCAAATCTGCAATAAAGAGTGTCGCCACGAATTACTCGCTGACGGTCACGCTGTTAATCACGACGTCTTCTTTTGGAACGTCCTGATGCATGCCGCTGCGGCCGGTCGCCACGGCTTTGATTTTGTCGACTACGTCCATACCTTCAACCACTTCTGCGAAGACGCAGTAGCCCCAACCCTGCAGGCTTTCGCCGGAGAAGTTCAGGAAGTCGTTGTCAGCAACGTTGATGAAGAACTGGGCTGTTGCAGAGTGAGGAGCCTGCGTACGCGCCATCGCCAGCGTACCACGGGTGTTTTTCAGACCGTTGTTCGCTTCGTTTTTGATCGCTTCTTTCGTCGCTTTCTGGTTCATGCCAGGTTCGAAACCGCCGCCCTGGATCATAAAGCCGTTGATCACGCGGTGGAAAATAGTGTTGTTGTAGAAACCTTCGCGGCAGTAGTCCAGGAAGTTTTTAACTGTTTCAGGCGCTTTGTCATCAAAGGTTTTGATTACGATATCGCCATGATTAGTGTGGAAAGTAACCATTTTTGCATCCTGTTCCGTTATTGTGGTACGTCGACCCGCGTTTGGGTCATCTATAGGGGCTTGTTATAGCATAACCACAGGATGCGATCACCTTGCATTGTGTGCTGCTTCAGGTTTGAATTACAGGTAGAATAACCGGTTTTCAACCACACACGTGTTTACATGGAATCTTCGATGTTAAAAATCTTTAATACAATGACGCGCCAAAAAGAGGAATTTAAACCTATCCATGCCGGGGAAGTCGGCATGTACGTGTGTGGTATTACGGTTTACGATCTCTGTCATATCGGCCATGGCCGTACCTTTGTTGCATTCGACGTTGTCTCGCGCTACCTGCGTTTTCTGGGCTACAACCTGAAATACGTGCGTAACATCACCGACATCGACGACAAAATCATCAAGCGCGCGAACGAAAATGGCGAAAGCTTTGTTGCGCTGGTGGATCGTATGATCGCGGAAATGCACAAAGATTTCGACGCCCTGAATATTCAGCGTCCGGACAGCGAGCCGCGTGCCACCCACCATATCCACGAAATTATCGACATCACCGAAAAGCTGATCGAACGTGGTCACGCCTATGTGGCCGATAACGGTGACGTGATGTTCTCCGTGCCGACTGACCCTACCTACGGTCAGCTTTCCCGTCAGGATCTGGATCAGCTGCAGGCCGGTGCACGCGTTGATGTGGTGGACGTGAAGCGTAACCCGATGGACTTCGTGCTGTGGAAGATGTCCAAAGAGGGCGAACCAAGCTGGCCTTCCCCGTGGGGCGAAGGGCGTCCTGGCTGGCACATTGAGTGCTCGGCGATGAACTGCAAACAGCTGGGCAAACATTTCGATATTCACGGTGGCGGTTCGGATCTGATGTTCCCGCACCATGAAAACGAAATTGCACAGTCAACCTGTGCGCATGGTGGCGAGTACGTGAACTACTGGATGCACTCCGGGATGGTGATGGTTGACCGTGAGAAGATGTCTAAATCTCTGGGCAACTTCTTCACCGTGCGCGACGTGCTGAAATATTACGATGCGGAAACCGTGCGCTACTTCCTGATGTCTGGTCACTATCGCAGCCAGCTGAACTACAGTGAAGAGAACCTGAAACAGGCGCGTGCGGCGCTGGAGCGTCTGTACACTGCCCTGCGCGGTACCGATAAATCTGTACCCGCGGCAGGTGGTGAGGCGTTTGAAGCGCGCTTTATTGACGTGATGAACGATGACTTCAACACGCCGGAAGCCTACTCCGTGCTGTTTGATATGGCGCGTGAAGTTAACCGTCTGAAGTCAGAAGATATGGCGGCGGCGAATGCATTGGCCTCCCATCTGCGTAAGCTCTCTTCGGTACTGGGTCTGCTGGAGCAGGAACCGGATCTGTTCCTGCAAAGCGGTGCGCAGGCGGACGATAGCGAAGTGGCGGAGATTGAGCAACTTATCAACGCGCGTCTGGAAGCGCGTCAGGCGAAAGACTGGGCGGCAGCAGATGCCGCGCGTAACCGTCTGACGGAAATGGGCATCATTCTGGAAGATGGCCCGCAGGGAACCACCTGGCGTCGAAAATAATTCTGGTGCGCGCTGATGCCCTCTCCCACCGGGAGAGGGTGCAAACACGAAAAACGGCAACTGGGTTGCCGTTTTGCTTTTACCTCCGCTTCCACCACAACAGCCCCATCAGCACAACCCCTGGCAGCCACACCCACAGCAGCTCCGACATAATCACCTGATGCCCGTAGGGCGTGGTATAGCGTGACAGCGCAAACGGCGCGACCTTAATGACCTGCCACGGTGCAAAAAACCGTTCATCTGACCACGGCCACAGCCAGCCGACGCCTTTTCCCCCGGTGGTGATGGAATCCAGCAAGCTGTGCGACAGCAGAGACACGGTTAAGAACAGCCAGCAGCGGGTCAGGCTTGCCCGAAACCATCGTCGGCCCATCAGTACGCAAAGTATCGGCACCACAAAGGCAAACAGCAGGGAGTGGGTAAAGCCGCGGTGGCCGAACACATTGCCGTAGGCAACGCCGAACTTAAACGCCAGCACGTCGGCGTCCGGCAGCATGGCGAGGACGACGCCGGCAAACAGCAGGCGGGGAGGGATGATTTTACTTCCCAGGCCTAAACCCAGACACAAAGGCACTGCAGCGTGGGTGATAACGGTAGGCATTGCAATTATCCATGGCAAAGCAGGGAAATATAGCAGCGAATGGGCGCAATGAGGATGGTGTTAGCGTCTTATTTACGCCGATTCCCGGGCAATAAGCTGCCCGGAAAGGGTGATACGCTGTGTTTGCAGATCCGGCTCTTTTAACTTGCGGATGATCAACCCCGCCGCCTGACGCCCCGTCTCCTCACTGGCGGAGGAAACGTAGGTAAACGAGGGAGACGTCAGGTTCACGTGCAGCATATCTTCAAAACCGACCAGCGCGACCTGCTGGGTGAGAAACACATCTTTCCCCACGGTGCGCCCCACCTGATGAATGCCGGAGATGGAGCCGATCATCGCATCCGGCGAGTGGCAGAGCAGGGCGGTAATGGTGTTGTTTTTTTCCAGCAGCTGGCGGGTGGCGAAACCTGCGGCCAGCGTGTCATCGCTACACGCAGGCGAGTATTCCTCACGCCAGACCAGGCCGTTCTGGGTCATCGCGCTGCGAAAGCCGAGCAGACGTTGCTCGCGGATAAGGCAGCCTTCACGACCCCCAATGTAGGCAATGTTGCGGTGCCCGCGCTCGATAAGATAACGCGCGGCAAGGTTCGCCGCCTGGCGGTTGTCGCGCATCACCAGATTGCATTTTTCATCCAGCAGGGACTGAGAGACCACCACCAGCGGCAGCGGGCACTGACGGATGTGTTCCGGCAGCGAGGATGCCCGGGTGTCAGAGGCCAGATAGATAACGCCGGCGACCCCCTGCTGTTTAAACGACAGCAGGCAGCGCTCAAGATGTTCATGGTCGTTCAGCGGCTGGCCGAGGAAAACCATATACCCCTGTCTCTCCAGCTCCTGGACGATGCTCGCCATCACCTTAATGGAAAAGCTGTCGCTAAAGTCGCGCAGGATCAGGCCAATCAGGTTGGAGGTGTTGGCGCGGAGGTTGGCAGCGGCGACGTTGTGAACATAGCCCAGCGTAGTGATGGCAGCATTGACCTTCGCGATCGTTGCGTCTGAAATCTTCCCTTTCTGGCGCAGCACCAGCGACACGGTGGAGACCGAAACGCCCGCATGCTTTGCGACATCAATGATGCTGACTTTCTTCAAAACCGCTCCCTGAAATTTACCGATTATCAGCCAGATAAGACAACGTCCCCCAGCGTACAGGAGACGTGTCGTTCAGGCATCTTATTATTTGCCAATCATGGTGGACATGGTCTGGGCGATAAACTGTGCTCTGGCACCGAAAATCACCTGAATACCGTTATCACCGACGAACACTACGCCGCGGGCGCCAAGGCCGTTCAGACCGTCCTTATCAACCGCTTCACTTTTTGCCACTTCCAGGCGCAGACGGGTGATGCAGGAGCCGACGGAGTCGATGTTGTGCGCGCCGCCCAGCAGGTTGATGATCTCTGTGGCGAGTTCTGAATCTGACTTATCGTCCGCACTGGCGGTCACTTCTGTACGGCCCGGCGTTTTCACGTCGAAACGACGGATCACAAAGCGGAACGTGAAGTAGTAAATCAGGCCCATCGGAATGCCGATAATAATGGCGTTAAGGAAGTTAGTTTTGTAGCCGTTAAATGACGGCAGGATCCCGAACGACAGGTAGTCGATAAAGCCCGCAGAGAACGACTTGGCGATATGCGCATGCAGCAGATACATGGTCATGTACGCCAGACCGGCCATGATGGCGTTAAAGACGTACAGAATAGGGGCGACGAAGATAAAGGTAAATTCAACCGGCTCGGTGATCCCCGTCAGGAAACAGGTGAGCGCCGCAGAGAACAAAATACCGGCCGCGATTTTCTTATTTTTGGTGTGTGCTTCGTGGTACATCGCCAGGCACGCCGCAGGCAGCGCGAACAGCATCAGCGGGAATTCACCCTGCATGAACTTACCGGCGTTCTGGTAGCTGTCGCTGCTGAAGGATTTGACCCCTTCTTCCAGCATCTTGAACCAGATGGTCTGGTCGCCGTGAATCACCTGACCGGCCTGGGTGGTGTAATCCCCAAACGAATACCAGAAAGAGGGATACCAGATGTGGTGCAGGCCGAGCGGGATCAGCGCGCGTTCCACCAGACCGAAGATAAAGGTCGAGGCTGCCTGATTATCGCCATTAACCACCACGGAGAGCGCATCGATGCCCGCCTGGATATGCTGCCAGACATACGGCAACAGCAGGCCGAGCAGGAAAGAGAGAAACGCTGTCGCAATCGCCACAAAGCGTTTCCCGGAGAAGAACCCGAGGAACTCTGGCAGCTGCAGGGTGTGGAAACGGTTATAGCACCAGGCGGCGAGAATCCCGCAGATCAGGCCGCCGAAGACGCCCATCTGCAACGTCGGGATGCCGACCACCATCGCGTATTTGCCGCCCTGTGACGCCATTTCCGGCGTGATGCTCAAGACGGTGCTGATGGTGATGTTGGTGACAAACACCGAGACCGCCGCCGAGAGCGCGGCAATGCCGGACTCGGATGCCAGCCCCACGGCGGAACCAATGGCAAACAGCATCGGCAGGTTATCAAAGATAACCCCGCCCGCGTTCATCATCAGCGGCAGGTGAAACTTATCGCCAAAGGCCAGCAGCAGGCCCGCAGCGGGAAGCAGTGAAATTGGCAGCATTAACGCGCGACCAATCATCGATAATTTAGAGAGCGATTTAACAAACCCTGATATCAGACTCATGCTGATTTCCCCCGAGTAGCGCTTTTTTTGGCGCTGTTATTGTAAGTAGAACGTTTTAGTAGAACGTTCTACTTATCGTGGGGAAAGAGTGAAAAACGCGCAACAGAATTTTCACTTTTCAACAGATGAAATAATGATTATTTGAAGTCGATCGATAATTAACCGCGATGGGTGTGGGGGAATGTGGGTTCCCTCTCCCGACGGGAGAGGGGGGAGAGCATCAGGCGGTCACCGTCACGGTTTGCCCTTCAAAGCTCACGGTCTGACCCGCGACAATTTTGCAGCGCTTGCGGGTTTCCACTGCGCCGTCCACCTTAACAAGCCCATCGGCAATGGCGATTTTGGCCTGTGCGCCGCTTTCGGTCCAGCCTTCCAGCTTCAGCAGATCGCACAGCTCAACGTGCGGGTGTTTACCTAATGAAAATGTGGCCATCTTACGCGTCCTCTACGTCGTGGTACTCTTCGCATGCCTGCAAAGTATTCTGAATCAGTGTGGCAACGGTCATCGGGCCTACGCCGCCCGGAACTGGGGTAATGTAAGAGGCGCGAGCCGCAGCATCTTCGTAAACCACGTCACCAACCACTTTCCCGTTTTCCAGACGGTTAATACCGACGTCCACAACGATCGCGCCTTCTTTAATCCATTCACCCGGAATAAAGCCCGGCTTCCCGACCGCCACGATCAGCAGATCGGCGTTTTCTACGTGATGACGCAGATTTTTGGTGAAGCGGTGGGTCACGGTGGTGGTGCAGCCAGCGAGCAGCAGCTCCATGCTCATCGGACGGCCGACAATGTTTGATGCGCCAATGACCACGGCGTTCAGACCGTAGGTATCGATGTTATAACGCTCCAGCAGCGTAACGATACCGCGCGGCGTGCACGGACGCAGACGCGGGGCGCGCTGGCACAGACGGCCCACGTTGTACGGGTGGAAACCATCAACGTCTTTGTCGGGGGCGATACGTTCCAGCACCTTCACGTTGTCGATGCCGGCTGGCAGCGGCAGCTGAACCAGAATACCGTCGATCGCGTTGTCGGCATTCAGGGTATCAATAAGTTCCAGCAGCTCTGCTTCGCTGGTGGTTTCCGGCAAATCGTAAGAGCGGGAGACGAACCCCACCTCTTCACACGCTTTGCGTTTGCTGCCGACATAAATCTGCGATGCCGGGTTGCTGCCGACCAGCACAACGGCCAGCCCGGGGGCGCGTTTTCCGGCAGCTTTACGCGCCTTCACTTTTTCCGCGACCTCAGAGCGCACCTGCTGCGCAATCGTTTTACCGTCAATAATCTTTGCTGCCATCAGAGAGAAGATTCCGTCTGTAACGTTTGAAAGGGGGGATTGCCTGTATTTTGTCAGAAGCGAGCGCCGCTGTCAGTCACCCTTTGCGAGTTTTCATCAGGAGGCCGTAAAAACCCTTCTGAGGGGATGGTCAATTTCTTAGGCAGGATTAGGATGTGACCTGGCGAAATGACAGCGTTTTGACATATTTTAAAATACATTCATGAGCTACTTTGTCTCCTCCGAAATAAGCTTTCAATTAATCAATTGAACGTATTTCTTATTCCCGATTATTCGCGGGAAGGGTTATTTACATTTTAAAGGAATAGACATGAAACTCAGCAACATTGCTTCTACTGTTATTGCTACTCTGGCCCTGGTTGCGGGTGCCGCAAATGCAGCAGATCCAGCCACTCCGGTTACCGTAAATGGCGGTACCGTACACTTTAAAGGTGAACTGGTTAATGCTGCATGTTCAGTAAATACTGATTCTTCCGAGCAGACGGTTAACCTGGGCCAATACCGTACCGCGAAGTTCACGAAAGTGGGTGACACCACCTCTAATATTCCGTTCACCATTGAACTGAATGATTGTGACCCGCTGGTTGCGAAAACGGCCGCAGTTGCGTTCACCGGTCAGATCGACGCAACCGACAAAACCCTGCTGGCGGTAACCTCTGGTAACAACGACAACTCCGCGAAGGGCGTGGGCATCGAGATCCTCGACAGCAAATCCACCACCCTGACTCCAGATGGTTCAACCTTCTCTGCCGCGCAGAACCTGATTGAAGGGACTAACACCCTGAACTTCACCGCGCGTTACAAATCAACGGCTGCGACCACCGAGCCAGGCCAGGCAAACGCTGACGCCACTTTCGTAATGAAATACGAGTAATTCCTCCGCACAGGGATGTTCAGGCCTCAGGGAAGAGGCCGTCATACGCTAAGGCCAGGAACGAAGGATGACAAGGACCGGAACACTACTGCTGTTAACCCTTGCGATGGCCTGCCAGGCCTCAGCACATACCGTGGTGATCGACGGCGGCAAAGTTCATCTCAGAGGTGAGCTGGTGAACGGCGGCTGCGCCGTGGCACCCGACAGCCAGAACATGCGCATCGAAATGGGGCAGTACCGAACCAATTCATTTTCCGGTGTGGGCAGTTTTTCCACGGTCAATGTGCCCTTCACCGTGCGGCTGCTGGATTGCAGCGTGGATGTCTCGCGCACCGTAGGCATCCAGTTTCAGGGCGTTACGCCAGCAGAAGATCCGCAGGTTTTTCTGGCGACATCGCGGCCAGGTGAATCACCGATAAGCAGCGGCGTCGGGCTGGCTCTTTTTGACGAACAACAACGTCAGATTATCCCGAACGCAACGGCCGTCAGCTGGTTGCCGGTGAATACCAGTGAGCTTGCGTTTCATTTTAGCGCCCGCTATCGGGCTATTTCCGAACACCTCGTGCCAGGCAATATTCAGTCGGATGTCTGGTTTACGTTGATTTATCCATAACACCTGCGAACACATTATTAAAGGTACGGTTGTGATGAATACCCTAATTAAACCAGGACTGTTTTTATCGTTAATTTTAATGATGGTTTCTGCATGCGCAAATGCTTCCGGCGGTATTGCGCTGGGGGCCACCCGCGTTATTTATCCGGCAGATGCAAAGCAAACTTCGCTGGCGATCACCAACAGCAATAAACAAGAGCGCTATTTAATCAACGCGTGGATCGAAAATGCGAACGGGCAAAAAGAAAAAACCTTTGCCGTGACCCCGCCGCTGTTTGTCAGCGAGCCGGACAGCGAAAACACGCTGCGCATTATTTATGCCGGGCCCGCGCTGCCTGCCGATCGTGAATCGCTCTTCTACATGAACGTGAAAGCGATCCCGTCCGTGAACAAAGCGAAAACGGAAAATAATAACGTGCTGCAGCTGGCTATCCTGTCGCGGATCAAGCTGTTTGTCCGCCCGACAAATTTGCCGATGCAGCCGGAAGAGGCGCTCTCGCAGCTGCGTTTTGAGCGCGTCGGCAACCACCTCAAAGTCAGTAACGCTTCGCCGTATTACATCACGCTGGTCAATATGAAGCTGGGCGGACAGACGCTGGATAACCTGATGGTTGCGCCTAAAAACTCGGCGCAGCAGGTACTGCCAGCCGCCGCAAGCGGTACGCTCTCCTGGCAGAGCGTGAATGACTACGGTGCCATTACGCCGGCGCGTAGCGTCAACCTGTGAGCAGAGTCAGGGCGATGAATAATCACCAGGGACGTTACTGCCCGGTCGCACTGGCGCTGATGGCAGCGCTCTGGCCACAGGCTGGCTGGAGCGAAAGCTACTTTAACCCGGCCTTCTTGTCCGATGACACCGCCAACGTGGCGGATTTATCGCGTTTTGAACAAGGTCACCAGCAGGCGCCTGGCGTTTATCGCGTGGATATCTGGCGTAACGATGAGTTTATCGCGACGCAGGATGTTCGCTTCGAGCAGGCCGACAATACACCGCCGGTTGCCGGTGGGCTGTCGCCGTGCATTACGCGCGTGATGCTGGAGCGTTTTGGCGTCAATATCGCGGCCTTTCCTGAGCTGGTTAACGTGAAAGGGGAGACCTGTATTCCCCTGGCGAAGGCTATTCCCGGCAGTGAGATCGCGTTCAACTTCGCCTCGCTGCGCCTGAATATCAGCCTGCCACAGGTGGCGATGCAGAACAGCGCACGCGGCTACATTCCGCCCGATCAATGGGATGAAGGGATCCCTGCCGCGCTGGTGAACTACAGCTTTACCGGCAACCGCGGGAGCGAGGACGACAGCTATTATCTGAACCTGCAGAGCGGGCTGAACTATGGCGCGTGGCGTTTACGCAATAATGGCGCATGGCGTTACACGCAGAATAACGGGCAGCGGCACAGCAACTGGCAGAATATTGGCACCTGGGCGCAGCGCACCGTGATCCCGCTGAAAAGCGAGCTGGTGCTGGGCGACAGCAATACCGGTAATGACGTTTTCGATAGCGTGGGTTTTCGCGGCGGGCGGCTCTTCTCGTCTGACAGCATGTACCCGGACAGCCTGCAGGGCTACGCGCCAACCGTTCGCGGCATCGCCCGAACGCCCGCCAAAGTGGTCGTTCGACAAAACGGCTACGTTATCTATCAAAGCTATGTACAGCCTGGCGCCTTTGCCATCACCGATCTTAACCCAACCTCGTCAAGCGGTGACCTTGAGGTGACGGTTGAAGAGAAGGATGGCAGCCAGCAGCGCTATACCGTGCCGTATTCCACCGTGCCCCTCCTGCAGCGCGAAGGGCGCTGGAAGTATGACCTGGTGGCCGGGGATTACCGCAGCGGCAACAGCGAACAGGATACGCCATTCTTCACGCAGGGTACGTTGATTACCGGGCTTGGCGACGGCTACACGCTGTACGGCGGTACCCAGCTGGCGTCACGTTATACCGCGGTGGCTATCGGGGCCGGGAAAAACCTCGGTGACTGGGGGGCAGTGTCGCTCGATATCACCCATGCCCGCAGCCAGCTTGCGGATGACAGCCGCCATGAAGGGCAGTCGCTGCGTTTCCTCTATGCAAAATCGCTTAACGGATTCGGAACCAACTTCCAGCTGCTGGGCTACCGCTACTCCACAAAAGGGTTCTACACCCTGGACGATGTCGCGTGGCGTTCGATGGAAGGCTACCAGTATGCCGACAACCAGGATGATGACGGTGTGCCGGATGTGGAGAGTTATCACAACCTGACGTGGAATAAAAAAGGGCGCTTCCAGCTCAATATTTCCCAGTCGCTGGGAGATTACGGCTCGGTCTATATCTCCGGTAGCGAACAGACGTACTGGGGCACCAATGAGTCCAACCTCTGGTATCAGCTGGGGTACGCGGGCGGCGTGAAGGGCGTCAACTACTCCGTGTCCTGGTCATGGAACAAATCCGTCGGGATAGACGGCACGGACCGAATCGCGTCGTTTAACGTCTCCGTACCGTTCAGCCTCTTTACCCGCCAGGGTTTTCGTCGGGACAGCGCCATTGACCGCGCCTATGCCACGGCGTCAGCCAGCCGTAACAGTGATGGCGACACAAGCTGGCAAACCGGGGTCAGTGGGACGTTGCTGGAAGATCGCAACCTGAACTACAGCGTGACCCAGGGCCACACCAGCAATAACGGCTCAAGCGGAAGCGCCAGCGCGAACTGGCAGGCAACCTACGGCACGCTGGGGGTTGGCTACAACTACGCACGCGACCAGCACGATCTCAACTGGCAGCTCTCCGGCGGCGTGGTCGGCCATGCGGATGGCGTAACCTTCAGCCAGCCGCTGGGTGATACCAACGTTCTGATCAAAGCGCCGGGAGCATCGGGCGTGAGCGTGGAAAACCAGACCGGTGTGAAAACCGACTGGCGTGGCTATGCGGTGATGCCGTATGCCACCGTCTACCGCTATAACCGCGTGGCGCTGGATACCAACACCATGAGCAATAACACCGATATCGAAAATAACGTGAGCAGCGTGGTGCCGACAAAAGGGGCGCTGGTGCGCGCCAGCTTTGATACCCGTATTGGCGTGCGCGCCCTGCTGACCGTCACGCGCGGCAACCAGCCTGTGCCATTCGGTGCCGTGGTGCGTGAAACCCAGAGCGGCGTCACCAGTATGGTGGGCGATGACGGACAGATTTACCTGAGCGGCCTGCCGCTGGAAGGTGAACTGCTGATCCAGTGGGGCAACGGGATGCAATCCCAGTGTCGTGCGCACTACAGCTTGCCAGAAAAGAGCCTGCAACAGGCAATCACACTTAAGGGGATTCGCTGTGAGTAAAATCCATTGCCTGGCTTTATCACTTCTCTCTATTTTGCCCGTGGGGAATGCCTTAGCCACCGTGTGTGTGAATGAAAAGGGCGTCCCTACGGAGGTGCATTACGACCTGACGGATAAATTTAACAGTTCGAATAACCAGATCGGACAGGTGGTGACGCTCAGCGAGAAATCGCAGTGGGTGGGGGTGAATGCCGTCTGCCCGAAGGGTACCACCGGGAACACGACCAAACGTAGTTATGTTACCGATTACCCGGTCACGGGAACAAGTGATGGCTATCAGTACCTGAAGCTAAACGACTATCTGGATGGGGCAATGAAAATTACGGACAGCTTTGCTGGCGTATTTTATCCGCCCAAAAGTTACATCCAGATGGGGAGTCACCCGAACGTCTCTAAAAACAAACCGTTTGGCGTTCAGGATTCCAGCCTCGTCTTTCGCCTCAAAGTGACCCGAAGGTTTATTAATATGGTGGTGATCCCGCGGGCGACCATGTTCCGCGTCTATGTCACCACTACCTCTTCTGATCCGTTAACCTCGCCGGTCTACACCATCAGCTACAGCGGGACCATTCAGGTGCCGCAAAGCTGCGCCATCAATGCGGGGAATATCGTGGAGTTTGACTTCGGCGATATCGGTGCCTCCCTGTTCAGCAAGGCCGGGGCGGGTAACAAACCGGAGGGGGTAACCGCGCAAAGCAAAACCATCGCCATCAAATGCACCAACGTGGAAGCGAACGCAATGCTGACGATGCGCGTTGAGGCAGAAAAGGTCTCCAGCAACGCGGTGGTGTCGGATAACCCCGATGTGGGGTTTGTGATTGCCAACGAAAGCGGTACCCCGCTAACGCCCAACAACCTGACCAGCAAAATCCCGTTCCGTCTCGACGACAGCGCGCAGGCGCAGGTGGGGATCCGGGTCTGGCCGGTCAGCGTGACGGGGAATAAGCCTGCGGAAGGCCGTTTCACGTCACGGGGTTATCTGCGTGTGGATTACGATTAAGGGGAAGAGATGCGGAACCGGAACTGGCATTTCGCCGCAATGACACTGATGATGCTTCACGCCAGCGCGCAGGCAGCCACTGCGCTGGGGGAGATCAATATTCAGATGTACGGCAACATTGTTGATTTTACCTGTGTGGCCGAGGGCAGCGATAGCGACAAGACCGTCACGCTGGGAACCTGGCCCACGAAACAGCTCAGCACCACGGGAAGCCGCACGCAGCCCATGCCGTTTACGCTGAAGCTGACCGGCTGTCCGCCTGGTGCGGCGTCCATCACGTTTTCGGGTAAAGCCGACGGAAGCAATAACGGGTTACTGGCGCTCAATGACGCCAGTACGGCAAGCAACGTTGCCGTCGAGATCAGGGATGCGGATAAAACGCGTCTGGCACTTCAGGAGGCCAGCCAGCCGGTAGCGGTTGATGCGCAGGGAAATGCGACATTGTCATTTTATGCCAATTATATTGCCACTGCTGATAACCCTCAGCCTGGACGGGCTGATGCTGATGCCACCTTCATGATTAATTATAATTAGCGCTGACCGCACTCCCTGCAGCTCGGATAAGCTGCAGGGAGTGAATTCAGGTTATAGCAGTTCGTGTGCTTTGGCATAATCAATTAATTCAACGATGCTTTGCACACCCAGCTTGGAATAAATATTGGATTTATGTGCGCTGATGGTTTTGTTGCTTAATAGCAACTGCTCTGCAATCTCCTTATTGGATAAACCATTTGCCAGGTAACGTAATACCGTCACCTCACGATTCGATAATGGCATATCCGCGACCATCCCTTTCCCCGAACCCAAATGGTTTATAAAATTCAACGTTTCCGACGGGAAAAAAGAATAGCCCATCAGGATCATTTCAACGGCGTTGTAGATCTCGCCCAAATCTTTTCGTTTACTGACAAAACCATTTGCCCCGGCGCGAATGGCGCGTCCCGCGTAAAAAGACTCGGATTTTGAAGAGAGGAACAGGACCTTGATGTCTTTATTTAAGTTTCTGATTCTCTTCAGTAAAGCGAAGCCATCTGTGCCCGTAAGTTCGATGTCCAGGATCACCAGATCGATAGGGTGGTTACGGATACAGTCAAGGACTTCATGGCTGTCGCCAGACTTGAGTTTGACTGTGATGTTTTTATTTTTCTGTAGCAGGACTTCTATCGACATTCTGACGATAGGGTGTTCGTCCATAATGATAACGGATGCCGGTTTCATTTTTAATGCCTCAGACTGTTAAAAGCGTTATGCCGAGTTTGGTTAAAACTCTCGAAATGCCGGAAGGATAAATGTGCAGATCCTTATACCGTAGTATTTCCCTGGAAAGAGCGAAAGCATCCTTGTTAACGTAGTGAAGAAATCTATGCCTCAGCGCGGTCATCTCATTTGGCTGGTGTTGGCAAAAAGGTTTTTCTTATTCATATTTGATACGCGTCTTATTATACCGTGTAAGTTTTTTCCGAAAACCCTGTAAATTACCCCTCGCTTATTACTTTGTATTATCTTCTGGATCCGAATAGCTATTTTTTTAAAATTAGATTAAATATCCTGTTATCCCATTTACCGCATCTTTTGATCTTTATGTAATAACAAAAAATGACATATCACACTGTATGTTGATCAAATGTTAACAAATCGACGGCCGTTTTCAGGGGCTGAAAGCGGGAACGGATGGTGAAAAAGTGTTCACAGAGGGCACCAGACCTTCGTTTGAAAGTGATCGGGTCGTCGCCGGAAAGGGCACCCGTCGTACAGCAGAACATACTACAGACTTCGCTTTTGACTGCCAGGCAGTCTCGCCGAGCCGCTTGTTTTTACATCATTATCGTCTTATTAACTCCTTTATCAAACACTTAACGCACGGAGGAAAGTGCTGCAGATTATTCATTCTGTGACATTTCACATGGTTTAAGCCCGTAAATTAGGAATAGTTATAAAATTGAAATTATTGTTAAAATTTAACAAATAAGTAACATGATTGATAAGTAAATTCCTAAAGGTCTTTAGGAAATAAGGGCTTAGTGGGTGGGTTAGAAGGTGCAGTCTGAGAGGTTATTGAGAAGGTGCAGCAGTTCCTGGCGATGGGTCAGACCCAGTTTCAACAGAATGCAGCTGAGACGATAGATAATGCGGCTATAGGGGCGATTCTGCATCAACGCTATCTGGCGAAGGGTCTTCCCCCGCGATAACTCCTGCAAAATAGGCCATTCGGTGCGGGAGAACCAGTCTTTATCGCAGCCCTGGGGAGGGCTGGTATCCATCAGGCTGTGCTGGAAAGCAGACGGCGTCAGTTGACGTTCGAGCACGTGAAAAGGGCCCGCCGCTTTGCAGAACAGGCGAGTATCGTAATTATCCGCCCTGACTAACAGATAGGGCGTCAGAAAAGGGGGATAGAGGCTATGCCTTCTGAGCTGATCCAGCTTGTCGATCAGCGCAGTGGAGCGGCTTTCAATATCCACCACCAGGCGGGCGGAAGGCCACTGGGCCAGGGCGCTAAACGCATCCTCCAGCGTGGGATAGTCGCAACAGCTGCTCAGGGGGAATTGGCCGTTGAGAAAACCGGTGCGTAGAAAATGATCCTCCGTCACCAGAATGATAAACGGAGCGTCTGTTTTGCGGGGCTGGCTGATGGACTGACTCAAAAATTCGAGCCGGTCGAAGAAGGGGGGAGCAAAAGGCGAGTGCGTAAATCCCAGTGCATCACTTCCTGTACGCCGCCGCCGGTAACGGCGCACTGTCATTCGCATGGCCTCCCCCCTGGAAATGGCTTTTTAATCCTCCGGCCATGTCCAGGACGGCCAGTAATAGCCCTGGCCGAGTTCTGCGCCTGCCTGCAGTGCCCAGGTACAATCCTGCTCAGTCTCAATACCTTCAATAAGCACTTTCCCGGCAAGCTGAAAGCACCGGGACACCAGTTGCCGTAGCGCGGGCGTGGCGCGTAGACGCCAGAATGCATCCTTATCGATTTTTACGCCGCTTAACGGTAACCGGCAGGATAAAAAGGGCGGGATGAGTGTTTCATCAATGTCATCCAGCCAGATACCGTGACCTTGTCTTATGAGCTGCAACAGGCTCCGGGTAACGGTCTGCCTCTGCGCGGCTGACAGCGTTAAAAAAGCACTGGGGTCGACAAGTTCAATATTCAGCGGCGGACATTTTATCCGGCTAAGCCGCTGAAAAGCGTCGGGCTCTGTCAGGACGGTTATCGGCAGATTAATGAAAAAATTATTACAGTGCGGGGTATTTTTTAACGCGGTGAGCTGTACTTCAAGCAGCGTTATCGACCAGTCTGCAGACTGATGGCGGAAAAAGGCTTCGCTATGCTGCGTTTCAGACAGGACGCTAAGGACCTCCACGCCGACCCTGCGTAAAGAGGAGAGGGCGACGATGGGCTCAAGTTTGATGCCGACGATGTCCTGAGAAAGGTACTGTAACCGGGGGGGCGTATAGGTCAGGTTTTGCGCTGTCACTCCATGGTCCTGTTGTCTGTCAGCCTCCAGGCGGCCGGGATACCTCACACTAGTGTGACGAGCTGACGCTCAGGAAAACAGCAGGCGTTACTTAAATGCAACTAAGCCTTTTCGCAGCGCGAAATTCTACGACGGAAAAGCGATGAATGTTGAAAAAACAGCCGTATTTACAATCGGCTAGCGGTAATTGCCCCTGAAAGCCGAAAAGGCATTGACTCACCTGTCATTGACCGTATAATTCCAGGCGTTTCACCACCGCGAAGTTCACTCTTCTCAGTGCGCCCTTAGCTCAGTTGGATAGAGCAACGGCCTTCTAAGCCGTAGGTCGTAGGTTCGAATCCTACAGGGCGTGCCATTTACTGCCTTCACCCTTTTTCGCTTCCACTCTCCCGTTTTACGCTAAATACACGTTTATGCCGATCTCATTCTGTCGATTAAATAATCGGGAAATAAATAGAACGCTAATGAATATTTGTTATTTTTCCAGCCTAAGGCTTTCTTAATCTTTATTTCATCCATTTTTATAATCTGGATTTTTATCATATTTATCCGCTGTATAAGAATATTTTACACTTTTACGACTAAACTTGATTGATACTAATTATCATTAGCGTTTTTGTATGCTTTAATCCTGTCCCACAACGCTATGCGTGGTAAATCACCCTGGTCTATAAAGGATATGTTCATGAATTCTCGCCTGTTGTCATGCTTCTCGCTTGCCTTGTTGTCTTCATCTCTTTTCCTTTCCACACAAGCACTTGCCGCTGATAACAACGAAGGTATCGTTGTTTATAACGCGCAGCATGAAAATCTGGTGAAGGCGTGGGTTGACGGTTTTACCAAAGAAACAGGTATTAAGGTGACGCTGCGTAATGGCGATGACAGCGAGCTGGGTAACCAGCTGGTTCAGGAAGGCACGGCATCACCTGCAGACGTGTTTCTGACGGAAAACTCGCCATCAATGGTTCTGGTGGATAATGCCAAACTGTTCGCGCCACTGGATGCAGAGACCCTGAAGCAGGTGCCTGCGGAATTTCGTCCTGCGCACGGCCGCTGGATCGGGATTGCTGCGCGTAGCACGGTGTTTGTCTATAACCCGGAAAAATTGAGCGAACAGCAATTGCCAACATCGCTGATGGATCTGGCGAAACCTGAGTGGAAAGGCCGCTGGGCGGCATCGCCGTCAGGCGCGGATTTCCAGGCGATCGTAAGTGCGATGCTGGCCCTGAAAGGCGAGCAGGCCACCCTTGAGTGGCTGAAGGCGATGAAAACCAATTTTGTGGCCTACAAAGGTAACAGCACCGTGATGAAAGCCGTTAATGCCGGCCAGATTGATGGCGGTGTGATTTATCACTACTACCGTTTTGTCGATCAGTCCAAAACGGGTGAAAACAGCAAAAACACCCAACTCTACTACTTCAAACATCAGGATCCGGGTGCCTTTGTCAGCCTTTCCGGCGGTGGCGTACTGGCGTCCAGCAAACACAAAGAACAGGCTCAGGCATTCATCAAGTGGATCACCGGCAAAGAAGGTCAGGAGAGCCTGCGCACCAATAACGCGTTTGAATATGCGGTTGGCGTGAACGCGGCCTCTAACCCGAAACTGGTTCCGCTGAAAGATCTGGATGCGCCGAAAGTGGAACCTTCAACGCTTAACAGCAAAAAAGTTATCGAGCTGATGACGCAAGCCGGCCTGCTGTGATCCTGAGAGTTAAGTGAACGCCTTATGTCTGGTCTGAGTCTCGACATCGGAAAAAACAGGATGCAGGAGCCTGCCCGCAGGCGACCTGCGCTGCCGATGGTTGCGTTAGCTGTCTTATTTTCATTAATGGCGCTTCTGCCTCTGGGTTTTATCATTGCCATTGGCATTGAGACGGGCTGGGAGACCATTAAGACGCTGGTGTTCCGCCCGCGTGTTGCTGAACTGCTCAGCAACACGCTGTGGCTGACGGCCTTAGCGGTTCCGCTTTGTATTGTGACCGGCGTGGCGATAGCCTGGCTCACGGAGCGTACCCGGCTGGCCGGGCGGGGAATATGGTCTGCGCTGGCGGTCGCCCCGCTGGCAATCCCCGCGTTTGTACAAAGCTATGCCTGGGTGAGCGTCGTCCCCTCCCTGCACGGTCTTTCCGCGGGAGTATTTCTCTCTGTTTTAGCCTACTACCCGTTTATCTACATGCCGGTTGCCGCGGTACTGCGCCGCCTCGACCCGACGCTTGAAGATGTGGCCGCGTCGCTCGGCACGCCGCCGTGGCGGGTCTTTTTCCGCGTAGTGTTGCCGCAGCTCAAGCTTGCTATCTGCGGCGGGGCGCTGCTGGTCGCGCTGCACCTGCTGGCGGAATACGGCCTGTACGTGATGATCCGCTTTGATACGTTCACCACCGCGATTTATGACCAGTTTCAGTCTACCTTCAGCGGCCCGGCAGCCAATATGCTGGCGGGTGTGCTGGCCTTATGCTGTCTGGCCATCTTAATGCTGGAAGGGGTGACGCGCGGAAAAGCACGCTATGCGCGCATCGGCGGCGGGGCCGCACGTGAACAGAAACGCTGGCCGCTGAAGCCGGTCGCGGCCACGCTGGGCCAGCTGTTTTTCCTCACGCTGATCGTGCTGGCGCTGGGCGTACCGTTAATTGTGCTCTGTCGCTGGGTCTGGCTGGGCGGTATTGAGAACTGGATGAGCGCGGACCTCTGGCACTCCCTGCGCCAGACGCTCATGCTCGGCGTGGGTGGGGCACTGCTGACCACGGCCTGCGTGATCCCCATTGCGTGGCTTGGTATCCGTTATCCGCACCGCGTCTTCCGGATGCTGGAAGGGTGTATCTACATCACCAGCTCGCTGCCGGGGATTGTGACCGCTCTCGCGCTGGTAACGGTGACGATTCATTACGCCCGTCCCATTTATCAGACGGAAATTACGCTGTTCCTCGCCTATCTGTTGATGTTTATGCCCCGCGCGCTCATCAACCTGCGGGCCGGGATTGCACAGGCGCCGGTAGAGCTGGAAAACGTGGCGCGTAGCCTTGGCAGCACGCCTGCGAAGGCGCTGTGGAGCGTCACCATGCGGCTGGCCGCGCCGGGTGCCGCCGCGGGGGCTGCGCTTGTTTTTCTCGGCGTCAGCAACGAACTGACCGCCACGCTGCTGCTCTCTCCGCTGGGAACACGCACGCTTTCCACCGGTTTCTGGGCGCTGACCAGTGAGATCGATTATGTTGCCGCCGCGCCGTACGCGATGCTGATGATCCTGATTTCACTCCCGCTGACCGCCATCCTCTACGTGCAGTCGAAAAAAATTGCAGGACTATGACATGCTTGAATTGACGTCCATTTCTAAATCCTTTTCCGGTGTGCAGGTGCTCGACAGCTTAAACCTGAGCGTTGCGCCGGGGAGCCGGACGGCGATAGTCGGGCCGTCCGGGTCAGGGAAAACGACGCTGCTGCGCATTCTTGCCGGCTTTGAAACGCCGGACGCCGGGCGGATAGTGATGCAGGGCCGAACGCTGTTTGACGAAAACAGCTTCGTTCCCGCCCATCTGCGCGGCATCGGCTTTGTTCCCCAGGAGGGGGCGTTATTCCCGCATCTCAGCGTTGCAGACAACATTGCCTGGGGGCTGGACGGCACGCGCCACGAAAAGCGCCAGCGCGTAGAGGCGCTGATGGAGATGGTGTCGCTGGACAGGCAGCTCGCGACCCACTGGCCGCATGAGATTTCTGGCGGACAGCAGCAGCGTGTGGCGCTCGCCCGCGCGCTGGCTCAGCGTCCTTCATTGATGCTGCTGGATGAGCCGTTCTCGGCGCTCGATACCGGTCTTCGCGCCATGACCCGCAAAGCGACCGCTGACCTGCTGGCGGAAGCGGGCGTTGCCTCGATTCTGGTGACGCACGATCAAAACGAAGCGTTATCTTTTGCCACCCAGGTGGCAGTAATGCGTTCCGGGCGCTTTACCCAGGTGGGTACCCCGTATGACGTCTACACTCAGCCTGTTGATGAAGAGACCGCGCTGTTTCTGGGCGACGCGGTGATCCTGCCCGCTCAGCTTACCGCCGGCCATGCGGTGTGCGCGCTGGGTGAGATACCCACCAACAATACGCATGCCACCGGGCAGGGCCGGGTCATGATGCGCCCTGAACAACTGCGCGTGACGGCGTGCGCGCGGCATGAAAGCCCGGTGTCGATAATTGATGTCGATTTTACCGGTCATTTGTCCACGCTCACCCTGGCGTTTGCCGGGCAGCAGGAGCCTGTTGTTCTGAAGACTGTAAGCCAGCCAGGCTGGAATCCGGGTACGGCTGTGCGTATTGATGTTGCGGGAACCGCCCGCGTTTTATCGTTCTCCTGCCGCGCCTGAAAGACCGTCCCGGAAACGGGGCGGTTATGCCACGCTATCCCGTCCATACGTCCTCCTGCTTTCCCACGCCTGTTAACCGATTTTCTCACGCAGTGACGTGCGTTTACGCTTGCCAACAATCATGTAATGCGTATAGTTCTCATTTGCATTGCACTTGATTACATTCTAAGGCCCGACAACGGGCCCTTTTTGCGCGCACGTTTAATGAGTTAATTATGAACAACACGAAAAGGCATAAAACGCTGCTGGCTCTCGCCATTGGCGCGGTCACGCACTCCGCCCTGGCGGCGGATGAAAAGAAAGAAGACACCCTGATTGTCCAGTCTGCGCCTGCCAGCGATTTTAAACCCGGCGGCGACCAGCTTGTGCCGGCGTTCCTTGACGGGCAGGTGGCGAACGGTGGACGCATGGGGATGCTGGGGCAGCAGAACGCCATGGACGTGCCGTTTAATATCATCAGCTACACCTCGAAGCTGGTAGAAGATCAGCAGGCGAAAACCATTGCTGATGTGGTCGCTAACGACGCGGGGGTGCAGTACGTGCAGGGTTACGGCAACAGCGCCGAAACCTTCCGTATCCGTGGCCTGAAGTTTGACGGAGATGACATGACCTTCGGCGGCCTGTCCGGCGTTCTGCCGCGTCAGGTGGTGGATGCGCAGATGGTCGACCGCGTTGAGATTTTTAAAGGGGCAAACGCCCTGATGAACGGCGCGGCAAGTTCAGGCGTGGGGGGAATGATTAACCTTGAGCCGAAACACGCGGATGAAACGCCGCAGGCAAAAGTGGGCGTTGATTACACCTCTGATTCCCAGTTTGGCACCACGCTGGATGCGGGCCGTCGCTATGGCGACAACGACCAGTTTGGCGCGCGCGTGAACCTCGTTCATCGCGAAGGGGAAAGCGGGGTGCCCAACGATCGCCGCCGCACTACGCTGCTCTCCACCGGCCTCGACTACAAAGGCGACAATTTCCGCACCTCTCTGGATGTGGGGTATCAGAAGAAAACCTTCCATGGCAGCCCGACCAGCGTCAATATCTCCGCCGTGGATTTCGTGCCTGAACCGCCGAAAAACGATCGCAACTTCTCGCAGAAATGGGCCTACAGCAACATCGAAAATGAATTCGGGATGTGGCGCAGCGAGTACGACATTACCGATAACTGGACGGCCTATACCGGCCTCGGTGCGCAGCACGCTCACGAAGAAGGGATTTACAGCGCGCCGAAGCTGCTGGATAAAAGCGGTAAGGCGACGGTCAGCCGTCTTGATACCAACCGCATCAGCGATTCCGTCAGCGGGATGGCGGGTATTCGCGGTAACTTTGCTACCGGCTTCGTAACGCATAAAGTCAACGTCGGTTACTCCGCGATGACCAAAAACGAAAAAATCGGCTGGAAAATGTCGTCGGCGGCGGATAACCCAACCACCAATATCTATCACAATACCGGTGTGGATATGCCGGACAGCTCCAGTTTCAACGGCTTAGGCGGAAATTACAGCGATCCGCTCACCAGCGGGCGTACCCGGACGCAGGGCTGGCTGTTGAGTGATACGCTGGGCGTGCTGGACGACAAACTGCTGTTTACCGCCGGGGCGCGTCATCAGAAGGTGGTCATTCGCGGATACAACAAAATTACCGGGCAGGAAAATAAAGCAGACGGTTTCGACGGCAGCCGCTGGATGCCTACCTACGGCGTGGTTTACAAGCCGTGGGAGGCGATCTCCCTGTATGCCAACCACACCGAAGCGCTGCAGCCGGGTCAATCAGCCCCTAACACCGCCACCAACTACGGGCAGAGCACCGGCATCGTTCACTCTAAGCAGAACGAAGTGGGCGTGAAGGCGGATTTTGGTCGCGTGGGCGGCTCCCTGGCGCTGTTTGAGATCAAAATGCCGTCGGCGATCCTCAACAGCAACGGTCATTATGGTCTTGATGCCGAGCAGCGTAACCGCGGCGTGGAGCTGAATGTGTTCGGTGAGCCCCTGCTGGGCGTCCGTCTGAACGCCAGCGCTACCTGGCTGCAGGCGGAGCTGACCAAAACCAACAACGGCCTCAACCAGGGCAATGATGCGATTGGCGTTCCGAATTTCTATGCCGTTCTGGGCGCAGAGTATGACATCAAACCGATTGATGGCCTGACCGCTACCGCGCGCGTGAACCACTCCGGCACGCAATACGCGGACCTGGCGAACACCAAAAAGCTGGACAGCTACACTACGCTGGATCTGGGTATGCGTTATCGCTTCGCCGTTAACCACAATCAAAATCAGATGACGGTGCGTGCGGGTATCGACAACGTGACCAATGAAAACTACTGGTCCAGCGTGGATGATTCAGGTACCTACATCACCCAGGGCGAACCGCGTACCTTTAAAGTCTCGGTGGGCTACGCATTCTGAGAACGCCGCTCGTTATCCGGGGCAGGGATGCCCCATTCCCTTGCTACCACCAGCCTGAAGTGTTAAAACGTGCCCCTTCTAAAAAAGAGACAGGGGTAGGGCGTGAAAGACGCGTCATCCGCTTCAGGCACCGGTAGCGCTGAAGCTTCGTCGGAACAGAATCCGACGCTGCAACGTGGTTTGCAAAATCGACATATACAGTTAATTGCCCTCGGTGGGGCTATCGGTACCGGGCTGTTTCTCGGCATCGGCCCGGCCATTCAGATGGCGGGGCCGGCGGTATTGCTGGGTTATGCCCTCGCCGGGATTATCGCCTTCCTGATCATGCGCCAGCTCGGCGAGATGGTCGTCGAAGAGCCTGTGTCAGGCTCGTTCGCGCACTTTGCGTATAAATACTGGGGCCCGTTTGCGGGGTTCCTCTCCGGCTGGAACTACTGGGTGATGTTTGTGCTGGTGGGGATGGCAGAGCTGACCGCCGCTGGCATCTACATGCAGTACTGGCTCCCGGATGTGCCCACCTGGATTTGGGCGGCGGCCTTCTTCATCATCATCAATGCCATCAACCTTGTGAACGTCCGTTTGTACGGTGAAACCGAGTTCTGGTTTGCGCTCATCAAGGTGCTGGCGATTATCGGCATGATTGGTTTTGGCCTGTGGTTGCTGTTCTCGGGTCACGGCGGTGAGCGTGCCACGATCGACAACCTGTGGCAGCACGGGGGGTTCCTGGCGACCGGCTGGAAGGGGCTTATCCTTTCGCTGGCGGTGATCATGTTCTCTTTCGGCGGGCTGGAGCTGATTGGTATCACTGCCGCTGAAGCGCGCGACCCGCATAAAAGCATTCCGAAAGCGGTCAACCAGGTGGTGTACCGTATTCTGCTGTTCTACATCGGTTCGCTGGTGGTATTGCTCGCGCTCTATCCCTGGGTTGAGGTGAAATCAAACAGCAGTCCGTTTGTGATGATTTTCCACGATCTCAACAGCAATGTGGTGGCCTCAGCGTTGAACTTCGTTATTCTGGTGGCGTCACTTTCGGTCTATAACAGCGGCGTCTACTCCAACAGCCGGATGCTGTTTGGCCTCTCCGTGCAGGGGAATGCGCCGAAGTTCTTAACCCGCGTCAGCCGTCGCGGCGTGCCGGTGAATTCTCTGCTGTTGTCCGGTGCGATCACCTCTTTGGTGGTGGTGATCAACTACCTGCTGCCAAAAGAGGCGTTTGGCCTGCTGATGGCGCTGGTGGTTGCCACCCTGCTGCTGAACTGGATCATGATCTGCCTGGCGCACCTGCGTTTTCGTGCCGCGATGCGTCGTAAGGGACGTGAGACGCAGTTTAAAGCGCTGCTTTATCCGGCAGGAAACTATCTCTGCATCGCTTTCCTCGGGTTGATCCTTGTGCTGATGTGCACCATGGACGACATGCGCCTTTCCGCGATGTTGCTCCCGGTGTGGGTCATCTTCCTGTTTGTGGCATTTAAACTTTCCCGCAAGCAATAATGCATGCCGTCCTCTCCCGGTGGGAGAGGGCGAGCCATCCAGTTTCCCATCCCAACGCGATAAACCTCTTTATCGTGACCCCTCTCCCAAATCTCTCCTGATCCACAGGATCTTTATTTTGTAATCGATTACTTTTCATTTGAGGGTATTTGTAATCGATTACTTTTCTAGGGTGAGGCTCATTATGGTGTCAACAACTGAAAGTAGTGGAAAGGTGATAGCGCAGCACCGGCTGCTGGTTCCGCGTCTGTCGCTGATGATGTTTCTGCAGTTTTTTATCTGGGGTAGCTGGTCGGTCACGCTGGGTCTGGTGATGACCCAGCACAACATGTCGTTGCTGATTGGCGATGCGTTCTCCGCCGGGCCCATCGCCTCTATTTTGTCGCCGTTCGTGCTCGGGATGCTGGTGGATCGCTTCTTCGCCTCGCAGAAGGTGATGGCGGTAATGCACCTGGCGGGCGCGGCTATCCTGTGGTTCGTTCCGGGGGCGCTGATCGCTGAAAATGGTGCGCTGCTGATTGGCCTGCTGTTTGGCTACACGCTTTGTTATATGCCGACGCTGGCGTTAACGAACAACATCGCGTTTCACAGCCTGGCAAACGTCGATAAAACCTTCCCGGTGGTGCGCGTGTTCGGCACGATCGGCTGGATTGTCGCGGGGATCTTTATCGGCGTTACCGGCGTGGCCTCCAGCGTCACGATCTTCCAGGTTGCGGCAGCGAGCTCCGTGCTGCTGGCACTTTACAGCCTGACGCTGCCGCACACGCCCGCCCCGGCAAAAGGGCTGCCGGTCCAGGTTCGCGATCTGTTCTGCGCTGATGCGTTTGCCCTGCTGAAAACCCGCCACTTCCTGGTCTTTTCCGTCTGCGCAATGCTGATTTCCGTGCCGCTTGGCACCTACTACGCTTACACCGCCTCATACCTGGCGGATGCCGGGATTGCTGATGTCAGCACCGCGATGTCGTTCGGCCAGATGTCAGAGATTGTCTTCATGCTGGTGATCCCGCTGCTTTTCCGCCGTCTGGGCGTGAAAGTTATGCTGCTGGTCGGCATGCTGGCGTGGTTTGTCCGTTACGCGATGTTTGCCATGGGAGTGAGTGAGGAGGGACGTTTCCTGCTCTATCTCGGCATCCTGCTGCACGGTGTGTGCTATGACTTCTTCTTTGTGGTGGGCTTTATCTATACCGACCGCGTGGCGGGCAAAAAGGTGAAAGGCCAGGCGCAGAGCATGATCGTGATGTTCACCTATGGCATCGGCATGCTGCTTGGTTCGCAGATTTCTGGCGCGCTGTATAACCGTCTGGTGGCGGGACAGGCCGTGCCGCAGGCGTGGGTCACCTTCTGGTGGATCCCGGCGGTGGCGGCAGCGGTGATTGCGCTGATTTTCCTTCTCACGTTCAAATATGACGATGACAAGGCGTAACGTTCAGGAGGTGGTATGAGAACGATTAAGGGACCTGGTATTTTCCTGTCGCAGTTTATCAGCGCAGAAGCGCCGTTTAACTCGCTGGATGGGCTGGCAGGCTGGGCAGCAGGTAAGGGCTACAAAGCCGTGCAGATCCCCTGCAATCATCCGCACATTTTTGACGTGGAGAAAGCGGCTGAGAGCCAGGCTTACTGTGACGACATTACCGGCACGCTGGCGGAGCACGGACTGGCGATCAGCGAGCTGTCGACCCATCTGGAAGGGCAGCTTATTGCGGTGAACCCGGTCTACGGCGACGCGTTTGACCATTTCGCGCCGGCAGACGTGCGGGGTAACGACGCGGCCCGTCGGGCGTGGGCGACCAGCAAATTGAATCAGGCGGCGGCGGCCTCCGAAAAATTAGGCCTGACAGCGCACGCCACTTTTTCTGGATCGCTGGCGTGGCCATTTTTCTACCCGTGGCCGCCGCACAATGCGCAGCGTTTTCAGGACGCTTTCCAGACGCTGGCAACCCGCTGGCGGCCCATTCTGGACACCTTTGATGAGCACGGCGTCGATGTCTGTTATGAGCTGCATCCGGGGGAAGACCTGCATGACGGCGTGACGTTTGAGCGTTTTCTGGCGCTTGTGGACAACCACCCGCGCTGCAATATTCTCTACGATCCCAGCCATATGCTGCTTCAGCAGATGGACTACCTGACGTTTATCGATCTCTACCATGCGCGCATTAAAGCGTTTCACGTCAAAGATGCAGAGTTTCGTCCCAACGGGCGCAGCGGTGCATACGGTGGCTACCAGCCGTGGATCCATCGCGCGGGTCGCTTCCGGTCGCCGGGCGACGGGCAGATCGATTTCACCGGTATTTTCAGCAAACTGACCCAGTACGACTACGAGGGCTGGGCAGTGCTGGAGTGGGAGTGCTGTCTTAAGGATGGCGATACCGGTGCCCGCGAAGGCAGCGAATTTATCCGTCGTCATATCATTCCGGTATCCGGGCGCGCGTTTGACGATTTCGCCGCGGGAGGCAGCCATGATTAACGTCGGGATTGTCGGCAGTGGCTTTATCGGCCCGGCGCACATTGAGGCGCTACGGCGTCTCGGCAGTGTGCAGGTGGTCGCCCTGTGCGACAGCTCGCTTTCACAAGCGCAGGAAAAGGCGCGCCAGCTGAATGTGCCCCATGCTTACGGGAACGTTGAGGCGCTGCTCGCCCATCCGGATCTGCACGTGGTGCATAACTGCACGCCAAACCATCTGCACGCAGAGATTAACCGCCAGATTTTGCGGGCGGGTAAGCATGTTTTTTCCGAAAAGCCGCTGTGTATGACCCCGGAGGAGGCCCGCGAGCTGGTGGCACTGGCTGAGCAGGCGGGCGTGGTACACGGCGTCAGCTTTGTCTATCGCCAGTTTGCGATGGTGCGCCAGGCGGCCAGCATGAGGCGCGAGGGCAGTCTCGGTCGGCTGTTTGCCACGCATGGCAGCTATCTGCAGGACTGGATGCTGCTGGAAACCGACTATAACTGGCGGGTGGATGCCGCGCTGGGTGGTGCGTCGCGCACGGTGGCGGATATTGGCTCCCACTGGTGTGACACGGTGCAGTTTGTGACCGGGCGGCGGATCACCGACGTGATGGCCGACCTCGCCATCGTCTGGCCAACGCGCAAGGCCAGTGCGGCGGGAAACCGGACCTTCACGGATGATCGCAGCGCGAACGATGAAGACAAACCGGTCACCACCGAAGATTTTGGCTCGGTGCTGGTGCGCTTCGACGATGGCAGCAAAGGCAGTTTTAACGTCTCGCAGGTCAGCGCCGGACGCAAAAATCGGCTGACGTTTGAAATTAACGGCAGCGAACGGTCCGTGGCGTGGGATCAGGAGGTGCCGCAGCAACTCTGGATCGGCCATCGCGCGCAGGCAAACCAGATCCTCTCCGACGATCCAAACCTGATGAACCGTGACGTGGCCGAAAGCGCCCATTTTCCTGGCGGACATATCGAAGGCTGGCCTGATGCCTTTAAAAATATGATGGTGCAGTTTTACCGCGCCGTGATGCAGGGGGAGATGCCGGCACAGCCGCTGTTTGCGACGTTCCATGACGGCGCGAACGTCATGTATATCATTGATGCGATAGTGAAAAGCCATCAGCAACAGCGCTGGGTGCGCGTTGCGTATTGACGCGTTGCCCGGTTCGCCGGGCAACGAATTTATGGTAGCCTGCATAAAACGTTAACCGCAGGAAATGCCGTCGCTATGTCCATTCAGAAAATCGCTCAGCTTGCCGGGGTGTCCGTGGCAACGGTCTCCCGCGTGCTTAACAACAGCGATACCGTGAAAGCGAAAAACCGCGAACGCGTCCTGCAGGCGATCAAAGAGAGTAATTACCAGCCCAACCTGCTGGCGCGCCAGCTGCGAACTGCCCGCAGCTATATGATTCTGGTAATGGTGTCGAACATCGCTAACCCGTTCTGCGCCGAAGTGGTGAAAGGCATTGAAGAGGAAGCCGAAAAGAACGGCTACCGCATTCTGCTGTGCAATTCCGGCTCTGACATTGAACGCTCGCGTTCGGGGCTGAGTTTGCTGTCCGGTAAAATTGTCGACGGCATTATCACCATGGATGCCTTCTCAAAGCTTCCTGAGCTGGCCGCCCTGATTGGCGCTGCGCCGTGGGTGCAGTGTGCCGAATACGCCGATGCCGGTGCGGTCTCCTGCGTCGGGATTAACGATGTGGACGCCTCGCAGCATGCGGTCAGCCAGCTTGCCGACGGCGGGCGCGGGCGGATCGCGATGATTAACCACGACCTGAGTTATAAATATGCCCGCCTGCGCGAGCGGGGCTATAAGAGCGTTATCCACCTGAAAGATCTGGCTTACCAGGCGGTGGAATACGCCAGCGATCTCAGCTTCGGCGCCGGAATGGCGGCGATGCAAAATCTGCTGAAGGAAAACCCGCCTGACGCGGTCTTTGCCGTTTCCGATACCCTGGCGGCAGGCGCATTGCATGCGATCCAGCAGGCGGGATTACGCGTGCCGGAAGACATTGCGGTAGTCGGGTTTGACGGTACGGAACTGGCGGAGATGATTTCGCTCACCACCATCGAACAGCCGTCGCGGGATATTGGGCGCAAGGCGGTCGATTTGTTGTTGAATAAAATCGATAACCCGGATGCGCCCACGGAAAGAGTGATGATGGACTGGCGCTTTATCTCCCGCGCCAGCGCCTGATTATTTCGCTATTACGCCAGCCAGCGAGCGAATATCGTTTCCGGTCGGAGACTGATGAATACGCAGACCAAATTCATCCACCACGGCGAATATATGGTCGAAAATATCGGCCTGAATCGCCTCATATTCCGCCCAGACGACTGTGTTAGTGAACGCGTATATTTCAACTGGCAGCCCGTTAGCTTCTGGTGCTAACTGACGAACCATCAGCGTCATATCTTTACGGATCCGCGGGTGATTACGCAGATATTCATTTAAATAGGCGCGGAAGGTTCCAATATTGGTCATTTTGCGCAGGTTCAGCACCGATTCGCCTTCACCGTTTTCCTGATTCCAGAGCGAAATTTCTTCGTGACGCGCCGCCATGTACGGCTTAAGCAGCTTCGCCTGAATCAGCTGCTGTTGCTCCTGCTCGTCGAGGAAGTGGATGCTGGTGGTGTCTATATTCAGGCTACGCTTGATGCGTCGCCCGCCGGAGGCCGACATGCCGCTCCAGTTGATAAAGGCATCAGAGACCAGCGCCCAGGTCGGAATGGTGGTGATGGTGTTGTCGAAGTTGCGCACCTTCACGGTGGTCAGGCCAATGTCCGTGACCGTGCCGTTGGCTCCGTATTTTGGCATCTCCAGCCAGTCACCGAGTTTAAGCATGTCATTGGCGGAGAGCTGGATCCCGGCGACAAGCCCGAGGATCGGGTCTTTAAACACCAGCATTAACACCGCAGCCATGGCGCCCAGGCCGCTAATCAGAATGGCTGGCGACTGACCAATCAGCAGCGAGATAATTAAAATCCCCACCAGAATAGCGCTCACCAGTTTTATCCCCTGGAAGATGCCCTTCAGCGGGAGCTGCGAGGCTGTCGCCATCTTTTGCGAAAGATTGAAAATGACGTCCAGCAGCGAGAAGAACGAGAGCAGGGCATACACCATCACCCACAACTTTGCGCAGGTGGTGAGCATTTCCGCGGCTTCGCTGCCTTTTTGCAGCCACAGTACCGCCTGAACGTTGACAATAATCCCCTGCAGGGTAAAGGCGACACGGTGAAATAACTTGTTCTGGGTAATGATTTGCAACCATAAATGGCTGCTGGCCTGCGCGCGTTTCTCAAAGGCCCGCAGGACCACTTTGTGCAGAATAAAATGAACGATGAGTGCGGTAAGAAAAATAATACCAAAGATAATCACTAAAGAGGTGGTGTGATTAATTTCAATGCCTAACTCTTCAACCTGAGCAATTAATTCCTGCATAACGTCTCCTGTATTGATGCAGCCCCATAATGGCGGCTGCGGATCTATTATGCAAATTCGTCAGGGTTATTTGACGGCGTGGCAGGTCGTCACCACCGGCAGGCACAGTCGATGGCGAACCCGCAGCGTCGCCAGCGCGAGGATCACCATCAGGCCAGTTTCCACCGCGAGGAAGAGGGTGATCGCCTGGGTGTAATCTCCGTGATGATTTTGCAGACCGTGCAGCAAAATCGCGCCAAAGATGGCCGGACCGAGTCCAAGCGCCGCCTGCTGCAGCGTGCTCAAAATGGCGCTCGCCGCCCCGGCGTCATCAGGCTGAATATCGCGCATGCCAATACGATAAAAACTGTTCACGATCAGCGCCTGACCGTAGCCGACCAGCCCGGTCGCGGGTGCCAGCGTCAGCGCGGTATTGTGCATTCCCCAGAGGCGGAAGGTGACAATCAGTGCCAGCAGGCCCGCTATCTGGATCGCCAAACCGGTTAGCAGAATGGTACTGGTGCTGTAGCGGGCAATCAGACGCGGGGCAAACCACGCTGAAATAAAGTAGGTGACACCCAGGGCGATAAAACTGTTGCCAGACTGCCACGGCGCCATCCCCAGACCGGTTTGCATGGTTAACGCCATGCAGAACATAAAGCCGGACCAGACGCTAAAAAAGAGCAACGCAATCAGCACGCCAAAGCGGATACTGCGCAACTGCAGCAGGCGCGGCGGGATCAGCGGATGCGCATCGTCCCGCTCTTTTTTGCGGGCGTTGAGGGCCATTAACCCGGCAAGCGGAATAATGGCGATAAGCGCGACCTTAAGCGGCCAGGACCAGTGCCACTGCGGGCCAAGCGCCATCGGGAACAGCAGGCAGCAGAGGATGATCGCCAGCAGGACGGTGCCCGTCCAGTCAATGCTTGATGGCGTGTCACGGCGGGTTTCCGGCACGTAGCGGCGGCTCATGGCCAGCACCACCAGACAAATTGGCACGTTGATAAAGAAGGCGTTACGCCAGCCGAGGCCGGCAATGTCCGCCGATACCAACCAGCCTCCGCCCATCTGGCCGACGATAAACGCGATGCCGCCGATGCCGCCAAAGAGGCTGATGGCCTTCGCGTGGGCCGTGCCTTTCAGCGTTACGTGCAGGGTGGCGAGAATTTGCGGCATGATCAGCGCCGCGCCAGCCCCCTGAAGAATACGGGCGCCCAGCAGTTGTTCAATGTTGCCTGCCATTCCGCACAGCAGCGAGGCCAGGCCAAAGCTCGCCACGCCCCACATGAAAAGACGACGGCGGCCAAGGTTATCCCCCAGCTTGCTGCCGAGGGCAAGGCAGACGGCAAAGGCCACACCGTAGAGGGCAACAATTAATTCCAGCTCGGTGGCCGTAGCGTGCAGCGAATGGGTGATAGCATCCAGCGCCACGTTGGTGATTGAGGTATCAATCAGCGGCAGCATCTGGCCGGTTAACAGCAATATCAGGCCTGCGCGGCCCGGTGAAACGACTGACGTATTCATGGTAACTCCATTGCGTCATTCAACAGATGGTCGTAGCATCAACGATCTGATAAACGGGTACCAGTTCTTGCTTATACTGGTACTGGCACTACCATGCAGGGGGATTTATGGCGCTGATGTCTGAACCCGTCGTCTCGCTCAAGGATGACACCCGAAAACAACTTGGTGCGTTTTTACGCGCCCGACGCGAAAGCCTCGATCCGCAGCGGCTCGGCCTGCCGCGCAGCGGTCGACGCCGCACGCCCGGGCTGCGCCGTGAAGAGGTGGCCCTGCTGGCGGACGTCGGGGTGACCTGGTACACCTGGCTTGAGCAGGGCAGGGACGTCAATCCTTCCAGCGCGGTGATGGCCGCCGTGGCAAAAGCGCTGCAATGTACCCCGACCGAAGCGCGCCATCTTTTTGTGCTGGCCGGGCTACCGCCGGGTGAAGCACCGCAGGCCACCTGCTGTGAAGGGATCAGCGAAGGCACGCGCCGCCTGCTTGATACGTTGATGCCGAAACCGGCCAGCATTCAGAAACCCAATTTCGACATCGTGGCCTGGAACGACAGCTTTGGTCATCTGATGGGTGTCGATTTCAATGCGATCCCCCCGGAAGACCGCAACTGTATTTATCTGTTCCTGACCCACCCGGCATGGCGCGCCCGTCTCGGCAGACGTGACGATGTGCTGCCCGTCTTTGTCTCCTATTTCCGGGCGGCGATGGCCGAGCACCGGGGTGACCCGCTGTGGGAAGCCAAACTGGCGCGCTTCTTTGCGGTGTCTGAGGAGTTTAAAAATCTGTGGCATCAGCGCAATGACGTGCGCGGTGTGGAAAACCAGCTCAAGTTGTTTACCCATCCTGAGCTTGGGGAATTTACCCTGCAGCAGATGTACTGGTACTCTGCTCCACGAAACGGTTCCCGGTTGCTGGTGTATCTGCCAGTAGATGAAGCCGGGGAGAGAGCAATGGAATGGCTGACGGAGCAGGCAAAATGAAGGTTACCGGCAAACAGGAGCGGCTGCTACGCCGCGCACTCAACGAGTGGCAACAGGAAGGCACATTAACCGCTGACGACCATCAGCGGCTGGCCGGTACGCTTCAACGCGTGACCATGGACTGGCAGCGGCTGAGCCGCTACGCCTTCTGGACGGCACTTGCCTGCGCCATTATCGCCATCGGCAGCCTGTTTTCGGACAGCGAACTGATGGCGCGCATTATCGAATTCTTCGCTTTTTCCTCCCTTGCCCGCATCGGGCTGCCGGCACTGCTGGCCGTGCTGTTTTATTTGTGGGGCTTCAGCCGCCAGCGGCGGGAGACGCAGTGGCATTACAGTACCGAAGCGATTTTGTTCCTCGGAGTCTTGTTTACCGCCGTCGCGCTCTGGCAGCTGGGTGAACGGCTGGATAATGGCAGCGGCCACATCGCGCCCCTGTTCCTGGCCGGCTGTGCCGTCTATGGTCTGGTAGGCTTTTTCGGCCGCTCCGGCCTGGTCTGGCTGTTCTTCTTGCTCTCGCTTGGCAACTGGTTTGGCGCGGAGACGGGCTATATGTCCGGCTGGGGCGCTTACTGGCTGGGGATGAACTATCCGGTGCGCTTTATCTTTTTCGGCGGCGCGCTGCTGGCCCTGTGCTGGATCCTGCGCGCTGTGCTGCAGTCCCGTCATCTCTACACCACCAGTAAAGCGATGGGGCTGACGTATCTCTTTGTCGCCCTGTGGATCATGTCGATATTCGGTAATTACGATATCGATAACTGGTACAGCGTGACCCAGGCCTCGTTGCTGCCGTGGGCGCTGCTGTTTGCGGTGGCAGCGGTTCTCTGTATTTACGTCAGTCTGAAAACTGACGACGGCATGCTGCGCGGGTTTGGCCTGACGTTCCTCGCCATTAACCTCTATACCCGCTACTTCGAATACTTCTGGGATGGGATGAACAAGGTGGTGTTCTTCCTGATTCTGGCGGCGTCGCTGGCGGTGATAGGGCGGTATGCGGAGCGGATCTGGCATGCCGGGCGTGCGGAGAAGTAAGTTTTTACGCGTTTTTATTGGGAAGACGCAGAAAACGCCGTCTGTGTGAGATGTTGGTTCAATGGCGAAACCAGGCAGATGACGCGTGATTGAAAACGGGCCGCAGTTGCGGCCCGTTTGTCTTAGCACTCGGTCAAAATCGTGCTCAGCGGCAGGCGAGATTTTGGCAGCGTGGCGTTGAAATCTTCCACGCTGTGGTGTCCAACCGGGACCACCACCAGGCTGGTGAAGCCTTTTTCTTTCAGGCCAAACTCTGCGTCGAGAATGGCGGCGTCAAAACCTTCAATGGGTACGGCATCCAGGCCCAGCGCGGCCACGCCTAACAGGAAGTTACCGACGTTGAGGTAAACCTGTTTCGCCATCCACTGGTCGTCATCTTTCAGATCCACGCGGTGCATGTCGGCAAAATAGCAACGACCTTTGTGATTCGCCGCTTTTGCTTCTGGGGTGTTGAAGCGACCGTCTGCCTCTTCCTGATCGACGACGCGCTCAAGCCACGCATCGTCCATGGCGGTTTTCGCGCAGAACACCACCACATGAGAGGCGTCCATCATTTTGCGTTCGTTGAACACGTAAGTGCCTGCCGCAGATTTGGCCACGCGCGCTTTACCTTCCTCAGTGCTGGCAATAATAAAATGCCACGGCTGGGAGTTCGTGCTGGACGGGCTGTACTGCAGCAGGGTTTTGATCTTCTCCGCTTCTTCAGCGGTCAGTTTCTTGCTTGGGTCAAACGCCTTGGTGGAGTGGCGTTTCAGGGCAACGGAAAGGATATCCATAACAACTCCTGGTGATAAAATTCGCCCGCGTGCGGGCGCGAAAAGGAGTGCAGATTACCGTGCGAAGCGGGAAAAGATAAGTGCATTTTGAGCGCTTAATCTGTTCGTCTCAGACGAACAATCAGCGCGGCCTGATCCATTTCTGGTCTTTTTTCGGCAGCTTATCGACGACCAGATTCCAGGAGTCGTTGATGAGATCGGCCACCAGTTCCGGCGTAACATCGTCGGTGCCGTAGAGTGAAATCCAGTGCTTTTTATTGAGATGATACCCCGGCTCAACGCCGCGGTAGATCTGCTGGTTTAACAGGGATTTTTCCGGATCGGATTTCAGGCTGACATGCGGTCGCCCGTGAGCAACCGCAACAATCATGAAAATCTTGCCACCCACTTTAAACACATCAAATTCCGGCCCGAACGGCCAGCAGTGTTCGGTGAACGGCAGTTCCAGCGCCACGCGTTTGGCGTGTTCCTGCAGCGATTTACTGTCCATCAATATCCTCGGAGGCGAGTCCACGCCACATGGCTTCAAAGCCCAGCGCTTTAAAATCGACGGCGCGGGACGGATCGCGGGTGGCAAATTCCATGGTGGTTTCGGCAAGCGATAAGAACATGGCATCACCAAAGGTACGAAACTCATCGGACATAAATACCGGGCGCACTGCGCGACGGCACAGTTCATGCAGCTCCGGGAACATCTCCTGCACGGCCTGCTCCGTTTCGGCGCTGATCTTCTCGCTGACCCCAAGCTGGCGAATGGCGGCGTGAGCGACAGGATTACGGATGCCCCAGTCCACGTAGCTGTTCCAGATATTGCGGGTATGTTCTTTGGGGAGGGTGAGCGTGCGATCAAGCTCCGCCAGCATCGTCTGGCAGAGATCCTGCTTCAGGTGCAGATAGAGGGCATTCAGCAGATCGTCTTTGGTAGCAAAGTAGCGGAACAGTGTGCCTTCAGCGACGCCCGCGTTCCGGGCAATTAAGGCCGTTGAGGCGGCAATACCTGACTGTGCAAATGCAGCGGTTGCTGCGTCCAGTAAGGCCTGTTTTTTATCTTCACTCTTCGGACGTGCCACTAAATTGTTCCTCCTGTCAATTGTAAAAACCTTGATTGAAACACGTGCTTTGACAGGCTGCAACGCGCAATGTCAAAGATCGAAAACGTCTTGACGACTTTATCATCATATCTATAATGAGTGCTTACTCACTCATAATCAAGTTCAACCCGCGTAAACCATCGGATGGGGCGCGTTTTCGGGTCAGGATATGAAAAAGCCTCTATTCATCTGCGTGGTGTTCGTCATGATTATTGCTTCAGCTGCGAGTTTACCTTTTATCCTGAATCCTGGATTTGGCCAGCCACCGCAGGGTGCGCAGCTTACCGAAGTGGAGGCCTCCCCGCAGTATCGCGACGGGAAGTTCCACAATACGTTGCCGACACCGGGCTTCACCGGCGAGCAAAATATGCTGGTAGCGTGGTGGCAATTTCTGACCCGCAAAACCGAAAATGCCCGTCCCGCGCAGCCGCTGCCGCTGGTGAAAACCGATCTCGCCAGTCTGCCGCTGGAGCAGGACACGCTGGTCTGGCTCGGTCACTCGTCGTGGTATATGCAGCTGGCGGGTAAACGTATTCTGATTGACCCGGTGCTCAGTAACTATGCCGCGCCGTTCTCGTTCCTTAATAAAGCTTTTGCGGGCGAGTATCCCTGGCATGCGCAGAACATGCCGGAGATCGACCTGCTGATCATCTCCCACGATCACTACGATCATCTGGATTACGCCACCATCAGGGCGTTACTGCCGAAGGTGAAACGTGTGGTTACCCCGCTGGGCGTTGGATCTCATCTGCGCTACTGGGGCATGAAGCCGGAAATTATCGACGAGCGCGACTGGAACCAGTCGGTGCGCATCAGTGATGACTTAACGGTGCACGTCCTGCCGGCACGTCACTTCTCCGGACGCGGGATTAAACGCGATCAAACCCTGTGGGGGAGCTTTATGTTCGTCACGCCGGCGCAGAAGGTTTATTACAGCGGAGACTCCGGTTACGGCCCGCACTTCAGGGCCATCGGTGAGCAGTTCGGCGAGGTGGATTTAGCCATCATGGAAAACGGCCAGTACGATCGGGACTGGAAGTACATTCACATGATGCCGGCGGAAACGGCACAGGCGTCGGCTGACCTTAACGCGAAAGCTGTCGTGCCCGGTCATAACGGACGCTTTGTGCTGGCGAAACACACCTGGAACGATCCGCTGATCCAGCTGGCGCAGGCCAGCAAAGATAAAAATTATCGGCTACTGACGCCGGAGCTGGGTGAACCTGTTCACGTGAGTGATACCACGCAAACCTTTCGTGAGTGGTGGGAATAATGTTTAAGCGAGAAGCAGAGGGGGAGAGCAGTATGACCATTTCCGCTCAAGTCATCGACACCATCGTCGAGTGGATCGACGACAACCTGCACCAGCCATTACGTATCGAAGAGATCGCCCGCCACGCGGGTTACTCGAAATGGCATCTGCAGCGTTTGTTTATGCAGTATAAGGGCGAAAGTCTCGGGCGTTACATTCGCGAACGCAAGCTGCTGCTGGCAGCGCGTGACCTGCGTGAATCGGACGAGCGTGTCTACGATATCTGTTTGCGCTACGGCTTTGATTCGCAGCAGACGTTTACGCGTATCTTTACCCGTACCTTCAACCAGCCGCCTGGCGCGTACCGCAAAGAGAACCACAGCCGGACACACTGAACGTGTCGTTATGCAGAAATCCGACCGGGTAAGGCGCAGCCGCACCCGGTTTTTTTTTACTTACGATGCCAGTGAAAACCAGCGACGCCAGACGAAACGCAGGATGAAGAATTCGAGGGCGCCAAGCAGTAAAAACCACACGCAGAACAAAATGGTGTACAGCTGGTTAAGATCGACCATGTGGAAGATCGTCATCAGCTTTTTCGCCAGCACCAGCCCAAGCGACGGCGCAGGTAACAGCAGGCAGGAGAGCAGGGCCATCAACAAAATGCCCCCCGCTGTGAGCAGCGATTCTAACGGGTGTTTCATCTTAATGTTAATCGTCAGTTAAAAATGTCATTGTCCGGCATCGCGGAACGTAAAGCAATATAAACCCGGCAGACGTTTTTTGTTAAATCAAATGCACTTTTCTGCGAATAAATAACAGAAAGAGAATAATCTCTCAGAAGCGATTAAATTATTATCGCGTTATGTAAATAAATGTCCTTGTCATGCAAATAATTTTACAAACATATAAGTGCTATATCCAATTAACGTGGCAATAACAATGGCTGCGACAATGTATAACGCCAGGCGGCGTGCGCGATAAATACCAAACATGGTTCCTCCTCGTTTAGCGTTGGTTTAGAAATATTTTGTAAAAATCATCGTATTCGAATAATATTTATTAGTTTTGAATATCCCGGCAGTAATTATATTGCGGTAGATCAATTTTACCCGCAAGCCTTAAAAATGAATTTATTAAAGCCAGAAAGGAATTCAGGCTTCCGTCCACCGTATATTGAAGGAAAAATACGATGACCAAAAAAAATCTCTCTCAGAACATGCCACCTGCTGGTGGGCAGGCGTATCTGCAGACCGTTGAGCAAGTGCTTGCTAACAAGCAGAGCCAGGCAAGCGGCCTCGACCGTGCTGAAGCGCAGGCACGTCTGCATCAGTATGGCCCTAACGCGTTGCCGGAGAAAAAAGGCAAGCCCGCCTGGCTACGTTTTCTCGCCCATTTTAATGATGTACTGATTTACGTTCTGCTTGCCGCGGCGGTATTAACCGCGGTTATGGGCCACTGGGTCGATACGCTGGTTATCCTCGGTGTGGCGGTAATCAACGCGTTAATTGGCCATATTCAGGAAAGCAATGCGGAAAAATCCCTGAAGAGTATTCGCAATATGCTCTCCAGCGAAGCGCGCGTCATTCGCAATGGCAATCATGAAACGCTACCGACAACTGAAATAGTCCCGGGCGATATTATTGTATTACGCGCGGGGGATCGTATTCCGGCGGATATGCGTTTAATCGAAGCGCATAATTTACGCGTGGAAGAGGCTATTCTGACCGGCGAATCTACCGTGGTGGATAAACACATTAATCCGCTGACCGGTGAATTACCGCTGGGCGACCGCACTAACCTGGTCTTTTCCGGTACGACCGTGAGTGCAGGGGGCGGCATTGGCGTGGTCATTGCCACCGGGCAAGAGACTGAACTTGGCCACATTAACCAGATGATGGCGGGTATTGAAAAGCATCGTACGCCGCTGCTGGTGCAGATGGACAAGCTGGGGAAAGCGATCTTCGCCATTATTCTGGCGATGATGGCGGCACTGTTTGTCTTCAGCCTGGTGTTCCGCGAAATCCCCATGGGCGAGCTGCTGCTCTCTCTGATTAGCCTGGCGGTCGCCTCCGTGCCGGAAGGTCTGCCAGCCATTATTTCTATCATCCTTTCTCTTGGCGTGCAGGCGATGGCACGCAAGCGGGCGATTATCCGCAAGCTGCCAACGGTTGAAACCCTGGGGGCGATGACCGTGGTCTGCTCGGATAAAACCGGCACCCTGACCATGAACGAGATGACGGTGAAAGCCATCATTACTGCCGACAGTTGCTACCGCGTGGACGGTAACAGCTACGAGCCGGTGGGGAACATTTACCTGGAAGGCAGCGACGAGCCGATGCAGATCCAGCCGGGCACCGTGCTGGAGCAGTACCTGCGCACTGTCGATCTCTGTAATGACAGCCAGCTGATTCAGGACGAACGCGGTCTGTGGGGCATCACCGGTGGGCCGACCGAAGGGGCGCTGAAGGTGCTGGCGGCGAAGGCGCATCTTGAGCCGGTGATGACCACCCTGATTAACAAGATCCCGTTCGATTCGCAGTACAAGTACATGAGCACCCACTATCAGATTGGTCACGAGGAGCACATCCTGATTACCGGCGCGCCGGACGTGATTTTCGCGCTGTGTAAACAGCAGCAGGCCCGTAACGGCGCTGAAGCGTTCGACCGCGCTTACTGGGAAACCGAGATGGAGCGCTATGCACGTCAGGGGCTGCGTATGGTTGCCGCGGCGTTCAAACCGGCGAACGGTGAGCAGGCGCTGACGCATGACGATCTGAATCACGGGCTGATCTTCCTCGGTATTGCCGCAATGATGGATCCACCGCGTCCTGAAGCGATTGATGCGATTCATGCCTGCCAGCAGGCCGGGATCCGCGTGAAGATGATCACCGGGGATCACCCGCAGACGGCAATGAGCATCGGTCAGATGCTCGGGATCACCAACAGCGAGCAGGCGGTGACGGGCTACCAGCTGGAGAAAATGGACGACGCTGAGCTTGCAGACGCCGCGGTGAAATATGACATTTTCGCCCGTACCAGCCCGGAGCATAAGCTGCGCCTGGTGAAAGCCCTGCAGGACAAGGGTGAGATCGTGGGCATGACCGGCGACGGTGTGAATGACGCTCCGGCATTGCGCCAGGCGGACGTGGGCATCGCAATGGGCATTAAAGGCACCGAAGTGACCAAAGAGGCGGCGGATATGGTCCTGACCGACGATAACTTCGCCACCATCGCCAGCGCGGTAAAAGAGGGGCGTCGCGTTTACGACAACCTGAAGAAAACCATTCTGTTCATTATGCCGACCAACCTGGCGCAGGGGTTGCTGATTGTTATTGCGCTGTTGGCAGGAAACATTATCCCGCTGACGCCGGTATTGATTTTGTGGATGAACATGGCAACCTCCGCCACGCTCTCCTTTGGCCTGGCCTTTGAAGCCGCTGAGCGCAACATCATGAAGCGTCCGCCGCGTCAGACCGGACAGCACGTGATGGATGCGTACGCCGTATGGCGCGTGGCCTTCGTCGGGACCATGATTGCCATCGCCGCCTTTGCGCTGGAAGCCTGGCTGGCACCGCGCGGCCACAGCGCGGAGTTCATCCGTACCGTGCTGCTGCAGATGCTGGTCTGCGCCCAGTGGGTATACATGATTAACTGCCGCAACACTGAAGGGTTCTCCCTGAACCGTGGCCTGCTGGCGAACAAAGGGATTTGGCTGGTCACAGGCGTGTTGTTCCTGCTCCAGGCGGCAATCATCTACCTGCCGTTTATGCAGATGCTTTTCGGCACGGAAGCGCTGCCTCTGCGCTACTGGTTCGTCACGCTGGCGGTAGCCGCGATGATGTTCTTCGTTGTTGAAATCGAGAAGCGACTGACCCGCAGGTTCCGTAAGGCTGCATAACCTTTTGCCCTCACCTTAACCCTCTCCCGCCGGGAGAGGGGATGCTGACCTCCCTTTCATTGAGCAGAGGGCCGGGGTGAGGGAAACACATCAGAGGTACATCCCCATGAAATTCCCGCTCCTGTTTGTCCTCCTCGCCCTCTTTCAACCCGCGTTTGCTGCTGCCATTCCGGTTCGCGTGGCGGTTGTGGAGCAAACGACCCACGCAGCTGAACGGCACGTGCCTGGCCGCATTGAAGCCATTCATACCGTCGAGATAAGAGCGCGCACGGAAGGCGTGATTACCCAGGTTCATTTTCGCGACGGACAATACGTGAAAAAAGGTGACGTGCTGTTTGAACTGGACGATGCCGAGCCACGCGCCGCCGTGCGTCTGGCACAGGCTGAGGTAAAGAGCGCGGAAGCCACGCTGCGTCAGGCGCAGCAGCAGCTTTCACGCTTTGAAAGCCTGGGCAACAGCAATGCCATCAGCCGTCACGACGTGGATAACGCGCGCATGCAGCGCGATGTCGCCAGCGCTGCGCTGGAGCAGGCGAAAGCTCGCCTCGAAACCCGTAACGTGACGCTGGCGTACACGCGCATCACATCGCCGATTGATGGCCGAGTGGGGCACAGCCAGTTCCATGCCGGCAGCCTGGTGAACCCGTCAAGCGGCGTGCTGGTGGATGTCGTGCAGCTTGATCCGATCCGTATCGCCTTTGCGCTGGAAGAGGGGGCGTTTGCCACCAAAGCCGGACAACATGCGGATATCAGCGCCCTGAAGCGCGCCTGGCAGGCGCGGATTGACAGCAATGGTCAGCGCCTGAGCGGTGAACTGACCTCCGTGGACAATCGTATCGACCCGCGTACCGCCAGCGTGATGCTGCGCGCTGAATTTGCCAACCCGCGCCATCAGCTGCTGCCGGGCGGCAATGTGAATGTCTACCTGCGTCCGGCAAGCGCGCAGCCGGTGCTGACAGTGCCCGCTGCGGCGGTACAGCAAAACGGCGAGGGATTCTTTGCCTGGGTGGTTAACGCAGAAGGCAAAGCCGAAAAACGCCCGCTGAAGATTGCCGGACAGATTGGCCAGCAGTTTGAGATTTCATCCGGCTTACATCCCGGTGAGCGAGCGATCACCGACGGTGCCCAGCGCGTACAGCCTGGCGCCGCCGTGCAGATACTGAATTAAGGAGCCATCATGCTGACGTTTTTCATCAAACGCCCGCGCTTCGCGATGGTGATTGCGCTGGTGATAACCCTGCTGGGTGCCATCGCGCTGAAGATTATCCCGGTGGAGCAGTACCCGCAGATCACCCCACCGGTGGTGAATGTCTCCGCCAGCTGGCCGGGTGCCAGTTCGGCTGACGTGGCGGAAGCCATTGCCACGCCGCTGGAGACTCAGCTTAACGGCGTGGATCACATGCTCTATATGGAATCCACCAGTTCGGATGAAGGTGCCTACAGCCTGAACATCACATTTGCGGCAGGGACCGATCCGGATCTGGCCGCCATCGACGTGCAAAACCGCGTGGCGCAGGCTGTGGCGCAATTGCCCACCGAGGCGCAGCAAAACGGCGTGCAGGTGCGTAAACGCGCCACCAATCTGATGATGGGGGTAAGCCTTTACTCACCGGACAATACCCACACGCCGCTTTTCGTCAGTAACTACGCCAGCACGCAGGTGCGTGAAGCGCTGGCGCGTTTGCCGGGCGTCGGGCAGGTGCAGATGTTTGGCGCACGCGACTACAGCATGCGTATCTGGCTGCGTCCGGATCGCATGAACGCCCTGAACGTGACCACCGATGACGTGGCTCAGGCGTTACGCGAGCAGAACGTCCAGGGGGCGGCAGGCCAGGTCGGAACGCCGCCGGTATTTAACGGCCAGCAGCAAACCCTGACGATTAACGGCCTGGGGCGTTTAAATCAGGCTGAGGACTTTGCAGACATCATTATCCGTGCAGGGGAGATGGGCCAGCTGGTGCGCCTGAAAGATGTCGCCACGATTGAACTGGGGTCGCGCAGCTACAGCTCCGGCGCCCAGCTGAACGGGCATGACTCGGCCTATCTTGGCATCTACCCTACGCCGTCCGCCAACGCCCTGCGCGTAGCCGATGCGGTTCGCGCGGAGCTGGCGCGACTCTCCGCACGCTTCCCGGACGATCTGACCTATGAAGTAAAATTCGATACCACCACCTTCGTCGCTGCGACCATCAAGGAGATTGGCGTCTCGCTGGCGCTGACCCTGCTCGCCGTCGTGGTGGTGGTTTCCTTATTTCTGCAGAGCTGGCGTGCGACGCTGATTGTGGCGCTCGCCATTCCAGTGTCGCTGGTCGGCACCTTTGCGGTGCTCTATACCCTCGGTTATTCGGCCAACACGCTCAGCCTGTTCGCCATTATTCTGGCGCTTACCATGGTGGTGGATGACGCCATTGTGGTGGTGGAGAGCGTTGAAACGCTAATGGCGGAAGGGCAAAGCCGCACGGCGGCTACCGCACAGGCGCTGCGCCAGATTGCCGGGCCGGTGATTGCCACCACCCTGGTGCTGCTGGCGGTGTTTGTGCCGGTGGCGCTGTTGCCGGGGATCGTGGGGGAGTTGTATCGCCAGTTCGCGGTCACGCTCTCCACCGCCGTCACGCTCTCAAGCCTGGTGGCGCTGACCCTGACGCCAGCGCTCTGTGCGCTGTTGCTGCGCCCGCGCCCGAAGAAGCCAGCCGCGGTTTACCGCGTTTTCAACCGCGGACTGGATACCACACGCACCGTTTATACCCGCATCGTTAACTGCATTAACCTCCGTCCGTGGCTGGTGCTGCTGGCAACGGCTGGCGCGGCGGGCGTGGTGGTGTTCAGCTTTATGTCGATGCCAAAGGGCTTCCTGCCGCAGGAAGATCAGGGCTACTTCTTCGCCAGCGTGCAACTGCCGGAAGCGGCGTCGCTGGAGCGTACCGAAGCGGTGATGACCACCGCGCGGGAGCTTATCGCCAGACACCCTGCGGTCGAGGATGTGATTCAGGTCTCCGGTTTTAACATTCTCAACGGTACCAGCGCGTCTAACGGCGGGTTTATCTCCATCATGCTGAAGACATGGGGGGAGCGTCCGCCGCTTGATGAGGTGATGGGAACGCTGCAGCGTCAGCTGCTGGCGCTGCCGGAAGCGACCATCATGACCTTCGCCCCGCCGACGTTGCCGGGGTTGGGCAACGCCTCCGGCTTCGACCTGCGTATTCAGGCCCAGGCGGGGCAAAGCCCGGCGGAGCTGGAACGCGTTACCCGCAACGTTCTGATAAAAGCTAACCAGCATCCGCAGCTTAACCGGGTGTTTACCACCTGGAGCAGCAACGTGCCGCAGCTGACGCTGACCGTTGATCGCGAGCGCGCTGCCCGCCTCGACGTGCCGGTCTCGCGCATCTTCAGCAGCCTGCAAACCGCCTTTGGCGGCACGCGGGCCGGGGATTTTAGCGTTAACAACCGCGTCTACCACGTGGTGGTACAGAACGAAATGCAGTGGCGCGAGCGTGCCGGGCAAATCAGCGAATTGTTCGTGCGCAGCAATAACGGTGAGCGGGTGCGTCTGAGTAATCTTGTCACGATTACCCCGACCGTTGGCGCACCGTTCCTGCAGCAGTACAACCAGTTCCCGTCGGTGTCAGTGAGCGGGTCGGCGGCAGACGGCGTGAGCAGCAGCACGGCGATGGCCGTGATGAGCGAGCTTCTGGCGGAAAACCTGCCTGCCGGGTACGACTATGCCTGGAGCGGGATGTCTTATCAGGAGCAGCAGACCGGAAATCAGGCCATCTGGATTGTCCTGGCCGCGGTGGTTATGGCGTGGCTGTTCCTTGTCGCGCAGTATGAGAGCTGGACGCTGCCCGCGAGCGTGATGCTCTCAGTCCTGTTCGCCATCGGGGGCGCGCTGGTGTGGCTGTGGATCGCGGGATACGCCAACGATGTGTATGTGCAGATTGGTCTGGTGCTGTTAATCGCGCTGGCGGCCAAGAACGCGATCCTGATCGTCGAGTTTGCCCGCGCACGGCGTCATGAGGGGATGGCGATTGTCGATGCGGCCTGTGAAGGCGCCTCCCGCCGCTTCCGGGCGGTGATGATGACGGCGGTGTCATTTATTATCGGTGTGCTGCCGATGATGCTGGCGTCCGGGGCAGGGGCGCAGAGCCGCCGCATCATTGGCACCACGGTGTTCAGCGGGATGCTGGTGGCCACCGTGGTCGGCATTCTGTTTATCCCGGCGCTGTTTGTGCTGTTCCAGCGCCTGCGTGAGTGGGGGCATCGGCTTACGGACTCGTCGCCCACAGCTCGCAATGTTTCTGAACCAGAGAAATAAGCGAACCGCCGTCTGCGATAAAATCGCGCATGCGCTGCGCCTCGCTCTTGCCCTGTTTTAACATCAGGGCTATTTCCTCAATCGCGCTCGTCGCGCCGAGCTTCTCGGCCGACGGCGCAACCTGCTCCAGCAGCCACCCAATATCTTCCGCCACGGTTTTGTGCTCACCAGTCTGCACGTCTGTCAGAATGCCCTCTAACCCATAACGACACGCCTGAAAACGGTTAAAGCGGTACAGCAGAAAATCCTTTTCCTGATGCTTATAGGGCCGCGTGGTCAGCAGCCAGTGAGACGTCGCCTGAATCAACCCGGCGATGTTGATCGCGTGGCCGAGCGTCAGCGGTGTATCCATCACCCGCACCTCGACCGTGCCAAAATGCGGGCTGGGGCGAATATCCCAGTGCAAATCTTTAATGCTGTCGATCATGCTGGTGGCGCTCAGACGACGAAACAGCCCTTCGAACTCCTGCCAGTTGTTCACCCACGGCATCTGTCCATTATCCGGAAATCCCGAGAAGATATTGAGTCGCGACGAGGCGAACTTTGTGTCCGTACCCTGCATATAGGGTGAGGACGCCGCCAGAGCAATAAAGTGGGGGACAAAGCGCGACAAACCATGCAGCAGATAAATAGCGTCGTCGCCGGTCCGACACCCGATATGCACGTGCTGGCCGAATACCGTCGCCTGCAAAATCAGATAGCCAAACCGTTCGAGCGTGACGTTATAGCGCTCGTCATCGCACACCTCCTGACGCTGCCACTTCTGGAAAGGGTGCGTCCCACCGCCGCAGATCTGAATATGCTGCTCCGCAGCGGCGCGCAGAATACTTTGCTGCATCACCGAGATTTGTGCGGCGGCCTGATCAATGTTCTGACACACGCCGGTGGCGATTTCGAGCATGCTCTCGGTGATATCGTGCTTCACTTCCCCACCTTTGATGTCGTCTTTGACGGCAGCGATAAGGGCGGAGGAGTCCTGGCTCAGATCGTACCCCGGCGGGTTAACCACCTGCAGTTCAAGTTCAATACCAAGGGTATAAGGTTCAGAGGAATGGAAATCGGGTAATGGCATGGTGCACTCCGTTGTCGTAGATGAAATGAGTATAGACAACGGGTATGGCTCCCACTTCAGGCGGTGGTATAAAGGGTCGTGTGGCGGCTATGCTGAACGCCACGGCACACTGATTAGGGCTTTAGCGACCAGGGGAGTTAACAATGTCTGACTATCCAACCATTGCGCTGATTGGACCCGGTGCAATCGGAACCACTATCGCTGCGGTGCTGCATGAGGCTGGCCGCACGCCGCAACTGTGCGGACGTACCGCACACCCGCAATTACGTTTGCGGCACGATGAGGGTGAAATCGTGGTACCCGGGCCGGTATTAACCGATCCGACGGTCATCGATCGTCCGTACGATCTGGTTTTTATCGCAGTGAAAACGACCCAGAACGCCGACAGCGCGGGATGGCTGAACGCGCTGTGCGATGAAAACACGGTGGTTTGCGCGCTGCAAAACGGCGTCGAGCAAAAGGCCCAGCTGGCACCGTGGGTCAATGGCGCGACGGTACTGCCGTCGGTGGTCTGGTTCCCGGCGCAGCGTGAGCCGGATGCGTCCGTCTGGCTGCGGGCCAGTCCGCGGTTGACGCTGCCGGATGTGCCGCAGGCAAAACGGGTGGCTGATGCGCTGAACGGCACGCGCTGCGCGATAGACTTGTCGGCAGATTTTCTTACCGTCGCATGGCGCAAGCTGCTGCAAAATGCGGTTGCAGGCCTGATGGTGCTTGCGAATCGTCGTGCCGGGATGTTCTCTCGTGAGGATATCAGCGAGCTGGCGCTGGCGTATTTGCGCGAGGGGCTTGCCGTGGCCCGAGCAGAAGGCGCGGTGCTGCACGATGACGTTGCGCAGGAGATCCTGGCGAACTTCCAGCGCGCGCCTGCCGATTTAGGCACGTCTATCCTCGCCGATCGTCAGGCCAACCGTCCCATGGAGTGGGATATTCGCAACGGCGTGATCCAGCGCTATGGTCGTGCTCACGGTATTCCCGTTCCGATTAGCGATGTGCTGGTTCCCCTGCTTGCTGCAGGCAGCGAAGGGCCGGGTTAACGGCCGCTGACTTTTCGTTCGGCAAAATAGTGCGCGGGCGTGGTGCCCATGGCTTTCCTGAACATGGTGATAAACGCATTCACGGATTCATACCCAAGCGTTGTCGCCACGTTCTGGACCGGGACACCGCTTGCCAGCTCCTGCAGGGCAATAATCAACTGCAGCTGCTGACGCCAGCGGCCAAAGCTCAGCCCGGTCTCGCGCGCCATCAAACGCGCAAAGGAGCGCTCGCTCAGCGCCAGCCGTTTCGCCCACGCTTTCAGGGTGCTTCTGTCGTCAGGATGGCTGACCAGCGCGTCGGCCATGGCGCGAATTTTGGGATGGGCTGAAACGGGCAGGCTCAGCTTCTGCTGCGGCATGCTGGCGAGCTCATCAAGCGTCACTCTGGTCAGCCGCGCGGCATGGCTCTCTGGCGGATAATCAACGCGTTCATGCGTCAAACGGTCAACCAGCGCTTTGATTAATGGGGAAATGGCCAGCGTGCAGCATTTCTCCGGCAGCGCGGCGGCACCGGGTTCAATAAACAGATAGTTGAGATGAGCATTCCAGGTCGCTTTGGCGCTGTGTGCGATCCCGCCAGGGATCCAGACGGCACAGTCTGGCGGCACGATCCAGATATCATTTTCCGCATGACAAATCACCGCGCCATACAAAGCAATAATCAGCTGCCCCTTACGGTGGGTGTGCACCGGCACTTCCGCGGCGTACTCCACGAAATCCAGATGTCGGGCTACGGCCGGGCATGCGGTGGCGTCAGGGTCGAAGAGCGTATTGGCAAGTTGAGGTTTCACGTTTCTGGCAACATTTAGGTATTTTTTGACAGAATAGAGTATTTAAGCGGGTTCGCAAGCCAGTAATAATTCTGGCATGAACACATTAAACGCTTTTCATTTTCATTCGTGGCGCGCCATGCGTGAGCGCTTATCTCCCGTGCTGCATAACGATGCCAGCGCGCTGCTCTATTCCGCGAGAAGTTTTGCAGCGGCGATGCTCGCTTACTACATTGCGCTGTCGATAGGCCTCGAACGTCCATCGTGGGCCATTATTACCGTCTATATCGTTTCGCAGACGTCGGTGGGGGCCTCGCTGAGCAGAAGTCTCTATCGTCTGGCCGGCACCGTTGTGGGGGCCTGTGCCACCGTTGCGATCGTGCCTGCCTTCGTCAATATGCCGATCCTCTGCAGCGTGATGCTGTCGGGCTGGATCACGTTCTGCCTCTATTTATCTCTGCTGGAGCGCACCCCGCGGGCGTATGCCTTTGTGCTGGCCGGGTACACTGCGAGCCTGATTGGTTTTCCTGCGGTATCCGACCCCGGCGGGATTTTTAATATCGCCATTATCCGTGTGCAGGAGATTGTCATTGGGATCTTCTGCGCGGCGCTGATACATCGCTATGTGTTACCCGCGCGTATCTCCGGCCTGTTCAACAGTAAGTTATCGCAAACCCTGCGCGCCGCGCGTGAGCGGGTGGCTGACACCCTCGCAGGCAAACCCGTCGCGGTTTCAGACCCGCTGCATCTGGCGTTGGCGCTGCAGTTTCTGCAGGGTATAAGCCACCATATTCCGTATGATTTTGCCCTGTCTGCTCCGGTGCGGCAGGGCAGAAAGGCTATCCATGACCGACTGGCGCGGCTGGTCATCGTCAACTGTGAATTACGCGATCGCTTACCGGTGACGGTGCCTGCCGGGTTGCAGGTATTGCTCGACGACGTTCAGGCCTGGCTGGGGGATAAAAATGCTGCACGCCACAGCACGGCAGATGCGTTAATAGCACGCAGTGAACAGCTCGCAGAGCGCTACGCTGCACAGGCCCGGACGATGGACGACGCGCTACAGGCCAGTTTTGTCCGTTATCTGACGCAGGCCATTGCGCTGTTGCAGCAGTGCGAACGTCTTTCTGATGCCATCCACCATGCGAAGCCCGCCCACGGACTGACGGCGGGCAGGGCAGTTAAAGGGTATGTTTTTCACCGCGATCCTCTTACTGCCGCCCGCACCTCGCTGGGCGCGTTCGCCATCATCCTGAGCGGCTGCCTGGTCTGGATCTTCTCCGCCTGGCCCGATGGCAGCACGGCGGTCTCTATCCTTGGGGTCTGCTGCACGCTGTTTGGCAGTTTCGACACCCCGGCTCCGCACATTGTGAAATACATTATTGGCTCGTTCTGGGGCGTATTGATTAGCCTGCTGTACAGCTTTGCGCTGCTTCCGCAGGTGAGCGATTTCCCCGTGCTGGTGGCCGTGCTGGCGCCGGTATATCTGCTGGCCGGGTCGCTTCAGGCACGTCCTCCCACCACGTTTATGGCGATGGGGATCACCCTGACGCTGCCGGTATTGTGCGAGCTGGGTGCCCACTACAGCGGAGATTTTGCCACGGCGGCCAATACCGCCATTGCGCTGTTTGCCGCAACCGGCTTTGCTGTTATCAGCATGAGCCTGCTGCAAACCGTGCAGGCCGACGCGGCCATCGCACGTCTGCACACGCTGTGCCAGCGCGATATTCGTCGCAGCGTGAAGGGCAAGTTTCAGCTGGATGAGACGCACTGGACCAATCTGATGATTGACCGCGCTGCCCTGTTACTGCCGCGCCTGCAGCGCAGCGGGCGTGCCTCAGCGCAGGTGCTTAACCCGCTGCTGCGCGCGCTGCGCATCGGCCTTTCGGTGATGCATTTACGCCGCTGCGATATGCCCGCGAGCAGAGAGATCAGCGCGCGCCTGTATCACCTGAACGACACCGACGCCTTGCGTGAACACATCGCCGACCACATCCGCCTCTGTTTGCCTGCCGCAGATGCACAAACGCGCCAGTTTGTCGGCCATCTGGTGGATTTACATTGCGCATTACGGAGGGCAGACGATGGTCAATGATCTGAATATCGGGGGCGTTTTTATCCCGGGACTGCTTGTCACCGCGCTCGCGGCGCTGGCCTGCACGCTGGCACTCATCGCGCTTTTATCGCTCAGCAGGCTCTACCGTCGTTTGCCTTTTCGCCCGCTGCTGGACGTTTCAACTTATCTGGTCACCTTTTTCCTGCTGATGCAGGGCCTGACCGCGCTGGGGTTATTTAGATGAAATCACTACTTTCTCTGGTCGGTCGCTATGCGCTGACGTTATGTGCCGTCGCTGCGGCCACGCTTCTGGCTTTTATGATGTGGAAACATTATGCGCAAACGCCCTGGACCCGCGACGGCCGTGTACGGGCGGATGTGGTACAGATTGCGCCGGACGTATCCGGGCCGGTAGTCCGCGTGGCCGTCCGGGATAACCAGTGGGTTAACCGGGGCGATGTGCTCTACGCTATCGACCCGCACTGGCTCACGCTGGCGGTGGCCAGCGCGCAGGCGGAGGTGGAATCCAGACGGCATGAGATGGTGATGCGACAGGATGCCGCCAGACGACGCGCTCAGATTAAAGCCGCGATTTCCAGCGAGGATTTACAGCAAACGGGCAGCGCCGCGAACGTCGCGGTGGCGAATTATCACGGTGCGCTGGCTGCGCTGGAGCTGGCCGAGCTTAATTTGTCCCACGCCACTGTACGGGCTCCCGTCTCGGGTTATATCACCCATCTGCGGCTTCGCCCGGGGGACTATGCCACCGCGGGGGAGACTAAGGTCGCCATCGTCGATGCGCACAGTTTCTGGGTGGTAGGGTATTTCGAGGAGACCAAACTTCGACATATTCGCGTTGGGGACACGGTGCATATCGTGTTGATGGGCTATGAACCGGTGATTGCCGGGCATGTCGAGAGCATCGGCCATGGGATCGGTGATAACAACGATGAGACGGGCGGGCTTGGGCTTCCCGACGTCGAGCCGACGTTTAGCTGGGTGCGGCTGGCGCAGCGCGTCCCGGTGCGCATACATATTGATGCATTGCCGAAGGGGATTGAGCTGGTAGCCGGGTTGTCGGCGAGCGTGGAGGTGGTGCCGGAATGAGGGGCGTCAGCGTACCGAAGGGAAATTCGATCGTGAGCGCTCTTGAGCAAAAAAAACCTTACCGCCCGGCAGAGAGGCGGTAAGGACAGGCAAAGTGGCATAAAAGAGAGGAAAAATACCTGAAATGAGGGTGATGAAACTGTCTGTCAACGTGCCTTACAGGACGTAGCGCACGCCGAATACAAATTCATTGTTCACCAGGCGTCCACGCAGGTTTTCATCCTGCAGACTGCGGGCGTTGACAAAGGTGTTACGGCCGCTTTCGATATTGCCCATATCGACATAACGATAAGTGGCGTACAGGGTCAGATCGTCGATAACTTCATAAGACGCACCAGCACCCACGGAGTAGGTAAAGTTGGTTTGCGTGTTGCCAGCAAACTCGCGGGTGTCATTACCCTGCCAGCCACCCACTTTCACTTTCGCCACACCGGCACCCGCCGTTGCATACAGGGCGAATTTATCGGTGATCATAAAGTCACGATAAACGTTGAGCATTGCACGTTCAGAATCAACTTTCATGTGGTTGAAACTGGTTGCAAACGTGGAAGAGCCGCTGGTGAATTCTGTTTTTTCTTTAAACACATATTCCGCTTCGGTACGCCAGTTATTGCCGAACTGATAGCCAGCGGCCACGGAACCGTTCAGCTTGTGCTCTTTTTCGTCCCCGGCCACAAATGAACCGATCCCCGGGCGTTCGCTCAGGTTCATGCTCTTGGCCTTCTGATGGGTGTCAATCAGGTTCAGGGCACCGTAATAGCCTTCTTTAACGTTTTCGGCAGCCAGTACCGGGCCGGAAGCGCACAGTGAAATCACAGAGGCGAATAAAACACGTGGCGTTACTTTCATAATAAGTTCCTTTTTTATCTTTCCGATAAATGACAGATGGCTTTACTTATTTCAGCTTTTTAATAGCGTCGAGTGCACAGGCTTCATCAATATCACCGCTCGGCGCGCCGCCAATACCAATGGCACCGATGGTGGCGTTATTTTCTTTAACCGGTACGCCGCCAGCCAGTAATAAGAAACCAGGGATATCGCCGAGGTTTTTCGCCGCCGGATACTTATTTGAGTTTTCCAGAAGCTGGCTGGTCGCCGCTCCGCTGGACGCAGAGGTAAACGCTTTCTGATAGCTTGCTGTCAGGGTGTGTGGCCCGGCGTTATCCATACGCTGTACCGCACGGGTGAGGCCTGCAGCATCGACAACCGTCACGCTGACGTTATAGCCTTTAGCGCTGCACGATTTAACGGCTTCGCTGGCGAGTACAGATGCCTGTTCCAGAGACAGGGTGGACTGCGTCAATGATTTAGCGTGCGCAGTCATGGTTAATGCTGTGAGCACAGGCAGAATAAGAAATGTTTTTTTCACAAGGAATACCTTTTAATTAATGAGGCGTAAATAATAAAAATAAAACGCCCGTGAGGTTGATCAGCAAGAGCATCAGAATAAGAAAACGCAGTTCTGTTGTAGTGGTCTCAAATAAATTATTTAACATGGCAACCTTCTTTATTTCAAAAACGTTGCCATGGTGACAACGGGGTCACTATATAAATTCCAGGTCAGTGAGATACATGAGGGCAGGATGATAGGCGTGTAAGGGAAGGACTATAGGCGTGTAGTCCTTGTCGGTGAAAAACAGGACAGGACAGGCCAGGCGCAGGCGCCCGCTCGACAGCGTGTGAGGAAAAGTAAACCTGAGGTTAGCGTGGTGTGGTGAAGGCTGTAATCGCCTGATTCAGCGCCGCGACGTCCCTGAGCAGGGCCTGGAGGCGGGGCACAATGTCAGACTCGACGGGCAACGTTGTCCCTTCGCATGCCTTTTCAAGACTGCGACACTGCTGCGCTATCGCAGTTGCGCCAATGATATCGGCGGCACCGGCCAGGCGATGTACGTGATACGCCAGCGCTGGCCAGTCGCCCTGACGGGCCAGCGTAAGGCAGGGTTGCATGTCGCGTTGGTTTTCATCCCGCGTGGCATTCAGCAGGGTGAACAATAAGGTATTGTCCTCGCCGGTTAACGACCGAAGATTGTCCACATGGATAAACTGGCCGAGGCCTTCCGGTTCAGCAAGTTTTGTGGTCGCCTCTTTTGGGGACACGCGCTGTAGACCCGCCTCCAGTTGCTTCAGATTGAGCGGTTTGAAAAGGCAGTCGTCCATACCTGCGGCAATACAGCGGCTACGCTCTTCGGGCTGAGCATTCGCGGTGAGACCAAGGATAATTAACGGTTTTTGCTGCCGTTCCCGTAACAGCCGGGTGAGGGTTAGCCCGTCCATCACCGGCATATTACAATCGGTGATGACCATATCAACCTGCTGTTCGCTCCAGCGCACAAGGGCTTGTTCGCCGTTTTCTGCCTCGACAACCTCATACCCCAGGCGGATCAATTGCTGCCTGAGCAGGAGCCGGCTTGCCGGGTGATCGTCTACAGTCAGTATGCGTAGCGGGCGTGCCGCCGAAGGGGATTCCGTCACATTTTTCCCTTTAAGTCCCGGTGTTGGCTCATTCTATTTTGTTGCGCAGGGCAAAATCATAAATGTCTTTCGGGCTTTTAAGATCGAGCTTTTTCATCAGGCGGCTTTTATAGGTGCTGACCGTTTTATCACTGATCATCATTTCCCCGGCGATATCGACAATCCGGCTTCCTTTTGCAAGAAAATGCAGAACCTGCAGTTCCTTATCCGACAGACTGGCAATATTCCCTTTGTCATCCAGCGGAATATCCTCTGCGGCAATCTGGCGGGCGCGATTAATCGGGAAAAAACCATAGCCACTTTTGATTGCACGGATAGCGTCATGAAGTTCCGTCAGATTATTACGCTTGCTAATAAACCCATCGGCGCCCGCACCGGCACAACGCTTAATATAATGATCGTCATCCTTACCCGTCAGAACCAGGATCCCCCCTTTAAAATCATTCGCACGGAGTCGCTGAACAACGTTAATCCCATTGATTGTAGGAATATCGATATCGACAATAACCAAATCCGGAAGTAACTGACGTGCCTGTTGTAATGCCTTAAGGCCATCATCAGTCTCGCCGATCACCGTCATCCCGTCTTTTTCCAGCAACATTCTCACCGCCAGACGGGCAACCGGGTGGTCATCCACGATTAATACGCTATTCATTTTATCATCCTGGTTCAAAGGGCTTTGCCTGATGAACACAGGCATGAATATTATGCATAACTATACCATATCTGCAACGATATTACCCGCCGGTCAATAAGCGGAAAATAGCTCTATTTCAATGACATGAAAATTAGTGTGGCGGATTTTTCTGGCATATTTTCTCGGCAGGAACGACGGGATAATCTTTTTTATATTGGCCCAAAAGTACCGTTTTTCGTTCTTCAGGTGACTCCTGTCTTTTACGTCAATACGAAATAATGCCTCCCGAACACAACACAGAGGGAGTTCTTGTTATGAAAACGATTTTCCGTACCGCACTGTTGGTGAGCATGATGAGCGCATTTTCCAGCCAGGCCACCGCACAGGAGACAAATCAGGTGAATACAAAAACAATTCGCGCGATGTCAGGCGCTGTTGCTACGACGTCTTTATCCGCATCTGAAACCGCGTTAATCGTGGTGGATATTCAGAATGAATATTACGCGGGTCAGGACTTCCGTGGCCGGATGGTTATCCCGGATGGCGCGGATGTGCTGTTGAAAAACAAAAAGCTGGTCGAGTATGCACACCAAAAAGGGATGCCGGTCTACTTTGTGCGCCACATAACAAAAAATAGCCCGCAGCAAAACGGTACTCCGCTGTTCGCTGAGAATTCTGTATTTGCCCAGTTCCATAAGGATCTGCAGCCGATTGCGCAGGACACCATTATTACCAAGGAGACCCCGAGCGCTTTCGTGGGCACCGATCTGGATGCCCGCTTAAAGAAACAGGGAATTAAAAAGGTCATCGTGGCGGGCCTGATGACGCATATGTGTATCTCATCGACTGCACGTGATGCTGTACCGCTGGGTTATAGCGTGATTATTCCGGAAGATGCGACAGCCACGCGCGATCTGGATGACGGGAAGGGGGGCGTAGTGGATCACGACACGCTGCAGCGTGCAGCGCTGGCAGGCGTCGCGGATGTCTTTGCTGAAATCATGACCACGGATCAGGTGATGGCGCTGGCGGTGGAAAAATAAGACCGAACTGAAATCCCTGTGGCCAGCCAGCCCTCTATACTGGCTGGCTTACGGAGGCGGTCATGACATTGAAAATTGGTATCGTAGTCTTTGAAGGCATTATTCCTTTTCACCTTTCGGTGCCTTATGCCGTGTTTGAGAAAGCACTGACGCCGCAGGGTGACGCCCTGTGCCAGCTCGTGGTTTGTGCCACTACACCCGGCGCGCTTAAAACCAATGCCGGTTTTTCCATCGTGGTCGACCGAGGTCTGGATGCGTTAGCCGGGATGGATATGGTGATTGTGCCGGGCTGGGATGTGCCCGAGCATGCACCGGAGCCTGAACTGTTAACGGCGTTACAAAACGCGCATGCAGCCGGGTCCCGCATTGTTGGGTTGTGTATGGGCACGTTCGTGGTGGCCGCCGCAGGCCTGCTGGAAAACCGTCCGGCAACGACGCACTGGCGGTGGGCGGCGGACTTTCAGCGTCTTTATCCTTCCGTGCAGATGGATAAAGATGTGCTTTACATTGATGATGGCGATGTTGTGACGTCAGCAGGAACGGCAGCCAGTATCGACTGCTGTTTGCATCTGGTTCGACAGGCGTGGGGCGCGGATGTCGCCAACCGCGTGGCGCGCTTGCTGGTGGTGCCGCCTCATCGTCAGGGCGGGCAGCGGCAGTTTGTGGAGCTGCCGGTGCAGAATACGCGTCGTGGAGATAACTTCACCGACGCGCTGGCCTGGGCAACAGAGAATTTACAGCTGGCCATCACGCTGGACTGCGTGGCAGAGAAAGCCTGCATGAGCCGCCGGAGCTTTACCCGCCGCTTTCAGCAAACGACGGGGGAATGTTTTTCAAACTGGCTTTTGAACCAGCGCATTCTCGTTGCCCAGCGCTTTCTTGAAAAAACCGATCGGCCAGTGGAAGATATTGCCGAACGCGTCGGCTTCCCTTCCACGACCTCTTTACGGCGCCACTTTCAAAAGCAGCTTAATACCTCACCTTCCCGCTATCGTCGCGAGTTTCGTGGTCGTTAGTCATTTCCCGGCGTCATTTCTGTTCAATAGAGATAATTACGTTTTGCCAGATCCACCAGTTCAGTCAATTTGGATATTTTAAATTTCAGCATGATGCGCTTTTTATAAGCGCTGACGCGTTTATTATTTATATTCATTATGCCGGCAATGACCTGATTGCTGTAGCCGGCAGAAATGTAGCGCAAGATACAGATGTCAGTATGGGATAGCGATAACAACAACGAGGCGTCTCGCGGGTATTTTGTCCGGTGCAGCCTCAGTTCATTGCCATAACAGAACTGGCCGGATGCGACTTTATTGACAGTCCGGACGAGGTTGTCCAGCGTACTGCTTTTATTCAGATAGCCGGCAGCCCCCGCCTTCCTGCTAAGCTGAATGTGAAAATCACTGGATGATGAGGATAAAATCATTACCTGTGTATCAGGGATATTTTTTATTAACTGAGCCAGAGAAGAAAACACGTCTGGCTGTTGTTGCAGATGCTCCATTATTATCAAGTCGGCGTTGAACAACGAATGTTTATCCAGCAATTCTTCCATTGTGCCAAACTGCGCAACAATCTGATGACCATGTTCTGATAATAAGCCCTGGAGTCCAGCGCGAAGCAGTGGGCTGGCGTCCATGACAATGACTTTTTTGCCTGACATTCCTGGTTGTCCTGAATCGGGAAAGGAAAAATTTATTCTCTATCCCGTCAATGCAAATTTGGCTAAGACTTGTCTTTAACTGAGACTTTATTTTCCCCCTCAGCGCTGCCCTGCCTGGCCTGCCAGATAACGGACCAGTCCTTTTATTACGTCTCCTTGCAACCTTAACCTGGTCGTTTGCGACAGGTCTTATTAAGACTCCATCGCTCTGACAGGAAGATAGCGTCAGCCAGGGAAAGAATCCCGTATGGAAGTGCGTCTGGCGCGTTGCGCAGACACAGATCGATTATTTACACGAGAATTTAGCGAATGAATCTCAAGCCAGTAAATATTGCAGTCGTTGATAAAAATACGATTGTCAAAGCCGACGTTCTGCGCAGTGAAAAAATAGGCAGTGCCGTCAAAATTAAAGCCATCCCGAATGCAAAGTACATTCTTGCTGAAGGGGAAAACGGCGTTGCGCCAGAAAACATTACCCTGAAACGTGTCGGTAAAGACCTGTTCATCATGCTGGAAGGCACTGATGAAGATCAGCCGCAGCTGATTATCGAAGACTACTTTGATAATCCGGGTGAACTGGTCGGTAAAGGGGAAGATGGCCAGTGGCATGAATACATCGCCACCGACGGTGATGATGACCACGAAGCTGCTTTCCTGCTGGACGGTGAATCCTCTGCGCAAGCGCTGGGCGCTGGCGCGATTGCCAGCCTTGACGGTCTGGCGGTTGCGGGTACCGCGTTTTCCCCTGCCTTGCTGGCACTGGGTGCATTAGCGGCGATTGGTGCGGCGATTGGCATCGGCTCCATTATTCGCCATAACCGTGGCGGCAATGACGGTGGTGATAACGGCGACGTTATTCCCCCTCCACCGACAGGTCCTGGCAAACCAACGATCGGCGAAGTTGAGGATGACGTTGGCCCGATCACTGGCCCTGTCCACAACGGCGATGCCACTGACGACGCCCAGCCTGTTTTCCGTGGCGGTGGTGCGAACCCTGGCGATACCGTTGAGCTGATTGTCGACGATGAAGTCGTGGGCACCGCGATCGTGGGTGAAGACGGCAACTGGGAAGTGACGCCAGAAAAACCGCTGCCGGAAGGCGAACATGAAGCGGTGGTGGTCATTACCGATCC
>NZ_KI973169.1:3272214-3819719 GCF_000534355.1 Enterobacter sp. BIDMC 30 | reverse complement strand
TGGGGGCAGACGGTAAATGGGCAGTGACGCCGGAAAACCCACTGGCTGAAGGCCAGCACAACGCGGTGGTGGTGATCACCGATCCGGCAGGCAACGCCAGCGAGCCGTCCGATCCGATCGGCTTTATCGTCGACCTGACTGCGCCGGAAAAACCGGTGATCGGTGACGTGGAAGATGACGTCGGCCCAATCACTGGCCCGATTAACGATGGCGATGTCACCGATGATACCCAGCCGGTATTCAGCGGCGGCGGTGCCGTGCCTGGCGAAACCGTTGAGCTGATTATCGACGATGAAGTGGTGGGCACTGCGATTGTGGGTGAAGACGGCAACTGGGAAGTGACGCCAGAAATCCCGCTGCCGGATGGCGAACATGAAGCGGTGGTGGTCATTACCGATCCGGTAGGCAACGCCAGCGAACCGTCGGATCCTATCGGCTTTATCGTTGACACCACGCCACCGGCACAACCGACCATCGATACCGTTTTCGATAACGTTGGCGACAGAACCGGCAACCTGGCGGCAGGTGAAACCACCGATGACAACACGCCAACCTTCAGCGGTACGGCTGAAGAAAATAGCCTCGTTTACATCATCGTCAACGAGAAAGTGGTGGATTCCGTGCGCGCCACTGAAACCGGCTCCTGGACCTGGGAACCGTCTCCGGGGTTGGCTAACGGTCCGTATAACGTCCGCGTTGTTGCGGAGGATCAGGCTGGCCTGCGCTCTGAGTCGTCTGAGGACTTTAACTTTAACGTGCAGGTGGGCGGAGTCCCTACAGCGCCGGCAATTACCGATGTGATTGACGATGTTGAGTCTCACACCGGCACCGTACAGCAAAACGGTACCACCAACGACGACCGCCCAACTCTCGTGGGGACCGGTCAGGACGGTACCACCGTTTACCTGTACGACGGCGCGAACCCGGACCCGATCGGCAGTGCAGTGGTAACGGGTGGACAGTGGAAAATTGAATTTAGTACGCCGCTGGCACAGGGCGAGCACCGCTTCCGTGCGGTAGCGGAAGATGCCACCGGCAACCGCAGCCCGGAAACGGGCGAATGGGTCATCAACATTGATTCCGCCGCGCCGGGCGAGGCGACAGACGTTGAACTGTGGGACGACTTCGGCACGCCGGGGATTATTGCCGACAACGGTACGACCGATGACAACACCCCGACCTACCGGGGTAAAGGTGAAGCGGGCGGTACGGCGATTATCGACCTGGGCGATGGCACCACCGTGCGTGTACCGGTTGATGGCAGCGGCAACTGGAGCTACACCCCGGCACCTGCACTGGCGGACGGCGACTACACCTGGCAAGTCTCGATTGAAGACAAGGCCGGCAACGTCGGACCTGCATCCGACCCTATTCACTTCATCGTGGATACCAGCGGAAACGGGATTTCGATTAGCCACGTTGTGGATGATGAAGGTGGCATTCAGGGCAACCTGGCCAGCGGCAGCCACACTGATGACACGACGCCAACCGTTGTGGGCCGCGCTACGCCTGGTGCCATTGTGAAAGTCTACGTTGACGGAAACCTGGTTGACAGCGTGGTGGCCGATCCGACCACGGGTCAATGGCAGTACACCGTCAACCCGGCGCTGTCGGCGGATCGCACATATCAGATCACCGCCAGTGAAAACACCGGCACCGGTGACGGTCCACAAACCGCACCGTTTGAGCTGACGCTCGATACCCGCATTCCGACCGGCACCCTGGACGGTATAGCGGATGATGTCGGTCTGGTTCAGGGTGACCTGGCGAACCCGTCTGTGACCGACGATACCACCCCGACCCTGCGCGGTACCGGTGTGGCGGGCGACGTCGTGTTTATTTACGACGGCACGACTCTGATTGACTCCGTCACCGTTGGCCCTGGCGGCAACTGGAACTACACGTTACCGCCGCAGAATAACGGTACAGAGCTGGATATGAACGTGGTGTTCCAGAGCCCAACGGGCGTAAGAAGCGCGCCGAGCGATTCGTGGAAAATCACCATTGATACCGAAGCGCCAACGGCCAGTGCGGTGGCTGATGGCCTGAGCAAAGACTCCGGCGTGAGCGATGCGGACTTCATTACCAATAACAGCGGCCCTGGCAGCCTGGTCACCGGCCATCTCTCGGCTGCGCTGGACGCAGGCGACAAAGTCCTTGTCTCCGTTGATGGCGGCACGACCTGGCAGGAAGCGCTGGTCGACGGCGATAAGTGGGCCTATGTGGACACGCAGGGCCACAGCGCTGACTGGACCATTTTGACCCGTGTTGTTGATGCGGCAGGTAACTACACCGAGTCGTCACAGAACGTGGTGGTGGATCAGGTTGCACCGGACGCCCCGACCGACGTGGTGCGGAGCGGTAACGATGTCACCGTCACGCTGCCGGGCAGCAACGTGACGGCGGGTGATTCGGTTCTGGTGAAGGTCGGAGATGTCTCTGTCACGCACACGCTGACGGCGGCGGATATCGCGAACGGTAATGTGACGCTGAGCCTGCCACCGGGCGGTTATACCGATATTCCGGTCGGGGCAGCCATTGTGGACGCGGCGGGTAACAGCTCGGACTACCGTACCAGCGACTTCACCAGCACCAACAACTTTGAATCTGCTGATGAGTTTACGGCGATCAATGCGGGCCAGTGGGTGCACGGAATGCGTTTCTCACACACGACGGATACCAGTACGGCTGACTACGAATTCGACAGACAGCCCATCGGGGTGGGAAGCACAAACAGCCTGTATCTGTTCAGTTCATCAGCAGATGGCGGGATGGAAGCCAGCATGTTTGTCGACTTCCAGTATGGCGCCAAAACCGTCGATTTCGATTTCAACCCGAGATTTGCGGGTCCGTCTACGGTGGTGACGTTCTATGACATCAACGGCAATGTGATTGGTTCTCAGCCTGTGAACGCGCCGATCAGCAACCGTAACGTCCATGTGTCGTTAAACAATCCGGAGGAGACGCCGGTTTACCGGATGGAAATCCACCATCAGGAGCAGCCGGGCAGCACCGGGTTTGGTTTCAGTATCGATAACCTGGTGGTGAGCGGCACGGCGAAAACCGTCACGCCGGGTGAATTCCTGGCGGATAACCAGGGCGATGTCTGGTATGGCGACGCGGCGGACAACCTCTATCAGGTGAGTGACGTGGCCAGCCTGACCGACGCGGTGATCCAGGGGGGAGAAGGGACGGACACGCTGAAGCTGTTGGGTGCGGATCAGCATCTCGATATGAGCGCGCTGACCAACAAAATCCAGTCAATGGAAGTGTTCGACATAACGGGAACAGGTAACAACACCCTGACGCTGAGCGCGGGCGATGTGCTGGAGAACGCCACACAGAACCTGTTCCACGATAACGACTTCAACCAGTTGATGGTGAAGGGCGATGCAGGCGATCGGGTCAATCTCAGCGACCTGTTGCCAAACGATATAGACCCGGGCAACTGGACAGACGGTGGCACGGTTAACGTTGGCGGAGTGGAGTATCAGTCCTTCCAGATGGAAAGCCTGAATACCGAAATCCTCGTTCAGATGGGAGTGACGGTCACGCTGCAAAACCACTAATTGATATCAGGAAACGGAGGCGCCTTTAAGGGGCCTCCGGAAAGTAAAAACGTTTAGCCGTTTTTTTAATCCAGGGATTTTCCCGAACATAAACAGAATATAGTTGGATATTGAGTATGAAAAAGACCATCGCTTCTAACAACAATACTGAGCCAAACATCGCTGCTGTGGCGACACTGCCGCCGCTGCCGACCGACGTTTTACTGTGGAACGATTACCAGTTCCCGCGTGAAATTAACAATAACGATATCAGCGAAGATAACACCCCGACCATTAGCGGTAAGGGTGAGCCGGGCATGACGGCTGTGATCGACCTCGGTGACGGGCAGAGCATTCGTGTACCCGTCAATGCAGAAGGTAACTGGAGCTGGACGCCTGCCCCTGCGCTGGCGGACGGAACCTATACCTGGTCTGTGGCGCTGGAAGATGCTGCGGGTAACCGTGGTGAAGCCACCGCGCCAGTGACCTTTATCGTCGACACCGTGGGTAATGCGGTATCCATCAGCCACGCGGAAGATAATACCGGCACGTTGACCAACCCGCTGGCCAGCGGCAGCAGCACGGATGACCTTAAGCCGGTTATCGTGGGGACGGCAACGCCTGGCTCTCTGGTGACGCTGTATGTTGACGGGGAAGCGGTGGGTACGATGACTGCCGATCCAACGACCGGTGCGTGGGCCATTGAGATCAACCCTGCGCTGGAGTCGGGTAAAACCTATGAAATTACGGCAGGGGAATTCAGCGGTCCTGGTGAAATTCCACCTCCGACACGTCCATTCCTGCTGACCATCGATACCGTTGTTCCGACCGGGACGTTCGATCGCGTATCGGATGACGTTGGTCGCTATCAGGGGGACCTGCCGAATCCGGCGGTGACGGATGACACCACGCCAACCCTTCACGGTACGGGCCGCCCAGGTGACATTGTTTTCGTACGTAATGGCAGCGACATTATTAGCTCGGTAACCGTGGGCACTGATGGCCGCTGGGAATATACCCTGCCTGAACAAACGAACGGTGCCGCGCTGGATGTGAGTGTGGTATTCCGTGGCCCAACGGGCGTTGAAAGCGCGCCAACCGATCCCTGGAAGCTGGTGATTGACACCGAAGCGCCAGTGAAACCGATCATTGGTGACGTTGAAGACGATCAGGGTCCGGTTATCGGCCCAATTAATAACGGCGATGTGACCGATGATACCCAGCCGGTATTCAGCGGCGAAGGCGCTGTGCCAGGTGAAACCGTAGAACTGATCATCGACGATGAAGTGGTGGGTACCGCGATCGTGGGTGAAGACGGTAAATGGGAAGTCACACCAGAAAATCCACTGGCAGAAGGCGAGCATGAAGCCGTGGTGGTCATCACCGATCCCGCGGGTAACACCAGCGAACCGTCCGATCCGATCGGCTTTATCGTTGATACCACGCCACCGGTGAGACCGACTATCGACACCGTCTTTGACGACGCGGGTCAGCAAACAGGTTATCTGCAAAACGGCGATATCACTGACGACAGCACCCCGACCTTTGCGGGTTCTGCCGAAGAGAACAGCCTGGTGTACATCATCGTCAATGGCCGTGAAGTTGCTTCCGTTCGCGCCACCGATGAAGGTACCTGGACCTGGACGCCGCCGCTGGGGCTGGCGAACGGTCATTATGACGTGAAAGTGGTCGCCGAAGACAAAGCGGGTCTGCGTTCGGATCCTTCTGATGCGTTCTCCTTTGACCTGCTGGCAGGCGGTATTCCAACGGCACCGGCAATCACCGATGTGATTGACGATGTCGAATCACACGTCGGCACGGTACAGAACGGTGGCATCACGAATGACGATCGTCCGGTTATTACCGGTACCGCGCAGGATGGCACCACCGTCTATCTGTACGACGGCGCGAACCCGAACCCAATCGGCAGCGCGGTGGTCACCGGTGGACGCTGGACCATTGAGTTTAATTCGGCGCTGGCGCAGGGCGAGCACCGCTTCCGCGCGGTCGCAGAAGATGTGACCGGCAACCGCAGCCCGGAAACCGGTGAGTGGGTCATTATTGTGGACTCCGTCGCACCAGGCGAAGTGGCTGACGTGGAACTGTGGGACGACTTCGGTACGCCAGGTCTGATTGGTAACAACGACACCACCGATGACAACACCCCAACCTACCGTGGTAAAGGTGAAGCGGGCGGTACCGCTATTATCGATCTCGGTAATGGTACTACCGTGCGCGTTCCTGTCGATGGCAGCGGTAACTGGAGCTACACCCCGGCACCTGCGCTGGCGGACGGCGACTACACCTGGAAAGTCTCGATTGAAGACAAAGCGGGTAACGTCGGCCCTGCGTCCGACCCGATCCACTTCATCGTGGACACCAGCGGTAACGGCGTATCCATCAGCCACGTCGTGGATGATGAAGGTGCCATTACCGGCAATCTGGGCAGCGGCAGCCACACCGATGACACGACCCCAACGGTTGTGGGCCGCGCGACGCCGGGCGCACTGGTGAAGGTGTACGTTGACGGCAATTATATCGATAGCGTACGTGCGGATGCGGTAACCGGTAGCTGGCAGCTGACCATCACCCCTGCGCTGAGCGCGGATGGGACATATCAGATCACCGCGACGGAAGATCCGGGAACGGGTGACAGTGCACCTACCGCACCGTTTGAGCTGACGCTGGACACCAGCATTCCGACAGGGACGCTGGATCGCATCGCCGACGATGTAGGCCTGGTGCAGGGCAATCTGGCGAACCCGGCGGTGACCGATGACACCACGCCAACGCTGCACGGTACTGGCCGTGCGGGCGACACCGTGTTCATTTACGACGGCACCACGCTTGTTAATTCTGTGACCGTAGGCAATGACGGCACCTGGAACTACACGCTGCCACCGCAGAACAACGGCGCCGAGCTGTCTCTGAGCGCGGTCTTCCAGAGCCCGACCGGTGTGAAAAGCGCACCAACCGCGCCGTGGGATCTGACGATTGATACTGACGCGCCAACGGCGCCGACCATTACCGGCATGTATGACGATGCGGGTACGCTGATTGCGGATGGCGGCCGTTCACGCGACACCACGCCAGAACTGCGCGGTACGGCTGAGAAAAACAGCCTGGTGAAAATCTATGGCCCGGACAGCAAAACGCCAATCGCTTCGGTGTATGCCGATGCGGACGGTAACTGGACGTGGACATCGCCTGCGCTGGCAGATGCGAAACATGACTTCTACGTGACGTCACAGGATGCGGCGGGCAACGTCTCTGGCGAATCCAACCACTACGGTCTGGAAGTGGATACCCGCGCTGCAGCTCCGATCATTCTGGGGGCGTACGATGACGTGGAAGGCGGCATCTATAACGGCCTGGTGCCAGACGGTGGGCTGAGCAACGACGGCAATATGCAGCTGCGCGGAACCGCTGAGCCAAACAGCGTCGTGTATATCTACAACGCGTATAACAACGCGGTGCTGGATACGGTGAAAACTGATGCGAAAGGTAACTGGACCTGGGAGCATGCGGTTGCTGACACGGCTGCCGGTCGTCCGCATATGTTCTACACCATTGCGAAAGACGATCTGGGTAACGTGTCGGGTAAATCTGAGACCTATTCGATCAACGTAGATACCGTTAATGCGACACCAGTTATTACAGGTGCTTATGACAACGTAGAAGGTGGTATTTATAACGGTCTGGTGGGCAACGGTGGCGTAACGAACGACCGCACGCCTGAGTTACGCGGTACGGCGGAGGCTGGTAGCGTTGTGTATTTCGTCAACATGGCGAATGGTGCGACAGTGGCTTCCACAACGGCGGGAGCTGATGGTAAATGGTCTTATCAGGCGACAACTAACTATAACCAGACATATTCCTGGCAGGTTTTCTCAATCGATAATGCTGGGAACCGTTCAGCGAACTCATCAACCTTCTCACTCACGGTTGATACGGTGAATAACGCACCTGTTATCACCGGCTCTTACGATGATGTTCAGGGCGGCGTGTATAACGGTCTGGTGGGCAACGGTGGCGTAACCAACGACCGTGGCCTGGATTTACGCGGGACAGCGGAAGCGGGCAGCGTGGTGTATATCATCGACCCGGCAACCGGTGGGACTTATGGCTCGGCGGTTGCCGCTGCGAATGGCGCATGGTCATACCCAGTGACGACCAACTACAACAAGCTGTATGAATTCCAGGCTTATTCAATCGACAGGGCCGGAAACCGTTCGGCTACCTCATCGAAATTTGGGATCACCGTGGATACGGTGAATAACGCGCCCGTTATCACCGGCTCTTACGATGATGTTCAGGGTGGTGTGTATAACGGTCTGGTAGGCAACGGTGGCGTAACCAACGACCGTGGCCTGGATTTACGCGGGACAGCGGAAGCGGGCAGTGTGGTGTATATCATCGACCCGGCAACCGGTGAGACTTATGGCTCGGCGGTTGCGGCTGCGAATGGCGCATGGTCATACCCAGTGACGACCAACTACAACAAGCTGTATGAATTCCAGGCTTATTCAATCGACAGGGCCGGAAACCGTTCGGCTACCTCGTCGAAATTTGGGATCACTGTAGATACCGTCAACGCCGCGCCAGTGATCACCAGCGTAACGGATAACGTCGGTCCGGTAACGGGCAACGTGGCCAACGCGGGTTCAACGGATGACAACACGCCGACGCTGAACGGTACCGCTGAAGCAGGTAGCACAGTGTACATCGCGGTGAACGGTTCTACGTACAGTGTCACCGCCGCCGCTAACGGCAGCTGGAGCTTAACGCCGTCTGCACTGCCGTTGGGGAACCACACGTTTAGCGTGTTCTCTATCGATAAAGCAGGGAACCAGAGTGCGGGTGTTTCACGCAGCCTGACGATTGCACCGCCGATGGCCAGCGGTTACGAAGACTTTACCGGCCAGAGGGCGGGTACGTTCCTGGGGGGGAATCCGACCACGTCAGGGTTTAAGGTATTGGCTGGGGGCAGTGAAATCAGTACGACGTTAATGGGGGTAAATACTGGTAACCCATTCTTGTTCATTCGTCAGGGGAGCACCGGAACAACCTTTACCGTGGGTGACACCGATCAGATTAGCTTCCAGTTAACAGGATGGGGGATCTGGTATGGCGGTGCTTTGACGTCAATCGCACCGGCTAACGTCAAGTTTTATAATGCGGCAGGAAAAGAGATTGGTTCCCTGAGTGGGGTTGGCAGAACGGGCTCGGAGTACGTGAATTTTAATTTCAAGGCTCCTGCAGGTGAAGTGATCAGTAAAGTCACTATTGTCACTAATGACGGGAGTGGTCTGGCACTGGACAATATTGCATGGGGAACCCAGGCAGCCAGCCGTTCCGCAGGGCGTTCTATGTCCATGATGATGAACGCCGAAGAGCAGCATGACGATAGCGCCAGTGTTGTTAGCACCCTGAACGATCGTGAGATTAACCTGGATAATCTCCAGCACAAGACGATTGATATTACCAACAGCAAGCAGGACAAGCTGAATATCAGTCTGCACGACGTGCTGACCCACGCTGAAAAAGACCTGTTTATCACCGATGGCAATAAACAGCTGATGGTGCAGGGTAATAAAGGCGACGTGGTAAACCTGAGCGATCTGCTGCCTGACAACAGCGATCCGGGCAACTGGACCAACGCCGGTAATGTGAAGGTATCGGGTGTTGAGTATCAGGTGTTCCACATGGAAAGCCAGGATGTCGAGCTGCTGGTACAAGCTGGCGTAACCGTCAACGTGAATAATCACTAACTTAAACTTTTCCAGGCCTCCTTTCGGGGAGGCCTCTGGAGGATTTATGACTTTTTTCAAGACCTCTTTATTTGCGGCGCTGTTTACCTCCTCCGCATTTTTCATGCACACCGCCACCGCTGCGGAGAATTTTGGCAAGGTGTATCAGCCTGTTGCACCCGTCGCTCAGACTCAGGCTCAAATTGTTTACTACCGTGACGCCAGCAACACCACCGGCGGGGCGGCACATATTTATGTGGATAATGAATTCCACGATGCGCTGCTGCCTGGCGGTTATACCGTGTTCTGTCTGGCGCCGGGTAAGCATAATCTCGGCGCATACCAGAACGATGCACCGCAGTATCGTGGTAAAGAACAGGGTTATAACGTCGAAATGAACGGCGGGCAAACCTATTTCGTGCGCGTCAGTGACACGATGAATGCCGTGCCGGAAGCCCGTACGCGCGAGCAGGCGGAGAAGGATTTATCGGGGCTGCGCGAGCAGACCCATGTGCTTTCTCGCGCATCCAGCGTGGAAGCCTGTAAGACTCTGGCTGCGCCTCAGTACAAAGATTACACCCTGTCTGGCGATATTATGTTCCGCTTTGGACAGTCCGGTGAAAAGGGCGTTTCCGCTCAGGGCCGCCAGGCGGTGAAAGACCTGGTGGCGACAATAAAACGTGAAAACGTCGAGCTGAAACAAATTCAGGTGATTGGCCATACGGATGCTATCGGCAGCGATCGTAGCAACTACGCGCTGGGGCTGAAACGTGCGCAGACGGTACGTACGATGCTGGCAGAAAATGGCCTTCCGGCGCGTTTGATGGTGGCGTCCAGCGTCGGCAGTAACGAGCCGGTTGTTAATGACTGTGCCGCGTCCGGCAAGCGTGAGTTGGTTTCCTGCTATGCGCCAAACCGCCGCGTTGTTGTGCGCGTAAGCGGCGATCAGAACGTGACTGCACCTGAGCAAAAATAATCTTGTGTCCTGCCTTCCCGCAATGGGAGGGCATTCTCTTTTCCCTCGTGTATCCCTCATCAAACCTGTTTCGTGACAAAAAATAACCCGTTCCATTGAGACAGGTCTCATTAATTTAAGACTGTTCCGCGTGACAGAATATTCTTAATTTAAACCAATAAATCAATTTAATTCATTGATTTAAATATAAATAATCAATCAGGAAAAACGCGAAATATGGAATCCTCAACTGCAAATTTTCAGGAGGAACAGCTGCTTGCCGCCGCTCGCGATAACCGACAAAGTGATGATTCTCTGCTCAGAAGTATTGCCTGGGTGTGTGAGCATTATGGTCTCGGTAAAAGCGATGATGTTTTGCTGGCGGGTCTGCCTGTCGAACAACTCCTCACTCCCTCTTTAGCGCTTGATGCGCTCAAAAATGCCGGTGTGACCGGAGGGCTCATCAAGCGTAATAGCGCAGAACTGCCGGAGCAGATCTTCCCGATGATTTTGCTGCGTAAGGGTGCTGGCGGGATGGTGCTGCTGGGACGCGAGCGTCGTAAAAATGCCGAAGACAAATGGGATCTGTTCTATTCCCTGGTCATGCCGGATGTCTCTGACGAGCCGGTTGAACTGAATCATGAAGCGCTTAACGAGCTGTATGTTGGCTACGCGATCGCGGCTAAACCGACTGCGCGTATTGACAGTCGGGTTAGCGATATCGCGCCGCCGCAGCCGAAAGGCCACTGGCTGTTCAGTACGCTGTGGCGCTACCGTCGTTACTATCGTAGCGCCGCGCTGGCGTCGGTGCTGGTGAACGTGCTCGCGCTGGCCACCGTGTTCTTTACCATGAACGTTTATGACCGCGTGATCCCTAACCAGGCGTTTACCACGCTCTGGTCGCTGGCGATTGGCGTGCTGGTGGCAATGATTTTTGAAGCCGTAACCCGTAGCGTGCGTGCTCACCTGCTGGATACCGCAGGAAAAAAAGCGGATCTGATTGTCGGCAGCGTGCTGTTTCGTCAGGCGCTGGCGGTGAAAATGGAGCATAAGCCCGCCTCCTCAGGCTCTTTTGCCAACCAGCTGCGCGAATTCGAATCCGTGCGTGATTTTGTCTCATCCGCGACGCTTGCAACCATTGCCGACCTGCCGTTCGTTCTGCTGTTTATTGGCATTATCTTCGCCATCGGCGGCCCGCTGGCGATTGTCCCGCTGCTGATGCTGCCAATGATCCTGCTGGTCAGTATGGCCATTCAGTGGCCGCTGGCCAAAGTGATGAAAGCCAGCCTGCAAGAAGCATCGCTGAAGCAGGGCGTCCTGATTGAATCCATCGAAGGGATGGAAACGCTGAAATCCGTGGGAGGCGAGTCCTGGATGCAGAGCCGCTGGCAAAAGTTCAGCGCCATGCAATCGTCCAGCTCGGCGGCGTCTAAGCACTACTCTACGCTGGCGATGAATTCGGTGAGTTTCCTGCAACAGCTGCAGACGGTCATGCTGATTGTCACCGGTGTGTACCTGATTGATGCCGGCACCCTGACGCAGGGCGCGTTAATCGGTACGGTCATGCTGGCCGGCCGTGTGACCGCGCCGTTAAGCCAGGTCGTCGGTTTAGCCGTGCGTTATCAGCAGGCCAAAGCTGCGCTGACTTCGCTGAACAAGCTGATGGAGAACCCAACCGATCGCAGCAGTGAAATTGACTACATCAAACAGCCTGAATTGAACGGTGATATCGAGCTTAAAGGCATTACCTTCTCTTATCCGGCGCCGCCCATGCAGCCGAACCCGGATATCCTCAAAGGCGTGAATCTGACGATAAAACCGGGCGAGCGTGTGGCGATCGTCGGGAAAATCGGCAGCGGTAAATCCACGCTGCTGCGCATCATTGCCCGCCTTTACACGCCGGTGAAAGGGCAGATTTTCAGTAGCGGTCTGGACGTGAATCAAATTGAGCCGTCTGACTGGCGAAACAACGTAGGGTTTGTGGGGCAGGATGCGCGTCTGTTTTACGGCACATTGCGCGAAAACATCATGATTGGCCGTCAGAATGCGTCGTCTGATGAGTTCCTCAAGGTACTGCGTTTAACCGGGCTGGACCACATTGCCGCGCGCCACCCGCGTGGCATTCATATGCCCGTTGGCGAGCAGGGCAACAGTTTGTCCGGCGGCCAGCGTCAGCTGGTCTCCCTGGCGCGAACGCTGTTGGCGCGTCCTAACCTGTTGCTGCTGGATGAACCGACCAGCGCGATGGATGCGCAGACCGAAGCCCTGTTCCTGCAACACCTGAAAATCGCGACTGCCGGACACACGCTGGTTGTTGTTACCCATCGCCCGTCGTTGCTGGCGCTGGTGGACAGAATGGTGATTATTGAGGACGGCAAAATCGTTGCGGATGGTCCAAAACAGCAGATTCTGGCTGCGCTCAACGGCACGCCAACAGCGCAACCTGAGCAGACGCCCGCTAACGACAGTACGCCAGCGCAAGCTGTGCCAGTAAAAGAGCAGGCGGAGGCCAGCGCATGAAATTTCTAAAACAGAAGAAAAATAAACCACTCTCAGCGCGTGATGCCGCCTGGATGAGCGATATCCAGGAGGCGCTGTTCTCCCAGACCACGCCAAAATCGCGACTGGTGTTATGGCTCATCCTGGCGGTGTTCATCGGCTTCTTAACCTGGGCGCATTTCGCCAAAGTGGAAGAGATCACCAAGGGTGATGCGAAGATCGTTTCAAAAAGTCGCGAACAGATTATCCAGAGCCTCGAGGGCGGGATACTCGAAGAGTTGAACGTCCGTGAGGGCGATATCGTTGAACCGGGGCAGGTACTGCTGAAAATCGACCCGACGCGTGCGCAATCGAGTTATCAGGAGACGCTGCGCAAGGTGGTGGCACTGGAAGCGACCGTTAACCGCCTGCGTGCGGAAGCGTATGGTCTGCCGCTGACCTTTAGCGACCGCGTGAAAAAGTATCCTTCTGAGGTCGAGCTGGAAACCCGCGCTTACAATAGCCGTAAGCAAGCGCTGGAAGAGGGCGTGGCTTCGCTTGAGAAGAGCTATCGTCTGGCGCAAAACGAAATTGCCATGTCTGAGCCGCTGGCGGCGCGCGGCCTGCTTTCCGAAGTAGAGCTGCTGCGCATGCGCCGTCAGGCAAACGACCTGCAATCGCAGATTGTTGAGCGCCGCAACCGCTATCAGGCGGATGCCAACGCCGACCTGATCCGTCAGGAGCTGGATCTGGTGCAGGCTGAAGAGAGTCTGACCGGTCGCGAAGACATTGTGAACCGCACAACCATTACCGCACTGGTAAAAGGCACGGTCAAAAATGTGCGGGTTACCACTATTGGCGGGGTTATTCAGCCTGGTGAACACATCATGGAGATCGTGCCGCTGGAAGATCAGCTGCTGGTGGAAGGGAAGATCAAACCGTCTGACGTGGCCTTCCTGCATGCAGGTTTGCCTGCCATGGTGAAAATCACCGCTTACGATTTTGCAATCTACGGCGGCCTGAAGGGGCAAGTGTCTCTCGTCAGTCCGGATACGTTAAAAGATGACGCTAAAGCTGCGGCGGGCCGTCCTGATGATACGTATTACCGGGTGATGGTCTTAACCGACAGCAGTACCCTCAAAGCAGGGGATAAAGCCCTGCCGATTATTCCCGGCATGATTGCGACCGTGGAAATTCGTACGGGCGAAAAAACCATTCTCGATTACCTGCTGAAACCTATTTTCAAAGCGAAAGAAGCCTTCCGGGAGCGTTAATTTACGATGAAAAAGTATTCTCCAGTACAGCGTCGCCTGGCGGCGACGCTGACGGTACTCTCTTGCCTGATTTCAGGGAAAAGTATCGCCAGTAGCGAGGGCTTATTAGCCTTTCAACCTGTCGCTCCGCAGGCAAAATCCGGCATGGTGATGGCCTCCACCCCGCCTGCACCTCTCGCGCCACGGGTGGCGCAGAAAAGCGCGGTGGATAACCATGCTACTAGCACAACCCACACCGCGTTTGCGAAAAGCAACGCGACAAACGTTGATCGACAGACCGCCCGTGCGCCTGGCGAGAATGAAATCCGTCTGCTCTTTAATGATGCGGTCAATACTGCCCTGGGTATGAGCCCTGAGGTTCGTGGCGCACAGTTCAATACCGAGGCGGCACAGGCCAACGTTGATGAAGCGAAAGGGCAACGCTGGCCGCAGGTGGATGTCGGAACGCGTTCAAAAAGCGTTCAGTTCGGTGGCGGAGAACGGGGCTACAGCGACAGTCGTCCGGCGGTGACCGTGAATGTCGCAACCACATTGCTCGATTTTGGTCGTACCAGCAACACCATTAAAAGCCGTGAAGCGCTGCATCTGGCCGCGAAAGAGAATACGGGCGCACAGGCGGAAAACATTGCCTGGCAGGTCAGTAGTGCACTCATTGAGTTGAGTAAGCAGCGCCAGATCATTGTTCTCAGCCAAAAGTACGTGGCGCGTATGAATGAACTGGTCGAAATGCTGGACGGCATTGTGAAGGTTGACCAGGGGCGTCGCAGTGAGCTGACGCAGGCCAGAGGGCGTTTTTTACAGGCGCAATCTTCTTTAGATACGGCCATATCGCGCGCGCGTGATACGGAAATCATCCTCAACCGCCTGCTGGGGGATACGCCCGTTCCTCTGCCAACAGCACCGGTGTGGAACCTGAAGCCAGGGGAGCTGAACAAGCAGTTATCCGCCATTGAAAGCCATCCTACCATTCGACAGGCGCAGGCAGAGACCGCATCAGCACTGGCGGATGCAGAAGCGGCGCGCTCTGCCGCCTACCCAACGGTGACGTGGAACGTTGGCAAAAGTACCGGGCGCGATGAACTGGGACGTGAACAGGCGTGGGAAACCAATGTAAACTTAAGCTGGCCGATTTTCCGGGGCGGTTCACAGCGGGCAGCTGAGCTTTCTGCCGCACGCCGTGCAGATGCCAGCAGAGAGGCCATTGAACAGCAATCCCGCGATCTGGATAACCGGGTACGTGCTGCCGATCAGGATGCCCATAGCATGCTGGAGCGCGCGGAGTTGTATCATAACTTATCGATTGAATCCGATCGTATTCGTCATGATTTCTTCGATCAGTGGTATCACCTCGGTCGACGTACTCTGTTAGATGTGTTGAGTGCAGAAAGTGATTTTTACGGCAACCAGGTCGCGGAAGTGACTAACCGTTTTGATGGCTATTCCGCTATTTTTCGTAGCTATGCCAGTTCCGGTACTTTATTGTTATGGTTACGGAATAATAATTAAGTCTTTTTTAAAGATGGCTCACACTGCAGGCATAAAAGAGAATATGTATGAACCCGTTTTCAGGTAAAAAAATATACGTCGCTTTACTCGACGATCACCCGATTGTCCGTAAGGGGATGGAAATTATATTTAGCCAGGAGCCTGATTTCGAACTAAAAGGCAGCTTTGCCACTCGTATCGAACTCATGAATTTTTTACGCAACAACCGTGTTGATGTGTTGGTTCTTGACTATTTGCTTGGTGATGAAGAGATCGACGGTTTACCGATGATCAAACAGCTCATGAGCACCTTCCCGTGGCTGAAAATTCTTCTTTCCTCCACGCTGGAAAACACGGCGATTGTGCGCATGGCGTTAAAAATCGGCGTGCGTGGGCATGTCGGTAAAAGCCGTGATTTATCGGAAGTGGTGAATGCGGCGCGCCAGGTCGCGGCGGGGCGTATCTCCCTGTCAGAAAGCATGGAGAAAGAGTTCTACCTGATTTCAGAGCCTTGTGCAGACCCGACATCGGGTTCAGAGGGTGACAACGCGCCGCAGGTGATTGAGGGCATTGGCCGCCTGGATCAGCTGTCTCCTAAGGAGCTTGAGGTGCTGCGACTCTTTACCGGTGGAATGTCTGTCCTGCAGATTTCAGAGAAATTCAATCGTAGTCGTAAGACGGTCAGCGGACAGAAGAAATCGGCCATGAAAAAGCTGGGCGTAAAAACGGACTCTGAACTGTTTCTTTGGCACGACCAACTGCTTTAATCCCATTACAACAGATTCATTCGAGACATTATCAGGAGCCTTTTTCAGGCTCCTTTTTTATTTCAGTGAGACGGTATCGTCCGATGCTTTGTGCTCAATGGGATGAATATTTCGCAGTGCAGCCGCGAGATGATTGATTGAGCAGGGCTTAAACAGGCAATCATTCATACCAGCCTGTAAACAACGCGCCGTGATCTCATGCATGGCATTGGCGGTAAAGCCGATAATCCAGGCCGCGGCCCTGTGCTGTTCCTGCTCGCGCGTGCGGATTATGTGAGTCAGCTGATAACCATTCATGCCGGGCATGTTGCAGTCGGTAATGATCACGTCGAAATCTGTTTTTTCCCAGATAGCCAGTGCCTCATTTCCCTCTGACGCAAGATACGCATGCTGTCCTAACCAGGCCAACTGTTTAGCCAGCAGGATCCGGTTGGCAGGGTTATCGTCCACGACCAGGATCTTCAGGGCTGGAATTTTGTCTTCGTCTTCGTGCTGCTGGACATCCACGGCCGCCGCCGTTTTTACTTTCGGCAGTGTAAAGGTTGCTCTCACCGTGGTGCCCACGTTTTTCTCACTGGTCAGCATAAGCGTGCCGCCCATGCTTTCGCAAATGGTCCGGCTGATATAGAGGCCCAGCCCCGTTCCTGCGCGGCGGTTGTCTGCCTGACTAAAGGGCCTGAACAAGGCTGCCTGCTGGCTGGCATCGATCCCCACGCCGCTGTCCTTGACGTCAATGATGTAGTGAACGCTGTCATTTACCGGGTCTTCAGCCTGCTGCAGCGTCAGTGATACGCCGCCGACGTCGGTAAACTTAATGGCATTACTTAACAGGTTCGACAGAACCTGCTTGATGCGTAAGGGATCGGCACAGACATCGATTATGGGTTCCGTCGGGAACGCGCGAATGAGCTCGATATTTTTCTCTATGGCCACGCCCTGGAAAACCCGCATCATATTGTTAATCAGCGTACCGAGGTTCGTGGCTTCAGGATTGAAATCGAGATGCCCCCCCTCAATACGGGAAATATCCAGAATATCGCCAATTAATCCCACCAGTCCTTCTGCCGATTCATACGCCACCTCGAGCGCCTGAATATCTTGCTCACCACGGCGTCCTTTTTTCAGCACGATATCCAGCATGCCAATAATGGCATTCATCGGCGTGCGGATTTCATGACTCATGGTCGACAGGAAGACGGATTTTGCGCGGTTAGAATCCTCGGCCCTGTCTTTGGCTTCCTTAAGTTCAACCAGCAGCGCTTCACGCTCGGTGATGACCTCGCGTAATTGCACAAGCTGGGTGTTCATCTGACGACGAAGTGCCGCTTTACGCGCGATCTGTCGACGCAGGTAGAGTGCCCAACCCAGGGCCAGAATAATTAAGACGGCGCTAAAGACGGCGGTGGCAATCAACACTTCCCGATAGCGATACCAGAAGCTGTCGACAACCACCAGTTCGTTGGGGCGCCAGCGGTTGGCCAGATTTTCCAGCTCAACAGGGGGAATGCTCAGCAATATTTTATCTAAAATCCCCTGAAGTTCCGGATTGGACAGCCCGACCCCGAAAGAGATCCAGACGGGGGCGTCACCCACAATCGACACCACTTTGAGTTTGTCCTGAAAGTTGGTGAAGATTTGATAGTCACTCATGATCAGAATACCCACCGCGGCATCCGCTTTCCCCTCAAGTACGGTGGAAAGCAGCTGTGATTCATTGCCCACGTGAACAATTTCAATTTCCGGGTAACGCTGGCGCACCATACTTTCCACACCAATGTTTTTTACCATCGCCAGCCGTTTTCCACGCAGGTCTGCCAGCATATGAATGTCGTTACGATTTGTCGCTGTTGCCAGGGAAAAGGCGCTCCGCAGATAGGGGCGGGTGAAAAGAATTTTATTTTTACGCGCTTCACTGGGGGTGATTGAGGCGAGCATATCCGCGCTTGACTCGTTCACCTGTTGAATCAGTTCCTCGGTGGTGCTGCCCGTTTCAAAACGAAACTGTAAACCGGTTCTGAGCGACACAACGGAAAACAGATCGGCGGCAATACCGCGCAGCACACCTTTATTATCAATAAATGAGACCGGGGCTGCATTGTCCTGGCTGTAGATCAGAACGTTAACGATGGGATGTTTCTTGATCCACGCTTTCTCTTGCTCGGTAAAGAGAAGGGATTTCGACCCCTGTGCGAGATCAATGCGATCGGGCTGCCAGAGACGATAAAGCTCCTGCTTTTCATCTTCTGGCACGGCCTTGATTGCGGCATTAATCAGTGTGAGCAGTTGTGGTTTTTTTTGACTGACGGCAAACCCCACTTCACGGCTGGTCAGGCGTGAGAATCGCTCAACATGAATATTGTTCAGGTAGTTGCGGCTGAGCGAGTAACTGTTGCCCAGGTAAACCCGCGACTGACCAAACGCCACCGCGCTCAACGCTTCCTGATAACTGTCGAACAGGCGAAAACGGGCGTTAGGGTAGGCGGCCTGAGCCTGTGACAGGGGCAAATAGTCCCTCGGCATTGCGACGTCGGTATCACGCAGATCCTCTGCCAGAGGGGCGGTATCGCTATCGTTGAGCCCCAGCACCGGTTTATCGCTGGCATAAGGCAAAGAAAAGGCAAAGGCATCGTTATCCGGGAAGGCGGCCACGGACGGGATCAGGTCAATATCGCCACGTGCCAGCGCCTGCCACGCCTCTTCAGAGGAGCTAAACACTTTTATCTTAACCGGGAGGTTAAGTTGCCAGGCGACCAGTCCCGTATAATCCGCGCTCAAACCTTCATACTCATTGCGAATGTTACGCATGCCAAACGGTGGGGCATCATAATGGGTCACGCCCACGTTCAGTTGTCGTTGTTGTTTAATAAACGCGGCTTGATCGGCGGTAAGAGATAAACGCTGTAATCCCTGGACCGGTGTTCTCATCAGGATCTTATATTCATCGCCTATCGCTGAAGGCATTGAAAGCGAGAGTGAAACCAGCAGCACAAAAAGGCGAAAATAGTGACGCATATCTCTTTAACTGACTCCTGAAGACGAAGTGAGCCTGGGAATATCTTCCCCGGACATCGGGTGTGCTGTGAATGAAACATCATAAACAACCTGTACGGGCTAGCCCATAACTTACTGTATAGCCGATGAAAAGACATCCTTCATGCCTGACCTCAGCAATACCGGGGTCGAATTATACCGATGTCATCCTCATTTATGTGTGCGCAGTATGATGAAACAGACGATAAAGGGTTATAAGACCTGACTTGGTTATTTTTTTTAATGAAATAACATCTCATTATAAACGGTAATGGTATTAATTAAGTTGCTGTAAAATACTCAGCTTAAGTGAAATGGAATAAGAGGCGGAAATCGCTTTTTACCTGCCAGGACCGGGGCTGTACTCTCTTCAGGGAATATCAAGACGGGTCTTATCGTGAGCCACCCGTAACAATGAAAAAATCGGCTTAATTTTTCTGATTAAATAATTGAGCGGATTTTTATGCGCCCGGTACCTCAACGTCGACCTGTTAACCACGCCGCAATAAGCCAGCAGTTACATTCACTGGCGGAGATTTATCGCCAGTCTATGGCTGACGGGGATTACGCCAGCGCCTCTCGCTGCTGTGAAAAAGCCCTGGCCGTATTGCCCAAAAATATGTCAGTGCAAAGTGACTATGCGTTAAGCCTGATGCGTCAGGGAAAGTACGATCAGGCGTATAAAGTGTATCGTAAAATATACCAGTCGCCGCAGCGTCATGAAGCCTCTGAAACCTGGCTGGATGGTTTTGCTGAACTGTGTGGTCACATGGGCAAAACCCAGGAGATGCGCACCTATGGCCTTGAGTCGCTGACGCTGTCGGATCAACGCTTTGGTCACGGTAAATGCTGGCCGCTTCCCTCAACGCCGCCGCGTCCTTTTGATGCCACGCAGCGCGAAAAAAATATTATCGCCTTCAGCCTGTTCGGCGATCGGCCGCGCTATTGCGAAACGCTGATTAAAAACATTGAAGCCGCAAATTCGCTGTTTCCTGGCTGGTGTTGCCGTGTGTATCTGGATAATTCTGTGCCGCAGCACGTCTGGCAACGTCTGCAGGCGGGCGGTGCTCAACTGGTCGATATGAGCCACGAAAAAACCATCTATCCCACGTTATGGCGTTTTCTGGTGATGGACGACCCGACGGTTGAGCGGTTTTTAGTTCGTGATGCCGACTCGTTGCTCTCCGAACGCGAGCAGGTTTGTGTCGAGGCGTGGCTACGTTCGCCCTGGTACTTTCACCATATGCGTGACTATTTCACGCATACCGAGTTGTTACTCGCCGGGATGTGGGCTGGATGTGGCGGCATCTTCCCGAACGTTGCAAGAATGATGCGTGAGTTTGTCGTGCAGTACCGGGGCAATGCGCGCTTCACTGACCAGTATTTCCTGAAGGCGGTGCTGTGGTCCACCGTGCGGCAAAGTCTGCTTAGCCATGATGCTATTTTTGGTTTTCATCATGCTGAACCCTGGCCGGCGCATCCTCCTGTTCGCTGGAAGGCAGAACACTTCCACGTCGGGAGCAATGCCGGGTTTACGATCATGGCCGGGCCAAGCCATAAACAAGACGGGGAAAAGCAGGCTGTGCTGCTGAAAATGGACGGTAATGCCTGGCGGTATACGGCACCCGTGCAGCAGGGGCAGTGGAAACTGCCGATGCCTTTTTTTCTTGCCGAGGGATTTCGTCAGGGAGACGTTAAGGTCGAGATAGTGAACGACGACGATCGTCAGGGGAGCTGAGACAGATTGCGGGACTCCCGGAAACGCAGCGTCCCGCGTGTCGCCAGGACCGCAGGACGCCTGCATTTACATATTATTGAGGGCGACCTGCATACCGACCTGAACCAGCAGTTCCGTTTCCATACCTGAATGCTGATATACGGCATATTGCACGCCATCGACAGTTACTGAGCCCCGGGCTTTCGTCCATTCACCCATTTCCGCGCCTTCGGGAAGTAGGTCCGAGAGGTTAATTACATCCCCTGCATCACCTTTTATCATCAGTTGCTGGCTGGTGTCGTCGGCAAAAAGACGCGCTTCATTCTGAATTAAAACGTCGTCGAGCGTTATTTCCAGCACCACCGGAAATGGCGTATCGCGGTCCCCATCCGTGAGGGCCTCTGGCGCGATATCGCGATTATCAATATTGTTGTTCATCACGGATTAACCTGTTCAAACGTAAAAAAGTGCTTTCCTGGTAAAATGGAGGAGAAATTTTTACCGGGACGGAACAGGCGCGACAATAAGTCCGGTCTTATACTGTCGGGATCTTGTCTGCCACTGAGGTATCTGCGCAGAACAAGACAAAGCTTACTCAGGGTAAGCCGGGTCATCGGTATAATTTTATTTTCCAGCATGTTTTATTCAGGGAACGACTCGTACGATGCGTTTTTTATCAGCCCGGCTATTGAGCCTGCTTCTTACCGTGTGTTGTGTATGGCAACTGCACGCCCAGCCACTGGAACTGCAGCGTCGCGTTCAGGTTAACGCGCCGCATGTCCAGTTCAGTGAGGCGGCGCAACGCTGGCTGGACAGCCATTCCACGCTGCATGTTGGGGTTTGGGGGCAGGAGCAACCGCCGTTAAGCGAAGGGATGGGACATGGCGTCTTTGGCGGCATTGCCGCTGATTACCTGGCAATGCTGGAAGACAGCCTTAAGGTAAAAATTAAGCTGCATTACTACGAAAACAGCAGTGAAGCGTTACTCGCGCTGAAGCGCCAGGAAATACAGATGGTGGCTATCTGGAATCCGGAGCTGTGGCCAAGCCCGGACCTGCAAGCCTCACCGCCCTGGCTGCTGGATAAAGCGGTTTTGATGACCCCAAAATCACAGGGTGAAACGCCTGTCGATCTGCGAAATAAAGTGATTGGCGTCGTCTCAGGAAGCCAGGCCAGTGAAGCGCTTCGCCGCCAGTATCCGGAAAGTACACTGCGCTTCCAGTCGTGGTATAACACCGCCGTCAGCGCGCTGGCCTTTAAGCAAATCGATGCGCTGTGGATTAACCGGGCCAGTGCGGAATATCTTACGCAATACCACCAGGTCAGAGACCTGAGCTGGACGTTCAGCCCGACGATACCTAATCTGAACATGAGTTTTGGTATCGACCGACAGCTACCGCTGCTGGCGGAATCCATCGATACCGTATTTAAACATATCTCGTTAGCCAGCCGTTTACGCATTGCGACCAGTTGGGGTCTGAACCGGAGCTTTGTTATCACCGCCAATCCACTGGGGTTAGATCCCGAGGAGGAAAGCTGGCTACGCGAGCACGGGCAAATTCAGGTCATTATTGACCGCCGTCAAAGGCCTGTCACGTTTGTCAGCGAAGGTGAACCTCAGGGGCTGGTGGTCGATCTGCTTAACCAGTTTAACGACCAGTACGGCATTCGCTTTTCCTTCCTCAGCGTTGAAAGTGATGCTGAACTTCTGGCAATGAAGCGCGCTCACCCTGACGCACTGTTTGTTGAACAGGTTATCGATACGCCGCAGCAAACCAAAAGCGGTGCAGCGAAAACGCCTCCGTTGCTTACCACGCCCGCCGTGGTGGTGATGGATCAGGGCATCAAGCGCCCCAGTGATTTCTCACAGTTGAAAGGCGAGAAAATTGCCATTCAGGCGAATGACCCGCTGTTGCCCTGGCTGGACACCTGGTATCCCACCATTAAGCTGGTGAAAGTTCCGCATATGGACGACGCCCTTGAACGCTTAAAACGTGGAGAAGTCCGTGGGGTGATTGCACCGCAGTTTATTGCCAGTTATCTCGTGACTCTCCACCATCCAACCCGTTTTCATCTGGCGGTGACCCTTCCTGTGACGCCCGTCGATCTGGTGTTGTCGGCGCAAACGGACAGCAGCCAGTCGATCAATATCCTGAACAAAGCGCTGGCCGATATGCAGCCACGGGCGCTGATGCAAATGGCGGGTGACTGGCGTCAGGCGGCGATAGAAAACAGTGAAACCTGGAATAAAAGCACGTTCGTGAACTCGCTGCTGTGGGGCATATTGCTCTTTCTGGTCGTGGTGGGCTGCTGGCTGTGGATCCAGTATTTGCGCCGTGCATTACGCCGCGGCAACGTCTGGCAGCAGAAGCTGGCTGAGCAGTTGAAATTTACCCAATCACTGATAGACGCCTCTCCTGTTGCGCTCTATGTCCGCGATCGGCAGGGGAATTTACTGCGTTATAACCAGGCCTGGAGCGATACTATTGGCCTGTCAGGGCAGGATCTGAAAGGTCTGCCGATCACCGCCATCAATACGGTTGAGCCTTCAGAGCTGGCGGCGATCGAAGCCCGCTATCGCCAGGCATTGCAGGATGGTCAACCGCAGAAATGGTCCGCCAGGTTTCAGGTGGGTGAGCAGCCACGATACTTGCAGGGGTGGGTCGTGCCGTGGCATGACGGGCAGGGCGAGATTGGCGGGTTAATTGGCGGCTGGCTGGATATCACCGAAAAAGAGCTGTTGATTGCTCAACTCTCTGAAACAAAAAGTAATCTTGAGCAGGCGATTGCCAGTAAAAATGCCTTTATGCTGAGCATGGGGCATGAGGTTCGCACACCGCTTAACGTGATTACGGGTCTGCTGGAACTGGAACTTCAGGCGCTGGACGAGCGCCATGAACGCAACGAGAATCTGAACCTCATCTGGGAGTCCTCCCTTAATCTGCTTTCGTTAATTGGCGACATGTTCGATGTTTTCCGTGCCGATAACCCGCAACTGCTCGGCTTAACGCGCAGCACGAACCTGCCGCAGTTGATTGACAGCACGGTCGCCCTCTATCGTCAGCAGGCAGAAGCAAAAGGCATGAGCCTGAACGTGCTGATGGAGCTTTCAGCGCAACGCTACGATACCGATCCGCTGTTAATTATCCGCATTCTGTCGAGCCTCCTGCGCAATGCCATCAAGCATGCTGACGGCGATGCCATTGATATCGAGGTGTATGAGGGAACCCGTGACCCACAGGTTGAAAGCGTCCGGCTGGTGATTGAGGTGTGCGATGGGGGGCCGGGGATTTCCGAAGCAACCCAGGCACAAATCATCGAACGCGCGAACAACGTGACGCTTAAATCGGAGTGGACCGATACCGGCTTTAGTTTGCCCGCCTGTCTGCATATGGCGCGCGCTGCCGGGGCGGAGGTGCGCATTGAGAGCGAGCCGCACGAAGGATGTGTGGTGAGTTTCCTCTTTAATGCGACACCCTCAGCGAAAATAGCCCTGCATCATCCGGCACCGGACAGCGTAGCCAGCCTGCACATCCTGGTAGTGGATGATTATCCTCCCGCGCGTCAGACCTTACAGCAGCGACTCGAATCATGGGGACACCGCGTCTCTTTGGCCACGCAAGGAGAAGAGGCGCTGGCAATGTGGAAAGCACAGCCAGCGCGTTATGCCGCCATTATTACTGACTGTACTATGCCGGTGATGGATGGTTACGAACTGACCCGGCAGATCCGTGAGCATGAACGACGGGAAGGACGTAAGGCGATCCCCATTTTTGGCCTGACGGCCATGAGCGGCACAGAAGCGGCCGCAAGCTGTATTGATGCCGGGATGGATGAATATCTGGAAAAACCGCTAACGCCGCAAAAATTGCAGGAGATGCTGGAGCGGTATTTCGCCAGTGCCGGAAAGACGGACGCCACCGTTGACGATAAAACACGCCAGCTTCAGCTCGAAATGATCGCCGTGAATCATGACGACGCCGAACACCTTAAACAGCGACTTGAACAGCGAGAGCGCGACAAGGTTGGCCGCATGGCGCACCGGATTAACGGCGGTGCGCGGTTGATGAATTTTACCTCGCTGAAAGAGGCCTGTGAGGCGCTGGAACTCGCCTGCAACAACGAACAAGGCTGGGAATCCATCGAACCGTTGGTCAGCCGTGTGCTGGAAGAGATGGAACGGTTTAACGCGTGGCTGGAACGCCAGACGTGAGACGTCGGCAAGAGGGAATGTTGCGGCATAACGGCGATACCAGGGCAAATATCCTGCACCCTGACGCTTATTGGATATACTTCATGTGGCAGGTTGTGCTGTTTCCGGATTTTTCAGCCAGAGCGGAGACACCGCATCGTACATCCTGCAACGGGATCCAATGAAAATGTTCACCATGAAACAGTTATGGAGGTGTGGAAGATGGGATTATTAAGTTTTGTGAAAGAAGCGGGCGAGAAAATCTGGGATGCCGTATCCGGCGGTAGCAAGGAAGATCAGGCCGACAAGCTGAAAAAACATATTGATAGTCTTAACCTGCCTGGTGCCGAAAAGGTCAACATTAATGTCGCGGACGACGGTACGGCGACGGTGACCGGCGACGTGGGCTCCCAGGAAGATAAAGAAAAAATTCTGGTGGCGGTAGGTAACGTCACCGGGATTGGTCAGGTCAATGATAGCGTGACCGTCACCCAAAGCGGGGTGGAAAGCCGCTATTACACGGTGAAATCCGGCGATACCCTGAGCGCCATCTCAAAAGCGATGTATGGCTCTGCCAATGAGTATCAGCGTATTTTTGAAGCCAATAAACCGATGCTGACGCATCCCGACAAAATCTACCCGGGTCAGGTACTGATTATCCCGGCTAAGTAAGCCGTCAATCAGGACGTGTTAGCGATGTTTGTAGGGAGTCTGTGATGGGATTATTAGATCAAATCGGCAGCCTGGCCGGCGGGCAGGGCGGTAAGACGGAGCAACTCCAGGCGATCATGACCTGGATTGAGCAGCAGGGCGGCATTCAGGGGATCCTCGAAAAATTCCGCAATGGCGGCCTGGGCGGCGTTGTCGAGTCGTGGCTTAGCCAGCAGAGTAATCAGTCGGTGAACAGCGAACAGATCACATCGGTGTTTGGATCGCCAGCGCTGCAGGATCTTGGCGCGAAACTGGGCGTGGATTCTCAAACCGCGTCGACGCTGATTGCTGAATACCTGCCTAAAATCGTCGACGGTCTTTCACCGCAGGGCGAAGCCCCGGCCCAGGGCGACCTGATGTCTGCGGGACTTAATCTGCTCAAAGGTAAGTTCCTGAGTTAGTGCAATCCGCAGCGTCATGACGCCGTGTACATACCAGGCCTGTATTCAGGCCTGGTATGTAGTATCAGGCTTAATGGGAAGAGACAAATATCGACGCCTGCTGCACAGGCGGAACGGCGAAATTACGCTGCATGCGTTTTATTTCCTCTGCGGGTGGCAAACCAAACAGCCGTTTGAATTCACGATTAAACTGCGACGGACTTTCATAACCGACGGCGTAGCTCGCGGCGGCGGCGGTAATATGCTGACGCACCATCAACATCCTTGCCTGGTGCAGGCGCACCGATTTCACATATTGCATCGGCGGCATACGGGTTATCGCTTTGAAATGGGTGTGAAACGTCGGCACACTCATTCCGGCCTCCATCGCCAGTTGATTAAGCGTTAACGGCTCAGCGTAGGCGGTATGGATGTGCTGCAGTACTTTGCCAATTTTGCCGAACTGCCCCTGTAAGGCCAGCGCGGCGCGCATGGCCTTGCCCTGGGCACCCGTCAGGACGCGGAAATAGAGCTCTCGCACCCGCGCCGGGCCGAGGATCGCCGCCTCAAGCGGATTGTTCAGTACTTCAAGCAGGCGCAGCACGGCCGTTTTTACCGCGTCGTCCATCGGGCTCGACATCATGCTTTGCGGCGCAGCGGGAGGATGTGGGGCGTGATGCTGCTCAATCTGCAACATCAGTTCAGCGGCAAGCTGAAAATCCAGATGCAGATATATCGCCAGCAAGGGGTGTTCTGCCGATGCGTCGGTTTCCATCACAAACGGCACCGGAACCGACACGGCCAGATAGTGCTGTTCATCATACAGATAGGTCTTCTGACCGAAAAAGCCGCGTTTGCTGCCCTGGCAGACAATTACAATCCCCGGATCGTAAAGCACGGGCGTTCGCGCAAGCGGGCGGTCGGCACGCAAAATTCGCACATCAGGTAACGCCGTCAGGTTGTACCCCTCCTGCACCGCCAGTGCTTTTACTAAGGTAATCATCCCGGACATCACTGCACCTCATAAAATCAGGCAATAAAAAGAGAAGATACGGCCTAAAAATACGGCAGGGCAGAGAATACCATGCAACCTTCACTGTTCATGGGAGTAATTTATGGCATCTGCAAAAACAATCTTAATCACCGGCGTTAGCAGCGGCTTTGGTCGTGCTCTGGCGGAGGAAGCCCTCGCCGCAGGCCATCGGGTCGTGGGGACCGTGCGCACCCCCGAAGCAAAGCAGGCATTCGAGACACTCGATACGCAGCGGGCATTCGGCTGCCTGCTGGATGTCACGGACTATGCGCACATTGATGAAGTGGTTACGCAGAGTGTATCTACCGTCGGTCCGATTGATGTCCTTGTGAACAATGCCGGTTACGGTCACGAAGGCATACTGGAAGAGTCCTCGCTCGCAGACATGCGCCGCCAGTTTGAGGTGAATGTGTTTGGCGCCGTCGCGATGATCAAAGCCGTGCTGCCGGGCATGCGCCAGCGTCGTCACGGCCATATTATTAATATCACCTCGATGGGCGGTTTCATCACTCTGCCCGGTATCAGCTATTACTGTGGCAGTAAATTTGCGCTCGAAGGCATATCAGATACGCTGAGCAAAGAGCTTGCTCCGTTCAACATACATGTCACTGCGGTGGCACCGGGCTCGTTTCGCACCGACTGGGCAGGACGCTCGATGGTACGCAGCGCGCGCAGCATCCCGGACTATGACGCGTTATTCGATCCTGTCCGCCAGGCTCGTCAGGAAAAAAGTGGTCAGCAACTCGGCGACCCCGTAAAAGCGGCGCGCGCCATGCTGGCTATCATTGAGAGCCAGAACCCGCCGACGCATTTATTGCTTGGCAGTGATGCTTTGAGTTTAGTGCGGGAAAAGCTCGCGCGTTTAGGTGAGGAAATCGATCGCTGGGAAGCGTTAACACGTTCAACGGACGGCTGAGCGGCGAACACGGGAACATGATTACAGGCCGGTTTGCCACCGGCCAGTACGGGTCGCGGCGAAAGCCGCGACACTAGGTTGATTGCTGGCGTTCAGGGCAGACGGTACTGCGACGCCATGCCCCGGGGGCCTGGCCATACTGACGCTTAAAGCTGCGGTTGAAGGACTGCTGGGAGTCAAAGCCCAGCGCGATCGCCACGTTCAGGATCGGTTCATCGCTGTGGGTTAAGCGCTCGACCGACTTTTGCAGCTTTTGTGCACGAATATACTCGGCCAGCGGATACCCGGTATGTTCCTTGAAGATCCGCTGGAGATGCCATTTCGAGTAGCCGGCGCGCCTGGAAACGGTGTTAATGTCCAGGCGGCTTTCAAGGTTGTTGTCGATCCAGTCGAGTAGATCATGAATAAATGCGTCAGTGTTCATGGTTTCCCCCACGCCGCGTTTTAAAAAGCATTTTTGTCTGTTGCATTTAAAGATGACTCGCTCTGACATTAAATGCAAGTTTTATTGTTGCATTTAAATCCTTGCCGAAAACGCGCCTTTTGTCCCTGAGCCAAATAGCACATAAAGTGTATTAATTATTCTTGCACTAAATCTGACGCCTTCCTACAATCGCCGCGATAGTGTATTCGCAACTGTTACAGTTTTGTGGCGATGAACGACACAAATAGTCTCAAGCCAGTCCGGACAAAGGAAGTGGCGCCGCGTCTCCCGCAGCGTCTTGCCCGGCGGCCACCATTACCGGAATAAAAATAATGAGCCTGCAAAAACCCTGGGTTAACGTTCATCTGACGGCGCTGGGAGCGATGTTTCTCTCCATGCTGCTTGTCGGATGCGATGACGGCGTGGCACAAAATGCCGTCCCACAAGCGCCCGCTGTGAGCGCCGCTGACGTGGTAGTGAAATCCATCAGTCAGTGGGATAGCTTTAACGGCCGGATTGAAGCGGTGGAAAGCGTTCAGCTGCGCCCCCGCGTCTCCGGCTACATTGATAAAGTGAATTACACCGACGGCCAGGAAGTGAAAAAGGGCGAGGTGCTGTTCACTATCGATGACAGAACCTATCGCGCTGCGCTGGAACAGGCGCAGGCCACCTTAACGAGAGCCAAAACGCAGGCCAGCCTGGCGCGCAGTGAGGCTAACCGTACCGATAAACTCGTTAATACCAACGTCGTCTCCCGTGAAGAGTGGGAGCAGCGCCGTTCGGCCGCCGCCCAGGCGCAGGCCGACATTCGCGCCGCGCAGGCTGCTGTTGACGCGGCACAACTTAACCTGGATTTCACCAAAGTGACCGCGCCTATTGATGGCCGCGCCAGCCGCGCGCTGATCACCAGCGGTAATCTGGTCACCGCGGGTGACAGTGCCAGCGTCCTCACCACGCTGGTCTCCCTGAAAACGGTTTACGTCTACTTTGACGTGGATGAAGCAACCTACCTTCACTATCAAAATCTCGCCCGCAGCGGGCAGGGCGCGTCCAGTAATCACCTGGCACTCCCGGTTGAGATTGGTCTGGTGGGGGAGGAGGGTTATCCCCATCAGGGCAAGGTGGATTTTCTTGATAATCAGTTAACGCCGAGCACCGGCACCATCCGTATGCGCGCGCTGCTGGATAATGCGCAGCGTCAGTTCACGCCAGGACTGTTTGCCCGCGTACGCCTGCCGGGCAGCGCTGAATTCAAAGCCACGCTTGTCGACGATAAAGCGGTGCTGACCGATCAGGATCGCAAGTACGTTTATATCGTTGATAAAGAAGGTAAAGCGCAGCGCCGCGATATCACGCCGGGACGTCTGGCCGCCGGTTTACGTATCGTGCAGCAGGGGCTGAACCCTGGCGATAAAGTCATCGTCGACGGTTTACAAAAAGTGTTTATGCCGGGTATGCCGGTTAACGCGAAAACCGTTCCGATGACCGCCAGCGCCGCGCTTAACTGATCCCTTACCCGAGAATCCGACATATGGACTTTTCCCGCTTTTTTATCGACAGGCCGATTTTCGCCGCAGTACTGTCGATTCTGATTTTCATCACAGGATTAATCGCTATCCCGCTGTTGCCGGTGAGCGAATATCCTGACGTCGTACCGCCAAGCGTGCAGGTGCGCGCGGAGTATCCGGGTGCCAACCCGAAAGTGATTGCAGAAACCGTGGCGACGCCGCTGGAAGAAGCCATCAACGGCGTTGAAAACATGATGTACATGAAATCCGTTGCAGGCTCTGATGGCGTACTGGTAACCACCGTGACGTTCCGCCCGGGTACCGATCCGGATCAGGCGCAGGTTCAGGTGCAAAACCGCGTGTCACAGGCCGAGGCGCGTCTGCCGGAAGATGTACGACGTCTGGGCATTACCACCCAGAAACAATCACCGACGCTGACGCTGGTGGTGCATCTGTTTTCGCCGGGCGGCAAGTACGATTCACTGTATATGCGTAACTACGCCACGCTTAAAGTGAAGGACGAACTGGCGCGTCTGCCGGGCGTGGGCCAGATTCAGATTTTTGGCTCTGGCGAATATGCGATGCGCATCTGGCTGGATCCCGACAAGGTGGCAGCCCGCGGGTTGACGGCCTCGGATGTCGTGACGGCGATGCAGGAGCAAAACGTTCAGGTTTCTGCCGGACAGCTTGGCGCCGAGCCGCTGCCGAAAGAGAGCGATTTCCTGATCTCCATTAACGCCCAGGGGCGTCTGCACACGGAAGAAGAGTTTGGCAATATTATTCTGAAAACGGCGCAAGACGGCTCGCTGGTACGCCTGCGCGACGTGGCGCGTATTGAAATGGGCTCTGGCAGCTATGCGCTGCGTTCCCAGCTCAACAACAAAGACGCGGTCGGGATTGGTATCTTCCAGTCCCCGGGCGCGAACGCCATCGATTTGTCTAACGCCGTGCGCGCGAAAATGAACGAACTGGCCACGCGTTTCCCGGAAGATATGAAATGGGCAGCACCGTACGACCCGACGGTTTTCGTTCGCGATTCCATTCGCGCGGTTGTGCAGACCCTGCTGGAAGCGGTGGTGCTGGTAGTACTGGTGGTGATCCTGTTCCTGCAGACCTGGCGCGCGTCGATTATTCCGCTGATCGCGGTGCCGGTATCGGTTGTGGGGACGTTCAGCATTCTCTACCTGCTTGGCTTCTCACTGAATACCCTGAGTTTGTTCGGGCTGGTGCTGGCTATCGGTATCGTCGTGGATGACGCCATCGTGGTGGTGGAAAACGTCGAGCGAAATATCGAAGAGGGGCTTTCTCCGCTTCAGGCGGCGCATCAGGCGATGCGTGAAGTTTCGGGGCCGATTATCGCGATTGCGCTGGTGCTGTGCGCGGTGTTTGTACCGATGGCGTTCCTCTCCGGAGTAACCGGCCAGTTCTACAAACAGTTCGCGGTGACTATCGCGATTTCGACGGTGATTTCCGCCATCAACTCACTGACGCTCTCGCCGGCACTGGCAGCGCTGCTGTTAAAACCGCACGGTGCCCCGAAAGACTTCCCGACCCGGCTTATCGATCGTCTGTTCGGCTGGCTGTTCCGTCCGTTTAACCGCTTTTTCCACCGTAGCTCTAATGGTTATCAGGGGCTGGTGGGGAAAACGCTCGGACGCCGTGGTGCGGTGTTTGTTGTATATGTGCTGCTGCTGTGCGCGGCTGGCGTCATGTTTAAAGCGGTCCCCGGTGGGTTTATACCTACCCAGGATAAGCTGTATTTAATTGGCGGCGTGAAAATGCCGGAAGGTTCTTCACTGGCCCGTACCGATGCGGTGATCCGCAAAATGAGCGAAATCGGGATGAATACCGAAGGCGTGGATTATGCGGTCGCTTTTCCTGGGCTTAACGCGCTGCAGTTCACCAACACGCCGAATACCGGGACGGTCTTCTTTGGTCTGAAACCGTTCGATCAGCGTAAACACACGGCGGCGGAAATTAACGCTGAGATCAATGCCAAAATCGCTCAAATTCAGCAGGGCTTTGGTTTCTCCATTTTGCCACCGCCGATTTTAGGGCTGGGGCAGGGGTCGGGTTATTCGCTGTACATCCAGGATCGCGGCGGTCTGGGCTATGGTGCGCTGCAAAACGCGGTGAACACCATGTCCGGTGCGATTATGCAGACGCCGGGGATGCATTTCCCGATCTCAACCTACCAGGCTAACGTTCCGCAGCTGGATGTGCAGGTTGATCGAGATAAGGCGAAAGCGCAGGGCGTGTCGCTGACCGATCTGTTCGGTACGCTGCAAACCTATCTGGGATCGTCTTATGTGAACGATTTTAACCAGTTCGGGCGTACCTGGCGCGTGATGGCGCAGGCCGACGGGCCGTTCCGCGACAGCGTGGAAGACATTGCGAATTTGCGCACCCGTAATAATCAGGGCGAAATGGTGCCAATCGGCAGTATGGTGAATATCAGCACCACCTACGGGCCGGATCCGGTGATCCGTTATAACGGTTATCCGGCGGCGGATCTGATTGGCGATGCCGATCCGCGCATTCTCTCTTCGGCACAGGCGATGACGCAACTGGACGGAATGTCTAAGCAGATCCTGCCGAACGGGATGAATATTGAATGGACGGACCTGAGCTTCCAGCAGGCCACTCAGGGCAACACGGCGCTGATCGTCTTCCCGGTTGCGGTGCTGCTGGCTTTCCTGGTGCTGGCCGCACTGTATGAAAGCTGGACCCTGCCGCTGGCGGTGATCCTGATCGTTCCGATGACGATGCTGTCCGCGCTGTTTGGCGTCTGGCTGACCGGGGGCGATAACAACGTCTTCGTGCAGGTGGGGCTGGTGGTACTCATGGGGCTGGCATGTAAAAACGCGATTCTTATCGTTGAGTTTGCGCGCGAGCTGGAGCTTCAGGGGAAAGGGATTATGGAAGCGGCGCTGGAAGCGTGCCGCCTGCGTTTACGCCCGATTGTGATGACCTCCATCGCCTTTATTGCCGGGACGATTCCGCTGATCCTCGGCCACGGCGCAGGCGCAGAAGTGCGCGGCGTCACCGGGATCACGGTGTTCTCCGGGATGCTGGGCGTGACGCTGTTTGGTCTGTTCCTGACGCCGGTGTTTTACGTGACGCTGCGTAAATTCGTTACGCGCGGCAAGCCGGTCAACGACGTTTTACCTGCCTAGGTTTTTACAGGGCACAAAAAAACCGCCTTCTCGTTAAGGCGGTTTTTTTTCGTATCAGTAAGGGCATGGCTACGCTTTTTTATGCAGGCCTTCAATTTCAGGCACCGGATCGCACCCGCTGGTATCGGCTTTTTTGACTTTTTCCAGCGCGCTGGCCACGGTATGTTGAGCCAGAACCTCTAACGAAGCCTGCTCCGCTTCATCGGCGATAGATTTGAAGTACCAGCACGCGTTGGCGCTGACGACGCAGCGAGCCGGTACGTCAGGACGCGACGCCCACAGCTTTTTATCTTCTATGACAGAAACATAGATATCACGCAGGGTGATCTTATCCGCCGGACGACCAAGATGAATAGAACCGTTACGGCCAAGGGTTGAGACGATAATGCCGTCACGCGTAAGCGGAACCATTAACTTGCGGATAAAGCTCGGATTTGCTTCCAGTCCGTAGGCCAGAATCGCACTCGTCGAACGTTCACCCGATTGCTCCGCCATCGCTACGCTGAGAACCATCTGCAAAGCTGTCGGGAAGCGGTAATCTAACATTTCATTGTCCTGGGTTGCGGTGAATCTTGTTCTTTTTGGCACCGCAGAGGTGAATAATCAATAAGTAACAATATAACAAATACGGCAATTTTTTTGAAGCAGACAACGCCTGACCTGGCCCGTAAAAAAGCGTTTACGCTTCGCGTCGAATGGCAGCATAAGACCCATCCATACGCTTTACCGATTGTATAAGCATCGTCTATTTCATCATGGCGACTGATAAAAATATTATGAAAAAATGCTGATCGAATCGCCGCTGATTTTTTGAGCACATAAAGGGAATGACATTACCCTCGTCAGAAGAAACAGGAGTCACACCTATCCTGTCATTCATACATTAAAAAGCGGGAACGGGTCTGGTTTCTGTTTGAGTTGCCCGGCAATCTCGTTGAGTTTTAAGAGTGCTTGCTTTAACTGGCTGAACTCCGTTCCGCCAATACACAACCTGACGCCGTACTGATCCGACTGTTGACCCACTTCAGTTGAGGCCGGTGCTGTCACTTTGATGCCTGTCGCCAGCGCTGCATTGTAGAAAGAGTGCGCGTCATCGCGTGAAAACGGTAACCAGAGATGAAAGCTGGGCAGCCCCGAGCGATAAACGTGCTCTCCTAAAATGTCGATAGCGAGTTGGTAACGACGCCGGGTTTCGTGTTCAATTGCGAGGGTGACGGTTTCTGCTGTGCCATCAATCAGCCATTGCTCCATGATGGAACTGCTTAGCGGAGAGACCATCATCGCCGTTGCCCTCAGCATGGATTCTGCTCGTGAATACAGCGCCTCTGGTACCAGTAGCCCGCCAATCCGCAATGCTGGATTAAGGATCTTAGATAAGCTATTCACATATAAGGTGATATCGGGGGCGATTTTGGCAATCTGTGGCAATTCTGTCGTGCTCATCAGCCGATAAACATCATCCTCAATAATCTTTATGCCCCTTTCCCGACAAACCCGAACCAGTTCCTGACGGCGGGCCAGGCTCATAATGCGTGTGGACGGACTTTGTAAGAGCGGCGTGACATAGACAGCACCGCCTTTTTCCGCATTTTCATCGAGGGTCTTTTCCAGAACAGAGACATCCATGCCTTCGTCATCCATCGGGATCCCCACTAATGTGAGCTTCAGTAAATGCGACAGCTGAATCAGCCCTGAATAGGTCTGAGCCTCAACGTACAGTCGGCCAAAAGGTTCACAGACCGTAGACAACGCTACAGAGAGCGCATGCTGAGCACCGTTCGTTAAGATGAGATGCTGGTAATCTGCCGGGACACCCAGACGACTGAACCACTGCGCAAGAAGCCGCCGGTGTTCATCATGGCCCGTTGCCGGGGCGTAAGTGTTAAACATATCCATGTCAGGACGCCGGGCGAGGGTGGTGAGTGTCTTACTCAGTGACCGGGAGGTCAGCGCTGCCGGCGGGGTGTTTTGCGACAGGTCGATAAAGGTTCGGCTTCTGGAATTGGCCAGCGCGACAAACATTCCGCTGCCCTTAACGCTTCGAACCAGACCCCGTCTTTCCAGGATCCCATAGGCTTTCGTTACAGTACCCACCGCGATACCGAGCGTATCTGCCAGTTCACGATGCGCCGGAAGGCGCGCGCCGAGCCTCAGCAGGCCTGAAAGAATATCGTCTGACAACGCCTGGACCAGCCGATCGGTAGGGGATGAATTGCCTTCTGCAAGATGGGGTTGCCACGGAGAACGTTCGCGCATGAGATTACCATAAGTGTAATGTGACACTATTTATATTTACTGATAGTGTCACATCTTTTATTCTGGCGCCAGTATTTGAAATAGACGAAATGAGCGAAACGCATGAGTGAACAACGTGTGGATGTCAGTTCTGCCAGACCATTACTGGATAAGAGTGAAACGAAGAAAAAAGAAATCCTTCGTGGCCTGAAAGATGGATTACCCGTATTACTGGGCGTGATCCCGTTTGCGCTGGTGTTGGGTGCGCAGGCAAGCCATAAGGGGCTCACGCCTCTCGACGTTCCCTTGATGACAGGATTAAATTTTGCCGGCGGGTCTGAATTTGCCGCCATACAAATCTGGACGTCGCCGCCACCTTTTTTACTTATTATGGCCGTAACATTACTGGTAAACAGTCGTCATATTTTAATGGGGGCGACGCTGGTTCCCTTACTTTCTCGTTTTCCAAAACGAAAAGTCTTACCTGCGCTTTTTTTTATGACGGATGAGAGTTGGGCACTCAGTTATAATGACGCGCATTCCAGAAATAACAAAACGGCGCCACTGTTCAGCATGCCATATTATATGGCGGTCTCTTTATCTTTCTATACGATGTGGGTTTTCTGTACCGCACTCGGCGCGTTAATTGGCCCGGTGCTGGGCGATGTTCACCAGTATGGGTTTGATATGGCCTTTCCGGCGGTCTTTCTTGTGCTGGTCAGAGGCATGTGGAATGGCATTCGTAAAGCCGTGCCCTGGATAATCAGTCTGGTTGTCTCCGTGGCGGTATGTCATTTTATTGCCGGCCTGTGGTACGTCATTGCTGGCCCTTTAGCAGGATTAGCCGTTGCCGCATTTTTAGGGGGAGAGGATGCCTGATTATCAGACCTTCATCGCCATCGTATTAATGGCACTCACCACGTATGCAACGCGTGTGACCGCTTATCTTATATTACGAAACCGGGTGCTTACGCCCAGGGCGATGACGGTACTTAAATCGTCTCCCGGTTGTGTCATGCTGGCTTTCATTGCGCCTTTTTTTGCCTCCGGAAATCCTGCAGATCTGATCGCGTTAGGGTTAACGTTGGTTGTTGCAATGCGCTTTTCAATGCCGGTGACGGTGATCTCCGGCGTGATGTTTGCCTTTATACTTCGCTATTATTTAGGGTAAGTTTCCAGACCTGCCGCGCAACCAGAAACAGAACCGACTTCCCACGTTTCATTCCCCGCCGCTGTGCGCGACGTGGTAATGTTGGCGTCGAACAGGTTCTGCGTTGAGGATCCCGCTATGACCACGTTTTATCAACTGACAGCCACCCGTCTGGATGGACAGCCTGTCGCTATGCTCGACTTCGCTGGCAAGGTGGTGTTGGTCGTGAATACCGCCAGCCAATGTGGCTTCACGCCACAATACGGCGGCCTTGAGGCGCTTTATAAGAAATACGCCGCTCAGGGGCTGGTGGTGCTTGGGTTCCCCTGCAACCAGTTCGGTAAACAGGAGCCCGGCGATGCCGACGACATCACCAGGACCTGTCACATTCATTACGGTGTGAGCTTCCCGATATTCGAGAAAATCGAGGTCAACGGAGCCGCAGCGCATCCGGTGTTTCGCTATCTGAAAAACGAATTGCCCGGCGTGCTGGGGGGACGAATCAAGTGGAACTTCACCAAGTTCCTGATCGGACGCGACGGTAAACCGCTCAAGCGTTTTGCGCCGATCACCCCCCCCGAGAAAATGGAAGCCGCAATCCTTACTGCGCTTGAACGCTAAGTATTGTGGTCATGATGGCCTGAACTTTGAAGAGTATTCATTGCAGGGGGCGTTTATCGCGCATCGCAGACGCCATGTCCGCATCTAAAAAAGCATTCACGGAAAGATGTCACTCCCTCTCCTCATGCTATATCTCCATAAACATACCCATTAATGAAAGGACGTATGGAGATGCTGAGAGGCAAAAGAGCGGTTATTACGGGTGGGGGCAGGGGATTTGGTCAGGCGCTGTGCGTATGGCTGGCGCGGGAAGGCGTTGAGGTAGAATTTTGCGCGCGGCGGGCTGATGATATTCAACAAACCTGCAGTCTTATCACTGCTGAAGGCGGTATGGCAAAAGGGTATATCTGTGATTTAACCCGGCCTGAATCCCTTTCTGCGTTTTCTTCACAGCTATTAACTTCAGACAAGCCCATAGATATTTTAATTCTCAATGCTGCCCAGTGGTTGTCAGGAACGTTAGACGACCAGCCTGATACCGACATTATTAATACCGTCAGTTCCGGCCTGACAGCGTCGATTCTTCTGACGCAGGCTCTGCTGCCTGGATTAAGACGTTCAGACAGTGCTGATATCGTCTCAATTATCTCTTCCTGCGGGATCCCGAATTTCACGGATTCAATTGCGCACCCCGCTTTTTTCGCCAGCAAACATGGGCTCAGCGGATTTACAACAAAACTCGCTCAGCAATTGTCCGAAGAAAATATACGGGTTACCGGACTGTACCCTCCTGATTTCGAACTTACAGGGTTAGATTCGAGTGTCGATAGCCAATGCAGAATGGGAGAGCGGCTCTTGAACGGGCGATCGGTCTGGGAAGCGATTCGTTTTGTGTTGGTTCAACCGCGTAGTTGCCATATAAGTAGCCTCTACTTTCAAGGTCCAACCCGCGAAGACCTGAGTGATAGGGTCTAAATCGGGTGATGTTAAACAAAACAGTCTACGCACAGAGCAGCATGTTGATACCAGATGAAACAGGCTGCTCTGTGCCTTAAGTGGATGCGTTGAGTCAATATGGGGGTTATGGCAAATCAGGGATACCGAAAGGATACCCGGAAGATGACATTAAAGCGGTGAAATTGCCTCAACAACATGCTGGAAAACGTAAGGGTCAGAAAGTAGCTTAAATTCATCATCATCCGGGTAAGTGACCGCCACATGATAGTTTTCTCCAGCAAATGCCTTCACTGACTGCAGATCCTGCCAGTAAGTTGCCAGAAAGAAATGCTCCCAACTCCCCTGCGTTTCTCTGCGAACGAATGCGCCTTTGTTCCCCGATATGCTCCTGGAATGCTCTACCCCTGTTTTTTCAAGGTGTTTTGCAAAACCTTCCGCATGTTCAAGCGGAACACATCCATGCCAGGTCCTTACAATCATTAGTGTTCTCTCTTTAGGGATGGTGAGGGTATAACCATATCATCAGAAAGCACCTCATGGTGTGATTAACGAAGAACGCTATCTCGCACATCGATTTATCGGACATTCTTCACCTTACTTCAGACTGAATCTCATGACCACGATAAATTTAGGCCACTTCCGCTCCTCGCTCGTAGGTGATCGTACGGCTCTTATGTCGGTCCGCTTTGTGCAAGAAGCGGACCTCCGTTACTATTCTGAAGAGGAAGCACAGAAATATTTAGGTCTGTTGTGTAATAATTACGATATATAATAAAAACTTCTCTATTTCAGAATCCAAGAGTATGGGCATACGCAAGGATGCAATTATGAAATCCAAGAGTGCGTTAGTTTTAGAAGAACTCAGATCCAAATTACGTACTGCATCTGTGGCACAAGTCGGTGGTTTCCGCCCTACAGCAGACCCAATTACATCCTGGTTTTTAAAAGGAGTCGCTCTTCCAGGTGAAGGGTTGCCAGTTTGGAAGGGGCAGCCGATGTTTCCGCTTCTCCAGATTCGCGTAGATGAGCTTCCCGTGATTCCTGAACAACTGAAGGGGATCGCGCTCTTAGTGCTTTATCATAATATGGAAAGCCATCCATTTGATAAACCTCATGGCGAGGGGTGGCTAATACGAGAATACGCAACCCTTGATGGGCTTGAGTTATTGCCTGCAATTAACACTCCATATCGAGCATTTCCGGTTCGGTGGGTGAGTGTCAATGATGATGCTCCGGGATGGGAGGATGCTTGGGATATTATTGACTTGTCTGACGTAAACGATGATGAGGATGCAAGTAATAGATTCTATGATGGTTTTAACCGGTACAGGGGAACCAAGGTTGGAGGATATCCAATGGAGATACAACATGGTGTGGGGATTCAAGATTTTGTCTTTCAAGTGGGGTCAGAAGAAAAAGTAAACTGGATGTGGGCGGACAATGGTATCGGCTATTTTCACAAATCCCCAGAGGGACTCTGGACGTTTTCATCTCAGTTTTACTAGAAACTCAACGTCCTCTCATCGCTCACAGCGGACCTTGCGGCTCGTATGCCGGTCCGCTTTGTGCAGAAAGTAAATTCAGCTGTATTCAATAATATCAAACCCTTCATCAGCCGTTGGCTCTGCGAAAAAGCGCGTTATGGTTTCAAATTCTTGATCTGAGGCTGTAAATTCATGCATTCCTTCTGCATTACGGGCGCGCAAGCGGGATTTACATACTTCATCAGTAACTTTCAGATAATGCAGCCTGTTACTGGCACCTGACTCCTTAATGATGCTCATCATCCATTCACGATTGGTTTGTGTGTTTGCCGGAAAATCCAGAACTACGGATAAACCCGCTTTGAGTAGCGACACCAGGTGAGGCTTCATAGCGTTTCTGAGTCTTGAGGAATACTGCACATAATCAGTTATGGATTGCATTTCATTGGCAAAGAGGGCAGCCAGCCAATAATCTTCACTGACAATTATGGTGCCGGGTAATGCACCTAACTTTGCTGACAATGTGGATTTGCCTGATGCAATTTTCCCACATAACAAGTGCAAAGTGGGTTTTTCTGACGTTGTTACTGAAGCGATATCCATTATTTACCTCACTGGATTGTTACCGGTAAGGCCCGCCTTACCGGCGGGAAAATGGCGAACGTTATCCCACCTGAGTCAGACAGGTGATAATAATCATTGAATGGAATAGGACAGAGTGTGTTTTCATTGTCATTCAAGTTAACAGGGCCTGAATGCAAAATCAGCAATTTTTTTCCCTTATATACTGAATGTCCACTCCAGTGAGTTTGGCCGCTTTGTGCCAGAAGCGGACATTTAACAAGGCGCTGAATTGAATAACACCAGCTGGCTCATCTTCGCTTACGTAGCGCATTAAGTAGCGTCTGCGTTGCATCGGAAGACGCTCCAGATGACGAACAAACCAGCCCAAATTCCCGGTGTATAGCAGGCGTCAAAGGCACCACGCACAGGTTGCGCAGCGTCTCCGGCAGGGCTGATTCAGGTACAAGGGCGACGCCCATCTCTTCCCCGACCAGCTTACAGGCGCTAATCCAGTCGCGTACTGTCACGCGTATATCAGAAAGTTGCAAACCAGCCATTTCCATCAGGCTTTTTCCATTAACGACACATCCGCCTGTGGCCAGAATAAAGGGCTGGTCTGCCAGCGCCTTTAGCGTTATGCCATAAGCCCTGGCATGATGCGCCAGCTGATGTTTAGCTGGTATTACCGCGACCCATGCATCCTGTCCTAATATAACCTCTGCACGCCCGGGGCCGGGATTCATGACCACCCCAAGTTCTACGGTATCGGCGGCAAGCCACTCTTCGACTTCCTCGTCCGATCCTTCCAGGACAACGATTTCAATACCCGGATGCAGGCGCTTAACGTCGCGAAGAAGCCCTGGCAACAATGTGGATGTCACTGAGGGAAAACTGGCCAGGCGAATGCGCCCCCGGTGTAAGTCTCGGCTTTTATCAGCCAGTATGCGGATGGCATTCAGCTGCGAAAGCATGTTTCGTGCATTTTCAATAACCTGCTCACCCAGCGCGGTAATACCGATATACCGTCGCTCACGCGTAAATACCGGGAATCCAAGCGAAGCTTCGAGCTGGGCGATGGCCTGGCTGGCACCTGACTGAGTCATTCCTATCTCTTCTGCGGCGCGCGAGATGTTGCCGGCATCGGCGACGGCCACCAGCAGGCGCCAGTGTAAAAGATTCATCATGATTATCAGTAGCTCAGCTAATAGTTAGATTCTATATCATTAATTTTACAGCGAAATACGCGTCAAATACAGTGAGTTCAGAATTGCTTCGAATTCCTCGATGGCTTTACACATTTAACGGAGACAACATGAAACTCTATTACGCCCCGGATACCTGTTCGTTATCACCGCACATTGTGCTGCGCGAACTGGAAATTGAATTTGAACTGGTGAAGGTTACCAACAAAAGCAAGCTCACTGCTGATGGTCGCGACTTCCGCACCATTAACCCTAAAGGTTATGTCGCTGCACTTGAATTGGATAATGGGCAGATACTCACTGAGGGGCCAGCCATTGTGCAGTACCTCGCCGATCTTAAACCAGAATATGGCCTGGCACCGCGCGCAGACAGTTGGGCTCGGGTGCGTCTGCAGGAATGGCTAAACTTTATCACTAGTGAAATACACGCTGGCTCGGCACCGCTGTTCAACCCCGCACTGCCCGAGGACATCAAAGCGATTTTTCAGGATAAGCTCTTCCGAAAGTTCGATTTACTCCAGGCGAGGCTCAACGAAAACACTTATCTGACTGGCTCATCCTTCAGCGTAGCGGATGCCTACCTTTTTACTGTGCTGGGTTGGTGTAAATTCTTCTCAATCCGACTGGAACGCTGGCCAGCGCTACCGGCGTACATGGAAAAAATAAATGCCCGACCTGCTGTACAGGCTGCATTACTGGCTGAAGCGTCTCAGTAGGGTAGGTAATCGCTTATTGCTGGACACAGCATGTTGAGTGTCTGCAAAGAGGTCGTCTGCCCTTTGTTCTACGCGGGCCTGAAGTTGCGCGTAGCGTTCTGCTCTTTAGCATGAGCAGATGCTGAAACCCATTCCCGGCGGCATTCACTGCTGCTTTCGTTTCATTATGGACTCAACGCCGCGCGACTTTTTGCCTTAATCTTTGCCTCAAGTCAGACCTTGCGGCTCTTATATCAGGCCGCTTTATACCCTAAGCGGCCGTTACGCCTGGCCACTCGTTTGTCGTGAGGAAACGTTAAGGCTCAAAATAATGCACTGTTTCAGATATAAAATTATACCGTCGGGACAGTACCGCCATCGATCACATATTCCGTACCGGTAATAGTGGCAGCACAGGATGACGCAAGGAAGACGATGAGGTTCGCCACTTCGATGGGCTTTGAGGGACGGCCCAGCGGAATTCCACCGAGTGCATTCATGATGATCTGCTTACCGCCCTCGTAGTCCGTTCCAGTCTGCTGAGCAAGTCGTTCCGCCATCGCTACCGATGCTTCGGTTTCTACCCAGCCAGGCGCCACACGCACCACCCGAATTCCCTTAGGGGACACCTCTTTCGACAGGCTTTTGCTGTACGCCGACAGTGCCGCTTTGGCCGCCGCATATCCGGTGGTCGATTCCGGTAACGGCAGTTCACGCTGAATAGAGGTGACGTGGATGATCACCCCATCCTGTTGCGCCAGCATCCCAGGCAACAACGCGCGATCTAAGCGTACCGCAGGCAACAGATTAAGATTGAGCTCCTGTTGCCATTCCTCTTCCCCAAGGGCTGCAAACCCACCGCCGGGAGCGGTAGAACCGCCTGCTACGTGGATGATGATATCGACGCCGCCCAGGTGTTTCTGAACGGCGTCCACGACTAAATTACATCCCTGGATGGTGGTCAGATCCGCCGCCACGAAAGCGTCTGCGGTAGATTCTGCGGGCTCGTGACGCGCGGTGGTTAGCACCGTTGCCCCTTGCTGTTTTAAAAGGCGGACAACTGCTTTGCCGATCCCTTTGGTACCTGCGGTAACCAGAACACGTCTGCCCTGTAAATCAAGATCCATCAGCATCAGATTATCTCCAGAGTCGCAATCTTGTCGCCAGCGAGGCCGAAAGTATGTGTAAGCATCACGGGGCTGCCGGGAAAATTACCGACAACGTTCGAGGTGACTATTACCCGATCGCCTTGCGTGAGAACTTCAATGGGGTGAACGCTATAGTCGAACGCATCACGCGCCGCGCGTTGCCACGCTTCGATTGCCGCGTGCCCCCGATGGGTTTTACCTTCGTCGAACACGATGGCATTGAGGGTAAAACAGCGCTTAACGCTGGCAATATCGGCACCATTGCCGATCGCAAAATAGGTTGAAATAGCTTGCGGTAGAGATAATGACATGGCCCTTACTCCCGTTATTTACAGTACGGGAATTTTTAACATAGACTGTAAAATTGACAAGTACGCACAAAAAAGTGAGCAACTGAATTATGAGTAAGTTATATAGCCCGGAATCTGCCGCAAGCGGCGTGGAACAAGTTCTGCGAATGCTGGAAGGTCGCTGGAAACTCATTATTCTGTTTCATCTTTTCGACGGAAAGGTGCAACGCTATTCTGATTTTGAAAAACTGATCCCCGAAATTTCGCAGAAGATGCTGGCACAACAGCTGCGGCAGCTGGAGGCCGACGGCATTGTGTCACGTAGGGTGTATCCTCAGGTTCCACCGAAAGTCGAATATCGGCTCACTGAGTGGGGGCAGGCGCTGTGTCCGGCTCTTGATGCGATGCTGAAATGGGCAGAAAAACGCGAGGTCTAGGGGCTCGGGTACATTTTTGTTTATGGTCGAAAATTGTTGATGTTCATTCCTTGCTGATAGCAGACCTTGCGGCTCTTATTTCGGTCCGCTTTGTGCCGGGAGTGGACATTATTTTTCTCGACTTATTCTAAATTCAATGCAAGGTACAATTATGAAATATATTGTCTGGTTTAAATTATGAACACAACCAAACCCATAAAGGGCAATATTGTGAAACGGAGGAATATTTGCATATGGCCTCATGGCCGCATCCCTGCTCATAGGCTGTTATGCGGACGTACAACGCATTGAGTGGAGTAGGGAGCATGATAAAGAGCGAAGTATGAAAATCGAAATCTACTAATCCTCGTAGTACCGAAGATTGCCGGCATACTATAGACTCTGGCACCCGCAGCGTTTCATATTCTAAAAGTCCTCAAGAAAGCTAAACAAGGCGTCCTGATTCTGTGAACCCTTTGAGCTTATGGAGCATATTTGCATTAATTGATCAAGCTCAGCTGATTATATAATAAACAAGAACCACACTATTTTCTATTTTTAAATAAAACGGATAAAAACCGAGCCGGTTTAGGTGCTATGAAATGTTATTAACTCTTAAAAAAATTTGTTATGATAATTTTAGATTTGTTTTAAGTGGGGCGTTTTTTATAATTTCAGTATCCATTGTTGTTATTGTTAATTTTATTGGTGCGCGTTATAATTTGGTCATTAATCGCACCTTGGTTTTTGCTTTTCTGTTATTAACACTTCTTTGTATCAATAGCAAAATATTAAAAAACCTTATTGGCTTTATAGTCTTAACATTAATCGCTGCTGATTTGTCTCTTCAGATGTATGCCTGGAATCACTTCAATGCTAAATTTGACTATGGTTTTGCATTAAGTGTAATAAATACTACAGGTAGCGAAGCATTTTCAATGTTAGGCGTTTATTGGAGGAGTTGTGCAATTTTTATGGGGTTGCTGTGTTTATTTTTTTTAACTATCAACTGTAGCACAAGTACCCTGCCGTTAAAGTATAGGCGATACCCTGCAATATTATTCGTGCTTTTGCTAACTGGCTATACTGTACAGGGTGTACTGCATCAATTACGAAAAAGCAATGTTGATAGCCTTGCTCAACGTGTTGTAAATTCAACTCCGCTGAGCACGGCTACAGTCTTTATGCAAGCCATCTCTGATATGAGTATTGCCTCCAGTATTAATAATAATACACCTGACTATTCAATATCACTATCAGATACCGGAATTGATAATTATGTAATTATTATTGGAGAGTCTGAGCGCAGTGCAAATATGAGCATATATGGATATGAGCGAAGCACGACTCCTGAACTGGAAGCAGAAAGGAAAAATCTTCTGTTGTTCCAGCATGCCATTAGCCCCGCGCCAGTGACCATTATGGCTGTGCCACTTGCGCTCACTGCTGATTCAGTACAGGAAGCAGATCCCGCTAAGTACAGTGACAATATTATTAGTATAGCGAACAAAGCCGGGTACGATACGTACTGGTATAGCCACCAGGGAAAAGGGGGCGCATATAATAATGTGATTACAGGTATCGCTATGAAAACCAAACACCATCAGTGGATTGATCAGGGGTTCGATGACTCTTTGCTCCCAGAACTTGAATCAACGCTGAAAACATCTGGTAAGAAATTAATTGTGCTACATCTATATGGTAGCCACGAACCAGCCTGCGCGCGCTTCCCAAAAGATGCATCCGTCTTTAAAGATGGAAATAAAGATGATGATTGCTATGATAACTCTGTGCGCTTCACGGATTATGTTATGGGGAAAGTTTTTAGCCAACTTTCAAATACACGCTCTTCTGTATTTTACTTTTCTGACCATGCCTTAATACGCGATCCTTCACGTTCAGTGGTATATTACCATGCAGGGGCTAATCCCCCCCGGGAAGCGTTATCTGTCCCAGCTTTCATTTGGTATAGCCCTAAAGTTGAAAGAAAGAATAAGTTGATCGGAGACTACGATACGCCATGGTCTACCGATGATGCGAATACCCTTTCCGAATTATGGCTCGGAATACATCGGGTTGAAAATGATATCGTTAGCTTGCAAAAGTGGCTACAGGACTATCAAAAACCGATTGTAATTAAGGATACAACGGGTAAGAAATTTAATTGGACGGATATAAAGTAGTAGAAACGATGATTCTTGGTTAAAAATTATTCTTCCGATTGACTGAAAAAAATTCATGACTATGGGAGCCAGGCCTGAAGAGGTACTGGCTCGTACTCTAAATATTCATGACCAGCTCTCCATTGATTTATACACTATGCTCTGAGTCAATCTTCATCGGGTGTGATAAAAATTGCGACATCCGCACCTCATTCACCGCGGCCGTCAGGGCAATGTAAATGAGCCTTCCATGACAACAACGCTTTTTCCTCCTACCCGAACTGACGGGCTTTCTGCAGTGCCGTCATAACCTGAAAATAATATGCTGGCGCGCCCCATATCAACGCCCTGGCTTACGCGAAGAGAGAGCTCTTTTTTATTGCGAAGCTGAGCCAGCAGGGCTGTTACTGCGCCAGTCGCGCTGCCTGTTGCCGGATCTTCGGTCATGCGTGGCGTAAACATCCGGGCCTGCAAATCACACGGGTCTTCAGGATCCGTTTCCAGCGTATAGGCGTAAATGGACACCGCACCGTCGAGGGGCAAAATAGCCCGGAAACCCTGCAAATTGGGTACGCAACAGCGAAGCGCATTTCGGGTCGCGAGTTCGGCAATCAAGAAAGGCAGGCCAACAGAGGCGACGACAGGCATATGCATTTCAGTGCGTATATCACTGGCTTCAAGAGAGAGGCAGGCCGCCACGTTTTCTGGACTGACTTCTGAGTGGCAGGATAAAGCTTGCGGAACAAGAAGCTCTGCACCCGTGACCTTTGCATTTTCTCTGATAATCCTGACAGGTACCCGCCCGGCGGCTTCTTCGAATATCAGCGTTTCAGGTAGCGATTCGCCATTCAGTTCAGCCTGATACGCCAGGACAAAAGCAGTCCCAATATTGGGATGACCAGCGAAAGGGATTTCACGCGTCGGGGTAAAAATCCGTACCCAAGCCGTATGTGATGGTTCTTCAGGAGGTAAAACAAACGTCGTTTCACTATAGCCAAATTCTAACGCGAGCAGCTGCATTTGCTCAGTGGTCAATCCCTCGGCATCCAGAACGACAGCTACCGGGTTACCGCAAAACGGTTTATCAGTAAACACATCTGCAATCACATAACGTCTTCTCACCAGGACCTCAACTTCCATGCCTTAAAATGAATTTATACTCAACGAGTTTATCGTTTTAATATACGCTCACGTGAAAACATAACCCACTGGCATTTACCTGTATGCGTATTTTTCACCTTAACGACGGACGGTGATGTTTACCTGATTTTGTTCATCCACTCCGTTAAGGTGAGTGAATACAAAAGGCTCGGCGGTGCGTCTTTAATATCATGTATATCTCTGACATATCTCAGTCCCGTTTTCTCAAGAACGTTCTGTGACGCCAGATGGTTAGCTCTGACAACGGCTGAGATCTCGGTGAGTTTCCTATCATCAAAACCATACCTTACCGCGCGTGTAGCAAATTCTGTTGCCAGGCCTTTTCCCCAGGCATCTGTCGATAACCGATATCCAAGATTGTTAATCACACTATCGCCATAGCTACGGATGCTCAGACCACCAAATCCGATAATTTTTTCAGGGGATTCGAGAAGCGATATGGTGAAGCTACCAAAGCTGTGAGTTTGCCAGTGGGCGAGCCAGCGATTGAGAACCGTTTTTGCATGATCAATATCCGGGTAGGGGCCTGCGGGGTTAAACGTGTTCGTCGCCGGATCACCATAAATTCTGAAGAGATCCGCTACGTCTGATGCCATTACCGGGCGAAGGCACAATCGAGTTGTTTCAATTCGCAAACAGACCTCCTGATATGTGTTGACGGGAATATGTCTTTCATTAATTGATGCTCTCTGATTTAAGCATATATGTGCTTTAGCGTAATTCGACAGATCCGATTGTGTGCTGTCGTGGCGAAACGCACACGACGAATACCCTGGTGTGTTAACCAATGGGCACAGATCAGCCTCACCAGACATCAGTATGCGATGGACAGAATACGGACAAAAAAAGACCCGCAGTAAGCGGGTCTGTATAAATGCTGAAAAGGGTAATCAGAACGACCAGCGCAGGTTAGCGTTGACCGAATTGATGCGGGTGTCTTGACCGAGTTGCCCCTGATAACCGACATCCAGCGTCGCAGCGCGCGACAGCTGTACGCTGACGCCGATATCGCCCACCATCACGTCCTCATCAACGGCCTGGCCCTGGGTGATGAACGCGTCACTGCCGGCAAATGCCATCCGCGATGAGGTGTTTTTATCCCCGTAGGCGTGCTGCCAGCCCAACGAACCATACAGGTTAACGTTTTTCGGCAGTTCGGTGACGCCGCGCATCCCGAGCGTGGAGTAGAAGGTGTTCATCGTTTCATTACGCACGCTCAGCGCGGCGGCACCGCCATCTTCCCTGAAACTGTCGGTATGCAGTCGAATCCAGGACAGGTTGATAAACGGTTCAACATTCATCGCCGGCTGGCCAAAACGGTAGCCCGCCTCGGTAAACGCCAGCAGCGAGTTGGCGTCGTAATCTGACTTCAGGCGGTCCGAGAAACCACTGAAATCAACGTTGCGCTCGCCTTCAATCTTGTGCCAGGTGTAACCCAGCGCGCCGCGCAGTGAGAACGCATTCTGTTGCGCTGCGGCATACAGGCCAAGGTGATAGTTGTCGGTATCCGTAGATGAACGACGGCTATCGACGTCGTAATCACCACGGCTATAGCCGAAGTACCCCCCGACACGTACGTTATGGTCAGCCAACGTGCGATCCGCGCCCAGCAGGAAGCCGGTGGTGTTGCCGTCCAGCTTGCCTGCGTTACCGTTGTCGCGCGTTCTGCTCCAGGAACTGAAGGTCTGGCCCCATACGCCGTTATTTTGTTGCTCCGGCTGTTGTACCAGCGACATCGCTAACGGCGGTATCGGCAGACTGTCATTATCGAACGCGCGCTGCATGCGCTGGTTCAGTACGTTGAACAGCTGAGTGCTGCCGGCGATCAGGTTAGACTGTACCGACGGGTAAACTTCACCTGACAGCTGGTTGAACGCCTCGCGCGCTTGCGGTGCGCTGAGTACCAGCAGAGAGTTATACAGCGCCAGGGAAGGGCCGTTTTGTGTCAGCGTGGAAAGCGCGCCGGCGGTATTCCACTGGTTGCTGGTGTTGGCCACCGTCTGGAAAATACCCGGTTTACCGCTGCCTGGATTTTCTCCACCTGGATTCTCGCCGCCTGGATTCTCACCGCCTGGATTCTCACCGCCCGGATTTTCACCGCCAGGGTTCTCACCACCCGGGTTTTCGCCCCCAGGATTCTCACCGCCCGGATTCTCACCACCCGGGTTTTCACCCCCAGGATTCTCTCCGCCGATCTCTTTCTGCGCGATGGTGAGATCGACAGCGTCGGTGCTCTGTTTCAGTGCCACGTCCAGGAAAGCGGATTTGGAGATGGCCCCGGAGAACTGGCCGTCAATTCCCCCGTCGGAGGTTAGAATGCGATAGCTTTGGCCCGTTTTGTAGCTGGTCTGCGGATCCAGCGCGGTAACCTGTACTTTAGCCTGATCGCTGATGGTCGTTTTGCCAGACACCAGTAACTGATCGCTGCGGCCGTCACCGGCGATATCAACGTCATAGAACGATTCACCCACAAAGTTCAGGTAGCGTTTCAGCGTCAGCGTGCCGATAGTGCCATCACCGGGCGAGATATGGCCGCCGGAGAGGATCTCTGTCTGGCCCAGCGTGCCGTCACCGCCCAGCGTGCCGCCGGCTTTGATCGACGCGGCGCTGCTGTAACCTTGTCCGTTACTGACCTCCGATCCCGCCGTCGCGTTGAGGATCAGCGTGCCGCCGTTCTCGGCGCTAAGCGTCTGCACATCAAAAATATCGTCCTCGGGTTGGGTGTTGATATTGCTGGCAATAATGACTTTTCCACCGCGCGCGGTCACGTTCGCCTTGAGCCCTGAAAGATCGCCGTTCAGCGTGGTCTGACCTGAGGTATTGATCACTTCACCTTCGCCGCTCATCTTGTTGCTGAAAACGTATTTTCCGTCGGTATGGTTGAAGTAGACATAGCTGCCGAATAACCCACCCCGAAGGCTGATTGCCGTCTTCGCATCAAGAGTGCCCGCGCCGCCCGCCGCGCCGAGCGTCGGCTCCGTTAAACCGGTGCCGGAGTCCATATTGCCGCGGCTGCCGATTATCAGCGCGCCCCGGTTCGAGCCGGAACCCGTCATCCCCACTACCAGCTCGTTACTGCCTGCGGAAAATGCACCGCCGTCCATGACCGACAGTACGCCATTGCCGTAATCGCCAACGCTAACGCTGCTGGCACTGGTAAAACGCGAGCCCTCGCCCGCGATAACCAGCTCGGCGGTTTTACGCGCGCCAGAGACGCCCGCCACCTGAATGTTGCCCACGTTAACCGCTCCGCCGTTGAGCACGTCCAGATCGCCATAAAGCGTGAGCGTACGGCCAACATTCCATTGCGAACTGGATCCCGTGACGGTGGCTTTCGGGCTCAGCTTGTCGGTTTCATCTGGGCCGGAACCATTGCCGATACGGGCATCGTAGGTAGTGTTGAGCGTCGCACCGTTTTCAATCGCCAGCGTGGAGCGGGCACCCAGGTCAGTGCCGACGCTGAGAAAATTACTGACGACGCGTGAACCGGCGCCCGTAGCGATAAGGTGGCTGTCGTAGCCACGGGTGGTACCGACCACGATCTCCTTCGCGCTGGCCAGCGCCCCGTCTTCAACTCGCAGGGTGCCCAGGCCAAGATTCAGGCCACCACGCAGAATGTACTGATCGTTAACCGCGTTCAGCTCAGCATTTGGTCCGCGGACCGTGACCGCGCTTTCATAAATTTGTCCGTTGAACAGTCGACCGATATTGATGTTATAGGCAGTGATTTTGCCATTATCGATCAGCAGGTTCCCACGTTGGTTACGGCCGACGTAAACATCGCCGGTGTAACCTAAAGATTCGGTAACACGCGCGTCGCCGTCAAAAATGGCATCCGCTGCGCGAGCGAAATCGGCAGGGGAGAGCATCAACAGCGGTGCGGAAAATAGAGCGAGGTAAAGTCTGGAAAGCGGTGTCTTAACCGCTAAAGAATGCGATGTAGAGTTATTCACGGGCTATCTCCGTACTCATTAGCATGATGTCTGGAAAATCGTTTTTATATGAAACTCAAATGTGTCGGGAAATTTAAAAGGCGTTATTATTTGTACGCCTTTTGGTATTGAGGAAATTATTTATGCGTGACAACCGGCGTACAGGTCGGCGCGCTTAGCGTCGGCGCAGATCCTAAAATTCCAGGCATCATCATTGATGAGCAATCGAAAATTCGCCCTTTTTCTGTCGTGGCGCGATAAGAAAGTTTTTGGCCGCCCAACGCATCCGGCTGGGCACCATTCACGTTGGTCACCGTTATTTCGTCCGACGAGCCCAGCCCCAGCATTTTAGCGGTTTCCGCCTGCAGCAATGGAATAGCCTGATCGGTTTTCAGGGTGGAACAACCGGCTAACATCAACGTAACGGTTAAAGCGATTAGTGGTCTTTTCATAAATTATCCTTTATATCCAACCAGTTAAAATCACTGATTGTATTTATGTTTTCTATTACCCAAATCAGCGGGTAATATATTTCTCTTTCCTAATTGAAAAAACCCTCCTAAAGTAGGGTGGGTCGATAATAATTCATCTGTACTCTCAGATACGCGAAGGTGAAAGGAGATTCCTTTGGGGCAGAATTATGCGTTGGTCGTTGATGATCATCCATTGGTAGCAAGCGGCATCGCCAATTTTCTGATTACACATTGCCGGTTCAAACAGGCGTATGTCGTGACGAATGAAGAAGATTGCTACCGTCATATTAGGGAAAATGGCCCGCCACGTTTACTGGTAATCGATTTTTGGCTATCTTCCGGTACGGCGTTGAAATTACTCAAAGAAGTGAAACAGCTTTACCCTCAGGTGCGCCTCCTGGTCGTCAGTGGGGATGAAAATAACGATATCTGGCAGAAAGTGCATACGGCCGGAGGACACGGTTTCGTATTGAAAAGCGAACCTCCTGAATTATTCTCACGGGCCGTTTTTGCCCTGGCGGATAATCTGACATGGTTTCCTTGTGCAAACGAATGTGCCGTTAAGACGAATAATGAGCAGTTAAGTAAATTTAACTTAACGCCGCGGCAAATTGATGTTTTGAATATGATTATGCGCGGCCTGCCAAATAAAAGAATTGCCGCCCAGCTTTCTATTTCTGAGCCCACGGTAAAAGAACACATCAGCAATATTCTGAAAAAGATAGGCGTTAACAGTCGGGTGGAAGCCATCACGCTACTGCATGGCAAACGGGAGCCGTCGGAATGAGGTTTTTCCAGGGTTCACAGAACGATGGCATCTCTCCCCCCGCGCAAATTCGCCTGCTGAATAATACGTTTCTGCGGCTGGTATTCAGCTTTAGCGCTGTGCCTTTTGTCGGCATTCCTTTCGCTATCTGGATCCATTTGCTGGGGGACGATCTGGGTCCCACCATTACCTGGATAATAATTTACTTGCTCTGTGCTGTGGCGATCCGAATAGTGCATCGGCGCTATCAGCGAGAGGTTAAAGAAAATGATGATGAGGCCGTCCTGCGCCGCTGGCTTCCGCGCATTAATAAGGTGGCCTTTTTTCACGGGCTGGGGATTTCATCACTCTATTTAATTACCCCGCAGACGCAGAATTTTGACTTTTTCCTGCTCCTTAATATCAGCATTGCCGCTATTGTCGCTGCCAATGCGACGCATCTGACGCCGGTCATCAGCACCTTCACACGGTTTTTCTTTGCCTCTTGGGGGGTTCTGACTCTCGGTATCATCCTGCGACTGGATGACCTGATGTTCATCGTGCTGATGCTGAATCTGCTGTACGGCTTCGCAATCTACCGCCATGCGTTAACGTCCCACGCGTTCTTTATCCAGCAAGCACTGCTGGAAGAGCAAAGCTCACGCCTGGCGGAGCAGTTCCGGCAGGCCAAAGAAGAAGCGGAACAGGCGTTGCTCGATAAAAATCAGTTCCTGACGACCGCCAGCCACGATCTGCGCCAGCCAGTGCATGCCATGGGCTTTTTGATCGAAGCCATTATCCACAGAAACCAGGACGACAGCCTGACGCCACAGCTGCTTGACCTGCAACAGAGCGTTCGTTCGGTGCACCTGATGTTCAATTCCCTGCTCGATCTCAGCAAAATTGAATCTGGCAATGTAATGACCGCCCCTACACGCGTGGACATCGGCACGCTTCTCGACTCGGTGATCACCCTGTTTCGCGAAGAGGCCAACAGTCGCGCACTGCGGCTGCGAACCTGGCGGCCCAAACGTCGCCTCTTCGTGATGGGGGACCCGCTGCTGGTGCGTCAGTCCTTGATTAACCTGATACAAAATGCCCTTCGCTATACGCAACAGGGCGGTGTGCTGGTTGCCATCCGTCCGCGCGGTGTCGAGTGTCTGGTGGAAGTATGGGACACCGGGGTGGGGATTGCCGACGACGAAAAAAGCAAAATCTTCTCGCCTTACTACCGCCCCGAGCTGGCATGGAAGATCGACAGCGCAGGGCACGGGCTGGGCCTGGCGGTGGTTGCCCGCTGTGCCAAGCTGATGAACGTGAAGTATGGAATGCACTCCATTGAAGGCAAAGGTTCACGCTTCTGGATGCGCTTTACGCAATACACGGGTGACGTGAAAGCGGTGGATCCACTGCCCGCCGGTGACAACATCGCTACACCGGTACGCTATGCGCCACTGCATGGCTCCTGCCTGATCGTTGACGACGATCCGCTGGTGACGTCCGCCTGGGAGAGCCTGATGAGCCTCTGGGGGATTAACGTGCGCTGCGCGGCCTCGGCCGAAGACGCTTTTGCCATCATTGACGACGGTTTCACGCCATTTGCTGTGCTGTGCGACCAGCGCCTGCGCTCCGGCGAAAGCGGGTTCGACATCCTGAAAGCACTTTTCGAACGTCTGCCCGACATGAGCGGCGCGATGGTCAGCGGGGAGTTTAACTCGCCGGTTCTGCTGGAAGCGGAGCAGGAAGGCTACCTGGTGTTGCGTAAGCCGCTGGAGCCCGCCAAACTGCATGCGCTACTGACACAGTGGTCTGCAGGCTCGGGCTAAAACGAAAGTACAATTTGACTGCAACACAATTCTGGAAATGCTATACTGTATATAAATACAGTATGAGAGGTGCATAATGGCTGTTGAAACAAAATATGTTGTCGTACGAAAAGGTGAAGAGAAAATGACATTTGCCAGTAAAAAAGAGGCTGACGCTCACGACAAACTGCTCGACATGGCAGAAGCGTTCACCGACTGGCTGTTGCAAAGCGGAATGCAGATGGACGAAACGCAGGCTGAAAATCTTGGGCTGTATCTCGCCGAGCAGAAAGAGGCCGTGCAGCATATTCTGCGTACCAGCAAGCTTCCCGATCTCAATGCCGTCACTGCCACAGATAACCCAGAGCCAGATGCGGCTGGCAGTAAAAAAATCAGAGCCGTTAAAGCTGCCTGATCGCCAGAGTGCATCATCGATTCTGATGCCCCGAGTCAGGGGGGCATCAGGGCGTGTTGAGTGCCGCCCCGTTATCTTACTGGGGCGGAACGAATACATATTATTGAGAGTTCAGAGCGAGAAGTCGTCGGGAAGCACTCATCCCATCACGATCAGAAGCTGTACGTCACTTTCAAACTTCCCGTGGGCGACGTTTTTCGTTGAACAATGGGGCTATTGCCTGCATCTCCCGTCAACTGCGTAACACCTGTTGCGACAGCTACGCTCCAGTCTGGGGTGAGCTTGTGGGTCCAGTCCACATTCAGCGAATAAGCATAAATACCGGATCCAGCATCATGTCGGGAAAACCCCGATGCTGCTGACTGTGCGGCATTCACCCCGTAGTATGTCTGCATGTATTTGCTGGATCCCCAACTGGTGGTCAGCGCCAGCGTCAGCGAATTTTTCGGTGATGTATAAAGCGGGCTGATAATCCCGAAGTGCAGGGCCTCACCGTTGTTTCTTTCAGAAACCGGCACTTCAGCCTGCAATTGCACACTCAGCCAGTCGGTCACCTTATACCCCAGTCCGGGCACAATGATGGCCGATCCTTTGACATCACCCATACCCCGCAAGTCATCACTGCCGGAGCTTATTGAATCGCTGCTCACGTCACGATCCTTGCGACCAGCGCGGTAGCTCAGCGCAGCGTTGTAATCCAGTTTACCGACACTGTTACCGTAACCGATACCCCGCGTGGTGCTGATAAAGACGCCATTTGCCATGGAGTAATCAAGCACTAATGCTGTAGTGGCGCGGCTTTTATCCGAACCAGAATAGCGTGGCGCAATATCCACACCTCCCCCCAGGGTCAACACGTTACCCTGGTTCTGTTCTGCCGCCAGTGTCGGGGTGGTCAGAAACGCCAGAACGACTCCCGGCACTATTTTTTTCAGGCTTCGAGGCAGGAGCAAAGGAGGAAACTGATGACGCAGTGCGATGTTTCTCATTAAAGAAGTCCTTGTGGATTCAAATGATGACGATACAAGCGGTTATTCACGCCAGTTTTCTCAGTTTGAATACGCACCCTAAGGTTCTTATGAGCCGAAAATGAAGAAACGCTGAAGCAAGTACCGCTGCAGTAAACCTGATAGATTTATCGAAACCGTTTTTTTCTTAAGACGTTCTTCATTCACTGTTGATACCGTTACCAATGTGAAAATTCTACTAATCGAAGACGACCTGGATCTGGGCAATGGCGTGCGGATCGCCCTTGCAGATCAAGGATTTGATGTCATATGGGTTCGCCGAAAAGAGGATGCGCTGCATCAGCTTGATGCCTGCGTGCCAGAATTGATATTGCTCGACCTGGGACTGCCCGATGGCGATGGCATGGGCCTGATGACCTGCTTGCGGCAACAGTTCAAGGGGATCCCTGTCATCATCCTGACTGCGCGAGGCACGCTACAGGATCGCCTGTGTGGGCTGGATGCCGGTGCAGACGATTACCTTGTTAAACCTTTTATTCTCGCCGAGTTGTTGGCCAGGGTAAGAGCGCTTGCGCGACGCAGTTACGGTTTTCAGAATGAGGCAATAGAAATCAGAGGGTTATCTCTGCATGTGCCAACGCGTCGCGTGACGGTGAGTGCCCGTCACGTGGAGTTGACGGCAAGTGAATACGCGCTGCTTGAAACGTTAATGTTGCGCGCTGACCGCGTGCTTACACGACGTTTTCTGGAAGAAAGAATCTTCGGCACCAAAGAAAATCTGAGTAATGCTCTCGACGTGCATATGGGGAATTTGCGTCGAAAAATCGGGGACGGTTATGTGCGAACGGTGAGAGGGGTAGGGTATGTCATTGATACTGTACCGATCTATAAAGGCGGTGATTGATGCGAAATATCTGGCGCACCCTGAGACTCCCCACGCTCGTACGGCGAATCATCATCGCCCAGATGCTACTGCTTACCTTGCTGTGGTGTCTTTTTTTGACTTTTGTTTTGTGGGAGGACTTGCGTAGCCCCCCGATATTAACGGGCAGTAAGACCTACGAAACCCTTTTTACGCTGGTGGACAGTATGGACGATCGCCCGCAGGAACGCACCGTTGTGCTGAACACGTTCAGTAAGGCGTTGCGGGAAGGATATGGCGGAGGTGAAGATCCCGAACTGTCAATCAGCCTCATTATTCGCAAACATAACGAGATAATTTATTCATCTGATGGCGCACCAACAGGGGTTGTAAGCACCAAATTGGGGGAATTACAGCGCATTGAGAGTGAGGGGCGCACCTGGACCAGCCGTACGCTAAAATCCGGGAACTCCGATGTGGAGGTGACACTTGTGACGCCTGCCGGAGGATGGAACTTCTTTATCTACCTGAACTCGCGTGGCTATTACATATTGCCGCTACTGGTATGCATTCCTTTTCTTTTATTTCCCGCGTGGCTGTCAATTCGTATTGCAATGCGACCCTGGAGCAAGGTCGTAAATGAAATATCTTTGCGAACGCCAGACGATCTCTCTCCATTAAAAGCCATGCCAAAACACAGGGAGCTTCGTCAAATGGTGGACGCGATAAATGTATTTCTTGCCAGGGTGCGCGAAAGCGCGGAAAGGGAACGGATTTTCATTGCTGATGCCGCTCACGAGCTGCGTACTCCTCTGGCTGCAATGCGAATCAACGTGGAGGCGCTGCAGTCGTATGTAAGCAATGAGACTCAACAGGAATTACTGGCGGGGATTATTCGCAGCAACAGCCGGGCTGCCCGACTCGTCAATCAATTGTTGCTGATGATGCACAGTGAAGCACGTATTGATACCGTTATGCAGCCAGTGCCGCTGACGACGCTCATTCAGGAGCGAATGGCTGCACTGGAACCGCTGGCTACGGAGCGCAGGATAGAGCTTGAATTCGTCTCTGATGATGAAGTCTGGATCACAGGCATCAGGGAGCGCCTGATGTCGCTGATTGACAATTTGATTGAGAACGCAGTCAAGTACAGCCCTGAGGGCGGACGGGTTGAAGTAGAGCTACGATCGCGGGATAAATCCACGCAGCTTCGTGTCTCAGATGCCGGACCCGGTATTCGGCCTGAATTGAGGGAGCGTGTGTTCGACCGATTTTTTCGCGACCCCAACCAGATGCAAAGCGGGAGTGGACTGGGGCTTGCCATCGTCAACGCGGTTGCGCAGCAACACAACAGCAGCGTAGGCCTGTGTACGTCTGCAGAAGGCGGGCTCCTGGTCACTGTCGATTTCCCAACTCAGATAGCCGAAAAAGCGTAGCAGAGGCCAGAAGCAGACAAATCAGAAAAATGACCTGGCGTTTGATTCGCAGAGAATAGGGGGGCTCTGTTTGCATCAACGTTATTTTAAAGGCCTGTTTTATCGAGCCATCTGGACAGACGCTGGGCCAGTTCATCCGGTTTTTCCAGAGGAATAAGATGTCCACAACCGTCAACATAATCCACACAGGTTCCGGTTAGCCTGGCGAGTTCTTCTGCCTCCTCTGTTGAACGCAGCCGATCATGTTTCGCTGCAATAACGTAGGTCGGGCATAAAATGGGTTTTAATGTTATTCGCTCGCGGTTTAGCCCTGACTGGACTCTGAATACATCGGCTCCCAGCCTTTTTCCCATATTACGGATTTTCTCAATAATGGCCGTATTACTGGCGAGATCAGCATGAAGTGATTTTCTAATGGCCGTTGTGCTCAGCCCACTAAATTCTCTGGAGGAATTGATATTCGCTGCAGCAACACGGGTATTTATCTGTTCTGCCGAATCCTCTCTGAGAGACGTGGCAATGAGGATCATCGCCGCTGTCCGTTCCGGAAAAGCCTCATAAATAGCTCTGGCAACATAACCACCTAGCGAAAAGCCGGCCAGCACAAAACGCTCCGGTAGTTTCTGGACTATATTAGCGGCTATATCCTGGATTGTGGTTCCCTGGCCCAGGCTCGCAGGTATAAAGAGCCTGCGCTCGGGAAATGCGGTGATAAAATCGTCCCACAATGTTTCATCAAGCATAAATCCCGGGATAAGTACCACAGGAAGGTTCTCTGCATTCATCGGCAAGTCCCATTTTCTGGCCGCAGTGCCATTGCCAGGGTTTCTGAATCTGTAAACATAGCCTATTGCAGTTGATGAAGAAATTGTCGTCTCGTCGAGGTCTGCCGTTTGTTCGTAGCAGACCTTGCGGCGCTTAAGCCGATCCGGTTCGTGCCTGGGGTGATTTGGGGACTCACGGCGGCACTACTTTTTAGCCACAATCCGCATTTCCACCAGCGCATTTTCTGGAATGAACGCTGATACGCCTATGGCGGTCCATGCCGGATAGGGTGCCTTTACATATTCATCTTTCACCTTAGAAAAAACGTCTATATGTTTTTTAAGATCAATATGAAAAGTGGTCATCTCAAGAATATTTTCATACCCTAAGCCTGCGGCTTTCAAATAAACACCAAGCTTATAAAACGCATCATGGAATTGTTCTTCCGGATGCTGACTTATCGGTTTGTCCTTCCGTGCCGCGGTAACACCAGAGAGATACACCGTGCCATCTGCTTCGATGACAGGCGAGAAGTGCCAGTCATCGAAATAATGTTGGAATTCTTCAGGGACTATCGATTTTTTCATGATTTTTTCTCAGGTTGACGCATGAGTACCTGCTGCGGGTAAACGGCACGCTGGGGAGGAACATGAGCAAGGATGTCCACGCCTCAGCCAGTTGATTGTCTGTTACGTTACTTGATAGACGCGCCGCTCGCAGCAGAAAATAAACCGGAGGCCTGCCGGATAAGCCGGATGCTTAGCGCGGCACCCGTGGCCAGGCATATCGCCATCGCCAGAAGGGCGACGATAAAGGCATGCGTAATATTTGCACCGCTTCTGCCGGTGTCCAGCATGCTGTAAAAAATGCCACCGATGACGGCGACGCTCAGCGCAGTGCTGATTTGGAGTGTCGAGCTGGTTACTCCGGCAATCATGCCTGAAAACGCCGGTGCAACGCGGCCTGTCACCATCCGGACCAGCGTCGGCATCGCCAGTCCCTGGCCGAGGCCGGTGATAAAAAGCAATACGGCGAGCGGCAGCATGGCCGGTGCGCTACCCGTCATGGTATGGGCAATCAACCCTGCCAGGCCTGCTAACCCCAACGTCTCGCATCCCATCCCGATTGCGCTCAGGTAATTGCCGACAAAACGTCTCAGATAAGGTGTTAGCAACGGACCGATCAGAAAACCCACGCCAAAAGGCAGAAAAAGCAGGCCCGCAGTCAGGGCGTTTAACTGCAACGCATCTTGTAGATAAACGGAGAACAAAAGAAAGAAGGCCCCGATAGAATAAAACAGCAAAACGATCGCCAGCCCCTGGCCCAGCCCCGGCGCGCGTAACACGACCGGATCAAGCAGAGGCGAACCGCCGTTCTGGCTAAGGCGACGCTCATAACGCCATAACAGCGACGCCAGCAGCGGGACAGCCAGAAATGACAGCCATGTCCACCAGGGCCATCCCGCTTCACGGCCTTCAATTAACGGCACAATCAGCGCACTCAACGTGGCGGTCGCCAGTAACATGCCGACCGGGTCCAGTCGTTGTGCGGATGGCGCACGCGTCTCTTTCAGCAGTGGCAACCCGAAGAGAATGACCAGCAGCGCCACCGGCAAGTTAACGAGAAAAATAGCGCGCCATCCCAGGTGAAACAGATCCGCTGAGATCAGGATACCGCCCACTACCTGCCCGATAACCGAGGCCAGGCCAAATACAGCGCCATAGATACTCAACGCGAACGGTTTTTCCGCTTCCGGAAAAATGGCCTGTACGGAAGCCAGTGCCTGAGGCGCCATAATCGCGGCCGTAGCACCCTGTAACACGCGTCCACTAATCAGTACCCATGGTGACCAGGCTAAACCGCACAGCAGCGATGCCGCCGCAAAACCGATAAGCCCTATAAAAAACATCTTCCCACGACCATAAATATCACCCAGACGACCGCCGGTAATTAAGGTTACGGCATACACGGCTGCATAGGACGAAATGACCAGCTGTTCAGCAGAGGAAGAGGCGCTCAGCTCGTCCTGAATAGCAGGCAGCGCAACATTGACGATAAAAAAATCGAGCGGGGGCAAAAATGCGCCAACCAGAAGGATGACAAACATTGCCCAGCGACGCGGCTCGGCTTGCGGGAGGATAGGGGTCGACATGGAACACTCCACAGGTAACGGTTATGTGCAGAGATTGAGAGGCAGGGCGTTAGCGCATGCCACCAGAGGCAAGAATCACCTCACCGGAGATCCATCCCGCATCGTCTGATGCGAGAAATGAGACGATCGGCGCAACATCCTGCACCTGACCGATGCGGCCGAGTGGGGTCTGCTTTTCATTCCATGTCTGGAAGTCCGAGTTCATCGCGCCAGCACTATGACTGCCTTCCGTTTCGATAAGGCCAGGGTTGACCGCGTTGACGCGAATTCCCCGGGGGCCGAGTTCTCGTGACAGTACCCCGGTAATAGCATCGATCGCCCCTTTGGTGCCGCTGTAGATGGCACTCTCGGCGATAAAGACGCGGGTGACGAACGAACTGATGTTAATGATGCTACTGCCTTTATTCAGATGCGGTGCAGCAGCGCCGGACATTAACAGCGGGCCCAGAACATTGATGTCGAATTGTCTGCGGTAGAGTGCCTCTGTGCTCTCTTCAATGCGGGCAAACTCATAAATGCCGGCGTTGTTCACCACAATGTCCAGCCGCCCGAAAATGTCGATGGCCGCGTGAACCAGCGCCTCAACCTCAGCCTGACGGGTGACATCCGCCGCGACCGCTACCGCCTGCCCGCCGGCAGCCTGTATATCGGCAACGACGTGATCAGCACTACTTTTGCCTGACGCGTAATTGACAATAACCTTCGCGCCGTCAGCCGCCAGTTGACGGGCAATCCCGGCTCCGATGCCTTTGGAACCACCGGTTACAATCGCCACTTTGTCTTTTAATTTGTACATGTCATTCATTTCCTGACTGGGGGGGGTGAGGACGCTATAGTGATATCGACAAAGTTGTTTTGGAACTGCCACTTTTGTATATTCAATGTTCATTTTTGTACGGTGAGATACTGGCATGGAATGGGGCGACGTCCGGGTATTTCTTGCAGTTATGCGTAAGGGCTCTTTCGGCGAGGCGGCACGAAGCCTGGGTGTGAGCCATCCGACGGTTGGTCGCCGGATAAAGGCGCTTGAGGAAGAGGCGCAGCAAGCGCTATTTCGCCGGACACAGGATGGTCTGGTTCTGACCGACGCCGGCGACAGGGTGCTGAAGCTGGCAGAAGCGATGGAAAACTCCGCGCTGGCGATGGAGCGGCGTCTCGCCGGTAATCACGAACGTCTTGAAGGGATATTGCGGATCTCTTCAGCAGAGTGGTTTGCCAACTATGTTCTCGCACCGGTCCTGGAGGAACTGACGCGCCGCCATCCGGCGATTGTGCCGGAGCTTATCGCAAGCTACCGCTTACTTAACCTGTCGCGGCGTGATGCCGACATTGCGTTTCGCATCGTTCCCTTTACCGAACCGGATATTGTCCAGCGCCGCCTGATGCGCATCCCCTATGCGCTATATGGAACGCCGGAAATCGCCGATATCGCCCGACACGATCCGGCCGCAGTGGGGCTTATTCTAATGAACACGGCACAATCCCACTTCTCTGACGTCGCCTGGCTGCTCGACAGGTTCCCCCAGTCACGACGTGTGTTCACCAGTACCAGCCGGGCCGTACAGGCACAGATGTGCCAGCGTGGAATGGGCATCGCCGTGTTACCGCGCCCGCTTGGTGATGCCATCACCGGCTTAGCGGCTATCAGCATGCCGGAGCCACCGCCGTCCAAAGATATATGGGTAGGGTATCACTCTGACCTCCGGCATATGGATCGCCTGCGGGTTATGCTGGATATCGCCGATGCGATGCTTGCCGATCCCGCGGCGCCGTCAACGTGAGCGACGGTTTACGCAGCCATTAAGCGTTCACCTCAAAGCGTTCCCGATAGAGAGAAACCAGCCAGTCTACAAAAATCCGGACACGGGGAGACAGCTGTCGGTGCTGTGGATAGATAGCCGAAAGTTGCATGGCCGGGCTTTTCCAGTCACTTAACACTTCCTGTAGCAGGCCATCCCGAAGGGCATCGTCCACATGATAACGTGGAAGCTGAACCAGCCCACATCCACGCAACGCGCAAATAACGTAATTCTCTGCGTCATTCACTGTCATCCAGCCTTTGGTCGGATAGCTTTTCTCTTTACCGTTAACAATGAGTTCCAGAGGGTAGTTCTTACCCCGGCTGGTGGAAAAGAAATTGACGCTCTGGTGAGAAAGCAGATCGTCAGGGGTCATCGGTCGGCCGTGCTTACGAAGATAGCCCGGACTGGCGCAGATAACCTGAGGCATCTGGGCTAAAGGCCGGGCAATTAATGATGAATCAAAGAGCTTGCCCGCGCGTACGGCGCAGTCAACGCCTTCCCGAATCAGATCGACCAGACGATCCCCACTGCTGATAACCAGCCTGATGGCGGGATAGCGGGCGTGAAACTCGTCAATACGGGGCAGTACAATGCGGGTCGCATGGGCCCCGTGAAGATTCACGCGCAAAATCCCCTGTGGCCTTACGCCGGAATGACGCAGGGAAGACTCCGCATCGTCCAGTTCAGAAAGAATATGCACGCAGCGTTCATAAAATGCCTCGCCATCCAGCGAGGCCCGCACGTGTCTGGTCGTCCGCTCCAGCAGACGACACTCCAGGTTTTTCTCCAGGCTTTTTATTGCATTGCTGGCCGTCGCTCTGGGGATCCCTAGCTGGTCCGCGGCCTGACTGAAGCTTTGAAGCTCTACAATGCGGGTGAAGAGCAGCATGGTATCAAATTTATCCATCACGGATCCTGAAGGCGATTATTAACGATAATGGAATTATGTTATCAAATATCACCCATTTATCTCTCCCGCTAAAACATTAATATCTCCATTCAGACCCCCTTTCACTGAAACCGGAGAGAACGATGGACAAAGTCAATAAAACTGCCCTTGTTACGGGCGGTTCCCGTGGTATCGGCCGCGCCATTGCTGAGCGTCTCGCGCGGGACGGTTTTACCACTATCGTGAATTACGCAGGTAATGCCGAGGCGGCAGAGCAAACCGTGCAGAGCATCGTCGCTAAAGGTGGCCGTGCGACGGCGATTCAGGCTGATGTTGCCAGCGAAGCGCACGTCAGCCACTTGTTCCAGCAAGCGAAAGCGGTTACCGGCAGGCTGGATGTGGTGGTGCACAGCGCGGGAATCATGCCAATGGCGAAGATTACCCCTGCCGGTCTTCACGATTTTGATCGTGTCATTCATACCAACCTGCGTGGCGCATTTCTGGTGCTGGCAAATGCTGCTGAAACCGTGAGTGAAGGCGGCAGAATCATTGCCCTTTCGACGAGCGTGATCGCCAAATCCTTCCCGGCTTATGGTCCCTATATCGCCTCTAAAGCAGGCGTGGAAGGGCTTGTACACGTGCTGGCAAACGAACTGCGGGGCAGAAATATCACCGTTAATGCCGTTGCCCCGGGCCCCACCGGGACTGAGCTCTTCTTTAACGGTAAGAGCGAAGAGCAGGTTGCGGCCGTTGCAAAACTGGCCCCGCTCGAGCGCATCGGTACCCCAGAAGAGATCGCCAGCGCAGTAGCGATGATCGCCGGTCCGGACGGGAGCTGGATCAACTCGCAGGTTATTCGTGTAAACGGTGGCTTCGCCTAATCCCCCCGACAGGCGGATGCATACGCTTTCGGGGTAAATGAGCGATGAGGCCTGCACGGTCATGCCGCGCAGGCAATAGTCAATATCGTCACTACACCTGCGGGAAACGTCCCTTCCGGGTTGATATTGATCCGACTGATGAGAGTGCGGCGGTGGTCAATGCCATTGCCGAGCGCATCCGCCAGCAATTTTTACAGCTGGCCTGCCGATAAGATATTTGGATTTAAAGAGTATGAAGAAAATGACCTCCCAGAACTTTTCCTGGGATGATTTGAAAACCGTTATGGCTGTAGGTGAGCACGGTAATCTGTCACGCGCCGCAGATGCTCTGGGCATCAATCATTCCACCTTGTTTCGTCGGTTGGGGGCCATTGAGACGTCGCTGGCATTAGCCCTCTTTCTGCGTCGCCGCACCCACTACGTTCCGACAAAAGCCGGAACCGCGCTGATCGCCCTGGGACACCGCATTGAAGAGGATATCCACTATGTTCTACAGAACATTGAAGAGGATGAATGCGGTTTTTCGGGGGAGATAAGGGTCACCACGTCGGATGCCCTTTTGCAGGATTACCTTAACCCGCTGATCGCGTCATTTAGCCGGGTAAATCCCCACATTACCTTTCAGGTCTCGACAGGAAATGAATCCGTCAATTTGTTCGATGGCGGGGCGGATATCGCGTTTCGAGCCACCAGAGACATTCCGGAGCATCTTTCCGGCCGCAAGGTGGGATCGGCGTTCTGGGCAGTGTATGGTTTACGTGAACAATGGGAAAAAAAGCAAGTCAATGCTATGGCGCTCACGGAGCATCGCTGGGTCTCCTTCCATTACGCAATGTCTAAGTTAAACGCCTTTCTGTGGATTGAAAAAAATATTCCCGAGAAAAATATCACCTTTCGCGGCGACTCCGTTCTCAGTGTTGCGTCGGCTATCTCAAGCGGGATTGGGATCGGTTTGTTACCCTGCATGCATGGCAATCAGATAGATAAACTGGCTCAGATTAGCCCCATCGTGGAGGGACTGGGTGAAGACATTTGGCTACTCGCGCATCCTGATGTGAGGAAATCAGCAAAAATAAGGGAATTTATGAATCACTGTTCCCACTATTTAGCAGAGAACAGAAAGAGAATATTCGGACAGACATATTAATTCCTTTTTTCATATAAAATTCATTAATATTTCACAGCGTTCATTTTTGCAATAAGCCCTTTGCAAAAATGAACGGACAAAAGAATATTTCGTTTTGTATAGTTTTCTCGTGTTCACGAATCAGGTCATTAATACACTGATAAATTTAAACAAACATCGCGGAAACTATTATGACGATTAAAGCAACACCTGCAGCGGCCAGAAATCTGTTAAGCCCGGAAAACCATGCGCTGATCCTGCTGGATCACCAGAGCCAGATGGCGTTCAATGTGAAAAATATTGATATCGGCCTGCTGAGGCAAAATACCGCAGTGCTCGCGGAAACAGGTAAGGGGTTTAATATTCCGACCCTTGTTTCGACGATTTCACGCCATGATTTTGCGGGCCCGGTATTTCCTGAAGTTTCAGCGGTATTCCCGGATGACGCGTCGTACGTTAACCGATCCACCTCAAACGCATGGGAAGATGGTAATTTTGTTGATGCCGTCAACAAACTGGAGCGCGACCGCCTGGTGTTTGCAGGTCTGTGGACCTCGGTCTGTCTGAATGGTCCGGTTCAGTCTGCCATTGAGCAAGGTTTTGACGTCTATATCGTCACAGACGCCAGCGGTGACATGAGTGCAGAAGCTCATGAACGCGCTGTGCAACGCATGATTCAGGCTGGCGCAAAGCCGATTACTGCCCTGACTTACCTGCTTGAACTGCAACGTGACTGGGCACGTCATGAAACCTACGATCTGACCACTTCGATCAGCCAGAAACATGGCGGAGCGTTCGGTATTGGCATCCAGTATTGTGCAGATATGGTTCACGCCTAAGATAACTCGCCATACGATTTTTTTTGCTGGGGGAGTGGAATGACCGTATGGCCGGTATGCGGGCAGGATGCAGTATTCCTGCCCGCATGATTTTTCTGAGTACTGTTCACTTCTCTTCGTTCCCCTCGCTCGCCGTTTCGGCTGCCTGACTTACCCCGAATTCTTTTGAAAACCATTCCGAACAAACATGGCATCCAGCATTGAGTAAAAAATGAGTGATGAAATTGACACTCAACCTACCAACTGGTAGGTTGGTTTTCGTTCGCTTTCCAGCCAACCGGATCCGGGCCTGAGAACGTTATTTTTTTACCTATGCGATAAGTGAGATCGGTAATGGAGAAAAAGCATGAGTTAGCGGCAGGGCCATCCATTCAGGGAGATGGCATTGCGGAAACAACGACAGCGACCGAGGTTTTTTCCGGCCCTGGCATGAGTATCAACCTGCGTTTTTGCCTGATGAAAGAGGTTGCGGCGTATAAGGCGCAGCAGGGTCAGGCAATTGCTGACCCTGAACAGGAACGGGACGTGCTTGAAAGAGCCTTTGCTGTCGCCCACGCGTCAGGGCTGGAAAGAGAGAGCGTCAGGTCTTTCATTCAACTGCAGATGGACATTGCGAAGGCTATCCAGCATTTCCATTGTGCCGACTGGCTGATGGAAGAAGACACACCGAGGACACCGATGCCGCTCTCTGCGGTGAGAGCAAAAATTGCCCATGCCGATGAATCAACGCTTCGCAGTATCGCCCGGAAATTAAAAACGGAGGGCGGCTTTTCCGGGGCCGATAAAGCGGCATTCATGCGAGAAATTCAGCATGAAAAAGTACGTGACAGAGATAAAGAGCGGCTCTGGGCTACAGTTAAAAAAATCCTGCTTCATTCATCCTGTGGCGCGTCTTAATGGGCGAGTTATCACGCCAGCAGCGAAAGACGTGCTTAATGTTTTCAGGAATACGTTCTCGCGTATTTGATTGTGTATTCACTGTGTGAGCAAAAATATGACGAACACTTCACTTTCCACCGGCCAAAAAATAGTCCGCCTGTGCCTGGTCGCGATTATTCCCCTTGTCTTGATAGCGCTGTTTCTCTGGTCAGGCGGCTGGCTGACGCCGAATCGTCTGACGTCTGACAAACTGGTTTCGGTATTGCAGAAATCGGGTGGGGAACATCCCGGTTTTCGCCGCAATCACGCGAAGGGCGTGTGCGTGGTGGGGGATTTTATCTCTAACGGCCATGTCAGTTCGTTATCGCGAGCAGCGCTATTTGCCCCTGGCGAAACGCCAGTTACGGGCCGTTTCGCCATCGCAGGGGGTAACCCAAAAGCGCCGGATTATGCCGTTCCCGTGCGCAGCATGGCGCTGCAATTCAGGCAGAGCAACGGCGAGCAGTGGCGAACAGGCATGAACGCGATGCCACGCTTTCCGGTCTCTACCGTTGAAGACTTCTATGCGCTGCAAAACCTGACTCTGCCCGATCCGGCAACCGGTAAACCCAACCCCGATAAGCTTAAGGCGTTTGTGATCGCGCATCCTCAGATGCAACCCTACCTCGCCTGGGCAAAGCAGTATGTACCTTCATCCAGTTGGGCAAGCGATCGCTTTAATAGCCTGAATGCATTTCGCTTTATTGATAAAACGGGTAAAGAGCATCTGGTCCGCTGGAGTATGGTGCCGCATATTGGCTCTCAGCCGATGAGCGAGGCGGATAAAAATGATAAAGATTTTCTGCAACACGATCTTGAAGAGCGCCTGAAGCAAGGGCCGCTGAAATGGGATCTGATGATTACCGTCGCTAAACCGGGCGATCCGGGCAACGATGCAAGCCAGGTCTGGCCTGAAGATCGGCAAACCATCAATGCCGGCATGCTCGTGCTGACGCGTGCAACACCGCAGCAAAACGGTCCGTGCAATGACATCAACTACGATCCGCTGATTTTGCCCGATGGCATTGCCCCTTCGGACGATCCTTTACTGAATGCGCGCTCGGCGGCCTATGCCAAATCCTACAATGTGCGTACCCGTGAACAGTCCCGACAGTCAGGAGCTGGCTTATGAAACAGGTTGCTTATTTCCATCCGGCGTTGCGCATTCTGCACTGGTTCATGGCAGCGGCTATCGTGGCAATGTTGTTTATCGGCATCGCGATGGTTTCAACCATTTCGTCGAAACATGCCCTGCTGGTGGCGATCCACAAACCGCTGGGGCTGATGATTCTGGTTCTGGTGGTGGTCAGGCTATGGCTGAGGTTTTATACCTCCGTCCCTTCGCTACCGGCTTCCATACCGGCCTGGCAGCGCCTGATAGCGCATCTCTCACACTGGGCGTTATACATCATGATGTTCCTTCAGCCCCTGATTGGCTGGGCGATGCAGTCAGCGGCGGGGTACCCCATCACCCTCGGGGGCGGGGTTGTTTTGCCACCCATTGTTCCGGTGAATAACGACTGGTTTGCCATTCTGCGGCCATTGCACTCTCTGGTTGCGCTGATGCTATTTGCTACCGTGATGCTGCATTTGGCGGCCGCGCTTTTTCATGCGTTAGTGCTGCGAGATAGCGTCTTTGACAGTATGGCGGGGACCGGCAGACGGCGGCAGTAAAGGCGGCCTGTCGGTAGGTTTTCGCTCTGCTCTCTGATATCTTATTGATCTGTATACTGACAATGGGTTACGGCTATGTCCACCGAACGTTCACAGAAAGCAAACGACATTGTATTTTTCACCCGACAATTACTTACCACCGGTGGCTACCGAAGCTTCAGTTTTGCCGACCTTTCTGAAAAGGTGAATATTCGCAAGGCGAGTATTCACCACCATTTTTCAAGCAAGGCGGAGCTGGTAAGGGTCGTCGTGAGCGAGTATCGCCAGGAGGCCCGCGCCGGAATGCAGGCATTAAGCCATCAACTAAATAATCCGGTTGCCGAACTTCAGGCCTATGCCGATTATTGGGCCAAATGCATCCAGGACGGTTCTGCGCCATTTTGTATCTGCGCGATGCTTGCCGCCGAACTGCCGACGTTGCCGCCCGAAGTCGCTTCGGAAGTGACGGGACATTTCGCCGATCTCTCTGGCTGGCTGACGGAGTTGCTTCAGAGAGGAGAAAGGGAAAAATGCTTTACTGTCCGGTCAACCCACGCCAGCGAGGCGGGGCAGTTAATGGCAACGGTACATGGTGCCATGTTAGCCGCACGCGCGTTTAACGACGCGAAAGTATTTCAGCAAATCGTCCAGCCGGTGATCGACAATATTCTTGTGTCGGATTGATCGCTCGATAGCACGACATTGCCCTTTTAACCTGCTTATAAGGGCGCAATGTGCACCTCTCCTGAGGGTATTCCGTAGCAATAATTGACCACTCCGCACAAATTCTGACCGTTTAAGACGCAACGGGGGATTAGAAACGACAATTTTTTCAAATTCCGCCTTCGTCCAATTTTAATAACCTGCTCTGTCTCATATTATCATGGTGTAAAAGGGAGACAGGGACACGTCTGAAGGCTAATCTTTGTTAATGACGATACGGCAAGCAACAACGTCGGGATGGCTGTCATGGACCGTTAAACGAGAGTATAACGGGACCGTTTCGTCCTGGAGTCTTATCTGGTTGGCTGGTAACAATTTGTGTCAGAATAGACGACAAGACATACCTATTTCCTTATTGGAGTCATCGCGCATGAGAATGGCAATCACCCTACTTTTCTTGATTATTTCGACCTGTTCCTGGGGGAAGGAACTCCCTAAGCTTGAAGGGAAACCCGTGTTAACCATCTCCGGGAAAATCGAGAATAGTAATCAAAATGGCGCTGCAGTCTTTGATATCGCTGGCCTGGAAAAAATCGGCCTCGTTACCATGCGTACCCGTAACCCATGGTATAATGACCAGACAAGCTTTGAGGGTATTCCCATGAAAAAACTCATGGAACTGGTCGGCGCCAAAGGCACTGTTCTGAGTGTAACCGCGCTCAATGATTATACGACTGAAATTCCCATTGAAGACTTCACAAAATATAACGTGATCCTTGCAATAAAAATGAACGGCCAATATATGCGCGTTCGCGACAAGGGCCCTCTGTTTATTGTCTATCCTTATGAAAGTAACAAAGAGTTGGATAACCAGGTCTATTACTCGAGATCAGCATGGCAGATTAGCAAAATGGTCGTAGAGTAATAATCTGGAGAAATGCATGAACAGGATCCTGGTAGGCATTATATTTTTCCTATTCATTACAACCGGGTATATTTCATTTCTTTTGCATGAGCGGCAGGAGGATTTGCAAAAACTCAACCATTATAAGGACTCCTGGTCTGTGTCTCAGATGGTTTCAGAATACTACAGGCTGGAGTCTTGGATCAGCCGTTATTCTGACAATAATCCTGATATCACCATGGACGATCTCCGCATGCGGCTGGAGATCATGCTTAGCCAGCGTGAGTTACTGAAAGAAGGCGATTTAGGGAAATATGTAAAGTCGAATAAAAACCATAATGCACTGGCAAAAAACCTGCATGAAACGCTTGATTACCTTGATCATCATCTGGAAGGGATGAGTCGCGCTCAACTTGCTGATTATCTTGAGAAAATGTATGCGCTTGATTCCGCCCTTAGCCAGTTTTCATCCAGTGCACTCTCCAATGATGTTAACTCCATCAACGAGACAAACCAGAATATACAAAACCTGTATCGTATCTATTCAGGCCTTTCGGTTCTGCTGATTATTTTAAGTGCGATATTGGGTGTTTTAAACGTCTGCCAGAACAGGAAGATACTTAAAACTCACCGACAGGTTACCAGCCTGGCAAATGAACTTCAGAAATCGAAGGAAATACTCCAGCAACAGAATAAAAAACTGGCGTATGACGTTTACCATGACTCGTTGACGGGGCTTAAAAACAGGCTTTATTTCTGGGATGATCTTATTAATAACATCTCGATAGCGAGCCGCATACACAGGCCAGTCACGGTCATGTTGTTTGATCTCGATCGCTTTAAAGAAGTCAATGACAGCTTTGGTCACGATGCCGGCGATCTGTTATTGCGTGAGGTTGCGCACCGGTTATCCTCCATGAGCAACGAAACAAATACATTCTATCGCCTCGGGGGCGACGAGTTTGCATTATTGTCTCATGAGCTGACGGAAGAAAGTGCCGTTAATCTGGCCATGGAAATCTGTGAGTGCATTAAAAAGCCTTACATAATAGGTAACTCTAACGTCACCATTGGTACCTGCGTCGGTATTGTTGTTTCAGAGTTAGAACGACGTTCAGATTACCTTTATAAGTTTGCCGATCTGGCTCTGTATGAAGCTAAACGTGCAGGCTTAAACATGATCAAAGTGTTTCGCCGCATTATGCTGCAAAAGCTCGAGGAAAGCAGAACCCTGGAGCGTGATTTATCAGTGGCAGTCGCAAATAAAGAGTTGGTCGTTTACTATCAGCCGATTGTTGATTCGTACACCACTGAAATATATGGCTATGAAGCCCTTCTGCGCTGGAATCATCCCGTTAAGGGCATCATTGCGCCGGATGATTTTATTTCGGTAGCAGAGAAAACGGGATTCATCCATGAGATAGGCAAAGCCGCGCTTGAAATCGCCTGCAAGGAAGCGACGACATGGAAGGTGCCGGCAAGGATCTCTGTCAACGTGTCTCCGGTGCAGTTAAGCAGTATGAATTTTGTCGATACAGTACGCGCAGTGCTGGCCGAAACGGGGTTGCCCGCGACCCGACTCGAACTGGAAGTGACGGAATCTTCGCTGTTTACCGACAGTGAAACCCCCATCGAAATCCTTATGGCACTCAGAGTGCTGGGCATAAAAATCTCTATTGATGATTTCGGTACGGGCTATTCCTCCCTTTCAAGATTGATTCAGTTAGGCTTTGATAAAATAAAAATCGATAAATCGTTTGTGCGAACAATATCCACGGATGAAGAAACTCAGACCATCGCAAAATTAATGGTCGGCATGGCGAAATGCCTTGATATGATAATTATTGCTGAAGGCGTTGAAACCAATGATCAACTGTTGTGCCTTCAACGTTTAGGGTGTGATTTGGCACAAGGATATCTCTTTGGAAAGCCCGCGCCCTTTATCAGTCAATCAATCAAAGCGGGTGAAACACTTGTTTAATCCTGCGGTGACGCTCCCTGGTCAACACGTGTGCCTGGCGCCTGGAAGAGAAGAGAGGGCGATATGCAGTCGCAACGGCTGATGGGGGAGGGGTATGAACCGTACGTTGAGCAACAGGGTGACAGACTGACCTACTCTTTGACGGTCGATTCCGGATTTGTCAGTTTTAACTTCACGTTTGATCTTCGCCAGACCGATCTGGATGTCCTGCTGTCGAGCGATTACAGGCGAGCCGTCCTCGAGATCACGGCCCACACCTTGCTCCAGCATTCGACACTGAAGGGGAATGACCGTTTCACTCAGAAAGACTTCGACAATCTGGTCGCAGTCACACTCCACGCATCGCTGGCGCTTTTGCACATATTCATTTCGCGCGTGAGCCGTGAGCACAATATTGCCATTGACCATTATGTCGAAGAAATACTCCACCGACGCCCACGCCGCGGTTGAACAGGCCCGAAGCCTGATCAATGTGTTCCTGATACTCCCCTCAACGCGAACATGACTGCCCCTCAACAGAAGCAGCCTGCATCTGCAATTTGCTGCAACACGGTCGCGTTATTCGGCAAAGTTCAACAGCGCGTTACCCTCCAGGCGATACCGTACCCATTCGTTTTGAGGTAATGCGCCAATGCTGAGGTAAAAATCAATTGCGGGCTGGTTCCAGTCCAGTACGCTCCATTCAAGGCGTCCGCAGCGCCGTTCCACGGCGTACTGCGCAATTTTCTTCAGCATCGCTTTTCCCGCGCCCTTGCCGCGATAATCGGGGGAAATATACAAATCTTCCATGTAAATACCGTTACGTCCAAGCCATGTGGAGTAGCTGGTGAAGAACACGGCGTATCCGGCGATTTTCCCTTCAATCTCGCAGATTAATGCTTCGGTATGGCTGCCGTCGCCAAAGAGTGTTTCGCGAATCTCATCCGGTGTGGTGACCACTTCTTGCGGGGCTTTTTCGTAAACCGCCAGCTCATAAATCATATCGTAAATAGCGGAGGCATCTTCCGGGCGGGCCTGGCGAAGGCTGATACTCATATGTTTTCCTGTCTTTTTTGCAAGGCATCGTTATTGATGGCGTTAAGCATAGGGGGTATTGTCGGAAGAATTAAGTGCAATGAAATCACCCCATGATGAATATTATGCATCCAGCGCTACGACGTCTTGATTTAAACCTGCTGCTCATTTTTGACGCCATTTATCGGCACTGTTCCGTTCGCCTCGCCGCGGATGAACTGGCGATGAGCACCTCTGCGTTGAGCCACGCGCTGTCCCGACTGCGTATTGCGCTCAATGACCCGCTATTTTACCGGGAAGGCCACCGGATGTGCCCAAGCGTGTATGCTACCCAGCTCGCGCCGTCTATTGCATCAGCACTGAAATTTCTCAATCAGGAGCTGACTGTACAACCGGCGTTCGTGGCTTGCGAAAGCACGGAGCGGATCCAGATTGCGATTACGGACTTTACCGCGTTGTGCATTTTCCCGACGTTGATGCAGAGACTGCAGCAGGAAGCGCCTGGCTTGCGCTTTGATTTACGCTATTTGCCACACAGCCCGGCGCTGAACGAACTGTTGGCAGGAGAAGTGGATCTGGCGCTGGGATTCAGTACACCCGACGATATCCGCCACAATGAACTGGACGAGATAAACTGGTTTGAGGATGAGTATGTTGTCATCAGCAATACCCGCCGAACACAGCTGACGCTGGAAGATTATCTTGCCGCACGGCATCTGGTGATAACCCCCTGGAACGAAAAACAGGGTGTACTGGATTTACGGCTTGAGCAGTTGGGATATACGCGGCAGATAGCGCTTAAGACGCCATCCATGCTGAGTGCCCCGTTTATCGTTGCGGAAAGTGACCTGCTAATGGCCATTCCCCGTTTTGCTGCTGAGAAGCTGAAACATGCTGCCAGTATTCAGATTTTTTCATTGCCGTTCACCATAAGCCCGTTTGAAGTAAAGATTTACTCGCATAAACGCAGTGGCCAGAGAGGGGCAACCAAATGGCTGAAGACGACACTTCACATGCTGGCGGACGAGTTGCCGCAAAACATTTATGGCCATGAAACTGACAGTCGAATTTGAATGAGGGTAAATGCCATGCTTCTGGAACAGTTGAAAACGCTGGAACGCACGCTTCATGGCAGCAGACGCAACGATCGTGAATGGCTTGAACAGATACTTCACGACCAGTTCAGAGAAATGACACGATCAGGTGTGTTGATCGATCGTTCGCAGACAATAGAGGCACTTTCTGCCGAAACAGTTATCCCGAACATTCTCAGCAGCAACTTTCAGCTCATCCAAATAAGAGAGGATGTCGCGATATTGCACTACAGGACATTCAATGCGGACGGCACTCGCCCGACTTTGCGCTCTTCGTGTTGGGAGCGGGCCGGGAGCGGGCAATGGAAACTGGTATTCCATCAGGGGACTCCTGATGCGGGGAGCGGATAAGGTCCCAGGAGCGCACCGCAGAAAACGATTTCTGGGGAAGTTAAACAGCCGACGGTCTGGCCTGAAATACCGGCATTACTCCGCACTCATTGTAAGCTTGTGGGGTCGCCTATCGTTCTTAGCAAACCTTGCGGCTCTTATGTCGGTCCGCTTTGTGCCAGAAGCGGGAGTTGTTATAAAGAGCAGGGGATTGAACGCAAGATCGTTTAGCTCATCTTACAGTAGTTCAACCACTTCAAATTCTTCTGTAATTAGCTCCATTTCTTCAGAGAAATACCCTTCGCGGGTGAAAAACCGCTGATGTTCCTTCTGCCAGTATTCAAGGCTTAAATCGCCTTCACCTTCTTTGCGGGCAAACTCCTCAGTAACATCACAAAAACGAACCAGTCGCATTGAAACCAGCCTGATTACGCAGATCGGGATGCTCTGGCCATCAAGGATAATGTTATAGCTCCCAATTTTCGGCGCAGGCTCTTCCTGCTGATAAGAGGCAAAAGATCCGCAAGAGGCTGTTTTGATCCCTTTTTTAATCAGATCCGCAAGCTCACTGGCCAGTTCCTGGCTGTCACCCATTTGCCAGGCATTTGCACCTGGATACTTCACTTTCAATTCCTCAACAGCAGCCATGAATAGCCCTTCTTAATTGTCTATGAAAAATGTCACACGGGGGGAGCATGAACTGTCCAGATATTAACAGCGATGCTTCCCACTGGTAATGTCGTCCACTTTTTGCTGCTGGAGACTTCACAACTCTTTTGTTAATCCGCCTGGTATCCTGAGGCGTGCCCGATTCGTTAATCGTCATTTATATGACGAGCCGAAGTCCTTTTGAGACAATCTTTTTGAACTCCTCGCATTCGGAATGCACGCTTTTCGAACAGCAAGCAACATGCTTCAGTCCCTGGCTTAACAACTGGAGCCGGCGGATGGTACTGTCGATCTCCTTTGCTCGTTGAAGAAGCAGAACATTGTTGAGTATGAGTTTGTTGTCTTCACTGAACATGTCGGCAATCTCATCAAGACAAAAACCTGCTGCCTGTCCCAGATCGATTAATTGCAATTTATTGACCACAATCTCGTTGTACTGCCTCCTAAGGCCATTACGACCAATAGGTTTAATAAGCCCTTTCTTTTCGTAATATCGCAACGCCGATGGTGTAACTCCCGTAAGGTTGGCGACTTCTCTGATATCCAGTTCTTTCATTGTTGACTTAAACCGCACTTTAAGTTGCACACTGATTATCAGCTTATCATTTCACTGATAAAAGGAAGTGGACTTTGGATATTATTTTCAAAACGATCATAACGGGAATTGGCGCAACGCTGGTTATGGATTTGTGGTCATTTTTTCAGAAGTACATTCTGAAAATACCACCATTGAATTATGCTTTGGTTGGGCGCTGGGTTTTACTCCTCCCTGAGGGGAAATTCAGGCATCACACCATTCTTTCATCGCCGCAGATACATGGAGAGATGCTTACTGGCTGGATATTCCATTACCTTACCGGTATATTTTTTGCGTTTATCCCGTTTTCGCTTGACGGAAAGTTCTGGCTCCATGAACCCTCGCTGTTAATTGGCGTGTTGACAGGCTTAATAACGTTAACTGCCCCGTTTTTGATGTTGCAACCCGCGTTTGGCTTTGGTATCGCGGCCTCACGTACACCTCATCCATGGCTTTCACGTCTGATAAGCCTGCTTACACACATTGTATTTGGTATTGGCTTATATGGCGTTGCCGCTGTTTTGGCGTCATTCTAAGAGCCTCATCAAGTCGTTCAGGCGTGAGACAGCTCGTGCTTCTTACCGGAACTACCCTCTGTCGAATTTCGCAATAATCGGCATTTTGAGAGCGCTTAAGAGGCGGGCATTGAAAAACTCCATGAGGTTATCAAAAGGGAGCCAGTAACTGCTTAATAACGACCTCGTCATCGCCAGAATGGGCAGTTGAAAATGTACTCGTGATGGCGGAATAATCTATCAATGTACATAACGAATTTAATGGAGTGAGGGTGCAGGGAGTGAGAGCGAATGAAATGGTAAGGAAATTTTTTATGCTGGCATTTGTTGCCAGTCTGGCAACGGGATGCACGCCATTAAAACCTTCCGGATGCCATAAAACCACTGCAAGGGCTAATTGCGGTTCTGGCTACTGGGACGATCAGGATGAATGGGGCGCGCAAGCGCGGGCGATCAGAGCAGCGATAAATGCAAAACTGGCTGACCCACAAAACTGGAAAGGGAAGAAGTGTCGATTACACATAGAGTTTGCTCAGAATGGTAAGGCTTTAAACATATCAACTAGCGACGGTAATAAAGCATATTGCGAAGCGGTAAAATCAGCAGCCCAGAAAGCCACCTTTCCAGCTTTTACTAATCAGGAAGTGTACCGCGATTTTCAAAAATCTCGCTTTGATTTGCGCGGTTAGTCATACCATGAACATCAGTAGGTCCGCTCCTCGCTCGTAGCGGACCTTACGGCTCAGTTAGGGGGGCGCGCTTTGCTATATTTCCGGAGTCAGGCTGTGCAGAAGCCGGGGACGGCGACCTTCTGGAACAGATGAGGGCTGGCTACGACGGATGAAGGATATGCTGGAAGTTTCGCGAGGAACTCGGGATCAGTGAAGGCCGCGCGAACCGCCTCGGTGGATTCCCACACTACATAGTTCAGGTAAGTCGGACTATCGCCGATCGCCCGATGTAATTGCATGGAAATGAAGCCCGGTTGCTTCGTTATGACCTCGGCAGCTGCCTTGAAAGCGTCCAGGAAGCCTGCTTCGTCGTCGGGATCCAAGACCGCGAAGAGGTTGATTAGCACGAGAGGTGCAGCCGCAACGCCTAGTTGGCGGTCAAACGGAAATTTCTCGTCCAGAGGTTTAAATGGTTTTATCGCGGCCATGGCGGCACTCCTGTCTACAGTAAATTGAACTGGATGAACGATGCTGCCTGCGCTCAACTGAGCATCGACTGCTGAGCGAAGATACCCGCCATCGTGCCTTGCCATGCTGCCGTAGTGACCGAGGGGATACCGGGGTTGGCAAGGTCACCGGCGGCGTAGATGCCAGGCATGCTGGTTTCGCGGCGCTCGTCGGTCTTGAGGGCGATGCCGGTTGGCGTATTGACCGTGGCGAGGCCCAGTGCATCATGAAGGCTTGCGGACGGCCTGGTCCGCGGATGCGCGAACAGAATATCGACTGAAACATCGGGGCCGGATTCGATCCTGATGGTGGCACTATGGCTTCCGTGAGGTTCGATTTCAGTGATCCTGCCATCAATGAGAGGTACCTGGCGAGTGGCCAGATCGGCCCGTATGTCGAGACTGATGTCGTGACCGTTGCCAAAGACAGTCAATCTGTTTGTCCAGTCGTGGAAGAGCCTGACCTGATTGTGCGACTGTACGCCAGACCAGATGAGGCCCCAGTGCTGGTCGGCGACTTCAAAGCCGTCGCAATAGGGGCATGGTATGATGGATGTCCCCCAGCTTTCGGCAAAGCCGGGAATATCAGGCATCTGGTCAGCGACGCCATAGCTCAGAATTAAGCGGCGCGCCCGCAGGCTTTCGTTATCATCCGTGACGACGCAGAAATCGTCGATGGTGCCAGATACGCTTTCGGCGCGAGCGTTGACGAGCTTGATCGTTGGGTAGCGTGCCAGTTGCTGCCGCGCCTCGGCCAGGATGTCCTGTGGCGGCTTGTGATCGTGGCCGAGCACACCATGTGAACGGGCAGCAAAGCGATTACGTTGCCGGCCAGTGTCGAGGACCGTAACCTTGCGACGGGCACGGCCAAGCTGCAGGGCGGCGGCAAGACCGGCAAAGCTGCCTCCGATGATGATGACGTCATTCATGGTGATAAGTTCCGTGTTGAGGATGTAAGGAGATGTGCTAGCTCTGGCGCACCTTGCAAATTTATGAAACTGCATGGTATCGTAATTAAATAATTACGATACTGTCAAGGACTGTATTTATAGTGACCAATAAAAACAACCCGACCCGGCGGGGCCGGCCTGTCAACGAGGCGCTTGGCCAGACAATCGTCGAGGCCGCCTCCGAGCTATTCGTAGAATTGGGATTTCAGGCGACAACCCTGGACAAAGTCGCCCAGCGAGCGAAGATATCCAAACTCAGCATCTATCGGCACTTCGAGAACAAGGAGGCACTCTTCAGTGCGGCCATTGTGGCCGGTTGTCATCAGTTGTTTGCACCACAGTCCCTTCTTGAAGGCGTTGACGGTTCGGTTGAAGATCAACTGATGGCGGTGGGATCATTACTGCTGCGCACGTTGTTGAGGCCCGACGTGAGTAGTGTCGAAGCCATGGTCATGGCTGACAAGACGAATCAAAAGTCGTTAAGCAAACTCCATTATGAAGCTGGCCCCGCTCATGTCATCGCCCAAATCGAAGCTCTTTTACGTCAATTGCACCAGAAAGCGCTTCTGAACGTTCCCGATCCTCTTCAATCCGCTCGCTTGTTTGCCGCGCTTTTCAAAGGCTCTGACCTTCTGATTATCGCGCGCTTCGATGCGGCCAGAGCAGAGGACGACAACGAAATCGAATCATATTGTCGGTCGGCCGTCGCCATGTTTATCGCCGCGCACGGTGGCACCCAGGATGCGATATCGCAGCTGTGAACTTGCCCTATATTCCCGCTCCGTCCTGGTCGCAACGTAAAGCCCAGACGTGATGCAACTGGAATGTCCGCTTTTCGTTCACAGCGGACCTTCAGCTAAGGTAGCTTGCTCGCTGCGTGCCTGGAGCAGATGTTGCTAACATTGTGATGTGACTTTATCGGAGCATATCAATATGGCTAACATTGCTAAACTCAACGAGATATATGCAACCTGAATACGGAGCACGTGATGGTCACCACACATGTTTTCATCGCAGTCAGTCTTGATGGTTATATCGCTCGACAGGATGGTGATATCGACTGGCTGTTGAAGCGCGATGACCCGACAGAAGATCATGGCTATGCCGCATTTATCGCGGACAAAGAATGGATCATTATGGGGCAAGGCAGCTATGAGAAGGTGCTGACTTTTGACGAATGGCCTTATGATCGACCCGTGCTGGTGCTTTCCCGGCAGCTAACCGGTACCCCCGTGCCCGAGGCGCTGAAGGGTAAAGTGCAGTTTTCATGCTGCACGCCAAGGGAGGCTCTTACTGAGCTAATGGAGAAGAACGTGCACCGGGCCTATATCGATGGTGGGCAGTTAATACAGTCGTTCCTTCGCGAAGGTCTGGTCGCCGATATCGTTATCACTACTGTTCCTGTCCTGCTCGGTTCGGGAAAGCCGCTGTTCGGAGTGCTGCCCCATGATATCGATTTGACGCTATTATCCAGCCGTAGCTTCCCTTCGGGTCTGGTACAGTCACACTATCGGCTGACGTCATAAGCTGAATCTAAGCAGAGTGATGACCTCCGCTAACGCGAGAAAATGCCCCATCTGCCAGCGGTACTGTTTTACTTCTACGACCTTACTTCAGTTCGCTGAAAAAGCAATGAATCAGAAAACGGGTCTACAAACCCCGGGATCTGCCTCGCGCCGATATCTTCGATGACATTGACATGTTTATCAGTCGGAGACTGCGGTAAAGCCATATTGGGGCGTCAGTAGAGGCCTTTGAACACTCTCCGTCGTGAGGGCTGAATTTGTCTACCATTGTACTGGCTGTCTGTACAAGAGCCAGCTTCCGCTCTTCGCTCTAAGCGGACCTTCCCACAACCTGCAACACTGCCCGTAAAACGCAATGCCCCTGATCTCTCCGCATCACACTACACTTATCCCTTAAAGCCAAACCTGACACAGGGAGTCATGTATGTCTGCGGAGAATTTATCCCAAATGGGTGCGGCAAAAGTGCAGCGTTTGGTGGATCAATATGGTCAGCAAGTCATAGATAAATGCCCTGTTAGCCCTGTGGAATACGCTTTCTACGAGCATGCGGCGGAAGAGCTCAACAGCAGGGGGATCAAAACGCCGACGCTGTTGTCTGCCGATCTACATCCACGCCGGTTAAGGCTGGAATATATCCCTGGAAAAGTGTCTCAGGATGAGGTGTCGGGGGATGACATATTGAAATGCCTTTCTCATCTTCATCGCACTCCACCAGACCCAACCTGGGTGTATCACCCTCATTCCTGGTCCGAGAAAGCGCTTGAAAAATCATTGGCGCTTTTGAAATTACCGGACCGCGCGGCCCACCAGATGCGCTGTTTTCAGCAAGCGGGCAGCGTTTTGTTTCGGCAGAAATGTTTAATCTCAGGGGATACCAACGCCGGTAACTGGGGGAGGAGAGAAAACGGAGAGTGGGTTCTCTTTGACTGGGAAAGGTTTGGCACGGGCAGTCCGGCTATCGACCTCGCCCCGCTGGTAAAGGGGATGGGCTCCAGGCAAAGCATTTTACAGCTTGCGGAGCGTTACAGCGTGCATTATCCGCATATGCCTGCCCGACAGTTAGCGATGGAAATAACCCTTGCTAAAGCATGGATTGTGTCAGAGGTGGTGTCCCTGCTCTATGACCGGAACAAAACAGATTTTGAGCTGTACCTGAACTGGTACAGAGAAACGCTTCCCGGCTGGCTGGACGAGGCTATCTCAGTACTTTAACCCTTCGTCTGCATGGGTTTTTTATATTATTAAGGCCGAAATTCTGGCTCACAGACCAGCTGGATTTCGGCCCTTAAGCTCTGGCCTTAGTGCGCCGTGATATACGGCTCCTTGACGAACTCCGCCAGCAGCCAGACCATATCATGTAGCAGACCGGTCAGCTCTTTTGCCACGTTTGCAGGCAATGTTCCGCCCATTACCGCCTGCGTTAACGCCAGCGCATAGTCCACCTGGAGCGACGTATCCTGCCAGCAGTCCGGAACGCAGGAGACAATCTTCTCTCCTGCAATCAGCTGTTCGACCAGATAAGGCGGGAGGGCAGAATCACAACGCGCGCGAAGGCGTTTAAGGACTGCCAGCAAACGCGTGCACAGTGTTGCATGGGTGACCGCATCGTCGGTTTCTACCAGCACGCTTACATACGCGGTGCAGGCATCGGCCAGTTCGAAGAGATCTGCAGATTCAGGCAGTTGTAGATGAATCAGATGGTGTATAGCGCTTTCTTCAGAGAGCGCGTAAGACAGGGAAGGGACAGTTGTCATGTGATTTTCCATTTTAAAAAAACTCCAGACCATCCAATAAGTTCCTACGCTCATGGGTGGTAGCGCTGACGGAGGTAGGAATACCGCACACGACAAAAACGGCCAACCTTTCGGTTGCTCCGCCAGCGCGACCGTAGTGTAACGGGATGAGCGCTGCCGCGACAAAATAATTGTCGTATCGTGATATGCGGGTTCCTACGCCCGGTTGCGGATGTGCCGCAACGCAGGCACTTTACGGCCGGGAGGAGAGTAAGAAAAGCAGTAACCCTGAATTACACAAGGTTACTTGCAGGTTTGCGAGGCGGCTTCCAGAAAGGCCTTAGCGGGCGCAAGCAACGCCGCGCCATTACCCTTCACTCAGCATCGCCAGAAACCGTTTCACCGTCCGCGAACGTTCAAAACGCCGCCAGCACAGCGCGATATCGGTATAAAGCTCCGGTGATGTCAGCGCATGGTAGGTCACATTGGGGGGCGAAATGGCGGCCATCGACTTCGGCACCAGGGCGAACCCGCCGCCAGCGGACACCATGCTCAGGGAAGAGGAAAGTTGCGAAGACTGCAGCGTGTGCTGCACGTCAATTCCGGCTCGCTCGCAGCAGCCGTAAACGCGATCGTACAGCCCTGGCGCGACCTCCTGCGGGAACAAAACGACCGGCGTATCACGAAGCTGGTCCAGCGCCAGCGATCCACACTTCGCCAGTGGATGGTCGCGATGCAGCGCCACAACCATCGGCTCACGGTCGAGAATTTTTAGCTCAAACGCTTTGCTGCTCTCACACGGCAGACGCACAAACGCGATATCCAGCTCACCCTCCGCCAGCATCGCCGTCAGCGAAGACATATTGGCTTCTACCTGGTGCACTCTCACCGCCATGTTCTGCAGCTGATACTGGCGAATAAGGGTGAAGATTTTGGGGTGAAAGGCGTCTGAACTGGTGATCCCAATCGACAGACTGCCGTTCAGCCCGCGGGCAATGCCCCGGGCTTTCTCCAGCGCGGCGTCGCTCAGCGCCAGGATCTTACAGGCGTCCTCATAGAAGGCTTCTCCCGCTTCAGTCAGCTCCACGCCTCGCGTCAGGCGTCTGAATAACGGCGTGCCCACTTCTTCCTCGAGCCGTTTAATCTGCTGACTCAGAGGAGGCTGTGAAATACCCAGCGCTTTGGCCGCTTTGGTGAAGTGTCGCTCACGTGCAACGGCGACAAAATACCGCAGATAACGAAGTTCCATATCAAAAACGTCTCAAACCAGCATGGATTCTATATTGGAACTCTATGCTGAATCGGGTCAACATTTATTTAACCTTTCTAAATAAAGTTGAAGAGGACGAGCATGATGGTGCATTCATCTGCATGCGACTGTGAGGCCAGTTTGTGCGAGACCCTGCGTGGGTTTTCTGCCCAGCATCCTGACAGCGTGATCTATCAGACATCGCTAATGAGCGCCCTGTTAAGCGGCGTGTACGAGGGGGATACCACTATCGCCGATCTGCTTGCGCACGGCGATTTTGGTCTGGGTACGTTCAACGAGCTGGATGGCGAAATGATTGCCTTCAGCAGCCAGGTGTATCAGCTGCGCGCCGACGGGAGTGCCCGTGCCGCGAAGCCGGAGCAAAAAACACCGTTTGCGGTGATGACCTGGTTCCAGCCGCAGTATCGCAAAACCTTCGATGCGCCGGTCAGCCGTCAGCAGATCCATGACGTGATCGACCAGCAAATCCCCTCCGATAACCTGTTCTGTGCGTTACGCATCGACGGTAATTTCCGCCACGCCCACACCCGTACCGTTCCGCGTCAGAAGCCGCCATACCGTGCGATGACCGACGTGCTGGACGACCAGCCGGTGTTCCGCTTTAACCAGCGAGAAGGGGTACTGGTCGGGTTCCGCACGCCGCAGCATATGCAGGGCATTAACGTCGCGGGATATCACGAACATTTTATCACCGACGATCGTCAGGGCGGCGGGCATCTGCTCGACTACCAGCTTGAGAGCGGCGTGCTGACCTTCGGTGAAATTCACAAACTGATGATCGACCTGCCTGCCGACAGCGCATTTTTACAGGCCAACCTTCACCCCAGCAACCTTGATGCTGCAATCCGTTCCGTCGAAAACTAACAGGAGAACCACCGTGAACAGTGATAAACAGGCACGTCAGTGGGCGCATGGCGCCGATATGGTCGTAGGCCAGCTGGAAGCGCAGGGCGTGAAGCAGGTTTTCGGTATTCCGGGTGCAAAAATCGACAAAGTATTTGATTCCTTGCTCGATTCCTCCATCGAAATCATTCCCGTGCGCCACGAAGCGAACGCGGCGTTTATGGCCGCAGCGGTAGGGCGCCTCACCGGCAAGGCCGGGGTCGCGCTGGTCACCTCCGGACCGGGCTGCTCAAACCTGATCACCGGGATTGCCACCGCCAACAGTGAGGGCGATCCGGTGGTCGCGCTGGGCGGTGCCGTGAAGCGGGCAGATAAAGCGAAGCTGGTGCATCAGAGCATGGACACGGTCGCCATGTTCAGCCCGGTGACGAAATACGCCGTAGAGGTGAGTTCACCGGATGCGATTGCCGAAGTGGTCTCGAACGCGTTTCGCGCTGCCGAGCACGGCAGGCCTGGGGGCGCGTTCGTCAGCCTGCCGCAGGATATTGTCGACCAGCCCGCCACGGGCGCGATTTTGCCGGGCAGCAGTACTGCCAAAATGGGGCCAGCACCGGAATCCGCCATTAACGACGTGGCGAAGCTTATCGAAAAAGCCAAAAATCCGGTCATTTTACTGGGCCTGATGGCCAGCCAGCCTGCCAACAGCGCCGCGCTGCGTAAGCTGCTGGAGAAAAGCCGCATCCCGGTCACCAGTACCTATCAGGCGGCCGGGGCGGTGAATCAGGAACATTTCACCCGCTTTGCCGGACGTGTCGGCCTCTTTAACAACCAGGCAGGCGACAGATTGCTGCATCTGGCGGATCTGATTATCTGCATCGGTTACAGCCCAGTGGAATACGAACCGTCCATGTGGAACAGCGGCGACGCCACGCTGGTGCATATCGATGTGCTGCCCGCCTATGAAGAACGCAATTATGTGCCTGACCTCGAGCTGGTGGGGGACATCGCCGAAACGCTGAACCTGCTCGCCAGCCGGATCGCCCACAAGCTGGAGCTCAGCGCGCGTGCGTCAGAAATCCTGGTCGATCGTCAGCATCAACGGGATCTGCTCGATCGCCGTGGCGCCTCGCTCAATCAGTTTGCCCTGCATCCGCTGCGCATCGTGCGGGCCATGCAGGACATCGTCAATAACGACGTTACGCTCACCGTTGATATGGGGAGCTTTCACATCTGGATCGCCCGCTATCTCTATAGCTTCCGCGCACGTCAGGTCATGATCTCTAACGGTCAGCAGACCATGGGCGTTGCACTGCCGTGGGCGATTGGTGCGTGGCTGGTCAATCCTGGTCGCAAGGTGGTCTCGGTGTCCGGTGACGGCGGCTTCCTGCAGTCGAGCATGGAGCTGGAAACCGCCGTGCGTCTCAACGCCAATGTGCTGCACATCATCTGGGTAGACAACGCCTACAACATGGTGGCGATCCAGGAAGAGAAAAAATACCAGCGCCTTTCCGGCGTAGAGTTCGGCCCGGTCGATTTCAAAGTCTATGCCGATGCCTTTGGGGCGAAAGGCTTTGCCGTCGAGAGCGCGGATGCGCTGGAGCCTACGCTGCGTGCTGCAATGGATGTCGATGGCCCGGCCGTGGTCGCCATTCCCGTCGACTATAGCGATAACCCGCTGCTGATGGGCCAGCTCCATCTCAGCCAGATTTTGTGAATCAATATAAGGACAGAGAAATGCAAAAAGTTGCTCTCGTAACAGGCTCAGGCCAGGGGATTGGTAAAGCGATTGCGCTTCGCCTGGTGAAAGACGGTTTTGCCGTCGCCATCGCGGATTACAACGAAGAGACGGCAAAAGCCGTTGCCGATGAGATCACCCGCAATGGAGGGAAGGCCGTCGCCGTGAAGGTGGATGTCTCCAGCCGCGAGCAGGTGTTTGCAGCGGTGGAAAAAGCCCGCACTGCGCTGGGCGGTTTCAACGTGATCGTCAACAATGCCGGGATCGCGCCTTCCACGCCAATTGAGTCGATCACCCCGGAAATTGTCGACAAAGTTTACAACATCAACGTCAAAGGGGTTATCTGGGGTATCCAGGCCGCCATTGACGCCTTCCGTAAAGAAGGGCACGGCGGCAAGATCATCAACGCCTGTTCACAGGCAGGCCATACCGGGAACCCTGAACTGGCGGTCTACAGTTCCAGTAAGTTTGCGGTACGCGGGTTAACCCAGACGGCGGCACGTGACCTTGCGCCATTAGGGATCACCGTTAACGCTTACTGCCCGGGTATCGTCAAAACGCCAATGTGGGCGGAAATTGACCGCCAGGTCTCCGAAGCGGCGGGTAAACCGCTCGGCTACGGCACTGAAACGTTTGCCAAACGCATTACGCTTGGCAGATTGTCCGAACCCGAAGATGTGGCCGCCTGTGTCTCTTATCTCGCCGGGCCAGATTCCGACTACATGACCGGTCAGTCCCTGTTGATTGACGGTGGTATGGTGTTCAACTAAATACTAATAAGCTCTGACATGAGTTTTCCCCTGCCCCCGTGCAGGGGCTTTTTTTTGTCTCCTCAGCCATTGTGGATTACACTGCGCGCTGCAAAACTTTAGTCTTAGAGATCTGACAGGCGGTAACAGCGATGAACGGTACAATCACAACGTGGTTTAAAGATAAAGGCTTTGGATTTATCAAAGATGAAAACGGTGACAACCGCTATTTTCATGTGATTAAGGTCGCCAACCCTGATCTGATTAAGAAAGACGCAGCGGTGACCTTCGAGCCTACAACCAACAACAAAGGCCTTTCCGCCTATGCGGTGAAGGTGATCCCGGAAAGCAAACACCTCTATATCGCAGGCGAGCGCGTGAAGCTCACCTCGATCAAATCGTTTGTGGTGTTCAGCGAAGAAGAGCCAGCAGATACCGGCATCGATAAAGAGAACGCGGTACTGTCCGTGGGGCTGCTGATGAATAACATCAAACCTAAGTCTGACAAAAAACCGGGTGAAATGCGCACGGTGAAGAAGCTGGCTATCACCACCTTCCAGAATACGACGATGATCTTCACGGAAGATGAGATCGACATCGACGCTACGGTGAAGCTGCTGAAATAATGTTTTGCCGGGTAGGGCGACGTCTTACCCGGCGTACCGCTGTCATCCTGGCGTGCAAACGCCACTCCCCCCGTTTTCCCGAGCAGGCGATACGCCGCGTCTCTTTTCGTCCGCTTTTTAACCTGCTATAACAAAACCCTTATCCTTCCGGGAGTCAACGCCGTGCCCGAGCTTAATCAACATGGTCAAACTGTTAACGATATCGTCCCCGACTGGAAATGCGCCCGTGCGTTAACCCGCACTCCGCTCGTCGGTCAGTATTGTCGTCTGGAGCCGCTGGATGCCGAACGCCACGCCGCGGATTTGTATGAGGCCTATGCGCTGGGGGACGACAGCGACTGGACGTGGCTTGTCAGCACCCAGCCCGTGAGCGTTGAAGACACCGCAGAATGGGTCCTTGGCAAAGTACTGGATGATGAACTGGTGCCGTACGCCGTCATCGATTTACGTACCGGGCAAGCTGTGGGGCTGGTGAGCTATATGGCAATAGAGCGCATGCAAGGGTCGGTGGAGATCGGCCACGTCACCTGGTCACGCAAGATGAAAGGCTCCCGCCTTGGCACGGAAACCGTATGGCTGCTGCTCAGGAATGCATTCGAGCATGGCTATCGTCGGCTGGAGTGGAAGTGCGATTCAATGAACACTGCCTCGCGTAATGCGGCGGAAAGGCTGGGGTTTGTCTGGGAAGGCCGGCTGCGTCAGAAGCTGGTGCGCAAAGGGCGCAACCGCGACAGCGACATGCTGTCAATCATTGATGGCGAATGGCCACAGCGGGATGCCGAACTCCGCGCCTGGCTGGCTGAAGCGAATTTTGACGGGGAAGGGCGGCAGCGTAAAAAGCTGGAGGCGTTTCGTCTGTAAAATATGCCCCTCCCCCGTTGGGAGAGGGGCTGCTTAGCAAACTGCGTTACAGGCGAACCGGTGCACCGTTGGCGACATAATATGCCGCGGTACTCTTCGCCAGCGGCTCGCGTCCGCGAATGGCATCGGCAATTTTCTCGCCAATCATGATGGTGGTGGCGTTCAGGTTGCCGGTGATGATCTGCGGCATAATGGACGCATCCACCACGCGCAATCCTTCCAGCCCATGAACGCGACCTTCGCCGTCGACCACGGCCATTTCGTCATACCCCATCTTACAGGTGCCGCACGGGTGGAAGGCGGTTTCAGCGTGGTTACGCACAAACTCGTCCAGCTGTTCGTCGGTCTGGCACTCAATGCCCGGGCTGATTTCCCGTCCACGGTATTTATCCAGCGCCGGCTGGTGCATGATCTCACGGGTGATGCGGATCGCATCGCGAAACTCCTGCCAGTCCTGTTCATGGGACATATAGTTGAACAGGATCGCCGGATGCTGATGCGGATCGCGTGATTTAATCCGTACATGCCCGCGGCTTGGTGAGCGCATGGAGCCAACGTGACACTGGAAACCGTGCTCTTTGACCGCGTTCGACCCGTTGTAGTTAATGGCGACCGGCAGGAAGTGGTACTGAATATTCGGCCATTCAAACTCCTCGCGGCTGCGGATAAACCCGCCCGCTTCAAAGTGGTTGCTCGCTCCCACGCCGGTGCCGCCAAACAACCATTCCGCACCAATCTTCGGCTGGTTCCACCACTGCAGGGCAGGGTAGAGGGAAACCGGCTCTTTGCACTCGTACTGCAGGTACATCTCTAAGTGATCCTGCAGGTTTTCACCCACACCCGGGAGGTCATGTACCAGCGGGATGTCAAACTGCTTCAGCAGTTCCGCGTTACCCACGCCGGAGCGCTGCAGGATCTGCGGAGAGGCAATCGCCCCGGCGCACAGCAGCACCTCTTTGCTGGCCGTCGCTTTTGACGGAATCGTGCTCTCGCCTTCCAGCCACTCGACGCCTGTCGCACGTTTGCCGTCAAAAATAATGTGATCGGTCATGGCATGGGTGCGAATGGTCAGGTTCGGGCGTGATTTCGCCTGATCCAGATAGCCGCGTGCGGTACTGGCGCGACGGCCCTGCGGCGTCACGGTTCTGTCCATCGGACCGAAGCCTTCCTGCTGATAGCCGTTAAGGTCGTCAGTACGCGGGTAGCCCGCCTGCACACCGGCTTCTACCATCGCTTCAAACAGCGGGTTTACGCCGGGTTTAGAGGTGGTCACGCTCACCGGGCCGTCGCCGCCGTGGTAGTCGTTTGGCCCCACGTCACGGGTCTCTGCCTTACGGTAGTAGGGTAGGCAGTTGAGATAGCTCCAGTGTTCCAGACCCGGCTCAGTTGCCCAGTTATCCAGATCCATCGCGTTACCGCGGATGTAGCACATGCCGTTGATCAGGGATGAGCCGCCCAGCCCTTTGCCGCGACCGCACTCCATACGGCGGTTGTTCATGTGCGGCTCGGGCTCGGTTTCATACGCCCAGTTGTAACGCTTGCCCTGCAAGGGAAACGCCAGCGCGGCAGGCATCTGGGTGCGGAAGTCAAAACGGTAATCCGGGCCGCCCGCTTCTAGCAGCAGAACGGTGGTATTGGGATCTTCCGTCAGTCGTGTTGCCAGTACGTTGCCGGCAGAGCCGGCACCAATAATGATGTAGTCAAATTGCAAAAAAACCTCCCGGTTAAAATATGGACTGGAATTTACCCATCTCAACCTGGATGGACTTCACCTGGGTATAACTCTGGAGCGTCATTACGCCGTTCTCGCGGCCAATGCCAGAGTGTTTGTAGCCACCAACCGGCATCTCTGCCGCGGATTCACCCCAGGTGTTGATCCAGCAGATACCCGCTTCAAGCTGGTGGATCGCGCTGTGCGCGCGGTTCAGGTCGGCAGTCACGATACCCGCCGCCAGACCGTAATCGGTGTCGTTGGCGCGACGAATCATCTCTTCGTCGGTTTCGTACGTGAGGATGGACATCACCGGCCCGAAGATCTCTTCGCGCACGATGGTCATCTCATCGGTGCAGTCGGTGAACACGGTGGGAGCCACCCACGCGCCGTTGTCAAAGCCTTCGCCTTTCAGCACATCGCCACCGCACAGCACACGCGCGCCTTCCTCTTTGCCTTTGGCGATATAGCGCAGCACGTTTTCGCGGTGCGGGAAGCTCACCAGTGGGCCAAAGTTGGTGCGTTCATCGAACAGATCGCCCGCGCGAATACGTGCCACGCGCTCAACAATTTTCTGCTCAAACGCGGCTTTGAATTTCGCCGGCACGAACACGCGGGTGCCGTTGGTGCATACCTGGCCGGAGCTGAAGAAGTTGGCCATCATGGCGATGTCCGCCGCGAGATCCAGGTCGGCATCGTCGAAAATAACCAGCGGGGATTTCCCGCCCAGCTCCATCGTTACCTCTTTCAGGGACGAGGCCGCCGAATTGGCCATCACTTTTTTTCCGCTGGCAACGCCGCCGGTGAAGGAGACTTTGGCGATGCCCGGGTGCTCGGTCAGGAACTGGCCGGTTTCTGCGCCCACGCCCGGCAGAACGTTAAACACGCCATCTGGCAGACCCGCTTCGGTGTAGATCTCGGCAAGCTTCAGGGCGGTGAGGGGCGTCACTTCGCTCGGCTTGAAGATCATCGCGTTACCTGCGGCCAGCGCTGGCGCGGATTTCCACAGGGCGATCTGGATCGGGTAGTTCCACGCGCCAATGCCCGCGACCACGCCCAGCGGTTCACGACGGGTGTAGACAAATGAGGTATCGCGCAGGGGGATCTGGCTGCCTTCCAGCGCCGGGATCAGCCCTGCGTAGTACTCCAGCACGTCCGCGCCGGTGACGATATCAACGGTGCTGGTTTCTGAGTACGCTTTGCCGGTGTCGAGGGTTTCCAGCTTCGCCAGCTCGTCGTTACGCTCACGAAGAATGTCTACCGCACGGCGCAGAATGCGCGAGCGCTCCATGGCGCTCATTGCCGCCCAGATTTTTTGCCCGCGCTGCGCGCTTTCTACGGCGCGATCGACATCCTCGCGCCCGGCGGCCTGAACGATCGCCAGGACTTCACCGTTGGCCGGGTTGATGGTCTCGAAGGTGCGACCGCTGGTGGCCGATGTATAACCACCATTGATATAAAGCTGCTGTTCTGCCATTCGGGACATAAATTCTCCTCGGTTAATCGGTCGGTAAATGCTGGCTAATAAAGTGGCTGGTGAGCGACTGGGCCAGGGTTTTATCCAGCGGTTTGCCACTCAGCGCGGCGCGCAGCCACAGCCCGTCAATCAGCGCCGCGAGCCCGTAACCCGCCTCCTGCGCCTGTTCGCGCGGCAGCTCGCGGCGGAACTCATACACCAGGTTCGACAGCAGACGGCGGCTGCTCACCTGTTGCAGACGGTAGAGCATTGGCTGATGCATGCTGCTCGCCCAGAAGGCCAGCCAGGCTTTCATTGCCGCGCCGCTGATCTGGGTTTCATCAAAATTGCCGCCGACAATCGCCTGCAGACGCTGCTCAGCGCTGCCGTGCGGTAAGGCATGCAAACGGTTCAATACCGCGTCGCGCAGCTGGCCGGTGATGTCGCGCATGGTCGCTTCCAGCAGGCCATTTTTGTCCTTGAAATAGTGACTGATGATCCCCGTGGAAACGCCCGCCCGACGGGCGATCTGCGCGATGGTCGCGTCATGCATTCCCACTTCATTTATTGCTTCCAGCGTGGCGTCGATCAGTTGCCTGCGCCGGATTGGCTGCATCCCCACTTTGGGCATTTTTGCCACTCCATTCATCAGCGTTGGTTAACCATTAAAGCGGTTTTTGATTGGACGTTCAATATAAAATGTGTCTTAATTGTTGCGGTTTTGGATTTCAATAGTTACAAAAACAGTGGGGATACTGGATGACAGATCTTTCGCAAGACAGAGAAAAGGACAAAATCAATCCGGTTGTTTTTTATACATCCGCAGGACTGATTTTGTTGTTTTCCCTGATGACGATCTTCTTTAGCGATTTTTCTGCCGAGTGGATTGGGCGCACCCTTAACTGGGTGTCGAAGACCTTCGGCTGGTACTACTTGCTGGCGGCGACGCTCTATATCGTCTTCGTCGTCTGCATCGCCTGCTCGCGCTTTGGCTCGGTAAAGCTCGGGCCGGAACAGTCAAAACCCGAGTTCAGCCTGCTGAGCTGGGCCGCGATGCTGTTTGCCGCGGGCATTGGTATTGACCTGATGTTCTTCTCCGTGGCGGAACCGGTCACGCAATATATGCAGCCACCGGAAGGGGCGGGGCAGACGATGGAGGCCGCGCGACAGGCGATGGTCTGGACATTGTTCCACTACGGCTTAACCGGCTGGTCGATGTATGCCCTGATGGGGATGGCGCTCGGATACTTTAGCTATCGTTATAATTTACCCCTCACGATCCGCTCCGCGCTCTATCCGATTTTCGGTAAAAAAATTAACGGACCGATTGGACACACCGTGGATATTGCGGCGGTGATTGGCACCATCTTTGGGATCGCCACCACGCTCGGTATCGGCGTGGTGCAGCTCAACTACGGTCTGAGCGTGCTGTTTGATATCCCGGATTCCATGGCGGCCAAAGCGGCGCTGATCGCGCTGTCGGTGATTATCGCCACCATTTCGGTTACCTCCGGCGTGGACAAGGGCATTCGCGTGCTTTCTGAGCTGAACGTCGCGCTGGCGCTGGGGCTGATCCTGTTCGTGCTGTTTATGGGCGATACGTCATTCCTGCTCAATGCGTTAGTACTGAACGTGGGTGATTACGTGAACCGCTTTATGGGTATGACGCTGAACAGCTTCGCCTTTGACCGCCCGGTCGAGTGGATGAACAACTGGACGCTGTTCTTCTGGGCGTGGTGGGTCGCGTGGTCGCCGTTTGTTGGCCTGTTCCTGGCGCGTATTTCGCGTGGACGCACCATTCGTCAGTTTGTGATGGGCACGCTGATTATCCCGTTCACCTTTACGCTGCTGTGGCTGTCGGTGTTCGGCAACAGCGCGCTGCACGAGATCATTCACGGCAATGCGACGTTTGCGCAGGAAGCGATGGTGCATCCGGAGCGGGGGTTCTACAGCCTGCTGGCGCAGTATCCGGCGTTTACCTTTAGCGCCTCTGTTGCGACCATTACCGGCCTGCTGTTTTACGTCACCTCGGCGGATTCCGGCGCGCTGGTGCTGGGGAACTTCACCTCGAAGCTCAAGGACATCAACAGCGATGCTCCCAACTGGCTGCGCATCTTCTGGTCTGTCGCCATTGGCCTGCTGACTCTGGGCATGCTGATGACCAACGGTATTTCTGCCCTGCAGAACACCACGGTGATCATGGGTCTGCCGTTCAGTTTCGTGATCTTCTTCGTGATGGCCGGGCTGTATAAATCTCTCAAGGTGGAAGATTACCGCCGCGTCAGCGCCAGCCGCGACACCGCGCCACGCCCGATGGGTGCGCAGGACAGACTGAGCTGGAAAAAGCGGTTGTCACGTCTGATGAACTATCCGGGCACGCGCTACACCAAACAGATGATGGAAACGGTCTGCTTCCCGGCGATGGAAGAGGTAGCGCAGGAGCTGAAGCTGCGTGGTGCGTATGTTGAACTGAAAAACCTGCCGCCGGACGACGGTGAGACTCTGGGACACCTGGACCTGCTGGTGCATATGGGCGACGAACAAAACTTTGTCTACCAGATTTGGCCACAGCAGTATTCGGTGCCCGGGTTTACCTATCGCGCACGCAGTGGGAAATCAACGTATTACCGCCTTGAGACGTTCCTGCTGGAAGGGAGCCAGGGGAATGACCTGATGGATTACAGTAAGGAACAGGTGATTACGGATATACTGGATCAGTATGAGCGGCACCTGAACTTTATTCACCTCCATCGCGAGGCGCCGGGGAATAGTGTGATGTTCCCGGATGTTTGAGCACTGAATTGAAGTAAAACCGCGGGGCCAGTTCTGGCCCCGTTCTACGACTGCTTATCCTTTACGACTCAGCAGCACTGCTATTTGCCCATTCTTTTTTTATATTTATCTGCCTTATCTGTTTTTATCAGTCTTTCCTTAAGCACAAATGCATTAATTCAAAAAGCGATTTACGATAATACTGCTGGTTTTTATAAGGAGATAAAAATGACGATCCCAGCTTACGTGTGGCTTAAAGGCGATGGCGGTGTTGATATTAACGGTTCTCCTGCGGAGCAATAACGGTGACCCGATGAGGACTTTCACCGGTTTTTTCCTTTTTTGCGTACAAATAGTATTTTGGTTTTTTGTTTGCGGCCTGGTATGGGCAGCCTTTTTTCCTCTGGACAACGTTCAACGTCTGGCAAACGTGTTTAGTATTTACGGCATAGAGGGTGTGCATGATTTTGCTTCGATTCTTGTTCTGTCCGTCTCGGCCATTGGTGCCACTGGGATAACAGTCATTTGCATGAGGTTTTTGTTCAGTAAGAAGTAACACCCAGCCTTATCTGCGCTGCACCTGGGGCAAGGATTGAAAAGACTGCAGTCTGGCGTATTGTTCAACGCCGTGATGATGACTTGCGCGAAGCGGCGGGAAAAGGCGGAAGCAGTGTGATCTGCGTGTTGCCGTCACGCAGCCAAAACAGCGTGAAGGCATCATCTTGCGAAAACCCCGCCAGCGGGCGGGTCAGCGCCAGCGTCAGGGTATTCTCGTCGAGCGCCGTGACGCGGGCACAATCAAAGCCCATCATCGCGTTAACCTGTGAAAACAGCGCCTTAAACAGGCTCTCTTTGGCGCTAAACGTCAGCGTCAGCGCCTGCGCAAATGGCAGGCCGGTGTGGCGCAGCAGCGTGTCCTCTGCGGGGCCAATAATCCCGTCTTTGATCTCCACCGCTTCGTCATCAGCGAGGATAATTTCCCCGTCGATACCCGTTAGCCCGTGCGGCGTTACAACGGCCAGCGCACGACTGGCCGTATGGCTGATGCTGCCCGTCATGCCGTCAGGCCACAGCGGCTCGCCGCTGCTGCCGATAGCCGGTATGGCCGTAGAGCCATATTCCTGCAGGGCGTGGGCGGCGGCGAGGCGTCCGGCCAGGTGTTCAGCTTTACGTTTGGGGGCAGCGTGAGCAAGCGCGTTGTGGTGAGGAAGCCAGAGGAGGTCTGCGTCGGTAAAGGTGGTGGGATCGAAGGTAATTTGGTGGACCGTGGTTCCGGCAAGACGAAATGTGGAGTGGGTGGTGCGCATGTTTTCTCGTCCTGACGTTGAGGAATAGTGCGGCCTGATGCCTTCACCCCGATCCTCTCCTGCCGGGAGAGGGAGACATTCAGCCCCTCTCCCGGCAGGAGAGGGGAGACACAGCCTGCCTTAGAAGTGCGTGTTCACGCTCATAAACCAGGTTCGGCCCGGCTCATTATAGGTGTATGCACCCGCGCCGTACATATACGCACCGGTTGTGGCGTTGCCGGTGGTCTGGGCATTACCCGCGCGCCACTGGCGTTTATCAAAGACGTTATCCACGCCGCCGGTCAGGCTGACGTTTTTGGTCACGTCCCAGGTCGCACTCAGGCCAACGATGCTGTACGGGCTGACTTCGTCTTTCTCAGACCCGGTCACCGGCTGGCCTTTGTAGTTGTACTTCTTCGGCTGCTGCTTGCCGTACCAGGTGAAGGTCGACTGCAGCGACACATCCTGATGTACCTGCCAGCTCAGGGTTGAGTTCAGCGTGTACTCCGGGATGATCGACAGACGGTCGCCGGTCTCCTTGTTCTTACTTTGCAGCATATAGGTGATGTTGTTGGTCCAGTTGATCGTGTCGCTGACCGGCACGTTCAGGGAGCCTTCCAGACCTTCAACCACCGCTTTAGGCACGTTTTCCCACTGGTAAATATCGGTGGTCACTTTACTGGTGGAGGTCTGGCCGACTGGCGCATACCCCGCTTCAATCTTGTTGCGGTAGTCGTTACGGAACCAGGTCACGCCCGCCAGCCAGCCGTCGTGTTTCCACTCCAGACCAATCTCTTTGTTGATGCTGGTTTCGGCTTTCAGGTCGTCATTACCCATCATGTAACAACCCACGCCGTCGGAGCTGGCGTAGCAGCCCTGGCCTTTGCTGTACAACAGATAGTTCGGGTTGGTCTGGTACAGGCTCGGCGCTTTATAGGCGCGGGCGATACCCATCTTCAGCGTAAAGTCGTCACCCAGGCCTTGCGACAGGTTCAGGGACGGGCTCCAGTTGTTACCGACGATCGTATGGTGATCGAAGCGCAGCGCCGGGGTCAGCATGGTGCTGTCCGTCAGCTCCATGTTGTTTTCAGCGAACAGGGAGAAGATCTCCGCCGAGGTATACGGGCTACGATCGTTGCTGAGCCCCGGAATGGTCCCGCCCTGCTGGGTTTGCGAGAAGGAGGTCGAGTCCTTCATGCGCTGCTGGTTCCACTCGGTGCCCAGCGTCAGGTTCTGGTTGACGAGAAAATCAATCGGCAGGTTGATTTCGCTGTGCAGCATCACATCAGCCAGGTCGGTGTCGGTGAATTTATTGCTGTTGAATAATCCTTCCGTACCGCCTGCCAGGCCTTCGCCGAGACGCGAATTGCGGGTGTGCTCGTACTGCGCCCAGTTGCTGGTGGTGATGCCATTATCCCAGCCGCCGTTCCAGGTCACCGCAAAGTTCTGGCGATAGATACGGTTAGTCTCTTTACCGTAGTTTTTCTTCACCAGACCGCTGGAGCTGTTGTCGTTGTTGGTGTTCTGGGTATCACCCGCGTAGAGGTTGTTCTGGCGGCTGTAACCCGCTTCAAACTCCAGGGACTGCATGGGCGCGAAGTCCCAGCGGACCACGCCGTTAATGTCTTTGTTCTCGACCCCTTCACGGCCTGCAGGCAGGGTGTCGGCATAGGTACCGGTACGATCGGACTGGTGACCCTGGTTGATGTCCCACGCATCGGCCTGGGTTTTGTCCAGGTTACCAAACATGCGGAAGCTGAAGTCGCCGCTCAGCGGGCCGCTCAGGCTGAAGTTGGTGCGCTTAGTGGAACCCTCATCCTTATGTTCTGGAGCATTCAGGTAGGTGTTCCAGGAGCCATGCCATTGGTTGTCGAATTTTTTGGTGATGATGTTCACCACGCCGCCTGCCGCACCGTTACCGTAGCGAGCTGCGGCCGGGCCGCGAATGACCTCAATGCGTTCAATCATCTCTGGCGGTACCCAGCCGGTGTCACCGCGGGTATCTCGCTCGCCGCGCCAGCCCAGACGGATGGAGTTGCGGCTGGTGACCGGCTTGCCGTCGATCAGGATCAGGGTGTTTTCCGGACCCATACCACGAATATCAATCTGACGGTTATTGCCGCGCTGTCCGCTGGTGGAGTTCCCGGTCAGGTTAACGCCAGGCATGGTGCGGATGATTTCGGCCACGTCACGTGCGGGCGGGTTTTTACGGATTTCATCGGCGGTGATGGTCGATACCCCTGGTGCCTGCAGGTTCTGCTCTGCGGCGGTGATCACCATGGTGTCTTCGTGCTGCGCGTTGGCGGTGTTGTCGTCTGCCAGCGCTGGCATCGCAACGCCGTAAATCCCTAAGTTGACCAGCAAGGCCAGGGAGTGAATCTTCTTATTCATTGTACGTCCTGCTTTTCGCGCCGCATCCCCGGGCTCCATTCCCGAAAGGGAGAGGAGGCGGCATGGTGTCACCCGCAGTTTGCGTAAGCAGCCCCGTCCTCGAGCGCACACAACGCGTGGCATGGTTGTTTTATGAGCGCGCTTCCCACAGCGCGGCCACTACTCTATTGCAAATGCAAATAGTTATCAATAATATTATCAATAAAATTTGTCCTGAAACAAAAAAGACTGATAAACATGAGGTTATACGGGTGACGGGGTTAAAAACGGGAAGTGAAGCCTGGTGGCAGTCGAAAAACGGACCCGAATGGACCCGCGAGAAGGGGCACTATCGTGTCACTTTCTGGTGGCGTGATCCGGCAGGAACGCAAAAGACCTCGCCGCTAAAACGCGTCTGGCTCTACATCACCGGCGTGACCGATCACCATCAAAATGCCCGTCCGCAATCCCTTGAGCGCATTCCTGATACTGACGTCTGGCAGTGGCAGGGCGCGTTCACCCCGCAATGGCGCGGCAGCTACTGTTTTATCCCCTCAGTGAACGAAGATGATTTTGCCGACGCGGTCTTCCACGGCGAGCAACCCGAACGTTTGGCGCTGCGTGAAGGCTGGCGAAAGTTGCTCCCCGCGGCGATGGCCGATCCGTTAAATCCGCAAAGCTGGCGTGGCGGACGCGGGCATCCCGTCTCGGCGCTCGAAATGCCCGAGGCCCCGGTTCAGCCCGGCTGGAACACGCCCGCAACGCCCGGCAACGCGCCCGTCTGCTTTGAATGGGAAAGCGTGCGTCTGAATAACCGCCGCCGGGTGTGGGTTTTCACCACCGGTGAAGACAGCCCGGAGCGGCCGCTTGCCGTACTGCTCGACGGTCAGTTCTGGGCCGAAAGCATGCCCGTGTGGTCTCCGCTAACCGCGCTGACAAACGCGGGCAAACTGCCGCCTGCCGTCTACGTCTTAATCGATGTGATCGACATGGCGCATCGCAATCACGAGTTACCCTGCAACCCGGATTTCTGGCAGGCGGTGCAGGAGGAACTTCTCCCGCGGGTGAACAGCCGCACTCCGTTCAGCGACCGCGCCGACCGAACGGTAGTCGCGGGTCAAAGCTTTGGCGGCCTCTCTTCACTTTATGCCGGGCTTAACTGGCCCGAGCGCTTTGGCTGCGTATTAAGCCAGTCCGGCTCCTACTGGTGGCCGCACCGTGGCGGTCAGCAGGACGGGTTGCTCATCGAACAACTTAAAGCGGGCGACCTCACCGCGCGCGGGCTGCGTATCGTTCTTGAGGCCGGACGCAATGAGCCGCTCATCTTCCGCGCGAATCAGGCGATCTACGCCGAACTGCACCCGCAGCAACCGGTTATCTGGCGTCAGGTTGACGGCGGACACGACGCGCTTTGCTGGCGCGGTGGGCTGACGCAGGGGCTGATGACCCTCTGGCAGCCGCTTATTCACTAACGGAGTCTGTATGGAATTCAGCAACCCTTTCGATAATCCGCAGGGTCAGTTTGCGATTTTGCGTAACGACCAGGGACAGTACAGTCTGTGGCCGCAGCAGTGCCAGCTGCCGGCGGGCTGGCGCGTGGTCTGTGAAGCGCAGTCTCAGGAAGCCTGTCAGCAGTGGCTCGCCGACCACTGGCAAACCCTGCAACCGTCTTATTTTGCGGGAGAGAAAGCATGAACCGTCTTCCCCTTGTCGCCGCCCAGCCGGGTATCTGGATGGCGGAGCAGCTTTCCTCCCTGCCAAACGCCTGGAGCGTGGCGCACTACACCGAGCTGAAGGGCAATATTGACGCACCGCTGCTGGCAAAAGCCATTGTTGAAGGAATGCGGCAGGCCGACACCCTGCGCATGCGTTTTGTGCAAGAGAATGGCGAGGTGTGGCAGTGGGTGGATGATGCTATGTCACTGCCTGAACCGTCCGTGGTTTGCGCCGAATCCCATGACGCGGCGATGGCCTGGATGGCAGCGGATTTAAACCAGAACCTGCGTGTGGACAGCGGTCAGCCGCTGGCGTTCCATCAGCTGATTCAGGTAGGCGAAGGGCACTGGTACTGGTATCAGCGATATCATCATCTGGTGGTGGATGGCTTCAGTTTCCCGGCGATTACCCGCCAGATCGCCGCCATTTATCACGCATGGCAAAACGGCGAGCCCACGCCCGCGTCGCCGTTTACCCCTTTCGCCGAGGTGGTGGAGGAGTACCAGCGCTATCGCGACAGCGAAGCGTATCAGCGCGACGGGGCGTTCTGGGCGGAGCAGCGTAAGCAGCTTCCTTCCCCGGTCTCGCTGTCGTCGGCACCGCTGCCGGGCCGTGCGGCGACCACCGATATTCTGCGTCTGAAGGTGACGGCTGACCGCCGCGCCTTTACCCGGCTTGCTCAGGCGGCGGGGCCGGTTCAGCGTACCGATCTGGCGCTTGCGCTGGTGGCGCTGTGGATCGGGCGTCTGACCGGACGGCTGGACTACGCCGCCGGGTTTATCTTTATGCGCCGAATGGGATCGGCGGCCTTAACGGCAACCGGTCCGGTGCTGAACGTGCTGCCGCTGGCGGTGAACATTGCCCCGCACGAAAGCCTGCCTGCGCTGGCGCATCGTCTGGCAAATCAGCTGAAAAAAATGCGTCGCCATCAGCGTTATGACGCCGAGCAGATCGTGCGTGACAGCGGACGTGCCGCGGGCGATGACGCGCTGTTTGGCCCGGTACTGAACGTCAAGGTGTTTGATTATCAGCTGGATATGGATGGCGTGGACGCCATCACCCATACGCTGGCCACTGGCCCGGTCAATGACCTTGAACTGGCGCTGTTCCCGGACGAGCAGGGCGGCCTGAGTATTGAAATCCTTGCCAATAAGCAGCGCTACGATGAAGCGACGCTAACGCGCCACGTTGCACGCCTGAACGCCATGCTGATGCAGTTTGCTGCCAACCCGGATTTGCGCTGCGGCGAAGCAGAAACCGTTTCAGAGCAGGAATACCAGCAGCTGGCGCGTATCAATGATACCGGGCTGGCGCTACCGTCAACCACGCTGGCTCAGCTGGTGGCAGACCAGGCGGATAAAACGCCGGATGCCCCCGCGCTTGCTGATGCGCACATCGAACTGAATTACCGCCAGATGCGCGAGCAGGTGGTGGCTCTTGCGACATTACTGCGGGAACGCGGCGTTAAGCCTGGCGACAGCGTGGCGGTAGCCCTGCCGCGCTCGGTGTTTCTTACCCTGGCGCTGCACGGCATCGTGGAGGCGGGCGCCGCGTGGTTGCCGCTGGATACCGGTTACCCGGACGATCGTCTGCGCATGATGCTGGAGGACGCGAAACCGTCCCTGCTGATCGCCTCTGACGATCAGCTTTCGCGCTTTAGCGATCTGCCGGTCCCTGTATTTAGTTACAACACACTATTACCTCCTGCGGGCAGTGAACCGCTGCGGCTGGCAAAGCCGGCGCACACGGCGTACATCATCTTTACCTCAGGCTCAACGGGGCGGCCAAAAGGCGTGATGGTAGGGCATACCGCCATCGTTAACCGCCTGATGTGGATGCAGGATCACTATCCGCTGGACGCGCATGACGTGGTGGCGCAAAAGACGCCGTGCAGTTTTGACGTCTCGGTCTGGGAGTTCTGGTGGCCCTTTATCGCCGGCGCGAAGCTGGTGATGGCCGAGCCGGACGCGCACCGCGATCCGCAGGCGATGCAGAACTTCTTCGCGCATTATGGCGTGACCACGACACACTTTGTGCCGTCGATGCTGGCGGCGTTCGTTGCCTCGCTGACGCCGGAAAATGCCGACTGCTGTCAGACACTGAAGCAGGTGTTCTGCAGCGGGGAAGCGCTGCCGACAGAACTGTGTCGGGAGTGGGAGCACCTTACTCATGTCCCGTTGCATAACCTTTATGGTCCAACAGAAGCGGCGGTGGACGTGAGCTGGTATCCGGCGTCGGGTCCGGAACTGGCGGCGGTGGCGGGCAACAGCGTGCCGATTGGCTTCCCGGTGTGGAATACGGGGCTGCGCATCCTGGATGCGATGATGCGTCCGGTGCCGTTCGGCGTGGCCGGTGACCTCTATCTTACCGGGATCCAGCTTGCGCAGGGGTATCTCGGTCGTCCGGACCTGACCGCCAGCCGCTTCATTGCCGATCCCTTTGCACCTGGCGAGCGGATGTACCGCACCGGTGACGTGGCGCGCTGGCTGGATAACGGCGCGGTGGAATATCTGGGCCGCAGTGACGATCAGCTGAAAATTCGTGGTCAGCGTATCGAACTTGGCGAAATCGATCGTGCGATGCTTTCGCTGCCTGACGTGGCGCAGGCTGTAGCGCACGCGTGCGTGTTTAATCAGGCGGCGGCAACCGGGGGCGATGCCCGACAGCTGGTAGGGTATGTCGTCTCCGGGTCCGGCTTGCCGCTGGACCGCGATGCGCTGCTGCACTCGCTTAAAGCTCAATTGCCGCCCCATATGGTGCCGGTGGTGCTGCTGCAAATCAGCGCGCTGCCGCTCTCTGCCAACGGAAAGCTTGACCGCAAGGCGCTTCCGTTGCCGGAATTGACCCGCAAGACGGCCGGGCGGGCGCCAGAAACAGACGCTGAAGTGGCCGTCGCGCAGGCATTTTCTGCCCTGCTCGGCTGTGAGGTGAACGACATCGATGCCGATTTCTTCGCCCTCGGCGGTCATTCCCTGCTGGCGATGCGCCTGGCCGCGCAGCTCAGCCGTACGTTTGCCCGCAGGGTCACGCCGGGGCAGATTATGGTGGCCTCGACGGTCAGCATGCTCAGCGCGCTGCTGGATTCATCGATGAATGACGAACAGGCACAGCGTCTGGGCTACGAGACCCTTCTGCCGCTGCGTGAAAGCAACGGTCCGACGCTGTTCTGCTTCCATCCGGCATCCGGTTTTGCCTGGCAGTTTAGCGTGCTGGCGCGCTATCTCAGCCCGCGCTGGTCAATCACCGGCATTCAGTCGCCGCGTCCGGAAGGGCCGATGCAGCAGTGCGCTACGCTGGACGAGGTGATCGAACAGCATCTGCAGACGCTGCGCGCGCAACAGCCGCAGGGGCCGTATTATCTGTTCGGCTACTCGCTTGGCGGCACGCTGGCGCAGGGCATTGCGGCCCGTCTGCGCGAGCAGGGGGATGCGGTGGCGTTTCTCGGCTTGCTGGATACCTGGCCGCCGGAAACCCAGAACTGGGCAGAGAAAGAGGCCAATGGTCTCGATCCGGACGTACTGGCAGAAATCGAACGCGAGCGTCAGGCGTTTATCGCCGCGCAGCAGGGGCAAGGCTCTGGCGAGCTCTTTAACGCCATCGAAGGGAATTACGCCGATGCCGTCCGCCTGCTGACAACGGCGCACAGTTCACGGTTCGACGGTAAAGCGACGTTGTTTGTTGCCGGGCGCACGCAAACGCTGGATCCGCAGCAGGCCTGGGCGCCGTGGGTGGGGGAACTGGAGGTTTACAGCCAGGATTGCGCCCACGTGGATATCATTTCACCGCAGGCGTTTGAGACAATAGGACCGGTGCTGAAGGCGATATTGGGGTAGCGGTTTCCCCTCACTCTCACCCTCTCTTCCAGGAGAGGGTGAGGGCATCAGACTGCACGCTTGCCCAACGGCACCACCAGCGGCGTACCGGCCACGGGATCGTCGATAATCATGCAGCGCATGCCGTAGATCTGCGCGATCAGATCCGGCGTCACAATCTCTTTTGGCGCACCCTGCGCCACAATTTCGCCGTCGCGCAGCGCAATCAAATGCGTGGCATAGCGGCATGCCTGATTTAAATCGTGCAGTACGGCCGCCAGCGTATAGCCCTGCGTGCGGTTCAGCTCGCTCAACAACTCCAGCAGATCGATCTGATGGCTGATATCCAGCCACGTGGTAGGCTCGTCCAGCAGCATGATGGCGGTTTCCTGTGCCAGCACCATCGCAATCCACGCCCGCTGGCGCTGCCCGCCGGAGAGCGTATCCACGCTTTGCCGGGCAAGATCGGTAATGCCCGTCGCCTGCATTGCCCGCTTCACCGCCTCATCATCCTCTTTACGCCAGCGAGTAAACAGCGGCTGATGCGGATAGCGCCCGCGCGAGACCAGTTCCTGCACCGTGATATCCCCGGGCGTGGTGGCGTTTTGCGCCAGCAGGCCGATACGGCGCGCCACCTCTTTGCTGGCAAAGCGCTGGATCTGCTCGCCGTCGAGATACACGCAGCCCTCAACCGGCGTCATCAGGCGGCTGAGGGTGCGCAGCAGGGTCGATTTACCGCAGCCGTTCGGGCCGATAATCGCCGTAAAATGGCCGTCCGGGATAGCCACCGTCAGGTCACGGGCAATGATTTTTTTGCCATAGCCGAGGGTTAAGTGTTCGCCGCGCAAGCGGGTTGTGCTGTTTGTCATTTCTTGCGTGACTCCTGAACTAACAAGACGATGAGGTAAATCCCGCCGAGGCTGACGGTCACGACGCCTACCGGAAGTTGATAAGGCATAAATAACCGCTGGGCGCAGAGGTCGGCGGCCAGCAGTAACGCTGCGCCACACAGCGCCGCCTGGGTTAATCCCCAGCGCGCCGTGCCGCTGATGCGCCGGGCAATATGCGGTGCAACCAGCGCGATAAACGAGATCGGCCCGGCGATGGCGGTGGCGGCAGCGGTCAGTAACACCGCCACCAGCATCAGCATCAGGCGCGAGCGCTCAACGCCCACGCCCAGCGCGCAGGCGCTGTCATCACCCATCTCCAGCAGGCGCATCCGGCGTACCAGCAACACCGCGCCAATAAACATCACCAGGATCAGCGGGGCAGCGGGCCAGGTTTTGCCCCACGTCAGGCCATTGAGCGAACCGGCATACCACAGCCCGGCAGAGAGCGCGGTGTCGAGCGAAGCCTGCAGCAATAGCCAGGTGTTGAAAGCCATTAACATGGCGCGAATGCCGATACCGATAATGATCAGGCGGAAGGTGTCGATACCGTTGCGCCAGGCCAGCGCCCAGATAATGAGCGCGGTGACTATCCCGCCGGTCATCGCGGTGAACGTGATGGCCGTCAGGTGCTGACCAAACAGCACCATCGCCACCAGCACGCCGCTCCAGGCGCCGGTGTTCAGCCCCATCACGTCCGGGCTGCCAAGCGGGTTGCGCATCAACGACTGAAAAATGGCACCGCTGACGCCGAGCGCCGCGCCCACCAGAATCGCCATCGCCACGCGCGGCAGTCGCCACTCGGTGACCACCAGGGTGACATTGCGCGGCGCACTGCCAAGCAGCGCGTTAAAAACCTGCGCGAAATCGAGCGTGACCGCGCCGCTGCGCAGGCTCCAGACCGCCAGCATCAGAATGACGACGGCCAGCAACGACACGCTGGTGACTAAACGTCGGGACGGGGCCATCATGCGCCACCTCCGCGTTTACGTCGCACGAGGAAGATCAGCACTGGTGCACCGATAAATGCGCTTACCACCGAGACGCGCAGTTCACCAGGCACCAGCAGGCGACCCACAACATCCGCGAACAGCAGCAGGGCAGGGGTAGCAAGCAGTGTGACCGGCAGCGACCAGCGGTGATCGGCACCCACCAGCCAGCGTGCCATGTGGGGCATCATCAGGCCGATAAAAGCAATGGGGCCGACAACTGCAGTTGCGCTGCCGCACAGTACGGTGATCGCGATAAGACCCGTTAGCTGCGTGCGCGCCACGCGGTTGCCGAGCGCGGTTGCGGTGTCGCTCCCGAGGCTCAGGCTGTTGAGCGCACGGCTTAAACACAGCGCGACGGCGGCGGCGATGAAGACCGGGATCACCACCACTTTTAAGGTTTCCAGGGTGCGGATATCCAGCGAACCGGCCTGCCAGAAGCGCAGCTGGTCGTAAACATCCGGGTTAAGCAGGGCGATGCCGTTGGATAACCCTTCCAGCACGGCGGCGAGCGCCACGCCCGCCAGCGTCAGGCGTACCGGACTCAGCTGTCCGCCACCCTGGCTACCGGTAAACGCCACCACCAGCGACGCCGCCAGCGCGCCGCAGAAGGCCATCACCAGTTGTTCAGACGGAGAGGTAAAACCGAAGAGCGCCGCGCCAAGCACAATCGCAAAGCTGGCACCGCTGTTTACCCCAAGAATGCCGGGGTCGGCCAGCGGGTTACGGGTGAGCGTTTGCATTAAGGCACCGGCAAGACCCAGCGCACCCCCGGCCAGCAGTCCGGCAAGGGTACGGGGAAGGCGGGCATCGAGCACGATGGTGCAGTCGGCGCTCTGACAGCTGCCAGTGAACGCATCGACAATAACGGACGCGGGCAGCGGCTTCGCGCCGACCAGCAAACTGAGTGCAATCGCAAGGATTAACAGTAGCAATAACACGGGCACGGCAACGGCGCGCACCGCGGAAGAGGAAAACGACATAGCAACATCCATGATTTGATAATGATAGTGATTATCGTTATCTATCTTATTTGGCTATGTTAGCATGTGCGCCAATGGAATTGGTAGAAATACACTCAAGGCCTTGTCATGAATCAAAAATCCTGGCTGCTCAACCTCAGCCTGCTGAAGACGCACCCCGCATACCGCGCTGTCTTTATCGCCCGTTTTATCTCCATCCTCTCCCTCGGCCTGCTTGGTGTTGCCGTGCCGGTGCAGATCCAGTCCATGACCCACTCCAGCTGGCTGGTGGGGCTTTCGGTCACCTTAACCGGTGGGGCGATGTTTATCGGCCTGATGGTGGGCGGCGTGCTGGCGGACCGGTATGAGCGTAAAAAACTGATCCTGCTGGCACGCGGCACGTGCGGCGTAGGCTTTATCGGGCTGTGTCTGAACGCCATGCTGCCGGAGCCGTCACTGATTGCCATTTACGCCCTCGGTCTGTGGGACGGTTTTTTTGCGTCACTCGGCGTCACGGCGCTGCTGGCAGCCACGCCCGCGCTGGTCGGGCGCGAAAACCTGATGCAGGCGGGGGCAATCACCATGCTGACCGTGCGCCTCGGGTCGGTAATTTCACCGATGGTCGGTGGCCTGCTGCTGGCGACCGGCAACGTGGCGTGGAACTATGGGCTGGCGGCTGCGGGCACCTTTATCACTACGCTCACGCTCCTGCGTTTGCCGCGCCTGCCGCCTCCGCCACAGCCGCGCGAACATCCGCTGACATCACTGATGGCCGCGATCCGTTTTCTGTTCAGCAATCCGTTGATAGGTGGTATTGCGCTGCTCGGCGGTCTGCTGACGATGGCCAGTGCCGTACGCGTGCTTTACCCGGCGCTGGCGGGCGTGTGGCAGATGAGCGCGTCGGAAATCGGCGTGCTGTACGCGGCTATTCCGCTCGGCGCGGCATGCGGCGCGTTGACCAGCGGTAACCTGGCGCAGAGTGCGCGTCCCGGGCTGATCATGCTGCTGGCTACCCTGGCGTCGTTTATTGCGATTGGTTTCTTCAGCCTGATGCCGGTATGGGCGCTGGGCGTAATGTGCCTGGTGATTTTTGGCTGGCTGAGCGCCATCAGTTCATTGCTGCAGTACACCCTGATCCAGACCCAGACGCCGGAAGGGATGCTGGGGCGTATCAACGGTCTGTGGACCGCACAGAACGTGACGGGCGATGCCATTGGCGCGGCTATCCTCGGCGGGCTGGGGGCGATAATGACCCCGGTGGCTTCAGCGAGCAGCAGCGGCTTTGTCCTGGCTATGCTGGGAGTGATATTGCTGGTGGTCCTGGTTGAGCTGCGTCGGTTCAGGCAGGAGGTTGTGTTGAACGACAGTGCGGCCTGACGCGTTCACACCGGCCCTCTCCCGAAGAGGGCCGGGTTAGCCTCTTACCTGAACAGTGCGTCTAAACGCTGCAGTACCCGCATTGCACTGTAATAATCCAGGCGGAACGTCTCTGTTCCCAGTGCCCAGACGCGCTTGTTCTGCACGGCAGGAAGGTGCGCCAGCAGCGGATTGGCGTAAATCGCATCCACATCTTTCTGATCTCCGGCAAACAGGAACAGCCCTTCGCCGTTCAGCCCGGTCGCCAGATTTTCCCCGCCTAACTGAATAATATCGTGACGCTGACCCTGGCTTTTGGAGGTGTGCAATCCGGCAGGCAGTTCAGCCAGCGTAAAGCCCAGCTGCTGCAATAACTGGCCCTGAGCGGATTCCGCCGTCCACAGGTTTGCCGAGTGCGCGGCGGCGGTGTAGACGATGGCGTTCACCGGCTGCGGCGGTAATGTCATCTGCTGTTTCACCTGGGCAAGCTGCTTATCAAACGCGGCGATGCGCTCGGCGGCCTGTTTTTCCTGACCCGTGATTGTGCCGAGCTGTTTTAGAAGCGCCTGCCAGCTTTTGTCGTCGTAGTTAATAACAAGCGTCGGCGCGATAGCTGAAAGCTGGTCATACAACGCCAGCGCCGAATCCCCGCCGGTGGCGCTGATCAAAATCAGGTCCGGCATCTGGGCGGCCACCGCTTCGGCGCTCGGCTCGCCAATGTACAGACGCGCAAGCTGACGCTGTTTCGCGATATCGCCCCACTGGCGCAGGAATCCCTGCGCATCCGCCACGCGGTTGTTGGGCGTGGTGGCGCCGCTGGCAATAACCGGCGCGTCAATCGCCAGCAGGGAGCCGGTCAGGGTCACGCTGGTGGAGACGATGCGCGTCGGTTTGTGCTCAAGCGTATGCACGCCGCGGCTGTCTGTCACCTGACGCGGCCAGTCGGCGGCAAGCGCTGAGGTAAGTCCTAAAACAAAAAGTCCGATGAAAAGCAGGGGATTACGGCAGACGGCAAGACATTTCACAACGTGGCATCCTGTTTCTGTTGAAGTTAATGCTTCTCATTTTCATGTCTGCGACGACGGGATGCAAGCGTTACCCGAAGAAGATGTTTGCTCTGCGGTTGACAGCGACGCGATGTGAGATTAGGTTAGCGAGCGTAAATATAAATGATAATCATTATTACTGCCTTTATCATTTTAGGAGGATGAAATGGATACGTCCCTGGCTGAGGAAGTTCAGCACACCGCCAGCACGCTGCAATCGGACAGCTTTTTCTTTATGTCGCCTTACCGCAGTTTTACCACGTCCGGCTGTTTTTCCCGCTTCTCTGAATCCGCCGTCGGGGGTGACGATCCGGCAGGACAGTTTCAGCAGAAATTAGCCCAGGCTTTCCGCAACGCAAAAGCCAGCGGCATTGCCCATCCTGTGATGGTGGGTGCCATTCCGTTTGATACCCGCAAGCCGTCGTCTCTGTTTATACCGCAACGCTGGCAGACCTTTTCTCGCCCGGCGCGTCAGCAGTCCGCCCGCTATGTTGCTGGCTCACAGGCGCTGAAGGTGGAAAAACGCACCGAGATCCCGCCGCAGCCGGTATTTGAAGAGATGGTCGCCCGCGCGGCTGCCCTCACCGCCACGCCGCAGGTGAACAAAGTGGTGCTGTCGCGCCTGATTGATATCGTTACCGGCAAACCGATTGATAGCGGTGCGCTCATGGAGCGGCTGATCGCCCAGAACCCGGCCAGCTACAACTTCCACGTACCGCTGGAAGACGGTGGCGTGCTGCTCGGCGCAAGTCCGGAACTGCTGCTGCGTAAAGAAGGGGCGCATTTTAGCTCTCTGCCGCTGGCAGGCTCCGCGCGTCGTCAGCCGGATGACGTGCTGGATCGTGAGGCGGGCAACAAGCTGCTGGCGTCCGAAAAAGATCGTCACGAGCATGACCTGGTGACCCAGGCGATGAAAGCCATTCTCAAACCGCGCAGCCATCACCTCAGCATGCCTTCCTCCCCACAGTTGATCACCACCCCCACGCTCTGGCATCTGGCCACGCCGGTGGAAGGTGAGGCGCGTGAAAACGAAAACGCGCTGACGCTGGCCTGCCTGCTGCACCCGACGCCAGCCCTGAGCGGTTTCCCGCATCAGGCTGCTAAGGCGTTGATCGCCGGGCTGGAGCCGTTCGATCGCGAGCTGTTCGGCGGCATCGTCGGCTGGTGTGACAGTGAAGGCAATGGCGAATGGGTGGTCACCATCCGCTGCGCTCGTCTGCAGCAGAATACCGTTCGCCTGTTTGCCGGCGCGGGCATTGTCCCGGCCTCTTCACCCGTGGGCGAGTGGCGTGAAACCGGCGTAAAACTCTCCACCATGCTCAATGTTTTTGGTTTGCACTAAGGAACACTCATGACCCTTCCCTTTACCCGTTGGCCCGAGGATTTTGCCCGGCGCTACCGTGAAAAAGGCTACTGGCAGGATCTGCCGCTGACCCACATCCTGACGGATCAGGAGAATAACGATGCGGTGGCGATCGTCGACGGTGACCGTCGCATAACGTACCGCGAGTTTAACCAGGCCGTGAATAACCTGGCATCGCGGCTGCAGGCGTTGGGGCTTCATCGCGGTGAAACGGCGCTGGTGCAGCTTGGCAACGTGTGCGAGTTTTACATGACCTTTTTCGCCCTGCTGCAGGTGGGCGTGGCGCCGGTCAATGCGCTCTTTAGCCATCAGCGCTCGGAGCTGAACGCCTACGCCGCGCAGATCAAACCTGCGCTGCTGATAGCCGATCGCGAGCACGCCCTGTTTGCAGGGGATGACTTCCTCAATACTTTTGTCGATGAGCACCGTTCGGTACGCGTCGTGCTGCTGCGCGGCGACAAAGGTGAACATGCGCTGGACGCGGCGATTGCGCATCCGGCAGAAAATTTCATTCCGAACCCGACTCCTGCCGACGAAGTGGCGTTCTTCCAGCTCTCGGGCGGGAGCACCGGCACGCCGAAGCTGATCCCGCGTACGCATAACGACTATGACTACAGCATCCGTCGCAGCAATGCGATCTGCGGGATTACCGCGGACACGCGTTATCTGAATGCGCTGCCAGCGGCCCATAACTACGCCATGAGCTCGCCCGGCTCGTTAGGCGTCTTTACGGCGGGGGGCTGCGTGGTGCTGGCAAACGATCCGAGCGCCACAATCTGCTTCCCGCTGATAGAAAAACATCAGATCACGGTTACCTCGCTGGTGCCCCCGGCGGTCAGCCTGTGGCTGCAGGCGATTGCCGACGGTGCAGGGAATGCCCCGCTCTCATCGCTGACGCTGCTGCAGGTCGGTGGGGCGCGCCTGTCCGCGACGCTCGCGGCGCGTATTCCGGCAGAAATTGGCTGCCAGCTGCAGCAGGTGTTTGGTATGGCGGAAGGGCTGGTGAACTACACCGCGCTCGATGATACGCCGGAACGCATTATCAATACGCAGGGGCGCCCGATGTGCCCGGATGACGAAGTGTGGGTGGCGGACGAGCACGGTAATCCGCTCCCGCGCGGTGAAGTCGGGCGTCTGATGACCCGCGGGCCGTATACCTTCCGCGGCTATTTCAACAGTCCGGAGCACAACGCCAGCGCCTTTGATGCGGACGGCTTTTACTGCTCCGGGGATCTGATCGCCATTGACGAACAGGGCTACATCACCGTTCAGGGACGGGAGAAAGATCAGATCAACCGTGGCGGCGAAAAGATTGCCGCAGAAGAGATTGAAAACCTGCTGCTTCGCCACGACGCGGTGATCCACGCGGCCCTGGTGAGCATGGAGGACAGCCTGCTGGGTGAAAAGAGCTGCGCGTATCTGGTGGTGAAAGAGCCACTGCGTGCGGTGGAGGTGCGCCGCTTCCTGCGTGAGCAGGGCGTTGCAGAATTTAAACTGCCGGACCGCGTGGAGAGCGTTGATGCGCTTCCGTTAACGCCCGTCGGCAAAGTCGATAAGAAACAGTTGCGCCTGTGGCTAGCTGAACGCGCCCGGGGCTAAGGAACAGAGTATGGCCATTCCACAATTAACCGCTTATGCGCTGCCGACGGCCGCAGACCTGCCAGACAACAAAGTGAACTGGGCGTTTGAGCCAGAACGTGCCGCGCTGTTGATCCATGATATGCAGGAGTATTTCCTGAACTTCTGGGGCGAAAATAGCCCGATGATGGCCCAGGTGGTCGCGAATATCGCCAGACTTCGCGATTACTGCAAGCAACACAATATTCCGGTTTACTATACCGCTCAGCCGAAAGCGCAGAGCGATGAAGACCGCGCCCTGCTGAACGATATGTGGGGACCGGGGCTGACCCGCTCACCAGAGCAGCAGCGCATTGTGTCTCAGCTGACGCCGGATGAAGCCGATACGGTACTGGTGAAGTGGCGCTACAGCGCGTTCCACCGCTCGCCGCTGGAGTTGATGCTGAAAGAGACGGGGCGCAACCAGCTGCTGATCACCGGGGTTTACGCCCATATTGGCTGCATGACGACCGCTACAGACGCCTTTATGCGGGATATCAAACCGTTCTTTATCGCCGATGCGCTGGCCGATTTTACCCGCGATGAGCACCTGATGTCTCTGAACTACGTCGCAGGGCGCGCCGGCCGGGTGGTTATGACGGACGACCTGCTGCCGTCTATTCCGGCCACGAAAGCGGCGCTGCGTGACATCATCCTGCCGCTGCTGGATGAATCAGATGAGCCGATGGATGACGAAAACCTGATCGACTACGGTCTGGACTCGGTGCGCATGATGGCGCTGGCCGCCCGCTGGCGCAAAGTGCACAGCGATATCGACTTTGTGATGCTGGCGAAAAATCCTACCCTCGACGCCTGGTGGGCGCTGCTCTCCCGCGAGGTGAAGTGATGGCGGGGTTCGATTTTACCGGCAAAACCGTCTGGGTAACGGGCGCGGGTAAGGGCATCGGTTACGCGACGGCGCGGGCGTTTGTTGAAGCGGGCGCGCAGGTCACCGGATTCGACCTGGCCTTCCCGGAGGAAGCGTATCCCTTTGCCACCGAAACGCTGGACATCGCGGATGCCGCACAAGTCCGCGAGGTGTGCGGGCGCGCGCTGGCAAGGCTTGAGCGTCTGGACGTGCTGGTGAACGCGGCGGGAATTCTGCGTATGGGCGCGACCGACCAGATTGCGCAGGAGGACTGGCAGCAAACCTTCGCGGTTAATGTCGGCGGGGCATTTAACCTGTTCCAGCAGACGATGGGCCAGTTCCGTCGCCAGCAAAGCGGGGCGATTGTCACCGTGGCGTCTGACGCGGCCCACACGCCGCGTATCGGCATGAGCGCCTACGGTGCGTCGAAAGCGGCGCTAAAAAGCCTGGCGCTGACCGTCGGGCTTGAGCTGGCGGGCAGTGGCGTGCGCTGTAATCTGGTGTCGCCCGGGTCAACGGATACCGATATGCAGCGCACCCTGTGGAAAAGCGACGACGCTGAGCAGCAGCGTATTCGCGGCTTTGGTGAGCAGTTCAAGCTCGGTATTCCGCTGGGCAAAATCGCCCGTCCGCAGGAGATTGCCAGCACGGTGCTGTTCCTCGCCTCCGATGCTGCCAGCCATATCACGTTGCAGGATATCGTGGTGGACGGCGGCTCCACGCTGGGGGCGTAGATGATCTGGAAACGTCACTTATCGCGTGAAGAAATGAACGCCACCAGTCTGAACTCCATGGTGGCGCATCTGGGCATCGTCTATACCCGCATCGGTGACGATACGCTTGAGGCCGAAATGCCCGTGGATGCGCGTACCCATCAGCCGTTCGGTCTGCTGCACGGCGGGGCGTCGGCGGCGCTGGCGGAAACGCTGGGGTCGATGGCCGGGTTTCTGATGACCCGCGACGGACAAAGCGTGGTGGGAACGGAGCTGAACGCAACGCACCATCGCGCGGTATCGCATGGGAAGGTGCGCGGAGTGTGTCAGCCGTTGCATCTTGGGCGAACCAGCCAGAGCTGGGAGATTGTGGTGTTCGACGAGCAGGGACGGCGGTGCTGTACCTGCCGGTTGAGTACCCAAATTTTGGGCTAGCGTTGCACGGTCAACATCCCTCTCCCCGCTGGGGAGAGGGGGAAGGCTTACAGCATTGAAATCACCCGCTTCAACAAGCGTATTCTCGGCGCAATCGACGCTTTATCCAGCCACTCCGCCGGGCTGTGGAACCCGGCACCGATTGGCCCCAGCCCGTCCAGGGTCGGAATGCCCAGCGCGGCGGTGTGGTTGGCATCACTGCCACCACCGACCGCCTGCCAGGTAATGGCTATTCCTTCCGCCTGACCTGCCGCTTCAACCTGCTGCATCAGCGCCTGCGTGGCTTTACTCGCTGCCATCGCCGGTTTGTGGTTCACGCGCGCCAGCGAGGTCGTGACGCCCTCTAAAAAGCCTTTTTCACACAATGCCTCCAGCGCCTGGTTCACCCGGCTGTACTCATCGTTTTCCCAGAAACGCACGTCCAGCTCGGCAACGGCTTTATCGGCCACCACGTTTGCCGCGCTGCCGCCGTGGATCACGCCGACGTTGAGCGTGGTGCCACGTTCCTGGTCGGTCAGGGCATTAATGGCAATAATGCTGTTTGCCAGGGCGGTTATCGCCGAGCGGCCTTTCTCCGGTTCGTTACCCGCGTGTGCCGCCACGCCGCTGAACGTCAGGTGATAGCCCGCCATCCCTTTGCGAGCCTTCACCAGCGAACCGTCGGCGCGCGCGGCTTCGCATACCAGCACGCAGCGGGCGCGTTTTGCCAGTTCGCCAATCCATTCGTGTGAATAGACGGAGCCGGTCTCCTCGTCGGGATTCATGGCGATCGCAATGGCCAGACGATCGCGGTCGGCTGCGTCCAGATCACGCATCGCCCACAAGATATTCAGCAGGCCGCTCTTCATATCCGATACGCCAGGGCCATAAAGACGGGTGGCGTCCTCGCTCAGCGGACGCTCGGCGACGGTGCCGGGGGCAAATACCGTATCAAGATGGCCGACCAGCAGAACGTCGAACTGTGCCGCCTGTGGCTTATTACTGACGAATACGCCCGGGCCAACCTTGTCGCCCAGATTGACCCGTTCGGTGTGCCAGCCTTCGCGCTGCCAGAGCGTTTCAATAATGCCAGCCACGGTTTCGACGCCTGCGACAGTACGGGTGCCGCAGTCCACGTTCACCAGGGTTTTCAGCTCTTCAATATAATGGTCAAGGTTCATAGTAACGTCCTGTTCAGAGAATAATGCGCATCAGCAGCATGGCTAAGAAGGCGTTGATGACCGAAATGGCAATCATCAGCGGAATACGTTTGGCGCGGGTGCCAATCACACCCAGAATGCGGCCGAGATACTGCACCTGTGAGCCCATCAGATAGATAGCAGGTGCCAGAATCGCCAGGTGCTCGCCGGTAATAATGTCTTTATCAAACAGGCCGATCGCCACGCCGATCCCACCGCCCATCGACATCCAGCCGCCAATCAGCACGGCAGCCGCTTCACCCGGCAGGCCAAACAGGCCCATCAGCGGGGAGAAGATCATCCCCAGCCCTTTCAGTGCCCCGGTAATTTCCAGCGCCTTGATGATGATAAAAGCCATGACCACGTTGGGCAGGGTGCTGCCGGTGGCAATACTCCAGCCCTTGCGTGCGCCTTCGACAAACACATCGGTAATCACGGGATGAGATTGTGGGGCACTCATACGGTCTCTCCTTGTGTCGGTTGTTGCTCAGGGGCATCTTTGCCGATGACGGTCAGGATCAGGCGCAGCAGATTCGCGCCGACAATCTTCATGATGAACATCACGGCGATGCAGGCACCAATGGAGGTCGGCACCGCGGCCGTCCCGTCAACGGCGACCAGGGTAAAGAGGATGGCACCAGAGGAGAAAAAGTTGGTGATCATCGCCCCGGCGGAGAACTGGAACATGGCGAAAACGTCTTTCTCTTTTTCGCTAATCTGCCCTTCATCGGACAGGTGCGGGTGAGGGATGCACCCACATCGGTGCTCTGCAGGCTGCCAATCAGCGCCAGCCCGGTGGTACCGGGAATGCCCAGCAGCGGGCGCAGCAGCGGCGTTAACAGCTTACGTGCTGCACGCAGCGCACCATAGTGCTCCAGCACGTTGATCATCCCGAGCGCAAACATCACGGCCGGAATTAAACCGAGCGCAAAGAGAAACCCGTCCATTGCGCCACTGCCGCCGGTACCGCGAAAGGCGCTGGTGGCGGTAGTCAGGGTGCCGTCTTCAAGACTGGCCTTGCTGACCACCTTGCCAAACGCACCGTTGAGGGTGGTGAAATCAAACACGCCGTACCACTCTTTTCCGCCCAGCAGGCCAGAGAAGAAAACGGCTGCGAATGCCAGCGCAACGTACGCGCCGGGCCCGACCTTGAGATCCTGAGGTACTGAACTGTTCATATCCTTTTCCTTGTATGCACGCGATTGCGCAGGGTCATTCTGGCGAGGTTTTGAGCAAAAAAAATGATACAAATCATTTCGTAAGGCGGTGTCAGGACGAAAAAGGCAAAAGTGTGACCCGTGGCGGCAGGGGTGTTTCAGCGGAAGGTGATCGGCTTAACAATGTGGTGTAAATGTCTGGTTTGACCACGCATTATTGCGTTTCAAAGTTGTTAAATTTTGAGCGTTGTTCTAGAAACAAAATGTAACATCTCACTGTTTCACAACAACGGACAACAACTATGAACAACTCAGGGAAATACCTTACGTGGGCAGGGCTCTCCGTTGTGGGAGCATTTGCCCTGGGCTATATCGCCCTCAACCGGGGGGAACAGATCAACGCGCTGTGGATCGTTGTCGCCTCGGTCTGTATTTATCTGATCGCGTACCGTTTTTATGGCCGCTATATCGAGAAGACGGTGTTAGGGGTCGACGGCACGCGCATGACGCCTGCGGTTCGTCATAACGACGGTCTGGACTATGTGCCTACCGACAAGAAAGTGCTGTTCGGTCACCATTTTGCGGCGATTGCCGGCGCGGGCCCGCTGGTGGGGCCGGTCCTGGCGGCGCAGATGGGTTATCTGCCGGGGATGATCTGGATCCTCGCGGGCGTCGTGCTGGCCGGTGCGGTGCAGGACTTTATGGTACTGTTCGTCTCCACCCGCCGCGACGGACGTTCGCTCGGTGAGCTGGTGAAAGAGGAGATGGGAGCCACGGCCGGGGTGATCGCCCTGATCGCGACCTTTATGATCATGGTGATCATCCTCGCGGTGCTGGCGATGATCGTGGTGAAAGCGCTGACCCACAGTCCGTGGGGAACCTATACCGTGGCCTTTACCATTCCGCTGGCGCTGTTTATGGGGATCTACATTCGCTACCTGCGTCCGGGACGCATTGGTGAAGTGTCGGTCATCGGCCTGGTCTTTCTGGTGTTTGCCATTATCTCCGGCGGCTGGGTGGCTGAGAGCCCGACGTGGGCGCCGTTCTTCGATTTCACCGGCGTACAGCTGACGTGGATGCTGGTAGGGTACGGATTTGTGGCGGCGGTGCTGCCGGTGTGGCTGCTGCTGGCCCCGCGCGATTACCTCTCTACCTTCCTGAAAATCGGCACGATTGTGGGGCTGGCAATCGGCATTTTGATTATGCGCCCGACGCTGACCATGCCTGCGCTGACCAAATTTATTGATGGCACCGGCCCGGTCTGGACCGGCAACCTGTTTCCGTTCCTGTTTATCACCATCGCCTGTGGCGCGGTGTCTGGCTTCCACGCGCTGATTGCCTCCGGTACCACGCCGAAAATGCTCGCCAATGAGAATCAGGCCTGCCTGATTGGCTACGGCGGCATGCTGATGGAATCGTTCGTGGCGATAATGGCGCTGGTCTCGGCCTGTATTATCGACCCGGGCGTTTACTTCGCGATGAACAGCCCAATGGCGCTGCTGGCACCGGCCGGCACCGTTGACGTGGTGGCCTCTGCCGCGCAGGTGGTGAGCGGCTGGGGCTTTGCCATTACCCCTGACACGTTGACCCATATCGCCAGTGAAGTGGGCGAGCAGTCTATTATTTCCCGAGCGGGGGGCGCGCCAACGCTGGCGGTGGGTATGGCGTATATTCTGCACGGCGCGCTGGGCGGGCTGATGGACGTGTCGTTCTGGTATCACTTCGCCATTCTGTTTGAAGCGCTGTTTATTCTGACGGCGGTGGATGCAGGAACGCGTGCGGCACGCTTTATGCTGCAGGATTTGCTGGGGGTGATCTCACCGAACCTGAAACGTACCGATTCATTACCGGCGAACCTGCTGGCAACGGCGCTGTGCGTACTGGCGTGGGGATATTTCCTCCATCAGGGCGTCGTCGATCCGCTGGGAGGGATTAACACCCTGTGGCCGCTGTTTGGTATTGCCAACCAGATGCTGGCGGGCATGGCGCTGATGCTCTGTGCGGTAGTGCTGTTCAAGATGAAGCGTCAGCGTTATGCATGGGTGGCGTTACTGCCGACCGCATGGCTGCTGATTTGTACCCTGACGGCAGGCTGGCAGAAAGCCTTCAGCCCGGACAACAAAGTGGGCTTCCTGGCTATCGCCAACAAGTTCCAGGCGATGATCGACAGCGGTAAGATCCCGGCGCAATATACGGAATCACAACTGTCGCAGCTGGTGTTTAACAACCGTCTGGACGCCGGACTGACCATCTTCTTTATGGTGGTGGTTGTGGTGCTGGCGTTGTATTCTCTGAAGACTGCACTGGCGGCGCTGAAAGAAGACAAGCCGACGGCAAAAGAGACACCGTATGAGCCAATGCCTGAGAACCTGGAAGAGATTGTGACCCAGGCGAAAGGGGCGCATTAATCGCTCAACCTCACCCTCTCCCCGCCGGGGAGAGGGGATAAAAGACGAGATATCCACTATGTTCGACACCCTCTCCAAAGCAGGAAAATACCTGGGCCAGGCCGCCAAAATGATGATCGGCGTTCCGGATTACGACAACTACGTCGAGCATATGCGCGTCAACCACCCTGACCAGACGCCAATGACCTATGAAGCTTTCTTCCGCGACCGCCAGGACGCCCGCTACGGCGGCAAGGGCGGCGCGAAGTGCTGTTAACCCTCTTTCGGTAAACAAAGGCTGATCTGCTTTTGTTTACATTCAATATGCGATCAGGCGTTTAACCCGCCATCGACATCCAGTCCCGTGCCGGATATTTGTCCGGCGGCAGGACTCGCCAGGAAGGTGACCGCGGCGGCGATGTCTTCCGGCTGGCCGTAATGTCCCACCGCAATCATCTGGCGCTGAGATTCAGCCTGTTCTCCATCCTCCGGGTTCATATCGCTGTTTGTCGGGCCAGGATGCACAAGGTTCACGGTAATGCCGCGCGGGCCGAGATCGCGAGCCAGACCCCGGGTAAGGGAGTTGAGTGCAGATTTGGTCATCGAATAGACGGCAATACCGGGCATCGCCACACGGTTTGCCAGACAACTGCCGATGTTGATAATGCGCCCGCCGTCAGACATATGCACCAGCGCTTCCTGAATGGCGATCACCACGCCCCGGATATTGACGTTAATCAGGGCGTCAATATCCGCCAGCGTCATGGACTCCAGCGGACCGCCGCGTGCGATCCCGGCGTTGTTGACCAGAATATCCAGCCCGCCCAGGGAGCGTGCCGCATGGGTAACCGCATCCTGAATGGCCTGTGCGCTGGCGCTGTCGGCCTGAATCGCCTCGCTGTGGCGCCCAAGCGCCTTTATCTCTTCGGCGACCGCCTGGGCTTTGTCGGCGGATTTTTCATACGTAATAACCACATCGGCACCGGCGCGTGCCAGTGAAAGTGCGATGGCACGACCCAACCCACGGCTGGCGCCGGTAACCAGCGCCTTCTTACCTGTTAAATCGATCTGCATGATGACCTCGTTGCGAGAGTGATGAGAATCATCATTAGGTATAGTCGGTCGGAACGATTAATGGCTGAAGGATTCCACTTTCTCAAACGCGGCGCGCAGAACCTCAGGGGTGAGCGCGACCGGCAAATAGTGGATAGATTCCACCGGGCGCAGCGTATGGGCAATGACCTTGTCCAGCTCGTCGCGGTTGTTGATATCCACCTCCAGTTCGCGAAGCGTGGTGGGCAGGGTAAAGCGCTGATAGGCCGCCACCAGCTCGGCCAGCACCTCATCCTGGCCGAGCAGCGCACTTTGCACCAGGATGCCGTAGGCCACTTTGGTACCGTGCAGGTATTTTTCCGTTTGCGGCAAAACGGTTAAACCGTTGTGCACCGCATGCGCGGCCGCCACGCGGGTATAGCGCTCGCCCAGACCGCCCACCATTCCGCCCCCGGCAATAATGGCATCCACAACGTCCCTGAACGCCTGCGTCGCTTCGCCACGCTGCTGGTCGGCCAGCGCCTCTTCGCTACGGGAAAGCAGCACGTCGCGGATCGCCAGCGCGCCGTTGATCCCCAGACGTACGGTCAGGGGCAGGTGTTCGGGTTGAGGGGCCAGGACCACCGCTTCATACCACTTCGCCAGCGTATCGCCGATGCCTGCCAGCAGGTACTCCGCTGGGGCATTGAGGATAATGTGCGGTTCCACCAGCACCAGGAAGTTAGCATCGTCGAACACCTCAAACTGCAGCGCCTGACCGGCATCGTTATACCAGACGGAGAGCGGCGTCCAGGCGGCGCAGGTGGCGGCGATGGTGGGAATAGCCACCACCGGCACGCCGAGACGGCGCGCCACCGCTTTGGCGGTATCAAGCAGTGCGCCACCGCCGACACCAATCACCACGCTGGCGTTATTGCCAGACGCCGTCACCAGATCGGTCACGTCACGTTCGCTGCAGTGCCCTTTAAAGCGCAGATGTTTCGCCCCCGGTGTGTGAAAGCTTTCCGGCAGGAAAGGGCGCGCGCCTTCAATGGCGCGTTCGCCATAAATCCACACCGCGCGGGAGAGCTGTTCCGGCGTAAAGAATTCATTCAGGTGCGCAAGGCTTCCCGGATGCGAGAAATAGTTCGCCGGGCCTGGCACGACGCGGATATCGGTGTTGCTCATGTGTTGTCCTTTTTTTAGCAAGCGCTAACCCGATGTTATGTCTGGACATCCGGATGGCTAATAATATTTCGCTTTATCTTATGCCTTTTCCGTCGTTGTCAGTCAACCGGAGCTGTGAAAAATTCGATAAATCACAATATGAAAGAAGGATTTAACGCGGATGGTTTCCAGTCGCCTTGAGATGCGCGGTATCAGCCTGGCCTTTTCCGGCTTTCAGGCGTTGTCGCGCGTGGATTTGACGTTAATGGGCGGCTCCGTGCATGCGCTGACCGGCGCAAACGGCGCGGGGAAATCGACGCTGATGGCGGTGCTCTGCGGCACTTACGATCGCTACGAAGGTGAGATCTGCATTAATAACCAGCCGGTGACGATCCGCGAGCCGCTTGATGCCAAACGGCTGGGTATCCACCTGGTGCAGCAGGAAGTGGACGTCGCGCTGATACCAGGGCTGAGCATTGCCGAAAACATCATGCTCGATCAGCTCGCACTGCCGGGGCATCGCTATCGCTGGCGCGCAATCCGCCAGCAGGCGAAACAGGCGCTGGCGCAGCTGGGTATCGCTTTGGATGTGCGACGCATCGTCGACACCTGCACGCTGGCAGAAAAGCAGCAGATTTTGCTGGCGCGGGCGCTCTCACACCACTGCCGTTTTCTGATTCTGGATGAACCGACCGCGCCGCTGGATAGCCATGAAAGCGAACGGCTTTTCGCCGTAGTGAGACGTCTGCAAAAGCAGGGGATTGGCGTGGTGTTTATCTCTCACCGTATTCACGAACTGAACGCTATTTGCGACACCTTAACCGTGCTGCGCGACGGCAAGCTGATTGAATCCGGCCCGATGGCGAACCTCAGCGGTGACGCAATCGTTGAGAAGATGCTTGGCCATGAGCTTAACGATATCTATCCGCCGGCCCGTCCTGCGCACAGTGACGAGACGTTGCTGCGCGTGGAAGGGCTGCACGATGACGCGCTGTTGAAAGATATCTCCCTGCACCTGCGAAAAGGCGAAATTCTGGGCATTGCCGGGCTGGCGGGAGCGGGCAAAACGGAACTCTGCAAGGCGCTGTTTGGGGCCAGCAAAAGCCGTGTAGCGCGCGGTGAGCTAAATCATCAGCCCTGGCAGCCGCGCGATCCGGCGGATTCGGTATTGCGTGGTCTGGCGCTGGTACCGGAGGAGCGGCGTAAAGAGGGCATTTTTATTGATGAACCGGTGAGCATGAACCTGGCGGTCACCGCGGATAACAGCTTCTCGCGCTGGAGCCTGTTCGGTCACCGTCAGGCGTGGCGCTGGGCGGAAGAGGTGATTGCCCGCGTCGGCGTGCGTGCGCGTGGGCCGGGGCAGGTGCTGCGTCGTCTGTCGGGGGGCAACCAGCAGAAGATTGCCATCGGCAAGTGGCTGCGCAACGACGCCAGCGTGTTGATTTTCGATGAGCCGACCAAAGGCGTCGATGTCAAAGCGAAAACCGATCTGTTCCAGTTAATTGACGGCCTGGCGCGCGAGGGCAAAGGGGTGATTTACGCCTCCGGTGAATTCGCTGAACTGGTGGGGCTGTGCGATCGCATTTGCGTGCTGTGGGACGGACGTATCGTGGCGGAAATCGCCGGGGCCGAGGCCCACGAAGAGACACTACTTTATTATTCAACCGGAGGAACGGCGTCGTGAGCAAGGCCCTTTCAGTGACGGCGGCAGCGTCTGGTCGTCAGCAAATTTTTGATTTTCTCTACAAGTGGGGCATGTTGCTGACCGTGGTGGCGCTGGTGGCCATCTTTGGCCTGGCGTCGGACAACTTCCTCGATCCGAACAACATTATCAATATCCTGCGCTCCATTGCCATCGTGACGGTGATTGCTATCGGGGTATCAATTTCGCTGACCATCGGCGGGTTTGACCTGTCGGTTGGTTCAACGGCATCGCTGGCTAACGCGCTGGTGGTGTCACTGTTCGTCTGGTACGGCTTCGGCACCACCGAATCGATACTGATTACCCTGGCGCTTTGTACTCTGGTTGGCCTGTTTAACGCGTTTCTGATTGTCATCCTGCGGATCCCGGACATGCTTGCCACGCTTGCCAGCCTGTTTGTTATCCAGGGCGTGGCGATGACCTACAGCTACGGCGGGTCAATTACCGAAAACATGGTGCTGCCGAGCGGCGACATGGCTGAAGGGACCATTCCGGCGGCATTCAGCCTGCTGGGACAGGTGCCGACTATCGTGATCATCATGCTGGTGGTAACGATCCTCGCACAGCTGGGGCTGTCACTGACCACCCACGGACGACGCATGTATGCCATCGGCGGTAATCCGGAGGCGGCACGTCTCTCCGGTATTCGCACCACGCGCTACAAGGTGGCGGCCTACGTGATTGCCTCTCTGCTCGCCGGATTAGGCGGCATTTTACTGGCCTCGCGGATTGGATCGTCACAGGTGAATGCGGGCGGCGGCTATCTGATGGATGCGGTTGCGGCGGCGTGGATTGGCTTCTCGCTCGCGGGGTCCGGAAAACCGAACGCGCTGGGTACGCTCGTCGGGGCAGTCATTCTTGGCGTGCTGTCGAACGGTCTGGTGATGCTTTCCGTACCCTATTACGCGATGGACATTATAAAAGGGCTGGTGCTCGCCGTGGCGCTGGCGATTACCTACATACAAAAACGCTAACGATTGATCACAACACAACGGGAAAACAGAATGAAAAAAATCACCCTCTCTCTGGTGGCATTAGGGTTACTGACGTCGCTGCCAGGCTTTGCGGCAACCCCCGCACCGCTTCCGCCCGCCATTGCAAATCATGATGGCCCCATCCGCATTGCGGTGATCCGTAACCTCGGCTCTGACGACAACACCACGCAGTTTGTCGCCGGTGCCATTCAGGAAGGCAAAAAGCTCGGCTTTAAGGTCAGCACCTTTTTGAGCAATGGCGACGATGCCAAATTCCAGGACTTCGTCAATCAGGCGATCAGCCAGAAATATGACGGGATTATCCTCTCTCAGGGGCGCGACCCCTATGCGACCGCGCTGGTGAAAAAAGCCGTCGATGCCGGCATTAAAGTGTCGGTATTTGATACCGCCGTTCAGGGCGACATTCCTGGGGTGACAGTGACCCAGCAGGATGATGCTTCCCTGACCCATCTCTCTTTCGGCCAGCTGGCGAAAGATTTCAACGGTAAAGCCAACATCGTGAAGCTGTGGGTTGCCGGTTTCCCGCCGATGGAACGTCGTCAGGCAGCCTATAAAGCGCTGCAGAAGCAGTATCCGGACATTAAAGAGCTGGAGTCTATCGGTGCCGTTTCGTCTGACGTGCAGGGAGATACCGCGAATAAAGTGGGCGCTATTCTGGCGAAATACCCGAAAGGCAAAATTGACGCCATCTGGGGAACCTGGGATGCCTTCAGCCAGGGGGCCTACAAAGCCCTGAAAGAGAACGGCCGCACCGAAATCAAACTCTACAGCATCGATATCTCAAACCAGGATCTTCAGCTGATGCGCGAGCCAGGCAGCCCGTGGAAAGTGAGCGTGGCGGTGGATCCGAAGCTGATTGGTGCAACCAACGTACGTCTGATTGCCAACAAGATTGCCGGTGAAACCACACCCGCCACGTATGATTTCAAAGCGGCGGCGATCCCGCAGGCGCTGCTGACCGCCCAGCCAGGCGCGGTGAACGTGGCGTCGCTGGGGAAAATCATTCCAGGCTGGGGTCAGACCGAAGATTTTATCGCCCCGTGGTTTGCGACGCTTGAAGCGAAACATCAATGAGTGTGCTTCCCACGCCTGAATACAGCCGCAATATGCGGCTGATTGGCCATAGCGACCAGGGCGGTCGCCCGGACGGCGTGCAGCTGATGGTGCATCGCGGTTTCGCGTACATCGGGCATATGGTCTCACAGGGCTTTTCTATTGTGGACGTGCGTGACCCGAAACATCCCAAGCCGGCAGGCTATATGCCCGCGCCGCCCGGCACCTGGAACGTTCATCTTCAGGCGCACGACGATCTCCTGCTGGTCATTAATGCGCGAGACTTGTTCGCGGATGCCCGTTTCGCTGACGAAAAGGTCTACTACACCCGTCAGGTAGGTGAAACCGTACGCGACGTGCAGGACAAAGGCTGGAGCGCAGGGTTGCGGGTGTTTGATATCTCCACCCCTGACAAACCGCGTGAGATCGGCTTTTTATCCCTGAGCGGCATCGGCATTCACCGTATCTGGTACGTCGGTGGGCGCTGGGCGTATGTTTCGGCGCTGATCGACGGCTTTACCGACTATATTTTCCTGACGATCGATCTGGCCGACCCGCAAAAGCCTGAGGTCGCCGGGCGCTGGTGGCTGCCGGGGATGAACCAGGCCGACGGTGAGCAACCCAATTGGCCGGAAGGTAAACGCTACGCGCTGCACCACGCGATTATTGCCGGGGATACCGCTTACGGGTGCTGGCGCGACGGGGGACTGACGCTGCTGGACGTGAAGGATCGCACGCAGCCGAAGCTGATTAGCCATCGCAACTGGAGCCCGCCGTTTGGAGGTGGCACGCACACCGCGCTGCCATTGCCGGATCGTGACCTGCTGGTGGTGCTGGATGAAGCGGTGCTGGATAACCAGGAGGACGGTGAGAAGTTCATCTGGCTGTTTGATATTCGCGAGCCGTCGAACCCGGTAAGTATTTCCACATTCCCGCAGCCGCAGGAGCGGGATTATGTGGCGAAAGGGGCGCATTTTGGTCCACACAACCTGCACGAGAACCGGCCGGGAAGCTTTGTCAGCTCAACGCTGATTTTTGCGACCTGGCAGAATGCGGGCGTGCGCGCGTTTGATATTTCCAATCCTTACCGTCCGGTTGAAACCGGTGCGCTGGTGCCGGCGGCGCCTGAGAGGATGATGGATACGCGGCCGAATCGACCGCAGGTGATCCAGTCATGCGATGTGTTTGTCGATGCGCAGGGCATTATCTACAGCACGGATTATAACGGCGGATTGTCGGTGATTGAGTATCTGGGGTAACGGCGCGCTGGTGTCTTTCTGACGGCCCTCTTCATCGGGAGAGGGCCGAGGCGTTTAACTGTACTGACGCACCCGCGCCACCAGATCTTCAGCGGTGTCGATACGGTCGGCAATCACAATCAGCGCCTTGCCAAGCGTAATCGCGTGGCGCAGGCATTCGTGGCGCATTGCTTCATCCTGAATGGTCTCGATATCCGCCACGTGCGACAGTCCGACACTGCGGCGAATCAGCTCCGTGCCGCAGAATCCGATCGCGTCTTTCCACACCTTTTTCAGGAATTCAGAGGCGTAGCCCGGGGCAGCAAGTGCCGCATCGCGCGTTTTCTCACTGGCCAGGATCTGGAAGCGCTCCGCGAAGGTGTTCCACAGCGTCTGAATGTCGGTCAGACGCTGTTCACGGGCCGCAGCGGCATCGCGAATACCGAGATGCCCCGGCAGGCCGCAGAAATTGAGCAGCAGGTTGCCGATGGCGGTGCCGACGTCAAAACCGATGGGACCGAAGTAGCCGAACTCTGCGTCGATGGCTTTCAGACTGCCGTCTGCCACGAAAATCGAGCCGCTGTGAATATCGCCATGCAGCAGGGCTTCAGCGTGTGAGAAGAAGCGGTGCTTCAGCGAGGCCACGGCAATTTTTAACTGAGCGTCATCGCGCAGGGCGGCAACGTCTTTTTCCAGTTCAGCAGGGTAGTTGTTACGTTCGTGGACCTGGTACGGATCGTTGAAGAACAGATCTTCGGTGATCTCGCACATCTCCGGATTAAGGAATTTCGCGACCTGCGCTTTCTTTTCATGCGGGTGCAGGTAAAAGTCGCTGGTATGGAACAGCGTGTGCGCGAGGTATTCACCCAGCTGACGCGCCGCCTGCGGGTAGTAGGTGTTTTTGATCAGCTCCCCGCGCCAGATGGCATGGCTGGAGAGATCTTCCATCACCATCACCGCCAGTTCGGGGTCGAAGTGGTGGATTTTCACCGTGTGCTGCGGGCTGTGCTGGTAGTGTTCGACCAGCGTTTGCGCCTCCAGGCGGGCGCGATCCAGGGTCAGTGGCCAGGATTCGCCGACGCAGCGCACATACGGCAGCGCCTGCTTAACAACGATGCGGCTTACGCCCTCGGTATCGTAAATTTTGAACACCAGATTGAGGTTACCGTCGCCCACTTCCTGCGCCTCCACCAGCGATGAGGGATCATCAAGGCCGCCGAACTGCTTTGCATACTCCACGGCATCCTGGGCGGTAAAGGTACGGTATTGCGACATTGCCTGTTCCTCACTGGTTTTGCTAATAAAGACATTTAGACGTCTATACATCTGGATTTCATCCTGACACAATGTGCTACAACAACGCAACAGGGAATTAACGACATGCAGACATTACAGACGACCAGCCTGCGAGTGGCGGAGAATCAGTTATTTATTCTCGATCAGCAGGCGCTTCCTCAGGAGAAACGCTGGCTTGACGCCTCGACGGTAGAGGCGCTGGTCGGCCATATTCACGCCCTGCGCGTACGCGGGGCACCGTTGATTGGTCTCTCTGCAAGCCTGCTGCTGGCCCTTCTGGCGGAAAACGGCAAAAGCCGTGATGAACTGGCTGTGGCCCTGGAGACCCTGCGGGCATCCCGCCCGACGGCGGTGAACCTGATGAACAACCTCGACCGCATGAAGCTGGCTCTCTGGCAGGAGGATTTTGTGCCTGCGCTGGTGGCGGAAGCGCTGCGTCTGATTGATGAAGACAAGCAGCTGTGCGAGGCCATCGCGAATGCCGGCAGTACGCTGGTGAAACCCGGCAGCCGTCTGTTGACCCACTGCAATACCGGCGGGCTGGCGACGGCAGGGGTTGGCACCGCGCTCGGCGTGATTGCCCGCGCGCATCAGGAAGGACGCGTCAGCTCTGTCTGGGTGGATGAAACCCGCCCCCTGTTGCAGGGTGGAAGACTGACCGCATGGGAACTCGGCGAACTGGGCGTGCCGTACCAGCTGATCGCCGATTCCATGGCCGCCAGCCTGATGGCAAAAGGGCTGGTTGACGCGGTGTGGGTGGGCGCAGACCGTATTGCGGCTAACGGCGACGTGGCGAATAAAATTGGCACCTATTCTCTGGCGGTTCTGGCAACGTTCCACGGTATTCCGTTCTATGTCGCCGCCCCGCATACCACGCTTGACCCGGCGTGCCCGAACGGTGAGGCAATCCCCATTGAACAACGTGCGGCCAGCGAAGTGACGGGCGTGGCCGGGAGCTTTGGCGCGGTGCAGTGGGCTCCTGAAAACGCGCAGGTCTACAACCCGGCCTTTGACGTCACGCCAGCGGCATTGATAAGCGGTTGGGTGCTGGATACGGGCATCGTCACGCCGGAAGAGGTGGCAAAAGGGAAATTCGCCTGAGGACGACTATCCTTTAAGGGGTTCCCTTTAGGAGGACAGTCACGTGACGCTTGATCCTGATACAGACTTAAAACTGGAACGCGTGGTGGATGCCCCGCGCGATCTGCTGTGGCTTTGCTGGACGACACCCGAGCACATCAAAAACTTCTTCATTCCGGTTCCGCACAAAGTGACCGAGTGTGATCTTGACCTGCGCGTTGGCGGGCGGTTTAACACGGTGTTTGAGGTAGACGGGCAACGGATGGATAACCGGGGTGTGTTTCTCGAAATCGATCCCGGCAGGAAGCTGGTCTTTACCGACGGTTATACGGAAGGCTGGAAGCCCGCCGAAAAGCCGTTTATGACGGCCATTCTACTGCTGGATGATGTGGGGGAGGGCAAAACGCGTTATACCGCCATTGCTCGCCATCCAACGGCGGAAATCCGCGAGCAGCATGAACAGATGGGCTTCCACGAAGGGTGGGGCATTGTGCTGGACCAGCTGGTGGCGTATACGAAGGGATTGAAACACTGACGTTTTTTCGCCCCCTCTCCCTGGAGGGAGAGGGGAAAAATCATGCCAGACGCGGATACGCATCCGCAATCGCATCGCCGGTGAACTGCGCAATCCACCCCTCGGGGTTATCAAAAATACGAATGGCGGTAAAGTTCGGCTCTGAGCCCATATCAAACCAGTGCGGCGTTCCGGCAGGCACGGAAATCAGGTCGTTTTTCTCACACAATACCTGACACACCTCGTCGCCAATGTGCAGGCAAAACAGCCCCGCACCCTCAACAAAGAAACGCACTTCATCTTCCCCGTGGGTATGCTCATTCAGGAACTTTGCGCGCAGTGCCTCTTTTTGAGGGTTATCGGCACGCAGGCTGATGACATCCCAGCTCTGATAACCTTTCTCTGCCACTAACGTGTCGATTGCATGCTGATAAGCCGCGATAACCGCATCGGGGGCAGGATCGCGGCCTAAGTCGCGGTCTGCGGCCCAGCGTTCAAAACGAACCCCTCTGGCGTTGAGCTGTTGGGCGATGTCGGCAGCGTCGGTGCTGTGCCAGCGAGGTTGACTGGGGTCTTTATCGGAATAAATGGTCAATGCGCTCATGAAGGGATCTGCTCCGGGTTAATCTCGTCGAACTGGTGTACCTGATGGTGATGGCTTGCACCGTCATCATCGCCGCGAATCAGCTGCAGGGTGCGAAAACCTGCCTGCTCAGCGGCGTCCAGCTCCTGATGTATATCCGACAGGAACAGGATCTGCGACGGGGGGATACCCGTTTGTGCCGCAATGTTCTGGTAAGACTGGACGTCGCGCTTGGCACCGATGTGGGTATCAAAATAGCCGCTGAACAGATGAGTAATATCACCTTCGTCGCTGTAGCCAAATAACAGTTTCTGCGCCGCGACGGAGCCTGAGGAATAAACATAGAGATCAATACCCTGCGCTTTCCATTTTTCCAGCGCAGGCAGGACGTCCGGGTAGAGGTGGCCGGTAAAATCGCCGTTAACGTAGCCGTCGTGCCAGATGATCCCCTGCAGTGCTTTCAACGCGGTTGACTTGCGGTCTTCATCCATAAACGTAAAGAGTGTGTCGATAAGGTCGCTTACGCTGGCGTGCGGGTGGTTAATTTCATCACGCAGGTTGTCCAGAATCGATTTGACCGGCTCGGCGTACTGCTGCGCGGACACAAAGGCCGCCAGACGCTCACGCGCGTAGGGGAACAAAACATCATGGACAAAACGGATATCGCTGGTGGTCCCTTCAATATCCGTCACAATCGCGCGAATCATACTCTCTCCCAGTGTCGTAAACGCATTTCGCATTCAAATAAGAATTCCAGTCCTTCCAGATGACGGCGGGCCTCGGCCACATCGCGTCCCCAGCAGGTTAAGCCATGACCGCGCAGAAGAAAACCATAATTAAACGGGTGCGCCTGAGCGTATTCGGCAATGCGCACGGCGAGTGCGTCGATATCCTGGTCGTTATCAAACACCGGGATGGCGACCGTATCCAGATGCGTGCTCTGCCCGGAGAGGGATTTTTGCATCTCAAAGCCGGTGATCTTCAGCTCGGGCTCTTTGACCAGCCGCGACAAGACCGTGGCATTGACGGTATGGACGTGCAGAACCGCGTTGGCTTCGGGAAACAGACGATAGATGAGCGTGTGAAGCCCGGTTTCAGCCGACGGCGTGCGGCCAGAGGGTGCACGGTTGGTCGCAATCTCCACCTGCAGAAAATCGTCGGTGGTCAGGCTGCCTTTATCTTTACCGGATTCACTGAGCCAGCACAGATGCGCATCCTGACGCACGGACATGTTGCCGCCGGTCGCGGGAGCCCAGCCTTTGGCGCCGATCCAGCGGCAGGCGTCGACCAGGTGTGTGAGTTGCAGGTTGTCGGTCATCTTCCTTTTTCCCTCTCGGTCAGGAATATTCATATTGTTTAGACGTCTAAGCGTCTTGATTGCCAAAGACTAACATCGTGTTATAGTGTCAGCAACATAAGTATTACATGCAGGCACAACACAATGAGCAATAACGCATTGATTCCTCAGAGTAAACTTCCCAGTCTTGGTACCACCATCTTTACGCAAATGAGCGCACTGGCCCAGCAGCACAACGCCATTAATCTCTCGCAAGGGTTCCCGGATTTTGATGGCCCGCGTTATTTGCAGGAACGTCTGGCGTACCACGTTGCGCAGGGGGCGAACCAGTATGCACCGATGACGGGCGTGCAGGCTCTGCGGGATGCCATTGCAGATAAAACGGCTGAGCTGTATGGCTATAAGCCAGACGCTACCAGCGACATCACGGTGACAGCAGGGGCGACCGAAGCGTTGTATGCCGCAATTACCGCGCTGGTGCGCACGGGTGATGAGGTGATCTGCTTTGACCCGAGTTATGACAGCTACGCGCCGGCGGTTGAACTCTCCGGCGGCGTGGTGAAACGTATCGCGCTACAGCCACCGCATTTCCGTCCGGACTGGCAGGCGTTTGCTGCCTTGCTGAGCGACAAAACCCGTCTGGTTATTATCAATACCCCACACAACCCGTCGGCGACCGCATGGCAGAAAGCCGATTTCGCAAAGCTGTGGCAGGCGATTGCCGGGCGTGAAATTTACGTGCTGAGCGATGAAGTGTATGAGCACATCTGTTTTGCGCAGGAAGGGCATGCCAGCGTGCTGGCCCATCCGCAGCTTCGCGAGCGTGCCGTGGCGGTATCGTCATTTGGTAAAACCTATCATATGACCGGCTGGAAGGTGGGGTACTGCGTGGCTCCCGCGGCCATTAGCGCTGAGCTGCGTAAAGTGCATCAGTACCTGACGTTTGCCGTAAATACGCCGGCCCAGCTGGCCCTGGCTGATATGCTGCGCGCCGAACCGGAGCACTACTGCGACCTGCCGGCATTCTACCGTCAGCGTCGGGATCTGTTTGTGAATGCGCTAAGCCAGAGCCGTCTGGAGATTTTACCCTGCGAAGGGACCTACTTCCTGCTGGCGGACTACAGCGCGATTTCAGATCGGGATGACGTGAGTTTTTGCCAGTGGCTGACAAAAGAAGTGGGCGTTGCTGCCATTCCGCTGTCCGTATTTTGCGCCGACCCGTTCCCGCATAAGCTGATCCGGCTCTGTTTTGCGAAACAGGAATCGACGCTTCTCGCGGCGGCGGAGCGGCTGAATACACTCTGAGCGTGTCATCCCTCTCGCGTTAGAATAACGGCGGTCTGCCCGTAATAAGTGAGAGTAATATCAGTCAACATAACGCGAAAGCGCGTTATAAAATATAAGTCAGGATTATGTATTAACAGAGAAAACGGGCTGTGAGCGACACAGCCCGTCGCTGTTATTTTTCTGTTACTTCGTTAATAAATTTCGCGAATGCCGTACTGTTCAATGCCGAACGATTATAAATCATAAAAATGTCAAGCGAGGGAAGGGTGAACGGTGCAGTGATTTTTTTGAGCCTTAGCACTTCACTGTATTTATCAAATAAAATTTCCGGTACGTAACCAATTAAATGAGAGGCGCTTATCATCGAAATAATAGTAAATACAGAGTCACAGCGAAAACCGATTGTCTTTTCCGCATGCACTTTTTCTGCCATCGATTGGTAGGTTTTAACGCCCGGCTCATCACTGAGGAATATCGTAAACTTCTCTTCCTGAAGCTCTTCCATGGTGGCCACCTCTTTCATCCGCGGATGATCCTGGCTGCAGACCAGCAGGACGGAATAAGATGCATATGGCACACAAATCATTGAACGGTTACTAACCGGGGCCATTGAGAAAATTAAGTCTGCCTTACGGTATGCCAGCAGATCTTCTGCGGAGTCAGCAGAGAGTAGCATGTCATGCAGTTCAATCTCGTAATTGTGCTCTCGCATCAATAATTTAAGCGGACCCAGCAGGTTTTCGGTGGTCAGAATTTGCGGGCTGTACACCACAAAATTCTTTTTTAGCGTTGAGCCATGCATGATGTTAATCGTCTGCTCAAGCTGGTTGAGGTTTTGCTCAAGATGATGGTGCAGGTTCACGCCTACCGTGGTGGGCGTAATCCCTTTCCCGGAACGAATGAACAGGGGATCGTTGAGCTGATTACGCAACCTTTGCAGCGACTGGCTGACCGCCGAGGGCGTAATATAAAGCGTTTCTGCTGCCTTGCTGATGCTTAAGTGCTGATAAATACACTCGAAAATTACCAGCAGATTAAGATCAAATTTTTTTAGATCGTAGAGATTAGCCATGTTTCATCCTGAGTGGACTGCGTTGCGTTAACACATCACTGATAACTATAGAAGGAAGTTAATCATTTACCATCCATGCAATTAACTTACTTAATTAGAGTTGTATGTTGACTTAATATATCACGATGGCAGATTTATAAAATAGAGCTTCAATGAATATTAAGATATTTTTATCTCTAAAACTGCGAGGCTGTTTGCATTAAAATAGTCTCAATTATATATAGACAAATAATTATCATTCATTTTTATTAATCCTCGCAGGCGCGTCTTCACTCCTGCGCGATAAACCGTGTTCGATGAAACCTATCACAGCCATAGATACGATTGGCGCTCATGTGCATTGCCCTCGCGCTGTGCGGGTGTTGTAATCAAGGCGCTGTTACGGCCTTGATATGAGGTTTGTAGAGCGCAACGCAACGCCAGCAATTGCTGGCACTGAAAGTTCCTGTGGAAAGTTCAGGTATCAGGGCCGCCCACCAGGGCGGCCTTTTTACTTTTGGCTTTTCGTTAATTCAGTTCATCACGTTGTCTTGTTCGGGTTGTTAGGTATGGCTGATTGATTTGATAAAGCAAACGCATTAGCCCACCCGGCGAAAGTTGGTTACCTTACATCTCAACGAAAACACGGAGGAAGTACAGATGTCTTTGATTAATACCAAAATTAAACCTTTCAAAAACCAGGCGTTCAAAAACGGTGAATTCATCGAAGTGACCGAGAAAGATACCGAAGGCCGCTGGAGCGTCTTCTTCTTCTATCCGGCTGACTTCACCTTCGTTTGCCCGACCGAACTGGGTGACGTTGCAGACCATTACGACGAACTGCAGAAGCTGGGCGTAGACGTTTACTCTGTTTCTACCGACACCCACTTCACCCACAAAGCATGGCACAGCAGCTCTGAAACCATCGCGAAAATCAAATATGCGATGATCGGTGACCCGACTGGCGCCCTGACCCGTAACTTCGACAACATGCGTGAAGATGAAGGCCTGGCTGACCGTGCTACCTTCGTTGTTGACCCGCAGGGCATTATCCAGGCAATCGAAGTTACCGCTGAAGGTATCGGCCGTGATGCTTCTGACCTGCTGCGTAAAGTGAAAGCGGCACAGTACGTTGCTTCTCACCCAGGTGAAGTTTGCCCGGCGAAATGGAAAGAAGGCGAAGCGACTCTGGCACCGTCTTTAGACCTGGTTGGCAAAATCTAAGTTTCCCGCCGTCTTTCGCGCAGTGCATCGCCTGCTCTGACGCGACAGGCTCCGGAAATGACAGTCGTAATGGGCGCGCCCGCGCCCATTTTATTCCAGCACCATGATGCAAGTTGCATTCAGGCCGCCCGAATAAGGCAGCTTGCATGATGACGTTTTTAGAGAGGGAAGAACAATGCTCGACACCAATATGAAAACCCAGCTCAAGGCCTACCTTGAGAAACTGACCAAACCTGTTGAGCTGATTGCCACGCTGGACGACAGCGCTAAATCGGCAGAGATCAAGGAACTGCTGGCAGAGATCGCCGAACTGTCACCGAACGTGACCTTCAAAGAAGATAACGGTCTGGCGGTGCGCAAGCCCTCCTTCCTGATCACCAATCCGGGTTCTGACCAGGGGCCGCGTTTTGCCGGTTCTCCACTGGGCCACGAATTCACCTCGCTGGTGCTGGCACTGCTGTGGACCGGTGGTCATCCGTCAAAAGAGGCGCAGGCGCTGCTCGAGCAGATCCGCGATATTGACGGCGATTTTGAGTTTGAAACCTATTACTCGCTCTCCTGCCATAACTGCCCGGACGTGGTGCAGGCGCTGAACCTGATGTCGGTGCTGAACCCGCGCATTAAGCACACGGCGATTGACGGCGGTACGTTCCAGAACGAAATCACCGATCGTAACGTCATGGGCGTTCCGGCGGTCTTTATGAACGGTCAGGAGTTTGGCCAGGGCCGTATGACGCTGACCGAAATCGTTGCCAAAGTGGACACGGGTGCCGAAAAACGTGCGGCAGAAGCGCTGAACAAACGTGATGCGTATGATGTTCTGATTGTCGGCTCCGGCCCGGCGGGCGCGGCGGCGGCGGTTTACTCCGCCCGTAAAGGCATTCGTACCGGCCTGATGGGCGAACGCTTCGGTGGCCAGGTGCTCGACACCGTGGATATCGAAAACTACATCTCTGTGCCGAAGACCGAAGGCCAGAAACTGGCTGGCGCACTGAAGGCGCACGTCAGCGATTATGAAGTGGATGTGATCGACAGCCAGAGCGCCAGCAAGCTGGTTCCGGCCGCGGTTGAAGGGGGATTACACCAGATTGAAACCGCCTCCGGCGCGGTGCTGAAAGCGCGCAGCATTATTATTGCCACCGGCGCCAAATGGCGCAACATGAACGTTCCGGGTGAAGATCAGTATCGCACCAAAGGCGTCACCTACTGCCCGCACTGCGACGGCCCGCTGTTTAAAGGTAAACGCGTGGCGGTGATCGGCGGCGGTAACTCCGGTGTGGAAGCGGCGATTGACCTGGCGGGTATCGTTGAACACGTCACCCTGCTGGAGTTCGCCCCAGAGATGAAAGCGGACCAGGTGCTGCAGGACAAAGTGCGTAGCCTGAAAAACGTCGATATCGTGCTGAATGCGCAGACCACGGAAGTGAAAGGTGACGGCAGCAAAGTGACCGGTCTGGAATACCGCGACCGCGTGAGCGGTGACGTGCATAGCGTGGCGCTGGCGGGGATCTTCGTACAGATTGGTCTGTTGCCAAACACCACCTGGCTGGACGGCGCGATTGAGCGCAACCGCATGGGCGAAATTATTATCGATGCGAAATGCGAAACCAGCGTGAAAGGGGTGTTCGCGGCAGGGGACTGCACCACGGTTCCGTACAAACAGATCATCATTGCCACCGGTGAAGGGGCGAAAGCGTCTCTGAGCTCGTTCGATTATCTGATTCGCACCAAAACGGCATAAAAAGAAAGCAAGACTACACCTGCAACAGGCCACCGAAAGGTGGCCTCTTTTTTTTACCTGACGACCATCACCGGAATGTGGGTGTGGCGGATCACGCTCGACGCGTTAGAGCCCAGCAGGTGGGTGGTAATGGAAGGATTACGGGAACCGATCACCACGACGTCTGCTTTCAGTTCATTGGCCAGTTCATTAACGGCATCCCGCACGCTGCCGAACCTGACGTGAGTTTTGATACGTGAAGGGTCGATGCTGAAATGCCCGACCATGGTTTGTAGACGATTTTCAGCTTCGTGCTGAAGATGCTCTTCGAAGCGACGTACATCGGCGGCAAAGCGGTGCAGACTCAGGCTGGCGGAACCCGGTAACACGTGTAAAAGATGAATGATCCCGTCCTGCTGCGCCAGGAACTCCGCGTGGCGTACGGCCTTGTCGCTCAGCTCCATCTCGAAAACATCAACCGGCATAATGATTGTCTGATACATACCCGTTTCTCCTTGTTTATAAACGCTGAATTCATTCAACCACAAAATATGAATGGTTTCTGTAAGCGCGGCGCCACTTTTTGATCTCGCCAGGAAAAATCTCAAAAGATCCGTCATCACGGGCAAGTCTTCTGGGGTAGCTACCCTTTATACACTGTCCTGGATCCTTTCGGAGGTTGCATGAAAGCACTCACGTATCACGGCCCACATCATGTTCGCGTCGAGAATGTCCCCGATCCCATCATTGAACAGCCAGACGATATTATTCTGCGGGTCACGGCTACGGCGATTTGCGGGTCCGATCTGCATCTCTATCGCGGCAAAATCCCGAAGGTGCAACACGGCGATATTTTTGGTCATGAATTTATGGGGGAAATCGTTGAGTGTGGCAGGGAGGTGAAGAATTTACAGAAGGGCGATCGCGTGGTTATCCCGTTTGTGATTGCCTGCGGTGACTGTTTCTTCTGCCGTCTGCAGCAGTACGCGGCCTGCGAGACGACCAACGCCGGGCAGGGCGCCGCGCTGAACAAAAAGCAGATTCCCGCGCCGGCCGCGCTGTTTGGCTATAGCCATCTCTACGGCGGCGTGCCGGGAGGCCAGGCGGAATATGTTCGCGTACCGAAGGGGAACGTTGGGCCGTTCAAGGTGCCGCCGCTGTTGTCCGATGACAAAGCGCTGTTCCTGTCAGATATTTTACCCACCGCCTGGCAGGCGGCAAAAAATGCGCAGATCGAAAAAGGATCGAGCGTGGCCGTGTTCGGCGCCGGGCCGGTGGGGTTGCTGACCATTGCCTGCGCGCGACTGCTCGGGGCGGAACAGATCTTCGTCATTGACCACCACCCGTATCGCCTGCGATTCGCTCAGGCGCGCTACGGCGCAATCCCTGTCAACTTTGATGATGAGAACGATGCCGCCGAAAAAATCATTGAGCAAACTGCCGGCCAGCGTGGTGTCGATGCGGTGATTGATGCCGTCGGGTTCGAAGCCAAAGGCAGCACCACGGAAACAATCCTCAGCAACCTTAAAATTGAAGGCAGCAGCGGCAAAGCGTTGCGTCAGTGTATCGCGGCTGTCCGGCGCGGCGGCGTTGTCAGCGTCCCTGGCGTTTACGCCGGGTTTATTCACGGCTTCCTGTTTGGCGATGCCTTCGATAAAGGGCTGAGTTTCAGGATGGGGCAGACACACGTCCACGCCTGGCTGGGCGAGTTGCTGCCGCTTATCGAAAAAGGGCTGCTTACGCCGGAGGAGATTGTGACCCACTATCTGCCGCTGGCGGATGCGGAACGCGCCTACAAGATTTTCGAAAAACGGGAGGAGGAGTGCCGCAAGGTCATTCTGGTGCCGGGGGCGGAAACGCCTGACGCGGCGGCACAGCAGGTGAAAGGCCTGGTCAATGCTTTCCCGGGTGGGGTGGTGTGAGATTATCGCTTACCGATGACGCTCAAGATAAAGCACCGCCATGACGATGATCGCCAGAATAATGAGAAAAATAAGTGTGATAACCACTATCTCACTCATGACCGTCCCCGCGGCACCCAAACAGATTAAGCGTGGGTTAAGGGGTTTTCGGGCGATATAGGATAATCGGGTGAATTTGCGGAAAGAGGATGCGGGTGCATCCTCTGTGCAACGCGGGAGCGTTTGTTCAGATGGGGTTAACGCAGGTAGTCGCCCGCGGCTTCTGGCTGGTAGAGCAGCTCCAGCACTTCCAGATGCGCCGCGGCACCGCCTGGCAACGCCCAGTTGATGGTGTCTCCCGTACGCAGACCAAGAAGCGCGGCACCCACAGGGGCAAGGACCGAAAGCTGTGCACTGCTGTCGGTCATCTGCGCCGGGTAGACCAGCGTTCGGGTCAGCTCTTCACCGGTGGCCAGGTTACGGAATTTAACCCGGCTGTTCATGGTGACCACGTCGTGAGGCATGGATTCAGGCGTGCACATCTGCGCCCGGTCAAGCTCTTCATTCAGGGCGTCAGCCACCGGAAGCGAAGCGAATTCTGCTTTTTCCAGCAGTCTGTCAATACGTTCTGCGTCAAGCTCATTGATGATGATGGTGGGTCTGGACATTTTTTACTCCATGTCGTTAATGCTGCGTGTAACGCAGAAACCAATCCAAAAGAAAACCCTCGCCGTCTGGCAGCGAGGGTTTAACTCTTCTGATGATACTGGCTGAGCGCACAACTTTGAAGTGATACAGGTCACATTCATGGGTCATATGAATTTTCGGTGAAAAACGTGCTCCCTTGCCAATTTGCATTATTCTTTTTAAGCGCCCCCTGCGGGCGACTATCCGCATTCAGTGTTTCTTCTCAGGAGATCTCATGAGCGATTACGACAAAATTACGTTGAAAGACGGCAGTTATTTATATTTTAAAGACTGGGGAAGCGGGCAACCCGTGGTGTTTAGCCACGGCTGGCCGCTGACGGCGGATGCCTTTGAAGACCAAATGTTATACCTGGGATCAAAAGGATTTCGCGTAATTGCACATGACCGCCGCGGACATGGCCGCTCAGCGCAGCCGTGGGATGGGCACAATATGGATCAGTATGCCGACGACCTGGCTGAGCTGACGGCGCGTCTGAATCTGAAAGACGCTGTTCACGTGGGGCATTCAACCGGCGGTGGCGAAGTGGCGCGCTATATTGGTCGCCACGGTACGGATCGCGTGGCGAAAGCGGTACTTATTGGTGCCGTGACACCGATTATGATCAAAACCGATTTCAACCCGAACGGTGTGCCGAAAGAGGTGTTTGATGGTATTCGGGAAGGCGTGATTAACGATCGCGCAGCTTTCTTCTATGCGCTGACCGAGGCGTTTTATGGCTATAACCGCCCGGGGGCAAAAGAGTCCAAAGCGGTGCGGGAGAGCTTCGTTGAGCAGGGGCTTCAGGGGTCGATCAAGGCGCTGTATGACTGCGTAAAAGCGTTCTCTGAAACCGATCTGCGTGAAGATCTGAAAAAGATGACTATCCCGACGCTGGTGATCCACGGCGACGACGACCAGATAGTCCCGATCGAGACCTGTGGTCGGGTGGCCGCAGAGATCCTGCCGAACGCTGAACTGAAGGTCTATGCCGGGGGTTCTCACGGCATATGCACCACGCATAAGCACCAGATCAATGACGATTTGCTGAAATTTATTCAGTCTTAATTCCTTGCGGATTGCGTTACGCTGAGTGTCCTGATCCAGGGTACTGAGCGAAACGCAATTCGTGTCTGCCCCACCATTAAGAGAGCACTATGTATTTCTATCAACCTTCTCTGGGACACGGCCTGCCGCATGACCCACTGAACGCGATTATTGGCCCACGCCCGATTGGCTGGATCTCCTCGTGCGACAACGCCGGTCAGCTGAATCTCGCGCCGTATAGCTTCTTTAATTGCTTTAACTATCGTCCGCCCATCATCGGTTTTTCCAGCAACGGCTGGAAAGACAGCGTGCGTAATATTACCGAAACCGGCGAGTTTGTCTGGAACCTGGCGACGCGCGATCTGGCTGAAGCGATGAATGCGACCTCGGCGATGCTTCCCCACGATGAGAATGAATTTACCTTTGCGGGGTTAACGCCAGCGGCCAGCCAGCTGGTGAACGCCCCGCGGGTGGCAGAAAGTCCGGTTAACTTTGAGTGTCGCCTGTCGCAGTGTATTCAGCTTACCGGGGCCGACGGCACACCGGTTGATACCTGGCTGGTGCTCGGCGAAGTGGTGGGTATTCACATCGCCGAAACGTTGCTGGAAGAGGGGATTTATCAGACGGCGAAAGCGCAGCCCATCCTGCGTGCGGGTGGGCCGACGGCTTACTATGGCATCAGTGACGAGCACCGGTTTGACATGACCCGACCAATCGTCAATCAGTGACCGGCTTTATCAATGACGAATTGTTTTCCGCAGTTACCCGGATGTGGCTGCGGAGCAAATGAGGTCGCAGAAAGCGGGTTATTAATGGTGTCTGCCTTAAGTGAGATCTGCATTTCGGTCAGGTAGGACGGGTTGCCATTACAGGTAAGTTTGAACGCTTTGACATTCTCCTTGCCCCAGCCCTTGGCCACGGCGCTGTCAAAATCGCTGCGGCTTACGGTTTTTCCATAGTTATCGGCGAGGAACTTGCCGACCGCGCTGTTTTTTATCTCCTGGTTCATGCGCACCATCGTGCCGAAATACGCGTCAGGATCAAAACCAAAGCACACGCCGTGTTTGGCATATTCGTAGCGTTCCAGGCAGGAGTTACCGCCAGCACCTGGCATAACGCTGTTCAGCTTCGCAGCACCTGATAGCGACAGTCCGGTTTCGGCTGCAGCGCATTTGCGGCTGGCCTTCACCTCCGGCATGTTCGGGATTGGACGGGTCGCGCAGCCAAAACGCATCCAGCGGCGTTCATCCACCCCCCGAGCGGCAACAGATTTTGGCAGCCCCGGCCATAATCCGTGCACGGTCAGAAAATCGGTTTTGTTATCACTCTCTTTTTGTAAACGGCACTCTTCGGGCTCGTTGCGGTTACGGTCGGCCATGCTCTGGCAGAACCCGGTTTGCCAGGAAAGAGCCAGAACGTAGCGATCGAAATCGCCATACTGCGTTGCCTTGAGTGGGTCGGCCTGTGCGGAGAATACACAGAGTGCCAGCGCGATTGCGCCAGACGGAATAACGATATCCTTCCTGAACATGTGATTTCCTGATCGAATGAGCATGAATAATTTCTGGAAATTATTAAAGCACAAAAAGCGCCCGCAGGCGCTTTCTGGATATCAGGAATTTAGCTTAAGCTGCGCCGGGTACCAGCACCTGCGTAGCAATAATCACGATAATCAGCCCCACAATCACGGGGACGGAGGTGCGTTTGATCACTTCAAAAGGCGAGATTTTTGCCATCCCGGCAACGGCTACAACCACACCCGATACCGGCGAAATGGTGCGACCGAGGTTTGACGCCTGCAGCATGGGGATGGAGAGATAGGCCGGGTTAATGCCTGAGGAGTGAGCCAGTTTCGGGATCATCTCAACAAAGGCGTAGAACGGCGCGTTACCTGAACCGGTGGTCATGGCGGCCAGCATGGTCAGCACCACCAGAACCAGCATCAGGATAATACTGGCCGAGCCGAACGAGGTGGCGATGGAAATCAGGCTCTGAATAAAGCCGATGGTGCTCAGGCCCTGAGCGAAGACGCCTGCTGCAACCAGCAGCATAACGACCCCTGCAAACGCATCCGCCATACCGCGATAGGCCACTTCCAGACCCGAGAAGACTTTCTGCGTGTTAAACCCACGCACAAACTCCAGCAGGGCGGCCAGCAGCATGCAGATCACCAGAATGGTGATGATGTGCAGCTGCGGGCCCCATTTACCGTCAAAAATAAGCACGCCAATAATAGGTGTGAACGGCAGAATGGCATAAAACGCTGGCGCGGTGGTGGTGATTTCACTCACGTCCAGCATCTCGTGGCTGATGTTCTCTTTCTTATCGAGATAACGCTGCCAGAAGAAGTGTGCGATGCCCATGCCGACAATGGCGACGATAGAAATGGGCAGCGTGGTTTTGAACGCAAAGTCGATAAGCGACATCTCAGCGGCTTTGGCTGCGAGCACGACATCACCGGAGGTGGGGGAAAGAATAATGGCGGCTGGCGAGGCGCAAATCGCGGCGGCCGCGCCGCGGCTGATACCGACGTTAACCATAATCGGGAACAGGGTAGCCATTAACAGTACGCCCAGACCGGTGGCGGACGACACGGCGAGAGACATCAGGCAGGCAAGGAAATAGGCCGCGACCATCAGCAGATAGGGGGAGTTAATGTACTGCAGCGGTTTGGAGGCCAGTTTAACCACCATATCATTCGCGCCGATATGGGTCATGTACGCCGCAAAACCGCACAGCATCATGATCATCATACCCAGGTCGCCACCGCGGCTCATGAGCAGGATTTTAATGTATTCAACAATGTCAGTGGCGGTGTAGCCCGTACTGTCTGCGCTGGCCGGTAACACCTGATGGCCCATGATGGCGCTGATAATGAGCAGGGTTAGCCCGCCGACAAATAACACCCCTGTGGCCGAGTAACCTTTAATGATGTAGCGCGCTACACCGACAATGACGACGACTCCGATAAGGAGCTCGATAAACGTAAGCATGGTTTCCCCTGTATCCTTGCTGCCCGAGAGCACAAATAATCAATAAAAAAGAAGGATGAAATGTGCCGAATTAATGTTCTGTCCTTGCTGATTAAAATCAATAAACAGACTACTAAAGAAGATATTAACGGTATTTTTGCCATAGCCCCGGCATTTATCTCATGCGCATATTGACCGGTATAGATATCACTATATGTCAATTAAATGATAATGGGTTGTTAAATATTTTGTGGGTTTAAATTCGCCGCAGAAAGAAAAGGCAAAAACCCTTTGGGAACTGGGTTTTTAATGGCTGCCGGCAGCCCTCCGGGACGGGCCCTGGAGACCGTCATTGCTGGCGTTGGTTGGGTTATCCAGCGTATTAAAGCCTAATAAAGGCTTACTTTTGTTGTGCTTATTATGGCGTGAAGGTATGTTCCTCTCAGAATATTCCCAGGAAGAAGCTGATTAATTAGGAATAACGCTGATGCTGTTAAGCTTTGATTAAACTATTTTATGGTAAACTTTGCCTCGAATACTAAGAATGGTAATTGCATTGTGATTGTACGTAATAAATTTTTCCTCATTTTGTTGTTTATTTTTGGGCAGTTAGCATTGTCGTCTGTTGCACACGCCGAGAGCAATGCAACCGATAAAGGCTGGTTCTCCACCTTCACTGATAATGTGTCGCAGACCTGGACTGCGCCAGAGCATTATGACCTGTATGTTCCGGCAATAACGTGGCATGCGCGTTTTGCCTATGACAAAGAAAAGACTGACAAATATAACGAGCGCCCGTGGGGGGCTGGTTTTGGTCAGTCGCGTTGGGACGAAAAAGGGAACTGGCATGGCATCTATCTGATGGCCTTTAAAGATTCCTTTAACAAATGGGAACCGATCGGGGGTTATGGCTGGGAGAAAACCTGGCGTCCGTTAGCCGATGAAAACTTCCATGTGGGGCTGGGCTACACCGCCGGTGTGACCGCACGCGACAACTGGAACTACATTCCGATTCCGGTGCTGCTGCCTCTGGCCTCTATCGGCTATGGTCCGGCAACGTTCCAGATGACCTATATCCCGGGGACATACAACAACGGTAACGTTTACTTCGCCTGGATGCGTTTTCAGTTTTAACTGAAAAAACGTCACGTACTGGTGAAAAAGTGTGCAGTCGTTGATTCCGTTGAGATAAAAAACCGTCAGCAGAAATTAACGCGACTTTAGTCACTTTTTATCAAAGAACCGCTGGACAAAAGGTCCCACAATTGATGTACTGGTACCCGACACAGCATTTGTGTCGTTTTTTAATGTAAAGGTAATTTTGATGTCTAAGATTAAAGGTAACGTTAAGTGGTTTAATGAGTCCAAAGGATTCGGTTTCATTACTCCTGAAGATGGCAGCAAAGACGTGTTCGTACACTTCTCTGCAATCCAGTCTAATGGTTTCAAAACTCTGGCTGAAGGTCAGCGTGTAGAGTTCGAAATCACTAACGGTGCCAAAGGCCCTTCTGCTGCTAACGTAATCGCTCTGTAATTCAGACGCGTCAGCAAGAATTTCAAAACCCGCTCACTGAGCGGGTTTTTTTTCGCGTTGAATCAGCTAAGCAGATACATTTTGAGGAAGCTGGCAACGATCAGCACGCTCAACAACACCACACCTGCGCTCATCAGGTTCTGTTTCATTCTGTCACCCTCGTTCAGTATTGCGTTCAGAGTGACAGAGAAAAATTAAGCCAACATTAACGCAGCGTCTGTTAGTGCGTCGTGGCGGAGGAAAATAGCCAGAATGCGATCCCCGTCATCGCAAAGGAGCCGAGCATATTAATCGCAATGTTCATCAGCGCCCAGCCGACACGCCCTTCCTGAAACAGGAAAACCACTTCCGCCGAGAACGTTGAGAAGGTGGTTAAACCGCCGCAAAAGCCGGTGGTAATCAATAGCTTCCACACGGGATCGATATGCGTCATACGGTTAAACCAGGCCAGCCCCACGCCAATAATGAAAGCACCTATCAGGTTAGCCGCCAGCGTACCCATTGGAATAGCCTGATGCAGGGGATTAAAACGCATACTCAAAAACCACCGCGCAACGCTACCCGTACCCCCACCAATAAAAACGGCTAAAAGTAGTTGTAACACTGTAAATACCTGCTATTTGATGTGTAAGAGTGGCGAGTTTAACGCGGTTTTTGCTGAGGGGACAAATATGTATGTTGCGGTAGGACAGTTTGCGGTTACGCCTGACTGGCAAGAGAATGCAGATAAATGTGTCTCTCTGATGAGGCAGGCCCGCCTGAAAGAAGCTTCCTTGCTGGTGCTGCCGGAGGCGCTGCTGGCAAGAGATGACAACGACCCGGACCTGTCGGTGAAGTCTGCCCAGCCCCTGGACGGCGGATTTTTACAGCACCTGCTGGCGGAAAGTGCGGGCAATGGTTTGACCACCCTCTTTACGGTGCATGTCCCCTCGACGGCAGGACGAGCGGTAAATACGCTCGTGGCCATCCGTGACGGCGCGATCGTTGCGCGCTATGCCAAACTCCATCTTTATGATGCCTTCAGCATTCAGGAATCGCGGCGGGTGGATCCGGGAGACAGCATCCCACCGCTGCTTGATGTCGATGGCTTTAAGATTGGGTTGATGACCTGCTACGACCTGCGTTTTCCTGAGCTGGCACTTACGCTCGCGTTAAAGGGGGCTGACGTGCTGGTTGTGCCTGCCGCGTGGGTCAAGGGGCCGCTTAAAGAGCATCACTGGGCAACGCTCCTTACAGCGCGTGCGCTGGATACTACCTGTTATGTTGTGGCCTCGGGGGAGTGCGGCAATAAGAACATTGGGCAGAGCAGGGTGGTGGATCCGCTGGGTGTTACGATAGCCGCTGCGGCGGAGGCCCCGGTTTTGCTGATGACAGAGTTACAGCGGGAGAGGATTACGCTTGCACGGCAGCAATTACCGGTTCTTCGCAACCGTCGGTTTGCGCCACCGCAATTATTGTGATGTTTTTTTCAACAATGCTTGATTCACCTTGTTACAGATTGCTATTGTGTGCACGCGTCAAATGACCGTTAATACAATCAGGTTTTTGGCGCTGAATGCAGCCTGGTTTATGTAAAGAAGGTATCTATGGGTGAGATTAGTATTACCAAACTGCTGGTGGTTGCCGCACTGGTCGTCCTGCTGTTTGGTACCAAGAAGTTACGCACGCTGGGTGGTGACCTGGGTGCCGCCATCAAAGGCTTTAAGAAAGCAATGAACGACGATGATGCGGCTGCGAAGAAAAGCGCCGAGGGTGACATCCCGGCAGAGAAGCTTTCTCACAAAGAGTAACGGCAATGCCTGAGGGCTTGCGAAAAAAAACCGGCTCAAGAGGCCGGTTTTTTTGTATTACTGTAAGTGAATATTACAGTCTTATTTCACTTCTTCGCCTTTTGCCTGCATATCGGCATGGTAAGAGGAGCGAACAAATGGGCCGCAGGCTGCGTGGGTAAAGCCCATCGCCATCGCTTCGGCTTTCATCTCATCAAACTCATCCGGGCTCACGTAGCGCTGCACGGGCAGGTGGTGGCGGCTTGGCTGCAGATACTGTCCCAGCGTCAGCATGGTCACACCGTGGCGGCGCAGATCGCGCATCACTTCGATGATCTCAGCATTCGTTTCACCGAGACCAACCATCAGGCCTGACTTGGTGGGAATATGGGGATGCGCTTCTTTAAAACGCTCCAGCAGCTTCAGAGACCAGTTATAGTCCGCACCAGGACGTACCTGACGGTAGAGACGTGGCACGTTCTCCAGGTTGTGGTTAAACACGTCTGGTGGCGTTGCGGTCAGGATGTCCAGCGCGCGATCCATACGGCCGCGGAAGTCTGGAACCAGCGTCTCAATTTTGATGTTCGGGCTTTTCTCGCGAATAGCGGTAATGCAGTCAGCGAAGTGCTGAGCACCGCCATCACGCAGATCGTCACGGTCAACGGAGGTAATAACGACATAACGCAGCGCCATATCGGCGATGGTCTGTGCCAGTTTCTGAGGTTCGTTGGCGTCGGGCGCTACCGGGCGGCCATGAGCCACATCGCAGAACGGGCAGCGGCGGGTACAGATGGCACCCAGAATCATAAACGTCGCGGTACCGTGATTGAAACATTCAGCAAGGTTCGGGCAAGAGGCTTCTTCACAGACGGAGTGAAGGCCGTTCTTGCGCATCGCCGCTTTGATCCCCTGGATACGCGAAGAGTCAGCCGGAAGTTTGATTTTCATCCATTCCGGTTTTCTTAACAGCGCTTCGCGCTCTGTAGCCACGTTTTTAACCGGGATAAGGGCCATTTTATCGGCATCGCGGTATTTAACACCGCGTTCCATCACAATGGGTTTACTCATAGCGTGCGTGTTCCAGTTGCGAATATCGAAGGAAAGCGTTTCTATTCAAGGGAATGTTGTATTTATCAACTATTTTTGAACGAACGACAGGCAGTATATCATTGAAACGGTCGGTAAAGCAGCCTGCCAGGTCGCCAATTTGTAAAATAGTTGTTGTTTTGTGCGTTTTGCCCGGCAGGGGACAGGGGCTTGTGCTGTATCAACCAGTCAGAAGGCCTGGCGGATGACGCGGATAACGTTTTCCAGCACCGGATCGCGCAAGCTGAGTTTGTTGTAATGCAGTGAAATCTCGATAGATTCCGCATTGAGCTGGTTGAGAGGAATGCTCTCCAGCGGCCAACATTTACGCAACAAGGTATACAGACGCGAAGGCATGATGCAGAGCATGTCGCTGCTGCCAATCAGGGAGGCAGTGGTGAACATATTGTAACTACTGAAGCTGATCTGGCGTTCCGGGAATATCTCATCGATTCGCTGACGCAGCGCATGGTTGGACTGTCCTTCGGTCATGAAAGACGAATGATCGTAGTTGCGCAGATTTTCAATGGTCAACGGCCCGCTCAGGGCGGGATGCTGCTGGCGGCACACCAGCACCAGGTTATCCGCATACAGGACATGTTGTCCGAGCGCTCGGGCGCTAAAGCTGCCGCTTTCTATAATCAGGTCGGTCTGAAACTGAGCAAGCTGAATATCAGGCTCGTTGAGCGGCACATTTCGCAGCAGGAGCTGGGGAACATGCTCTTTTATCGCCTGAAAAATAGCGGGCATCACCAGCACGCCGACAGACGGGGTGCAGCCGATAGTGATGGTTCTCTGTTTGTCATAGCTGCCGGTTAAATCCAGCGCACCCAGAATCGACTCCAGCCCCTGGCTGATGTACTCATGCAGATGGGTGGCGTAGGCCGTCGGCGTAACCCCCTGGCCCTTACGAATAAATAACGGGTCGGGAAATATAGCGCGCAGTTTTTGAATTGACTGGCTTATTGCTGAAGGCGTGAGATTAAGAATTTTCGCAGCATTAACGATACCCTTATGGACATATACTGCCTCAAAAATAGTCAACAAATTGAGATCAATATTACGTAAAGTCCGAAAAATTTGTGGCTTGTCCTCACCACCTGGGTCATTCAGTCGTTTGGCTGGTAAATTATTATACTCCACGCTTTCACTCCGTATACATTCACATTATGAATGATAGTTGAATTTATTTATTATGCTTGTAGAGATTCGTAAAGTGTTGGTTTTGTTTCACTTGTTTATCAAAAACAAACAGTTGTGTGATTATCACGCAAGTTACTTACGCCCTGTATGCAGTTCTGGCTGGAGGCTAAATAATATGTAGCGGTAATATTCGGGCGCTTCGAAAATATAGAATAAGCGGATTATTGTAAAGCGTAAAAGCGGTAAATAAACAGTGGCCCGTCAAATAATCGAGCCATGATGCATGATATATTAAGCAGTGATATATTCGTAAGATGGATTGTTAAGTAGGGCTAAAACGTTCTTCAAAAGCACAGGACGAATATTCTCGGGCGTTGCGCTTTCAACCCACTGGCGCATTTGCGTCATCTCCATTCCGGCGTAGCCGCAGGGGTTTATGCGCTGGAAGGGGGTAAGATCCATATTAATATTCAGTGCCAGCCCGTGGAAGGAGCAGCCCTTGCGGATACGCAGCCCCAGTGAGCAAATCTTACTTTCTCCTACATAGACGCCCGGCGCATCGGCACGCGGATGGGCTTCAATACCGTATTCCGCCAGCGTGTTAACCACGGTTTGTTCCAGCAGGGTAACCAGTTCGCGAACGCCGAGCTTTCTGCGCTTCAGGTTCAGCAGAACGTACATCACCTGCTGCCCGGGCCCATGGTATGTGACCTGCCCACCGCGATCGCTTTGGATTACCGGGATATCTCCCGTCATCAATAAATGTTCCGCTTTTCCCGCCTGTCCCTGTGTAAATACCGGCAGGTGTTCGACCAGCCAGATCTCATCAGGGGTGGTGTCATCGCGTGAATCGGTGAAATCATGCATGGCCTGGGAGACAGGCTCGTAAGGTTGCAGCCCGAGATGACGGACAAGAATTTTATCCTGATACAAAAGGACGTCTCCGAAGACGAGGGACAAAAGGTGAGGGAGAGTATATCACAAGCGGGGAGGCGGGTTACCCGGCAAACCGGGTAACCGCAGAGGGACTACAGCACCATACGAACAATTTCGATATTGCCGAGCTCTTCGTACAGCGTCTCAACCTGCTCAATGTGGGTTGCGGTAATGGTAATGGATACCGAGTGGTAGTTGCCCTTGCTGCTTGGTTTTACTGACGGAGAGTAGTCACCCGGCGCATGGCGCTGTACCACTTCAACCACCTGATCAACCAGCTCAGGTTTCGCCAGACCCATTACTTTGTAGGTAAACGGGGTAGGGAATTCAAGCAGTTCGTTAAGTTTGGTTTTCATGTCAGCTCCGGCGTAACGTCAAAAAGAATAACTCCCACGACAGGTGGGAGTTATCAGGATATCTAGTATATGGGGATCAAAATCACACTTTCAAGTGTTCAATTTTTAGCCAAACCAGTGATGGAACATCAATTTAATGTAATCAATGATTTTGCCGAAGAAATTGCCTTCCGGGATTTCTTGCAGAACAACCAGCGGACGCTGATCGATGGTTTTACCATCCAGCTGGAAGTTGATGGTGCCCACCACCTGGTTTTTCTGCAGTGGCGCGTGCAGCTCAGTGGTGTTCAGTACGTAGCTGGCTTTCAGATCTTTCATGCGACCACGAGGAATGGTCAGGTACAGATCTTTATCCACGCCAAGGGAAGCACGGTCGTTATCACCGAACCAGACTGGCTCAGAAGCAAACTCTTTACCGGCTTTCAGCGGGTTCACGGTTTCGAAGAAACGGAAGCCCCAGGTCAGCAGTTTCTTGCTTTCCGTCTCACGACCTTTGAAGGTACGACCGCCCATCACGGCAGAGATCAGACGCATCTGGCCTTCGGTGGCAGAAGCAACCAGGTTGTAGCCAGCTTTATCGGTATGGCCAGTTTTGATGCCGTCAACGTTCAGGCTGTTATCCCACAGCAGGCCGTTACGGTTGGTCTGACGGATACCGTTGAAGGTGAACTCTTTCTCTTTATAGATGGAGTATTCGTTCGGCACGTCACGGATCAGCGCCTGACCAATCAACGCCATATCACGTGCGGAGCTGTACTGACCATCTGCGTCCAGACCATGTACGGTCTGGAAATGGCTGTTCTTCAGACCCAGCGCGGTGACGTAGCTGTTCATCAGACCGACGAAGGCATCCTGGCTTCCCGCGGCGAAATCGGCCATTGCCACGCACGCATCGTTACCGGATTGCAGGTTAATACCACGGATCAGCTGAGAAACAGGAACCTGCATGCCCGGTTTCAGGAACATCAATGATGAACCTTTAAATACCGGGTTGCCGGTTGCCCACGCATCGTTACCGATGGTGACCAGATCCGTTTCTTTGAACTTCCCTGCTTTCATGGCCTGGCCGATAACGTAGCTGGTCATCATTTTGGTCAGGCTGGCCGGATCGCGGCGGGCGTCGGCATTCTGTTCAGCCAGCACTTTGCCAGAGTTGTAGTCGATCAGGATATACGATTCCGCGTCGATTTGCGGAACGCCAGGGATCATGGTCTTGATATTCAGGTCATCGGCGTGAGCTGCAGAGAGAGCAGTTGCGCAAAGGGCCGTGGTCAGCGCCATGCGCTGCACAAAACGAGCAGAAAAAGTGGTCTTCATGGTCAGAACAACGACATCCGTGATGGAATTAAAAAAAGTGCCTTACTATAGCAAATGCTATTCAGGCAGGCATCCGACTTTAAGCATGAGTTTGTGAATGTGTTTTACACAAATTGACACTTTGGATGCCGCCAGTTCATTATTTCGCTACAGCGATAAATGATTGTAGTTGGGCTTCATTTTGCAGGCGCTGCTGCAGAGACGCTGCCTGCGATTTGCTGGCAAACGGCCCCATCTGAATACGCCATACTGCGCCGTTTTGCGCAACGCGTCCCGGAACACCAAACTGCTGGCTCAGACGCTGTTGATACTGCTGCGCACGGGCCTGATCGCTTACCGCCCCAACCTGAACCACAAAGCCGCCACTGGCCGCCGCTGGAGCCGCAACCGGTGTGCTTTGCGCCGTCGCCGGAGCCGTTACGGGCGCAGGTTGTGTGGCAGGAGCGGCAACAGGAGCCGGTGCTGGCGTTGGTTCGCTGCCTTCCAGCACGCCGGTGGCTAACGTAGTCGGCGCGCCAAGGAAGCCGCTACTCTTTACCGGCGCACCCGTCGTGTCTTCGCTCTGCAGCGTATCATTGCTGATTGGGCGCACTTCTCCTGCTGGCTGAGAAGACTCTGCCGGAGAAGAGACGCTTCCCATGCCGCCGTCCAGGTTCGGGCGGTCAGGAAGGGCGTAAGTCTGTTTCGCCACCGTCGTACACGCGGTACCTGGCCCGGAGAGGGAGCCATCCTGCGCCACGATAATCGGGTCAATACGGACTTTGGTATTGTTCGAGGTGTTCAGGCGGTCTGCAGCCGCGCGTGACAGGGAGATCACCCGGTCGTTACCGTAGGGACCACGATCGTTAATGCGTACCACGATCATACGACCATTCGCCAGGTTGGTGATACGGGCGTAGCTCGGGACAGGCAGGGTCGGGTGAGCCGCCGTCAGTTGCATCGGATCGAACGCTTCGCCGGTCGCCGTCAGGTTGCTGCCTGGCTCGGCATCATAAATGGCGGCAAAGCCAGCCTGGCTAAAGCGGGAGGGATCCTGAACAATTTTGTAGCTTTTGCCGTCGCGCTCGTAATCCTGATTCGCGCTGGCATTGAGCGGTTCATAAACGGGATCGGCACCGCTGATTTCAACGATCGGGCCATTACAAACCGCAGGCTGCGGCGGCGCGACGGTTGCCTGTTGCTGACCATCATCACTTGTGCAGGCCGCAAGTAAACTTGCCGCAATGCAGATCCCCAGCCACTGCTTACGCATTCCGATCCCCTTATTTTTATACGCTTTTTGACAACATTTTTCTGTGGGTATGGATCGACATCACGATACCAAACCCGGCCATCAACACGATCAGTGCCGAGCCTCCGTAGCTCACCAGCGGGAGCGGGACGCCAACAACCGGCAGAATACCACTCACCATACCAATATTTACGAAGACATAAACGAATAAAATCAGCATCAACCCGCCTGCCATCACGCGGCCAAAGGTGGTTTGCGCACGTGCGGCGATCCACAGCCCTCGCATGATCAACAGCACATACAGCGCCAGCAGAATCAGGATGCCAACCAGGCCCAGCTCTTCCGCCAGAACCGCAAAGATAAAGTCGGTGTGGCGTTCCGGTAAGAACTCCAGCTGGGACTGGGTGCCGTGCAGCCAGCCTTTACCGCGCAGGCCGCCGGAACCGATCGCAATCTTGGACTGAATAATATGATAGCCCGCACCCAGCGGATCGGTTTCCGGATCGAGCAGCATCATGACGCGTTGTCGCTGGTAATCATGCATCAGGAAGAACCAGAGAATCGGGATGAACGCTGCCACCAGCACGACTGCAATGCCAATCAGACGCCAGCTTAAACCCGACAGGAACAGGACAAACAGGCCGGAGAGGGCGATAAGAATCGAAGTGCCGAGGTCAGGCTGCGCCGCAACCAGTAGCGTCGGCAGGAAAATCAGCACCAGCGCAATGGCGGTATTTTTCAGCGAAGGCGGGCAGACGTCACGGTTAATAAAACGCGCCACCATCAAGGGAACCGCTATTTTGGCTATTTCAGAGGGCTGGAAGCGGACAACGCCCAGATCCAGCCAGCGCTGCGCGCCTTTAGAGATGGCCCCAAAGGCATCTACCGCAACCAGCAGCACAATACAGAATATGTACAGATACGGCGCCCAGCCTTCATAGACCCGCGGCGGGATCTGCGCCATGACCACCATAATGACCAGACCCATCGCGATCTGGCCGATTTTGCGCTCCATCATGCCGATGTCCTGGCCGCTGGCGCTCCAGATAACCAGGGCGCTGTAAACCAGCAGAGCCAGCAGGATCAGCAGCATGGCTGGGTCGATGTGGATTTTATCCCACAGCGATTTTTTATTTGGATTATCCGTCATGATTATTGGTCCTCCGCCGCAGCGGCGGCCGGGTTTTCAGCCGGCAGTTCGGTGTTGTTATCACCCAGCATAATGTGGTCGAGGATCTGGCGCATGATGGTCCCTACGGCCGGACCTGCGCCGCCGTTTTCCAGAATCATCGCCACCGCAACCTGCGGGTTATCATAAGGGGCAAAGGCCGTCATCAGCTTATGGTCACGCAGACGTTCAGCAATGCGGTGCGCGTTATAGGTTTCATTGGCTTTCAGACCGAAGACCTGGGCAGTACCGGATTTGGCGGCCACTTTATACGGTGTGCCGGCGAAATACTTATGTGCGGTCCCGTTCGGGCGGTTCGCCACGCCGTACATACCGTCTTTGGCAATTTCCCAGTAACCGGAATGAATGTCACCCACCGGGGCTTCATGCGGCTGGATCCACGGCACTTTTTTGCCGTCTTCAACCGTACTTTGCAGCAGGTGCGGAACTTTCACTACGCCATCGTTGATGAGGATCATCATCGCTTTGTTCATCTGAATCGGGGTCGCCGTCCAGTAGCCCTGACCGATACCCACCGGAATGGTATCACCCTGATACCACGGCTTCTTAAAGCGCTTCAGCTTCCACTCACGGGTTGGCATGTTACCGGAACGTTCTTCTGAAAGGTCAACGCCGGTGTAATGTCCGTAACCGAATTTGCTCATCCACTCTGACAGGCGGTCAATGCCCATGTCATACGCAACCTGGTAGAAGAAGGTATCCGCAGACTCTTCCAGCGATTTGGTGACGTTGAGGTGACCATGACCCCATTTTTTCCAGTCGCGATAGCGTTTTTCAGAGCCTGGTAATTGCCACCAGCCCGGATCAAACAGACTGGTATTGCGGTTGATGACGCCCGCGCTCAGCGCAGAGACCGCCACGTACGGTTTTACCGTTGACGCTGGCGGGTAAACCCCTTGTGTGGCGCGGTTCACCAGCGGTGTATTCGGGTCATTGAGCAGACCGGAATAGTCTTTGCTGGAGATACCATCGACAAAGAGGTTCGGGTCGTAGCTTGGCATGGACACCATCGCCAGAATGCCGCCGGAACGCGGATCGGTGACGACAACGGCAGCACGGCTGCCCGCCAGTAAGGTTTCAATATACTGCTGCAGCTTGAGGTCGAGCGTCAGGTAGACGTCATGCCCCGCCTGCGGTGGCACTTCTTTGAGCTGGCGAATGACGCGGCCACGGTTGTTAACTTCAACCTCTTCATAGCCGGTCTGCCCGTGCAGGACATCTTCGTAGTAGCGTTCGATCCCCAGCTTACCGATATCATGCGTCGCCGCGTAGTTCGCCAGTTTGCCGTCTTTATCGAGGCGTTCAACGTCTTTATCGTTGATCTTGGAAACGTAACCAATGACATGCGTCAGCGCGGAACCGTAAGGGTAGTAGCGACGCTTGTAACCTTTCACTTCCACGCCGGGAAAACGATACTGGTTCACGGCAAAGCGGGCCACCTGGACTTCCGTCAGGTTCGTTTTAACCGGGATTGAGGTGAAACGGTGGGAGCGGGCACGCTCTTTTTTGAACGCGGCGATATCATCGTCGGTCAGATCGACAACGCCTTTTAGCGCTTCAAGCGTATCCTGCACATTATCGACTTTTTCCGGCATCATTTCGATTTGATAAATGGTGCGGTTTAACGCCAGCGGAGTGCCGTTACGGTCGTAGATAATGCCGCGGCTGGGCGCGATGGGCACCAGCTTGATACGGTTTTCGTTTGAACGCGTCTGATAATCGGTAAAGCGGACAATTTGCAGATTATAGAGGTTGGCGATCAGCACGCCGGTAAGCAGCAAAATCCCCGTAAAGGCGACCAGCGCCCGGCGCACAAACAGCGCGGACTCAGCCGTATAGTCGCGAAAAGAATTCTGTAGTTTCATCCGCTGCTTAATCTACCCTGGTCAGTCACTACTCGCGGTGATATGGGTGGTTGGTAGTAATGCTCCACGCGCGATACAGGCTTTCTGCCACCAGTACCCGAACGAGCGGGTGGGGAAGCGTCAGCGCGGAGAGAGACCAACTTTGTTCTGCCGCCGCTTTGCAGGCAGGAGATAACCCTTCAGGCCCGCCAATCAACAGACTGACGTCACGACCATCCTGCTTCCAGCGCTCCAGTTCGTGCGCCAGCTGCGGCGTATCCCAGGGTTTACCTGGAATATCGAGGGTGACGATGCGGTTTTTGCCTGCGGCAGCCAGCATCAGCTCTCCCTCTTTATCGAGAATACGTTTGATATCGGCGTTCTTGCCGCGTTTCCCGGCGGGAATTTCCACCAGTTCGAACGGCATGTCTTTTGGAAAACGACGCAGATATTCAGTAAAACCGGTTTGTACCCAGTCCGGCATTTTGGTGCCGACGGCGACCAGTTGCAACTTCACGCATTAACCCCAGAGTTTTTCCAGCTCATACAGGCGACGACTCTCTTCCTGCATGACATGGACAATCACATCGCCGAGATCGACAACCACCCAGTCAGCGGTCGCTTCACCTTCAACGCCAAGCGGTAACAGGCCTGCTGCACGCGATTCCTGAACAACGTGGTCGGCAATCGAAACAACATGACGCGTTGAAGTACCGGTGCAGATAATCATGCAGTCGGTGATGCTGGATTTACCCTTAACGTCGATAGCGATGATGTCCTGACCTTTCAGGTCATCAATTTTGTCGATAACAAAATCCTGGAGTGCTTTACCCTGCAAGTTTTCCCCCTGGGGTGAATGAGATTGTATAACTATGAATTCGTGGCCAGACAGTATACCTGAACTGACGCCAGTGTCGGGACAAATGTCTCCGGCCGGGCTTTTGAAGGCGGGTATCATCCCACCCTCCGCCTGAGATTGCATCGCCATTTTTGTAAAACAATTTCTGTAAAGCAATGATCGGCGGGAAAGTCTGGCAGCGGAGGATAACAGTATGGCTTAACCTGTCAAGGCAGGATAATCATTACGCCGCTTTTTCATGCGCCCCCGCTATGCGTCTGCGCTTTTCTGATACAACCCATGCGCGTGAATGTAGTCCAGCACAGATGATGGCAGCAGATCGTCACAGGCTAATCCCTGCTGCAGACGCTCGCGAATGAGGGTCGCAGAAATATCGAACCACGGCGTCTCTGCCAGATAAATCTTCCCGGCAGGCTGGTTGTGCAAGTCTTCAATATTGTCTGTGAGATGCGCCTCAAGCCACTGCTGGTACTGCTCTTCTCGCATGGTCAGCGGATAGCCCGGACGGCGACAGACAAGCAGGTGGCTGTTTTCCAGAATCGTTTCATACTGGTGCCAGGTGGGAAAATTGAGCAGGGAGTCCTGACCAATAATAAAGGCCAGCGGCGTGTCCGGCCCTTGCTCGGCTCGCCACTCCTGCAGCGTTTGCGACGTCCAGGACGGTGTGTTGCGGCGCAGTTCTCGCTCATCAAGGCTAAAAAGCGGTTTATCCGCGATAGCCAGAGTGAGCATCTCTTTTCTCTGCTCGCTGCTCGCCTCAGGTTGTGGACGGTGTGGCGGCACATTATTGGGCATGATGATTACGCGCTGAAGGCCGATCAGATTCGCCAGAATTTCAACCGGCTTCAGATGTCCGTAATGGACCGGGTCGAAGGTGCCACCGTACAGGGCCTGTAAAGAATGCATACTATCCATCGATAAATACGTCTGCCAGCGCCTTATGGCAGAGCAGCAGAGAGAGACTTTCCAGCTCCGCCCAGACCGACTGACCATAATCTTGTTTCAACGTAAGCTCAGCGCGCATCAGAAGCTGCACGGCCTGACGCAGCTGTTCATGACTCAGGCGGTTGATGGCCTCGGTGGTCATCGCCCGACGGTTTTGCCACACCCGATGTTTATCAAACAGCGAACGTAATGGCGTATGTGCAGACTGACGCTTGAGCGTAATCAGCAGTAATAATTCACGCTGAAGGGTGCGCAGCAAAATAACCGGTTCGCTACCTTCCAGGCGCAGCTGTTGCAGTATATGCAGGGCGCGTTTGCTTTTCGCTGCCAGCAGCGCATCCACCCAGTGGAAGGGCGTAAAGTGCGCGGCATCGTTAACGGCCTGCTCCACGCGTGGCAGTGTCAGCTTACCGTCTGGCCAGAGCAGGGAGAGCCTGTCCAGCGCCTGCGCCAGTGCCAGCAGGTTACCTTCATAGCAGTAGCAGAGAAGCTGGTTTGCGGCGTCGTCCAGCTGAAGATTGTTTTGCTTCGCTCTTGTCGCGACCCATTTTGGCAGATGGGATTGTTCAGGCGTCTGACAGGTCACCATAACCGCATTGGCCGCGAGCTGGGTAAACCAGGCCGCGTTTTCCTGCGCTTTGGTGAGCTTGTTGCCGCGCACAATAAACAGCAGATCGCTGTGCAGCAGACTGACCAGCGTTGCCAGCTGTTCATTGATGGCCGCGTTAGGGCCATTCTCCGGTAGCAGGATCTGGATGGTCTGGCGCGATGCGAAGAGGCTCATCGCCTGGCAAAGCGAGAAGAGGGCATTCCAGTCGGTGTTGTTATCCAGTTGGACGGTGTGGTGTTCATCAAAGCCCTGACCGGCCGCCGCCTGTCGGACGGCATCCAGGCTTTCCTGAAGTAATAACGGATCGTTTCCGAGAAGCAGATACGCCGCGCGCAGCCCTTCATTGAGCTGCGCGCGGAGTTGTTCAGGATACAGCCTGATCATCAGTTACCCATGGAGGCAGAAACAGGAGGCGTGGTGGCATCCGGTTTTTCGATGATGTCAGAACCCTGTTTCGTTGATGCGGCAACGCCCGGCAGCTTACGGATCAGCTGCTCTGCGGCCTTATCGTACATTTCGTTAATGATAATCTGCTGCTCGGCGTCTTTTGCCAGAGCCGTCTGCGGGTTATCGAAGAACGAACGGTACACTTTCGTGCTGATTGGGTAGATGTCTTTACCCGGGATCAGAACGGCAGCATTAACCGACAGGACCATCTGATACTCTGCGGTACGGCCGTCCTGGAAAATGGACGCCGTGTCTTTGGCTAAGGTTGAGCCCAGAACGCGCAGGGATGGAACATCCTGACGTAACGTCCCTTTCTCAATCAACTCAACATCGTTAAGACGCAGCTGGTTTCGAATTGCCCGGCTGAGTGGACCATTCGGATCCGATGAGTCGAAAATCATCGTTTTCATTTCAGCAGGCACTGCCGTGGTATTGCGCAGATGCCAGCCACAACCAGCGGTGACAAGCACCGCCAGAGATAAGAGTATTGTTGCCAGTTGTCGCACGTTTCCTCCCGCGCTTAGCCAACGACCAGATTCAGCAATTTACCCGGTACGTAGATCACTTTACGTACGGTAACGCCCTCAAGATATTTCGCAACCAGATGTTCCTGGCCTGCGCGTTCGCGAACCTGTTCTTCGGTAGCATCGACCGCCACGGTAATTTTACCGCGAACTTTGCCGTTAACCTGGACCACAACCAGCGTGGTGTTTTCCACCATCGCGGATTCGTCAGCCACTGGCCACGGTGCGTTGTCGATATCGCCTTCGCCTTTCAGCTCCTGCCAGAGGGTGAAGCTGACGTGCGGGGTGAACGGGTTCAACATGCGAACGACGGCCAGCAGCGCTTCACGCATTAAGGCACGATCCTGCTCGCCGTCCTGCGGGGCTTTTGCCAGCTTGTTCATCAGTTCCATAATAGCCGCAATTGCGGTATTGAAGGTCTGACGACGACCAATATCATCGGTCACTTTTGCAATCGTTTTATGAACATCACGACGCAGCGCCTGCTGATCTTCAGTCAGTGCCGCGACGTTCACTGCCGGAGCATCACCCTGAGAGGTGTGCTCGTAAACCAGTTTCCAGACACGCTTCAGGAAGCGGTTAGCCCCTTCAACGCCCGATTCCTGCCATTCCAGGGTCATGTCAGCTGGAGAGGCAAACATCATAAACAGACGCACGGTATCTGCGCCGTAACGCTCAACCATCACCTGAGGGTCGATGCCGTTGTTTTTAGACTTCGACATCTTGCTCATGCCGGTATAAACCAGTTCATGACCTTCGGCGTCTTTCGCCTTCACGATACGACCTTTCTCGTCGCGCTCAACGATCGCGTCAACCGGAGACACCCAGTTACGCTCGCCGTTCGCCCCGACGTAGTAGAAGGCATCGGCCAGCACCATGCCCTGACACAGCAGCTGTTTTGCTGGTTCGTCAGAGTTGACCATGCCTGCGTCGCGCATCAGCTTGTGGAAGAAGCGGAAGTAGAGCAGGTGCATGATGGCGTGTTCAATACCACCGATGTAGATGTCCACAGGCAGCCAGTAGTTTGCTGCATCGGAATCCAGCATGCCTTCCTGATACTGCGGGCAGGTGTAACGCGCGTAGTACCATGACGATTCCATAAAGGTATCAAAGGTGTCAGTTTCACGCAGCGCTGGCTGGCCGTTAACGGTCGTTTTTGCCCACTCAGGATCGGCTTTGATTGGGCTGGTGATACCGTCCATGATCACATCTTCCGGCAGGATCACCGGGAGTTGATCTTCTGGCGTTGGCATCACGGTACCATCTTCCAGCGTCACCATTGGGATAGGTGCTCCCCAGTAGCGCTGGCGAGAGACACCCCAGTCGCGCAGGCGGTAGTTGACTTTACGCTCACCGACGCCCAGCGACGCTAACTTGTCGGCAATCGCGTTGAAGCCATCTTCAAAGCTCAGACCGCTGAATTCACCCGAGTTGAACAGCGTGCCTTTTTCGGTCAGGGCTTGTGCGGAGAGGTCTGGCTCAGAACCGTCAGCCGCGAGGATGACAGGCTTGATGGTCAGGCCATATTTGGTGGCAAATTCGTAGTCACGCTGATCGTGGCCTGGAACGGCCATGACGGCACCCGTACCGTACTCCATCAGCACGAAGTTGGCTGCCCAGACAGGGATTGCTTCGCCCGTCAGGGGATGGATAGCCTTAAAGCCGGTATCAACGCCTTTCTTCTCCATCGTCGCCATGTCGGCTTCGGCCACTTTGGTGTTGCGGCACTCGTCGATGAAGGCCGCCAGTTCCGGGTTGTTTTCCGCGGCTTTCTGTGCCAGCGGGTGACCAGCGGCCACGGCCAGATAGGTCGCACCCATGAAGGTGTCCGGACGGGTAGTGTAGACGGTCAGAGTCCGATCGTCGTTCTCAACGTTGAAGGTGATCTCCACGCCTTCTGAACGGCCGATCCAGTTACGCTGCATGGTCTTGACGGTATCAGGCCAGTGATCCAGATTATCCAGATCGTTCAGCAGCTCGTCAGCGTAGGCGGTGATTTTGATAAACCACTGTGGGATCTCTTTACGCTCAACTTTGGTATCACAACGCCAGCAGCAGCCGTCGATAACCTGCTCGTTCGCCAGTACGGTCTGGTCGTTCGGGCACCAGTTAACGGCAGAGGTCTTCTTGTACACCAGGCCTTTTTTGTACAGCTCGGTGAAGAATTTCTGCTCCCAGCGGTAGTATTCCGGGGTGCAGGTCGCCAGCTCGCGGCTCCAGTCATAGCCAAAGCCCAGCATTTTGAGCTGGTTTTTCATGTACGCGATGTTGTCGTACGTCCACGGGGCAGGTGCCGTGTTGTTTTTGACCGCCGCGCCTTCTGCAGGCAGACCAAACGCATCCCAGCCGATTGGCTGCAGGACGTTTTTGCCGAGCATACGCTGATAGCGGGCAATCACATCACCAATGGTGTAGTTACGCACGTGGCCCATGTGTAGTCGACCAGAAGGATAGGGAAGCATCGACAGGCAGTAATACTTCTCTTTGCTCTCGTCTTCGGTTACTTCAAAGGTGCGCTTCTCGTCCCAGTGTTGCTGGACTTTTGATTCTATCTCTTCCGGGCGGTATTGCTCTTGCATGGCAGCCAGTGGTCCTGTTTTCAATACAGCTACAAATGTAGCCAATGGATGTGGTAATTCAGATCCGCATAGCATAGCCCAAACGCCCGCGCCAAAACAGCCTTTCGCACAAATGCGCGCGTGAGGAATTTGTCGGGTCTGTGGTTCACCTGGCAAAGCGGTGGCGAAATAAGGTCTATTATTAGAGTCAGTTACTTACCCGGGAGGCAAAATGATGAACAAGGTTGCTCAATTTTACCGAGAACTGGTGACAACACTGACGGAACGGCTGCGTAACGGCGAGCGTGATATCGATGCGCTGGTGGAACAGGCGCGGGCCCGCGTGACGCAAACGGGTGAGTTAACGCGAACCGAAGTGGAAGAGGTGACGCGCGCCGTACGCCGCGACCTGGAAGAGTTTGCGCGAAGCTACGAAGAGAGTCAGAACGAGGTTACCGACAGCGTTTTTATGCGGGTAATTAAAGAAAGCCTGTGGCAGGAGCTGGCGGATATCACCGATAAAACGCAGCTGGAGTGGCGTGAAGTCTTTCAGGATCTCAACCACCACGGGGTCTATCACAGCGGAGAAGTGGTCGGACTGGGGAATCTGGTGTGCGAGAAATGCCATCACCACATTGCAGTCTATACGCCGGATGTGTTGCCGCTGTGTCCAAAGTGTGGACACGATCAGTTCCAGCGTCGGCCGTTTGAGCCCTAAGTAAAAGCCGCCCTCTGCCTTCAGGTCAGAGGGAGGGCATCAGGCCACAGAGCAGTCTACCATGCCCGGTGGCCATCGCTTACCGGGCCTGACTGTAATAGCTGAGTCTTTCCGCCAGCAAATCCACGAACGCTTCCCGGTCGATATCCACCATCAGCGTGGTATTGGGTTGATTGCCCGTCAGTGAATAGTAGTCCACCACCGTCATACCCTGAGTGTATTTCCCCTGGGTTTCCACGCCCACCCACCGTTCTACTGTGGTAAACATCTCCGGTTTGAGCAGCCAGGCAATGGTGCACGGATCGTGCAGCGGCGCGCCGTGAAAACCCCATTTCTCGGCTTTGTGATACGCCATAAAGAAGTCCAGCAATTCTGCGACGGTTGTCGCCACCGGGTTGCCAATGGCACGAAAGCGCGCAATGTCGTGCGCCATTATTTGTGCGCGATGGGTGACGTCCAGGCCGGCCATGACAATCGGCAGGCCAGACTGGAAGACAATCTCTGCGGCTTCCGGATCGACAAAAATGTTGAACTCCGCCGCTGGCGTCCAGTTCCCGAGTCCCATTGCGCCGCCCATGATCACGATTCGGGCGATTTTACTGTGCAATTCCGGATGGCTGTTGAGCAGCAGCGCAACGTTGGTTTGCGGGCCGGTGGCCACCAGCGTGACCGGTTCCGCGCTTTCACGCAGCACTTTCGCCATCAACTCTACGGCGGTGCAGGGTTGCGCTTCAAACCCCGGTTCGGGCAGTGCCGGGCCATCCAGCCCACTTTCACCGTGCACGTTGTCGGCAATGATCAGATCGCGCATGAGCGGTTTGACAGCACCACCGGCGACCGGTATATCGGTGCGTTTGAGCAACGTCAGCATACGCAGGACATTACGCAGCGTTTTCTCCGGGGTCTGGTTTCCGGCAGAGGACGTAACGGCTTTGATGTCCAGTTCAGGGGAGGCAAGTGCAAGGACGAGGGCGATCGCGTCATCATGACCCGGGTCGCAATCGAGAAGGATAGGTTGTGCCATAGCGTGCTCCATACGTAGCATTATTTTGTGACAAGGTTAACGCTGCAATGTGACGCCGACGAGAAGAAGAGAGCTAAAGCGTGAAGCAGTGCGCAATCCGCAGATTGCGCACCGGGGAGATTAGTGCAGGATTTTGGCGAGGAAGTCTTTTGCTCGCTCGGATTTTGGATTGGCGAAGAACTCTTCTTTCGGCGAGTCTTCAACAATCTTCCCTTCGTCCATGAAGATCACGCGGTTCGCCACTTTGCGGGCAAAGCCCATTTCGTGGGTCACCACCATCATCGTCATCCCTTCGTGCGCCAGCTCAACCATTACGTCCAGCACTTCGTTGATCATCTCGGGATCGAGAGCGGAAGTCGGTTCATCAAACAGCATGGCGACCGGATCCATACACAGGGCCCGGGCAATAGCCACACGCTGCTGCTGACCGCCAGAGAGCTGCGCCGGGAATTTATCAGCATGCGCTGAGAGCCCCACGCGTTCCAGCAGCTTCAGACCTTTATCGCGCGCGAGCTTTTTATCGCGTTTCAGCACTTTTACCTGCGCCAGCGTCAGGTTCTCGATAATGGAGAGGTGCGGAAACAGCTCAAAGTGCTGGAACACCATGCCGACGTGGGAACGCAGCTGAGCAAGGTTGGTTTTCCTGTCATTGACTTTGGTGCCATTGACGAGGATCTCACCTTGCTGCACCGGCTCCAGGCCGTTAACGGTTTTGATCAGCGTGGATTTACCGGAGCCGGATGGCCCACATACCACCACCACGTCACCTTTTTTCACTTCGGTTGAGCAGTCGGTCAGCACCTGAAAGTGCCCATACCATTTAGAAACATTTTTCAGGGAAATCATTATACAGTCCTTTTCTTCAGCCAGCTGACCAACAGCGACGCGCTTAAACTAATCACAAAATAGACGCCACCCGCGAAGAGCACCATTTCGACCTGCGTACCGTCACGTTCACCGATGGTAGACGCGGTACGGAAGAAGTCTGCCAGGCTCAATACGTAGACCAGAGAGGTATCCTGGAACAGTACGATGCCCTGGGTCAGCAGGAGGGGAACCATGGCGCGAAACGCCTGCGGCAGAATAATGAGCTGCATGGATTGCCAGTGCGTCATCCCCAGCGCCAGCGCGGCGCTGGACTGCCCACGGGAAATACTCTGAATACCCGCTCGGATAATCTCTGAATAGTAAGCAGCCTCAAACATTGAGAACGCGACCATCGCGGAGATCAGGCGGATATCGGTTTTCGGCGACAGCCCCAGCACGTTTTGCAGAAAGCCGGGAACAATCAGGTAAAACCACAGCAGTACCATCACCAGGGGGATGGAGCGGAAAACGTTAACGTAGGCCGTGGCAAACCAGGCGAACGGTTTAAAGGCCGACAGGCGCATGACCGCCAGCAGGGTGCCCCAGACGATACCCACCACAATAGCAATCACGGTGATTTTTAAGGTGATCAGCAGGCCATCCAGCAGGTAAGGCATGGATGGAACGATAGAACTCCAGTCAAATTCGTACATTATTTGCCCCCCAGATTGCCCGGCAGGCGGATTTTGCGTTCAACCAGGTTCATCACCAGCATGATGAAAGTGTTAATCAGAACATAGGCGAGTGTGATCGCCGTGAAGGATTCCCACGCGTGGGCGGAATAATCCAGCAGCTTGCCCGCCTGTGCGGCCATATCCACCAGACCGATGGTCGAGGCGATGGCCGAGTTTTTCACCAGGTTCATCATCTCAGACGTCATTGGTGGAACAATGACGCGGTAAGCGTTAGGCAGCAGTACGTAGCGGTAAGTTTGTGGCAGCGTCAGGCCCATCGCCAGGCCAGCATTTTTTTGTCCGCGCGGCAGTGACTGAATGGCGGCACGCACCTGCTCGCAAACGCGCGCGGCGGTGAAGAGCCCCAGGCAGAGCATGGAAGAGACAAAGAACTGCACGTTCGGATCCAGTTCCGACTTAAACCACATGCCAATATTTTCCGGCAGCAGTTCCGGGACGACCAGATACCAGGTGAAAAATTGCACAATCAGCGGAACGTTACGGAACAGTTCCACATACAGGGTGCCGAGAGATGAGAGAAAACGGTTAGGTACGGTGCGCAAAATACCGAACAGTGAACCGACAAGAAACGCGATAATCCACGCCGTGATCGATAAGGCGACGGTAACCTGAAAACCGCTCCACAGCCAGCCAAGATAGGTGGTGTTGCCGAACGGGGCTTGTTGCAGGAATATGCCCCAGTTCCAGTCTATTGACATAATAAACTCCAGAAAAAAAAGGGTAGCAGCGCTACCCTCGAAGATTGGTGAGAAGCTCATTTTTCGCGCTGAGTGGGGAACGACCACTCAACGTATAGTCTGTCCATGCTTCCCGACAATCGAGAGGGCAGGAGATCCCGCCCCTGTTGTTCTAATTAGTTAAGAGCCTTGTCGTTTGGTGATTTGAACAGCGCTTTCATGTCGTCAGACAGTTCGAAGTTCATGTTAAGATTTTTGGGTGGAATCGGGTTCTTGAACCATTTATCGAACCATTTTTCCGCTTCACCGGAGGTCTGAACCTGAGCGATGGTGTCATCGATCAGCTTCTTGAACTGCGGATCGTCTTTACGTAGCATACAACCGTACGCTTCTTTAGATTGCGCCGTGCCGACGATATCCCAGTTGTCTGGTTTCTTCGCTTTTGCACGTTCGCCTGCCAGCAGGGCATCATCCATCATAAACGCCACAGCACGGCCACTTTCCAGGGTACGGAAAGAGTCGCCATGATCTTTCGCGCTGATGATGCGCATATCCATTTTCTTCTCGTCGTTCAGCTTGTGCAGCAACACTTCGGAAGTGGTACCGGAGGTAACAACGACGGCTTTGCCTTTCAGGTCCGCAAAGTCTTTGATCTCGCCGCCTTTCTTGGTCAGCAGGCGGGTGCCCACGACGAAGATGGTGTCAGAGAAGGCAGCCTGTTTCTGACGTTCAAGGTTGTTGGTGGTGGAACCGCACTCAAAATCGAACGTGCCGTTTTGCAGCAGTGGAATACGGTTTTGTGAAGTGATTGGAATCAGCTTCACCTGCAGGTCAGGTTTGTTCAGCTTTTTCTTCACAGCTTCAACGATAGCGTTGGAGTAATCCTGTGAATAGCCCACGACTTTTTGCGTGTTGTCGTAGTAAGAGAACGGGACAGAAGATTCACGGTGGCCGACCACGATCACGCCGTTTTTGGCAATCTTGTCGAGAGTGCTCCCGGCAGCCGGAGCATCTTCAGCGTGAACGACGCTTGCCGACATCCCCATAACCAGCATTGCTGTGGCCAGTTTACGTAATTGCATACCCAACTCCTTTCTTATCAGCGCCAGTGACGCATTGATACCCATTGTGATGTTGTTATATCTCGCGCTATGCGAGTGCAGTGTTATGCAAGCTTGTTAACATTTAGTCTGGCTTAATGTAAAGATTTTGCTGCGTTATTGTTTATTTTTGCGAAGCGCGCCGCACCAATCAGAGGCAAATATCTCTCGTTGCACCGTTTCGGTGCTACCGGTGATCTACGCTGGTGCGACGAAGTTGCACGTTAAGCCAAACTGCGTTTACGTGGGGAAATAAAGCAAGAGACGTGCCAGAAATGCCCTCTCCCAACGGGAGAGGGGAAGGGAGGGGAAATTATCGACGACGCTGACGCAAGCTCATCAGCACCGCGCCAAATCCGAACAGCGCGGTCAGGATCCACAGCGGCCAGTTGCCGGTGCGGGCATAAGGCGTCAGGCCCGTCGCAGGCGTGACGTTGGTCGTCAGCACTTCACGGGTGAACTGCGGGATCATGGCCTGGATTTCGCCCTGCGGGCCAATCACGGCGGTAATGCCATTGTTGGTGCTACGCAGCAGCGGGCGCGCCAGCTCCAGGGAGCGCATCCGCGCCATCTGGAAATGCTGCCACGGGCCAATCGACTTACCAAACCAGGCATCGTTGGAGATAGTCAGCAGGAAGTCAGTGTCCGGACGGAAGTTATCGCGCACCTGCTCGCCGAGGATAATTTCGTAGCAGATGGCCGCCGTCAGGGCAAAACCGTGCGCATGCAGCTGGGGCTGAACGTACGGGCCACGGCTGAATGAGGACATCGGCAGGTCAAAGAACGGTGCTAACGGGCGCAGAATGGACTCCAGCGGTACAAATTCGCCAAACGGTACCAGGTGATTCTTGTTATACCGGTCAGTGGAGTTGTAGCTGTATTCGCTGTCTTTACCCAGCGTAATGATGGTGTTGTAGGTGTCGTAGCGGTTCTGCTGATTCAGACGCGCATCGACAATCCCGGTAACCAGCGTACTGCCGCGAGCCAGCAGTAGATCGTTCATCATGTTCAGGAACGGCTGCTGGTTAATTTCCAGATCCGGAATCGCCGACTCTGGCCAGATGATCAGCTGCGATTTACCCATGACCGCCTCGGTGGCGTTAGCGTAGATCTTCAGCGTGTTCAGCAGCTCTTTCTCGTCCCATTTCATTGACTGAGGGATATTCCCCTGCACCATTGAAATCTGTGTAGTGCGCTCTGGCACCAGGCTGTACCACTGGATATAACGCAGTGGGAAAGGCAGGGCAACCAACACCAGCGCCACGACCAGCGTCTTCCAGTTATGTGTGACAAGCGCCAGGACCAGCAGTCCGCTCACCACCATCAACAGGAAGTTAATCGCTTCAACGCCCATTACCGGAGCAAGCCCCTTTAGCGGGCCATCAATCTGACTGTAACCGAACTGCAGCCACGGGAAGCCAGTCAGTACCCAGCCGCGAAGGAACTCGGTAATTTGCCAGACAACCGGCGCAGCAATGGCAACGCGCAGCCAGGTGGTTTTTGGCCACAGGCGAGAAAGGATACCCGCGAACAGACCGGTATAGAGCGAGAGATAAGCGGCCAGCAGTACCACGAGGAAGACGTTAACGGGTCCTGGCATACCGCCAAACTGAGCGATGCTGACATAGACCCAGTTGATGCCGGAGCCAAACAGCCCCAGTCCCCAGAAGTAGCCAATCGCTGCCGCCTGGACGGGACGACGATTCAGGGTTAAACCCTGAAGTCCCATCAGGGAGAGAATGGCTGCAGGCCAGATATCGTAAGGAGAAAAAGCCAGCGTTCCGCTGGCTCCGAGTAACAGCGCCAGCAGCAGACGTACGCGCTGGCGTTCAAGTAATGGGGCAAATGCCATTTACATTAATCTTCCAGTTTTGGCACCGGTGAGTCGTCCGGCGTTCTGACATGAACCTGTATAATACGTCGGCTGTCGGCCATTGCCACTTTGAACTGGTAACCGTCGATGTCAACGGTCTCGCCGCGTGCCGGAAGGTGGCCAAAGGCCTGCATCACCAGCCCGCCAATAGTATCGACCTCTTCATCGCTGAAATGGGTACTAAAGGCGTCGTTAAAGTCCTCAATCGAGGCCAGCGCGCGAACGGTCCAGGTGTGACGGCTAAGCTGACGGAAGTCGATATCCTCTTCTTCGTCATACTCATCTTCGATTTCGCCCACGATCAGCTCAAGGATATCTTCGATCGTGACGAGACCGGAAACGCCACCAAATTCATCAATAACAATCGCCATGTGGTAGCGCTGAGAGCGAAACTCTTTCAGCATCCGATCCACACGTTTACTTTCCGGCACAACCACGGCCTGGCGTAACACTTTTTCCATGCTGAAGGCTTCGGCATCGCTGCGCATAAACGGCAGCAGATCTTTCGCCATCAAAATCCCTTCAATGTGATCTTTATCTTCGCTGATGACCGGGAAACGCGAGTGTGCGGATTCGATGATCACATCGAGGCACTCGTCCAGAGTCTGGTTACGTTTCAGGGTGATCATCTGCGAGCGGGGGATCATGATGTCGCGAACGCGCTGGTCGGCGATGTCCATTACCCCTTCGAGCATTTCGCGCGTATCTTCATCGATAAGGTCGTTTTGCCCGGAATCACGAATCAGCTCCAGCAGTTCGTCACGGTTTTTAGGTTCGCCGTGGAAAAGCTGGTTCAGAATGAGGGAGAAAAATCCCTTTTTGGTGTTTGTCGTGTCGCTACTGTGTGAATTGTCGTCGCTCATGGCGTTTGTTAAGGGTTCTCTTGTTAGTTCAACGTTTACCGCCGCGCTATTTCCCTACGCGGCGGCATGTTAGTCAGTCGGTCGACTGACTATTCTTTCTCGGCAATGTACGGATCCTCATAGCCCAGAGCAAGCATTATCTCTGTCTCGAGGGACTCCATCTCTTCCGCTTCGTCATCTTCAATATGGTCGTAGCCGAGCAGATGCAGGCTACCGTGTACCACCATATGCGCCCAGTGAGCTTCCAGCGGTTTTTGCTGCTCTTTAGCTTCCTGTTCCACGACCTGGCGGCAGATGATCAGATCGCCCAGCAGCGGCATCTCAATTCCCGGTGGGGCTTCGAAGGGGAAAGAGAGCACGTTGGTCGGCTTATCTTTCCCGCGGTAGGTCAGGTTAAGCTCATGGCTTTCGGCTTCATCCACCAGACGAATCGTGACTTCTGATTCTTCCTGAAACTGGGGGATAACCGCATCCAGCCATTTCTGAAACTGCGCCTCTTCTGGCAAACCGGAATTATCGTCACATGCCAGTTGTAAATCGAGGATCACCTGACTCATTTTTGTTCTTGCTCCTGCGCTTCGCGCTTACGTTCTGCGGCCAGTTCGGCCTTACGCTTCTGATCTGCTTCTTCCCATGCTTCATAAGCGTTAACGATGCGCGCCACAACCGGGTGACGGACCACGTCTTCGCTGTGGAAGAAGTTAAAGCTGATTTCGTCGACGTCGGCCAGCACTTCAATGGCATGGCGCAGACCCGATTTGGTGCTGCGCGGCAGGTCAATCTGCGTGACGTCACCGGTAATGACCGCTTTTGAGTTAAAGCCGATACGTGTCAGGAACATTTTCATCTGTTCGATGGTGGTGTTCTGGCTTTCATCGAGAATAATGAATGCATCATTCAGCGTACGGCCGCGCATATAGGCGAGCGGGGCAACTTCAATCACGTTACGCTCAATCAGCTTCTCAACTTTCTCAAAGCCGAGCATCTCGAACAGTGCGTCGTATAACGGACGAAGGTAAGGGTCAACCTTCTGGCTCAGATCGCCTGGCAGGAAGCCCAGTTTTTCACCCGCTTCCACCGCCGGACGGGTCAGCAGGATGCGACGAATCTCCTGGCGTTCGAGCGCATCAACCGCCGCGGCAACGGCCAGATAGGTTTTACCCGTACCCGCCGGGCCCACACCGAAGGTGATGTCATGGTCGAGAATGTTGGCGATGTACTGCGCCTGGTTTGGCGTACGCGGCTTAATGACGCCACGTTTGGTCTTAATATTGATGGCCTTGCCATAGTCCGGCACACTTTCTGCGCTTTGCTCAAGCACGCGCGCCTCTTTGATCGCGAGGTGGATCTGTTCTGGCTCGATATCCTGTATTTCACCGCGCATTGGGGCGGTATCCACATACAGGCTACGCAGAATATCCGCAGCGGCGTTGACGCAGAGAGGGCGTCCGGTGAGTTTGAAATGATTATCGCGACGATTGATTTCGATACCCAGACGTCGCTCCAGTTGTTTGATGTTGTCATCAAACGGCCCGCACAGGCTCAGCAGGCGAGCGTTGTCTGCTGGCTCAAGGCTAATTTCACGCGTATCTATGTTCAAACTGTTCCTCTTTGATTGTTTAACTGACCCGGTGCCACCTGGCGTAATAAAACGGTCATTACCGAAATTATTCACGCCATAGAATAAAGGCGCAAGCGTTGCGGAAGATATTGGGGGCGATGAGAGGAAATACAAGGCCTGCCGAAACGGCAGGCCGGATGGCGTTATGGCTGGTAAATACCGACGCCAGCGTCGCTTTCTTTGCGGGTGCGGGACATGACGGATTCCGGCGACTGTGCGATGCGCAGACCCATTTCGTCTTCGGTACGGACCACTTTCGCGCGCAGGGAGTTGGTCAGCACGTCGACAATCTCCACGTCCACAAATTTACCGACCATGTCTGGCGTGCCTTCAAAGTTCACGACGCGGTTATTTTCGGTGCGTCCTGACAGCTCCATAATGCTCTTACGGGAAGTGCCTTCCACCAGAATACGCTGGACGGTGCCGACCATACGACGGCTCCAGGCGTTGGCCTGCTGGTTGATACGCTCCTGCAGAATATACAGACGCTGCTTTTTCTCTTCTTCCGGCACATCGTCGACCATATCGGCCGCAGGAGTACCTGGACGCGCTGAGAAGATAAAGCTGTAGCTGACGTCAAAATTCACTTCGCCAATGAGCTTCATCGTGCGCTCAAAGTCATCCGTGGTTTCGCCCGGGAAGCCAACGATAAAGTCGGAGCTAATCTGGATGTCAGGACGGGCTTCACGCAGCTTGCGGATGATGGATTTGTACTCCAGTACCGTATGTGGACGTCCCATCAGGTTCAGCACGCGGTCGGAACCGCACTGAATCGGCAGATGCAGGAAGCTCACCAGCTCTGGCGTGTCGCGATACACATCAATGATGTCATCGGTAAATTCCATCGGGTGGCTGGTGGTGAAGCGAAGGCGGTCGATGCCGTCGATCGCGGCCACCAGGCGCAGCAGTTCTGCAAAGCTGCCGGTGGTACCGTCGTAGTTCTCGCCGCGCCAGGCGTTGACGTTCTGGCCCAGCAGATGAATTTCACGCACACCCTGTGCCGCCAGTTGCGCCACTTCAAACAGAATGTCGTCGGTCGGACGGCTCACTTCTTCGCCGCGGGTATACGGTACGACACAATAGGTGCAGTACTTGTTACAGCCTTCCATAATGGAGACGTAGGCTGTTGGACCATCCGCGCGTGGTTCTGGCAGACGGTCAAATTTTTCGATTTCCGGGAAGCTTACGTCAACCACCGGGCGGCGATTCTCGCGAACGGCGTTGATCATCTCCGGCAGGCGGTGCAGCGTCTGCGGGCCAAAAATAATATCAACATAGTGAGCACGCTGGCGGATCAGTTTGCCTTCCTGCGAGGCCACACAGCCACCCACGCCAATGATCACATCGGGTCTTTTGCGTTTGATAAGCTTCCAGCGGCCCAGTTGATGGAACACCTTCTCCTGCGCCTTCTCACGGATCGAACAGGTATTGAGCAGCAACACGTCCGCTTCGTTCGCGTTGTCAGTCAGTTGATACCCGTGCGTGGCATCCAGCAGATCGGCCATCTTGGATGAATCGTATTCGTTCATCTGACAGCCCCAGGTTTTTATATGGAGTTTTTTTGTCATCGACTTGCTCATGCTCAGGAATGCAGGGCGCGTATTGTAATGCTTTGCTGCGGTTGTGACCAGTATGAAGGTTGTCAACCTCAAGACCGAAAAAATCCGGTAAACTTAAGGTATATACCATTAAGGATAATTGACCATGACTCTCCAACAAACCGAAATTGCCGTTGTCGGCGGCGGTATGGTCGGCGGCGCACTCGCGCTGGGGCTGGCGCAGCAGGGATTTGAGGTGACGGTTATCGAGCAGGCTGCCCCTGTTGCGTTTGACCCGATGGCAAAGCCGGATGTGCGAATTTCAGCTATCAGCGCCGCCTCTGTCGATCTACTGCGCGGGCTGGGCGTCTGGGATGCCGTGCTCGGGATGCGCGCGCACCCTTACAGCCGTCTCGAAACCTGGGAGTGGGAGAATGCGCATGTCGCGTTTGATGCCGCTGAACTGAAGCTGCCCCGTCTGGGCTATATGGTGGAAAACACGGTCCTCCAGCTGGCGCTCTGGCAGGCCCTGGAGGCGCATCCGAAAGTGGCGCTGCGCGTCCCGGCGTCACTTAACGCACTGCATCCCCACGAAGGCGGGTATTTGCTTGAGCTGGATAAGGGTGATGAGCTGGCCACGAGGATGGTTGTCGGAGCGGATGGTGCCAACTCACAGGTCAGGCAAATGGCGGGAATTGGCATTCATGCCTGGCAGTACCAGCAGGCGTGCATGCTGATCACCGTGCAGTGTGAGAATGACCCGGGTGAGAGCACCTGGCAGCACTTTACCCCGAACGGCCCGCATGCCTTTTTACCGTTGTTTGATCGCTGGGCGTCGCTGGTGTGGTATGACAAACCGGCGCGCATTCGTCAGTTGCAGGGGCTTTCAATGGAGCAGCTGCAGCGAGAGATCCATCAGCACTTCCCACGCCGTCTGGGCAACGTCATGCCGGTTGCCGCCGGGGCGTTTCCGCTTACCCGTCGCCATGCATTGCAGTATGCCCGTGCAGGGCTGGCGCTGGTGGGGGATGCGGCACACACCATTCACCCGCTGGCGGGGCAGGGCGTGAACCTGGGATACCGTGACGTTGAGGCTTTACTGGATGTGCTGGGCAATGCGCGCGCTCACGCGGAGGCCTGGGCCAGCCATCCGGTACTGAAACGTTACCAGACGCGGCGCATGGCGGATAACTTTATCATGCAGTCGGGGATGGATCTGTTTTACGCCGGCTTCAGTAACGATCTTGGTCCGGTGCGCATTCTGCGTAACATTGGGTTGATGGCGGCGGAGCGTGCCGGTGGGCTGAAGCGTCAGGCACTGAAGTACGCGTTAGGCATTTAATCTGAGTGCCTTCTCCCGCGGGAGAGGGCTTTCGGATGCGGTACATAATCCAACAAAAACAAAAAAGCCCGCAGAGCGGGCTTTTTTGTTACTAAGTGGCTGGGGTGCAGGGATTCGAACCCCGGAATGCTGGTATCAGAAACCAGAGCCTTACCGCTTGGCGACACCCCAATTGCGTTAAACAATGTGCTTAACGACTTTTTAAATTGGCTGGGGTACGAGGATTCGAACCTCGGAATGCCGGAATCAGAATCCGGTGCCTTACCGCTTGGCGATACCCCAACAATTTTTTCTCGTCTACCGAATCATTCGACAGATGATTAATTTGGTGGCTACGACGGGATTCGAACCTGTGACCCCATCATTATGAGTGATGTGCTCTAACCAACTGAGCTACGTAGCCAGTAATGCAATCTTCGATGGCTGGGGTACCTGGATTCGAACCAGGGAATGCCGGTATCAAAAACCGGTGCCTTACCGCTTGGCGATACCCCAATACCGCGGAGAACCGCAAAATCGAAGAAATATGGCTGGGGTACCTGGATTCGAACCAGGGAATGCCGGTATCAAAAACCGGTGCCTTACCGCTTGGCGATACCCCATCCGTGCAACGCTTACCTGGGAATGGTGCGGGAGGCGAGACTTGAACTCGCACACCTTGCGGCGCCAGAACCTAAATCTGGTGCGTCTACCAATTTCGCCACTCCCGCAAAAAAGATGGTGGCTACGACGGGATTCGAACCTGTGACCCCATCATTATGAGTGATGTGCTCTAACCAACTGAGCTACGTAGCCATCTTTTTTTCGCGTTACCTTATCGGCGTTGCGGGGCGCATTATGCGTATAGACCCTTGCAGCGTCAACACCTTTTTCAACGAAAATAGCCGGAATGTGACTGTTTGGTTAGGTTGCGAACAGCGTGACCGAATATTCGGCAATTATTGGTTATTTATCGTTTTTGGGGAGTGAAATAGGGGGCAAAAAAAATCAGGCCCCGCAGGGCCTGATTGGATGCTTTTCGATTACTTATAGGCAGACTGGTGTACGCCTACCGCACGTCCTGATGGATCGTTCATTGACTTGAAAGATTCATCCCATTCAATGGCTTTAGCCGAAGAACAGGCAACGGACGGGCCGCCCGGAACACACTCCGCCGCACTCGGCACCGGGAACAACTCTTCAAAGATTTCACGGTACAGATACGCTTCTTTGGAGCCTGGTGTGTTGTACGGGAAGCGGAAGCTCGCGGTTTCCAGTTGCTGATCGGAAACCTGTTTTGCCGCCACCTCTTTCAGGGTATCGATCCAGCTATACCCGACACCGTCAGAGAATTGCTCTTTCTGACGCCATGCCACGCTCGCCGGCAGGTAGGATTCGAAACATTCACGCAGGATATGTTTCTCCATTTTGCCGTTGCCGCACATTTTGTCCTGCGGGTTGATGCGCATTGCCACGTCGAGGAATTTCTTATCCAGGAAGGGAACACGCGCTTCCACGCCCCAGGCAGACATCGCTTTGTTGGCGCGTGCGCAGTCAAACATATGCAGCGCCTGCAGTTTACGTACTGTCTCTTCATGCAGCTCTTTAGCGTTCGGCGCTTTGTGGAAATAGAGGTAGCCGCCAAACACTTCGTCAGACCCTTCACCGGAGAGCACCATCTTGATGCCCATCGCTTTGATCTTACGCGACATCAGGTACATCGGCGTGGAAGCGCGAATGGTGGTCACATCGTAGGTTTCGATGTGGTAGATAACATCGCGGATCGCATCCAGGCCTTCCTGCACGGTGAAGTGGATCTCATGGTGCACGGTACCGAGATGGTTTGCCACTTCCTGCGCGGCTTTCAGATCCGGTGCGCCTTCCAGGCCCACAGCAAAGGAGTGCAGTTGCGGCCACCAGGCTTCTGAACGTTCCTGATCTTCAACACGACGCGCGGCGAATTTCTTGGTGATCGCGGAGATCACGGACGAGTCCAGCCCGCCGGAGAGCAGTACGCCGTAAGGCACATCTGACATCAGGTGGCTTTTAACAGAATCTTCCAGCGCCTGACGCAGTTCGGCTTTATCAGTCACGTTGTCTTTAACCGCATCATAGTCGAACCAGTCGCGCTGATAGTACTGACGGATCTCGCCGTCTTTACTCCACAGGTAACTTCCTGCCGGGAACTCTTTAATGGTGCGGCAAACCGGCACCAGGGCTTTCATTTCTGAGGCGACATAAAAGTTGCCGTGTTCATCGTGACCCATATACAGCGGGATAATACCAATATGGTCGCGGCCAATCAGATAGGCATCTTTTTCGCTGTCGTACAGGGCGAAGGCAAACATACCCTGCAGATCATCGAGGAATTCCGGGCCTTTCTCCTGATACAGCGCCAGGATCACTTCACAGTCAGAACCGGTCTGGAAGGCGTAACGGTCGCCGTACTCGGCGCGCAGCGCCTGATGGTTATAGATTTCACCGTTGACAGCCAGCGCGTGTGTTTTTTTCTCGTTATACAGCGGCTGAGCACCGGCGTTGACGTCAACAATGGACAGACGTTCGTGTGCCAGGATGGCTTTATCGCTGGCGTAAACGCCGGACCAGTCCGGGCCGCGATGGCGCATCAGGCGGGACAATTCGAGTGCCTTTTTACGCAGTTCGCCTGCGTCAGTTTTAATATCCAGTACGCCAAAAATTGAACACATAACCTTCTCCGTTAACCCTGTTGCTTTGTAATGTTGCTTGCTTATGAAAATGCCGCAAAGGGGGAGGGCGCGCAAGGGTTTTACGGGATAAAACGGAAATAGTGCAATGCTGATTGCCGAATAGTGAAAAACGAGCACGTCATGAACGCTTTTATTGATGATTATGCAATAAATCGGCTGTTTTGTTAGGTGTGGGTTTGTTTATCGGGCGTGAAAATAAAAAACCACGCGCTGAGGCGTGGTTTGGGATCAGATAATATCAATTTCTTCGACGGAGGGATAAATCCAGCTCGGCCGGAAGGGCATGGCGTCAATATCGTCGAGGGTGGAGACACCGGAAAGCACCAGAATGGTTTCCAGGCCCGCCTGGAATCCGGCCAGGATATCGGTGCGCAGGTTGTCGCCGACAATCACCGTTTCTTCAGAGTGGGCCTGCATCTTGTTCAGCGCAGCACGGATGATCCACGGGCTGGGCTTGCCCACGTAGAATGGTTTCCGGCCAGAGATCTTTTCGATACCGGCACACAGCGCGCCGCAGGCAGGGTAAAAACCACGGCCGTGGGTATCCGGGTTGGTGGCAATAAAACGCGCACCGTTGGCAACAAAGTAGGAGGCTTTGTGCATCATCTCCCAGTTATAGGAGCGCGTTTCGCCAACGATCACAAAGTCCGGGTTCACATCTGTGATGGTAAACCCTGCCTTATATAACTCGTGGATCAGCGCCCCTTCACCCACCACGTAGGCCTTTTTTCCTTCCTGGCGCTTGAGGAAATCAGCGGTGGCCATGGCAGAGGTATAAAACACGCTGTCCGGCACGTTGACGCCTGCTGTGGCAAAGCGGTTTGCCAGGTCCTGACCGGTCTGAGAAGGGTAGTTCGTGAGAAGAACCAGAGGCATTCCTTTGTCGATGATGCGGTGAAGAAATTCCGCAGCACCTGGTACAGCAACGTTGTCGTGCATCAGCACGCCGTCGATATCACAAATTACATTCTTAATGGTCATGGACATTCCGACATCAAAAAAAGAAGGCGTTACTATAAGACCCGATCAACTTTCCAGCAAATGTTGCAACAGAATACCGTTGAGCATGGCGCGTTTAACCAGCGCAAATGCGCCTATCGCTGAGCGATGGTCAAGCTTAGAACGAACGACGGGAAGGTTCTGGCGGAAGGCTTTCAGCGCCTGAGTGTTAATGCAGCCTTCAATGGCGGGCAGCAGGACCTTCTCGGACTCCACAATCTCACCGGCGATCACCACTTTTTGCGGGTTAAACAGGTTGATGGCGATGGCGATGGTTTTACCCAGATGGCGACCCACCTGCTCAATAACTTCACAGGCCAGCGCGTCGCCTTTGTTGGCGGCTTTGCAGATAGTCCCTATCTTGCAATCGTCCAGCGTGACGCGGCTCTGGTAACCCTGTTCAAGCAGATGGCGCACCCGCTGTTCAATCGCCGTGTTGGCGGCAATCGTCTCCAGACAGCCAAAGTTTCCGCAGTGGCAGCGTTCGCCAAGCGGCTCTACCTGAATATGACCAATCTCACCGACGTTACCGTTGCGGCCAATAAAAATGCGGCCGTTAGAGATGATGCCTGCCCCTGTCCCCCGGTGTACGCGCACCAGAATCGAATCTTCACAATCCTGGCTCGCACCAAAGTAGTGCTCTGCCAGGGCCAGTGAGCGGATGTCGTGCCCCACGAAACAGGTCACTTTAAAGCGTTTTTCCAGCGCATCTACCAGCCCCCAGTTCTCAACCTTTATATGGGGCATATAGCGGATCACGCCGCTTTCGGGGTCCACCAGGCCTGGCAGGATCACCGAGATCGCAATCAGTTCACGGATTTTGCGCTGACAGCTCTCGATAAAGTGTTCAATGGTATTCAGCAGCGCGTGTTCCAGCGTCTCCTGAGTGCGCTCCGGAAGCGGGTAGTGTTCTTCCGCGATGGCTTTGCTGCTCAGATCATAGAGCGTAAGCGTGGTGTCATGACGACCAAGACGGACGCCGATCGCCTGAAAATTGCGGGTTTCGGTAATAATGGAGATGGCGCGGCGGCCTCCGGTAGAGGCCTGCTGATCGACTTCTTTGATCAGTCCGCGCTCAATGAGCTGACGGGTAATTTTTGTCACGCTGGCGGGAGCAAGCTGGCTTTGTTCGGCTATCTGAATGCGCGAGATTGGTCCGTGTTGGTCAATCAGACGATAAACCGCCGCGCTGTTAAGTTGTTTAACGAGATCGACATTACCGATTTGAGCTTGTCCGCCTGGTGTCATACTTTTACTTACTCAGTGACGACCTCGTTACCATTAACGATGGTCTTGATAATTTTATAATCGTGTGTGAATGCCGTCAGGTTTGCAACCATACCTGGTGCAATTCCGCCAAGCTGTTTATCTACGCCCATCGCGCGCGCAGGATAAAGGGTCGCCATACGCAGGACTTCATCAAGCGCAATCCCGCAATGTTCAACCAGGTTACGCACCCCTTCAATCATCGTCAGGGAGGAACCACTCAGCGTACCGTTTTCATCAACACACAGTCCATTGCGGTAGTATATTGTTTTACCGGCAAAAATGAACTGCTCAATATTTGCCCCTGCCGGTGCGGTGGCATCGGTTACCAGACAGAGTTTGTCACCTTTCAGGCGCTTGGCGTTGCGAATGTTGGTGTAATCGACGTGCAAGCCGTCAGCAATAATGCCGCAGTAAACGTCCTGCTCATCGAGAATTGCCCCGACCAGCCCAGGTTCACGACCGGTGATATACGGCATCGCGTTGTACAGGTGCGTCGCAAAGGTAATGCCGGCGCGGAAACCTGCTTTCGCTTCTTTTTGCGTTGCGTTTGAATGGCCCGCTGAAACGACAATCCCGGCGGCGGCCAGTTTGCTGATAACGTCAGGTCCCGCGATTTCAGGAGCCAGCGTCACTTTGGTGATCACATCGGCGTTGGCACACAGGTAGTCGACCAGCTCAGCGTCAGGTTTACGCACGTAATCCGGGTTATGCGTCCCTTTTTTCACGATGTTCAGCCACGGTCCTTCAAGATGCAGACCCAGCGCCTGATTAGGGTGTTTTGCCAGGTAGTCGCGCATCACGCGGATACCCTGTTTCATGAGCTCATCACTGCTGGTGATGAGGGTTGGCAGATAGCTGGTGCAGCCCGATTTCTCGTTGGCTTTCTGCATGATTTCCAGCGTGTCGACCGTCACCGCCTCCGCGGTATCATTAAATTGCACACCGCCGCAGCCGTTCAGCTGTACGTCGATGAAACCGGGGGAGATTACTGCTCCATTGAGTGAGCGCTGTTCAATCCCCGGCGGCAGTTCTGCCAGCGGGCAAACACGTTCAATCAGGCCATCGGCGATAACAATCGCATGGTCATCCAGAATATCATGGCCGGTATAAATCCGACCGTGGGTTAAAGCGTACATAACGACCCCCGGTTAAAAAAAGCGGCCGCCTCTTGATGAAGAGGCGGTTATTCAATTACAGACCTTTGATGTTCTCAGCTTCTAACTCGTTGAAGTATTTCAGTGTTTTCACTTTCAGCTCCATCGTGGACGGTTCGTCGCACACGATGACTGATTTTGGATGCAGCTGCAGGCAGCTGATGGTCCACATGTGGTTAACGTTGCCTTCAACGGCAGCCTGCAGCGCCTGCGCTTTCACACCGCCCAGAACCAGAATCATCACTTCTTCGGCATCCAGCAGGGTGCCTACGCCTACGGTCAGGGCGTATTTTGGAACCTGGTTAACATCACCGTCAAAGAAGCGGGAGTTTGCCACGCGCGTGTCATGAGTCAGGGTTTTAATACGCGTACGGGAAGCCAGAGAAGAGGCCGGTTCGTTGAACGCGATATGACCATCGTTGCCCACGCCACCCATGAACAGGTGGATTTTACCGTAGGAACGGATTTTTTCTTCATACTGACGGCATTCTGCGTCAATATCAGGCGCGTTTCCATTCAGCAGGTTAATGTTTTCAGCCGGAATATCAACGTGATCAAAGAAATTACGGTGCATAAAGCTATGGTAGCTTTCCGGATGATCCTTGGGTAAGCCGACATACTCATCCATGTTGAAGGTCACAACATGTTTAAAGCTAACCTGGCCTGCTTTATGCATCTCAACCAGGGCTTTATACGCGGTCAGCGGCGTGCCGCCGGTAGGAAGGCCGAGAACGAAAGGACGATCGGCGGTGGGTTTGAACGCGTTAATACGGTTAACGATATGACGGGCGGCCCATTTACCGACTTGTTCAGCAGTTGCCAGGGGAATCAGTCTCATTGTTCACCTCAAGAGTTAAAGTAGAAGAGTGGGCGGATGGCTATCGGAACCTGAACTAAGCGTAACCTGGAACCTTTCAGGCCGGATCAATCCGTCTTGATTTTTTGAATGATAAAATAAGTTTTCACTGTTAGCCAGAGAAAGGGAGGGTTATTAACGATATTTGGTGACAAAAATCACAAAAAATACGTGTTTAATTTGCGATACGAATTAATTTTTCACACACTCACAATGCCAGTGAATCATCAACTGTATTTATCGTTGTCGACACAATAAAAACATAGTTTATGCACGAGCCTTAATAAGGGTCTCGTAGGGGGAATAGGATGAATATTTTAGGTTTTTTCCAGCGCCTCGGTAGGGCTTTGCAGCTCCCTATCGCCGTGCTACCGGTTGCAGCACTGCTGCTGCGATTCGGGCAACCCGATCTGCTTAATGTGCCATTTATCGCGCAAGCGGGTGGCGCGATTTTTGACAATCTGGCGCTGATTTTCGCCATCGGTGTGGCATCCAGCTGGTCAAAAGACAGCGCGGGTGCAGCGGCGCTGGCCGGGGCTGTCGGTTACTTCATCCTGACGAAAGCGATGGTGACGATAAACCCAGAAATTAACATGGGCGTTCTGGCAGGTATCATTACCGGTCTGGTCGGCGGGGCTGTTTATAACCGTTGGGCGGGGATCAAACTGCCAGACTTCCTGAGCTTCTTTGGTGGAAAACGTTTTGTGCCGATTGCGACAGGCTTCTTCTGTCTGATTCTGGCCGCGATCTTTGGCTACATCTGGCCACCGGTGCAGCACGCTATCCATGCGGGCGGTGAGTGGATTGTTTCCGCTGGCGCAGTGGGTGCGGGTATCTTCGGTTTCATCAACCGTCTGTTGATCCCAACCGGCCTGCATCAGGTGCTGAACACCATTGCCTGGTTCCAGATTGGTGAGTTTACCAACGCCGCGGGCGCGGTATTCCACGGTGATATCAACCGCTTCTACGCAGGTGACGGCACCGCGGGCATGTTCATGTCGGGCTTCTTCCCTATCATGATGTTTGGTCTGCCGGGCGCGGCGCTGGCTATGTACCTGGCCGCACCGAAAGCGCGTCGTCCAATGGTTGGCGGGATGCTGCTGTCAGTTGCCATCACCGCGTTCCTGACCGGTGTTACTGAGCCGCTGGAATTCCTGTTCATGTTCCTGGCTCCGCTGCTGTACCTCATGCACGCTGTGCTGACGGGTATTAGCCTGTTTGTTGCAACGCTGCTGGGTATCCATGCGGGCTTCTCCTTCTCCGCCGGCGCGATCGACTACGTGTTGATGTACAACCTGCCCGCGGCGAGCAAGAACGTCTGGATGCTGGTCGCAATGGGTCTGGTGTTCTTCGTTATCTACTTCGTTCTGTTCAGCGCAGTCATTCGTATGTTTAACCTGAAAACACCAGGCCGCGAAGATACGAAAGACGACATCGTCACTGGCGAAGCTAACAGCAATACCGAAGAAGGGCTGACCCAGCTGGCAACCAATTATATTGCCGCAGTAGGCGGTACGGATAACCTAAAAGCTATCGATGCATGTATTACCCGTCTGCGCCTGACGGTAGGTGATTCTGCGCGTGTTAACGATGCCATGTGTAAACGCCTTGGCGCATCCGGTGTGGTGAAACTGAACAAGCAGACCATCCAGGTTATCGTGGGTGCGAAAGCGGAATCGATTGGCGATGAAATGAAGAAAGTGGTTGCCCGTGGACCGATCGCGGCTTCTGCAGCGAACAGCGCGCCAGTGACGGAAGCCCCGGTGACAAAACCGCAGGCCGTCCCTAACGCAACGACCATTGCCGCGCTGGTTTCACCGATTACCGGTGAAGTGGTTGCGATTGAGCAGGTGCCTGACGAAGCGTTTGCCAGCAAAGCTGTCGGTGACGGTGTGGCGGTGAAACCAACGGACAAAACCGTGGTGTCACCAGCTGCCGGGACCATCGTTAAAATCTTCAACACCAACCATGCGTTCTGCCTCGAAACTGAAAAGGGCGCGGAGATCGTTGTCCATATGGGTATCGATACCGTCGCGCTGAACGGTCAGGGCTTTACTCGCCTGGTGGAAGAGGGGGTCGACGTGGTGGCAGGTCAGCCGATTCTGGAAATGGATCTGGATTACCTGAACGCTAACGCGCGCTCCATGATTAGCCCGGTCGTTTGCAGCAATATCGACGACTTCAGCGGCCTGGTGATTCAGGCGAAAGGTCAGGTCGTTGCGGGCCAGACGCCACTGTATGAGATTAAAGGCAAGTAATCGCTCCTGAGTAGAGTCATGCCTTAAGCGGCGGGGGTTTTCCTCCGCCGCTTTTTTTTGCAGCAATTGCCCCCATTATTTTCTTCAGAGACGTTTTAAGGGTTGTCACTACGTCCGGCTTATAAGATCATATGCCGTTATACGTTGTTTACGCTTTGAGGAATCCACGATGAGTGAGGCTGAAGCCCGCCCGAGTAACTTTATTCGTCAGATCATCGATGAAGATCTGGCCAGTGGTAAGCACACCACAGTTCATACCCGTTTCCCGCCGGAGCCAAACGGCTACCTGCATATTGGTCATGCAAAATCGATCTGCCTGAACTTTGGCATCGCGCAAGACTACCAGGGACAGTGCAACCTGCGTTTCGATGACACCAACCCAGTAAAAGAAGACATCGAATACGTTGAGTCTATTAAGAATGACGTGCAATGGCTGGGCTTCAACTGGTCTGGCGATATCTGCTACTCCTCTGACTATTTTGATCAGCTGTATGCCTATGCGGTCGAGCTTATCAATAAAGGTCTGGCGTATGTCGACGAGCTGTCTGCTGAAGAGATCCGCGAATACCGCGGCACGCTAACCGCGCCGGGTAAAAACAGCCCGTTCCGCGATCGCAGCGTTGAAGAGAACCTGGCGCTGTTTGAAAAAATGCGTGCGGGTGGCTTCGAGGAAGGTAAAGCGTGCCTGCGTGCCAAAATCGACATGGCATCACCGTTCATCGTGATGCGCGATCCGGTTCTGTACCGTATCAAGTTCGCTGAACACCATCAGACCGGTAACAAGTGGTGCATCTACCCGATGTACGACTTTACCCACTGCATCAGCGATGCGCTGGAAGGCATTACGCACTCCCTGTGTACGCTGGAGTTCCAGGATAACCGCCGTCTGTACGACTGGGTTCTGGATAACATCACGATCCCTGTGCATCCGCGTCAGTACGAATTCTCTCGTCTGAATCTGGAATACACGGTGATGTCCAAGCGTAAGCTGAACCTGCTGGTGACAGACAAGCACGTTGAGGGATGGGACGATCCGCGTATGCCAACCATCTCGGGTCTGCGTCGCCGTGGTTATACTGCCGCGTCTATTCGCGAGTTCTGTAAGCGCATCGGCGTGACCAAGCAGGATAACACCATTGAGATCGCCTCTCTGGAATCCTGCATCCGTGAAGATCTGAACGACAACGCGCCGCGCGCAATGGCCGTCATCGATCCGGTTAAATTGGTTATCGAAAACTACCCGCAGGGCGCGAGCGAAATGGTCTCCATGCCTAACCATCCGAACAAACCGGAAATGGGCACCCGTGACGTGCCGTTCAGCGGTGAAATCTGGATCGATCGTGCTGACTTCCGCGAAGAAGCGAACAAGCAGTACAAGCGTCTGGTGCTGGGTAAAGAGGTGCGTCTGCGTAACGCATACGTGATCAAAGCTGAGCGTGTTGAGAAAGATGCGGAAGGGAATATCACCACCATCTTCTGCTCTTACGACGCTGAAACCCTGAGCAAAGATCCGGCAGATGGCCGCAAAGTGAAAGGCGTGATCCACTGGGTAAGTGCAACACATGCGCTGCCGGTTGAAATTCGCCTGTACGATCGTCTGTTCAGCGTGCCTAACCCAGGTGCAGCAGAAGACTTCCTGGCGACAATCAACCCGGAATCTCTGGTCATCAAGCAGGGGTATGCTGAGCCGTCTCTGAAAGCCGCTGAAGCGGGCAAAGCGTTCCAGTTCGAACGTGAAGGCTACTTCTGCCTCGACAGCCGTCACAGTACCTCGGAAAAACCGGTGTTTAACCGTACCGTTGGTCTGCGTGATACCTGGACTAAAGTCGGCGAATAATAACGCTGCTCTGGTCAATGAGAGACAAACGCCGCGTAATGCGGCGTTTTTTTATTGAATGATCATATCGTTAAGCGCGAGCAAAAATAATGTCTGCGCAATATTCAGGTCAATGTGGTGCTACTTATTTTTCTAAAAAAAGTTTGTATATTTCTGAAAATAGTGAAGGCCTGAAAATAACCAGTAATTTACACAATTACTGACTTAAATTTAATGACTTGCCCCGCCAAATCTCGTCTCCCGCTAAATGTTACAAAGCACTACGAATTATGTGCACTTCGTCATAATCCTGACTTTTGCCCACGGAAAAGCATTGATAATTCGCGTCGCGAAAAATAACCTAAAGGCGGTAGTTAATTCGAGGGTATTTCTGACTACCCCTGACCTTTTGGTCTTTTATCTTTTTCGCCGTTCAGGCGTTTTAATTCGTCAAAGAGGAATAATCTATGCGTACGTTCAGTGGCAAACGTAGTGCGCTGGCGCTGGCTATCGCCGGTGTGACAGCAATGTCAGGCCTGGTGATTGCGCCAGAGGCTAAGGCAGCAGGTTTCATCGAAGATTCTACCCTCACGGGCGGTATTTATTACTGGCAGCGTGAACGTGACCGTAAAGACGTTACCGAAGACAAATACAAAACCAACCTTTCTCACTCTACCTGGAACGCCAACCTCGACTTCCAGTCAGGCTATGCCGCCGATATGTTCGGCCTGGATATTGCCGCATTCACGGCAATTGAAATGGCGGAAAATGGCGACAGCGGACACCCGAACGAAATTGCCTTCTCGTCCAGCAATAAGGCCTATAAAGAAGACTGGTCCGGCGATAAAAGCGGTATCAGTCTGTATAAAGCCGCTGCAAAATTCAAATATGGTCCAGTCTGGGCGCGCGGCGGATATATTCAGCCAACTGGCCAAACCCTGTTAGCGCCACACTGGAGTTTTATGCCTGGTACTTACCAGGGCGCTGAAGCTGGCGCTAACTTTGACTACGGTGATGCGGGTGCGTTGAGTTTCTCCTATATGTGGACCAACGAATACAAAGCCCCGTGGCATATCGAAATGGATAAGTTTTACCAGAACGATAAAAAGACCAAAGTGGATTACCTCCACTCGCTGGGTGCGAAGTACGATTTTAAAAACGACCTCGTGTTAGAAGCCGCTTTTGGTCAGGCTGAAGGTTATATCGATCAGTATTTTGCCAAAGCCAGCTACAAGTTTGATATCGCAGGGAGTCCGTTGAGTACCAGTTACCAGTTCTACGGCACGCGAGACAAAGTCAGCGATGGTGGCGTCAACGATATTTATGACGGCACGGCCTGGCTGCAGGCGCTAACCTTTGGCTATAAAGTGGGTCAGGTGGATTTGCGTCTGGAAGGAACATGGGTGAAGGCGGAAGGGCAGCAGGGCTACTTCCTGCAGCGTATGACCCCGACTTACGCATCTTCCAACGGTCGTCTGGATATCTGGTGGGATAACCGCTCTGACTTCAACGCCGACGGCGAAAAAGCGGTCTTCTTCGGCGCAATGTATGACCTGAAAAACTGGAACCTGCCGGGCTGGGCGGTGGGCGCCTCCTACGCGTATGCCTGGGACGCCAAACCGGGCGACATGGCCACACCGGATGCGTACTACGATCCGAACTACCGTCTGAAAGAGTCCTCTTACAGCCTGGATGCCATCTATACCGTGCAGGATGGACGTGCGAAAGGCACGATGTTCAAGCTGCACTTCACGCAGTATGACAACCACTCTGATATTCCAAGCTACGCGGGCGGTTACGGCAACATCTTCCAGGATGAACGTGACGTGAAATTCATGGTTATCGCACCATTCACTATCTTCTGATGAACGCTCCGGCGGGTTCCGTCCCGCCGGAATGGAGACTGCACATGATGAAAAAAATGGTAATCGTCGCGTTGCTGGCCTCGGGGCTGGTGGCTTGCGCCCAGGACCCGGCACCGAAAGAAGATTCTCGCCTGAAGGAGGCTTACAGCGCCTGCATTAACACCGCTGAAGGCTCACCGGAGAAAATTGAAGCCTGCCAGAGCGTGCTGAATGTGCTGAAGAAAGAGAAGGCGCATGAGCAGTTTGCGACGCAGGAAAATGTTCGCGTGATGGACTATCAGGCCTGCATTCAGGCGCGTAAAACCGGTAACGATCAGGAAGTGGCGAAGCGTTGCGACCAGATCTGGAAGGAAATACGCAGTAACAACGGAAATTAATTAAGCGTGTTAAGGCCCGGTGGCGCTGTGCTTGCCGGGCTTTTTTTCGCCGGGTGACAGGCAAAAAAAAGCCAACCTTGCGGCTGGCTCAGAGTATGAAAGTTCGACTTATTTGGCGTCGTGTGCGTGATCGTCTTCGCGGCAATCACCTTCAGCACAGTGACCATACAGATACAGGCTATGGTTGGTCAGGCGGATACCATGACGAGCAGCGATTTCACGCTGACGTGCTTCGATGGAATCATCGCTAAATTCAATGACCTTGCCACAATCCAGGCAGATCAGGTGATCGTGGTGGTGCTGCTGGGTCAGTTCGAATACAGATTTACCGCCTTCGAAATTATGACGGGTAACAATGCCCGCGTCATCAAACTGGTTCAGCACGCGATAGACGGTTGCCAGCCCAATCTCTTCACCCATGTCGATAAGACGCTTGTAAAGGTCTTCCGCACTGACATGGTGATTGTCTGGACCCTGAAGCACTTCAAGGATTTTTAACCGAGGAAGCGTAACTTTCAGGCCAGCCTTCTTTAATGCGGTATTGTTGTCAGTCATGCGGAATCTGTCCTGTTGCTAAACGATTCACTTCTGGAGGAAGTGACAGAAAATGCACCTGGAATAATGCGTCTCATTATAGAACTGCCATGGCTAAATGAAAACTGCAAGTCTCAGGCAAAGTATGCTTATAAAAACGTGGTATCACCGACAAACTTACTCAATGGCACCCCATTTTACCTGGGAGACATTGTACAGGTCTGGGCGAAAAAGTTAAAAGATTGTAGCGATTAATTTAATCGTTTGACCCGGTTCCTGGGCGCAACCGGGGTTGCGCCACAATAACAATCAGGCGTTAAGAATATCGTCCAGGTGCAGTTCTTCGCGGATCTGCTTCACCCACTTCTCAACGCGCTCTGCGGTCAGTTCTGGCTGACGGTCTTCGTCGATCGCCAGACCCACGAAGTGGTCGTCATCGGCCAGGCCTTTAGACGCTTCAAAGTGATAACCTGCAGTCGGCCAGTGGCCTACGATAACTGCACCATTCGGTTCAATGATATCGCGGATAGTGCCCAGCGCGTCACAGAAGTACTCAGCGTAGTCTTCCTGATCGCCGCAGCCAAACAGGGCGACCAGCTTGCCGTTGAAGTCCACTTCTTCCAGCGTCGGGAAGAAATCATCCCAGTCACACTGGGCTTCACCGTAGTACCAGGTTGGGATACCCAGCAACAGGATGTCATAGCCTTCGAGATCTTCTTTGCTGCTCTTGGCGATGTCATGCACATCGGCAACGTCTTTACCGAGCTGTTTTTGAATGTTTTTTGCGATATTTTCGGTATTGCCGGTATCACTGCCGAAGAAAATGCCGATGATTGCCATGAGTAAAATAACCTCTTGAAACTTAATGGTATGGTGGCGCAATTTGTCCACGGATAAGGGCAATAATAGCAGAACTGGCAACCCCGCGGAAACAGCTATCGCGCAGGACTGCACTCTGTGCTACATGAAAAGGGTAAGAAAGGGGATTTTCAGACTTATGCCTGGCGGCGCAACGTCTCAAGCTGGGCGATCAACATCTCTTCAATGAGCTCGCTACGGCTGATATTACGCGCTTCAGCCAGTTCGTTAAGCGCATCGACGGCGTCGGCATTGAGCTTCAGTTCGACACGCTTAAGCCCACGATTTTTATCGCGTTTAAGCTGGTTGCGTTTATTAATACGCAGCTGTTCATCGCGCGAAAGCGGATTCGTTTTCGGTCGTCCCGGTCGACGCTCATTCGCGAACAGATCTAGTGTCGTACGGTCCGTTTGTTCTTTGGCCATGATTCTGAGACTTCGGGGGAAACAAGCCGCCCTGCTATTGCCCGGGCGATGAGCGCGCCATCATACATCACCAAAAACGGCACGCCAACGACTGGAAGCCCGCAACCTTCCAGTCGCTCTCTTTTTAATCAATTCGCAGTATCAGAGAGATAGCGGCGGATGGCGCGTAACACGGCGTCAGGTTTTTCCGCGTGAACCCAGTGTCCGGCACCGGCGATGACATGGGCGCGCGCCTGCGGGAATTGCGCCAGCAAGGTGTCGCGGTAGGCGTCAGTGACATAAGGGGAGTTACCGCCGCGAATAAAGAGGGTAGGGTGTTGCCAGGCGGGCACCGTATCCCAGCCGACGATGTTGTTGTACTGCGCCCAGAGTACCGGCACGTTGAAACGCCACTGGCCGTCGACAAACGACTTCAGCAGAAACTGAATAACGCCTTCTTCATTAAGATGTTCGCGCATGACGGCTGTGGCCTGTTGGCGGGTTGAAACCCCAGCCTCTGTCACCGCATTGATGGCAGCAAAAATGTCGTCATGACGGCGCACGTCGTAATCCACCGGGGCAACGTCGATCACGACCAGACCGTTGATTCTGTCCGGTGCCAGCGCCGTCAGGGCCATTACCGCCTTGCCACCCATAGAATGCCCGATGAGCGTCACCTTCTGAAGATGGTTGGCATCAAGCGTATCGAGCAGATCCTGGGCCATTGCCGCGTAGGTCATCTCCTCTGAACGCCCGGAAAGACCGTGATTTCGCATATCGACCTGCAGAATATCGTGATCGGTAACCAGATCGCGCGCCAGCACCCCCAGGTTATCCAGGCTGCCAAAAAGCCCGTGAACCAGTACGATGGGAGAATTATTGTTCGGCGATTGTGCAGTTTGCGCTCGGGTATTCAATTTCATGGCAAAGTTCTTTTTTTACGTATGTCAGGTTAGGGTATCATGTTGACCATTCTGCCGCCCGGCTGCAAGGTTCCAGTTTAATCTGACTTTTGCCGCCAACCTGGTTTGACGCTATCCGCTGTTGGAATTTAACTTTATAATCCCAACGACTTGTATTCAGATAAGATATCGCACTGGATTAAGATGAAAACAATCGAAGTTGATGACGAACTCTATCAGTATATTGCCAGCCAGACGCGGCATATCGGGGAGAGTGCGTCCGACATTTTACGGCGCATGCTTAAAATTTCCGCCGCCTCACAGCCTGCTACCCCAGTCACTAAAGATGTCGTGTCTCAACAAAACGTTGTTGCACAAGCAAAACCTGCCGTCGCGCAAGTGAAAGACAAAGTACGTGCGATGCGCGAGTTGCTGCTCTCTGATGAGTACGCCGAGCAGAAAAAAGCGGTTAACCGCTTCATGCTGGTGCTGTCTACACTCTATTCACTGGATAACAAAGCGTTTGCTGAAGCGACCGAGTCGCTGCACGGTCGTACCCGCGTCTATTTCGCAGGCGACGAGCAAACGCTGCTGCAAAATGGCAACCAAACCAAACCTAAACATGTCCCGGGCACACCGTACTGGGTCATCACCAATACCAATACGGGCCGCAAGTGCAGCATGGTTGAACACATCATGCAGTCCATGCAGTTCCCGGCGGAATTGATTGAAAAGGTTTGCGGTACAATTTAACCCTTGCATCAGAAGGACCCGGTAATGGCAAATCACAGCCGTGCAGGCCAACCTGCACAACAAAGCGATTTGATTAACGTCGCTCAGCTGACCGCGCAGTATTACGTGCTGAAACCGGTCGTGGGCAACGCAGAACACGCAGTGAAGTTTGGTACATCTGGCCACCGCGGTAGCGCGGCGCGCCATAGCTTTAACGAACCGCACATTCTGGCTATTGCTCAGGCCATCGCGGAAGAGCGCGCTAAAAACGGCGTTACCGGTCCGTGCTATGTGGGAAAAGATACCCATGCTCTGTCTGAACCGGCGTTCATTTCCGTGCTGGAAGTGCTGACGGCGAATGGCGTTGACGTCATTGTTCAGGAAAATAACGGCTTCACGCCGACCCCTGCGGTCTCTAACGCGATCCTTGTCCACAACAAAAAAGGCGGCGCGCTGGCTGACGGGATTGTGATCACTCCATCACACAACCCGCCAGAAGACGGTGGGATCAAATACAACCCGCCTAACGGTGGACCGGCAGACACGAACGTCACGAAAGTGGTTGAAGATCGTGCCAATGCGCTGCTGGCGGATGGCCTGAAAGGGGTGAAACGCCTCTCTCTGGATGCGGCCATGGCGTCCGGCCATGTAAAAGAGCAGGATCTGGTACAGCCATTTGTGGAAGGTCTGGCGGATATCGTCGATATGGCGGCCATCCAGAAAGCCGGTCTGAAGCTGGGCGTTGACCCTCTCGGCGGCTCCGGTATCGAATACTGGAAACGCATCGCAGAGCATTACAAGCTGAACCTGACCATCGTTAACGATCACGTTGATCAGACCTTCCGCTTTATGCACCTGGATAAAGACGGCGCCATCCGTATGGACTGCTCTTCCGAGTGCGCGATGGCGGGCCTGCTGGCGCTGCGTGATAAATTCGACCTGGCGTTTGCCAACGACCCGGATTATGACCGCCACGGTATTGTCACCCCGGCAGGGCTGATGAACCCGAACCATTATCTTGCGGTTGCCATCAACTACCTGTTCCAGCATCGTCCACAGTGGGGCAAAGAGGTGGCTGTAGGTAAAACGCTGGTCTCCTCGGCGATGATTGACCGCGTGGTTGAGGCGCTGGGCCGTAAGCTGGTGGAAGTACCGGTAGGCTTCAAATGGTTTGTTGACGGTCTGCACGACGGCAGCTTCGGTTTTGGCGGTGAAGAGAGCGCGGGCGCATCCTTCCTGCGTTTCGACGGCACGCCATGGTCTACCGATAAAGACGGGATCATCATGTGCCTGCTGGCGGCGGAAATCACCGCTGTCACCGGTAAAAATCCGCAGGAACACTATAACGAGCTGGCGGCACGCTTTGGCGCGCCAAGCTATAACCGTATTCAGGCTGGCGCGACCTCCGCGCAGAAAGAGGCGCTGTCTAAACTCTCTCCGGAGATGGTCAGTGCCAGCACGCTGGCCGGAGACCCTATCACGGCCCGTCTGACGGCGGCCCCGGGTAACGGTGCCTCTATCGGTGGTCTGAAAGTGATGACCGAAAACGGCTGGTTTGCCGCGCGTCCATCCGGTACGGAAGATGCGTACAAAATCTATTGTGAGAGCTTCCTCGGTGACGAACACCGTAAGCTGATTGAGAAAGAAGCGGTAGAGATTGTCAGCGAAGTGCTGAAAAACGCGTAAATCGCGGTGGGCTGATGCCCTCACGATGCAGTCAAAACGGCAACCCCAGGGTTGCCGTTTTGCTTTTGCATTAACTGTGTTTATTTTTCAATTAAACCGTGGTGATACCAGACCGTACAGCGTCCAGCCCATAAAGGTCACCATCGCACCATACAGCATGGCTTCCTGGCCGGAAGAGTAGAGCGCATAGAAGCTGTAAATTGCCCCAATCAGCGCCACAATATTCGCCACCCTCGCTTTGCCTGCGTCCACCTTCGCCACCTTCTGAATGATGACCAGCGCCGCCATCGACAGAATATACGGAATGATATTGGTCACTACCGCCAGGTTGACCAGCACGTTGAACTGGCTGTTCAGCGACGGGCTGATGGTCATCAAAGATAACCCACTCTGGAAGATAACAATCGCCAGCATGCCCTGAACCGGTGCCTCTGCTTTGCTGACCCGGGAGAAGATTTTCGGAAAATACCCTTCGTCAGCGGATGATTTAAAGACCTGAGCGATGGTGAACTGCCAGCCGAGGAGCGAGCCGCAGCAGGACATCACCATCAGCCCCATGATCACTTTCCCGACACCCGGCGTAAACATCTGCGCAAAGGCCAGACCGAACGGTGCCGTGGAACTGGCAAGATCCATGTTCGGTACAATCCCTGCAATCACGTTGGTTGAGACAATGTAAATGGCCGCAGCGCCCAGCGTACCGCCAAGCACGGCAATCGGTACGTTCTTCTCCGGGTTTTCCACCACTTCGGCGTTAGCACACGCAGATTCCAGCCCCAGGAAGGCCCACAGCGTCATGGCGATGGAAGAGCCCACTGCGGTGAAGAACGGAACATGGTGTGGGTTCCAGGAGTTGACGTACAGCGTGGGGCTAAACCAGAACCAGCCGATGATGCACAGCCCAACCACCGGGATAATGACCCCCCAGACGGTAATACTGCTGATCTGTCCGGTAATACGCGCGCCGCCAAAGTTAGCCACGGTGCAGATCCACAGCACGCCGATGGTGGCCAGCCCGATTTGCACCGGGGTCAGCGCCACACCGAATAGCTCCGTACCGTAACCCACGGCGGAAATGGCAATCGCCACGTTAGCGATCAGCAAAGAGACGCCGTAGGTGTAGTTGGCCATGAAGTTACCGGATTTGCCAAAGGCATATTCGGCGTAGCCGCCCATCCCGCCGGGCTTGCGGCTGAACATACCGCACTTGGCGAATGCCCAGGCCAGTGCCATTGACCCCACTGCGGTCACCATCCAGGAGATAATCGAAATGGTTCCTACTTCCGCAAGCTTGGTGGGCAGCATGATGATCCCGGACCCCATCATGTTTACCATGGTGAGAATGGTCAGCTGCACCACGCCCATTTTATTGGACTTGCTCATAATTTTTCTCCTTTCAGCAGCGATGGCTGAGCGGCAGCGTGTTTGATGACGTTACAACGAACCTGCTTACGACCGTCACACTCCTCAACGTAAACGCCCTGCAGTTCCGGCGCGAAGCCCGGTAAAAGGTTGATACCCTCTTCCAGCGCAGCAAAGTAGCGCAGCACGGAACCGCCCCAGACTTCACCCGGCACAACGCACAACACCCCCGGTGGATAAGGAAGGGCACCTTCGGCGGCAATGCGACCTTCCGCATCGCGCAGCGAGACCAGCTCGACCTCACCCCGCAGGTAGGCATAGTTCGCCTCTTGCGGGTTCATCATGACGCGCGGGAAGTGAGACTTGCGGAACATCTCTTTTTGCAGCTGCTTCACATTGTGGCGGGCGTACAGCTCATGCATTTCCTGGCAAATCTGGCGCAGGGTGTAATCTGCATAGCGCTCCGGATACTGTTTACAGACAGAAGGCAGTACCTCTTTGAGGGGGGCATCCGTCTCGAGCAGTTTTTCGAAGCGCACCAGTTGCGCGACCAGTTGCTGCAGTTTGCCCATATCCTCGGCAGGCGTGAGCAAGAACAGGATGGAGTTGAGATCGCATTTTTCCGGCACGATGCCGTTTTCACGCAGGAAGTTGGCGAGAATAGTGGCGGGGACGCCGAAATCCTCGTACTCACCGGTCCGGGCGTTAATACCCGGCGTGGTCAGCAGCAGTTTGCACGGATCGATAAAATACTGATGTTCGGCATAGCCTTCGAAGGCGTGCCAGTGTTCACCGGGCACGAAGTGGAAGAAGCGCAGGTCCGTGGCAATCTCAGCGGTGTCCCAGCTTTCCCACGGACGGCCATCAACCAGTTCCGGCACGAATGGGCGAAGATACTGGCAGTTCTGCAGGATCAGCTTACGGGCTTCGATACCGGTCACCACGCAGTCCATCCACATGTTGCGACCGCTCTGTCCCTCATGCATGCGGGCGTTGATATCCAGTGCAGCAAACAGCGGATAGAACGGGCTGGTGGACGCGTGCATCATGAAGGCGTTATTCAGCCGCTTATGCGGAACATAGCGCTGCTGGCCTTTGATGTGGCTGTCCTTCTTGTGGATTTGCGAGGTCTGTGAGAAACCGGCCTGCTGTTTATGGACTGACTGGGTGACCAGGATCCCCGGATCGTTTTCATTCAGCTCCAGCAGCAGCGGAGAGCAATCGGCCATCATCGGTATAAACTGCTCGTAACCCACCCAGGCAGAGTCAAACAGGATGTAGTCGCACAGATGGCCGATGTTATCCACGACCTGGCGAGCGTTATAGATGGTGCCATCGTAGGTACCCAGCTGGATCACCGCCAGGCGGAACGGACGCGCGTCGCGGGCACGGCCCGGCGCCACTTCGGACACCAGCTCACGCAGATAATTCTCCTCGAAGCAGTGGGCGTCGATGCCGCCAATAAAGCCGTACGGGTTACGTGCGGTTTCCAGATAGACCGGCGTTGCGCCCGCCTGAAGAAGTGCTCCGTGATGGTTGGATTTATGGTTGTTGCGATCGAACAGGACCAGGTCGCCCGGAGTGAGAAGGGCGTTGAGCACCACTTTGTTGGACGATGAGGTTCCGTTCAGCACGAAGTAGGTTTTATCGGCATTAAAGACTTTCGCCGCATGCTGCTGCGCAATGCAGGGTGCCCCTTCGTGGATCAACAGATCGCCCATCGCCACGTCGGCGTTGCACAGGTCTGAGCGGAAAAGGGTTTCGCCAAAGAAATCGACAAACTGATTGCCGGCAGGGTGACGGCGGAAGAATTGCCCGCCCTGGTGACCCGGACAGTCGAAGGCACTGTTACCCTGTTTGACATAGTCGACCAGAGCCCGGAAAAACGGCGGCCGCAGTTGGGTTTCATACTTCTGCGCGGCCGCTTCCAGTTGGCGTCCGTGGAAGTCGTTGCTGGTGTCTGATGCTTCGAATACGCCGTGGATCCGCGATAAATACTCTGCCGGGATAATTTCTTCTTTATGCGTCGCGACAAAAACAGGAATGCCAAATCCGGTTGCTTCTATTTCTTCTATACGACCAGTGAAAATATCGCTGACGGCCAGAACAATGGCGGCAACATCAATATAATCTGTGGCGTTGATATCCACCAGTTCACGGTGAGTGGTAAAGCAATCAGGGCAGGTGCGGCTGGCTGCAATTTTTAAACTTTTCATCTTTCTCTCTTTATTTTAGGTAATAACATTCCCTCGATTTCTTGCAGAAAAGAAATCGATAATATGCCGGAAAACAGCAAAAGGAGGCCGCTGATTAAAAAAATCAGTAATGCGTTTTTTGCTGAATAGAATTCAGTCCGCCCGGTCGCGGATGAGCCTGAATTAAGATGAATGAGCGCACGGGTTCACAGGCAAAGGCCTGTAAAATAGGGTGTTTCAGGATAACCTGCAAGCGGGTGCGCCAGAAGTCGAAGGACTACCGGGCATTAAAGATATGAAAGTCAAAACAGTTTCGGTGGGCAAACATCATGATATGAGTTGTCCGCCTTATATGGGGCATTAAACGATTATTGTTTTCCATGTTTCATTTCCTTTCAGTAATTGAAAGCATGGACATTTTATCCTGGAAAAAGCGATTAACTGTGAAACAGATCACCGTTAACCGATCAAATCAGAAATAAATATTCGCTTTTGATGAATATCGCAGATCAAAATGCTGATATGTTGATGTTGCGTTAACGGATTGTGTTATGAATGTTCTGAGTGGACATAAATACACCAAAAAATAACCCGGAGATTATTTTCGCGCGTATTTTAGAGGAGGGTAGGTGTTTATTTAAAAATAAACTGAATAGTTATTCAAAGCATGAACCGATAACCGATACCGGTTTCAGTTAATAAATGACGAGGACGCGCGGGGTCAACTTCCAGTTTTTGTCGAAGGTGTCCCATATATATGCGTAAATAGTGACTATGTTCCACGGCGTTTGGCCCCCACACCTGACTCAATAGCTGGCGCTGGGTGAGTACCTTACCGTGATTATTGAGCAAAACGGCGAGTAGCCGAAACTCGATGGGGGTGAGATGGATTTCCTCTTCACCGCGAACAATGCGCCGTGCTGCCAGATCAACCCGAATATCACCAAACGTGTATGTTGGGTCGGCAGGGGTGGTGGCGCTGTGACGACGCAGCGCGACACGAAGGCGAGCCTGCAGTTCGCCAATACCAAAAGGCTTAATCAGATAGTCATCCGCTCCGGCATCCAGCGCCGCGATTTTATCCGACTCTTCGGTACGGGCTGACAGCACCAGAATGGGCATCTGACTCCACTGTCGAACCTCACGAATAAAATCGATGCCGTCGCCATCCGGCAGGCCGAGATCGAGGATCACCAGTTCAGGTTTGCGCGTGGCCGCTTCAATCAAACCCCGCTGGAGCGTGCCGGCGTCATGAACGCGCAGGCCATCGCCTTCCAGCGCAGCACGCAGAAACCGGCTAATGGCGATCTCATCTTCAACAATCAGAACGTTGATCACAAATCCTCTGGTAATTCATTAAGTTCTGGCGGGGCTTCCAGAGGAAGTTTAACACAAAAACGTGCGCCGCCTTCCGGGCGATTCTCCGCCGAAATGGTACCGCCATGAACGTCAATAATCGCCTGGCAAATCGCCAGACCCAGACCCACGCCGGGAATGGCCGACTCTTTATTACCGCGGGCAAATTTCTCGAAAATAGCGAACTCCTGTCCGGCAGGGATACCCGGCCCGGTATCCCAGACGTCAAGCCGTAGCGTGTGATCTTCCACCGTGGCATCCACCCCAATCCGGGCGTTTGCTCCTGCGTATTTGCCGGCATTTTCCAGCAGATTGATCAGCACGCGTTCAAACAGCGGGCCATCAACGTGAATTAACGTCAGCGGTTCGGGCATGTTCAGCGCAATGTGGCGCCCACCGAGGCCCGGCTCCAGCATTTTCAAAGCGCTACCCACCACCTCTTCGAGCGTGAGCCACTCTTTTTTGAGGTTAAATCCGCCCGACTGAATACGCGCCATATCAAGCAGATTATTTACCAGGCGTGTGGTGTTCAGCACATGCTGGCGGATCTCGCTGGCCTGCAACGCATGTTTCGAGCCTTCCGCTGCCAAATCCAGCGTCAAAATTTCTGACTGGCCAAACAGCACGGTGAGTGGGGTGCGAAGGTCGTGGGAGAGGGCGGCCAGCAATGAGTTACGAATGCTCTCGCGCTCGCTTGCCAGACGGGCCTGTTCTTCGCTGGCGGTAAGCGCCAGCCGTTCCAGCGCGCTTGCCACCAGCAGGGTAAATGTCTCCAGCAATCGCTGCTGTTCGGGGATCATCAGCTGGCGCAGATTCGAAGGTTCAACGATCACCAGCCCCTGATTTTTATCGGCACTGCGCAGCGGCAGAATTTGATACGGTACGCCGGGCAGGGTGTCCGTCCCTGCACCCGCAGGAAGTCCTTTATCAAAGCTCCAGCGCGCAATGGCTTCATCCCAGGGCGTCATGCCTGAGGCCGAGGTCAGCGGGCGCAGTTTCCCGTGTTCGTCCGGGAGTAAAATCAGGTTGCTGGCGTGAAAGGTCGAGCGGATAAACTGCTCGCTGGTCTGCACAATATCCAGCGGTGTACGGCCAACCGCCAGCGATTTAGACATCTCATAGAGATGCCGTGTGCGCTGTTCGCGGTAGCGGGCGATACGGGCCTGATAGCGTACGCCCGCCGTCAGATTACCGATCACCAGCCCAACGGTAAGCATCACGGCAAAGGTGAGAATGTACTGCACATCCGAAACGGCGAGCGTTCCGCGGGGCGCGATAAAGAACAGATCGAAGCTGATGACGTTGATGAACGTCGCCAGTACTGAGGGCCAGCGCCCGTAAAAGAGCGCCACCACGACCACGCCGAGCAGGTAGATCATCACCAGATTGGCCGCGTCGAAGGCAATCAGCCAGTGGCTGGCAATCACGGTGATCAGCGCGCAGAGCACGACGGCGACAAGACAGCCGCGGATCTGAATTCGCCATTTATCATTAAAAGTGCGGCTGTCCGGTGCGCGGTTGGGTAAAGGGGTGGGTTTGTCATCCAGTGCGACAATCACCAGATCGAGGTCGGGAGCACGCCGGGCCAGTTTGTCAGCAAAGGATTCGCGGCTAAACCAGCGACGATGCTGACGACGGCCAATGACAATTTTCCCGAGGTTGTGCTCACGCGCGTAGCGCAGAATGGCTTTATCTTCCTGGGGATCGGAGAGAGTGGCGGTTTCTGCGCCCAGCTCCTGTGCCAGACGCAGCGAACTTAAGATCGCGCGGCGCTGGTTTTCAGGCAGCGCGTGAAGCTGCGGCGTCTCGACATAGACCGCATGCCAGACGCTGCCAAACTTGGCCGCCAGGCGCGCTGCGGTGCGGACGAGCTTTTCATTGCCGCTGCCGTGACCCACACACAGCAGAATGGCATCCCGCGTATGCCAGACGCGCTCCTGCCCTTGCAGGTCACGCCAGGCGCGCATCTGATCGTCCACGCGATCCGCCGTGCGACGCAGGGCCAGCTCGCGCAGGGCTATCAGGTTGCCTTTGCGAAAGAAATGTTCGATGGCGCGTTCGGCCTGACCTGCAATATAGACTTTTCCTTCATGCAGTCGCTGGCGCAGATCGTCTGGAGGCAGATCGACCAGCACCACTTCGTCCGCAGAGTCGAAAAAGGGATCGGGTACGGTTTCGCGAACCTGAATCCCGGTCACGCCGCTGACCACGTCGTTCAGGCTTTCGAGATGCTGAACATTTACCGTGGTGAAAACATCAATGCCTGCTTCAAGCAGCTCTTCAACGTCCTGCCAGCGTTTGGGGTGGCGCGAGCCTGAAGCATTACTGTGTGCCAGTTCGTCCATCAGGATAAGCGCGGGCCTGCGGGCGAGGGCGGCGTCGAGATCGAACTCCGTGACCAGACGCCCACGATGGCTGATACGGCGAGGCGGCTGTGTCGCCAGCCCCTTCAACAGTGCTGCCGTCTCTTTCCGGCCGTGGGTTTCCACCACGCCGATAAGAATATCGAGCCCCTGCGCCCGAAGCCGCTGGGCTTCTGTCAGCATGGCGAAGGTTTTCCCGACGCCAGCACAGGCGCCGAAGAAGATTTTCAGTTTGCCGCGATGGGCTTCAGCCGTCTGTTCGAGCAGCCTGTCCGGATCCGGGCGCATGGGCTCGTCGGTCATTTAGTTTTTCCTTAGCGCGTCCAGCGCCAGATTCAGCTCAACAATATTCACCACGGGCATGCCGATGAAGCTGACCAGCGGTTTTTGCGTATGCTCTGCGACCAGCTTGCTCACCTGTTCGACCGTCAGCTGACGGGCCGCCGCGACGCGGGGGATCTGCCATGCCACCGCCTTCGGCGTCAGGCTGTAGTCCAGCCCGCTCGCAGAGGCCGTCACCAGCTCCACAGGCACCTCCCGGCTGGCCTGTGGATTTGCGGCGCGCAGGGCGGCTACACGTTCGGCAATGGCTTTATCCAGCTCCGGGTTGCTGCCGGCCAGGTTACTGCCACCGGATGCCATCGGATTATACGGGCTTTCGGCAGTGGCGGAAGGGCGTCCCTGGAAGTAACGGGCGTCGGTAAAATTCTGTCCAATCAGACGCGAACCGCGGTTTTCACCGTTTTGCACGATCAGCGAGCCGTTGGCCTGATCCTTAAACCACCACTGGCCCAGCGCGGTGGTCACCAGCGGATAAAGCCCGCCGGTAATAAGCGACAACAGAATAAACAGAAGTATAGCGGGACGTAACATCGTCATTTGATTCACCTTTTAAACCAGCCCAAACAGCGTCAACAGCAGGTCGATAACCTTGATACCGATGAAGGGGACAATCAGCCCACCCAGCCCGTAAATCCACAGGTTGCGGCGCAGCATGGCGGCCGCGGTCAGCGGTTTATAGCTCACCCCTTTGAGCGCCAGCGGGATCAGGAAGACAATAATCAGGGCGTTAAAAATAACCGCACTGAGAATGGCTGATGCTGGCGAGTGCAGATGCATCACGTTCAGCGCATTAAGCTGCGGATAGGTGGCTGCAAACGCCGCGGGAATGATGGCAAAGTATTTTGCGACGTCGTTGGCGATACTGAACGTTGTCAGTGAACCGCGCGTCATCAGCATCTGCTTACCGATGTGCACAACTTCAATCAGCTTGGTCGGGTTCGAGTCGAGGTCGACCATGTTGCCCGCCTCTTTCGCCGCCTGGGTACCGGAGTTCATGGCCACCGCCACGTCGGCCTGCGCAAGGGCTGGGGCATCGTTGGTGCCATCACCCGTCATCGCCACCAGGCGGCCTTCCGCCTGATACTGACGAATTAACGCCAGCTTGGCTTCAGGCGTTGCCTCCGAGAGAAAATCATCCACGCCCGCTTCGGCAGCAATCGCGGCGGCGGTCAGACGGTTGTCCCCGGTGATCATCACCGTTTTGATCCCCATTTTCCGCAGCTGGGCAAAGCGCTCTTTGATCCCGCCTTTTACGATATCCTTCAGCGAAATCACCCCCAGCACATGTGCCCCTTCAGCCACCACCAGCGGCGTCGCGCCCTGACGTGCCACGCTCTCGACCAGGTTGTCCACTTCTGGTGGGAAATGACCATTATTGGCTTCAATGTGGCGACGAATTGCGTCGACGGAGCCTTTACGGATCATGCGGTCCTGAATGTTGATGCCGCTCATTCGGGTTTGTGCCGTGAAGGGAACGAAAGTCGCATGGAGACTCTGAACGTCGCGCTGGCGCAGGTTAAAGCGCTGCTTGGCGAGGATCACGATACTGCGGCCTTCCGGCGTTTCATCGGCGAGGGAAGAGAGTTGCGCCGCATCCGCCAGCGTTTTTTCATCCACGCCGGGGGCAGGTAAGAACTCTGACGCCTGGCGGTTACCGAGGGTAATTGTCCCGGTTTTATCCAGCAGCAGAACGTCCACATCCCCTGCGGCTTCGACCGCACGTCCGCTGGTAGCGATGACGTTCGCGCCCAGCATACGGCTCATACCGGCCACGCCGATGGCCGACAGCAGCCCCCCGATGGTGGTCGGGATCAGGCAGACCAGCAGCGCCACCAGAACGGTGGTGGTGACCGCGGTACCGCCGTAAGCGGAGAATGGCCACAACGTGGCGGTTGCCAGCAGAAAGACAATCGTCAGCGCCACCAGCAGGATGGTCAGGGCAATTTCGTTTGGTGTTTTACGACGCTGCGCGCCTTCCACCATGGCAATCATACGGTCAAGGAAGGTTTCACCCGGGTTGACGCTACACTGGATCACCAGCCAGTCGGAGAGAATGCGTGTCCCGCCCGTTACGGAGGCGAAATCACCCCCGGATTCACGTATGACGGGAGCGGATTCCCCGGTGATGGCACTTTCATCTACCGACGCGCCGCCTTCGATGACTTCACCGTCGCAGGGGATAATGTCCCCGGCTTCGACCAGCACCACGTCACCTTTACGCAGTTCATCTGCCGGGACATGGTCCATCTGGGCACCGTATTTCGGTTCGCGTAATTTGCGCGCAAAAGCGGTCTTTTTCACCCCTTTGAGGCTATTGGCCTGCGCTTTGCTGCGGCCTTCCGCCAGCGCTTCCGCAAAGTTGGCAAACAGTACGGTGAACCACAGCCACAGGCTGATAGCGCCGGTGAACATCGCATTCCCCTGCAGATGACCCGTTCCCATGGCAATCGCCAGCGCGGTGGTGAGTAAACTCCCTATCCAGACGATAAACATCACCGGGTTGTGCCACTGCACGCGCGGGCTCAACTTTTTCACCGCATCCATGAGGGCCTGTCGAACTAACGACGGTTCGAACAGGGCCATTTGTTTACGACTCATGACAAATTCTCCGCAAAATCAGCGTAAAGAGAGGTATTCCGCGACCGGGCCTAACGCGAGGGCGGGGATAAAGGTCAGGGCGCTGACCAGCAGCACGGTACCGGTCAGCAGTCCGATAAACAGCGCGCCGTGGGTCGGCAACGTCCCGCTGGTGGTCGGTTGAATTTTTTTGCTCACCAGCGACCCGGCAATCGCCAGCACCGGCACAATGACCCCGAAACGACCCACGAACATGCAGAACGCCAGCAGACAGTTCCAGAACGGTGAGTTAGCGCTTAAGCCTGCGAAGGCACTACCGTTATTGTTAGAAGCAGAAGAGACGGCATAAAGCACTTCGCTAAAGCCGTGGATGCCAGGGTTGAAGATGCCGCTGCGTCCGGCCTCCGTCATCAGTGCCAGTGCGGTACCAGCCAGCACGAGGGCGGGGGTGACCAGAATCGCCAGCGCGGTTAACTTCATCTCACGGACATCGATTTTTTTGCCCAGATATTCCGGGGTGCGACCAATCATCAGACCCGCAATGAACACCGCCAGCAGAACAAACAGCAGCATGCCGTAAAGACCCGAGCCTACGCCGCCGAATACCACTTCACCGATCTGCATCAGCCACATCGGGATCATGCCGCCCAGTGCCGTGAAGGAGTCGTGCATAGCATTGACCGCCCCGCAGGATGCCGCCGTCGTGACCACGGCATAAAGGCTACTGGCGAGAATGCCAAAGCGGCTCTCTTTCCCTTCCATATTCATGGTGCCGTCAGCGCCCAGCGTCAGGAAATGCGGGTTACCTTGCCATTCGGCCCACATCACCAGCGCAACACAGACGACAAAGATGAGCGACATGGTCCAGAGCAGGGTGCGACCCTGACGACGATCGTTCACCACATCGCCAAAAGCAAAGCACAGCGCTGCGGGGATCAGGAAGATCGCCAGCATTTGCACAGCGTTGGTCAGTGCCGTTGGGTTTTCAAACGGATGCGATGAGTTGGCATTGAAGAAACCGCCACCATTCGTACCGAGCATCTTAATGGCTTCCTGTGAGGCCACAGGCCCCATCGGCAGAAGCTGTTTTGCCCCTTCAAGCGAGGTATAAGGCGCGTAAGGCAGCAGGTTTTGCAGCGTACCTTGCTGAATAAAGAACAGCGCGATGAGCAGAGCAATCGGAAGTAAGACCCACAGAGTAATGCGCGTGAGATCAACCCAGGCATTGCCCAGCGTACCCATATTCTGACGTGCAAACGCACGCGTCAGCGCGAAGACAACCGCGATGCCGCTGGCTGCTGAGAGGAAATTTTGTACGGTTAATCCCACCATCTGGCTGAAGTAGCTCAGCGTGGTTTCGCCGGCGTAGGATTGCCAGTTGGTATTGGTGACAAAGCTGACGGCCGTATTAAGCGCAAGATGCCAGGACAGGCCCGGTAACTGTTGCGGGTTCAGCGGCAGGCTACCCTGCAACATCAGCATGACAAAGAGCGCGACCAGCCCAACGATATTCAGCAGCAGAATAGCGACCAGATACTGACGCCAGTTCATCTCCTGATCGCGTATTCCCAGTACGCGCCAGATCCCTTTTTCGATACTTCCCGTACCCGGTAAGGACACGTTGTTGATCAGCCGCGCGAGCCCCGTTCCCAGCGGTCTGGCAAGCACCAATAAGACCAGTAAAAAGCTGGCTATAAGTAAAAACGCCTGAGCAGCCATCAGAAGGCCTCCGCATTAATCAGGGCGTATACCAGATAACCCAATAACAGGAACACCAGCACGATGCCGGTAATCAGACCTGCACTCACAATCCACCTCCGAGTGACATTTGTATTTGTGTTAACGGTAGGATTTATGGCGCAAAGATTTCGCAAAAATCGGCAGGGTGGGTGTAAAAAAAGTATAAAAATGGAAAAGGCACAATTTAACTATTGGTAAGTAAATCGTTAACTTTTTTGTAACTTACTTACGGCGGAAATGTAAATATTCACTAAATGGATGAAAATAACTGGTCTGATGAGTAGTAAAATTACAAACAAAGCGGTATTATTTTAGCCAGATCACAGATTTCAAATTTTCCGGAGCATGTTTCCGGCCAACTATAGGGGAGAAAATATGGATCTTTATAAAGCGTATCCGGCTCATATCGTTTTCATGCGTCGCACTTTCGCCGTAGTGGCTGGCGTGCTGGCCCTGCCGGTGATGCTCTTCTGGAAAGACCGCGCACGTTTTTATAGCTATTTGCACCGCGTCTGGGCCAAAACCAGCGAGAAGCCGGTGTGGATGGATCAGGCCGAGAAAGCGACCTGCGATTTTTACTGATACGAAGACGACACACAGCAATAAAAAAACCGCCTACAGCAATGTGGCGGTTTTTTTTATCCCTCAGGATCCGCGGTCCGTTGGGCCGTTTTTGGGCTATCGTCAGAGCGTGTGTCCACCGACTTATCACCGGTGGTGAACGGTGGAGCGGTTAGCAGCAGGGACCGCATGATGAAACGCTCTTTTTGCATTGCGTTCATTGTCACCAGCGTACTCGTGGTAAGACGTGATGAACCGACAGTGTCTATTGCTTTTACCATGATGGCGCAAGATACGTAGCGTTAAGGCCGCACCGGGCGGCCTTTTTTATTTCATCGCGTCTACACTTCATGGCAAAGTAGATAAAAGCCAGCCGCATTTTCTCTTTAGTGGCATGGCCTTATGGACATAATGGATAATTGCCAGGAGTTTTATGCCCACCCATCTGGTTTGGTTTCGCGCGGACCTGCGCGTACATGACAATCTCGCCCTTGCGGCTGCCTGCCGCTCCCCGGAAGCCCGCGTGCTGGCGGTGTTTATCGCCACCCCCGGGCAGTGGCAGCAGCATGCTATGGCACCACGCCAGGCGGCTTACCTCAGCTCACATCTGAATGGTTTGCAGTGTTCGCTTGCCGAAAAAGGGATCCCGCTCATTTATAAAGAGGTCAGTGACTTCTCCGCACAATGCCAGGCCGTGCAGGCAATCTGTGAGCAGTACGATGTCACCCACCTTTTTTACAACTATCAGTACGAATTCAATGAACGTCAGCGGGATCGTCAGCTGGAGAAAATCCTGCAGGATGTAGAGTGTCAGGGTTTTGATGACAGCGTCATGCTGCCGCCGGGCAGTGTCATGACCGGCAACCACGAGATGTATAAAGTCTTTACGCCGTTTAAAAATGCCTTCATTAAAAGACTGAAGGAGGCGCTGCCGGAATGCGTGGCTGCACCCACCGTGAGGGGAGAGGCCATAACGGAGATACCCGAGCGGGAGTTTGACTATCCGCAACAGGCGTTTGATGAGACTCTGTTCCCGGCTACCGAAAAAAACGCTATCGCGAAGCTGCGCCAGTTTTGTAAAGCGGGGGCAGGCGATTACGACGCGCATAGGGATTTTCCCGCGACTGAGGGCACCAGCCGTTTATCGGCCTGTCTGGCGCTGGGCGTGCTCTCTCCGCGCCAGTGTCTGCATCGTCTTCTGGCGGAACAACCGCAGGCACTGGACGGGGGCCCCGGCTCCGTCTGGCTTAACGAACTTATCTGGCGCGAATTTTATCGCCATTTGATGACGTATCACCCTGATTTATGTAAGCATCGACCGTTTATACCCTGGACTGATAACGTAAAATGGCAACACAACGAGAGCCACTTACAGGCCTGGCAGAAAGGCGAAACGGGCTTCCCGATTGTTGATGCCGCGATGCGCCAGCTCAATGAAACCGGATGGATGCACAACCGGCTGCGAATGATTACCGCCAGCTTCCTGGTGAAGGATCTGCTTATCGACTGGCGTGTCGGGGAGCGGTATTTTATTTCTCAGCTGATCGATGGCGATCTGGCGGCGAATAACGGCGGCTGGCAGTGGGCGGCGTCCACCGGAACCGACGCCGCGCCCTATTTCCGTATTTTTAATCCTGCCACGCAGGGACAAAAATTTGATGCAGACGGCGAGTTTATCCGCCGCTGGTTGCCCGCGCTGAGCAGTGTCCCTGCAAAAGCGATCCACGACCCGTGGGCATGGGCGGATAAACAGGGCGTGAAGCTCGATTATCCCCGTCCGATTGTTGACCATAAACAGGCGCGTGTCGCCACGCTGGCGGCGTACGAGGCCGCCCGCAAAGCTTAAGAGAGTGATGATGAAAAACAGCGAACTGGAAAGCCTGATTAACGAAAAACTGAACAGCGCCTCCTTCAGCGATTACGGCCCGAACGGCCTCCAGGTTGAAGGACGCGAAACGGTGCAGAAAATTATCACTGGCGTGACGGCAAGCCAGGCGCTGCTGGACGAAGCTGTCCGTCAGGAAGCGGATGCCGTTATTGTCCATCACGGTTATTTTTGGAAAAACGAAGCACCGATCATTCGCGGTATGAAGCGAAACCGCCTGAAAACGCTGCTGGCAAATGATATCAACCTGTACGGTTACCATCTGCCGCTGGATGCGCACCCGGAGCTGGGCAATAACGTACAGCTCGCGCAGCTGTTGGGGATTACCGTAATGGGTGAAATTGAGCCGCTGGTGCCTTGGGGAGATCTGGCCATGCCGGTGCCCGGCCTGGAGCTGGCTTCCTGGATTGAAGCGCGTCTGGGACGCCGTCCGCTCTGGTGCGGTGACACCGGTCCGGATACGGTGAAGCGGGTTGCCTGGTGTACTGGTGGTGGTCAGGGCTTTATTGATAGCGCGGCACGCTTTGGTGTCGACGCCTTCATCACTGGAGAAGTGTCCGAGCAGACCGTCCATTCGGCGCGTGAGCAAGGTCTGCATTTTTATGCGGCAGGTCACCATGCCACCGAGCGTGGCGGAATTCGCGCCCTCAGTGAATGGCTGACCGAAAATACCGATCTGGATGTCACGTTTATTGATATCCCTAACCCGGCCTGATGAGAGGTATCTGAGTGCAGCGAGCGCGTTGTTATCTTCTGGGGGAAACGGCAGTGGTTCTGGAGCTGGAACCGCCAGTGACCCTTGCCACGCAAAAGCGTATCTGGCGGCTAACGCAGCGCCTGGCCGATGTGCCTGAAGTGGTTGAAGCGATTCCGGGTATGAATAACATCACCGTGGTGCTGCGTAATCCGCATACGCTGGCGCTGGATGCTATTGAACGTTTGCAGCGCTGGTGGGAAGAGAGCGAGGCGCTGGAGCCGGATTCCCGGACAATTGAGATCCCGGTGGTGTATGGCGGCGAGCATGGACCCGATCTTGGCGTGGTGGCGGAACACTGCGGATTAACGGAAAAGCAGGTGGTTGAATTGCACGCCTGCGTTGATTACGTGGTCTGGTTCTTAGGTTTCCAGCCGGGCTTCCCCTATCTGGGGGGGCTCTCACCGCAATTGCATACGCCGCGTCGCGCCGAACCCCGCCTGAGCGTGCCGGCGGGCACGGTGGCTATCGGGGGTGAGCAGACCGGCATTTATCCTCTGACGTCACCGGGGGGCTGGCAGCTTATCGGGCATACGTCCAGGCCGTTATTTGAACCAGGGCAGGAGGTTCCCATACTCCTTCGTCCCGGCGATACCCTGCGCTTTATCCCGCAGAAGGAGGGGGTATGTTAACGCTGATTCGCGCCGGGCTTTACACGTCCGTACAGGATGCCGGCCGCTTTGGCATGCGCCAGTCGGGCGTGAGCTACTGTGGTGCGCTGGACAGGCCTGCGCTGGAGATTGCTAACGTGCTGGTGGGCAACCCTGGCAGCACGGCGGCACTCGAAATTACGCTTGGCCAGTGTGTGATTGAATTCGGCGAGGAGACCTGGTTTGCCTTAACCGGGGCCGCCTGTGACGCCGAGCTGGATGGCAAAGCGGTCTGGACAGGCTGGCGGCTGCGAGCGAAAGCCGGGCAGCGTCTGACCCTCAAACGTCCTGTGCACGGCGTGCGAAGCTATCTTGCGGTCGCAGGAGGGATTGATGTGCCAGAGGTGCTGGGTTCATCCAGCACCGATCAGAAAGCCGGCATTGGCGGTCATGAAGGGCGCCTGCTGCGTGACGGCGATCGTCTGGCGGTTAACCCCTCAATGCGCCACTTCTCGACGGCCCAGGGGGTAAAACAGCTGTTATGGACCAACCAAATCCGAGCCTTACCGGGGCCGGAATATCAGGAGTTCGATGAAGTCGCTCAGGAGACGTTCTGGCGTTCGCCGTGGAAGATCAGCCCGCAAAGTAACCGTATGGGATACCGCCTGCAGGGGCAGCCATTGACCCGTACGACAGATCGGGAATTGCTCTCACACGGTTTATTACCTGGTGTCATTCAGGTGCCGGGTAACGGTCAGCCGATCGTACTGATGAACGATGCGCAAACCACGGGGGGATACCCGCGTATTGCCTGCATCATTGAAGCAGATCGCTACCATCTGGCGCAAATTCCTCTCGGACAGCCGATTCATTTTGTGCAATGTTCGCTGGAGGAGGCGCTGAAGGCACGCCAGGATCAGCAGCGTTATCTGGAACAACTGGCATGGAGGCTCGATGGCAAAGATTGATTTAAACGCCGATCTGGGTGAGGGCGGAAGTGCCGATGCTGAACTGATGACGCTGGTCTCTTCGGTCAATATTGCCTGCGGGTTTCACGCGGGTGACGCGCAAACCATGCTGGTCAGCGTGCGTAATGCGATTAAGCACGGCGTGGCGATAGGGGCACATCCCAGTTTTCCTGACAGGGATAATTTTGGCCGCACGGCAATGGATCTCCCTCCTGAGACGGTGTATGCCCAGACGCTCTATCAAACGGGCGCGCTGGAGGCGATTGTGCGTTCCCAGCAGGGCGTGCTGCGCCATGTGAAACCCCACGGCATGCTCTACAATCAGGCGGCCAAAGATCCGGCTCTCGCGGATGCCATTGCCCGCGCGGTGCGGGACTGCAACCCGCAGCTCATCCTGGTGGGGCTGGCGGGGAGCGAGCTTATTCGCGCCGGACAGCGGCTGGGGTTAACCACCCGTCAGGAAGTTTTTGCTGACAGAGGGTACCAGCCGGATGGCAGCCTGGTTCCCCGTTCACTGCCCGGTGCGCTTATTACCGATGAATCACAGGCGCTGGCGCAAACGCTGGCGATGGTATGTGAGGGGTCGGTAAAGGCAATTGATGGTTCAACGGCCAGAGTCCAGGCGGATACGGTGTGTTTACACGGTGATGGTGAGCATGCGCTGCAGTTTGCACGCCGCTTACGGGCGGCCTTTGCGGAGCAGGGTATTCTCGTGAGTGCATGACATAACGATAAGGACAGAAAAATGCCTGAAGGCCCGGAGATCCGCCGTGCTGCGGATAGCCTCGAGGCGGCGATAAAGGGCAAACCGCTGACGGATGTCTGGTTTGCTTTTCCTCAACTGAAACCGTTTGAAGCCCAGCTGGTGGGGCAGACGGTGACGCACATTGAAACGCGCGGCAAAGCGCTGCTCACGCATTTCTCCCATAACCTGACGTTATATAGCCATAATCAGCTGTACGGCGTTTGGCGCGTGGTGAAGGCAAACGAGCAGCCACAAACTACCCGCGTGCTGCGCGTCAGGCTCCAGACGGCAGACAACGCGATTCTGCTCTACAGCGCATCCGATATCGAAATGTTAACGCCAGAGCAGCTGCTCACTCATCCGTTCCTGCAGCGCGTCGGGCCGGATGTGCTGGATATGAGCCTGACCCCGTGCGAGGTGAAAACCCGTCTGGTGTCACCTCGGTTTCGTAACCGACAGTTTTCCGGACTGTTGCTCGATCAGGCGTTTCTGGCTGGATTAGGAAATTACCTGCGGGTGGAAATTCTCTGGAAAGTGGGCCTGGCGGCGCAGCATAAGGCATCGCAACTCAGTGATGAACAGCTGGAGGCGTTATCCCACGCACTGCTGGATATCCCGCGCCTGTCCTACAATACGCGTGGCGTAGTGGATCACAACAAGCACCATGGGGCATTGTTCCGCTTTAAGGTGTTTCATCGTGAAGGGAAGGCGTGTGAGCGGTGCGGCGGGTTAATTGCGAAAACCACGCTGTCGTCGAGACCGTTTTACTGGTGTCCGCACTGCCAGAAGTAAAATGAAAACGGTAACCCAGGGGGTCACCGTTTTTAATGTCTTCACTCTCTCGGAGTAAGAGAGGGATGGGGTGAGGACATCAGGCCACACCCCGTTAACATCAGCGTTTGATGTCAGACTTAAAATCACGCTGCTCGTAGCCAGTATACAGCTGACGAGGACGGGCGATTTTCATGCCTTCGCTGTGCATTTCGTTCCAGTGCGCAATCCAGCCAACGGTACGTGCCATGGCGAAGATCACGGTGAACATGGAAGACGGAATGCCCATCGCTTTCAGAATAATGCCAGAGTAGAAATCGACGTTCGGGTAGAGTTTCTTCTCGATGAAGTACGGGTCGTTCAGCGCGATGTGCTCAAGCTCCATCGCCACTTCCAGCAGGTCGTCTTTTGTACCCAGCTCTTTCAGCACTTCGTGGCATGTTTCACGCATAACGGTAGCGCGTGGGTCGTAGTTTTTGTACACACGGTGACCGAAGCCCATCAGACGGAAGGAGTCATTCTTGTCTTTCGCGCGACGCACGAATTCAGGAATGTGCTCAACGGAGCTGATCTCTTCCAGCATCTTCAGTGCCGCTTCGTTCGCGCCGCCGTGCGCCGGTCCCCACAGGGAGGCGATACCCGCAGCGATACAGGCGAACGGGTTCGCGCCTGAAGAGCCTGCGGTACGGACGGTGGAGGTGGAGGCGTTCTGTTCGTGGTCAGCGTGCAGGATCAGAATACGGTCCATCGCACGTTCCAGTACCGGGTTCACTTCGTATTCTTCACACGGTGTGGAGAACATCATGCGCAGGAAATTACCGGCGTAGGAGAGGTCGTTACGTGGATAAACAAACGGCTGACCGATGGAGTATTTGTAACACATCGCTGCCATTGTCGGCATTTTGGACAGCAGGCGGAACGCCGCGATATCGCGGTGACGTGGATTATTCACGTCCAGCGAGTCGTGGTAGAACGCTGCCAGCGCGCCGGTAATACCGCACATCACCGCCATTGGGTGAGAATCACGACGGAAAGCATGGAACAGACGGGTAATCTGCTCATGAATCATGGTGTGACGGGTGACGGTGGTTTTGAATTCATCGTATTGTGCCTGCGTCGGTTTTTCGCCGTTCAGCAGGATGTAGCACACTTCCAGATAGTTGGATTCGGTGGCTAACTGATCGATGGGGAAGCCGCGATGGAGCAGGATACCTTCGTCACCATCAATGAAGGTGATTTTGGATTCGCAAGATGCGGTAGAGGTAAATCCAGGGTCGAAGGTGAATACACCTTTAGAACCCAGCGTACGGATATCAATAACATCCTGACCGAGCGTGCCTTTTAGCACATCCAGTTCAACAGCAGTGTCACCATTTAGGGTGAGCGTTGCCTTTGTATCAGCCATTTACGGTCTCCTTAGCGCCTTATTGCTTAAGACTGCCAATTACCGGATTTGCATTCTGCTGATTTCTCACCGTTACCAGTTTGTTATTTGGCTTACCGCTCAGCTCACGAGGAGAAACCAGGGTACAGAGCTATGGCGCCTTGCAGGTAAAAACATGAAAAATCAGTGAAACAACAGCAAATCAGTGTCTTCGCAGTCCGAATTATTCAAACCTGTATATCACTAATAACTGTCCTGATAACTTCGGTCAATACCATCACACTGTTACATAACTATTTGTCAGGTGAAAGTGAGACCTCATAACTTTTGCGCATTATATGCCTTTTCTGATGACGTTTGTAACAATATTGTTTAACATTTGTCAAATCAGATGATTAAAAATTAAAAAGATGTTGTTATCGTGACCCTGATCACTGTTCCAGAGAAAACCCGACAAACTGTATGTAGGTTAATTGTAATGATTTTGTGAACGGCCTATACTGCCGCCAGGTCTCCGGAACACCCTGCAATCCCGAGCCACCCAGCGTTGTAACGTGTCGTTTTAGCATTTGGAAGCAATGTTTTGCATGACGCGCAGTTATAGAAAAGGAACGCTGTCTGACCCGCATCGCAGTCCGGAGGAAGGAAACAATAAGAACAGCATGTGGGCGTTATTCATGATAAGAAATGTGAAAAAACAAAGACCTGTCAATCTGGATCTCAAAACGATCCGGTTCCCTGTAACAGCAATAGCGTCCATTCTGCACCGCGTTTCTGGTGTGATTACGTTTGTGGCGGTCGGCATTCTGCTGTGGTTACTGGGTACCAGCCTCTCTTCTCCTGAAGGATTCCTCCAGGCCTCTGCCATCATGAACAGCTTCTTCGTGAAATTTATCATGTGGGGCATTCTGACTGCGCTGGCGTACCACGTTGTTGTGGGCATTCGTCATATGCTGATGGACTTTGGCTACCTGGAAGAGACTTTCGAAGCCGGTAAACGCTCCGCTAATATTTCATTTGTATTGACTGTCGTGCTTTCACTTCTCGCAGGAGTTCTCGTATGGTAAGCAACGCCTCCGCATTAGGACGCAACGGCGTACATGACTTCATTCTGGTCCGTGCTACCGCCATCGTTCTCACCCTTTATATCATCTATATGATTGGTTTCTTCGCGACCAGCGGCACGCTGACGTGGGAAATCTGGAGTGGGTTCTTCGGATCTGCCTTCACCAAAGTGTTCACCCTGCTGGCTCTGTTCTCCATCCTTATTCATGCCTGGATTGGTATGTGGCAGGTGTTGACCGATTACGTTAAACCACTGGCGATTCGCCTTCCTCTGCAGCTGGTCATTGTCGTTGCACTGGTGGTTTACGTTATTTATGGATTCGTTGTGGTGTGGGGTGTGTAATGAAACTGCCAGTCAGAGAATTTGATGCTGTTGTGATTGGTGCTGGTGGCGCAGGTATGCGTGCAGCACTGCAAATTTCCCAGAGCGGCCAGACCTGTGCGCTGCTCTCTAAAGTCTTCCCGACCCGTTCCCACACTGTCTCCGCGCAGGGCGGTATTACCGTTGCGCTGGGCAATTCCCATGAAGATAACTGGGAATGGCACATGTATGACACGGTCAAAGGTTCCGACTACATCGGCGACCAGGATGCTATCGAATATATGTGTAAGACTGGCCCGGAAGCGATTCTGGAGCTGGATCACATGGGGCTGCCGTTCTCCCGTCTGGAAAATGGCACCATTTATCAGCGTCCGTTTGGCGGCCAGTCGAAAAACTTCGGCGGCGAGCAGGCGGCACGTACTGCAGCTGCGGCTGACCGTACCGGTCACGCACTGCTGCACACGCTGTATCAACAGAACCTGAAAAACCACACGACTATTTTCTCCGAGTGGTATGCGCTGGATCTGGTGAAAAACGCCGATGGCGCCGTTGTAGGTTGTACCGCGCTGTGTATTGAAACCGGTGAAGTGGTCTACTTCAAAGCGCGTGCTACCGTGCTGGCGACCGGCGGTGCAGGTCGTATTTATCAATCTACCACCAACGCCCACATCAACACCGGTGACGGCGTAGGTATGGCTATCCGCGCCGGCGTACCGGTGCAGGATATGGAAATGTGGCAGTTCCACCCAACCGGCATCGCCGGTGCCGGCGTGCTGGTAACAGAAGGCTGCCGTGGTGAAGGGGGTTACCTGCTGAACAAACATGGCGAGCGCTTCATGGAGCGTTATGCCCCGAATGCGAAAGACCTGGCGGGTCGTGACGTGGTGGCGCGTTCCATCATGATCGAAATCCGTGAAGGCCGCGGCTGTGACGGCCCATGGGGTCCACACGCGAAGCTGAAACTCGACCATCTGGGTAAAGAGGTTCTGGAATCACGTCTGCCAGGCATTCTGGAGCTGTCTCGTACCTTCGCGCACGTCGATCCAGTGAAAGAGCCTATCCCGGTAATCCCAACCTGTCACTACATGATGGGCGGTATTCCGACCAAAGTGACCGGCCAGGCGCTGACCGTGAACGAGCAGGGTGAAGACGTTGTTATCCCGGGCCTGTTTGCCGTCGGTGAAATTGCCTGCGTATCCGTACACGGTGCAAACCGTCTGGGCGGGAACTCCCTGCTTGACCTGGTGGTATTTGGTCGTGCGGTAGGTCTGCATCTGCAAGAGTCTATTGCCGAGCAGGGTGCGCTGCGTGATGCCACCGACGATGAAATTGATGCGTCGCTTGAGCGTCTGAACCGCTGGAACGGCAACCGTAATGGTGAAGATCCGGTGGAAATCCGCAAAGCGCTGCAGGAATGTATGCAGCACAACTTCTCGGTATTCCGTGAAGGGGATGCGATGGCCAAAGGTCTTGAGCAGCTGAAAGCGATCCGCGAGCGTCTGAAAAATGCCCGTCTGGACGACACGTCCAGCGAGTTCAATACCCAGCGCGTTGAGTGTCTGGAGCTGGATAACCTGATGGAAACGGCGTTCGCTACCGCGATGTCGGCAAACTTCCGTACCGAGAGCCGTGGCGCGCATAGCCGCTTCGACTTCCCGGATCGTGACGATGAAAACTGGCTGTGCCATTCCCTGTATCTGCCAGAGTCGGAATCCATGACGCGTCGTAGCGTCAATATGGAACCGAAACTGCGTCCGGCGTTCCCGCCGAAGATTCGTACTTACTAATGCGGAGACAGGATAATGAAACTCGAATTCTCAGTTTATCGTTATAACCCGGATGTAGATGATGCTCCGCGTATGCAGGATTACACCCTGGAAGCGGAAGAAGGCCGTGACATGATGCTGCTGGATGCCTTAATCCAGCTGAAAGAAAAAGATCCGACACTGTCGTTCCGTCGCTCATGCCGTGAAGGCGTTTGTGGCTCTGACGGTGTGAACATGAACGGTAAAAATGGTCTGGCCTGCATCACGCCAATTTCAGCGTTGCAGCGCGCGGGTCAGAAAATTGTTATCCGTCCTTTGCCTGGTCTGCCAGTCGTTCGTGATTTGGTGGTAGACATGGGGCAATTCTATGCACAATATGAGAAGATTAAGCCTTACTTATTGAATAATGGGCAAAATCCACCGGCTCGTGAGCACTTACAGTCTCCTGAGCAGCGTGAAAAACTCGATGGTTTGTACGAGTGTATTCTCTGTGCATGTTGCTCGACCTCTTGCCCGTCGTTCTGGTGGAACCCGGACAAGTTTATCGGCCCGGCCGGTCTGTTGGCTGCCTATCGCTTCCTGATCGATAGCCGCGACACCGAAACCGACAGTCGTCTGGAAGGACTGAGTGATGCTTTCAGCGTATTCCGCTGCCATAGCATCATGAACTGCGTCAGTGTATGTCCTAAGGGACTGAACCCGACGCGCGCCATCGGCCATATTAAGTCGATGCTGCTGCAGCGCAGTGCATAAGTAACAGGAGGGGAGCGTTGTTCCCCTCACTCTGACCCTCTCCTGACAGGAGAGGGGATAAAATGTAGGAAACCTCTAAAAACTGCCCCGAGGTGCAGACAGTTTTTAAAGGTTCCTTCGCGAGCCCAAGACAACATAAGAGCTCGCAGGTGAACCCCGGCACGTACGTGTTGTACGTGGTAGTTTCTACGGCGAAAGTAAGCATAAAAATGCTTAAGGGATCACGATGCAGAACGGCGCAATGAAAGCCTGGCTGGACTCTTCTTACCTCTCTGGTTCAAACCAGAGCTGGATAGAACAGCTCTATGAAGACTTCTTAACCGATCCTGACTCAGTGGACGCAAACTGGCGTTCCATGTTCCAGCAGTTACCTGGCACTGGAGTCAAACCGGATCAATTCCATTCCAAAACACGTGATTATTTCCGTCGTCTGGCGAAGGATGCCTCACGTTACTCTTCTGCGATTTCCGACCCTGACACCAATGCGAAGCAGGTTAAAGTCCTGCAGCTTATCAACGCTTATCGCTTCCGTGGTCACCAGCATGCGAATCTCGATCCGCTGGGACTGTGGAAACAAGATCGTGTGGCGGATCTCGATCCGGCGTATCACGATCTGACCGAGGCCGATTTCCAGGAAAGCTTTAACGTAGGTTCCTTTGCCATCGGCAAAGACACGATGAAGTTGGGCGAGCTGATTGACGCGCTCAAGCAAACCTACTGCGGCTCCATCGGCGCGGAATATATGCACATCACCTCTACAGAAGAGAAACGCTGGATCCAGCAGCGCATCGAATCTGTGGCGGGCCACGCGAATTTCTCTGCTGAAGAGAAAAAACGCTTCCTCAGCGAACTGACCGCAGCAGAAGGCCTTGAGCGCTATCTGGGCGCGAAATTCCCGGGTGCGAAACGCTTCTCGCTGGAAGGCGGCGACGCGCTGGTACCTATGCTGAAAGAGCTGATTCGTCACGCGGGCAAAAGCGGTACCCGTGAAGTGGTGCTGGGTATGGCGCACCGCGGTCGTCTGAACGTACTGGTCAACGTGCTGGGTAAAAAACCGCAGGACCTGTTCGACGAATTCGCGGGCAAACATAAAGAACACCTCGGCACCGGTGACGTGAAGTACCACATGGGCTTCTCGTCTGATATTGAAACCGAAGGCGGTCTGGTTCACCTGGCGCTGGCGTTTAACCCGTCACACCTGGAAATCGTGAGCCCGGTGGTTATCGGTTCTGTACGTGCGCGTCTGGATCGTCTGGACGAGCCGAGCAGCAACAAAGTCCTGCCAATCACCATTCACGGTGACGCGGCGGTCACAGGGCAGGGCGTGGTTCAGGAAACGCTGAACATGTCCAAGGCGCGTGGTTACGAAGTGGGCGGTACCGTTCGCATTGTTATCAACAACCAGGTGGGCTTCACGACTTCTAACCCACTGGATGCGCGTTCTACCCCGTACTGCACCGACATCGGTAAGATGGTTCAGGCGCCGATCTTCCACGTTAACGCGGATGACCCGGAAGCCGTGGCGTTCGTTACCCGTCTGGCGCTGGACTACCGTAACACCTTCAAACGCGATGTGTTCATCGACCTGTTCTGCTACCGCCGTCATGGCCACAACGAAGCTGACGAGCCAAGTGCAACGCAGCCGCTGATGTATCAGAAAATCAAAAAACACCCGACGCCACGCAAAATCTATGCTGACAAGCTGGAAGGCGACAACGTGACGACGCTGGAAGATGCGACCGAAATGGTCAACCTCTACCGCGACGCGCTGGATGCGGGTGAATGCGTAGTGAAAGAGCTGCGCCCGATGAACATGCACTCCTTTACCTGGTCGCCGTACCTCAACCACGAGTGGGATGAGAGCTACCCGAACAAGGTAGAGATGAAGCGCCTGCAGGAGCTGGCTAAACGCATCAGCACCGTACCAGACGCTATCGAGATGCAGTCTCGCGTAGCGAAAATTTATGCTGACCGTCAATCAATGGCGGCGGGCGAGAAGCTGTTCGACTGGGGCGGGGCGGAAACACTGGCTTACGCAACGCTGGTTGATGAAGGCATTCCTGTTCGTCTGTCCGGTGAAGATGCGGGCCGTGGCACCTTCTTCCACCGTCACGCGGTAGTTCACAACCAGACTAACGGTTCAACCTATACTCCGCTGCAGCATGTCCATAACGGTCAGGGTCAGTTCAAGGTATGGGACTCCGTTCTGTCTGAAGAAGCGGTACTGGCATTTGAATACGGCTACGCCACCGCGGAACCGCGCACCCTGACTATCTGGGAAGCGCAGTTCGGTGACTTCGCCAACGGTGCCCAGGTCGTTATCGACCAGTTCATCTCGTCCGGCGAGCAGAAATGGGGCCGTATGTGTGGCCTGGTGATGCTGCTGCCACACGGATACGAAGGTCAGGGTCCGGAGCACTCCTCTGCTCGTCTGGAACGTTATCTGCAGCTCTGCGCTGAGCAGAACATGCAGGTCTGCGTGCCGTCTACTCCGGCTCAGGTCTACCACATGCTGCGTCGTCAGGCGCTGCGCGGTATGCGCCGTCCGCTGGTGGTCATGTCGCCAAAATCCCTGCTGCGCCACCCGCTGGCGGTGTCCAGCCTGGACGAACTGGCGAACGGCACCTTCCTGCCTGCCATCGGTGAGGTTGACGAACTGGATCCGCAGGCCGTTAAGCGTGTTGTGATGTGTTCTGGTAAGGTTTATTACGACCTGCTGGAACAGCGCCGTAAGAACGACCAGAAAGATGTCGCCATCGTGCGTATCGAACAGCTTTATCCATTCCCGCACCAGGCGGTGCAGGAAGCGTTGAAACCGTATGCTCACGTGCATGATTTTGTCTGGTGCCAGGAAGAGCCGCTCAACCAGGGCGCCTGGTACTGCAGTCAGCATCATTTCCGTGAAGTCATTCCATTTGGGTCTGCCCTGCGTTATGCAGGTCGCCCGGCCTCCGCCTCTCCGGCGGTAGGGTATATGTCCGTTCACCAGAAGCAGCAACAAGATCTGGTCAATGACGCGCTGAACGTCGATTAATTAAAGGATACATAATGAGTAGCGTAGATATTCTTGTTCCCGACCTGCCTGAGTCCGTAGCAGATGCGACCGTCGCCACCTGGCACAAAAAACCGGGCGATAGCGTTAAGCGCGATGAAGTGCTGGTAGAAATCGAAACTGACAAAGTGGTACTGGAAGTACCGGCTTCAGCGGATGGCATTCTGGATGCAGTCCTGGAAGACGAAGGGACAACCGTAACCTCCCGTCAGATCCTGGGTCGCCTGCGTGAAGGCAACAGCGCGGGCAAAGAGTCCAGCGCGAAGTCTGACGAAAAAGCGTCTACCCCAGCCCAGCGTCAGCAGGCCTCTCTGGAAGAGCAAACTAACGACGCGCTCAGCCCGGCGATCCGTCGCCTGCTGGCCGAGCACAACCTGGATGCGGCTGCCATTAAAGGCACCGGTGTCGGTGGTCGTCTGACCCGTGAAGATATCGAGAAGCACCTGGCGAAAGCCCCTGCTCAGGCAGAAGCTAAAGCGCCAGCAGCGGCAGCGGCGCCGGCAGCACAGCCTGCGCTGGGTGCCCGTAGCGAAAAACGCGTGCCGATGACTCGCCTGCGTAAGCGTGTGGCTGAGCGTCTGCTGGAAGCGAAAAACTCCACCGCGATGCTGACCACCTTCAACGAAGTGAATATGAAGCCAATCATGGACCTGCGTAAGCAGTACGGTGACGCGTTTGAAAAACGTCACGGTATCCGTCTGGGCTTTATGTCCTTCTACGTGAAAGCGGTTGTTGAAGCGCTGAAACGCTACCCGGAAGTTAACGCCTCTATCGATGGCGATGACGTGGTTTACCACAACTACTTCGACGTCAGCATGGCAGTCTCTACGCCACGTGGTCTGGTTACCCCGGTTCTGCGTGATGTCGATACTCTGGGTATGGCTGATATCGAGAAAAAGATTAAAGAGCTGGCTGTAAAAGGTCGCGACGGCAAGCTGACCGTAGACGATCTGACCGGCGGTAACTTCACCATTACCAACGGCGGCGTTTTCGGTTCACTGATGTCTACCCCGATCATCAACCCGCCGCAGAGCGCGATCCTGGGTATGCATGCCATTAAAGATCGTCCAATGGCGGTAGACGGCAAAGTTGAGATCCTGCCAATGATGTATCTGGCACTCTCTTACGATCACCGTCTGATCGATGGCCGCGAGTCCGTGGGCTTCCTGGTTGCCATTAAAGAGCTGCTGGAAGATCCAACGCGTCTGCTGCTGGACGTCTAGTTTTAGCAGTCTTGCCCGGCGGCGCGTTGTCTGCCGGGCCTACAAAAGCACTACCTAACGATTACCTGAAGGATGGATAGAACACATGAACTTACATGAATATCAGGCCAAACAGCTGTTTGCCCGGTATGGCTTACCGGCTCCGGTGGGTTATGCCTGTACTACCCCGCGTGAAGCAGAAGAAGCCGCATCTAAAATCGGTTCCGGCCCTTGGGTAGTTAAGTGTCAGGTTCACGCTGGTGGCCGTGGTAAAGCGGGCGGTGTGAAGGTTGTTAAGAGTAAAGAAGAGATTCGTGCGTTTGCTGAACATTGGCTCGGCAAGCGTCTGGTAACGTACCAGACAGATGCGAACGGTCAGCCTGTCAACCAGATCCTGGTTGAAGCTGCAACTGACATCGCGAAAGAACTGTACCTGGGCGCGGTTGTTGACCGTAGCTCCCGTCGTGTGGTGTTCATGGCATCTACCGAAGGCGGCGTGGAAATCGAGAAAGTGGCAGAAGAGACGCCACACCTGATCCACAAAGTGGCGATCGATCCGCTGGCAGGCCCAATGCCTTACCAGGGCCGTGAGCTGGCGTTCAAATTGGGTCTGGAAGGCAAGCTGGTTCAGCAGTTCACCAAGATCTTCATGGGTCTGGCCACCATCTTCCTGGAGCGCGACCTGGCGCTGATCGAGATCAACCCGCTGGTCATCACCACTCAGGGCGACCTGATCTGCCTCGACGGCAAACTGGGCGCTGACGGCAACGCACTGTTCCGCCAGCCGGATCTGCGTGAAATGCGCGACCAGTCTCAGGAAGACCCGCGTGAAGCGCAGGCTGCACAGTGGGAACTGAACTACGTGGCGCTGGATGGCAACATCGGCTGCATGGTTAACGGCGCAGGCCTGGCGATGGGCACCATGGACATCGTTAAGCTGCACGGCGGTGAGCCTGCAAACTTCCTCGACGTGGGCGGTGGCGCAACCAAAGAGCGTGTAACCGAAGCGTTCAAAATCATCCTCTCTGACGACAACGTCAAAGCCGTGCTGGTTAACATCTTCGGCGGTATCGTGCGTTGCGACCTGATCGCAGACGGTATCATCGGTGCGGTAGAAGAAGTGGGTGTTAACGTCCCGGTTGTGGTGCGTCTGGAAGGTAACAACGCTGAACTCGGCGCGAAAAAACTGGCTGACAGCGGCCTGAATATTATTGCAGCGAAAAGTCTGACGGATGCAGCTCAGCAGGTTGTTGCCGCAGTGGAGGGGAAATAATGTCAGTTTTAATTAATAAAGATACCAAGGTTATCTGCCAGGGCTTCACCGGTAGCCAGGGGACTTTCCACTCCGAACAGGCGATTGCCTACGGCACGCAGATGGTTGGCGGCGTAACGCCAGGTAAAGGCGGCACCACGCACCTGGGCCTGCCGGTATTCAACACCGTGCGCGAAGCGGTTGAAGCGACGGGCGCGACCGCGACCGTTATCTACGTTCCGGCTCCGTTCTGCAAAGACTCGATTCTGGAAGCGATTGACGCGGGCATCAAGCTCATCATCACCATCACCGAAGGTATCCCGACGCTGGATATGCTGACCGTGAAAGTGAAGCTGGATGAAGCTGGCGTGCGCATGATCGGCCCGAACTGCCCGGGCGTTATCACCCCAGGCGAATGCAAAATCGGCATCATGCCGGGTCACATTCACAAACCGGGTAAAGTGGGTATCGTCTCCCGTTCCGGTACGCTGACCTATGAAGCGGTTAAGCAGACTACCGACTACGGTTTCGGCCAGTCCACCTGTGTGGGCATCGGTGGTGACCCCATCCCAGGTTCTAACTTCATTGATATCCTGAAAATGTTCCAGGAAGATCCGCAGACCGAAGCGATCGTGATGATCGGTGAGATCGGCGGTAGCGCAGAAGAAGAAGCGGCTGCGTATATCAAAGAACATGTGACCAAGCCGGTCGTCGGTTATATCGCAGGTGTGACAGCGCCGAAAGGTAAGCGTATGGGTCACGCAGGCGCGATTATCGCAGGCGGTAAAGGTACGGCTGATGAGAAATTCGCCGCGCTGGAAGCCGCAGGCGTGAAAACCGTTCGCAGCCTGGCGGATATCGGCGAAGCACTGAAATCCATCATTAAGTAAATCCTCTCTGCTCCCTGTAAAAGGGAGCGTTGAAGTAATAAGTGTCCGTTTCGACATGGTTGGCCGCTGTAAAGCGGCCTTTTTTAATGCCTGCGTTTCGCGACCAGCGTGAATTTGTAATCGTCGCTGTTAAACACGTTACGGCTGTATTCAAACACCCGCCCATCCTTCAGAAAACCACGTGACACCTTTTCCAGTATCGGTTTTGCCGGATCCAGCGCCAGCGCGTCGATCGCCTCCTGAGAGGGCATGATCGGAACCAGTTCCTGTTCACTGCGATCGATAACCATCTTCTTGATCTGTTCGATGTAGTGATATTTGGAATTTTCCATCACCTCCCAGGTGAGGTCGGCGAACATCGCCAGCGGCATCCACGTCTCTTCCAGATTCACCGGTTTTTGCTTAATAAAGCGCACCCGTTTGACATGCCACACTTTGTCATCCGGGCGAATGTTAAGCGTCTCAGCCAGTTTCACATCCGCTTTGATCACTTCGAATGTTTTTACGTCGCTGTGGGTATCGACGTTTCGGTCCGCCAGTTTTTCATAAAAGCCGGTAAGCTGATAAATGTCGTAATTGACGCGCTCCTCTCTCACATAGGAACCGCTGCCCTGAATGCTCTCGATAATCTGCTCTTCAGTGAGGAGCTTCAGTGCCTGCCTCACCGTGACGCGACTGACGCTAAATGTCTCCTGCAGGCTGGATTCCGTCGGTAACGCGTCACCGGGTTTTAACTCACCGGCGGTAATTTTCTCGCGAAGCGCATCCGCTATCTGCCGGTACATCGGTTTATTGCCCATGTCGTCTGCCTTCTAATACCTTTTCACGGAATTATGCCTCCAGCACAGAATTTGTAAATAATACAAATTAAATACAGATTGTTGGTGTTAGTGAAAATGATCACATAAAGGTATTAGCTTGTCTGTCACAATTGATCCGGAATAATTCCCCTTGAGTGTGAGGATCCTGATGAACCTGACGACCCTGACCCATCCCGACGCTGTCTGCGTGCAGGCGCAGTACACCAGTCGTGATGAAGCAATACGCCAGCTCACGATGCGGCTGGTGACGCTCGGCAAAATTACCGACGGCAATGCGTTTTTAACCGAAGTCTTTCATCGGGAATCGCTAGGCCCTACCGCGCTCGGCGAAGGGCTGGCAGTCCCGCATGGTAAATCAGCGGTGGTGAAAGAGGCGGCTTTTGCCGTAGCCACCCTGTGTGAACCGCTGAGCTGGGAAGGCGTGGATGGCCCGGAAAATGTCGAGCTGATTTTCCTGCTTGCCATTCCGCCGGCTGAAGCTGGCTCAACCCATATCCAGGTGCTGACGGAACTTACTTCTCGTCTGGCGGATGAAACTCTTCGGGCGCGCGTCATGGCGGCTACCACGGCAGCAGCGCTACTCGCCGCGCTGGACGACGTGCCACAGGAAGATGGCGTTGTCGCGTTCGTGGATGCGCCAACCATCGTTTGTGTAACTGCATGCCCCGCCGGCATTGCGCATACCTATATGGCAGCTGAGTATCTGGAAAAAGCGGGGCGTAAGCTTGGCGTAAACGTGGTGGTGGAAAAGCAGGGGGCGAACGGTATCGAAGGGCGGTTGACCGCGCAGCAGTTACGCACTGCGCAGGCCTGTATCATTGCCGCAGAAGTGGCCCTCAAAGAGAGCGAGCGTTTTCAGGGCATCCCGACGCTGTCCGTGCCGGTAGCGGAACCGCTTCGCCATGCTGAAGCGCTTATTAAGCGTGCGTTGGCCTTACCCCCCGCGGGAACGGCTCGCCATGTGCATACCGGCAATGATGTGAGCAAAAGCCTTAAAACGGAGCTTAAGCAGGCCCTGCTCAGCGGTATTTCCTTTGCCGTGCCGCTGATTGTGGCGGGAGGCACGGTGCTGGCCGTTGCGGTATTGCTGGCACAGATGTTGGGATTACAGCATCTGTTCGAGCAAGAGAACTCATGGCTGTGGATGTATCGCAAACTCGGCGGGGGGATGTTAGGCACGTTAATGGTGCCGGTACTGGCCGCGTATACCGCCTACTCGCTGGCAGATAAACCTGCTCTGGCGCCGGGTTTTGCGGCCGGTCTTGCCGCTAATATGATCGGTTCAGGTTTTTTAGGGGCGATTGCAGGTGGCCTGATTGCCGGCTATCTGATGCGCTGGGTGAAAAACCATATCCGTCTGAGTCAGCGTTATAACGGCTTTTTAACCTATTACCTCTACCCGGTGATTGGCGTGCTGGGCGCGGGCAGCCTGATGCTGTTCGTGATCGGCGAGCCGGTCGCGTGGATCAACTCCTCCCTCACGGCATGGCTTAACGGGCTCTCCGGTGCCAATGCGCTGCTACTGGGCACTCTGCTCGGTTTTATGTGCTCGTTCGATTTGGGGGGACCGGTCAACAAAGCGGCCTATGCGTTCTGTCTGGGGGCGATGGCCAACGGCGTTTACGGGCCGTATGCCATTTTTGCTTCCGTCAAAATGGTCTCGGCTTTTACCGTCACGGCTTCAACCATGCTGGCACCGCATCTCTTTAAACCGTTTGAAATCGAAACCGGCAAGTCGACGTGGCTGCTGGGCCTTGCGGGCATCACCGAAGGGGCAATTCCGATGGCCATTGAAGATCCGCTGCGGGTGATTGGCTCGTTTGTTGTTGGCTCAATGGCAACAGGGGCAATTATCGGTGCAATGGGCATCGGGTTGTCTACGCCGGGAGCGGGCATCTTCTCTCTCTTTTTACTGCATGACGCGGGGATGGGGGGCGCGATCGCGGCGGCAGGCTGGTTTGGAGCTGCGCTGGGGGGAACGATGCTCTCTACGCTCATCTTACTGTTCTGGCGACGTCAGGGCGTAAAAAAAGGCAAATACCTGACGGAAGACGTCACGCCATAAATTCACTTACAGGAAACGAAGATGAAAGCTGTATCTCGCGTTCATATCACGCCACATATGCACTGGGACCGTGAGTGGTATTTCACCACCGAAGCGTCGCGGATCCTTTTGGTCAATAACATGGAGGAGATCCTGACCCGTCTGGAGCAGGACGAAGAGTATAAATACTACGTTCTCGATGGACAGACCGCGGTACTGGAGGATTACTTTGCCGTTGTGCCGGACAACCGGCCCCGGGTTAAAGCGCTGGTTGAGCGCGGAAAGCTGATTATCGGGCCGTGGTATACCCAGACCGACACCACGATAGTCAGCGGCGAATCGATCGTTCGCAATCTGATGTACGGGATGCGCGACTGCATGGAATTCGGTGAGCCGATGAAAATAGGGTATCTGCCGGATTCGTTTGGCATGTCCGGGCAACTTCCGCATATCTATAACGGCTTTGGTATCACCCGCACGCTGTTCTGGCGCGGATGTTCTGAGCGTCACGGCACCGATAAAACAGAATTTTTATGGCAGAGCGCAGACGGCAGCGAAGTTACGGCGCAGGTACTACCGCTGGGCTACGCGATTGGTAAGTACTTACCGGAGGATGAAGCGGGGCTGCGTAAACGGCTCGATACCTGGCTTACATTGCTGGAGAACGCTTCCGTGACGAAAGAGATTCTGCTGCCTAACGGTCACGACCAGATGCCCCTCCAGCAGAACATTTTCGCGGTGATGGATACCCTTCGAAAGATGTACCCGCAGCGGAAATTTGTGATGAGCCGGTTCGAGGAGGTCTTTGAACATACTGAAGCGCACCGTGACGAACTGGCGACGCTGAAAGGGGAGTTTATCGACGGCAAATACATGCGTGTACACCGGACAATCGGCTCCACACGGATGGACATCAAAATTGCCCACGCCCGCATTGAAAACAAAATCGTGAATATCCTCGAACCGCTGGCGGCCCTCGCCTGGATGCTGGGCTTCGAGTATCACCACGGTTTGCTGGAGAAAATGTGGAAAGAGATCCTCAAGAATCATGCTCACGACAGCATTGGCTGCTGCTGCAGCGACAAAGTGCATCGTGAGATTATGGCCCGGTTTGCGCTCGCTGAAGACATGGCCGATAACCTCACGCGCTTCTCGATGCGCAAGATTGTCGACAATATGCCACAAAGCGAGGCCGACAAGCTGGTGATGTTCAATCTGATGCCCTGGCCCCGTGAAGAGGTGATTAACACCACCCTTCGTCTGCGCGCGAGCCAGTTCCGGTTGCGGGATGATAAAGGCAATGAGATCCCCTGTTTTATTCGCCGCGCCCGGGAAATTGACCCGGGGCTGATTGACCGGCAAATCGTGCACTATGGTAATTACGATCCGTTTATGGAATTTGATATCCAAATCTGTCAGATCCTGCCCGCGATGGGATACCGCACGCTTTACATCGAGCCCCAGGCTCCTGAAAAGAGGCTGTCCGCGAGGGCAAAAACGGATGCTTTGCTGGAAAATGCCTTCTGGCAAATTGATATAAATGACGATGGCACGCTGCGCCTGCGTGATAAAGAATCCGGACTTATTTATGACCGCGTACTGGAAATTGAAGAGGGGTCGGATGATGGCGATGAGTACGACTACTCGCCTTCCCGGGAAGAGTGGCGGCTCACTTCAGCGCACGGGCAGCATCATGTTGAGGTGATACAGGAAGCCTGGCAGAGCAGGGCGGTGATCCAGCATCGCATCGCCGTTCCGGCAAACCTGGTCGAGCGGTCGGCCCGCCTGCGCAATGGCGCTCTTGCGGTTGAATTTGAGGTTACTCTCAGCCATAACAGCAGGCGTGTAGATGTTGTGGCGCGTCTGGATAATCAGGCTGACGATCACCGGGTCCGCGTGCTTATCCCGACGCCGTTTATGACGGAGCAGGTACTGTCAGATACGCAGTTTGGCTCCATAACGCGCCCGGTTCGCGATGACGCGATGGCTAACTGGCAAGAAGAGGGCTGGAAAGAGGCACCGGTTCCCGTCTGGAATTTACTTAACTACGCCGTGCTTCAACAGGATCGAAACGGGCTTGCCCTGTTCACCGAAGGGTTACGCGAATTTGAAGTGGTGGGGGAGGCTGAAAAAGCGTTTGCTCTGACCCTTTTACGCGGTGTGGGCGTGTTGGGAAAGGAAGATTTACTGTTGCGCCCGGGCCGACCGTCCGGCATAAAAATGGCCGTTCCGGACTCGCAGCTTCGGGGCCGGCTCGATTGCCGTTTTAGCCTTCTGAGTTTTAGCGGCTCTCCCGAGAACGCCGGCGTTGCTCAGCAGGCGAAAGCGTGGCTTACCCCCGTCCAGTGTTATAACAAAATCCCCTGGGATGCCATGAAACTTAACCGTGCGCCGTTCAGCACGCCGGACAGATACAGCCTGCTGACCCTTTCGCCGACAGGCTGTGTTATGAGCGCGATAAAAAAGGCGGAGGATCGGGACGCGCTTATCCTTCGTCTGTTTAATCCGTCGGAGTCTGTGTCCTGTGATGCCTCTTTATCGTGGAATCAGGCCCTTAAAGGCTGTTGCGAGACGGATTTAAAAGAACAGGTGCTGGCAGGCAGGGGAGAAGAAAAGGGCATTACGGGCCTGTTCAGGCCTGGGCAATCGCGGACTTTTAGCCTGAAAACGGAAAGGTAGCGTTTGAAGTGAACAAAAGGCTGCACGCAGGGCAGCCTTTTTTATTGAATAGTCACATTGTGGTGTTAATTTTAAGCATGTCGCAGGTAAAATAAATGTAATTATCTGCGGCTGTCGTCGCACAATGGAAAAAAAACGCGCTGACGACTACCTTTATACGTTAACGCGAATGTAAAGATGCGTTGTTCTTCAGCGTTAAAATAAATCACGTCTGTTTATATTCTTTCTTGCTTTTGATAACTCCAAATATCTCGTCGTACACATGGCATTAACAAGGTTTTTACCATTCACACCACATTTAAACATGGTTAACAGAAACGGTGCTTTTTGATTTAAATCAAAGTTTAATCCTTGGAAAAAGGTGTCGAAAGGCGGTAAATTGTCCCCGATCAAAATGGCTGAAAAGTGGTAATTTTGCTATAAATTGATCGCCGTCGAAAAACGTAAATGTGATTCAATAAAAACCTGTTTATTGTAAGGGTTTTGCAGCGTATTATATTTGCGGGATCAATTTGAGTTTTTTATTAACGTATTTGTAACCTATCGTCATTGCTTTTATCCTTTCTCAGGCTAAGCGCGACGACATGGATGCGAATAATTTGTATTGGGGCATGTGTGTGAATCCTTTTCTAACGGGGTTCACTCTCGGAGTCTTCATGCGATGAGCAAGGAGTCATGATGTTAGATATAGTCGAACTGTCGCGCTTACAGTTTGCCTTGACCGCGATGTACCACTTCCTGTTTGTGCCACTAACGCTCGGTATGGCGTTCCTGCTGGCCATCATGGAAACGGTCTACGTCCTCTCCGGCAAACAGATTTATAAAGATATGACCAAGTTCTGGGGCAAGTTGTTTGGTATCAACTTTGCACTGGGCGTGGCTACCGGTTTGACCATGGAGTTCCAGTTCGGGACTAACTGGTCTTACTATTCTCACTACGTTGGGGATATCTTCGGTGCGCCGCTGGCCATTGAAGGTCTGATGGCCTTCTTCCTCGAATCCACCTTTGTAGGTCTGTTCTTCTTCGGTTGGGACCGTCTGGGCAAAGTCCAGCATATGGCGGTGACCTGGCTGGTGGCACTCGGTTCGAACCTGTCCGCACTGTGGATCCTGGTCGCGAACGGCTGGATGCAGAACCCTATCGCGTCTGATTTCAACTTCGAAACCATGCGTATGGAGATGGTCAGCTTTGCCGAACTGGTGCTGAACCCGGTCGCACAGGTTAAATTCGTTCACACCGTGGCGTCTGGCTATGTGTGCGGCGCGATGTTTGTACTGGGCATCAGCTCTTACTACATGCTGCGTGGTCGTGACTTCGCGTTTGCTAAGCGCTCCTTTGCTATTGCTGCAAGCTTCGGTATGGCTGCAATCCTCTCTGTTATCGTGCTGGGTGATGAATCCGGTTACGAAATGGGTGACGTGCAGAAAACCAAACTGGCCGCTATCGAAGCTGAATGGGAAACCCAACCCGCGCCTGCTGCCTTTACTCTGTTCGGTGTTCCCGACCAGGATGCACAGGAAAACCGCTTCGCCATTCAAATTCCTTACGCGCTCGGCATCATTGCTACCCGCTCCGTCGACAAGCAGGTGACGGGTCTGAAAGAGCTGATGGTGCAGCATGAAGGCCGTATCCGTAACGGTATGAAAGCTTACGCGCTGCTGGAGCAGCTGCGTGCGGGTTCTACCGACCAGGCCGTGCGTGACCAGTTCAACGATGTGAAGAAAGATCTGGGTTACGGTCTGCTGCTGAAACGCTATACCCCGAACGTCTCCGACGCGACGGAAGCGCAGATCCAGATGGCGACCAAAGACTCCATTCCACGCGTGGCGCCACTGTACTTCGCATTCCGTATCATGGTGGGCTGCGGCATCATCATGCTACTGATCATTGCGGCGTCCTTCTGGTCCGTGATTCGTAACCGCATCGGTGAGAAAAAATGGCTGCTGCGTACCGCGCTGTATGGTATCCCACTGCCGTGGATTGCTATCGAATCCGGCTGGTTTGTTGCGGAATATGGCCGTCAGCCATGGGCGATCGGTGAGGTGCTGCCAACGGCGGTAGCGAACTCCTCTCTGACTGCAGGCGATCTGATCTTCTCCATGCTGCTGATTTGTGGTCTGTACACCCTGTTCCTGGTGGCTGAACTGTTCCTGATGTTCAAGTTCGCGCGCCTTGGCCCAAGCAGCCTGAAAACCGGTCGCTATCACTACGAGCAGTCCGGTGCGACTACTCAGCCGGCACGCTAAGACAGGAGTCATCAAATGATCGATTATGAAGTATTGCGTTTTATCTGGTGGCTGCTGGTCGGTATTCTGCTGATCGGTTTCGCAGTCACTGATGGTTTCGACATGGGGGTGGGGATGCTCACCCGTTTCCTCGGTCGTAATGACACCGAACGTCGAATCATGATTAACTCCATCGCCCCGCACTGGGACGGTAACCAGGTGTGGCTGATCACCGCAGGCGGCGCGCTGTTCGCTGCCTGGCCGATGGTCTACGCGGCTGCGTTCTCCGGTTTCTATGTGGCGATGATTCTGGTGCTGGCTTCTTTATTCTTCCGTCCGGTTGGTTTCGACTACCGTTCCAAGATTGAAGACACCCGCTGGCGCAACATGTGGGACTGGGGCATCTTCATTGGTAGCTTCGTTCCACCGCTGGTGATTGGCGTGGCGTTCGGTAACCTGCTGCAGGGTGTACCGTTCCACATCGATGAATACATGCGTCTTTACTACACCGGTAACTTCTTCCAGCTGCTGAATCCGTTTGGTCTGCTGGCAGGCGTGGTGAGTGTGGCAATGATCATTACTCAGGGTGCGACCTATCTGCAGATGCGTACCGTAGGTGAATTGCATCTTCGCTCTCGTGCAACGGCGCAGGTTGCTGCGCTTATTACCCTGGTGTGCTTCGCACTGGCCGGCGTATGGGTGATGTACGGTATCGACGGTTATGTCATTACGTCTGCAATTAACCACACGGCACCGTCTAACCCGCTGACGAAAGAAGTGGCACGACAGGCTGGCGCGTGGCTGGTGAACTTCAACAATATGCCTGTTCTGTGGGCTATTCCGGCTCTGGGTGTGTTGCTGCCGCTGCTGACGATACTGACGTCACGTCTGGAAAAAGGTGCCCTGGCATTTGTATTTTCCTCACTGACGCTGGCGTGCATTATTCTGACTGCAGGTATCGCGATGTTCCCATTCGTCATGCCGTCCAGCACGATGATGAATGCAAGCCTGACCATGTGGGATGCAACGTCCAGCCAGCTGACGCTTAACCTGATGACGTATGTTGCTTGCGTGTTCGTACCGATTATCCTGCTGTACACCGCCTGGTGTTACTGGAAAATGTTCGGTCGTATCACGAAAGAAGATATTGAAAGCAACACTCATTCTCTGTACTAAGTAAGGAGCTGAATATGTGGTATTTCGCATGGATTTTAGGGACGCTTCTTGCCTGTGCATTTGGTGTCATTACTGCCCTGGCGCTTGAGCACGTCGAAGCGTCTAAAGCAGGTGAAGACAAACACTAATGAACATTATCGCGACGCTTTACGCGGTAATGGATAAGCGCCCGTTAAGGGCGCTTTCTTTAGTGATGGCATTACTGCTGGCAGGTTGTATCTTCTGGGACCCTTCGCGCTTTGCAGCGAAGACCAGCGAGCTTGAGATCTGGCACGGCTTCCTCATTATGTGGGCGGTGTGCGCAGGTGTGATCCACGGCGTAGGCTTTCGTCCGAAAGCGCTGCACTGGCAGGGGATTTTCTGCCCACTTATCGCCGATCTGGTGCTTCTCGCTGGCTTGATTTTCTTCTTCTTCTGAATAAGAAATGTCCGTTAATGATATGGGCTTACCCTGGCCCATAAAAATTTACTCTCCGTTTACTTTCTCCCATTCCAAACCATCTTTCCCGCGCGTATAGTAGCGAAGTTTAAAAGCTCTAACTTTTGTTGCATTACCGGGATGTAAAGTGAATACAACGCTGTTTCGATGGCCGGTTCGTGTCTATTACGAAGATACCGATGCCGGGGGTGTGGTTTACCACGCCAGCTACGTTGCTTTTTATGAACGGGCACGCACAGAGATGCTGCGCCATCATCACTTTAGTCAACAGGAGCTGTTGGCTGAGCGAGTTGCCTTCGTGGTTCGCAAGATGACGCTTGAGTATTTTGCGCCTGCCAGACTCGACGATATGCTCGAAGTCCAAACTGAAATTACATCAATGCGCGGAACCTCAATGGTTTTCACGCAGCGGATAGTCAATGCAGAAAATACGGTACTGAACTCAGCTGAAGTCCTGATCGTCTGTGTTGATCCAACCATAATGAAGCCTCGTGCGCTTCCTAAGTCTATTGTCGCGGAGTTTAAGCAGTGACTGACATGAATATCCTTGATTTGTTCCTGAAGGCAAGCCTTCTGGTTAAACTTATCATGTTGATTTTGATTGGTTTTTCAATCGCATCCTGGGCCATCATCATCCAGAGAACGCGTATCCTCAATGCGGCTGGCCGTGAAGCAGAAGCGTTTGAAGATAAGTTCTGGTCGGGTATTGAGCTTTCTCGTCTGTATCAGGAAAGCCAGGGACGCCGTGATAACCTCGTAGGCTCCGAACAGATTTTCTATAGCGGATTCAAAGAGTTTGCTCGTTTGCATCGCGCAAACAGCCACGCGCCTGAAGCGGTTGTGGAAGGTGCCTCGCGTGCGATGCGTATCTCCATGAATCGCGAGCTGGAAAACCTTGAAACGCATATTCCTTTCCTGGGAACCGTTGGTTCCATCAGCCCGTATATCGGTCTGTTTGGTACGGTCTGGGGGATTATGCACGCCTTTATCGCCCTGGGGGCGGTGAAGCAGGCGACGTTGCAGATGGTTGCCCCGGGTATTGCAGAAGCACTGATTGCGACCGCTATCGGTCTGTTTGCGGCGATCCCGGCGGTTATGGCTTACAACCGTCTGAACCAGCGCGTGAATAAACTGGAACTGAACTACGACAACTTTATGGAAGAGTTCACCGCGATTCTGCACCGTCAGGCGTTTACCAGTACCGAGAGTAACAAGGGGTAAACCATGGCCAGATCGCGTGGACGAAATCGTCGCGAGCTCAAGTCCGAAATCAATATCGTTCCACTGCTGGACGTTCTGTTGGTACTGCTGCTGATCTTCATGGCGACAGCACCCATCATTACCCAGAGCGTGGAGGTTGATCTGCCGGATGCGACAGAATCACAGGCGGTAAGCACCAATGACGATCCTCCGGTCATCATTGAGGTTTCCGGTGTAGGGCAATACAGCGTAGTGGTAGAAAAAGATCGTATGGATCAACTGCCACCTGAGCAGGTTATTGCTGAAGCGCAGCGACGCCTGGAGTCAAATCCGAAAACGGTCTTCTTAATCGGTGGCGCGAAAGACGTACCATACGATGAAATTATTAAAGCGCTGAACTTGCTACATAGCGCGGGCGTTAAGTCAGTTGGCTTAATGACTCAGCCTATTTGATCATCTGCGTAGTTTTTGGGAACCGATAGTGTCAAAGGCAACCGAACAGAACGACAAGCTTAAGCGAGCGATAATCGTCTCCGCAGTGCTGCACGTTATTCTTTTTGCAGTGCTGATCTGGAGTTCGTTCGACGAGCACATTGATGCATCATCGGGCGGCGGTGGAGGCTCTTCCATTGACGCCGTCATGGTGGATCCCGGTGCGGTAGTGCAGAACTATAACCGCGAGCAACAGCAGAAGGCGAGTGCAAAACGGGCTGAAGAGCAGCGTGAAAAACAGGCGCAACAGCAAGCGGAAGAACTGCGTGAAAAGCAGGCCGCTGAGCAGGAGCGACTGAAGCAGCTTGAGAAAGAACGTTTGCAGGCGCAGGAAGCGGCGAAAGAGCAGGCGGAACAGCAGAAGCAAGCTGAAGAGGCCGCGAAGAAAGCTCAGGAACAGCAGAAGCAGGCGGAAGAGGCGGCAGCCAAAGCCGCGGCGGACGCGAAAGCACAAGCTGATGCCCAGGCAAAATTAGCGGCGGAAGCGGCGAAGAAAGCCGCTGCCGATGCTCAGAAGAAAGCTGAAGCCGAAGCGGCGAAGAAAGCCGCTGCTGATGCTCAGAAGAAAGCTGAAGCGGAAGCGGCAAAAAAAGCTGCTGCTGATGCTCAGAAAAAAGCTGAAGCGGAAGCCGCGAAGAAAGCCGCTCAGGAAGCAGAGAAGAAAGCTGCTGCCGATGCTGCGAAGAAAGCGGCTGCTGCCGAGAAGGCTGCAGCAGAAAAAGCGGCCGCTGCTGAAAAAGCCGCAGCAGAGAAGAAAGCCGCCGCCGAGAAAGCGGCTGCTGACAAAAAAGCTGCAGCAGAAAAAGCTGCTGCCGATAAGAAAGCAGCTGCAGAGAAAGCCGCCGCCAAAAAAGCGGCCGCCGCTGAGAAAGCCGCGGATGCCGCTGGCGTTGACGATCTCCTGGGCGATCTGAGTTCTGGTAAGAATGCGCCGAAAGCGGGCGGTGGTGCGAAAGGCAGTGGTCAGCCCTCTAAAGACAGTGGTACTTCTGGTGCCAATGGTGGGGCGACGGGGGCTGATATCAGCGCTTATGCTAAGCAAATTCAGGTTGCGATTCAGAACCGCCTGTTTGATGCAAGCATCTATCAGGGCAAACAATGTGTACTGCATATCAACCTTGCGCCAGATGGTAGGTTGAAAAGCGTGACCTCTGAAGGGGGCGATCCTGCGCTTTGTCAGGCAGCATTGGCCGCTGCAAGGTCGGCGAACATTCCTAAACCGCCTAGTGAGGCTGTTTATGAACGGATAAAAGATGCCAAACTGGACTTTAAACTGTAATCGACTGTCCTTACGGAAGTATGAAAAACAGTCTATTGTCCTAACGAGTGTTTAGTAGTTTTGTCTATTTGGGTTTGTTAACATTCTGCTAAATTATCGTGGGTAAGGTTACCCGGATAAGGGAGATATGATGAAGCAGGCATTACGTGTAGCATTTGGTTTTTTAATGCTGTGGGCAGCAGTACTGCACGCAGAAGTACGTATCGAGATCACCCAGGGGGTGGATTCGGCACGCCCAATCGGTGTTGTTCCGTTCCAGTGGGCCGGTCCTGGCGCTGCGCCTGAAGATGCCGGTGGCATCGTTGCGGCTGACCTGCGTAACAGCGGTAAATTCAACCCATTAGATCGTTCTCGTCTGCCTCAGCAGCCGGGCAGCGCGCAGGAAGTACAGCCTGCCGCATGGTCTGCACTCGGTATCGATGCTGTCGTTGTTGGTCAGGTTACACCTAACCCGGACGGCTCTTACAACGTTGCATGGCAGCTGGTTGATACCGGCGGTGCACCGGGTACCGTTCTGGCACAGAACTCTTACAAGGTCACTAAACAGTACCTGCGCTACGCGGCACACGCTGCCAGCGATGCGGTATTTGAAAAACTGACCGGCATTAAAGGTGCGTTCCGTACCCGTATTGCTTATGTGGTACAGACCAATGGCGGTCAGTTCCCGTATGAGCTGCGCGTATCTGACTACGATGGTTACAATCAGTTCCTGGTGAAACGTTCTTCTCAGCCGCTGATGTCTCCAGCCTGGTCTCCGGACGGTTCTAAACTGGCTTATGTTACCTTCGAAAGCGGTCGTTCAGCGCTGGTTATCCAGACGCTGGCTAACGGTGCTGTTCGCCAGGTTGCGTCGTTCCCTCGTCACAACGGTGCGCCTTCGTTCTCTCCGGACGGTACCAAACTGGCGTTTGCGCTCTCTAAAACCGGTAGCCTGAACCTGTACGTGATGGACATTGGCTCTGGTCAAATTCGCCAGGTGACCGATGGTCGCAGCAACAACACCGAACCGTCCTGGTTCCCGGACAGCCAGAACCTGGCATTTACGTCTGACCAGGCAGGTCGTCCACAAATCTATAAAGTGAACGTCAACGGCGGTGCTCCACAGCGTATTACCTGGGAAGGTTCGCAGAACCAAAACGCGGACGTGAGCAGCGACGGTAAATTTATGGTAATGGTCAGCTCCAACGGTGGGCAGCAGCACATTGCCAAACAAGATCTGGTAGCGGGTGGCGTTCAAGTTCTGTCGTCAACGTTCCTGGATGAAACGCCAAGTCTGGCACCTAACGGCACTATGGTAATCTACAGCTCTTCTCAGGGGATGGGATCTGTGCTGAATCTGGTTTCTACAGATGGGCGTTTCAAAGCGCGTATTCCGGCAACTGATGGACAGGTAAAATCACCTGCCTGGTCGCCGTATCTGTAAATAATAATTAATTGATTACTAAAGGAATCATAGAAATGCAACTGAACAAAGTGCTGAAGGGGCTGATGATCGCTCTGCCTGTAATGGCAATCGCAGCGTGTTCTTCTAACAAGAATGCAAGCAATGACCAGAGCGGCGAAGGCATGATGGGTGCCGGTACCGGTATGGACGCGAATGGCAATGGCAACATGTCTTCTGAAGAGCAAGCGCGTCTTCAGATGCAGCAGCTGCAGCAGAACAACATCGTTTACTTCGATCTGGATAAATACGACATCCGTTCTGACTTCGCTGCGATGCTGGATGCTCACGCTAACTTCCTGCGTAGCAACCCGTCTTACAAAGTCACCGTAGAAGGTCACGCGGACGAACGTGGTACTCCAGAGTACAACATCTCCCTGGGTGAACGTCGTGCTAACGCCGTTAAAATGTACCTGCAGGGTAAAGGCGTTTCTGCTGACCAGATCTCCATCGTTTCTTACGGTAAAGAAAAACCTGCAGTACTGGGTCACGACGAAGCGGCTTACTCCAAAAACCGTCGTGCCGTACTGGTTTACTAAGAGAATTGCATGAGCAGTAACTTCAGACATCATCTGTTGAGTCTGTCGTTACTGGTTGGAATAGCGGCCCCCTGGGCCGCTTTTGCTCAGGCACCAATCAGTAGTGTCGGCTCAGGCTCGGTAGAAGACCGGGTCACTCAACTCGAGCGTATTTCTAACGCTCACAGTCAGCTTTTAACCCAACTCCAGCAACAACTTTCCGACAACCAAAACGATATTGACTCTCTCCGTGGTCAGATTCAGGAAAGCCAGTATCAGCTTAACCAGGTTGTGGAACGTCAGAAGCAAATCTTGCTGCAGATGGATAGTCTCAGCAGCGGTGGCGCAGCTGCGCAACCAGCAGCAGGCGATCAGAGCGGTGCGGCGACGTCGACCCCTGCTCCTGCGGCAGATGCTTCGGCCTCGACGGGAGCGCCTGTTCAGAGCGGTGACGCGAATACGGACTACAACGCGGCCATTGCCCTGGTACAGGATCAATCTCGTCAGGATGACGCTATCGTTGCGTTTCAGAGCTTTGTGAAGAAATACCCTGATTCAACTTATCTGCCAAATGCAAATTATTGGCTGGGTCAGCTGAATTACAACAAGGGTAAAAAGGACGATGCGGCGTTTTATTTTGCCTCAGTGGTGAAAAATTACCCGAAATCGCCAAAAGCGCCTGATGCGATGTTTAAAGTCGGCGTCATCATGCAGGACAAAGGTGACACTGCGAAAGCGAAAGCGGTTTATCAGCAGGTGGTTGCTAAATTCCCTGGCACCGAAGGTGCGAAGCAGGCGCAAAAACGTCTGAATTCGATGGGATGATTATCGCATGACCAGAAATCGCGTTATTTCTGGTCGTGCAGCATGATTCGTAAGCAGTTAAGTGATCTTCATCGAAATTTTTGTTGCGCTGAATTCTTAAATCAGTAATATATGCCGCCGTTGCCACGGGATATCAAACAACGTGAAAACAGCGTAAAAGTGGGTCGTTAGCTCAGTTGGTAGAGCAGTTGACTTTTAATCAATTGGTCGCAGGTTCGAATCCTGCACGACCCACCACTTAAAGCAGTTCCGGTAATACAGAGTGGGTGATTAGCTCAGTTGGTAGAGCATCTCCTTTACACGGAGGGGGTCGGCGGTTCGAGCCCGTCATCACCCACCACTCCGGGTCGTTAGCTCAGTTGGTAGAGCAGTTGACTTTTAATCAATTGGTCGCAGGTTCGAATCCTGCACGACCCACCAATTTTAATGTCTTACTCAGATATTAAACGTGAAGGATAACGTTGCAACAGCAACGGCCCGTAGGGCGAGGCAAAGCCGAGTCATCCTGCACGACCCACCAGGTTATTGGTATGAGTAAAAATTCAGGCAACACCCAAGCGGGTCGTTAGCTCAGTTGGTAGAGCAGTTGACTTTTAATCAATTGGTCGCAGGTTCGAATCCTGCACGACCCACCAGCCTGAATAGATTTGCAGTACATCCCGCAAGGGGTCGTTAGCTCAGTTGGTAGAGCAGTTGACTTTTAATCAATTGGTCGCAGGTTCGAATCCTGCACGACCCACCAATTTTAATGTCTTACTCAGATATTAAACGTGAAGGATAACGTTGCAACAGCAACGGCCCGTAGGGCGAGGCAAAGCCGAGTCATCCTGCACGACCCACCAGGTTATTGGTATGAGTAAAAATTCAGGCAACACCCAAGCGGGTCGTTAGCTCAGTTGGTAGAGCAGTTGACTTTTAATCAATTGGTCGCAGGTTCGAATCCTGCACGACCCACCAGCCTGAATAGATTTGCAGTACATCCCGCAAGGGGTCGTTAGCTCAGTTGGTAGAGCAGTTGACTTTTAATCAATTGGTCGCAGGTTCGAATCCTGCACGACCCACCAATGTAAAAAAGCGCCCTAAAGGCGCTTTTTTGCTATCTGTATTCCGCATATTTTGACCTTGCAGGTCGGCTCCGGCGAAGTCGCCATCCGATGCGTGCTACGCACACCTATTTCCGGTGACTTTTTCTCGCAAATTCGCTATCTTGTTTAGTATACAAAACACATTTGCCGTCCGTTTTGCTATGTCATGCAAAAGAAAGGCAATAATGTTAAGCCAGTAAAACGAGAAGCCATAATGAGCGTGATGTTTGATCCAGAAGCCGCAATCTATCCCTTCCCGCCAAAGCCTGTCCCGCTGAGTCAGGATGAGAAGCAGTTTTACCGTGAGAAGATCAAACGTCTTCTTAAAGAGCGAGATGCAGTGATGGTTGCACATTACTACACCGACCCGGAAATCCAGCAACTGGCGGAAGAGACCGGGGGCTGCATCTCTGACTCTCTGGAGATGGCACGCTTTGGTGCCAGACATCCTGCTTCCTCGTTACTGGTCGCAGGCGTTCGCTTTATGGGGGAAACCGCAAAGATTCTCAGCCCTGAAAAAACCATTCTGATGCCAACGCTACATGCGGAGTGTTCACTCGACCTCGGCTGTCCGATTGATGCGTTCTCGGCCTTCTGCGATGCCCATCCGGACCGTACCGTGGTGGTCTATGCCAATACCTCTGCCGCAGTGAAAGCGCGGGCAGACTGGGTCGTGACATCAAGCATCGCCGTTGAACTGATTGAGCATCTGGACAGCCTGGGCGAGAAAATCATCTGGGCGCCTGACCGCCATCTCGGTAATTACGTGCAGAAGCAGACCGGCGCTGACGTACTTTGCTGGCAGGGTGCCTGTATTGTTCATGACGAATTTAAGACGCAGGCGCTCTCGCGCATGAAGGCGCTTTACCCGCACGCTGCGATCCTTGTTCACCCAGAATCACCGCAGTCCATTGTCGACATGGCGGATGCCGTGGGATCCACAAGCCAGCTTATCAACGCTGCCAGGACGCTGCCGCACAAGCAGCTCATCGTGGCAACCGACCGCGGTATCTTCTATAAGATGCAGCAAGCCGTGCCTGAGAAAGAGCTGCTTGAAGCACCAACGGCGGGCGAGGGGGCGACGTGTCGTAGCTGCGCGCACTGCCCGTGGATGGCGATGAACGGCCTGAAAGCTATCGCTGAGGGGCTGGAGAAAGGCGGAGCAACGCATGAAATCCATGTGGATGCTGCTCTGCGTGAAGGTGCGTTAATTCCGCTTAACCGCATGCTGGATTTTGCGGCTACACTACGTACTTAATTCAATACGCCCTGGGGAAAAGATGGATTTTTTTAGCACACAGAACATTCTGGTTCATATACCGATTGGTGCAGGTGGCTATGACCTGTCATGGATTGAGGCCGTGGGTACGCTGGCTGGGTTATTGTGTATCTGGCTGGCAAGCCTGGAGAAGATCAGCAACTACGCGTTCGGGTTAATTAACGTTACGCTCTTTGCGATTATCTTCTTCCAGATCCAGCTGTACGCCAGCCTGCTTTTGCAGTTGTTCTTCTTTGCGGCGAACATTTACGGTTGGTACGCGTGGTCGCGGCAGAACAGCCAGCAGGAGGCGGAACTGCAAATCCGCTGGCTGCCCTTACCGAAAGCCATCGCCTGGTTTGTCGCCTGCGTTGTCGCCATTGGTTTAATGACCGTCTATATCAACCCGGTGTTTGCATTCCTGACCCGTGTCGCGGTGTCGGTCATGTCTGGCCTCGGGCTGAATGTCGCTATGCCATCACTCCAGCCGGATGCTTTCCCGTTCTGGGACTCCTGCATGATGGTGCTGTCGATTGCTGCGATGATCCTGATGACCCGTAAATACGTTGAGAACTGGCTGCTCTGGGTCGTCATTAACGTCATTAGCGTGGTTATTTTTGCACTTCAGGGCGTCTATGCGATGTCGCTGGAGTATCTGCTGTTGACCTTCATTGCCCTGAACGGGAGCCGGATGTGGATTAACAGCGCGCGTGAGCGAGGCTCTCGCGCGCTTTCGAACTAATGATGGTGATGATGTGAATGGCCGGACTGCGCCTCGTTCAGGTGGCAGTCCGGGCCGTTACAGGGCTGGTACTCCATCTGGATGGTGGCGTGGCCAATCTCATAGTGATGTTCGAGAAAGTGCTGGATGCGCTCAAGCAGGCCATCATGGTCATGGGTAGGGATCACCTGGACGTGCAATGTCATGACCGGTTTCTCACCCACCAGCCAGACGTGAACATGATGCACGTTGCGCACCTCGGGCACGGAACGACGCAGGTTGCGTTTAAGCTCGGTAATGTCCACGGATGCCGGTGCCCCTTCAAGCAGTTCATTCACGCTCTCCTTCAGCAGCCGCCAGGCACTGCGCAATACCAGACACGATACCAGCACGGACAGAATCGGGTCGACGGGCGTCCAGCCGGTATAAAGGATCACCAGCGCGGCCACAATAGCGCCGACGGAACCCAGCAAATCGCCCATAACATGCAGAGCCGCAGCGCGCACGTTGAGGTTCTTTTCCCCGCTGCCGCGATGCAAAATCCAGAACGCCAGAAGATTGGCCAGCAGACCTGCTACGGCGATAACCATCATTGTCGCTCCGGCGACCGGCTGTGGGTGACGAAAGCGCTGTATGGCTTCCCAGACGATAAGAAGGGTGATAACCACCAGAGCAATAGCGTTAACAAACGCCGCCAGAGTGGTCAGCCGCAGCCAGCCAAAGGTATGACGCGCGTTAGGCGGACGACGGGCAAACTGCACGGCCAACAGAGCGAAGAGCAGGGCGGCGGCATCGGTAAGCATATGTCCGGCATCCGCCAGAAGCGCCAGCGAGCCGGAAACCAGGCCACCAATGACCTCGATAACCATAAACGTTGCCGTGACGCCGAAGGCCAGCATAAGGCGTTTAGCGTTGTCATCGCCAGGAGACGGGGTGTGTGAATGCGTGTGCGCCATATCAGCTTTCCTTTTTGTTATTGTTTTTAGTGTAGCGTTTTTAATGGCTTACTCCAAAAAGAAAGGAGAGCCAGAGCTCTCCTTTTACGTTTACATCCGTCACGGATTATTGGGTTGTGCCATCCGTTTTGGTATTGGCATCGTCGCCCACTTTGTCATTCGAATTCGGACACTTACCGTCTTTGCACATGGTGTTCTTATGCATCTCATCGGTACTCATCGTGTCATGATTCATGGTGCCAGAGCCGCTACTGTCCGGATGCAACATCGTGCCTCCGGTATTGGTGTTCCCGGTATTGATCTGGCTGTTATCGACATTATTCGGGGCGATATTCTGTTTTGCATCAGGGGCGACCTGACCCGCCGCCGCCGCGGCATTTGCATCACCGTTGTTATCTGTTGAGCCCGTCTCAGCGGCAAGGACGCTGCCGCTTGCCAGGGTAAGGGAGGCTGTGAGGAAGAGGGTTGCCAGTTTCGTCATTTTCATCTTGGTGCTCCTGTTCTTGTCGTTACGCTGGATAACATTTTCCAACAGTGCATCTTTTTCAGAGGCGAAAGATTCCGTCATACGGACTTACGTCAGTATGGAATCGCGTTTAATCAAACAAAAGTGGTTGTTACAGTTAAAAAGCTTAGGTTAGATCTCGTTTTTCGCTATTTTGTGGCGATTTTTAGGTGAATTCCAGGAATTATCTGCGTGAAGTGTAAAACCGTGTTTACACTTTCTGGTCGGCAAGTTAGATTGAAAGGATTGCTTTCATTAATAAAGATATGGCAGAGCTGGAAAGAAAATGAATTATCAGAACGACGATTTACGTATTAAAGAGATCAATGAGTTATTACCTCCTGTAGCACTCCTTGAGAAATTCCCCGCCACTGAAAATGCCGCAAACACGGTGTCTCATGCTCGTAAAGCGATCCATAAGATCCTGAAAGGTAATGACGATCGTCTTCTGGTGGTGATTGGCCCTTGCTCAATTCACGATCCTGCTGCGGCCAAAGAGTACGCAGCAAGATTGCTCCAGCTTCGCGAAGAACTGCAAGGCGAGCTGGAAATTGTCATGCGTGTTTACTTCGAAAAGCCGCGTACGACCGTTGGCTGGAAAGGGCTGATTAACGACCCGCATATGGATAACAGTTTCCAGATCAACGACGGTCTGCGTATTGCGCGCAAACTGCTGCTGGAGATCAACGACAGCGGTTTGCCGGCTGCCGGTGAGTTCCTCGACATGATTACGCCGCAATATCTGGCGGATCTGATGAGCTGGGGCGCAATCGGTGCGCGTACTACAGAATCTCAGGTTCACCGCGAACTGGCGTCAGGTCTCTCGTGTCCGGTTGGTTTTAAAAACGGTACCGATGGCACCATTAAGGTGGCAATTGACGCCATCAATGCCGCCGGGGCACCGCACTGCTTCCTGTCCGTCACCAAATGGGGTCACTCCGCCATTGTGAATACCAGCGGTAACGGTGACTGTCATATTATTCTGCGTGGCGGTAAAGAGCCGAACTACAGCGCAAAACATGTCGCAGACGTGAAGGTCGGGCTGGAAAAAGCGGGTCTGCCACAACAGGTGATGATCGACTTCAGCCATGCCAACTCCAGCAAGCAGTTTAAAAAACAGATGGAAGTCGGCGCCGATGTTTGTCAGCAGATTGCCGGCGGTGAGAACGCGATTATTGGCGTGATGATCGAAAGCCATCTGGTGGAAGGTAACCAGAATCTGGAAGGCAGCGAGCCGCTGGTCTACGGTAAGAGCGTCACGGACGCTTGCATCGGCTGGGACGATACGGATGCCCTTCTGCGTCAGCTGGCGAATGCGGTAAAAGCGCGTCGCGGCTGAGTTTCCGGAGCCAAATAAAAAAGCGTGGATTGCTCCACGCTTTTTTTATGTCCAGCGAAAATTATTTCGCTTTACCCTGGTTCGCTACAGCCGCGGCTTTTGCAGCGATCTCATCAGCGTTGCCCAGATAGTAATGTTTGATTGGTTTGAAGTTTTCGTCGAACTCATACACCAGCGGAACGCCAGTTGGGATGTTCAGTTCGAGGATCTCGTCTTCACCCATGTTGTCCAGGTATTTCACCAGCGCACGCAGGGAGTTACCGTGAGCTGCGATGATCACGCGCTCGCCGCTTTTCAGGCGTGGCAGAATGGTTTCGTTCCAGTAAGGCACAACGCGGTCGATGGTCAGCGCCAGGCTCTCGGTCGTTGGCAGCTCAGCATCCGTCAGTTTCGCGTAACGCGGGTCGTGGCCCGGGTAGCGCTCGTCATCTTTGGTCAGCTCTGGTGGGGTTACCGCGAAGCCGCGACGCCACTGTTTAACCTGCTCGTCACCGTATTTTTCAGCGGTTTCCGCTTTGTTCAGACCCTGCAGCGCACCGTAGTGACGCTCGTTCAGTTTCCAGGATTTCTCAACCGGCAGCCAGGCCTGATCCAGTTCGTCCAGAACGTTCCACAGAGTATGGATGGCACGTTTCAGCACAGAGGTGTAAGCAAAATCAAAGCTGAAGCCTTCAGCCTTCAGCAGTTTACCTGCTGCTTTTGCTTCGCTTACGCCTTTTTCTGACAGATCAACGTCGTACCAACCGGTAAAGCGGTTTTCGTTGTTCCACTGGCTTTCGCCATGACGCACCAGGACCAGCTTAGTTACAGCCATATCGTACTCCTCATAAGCTTTATTGAATGATAACAATTCTCATTATATTGCCGTGACAGTGCCAGCAGCAACGCTTAACCCTAACCATAGCGAAAATAGTCTCTGAGTGTAAGATGCTTGTGAATCCAGGGTTATGATTTTGTCTGCGATCGGCGCTATTTTCAGCAAGACGGAGAGAAAAAGCCCTCCGCAAGGAGGGCTGGGAATTATGAATGCGGGATGAAATGATATTCTGTCACGCTAACGTACTCTTCACCCGGGCGCAGCACACAGTCCGGCTGTGGCCATTCTGGATGGTTCGGACTGTCCGGCAGGAACTCGCTTTCCAGCGCCAGACCTTGCCAGTCGCTGTACTCTTCATGTTCGCGTGCCGTGGTACCGCCAAGGTAGTTGCCTGAATAGAATTGCAGGGCAGGGGCCGTGGTGTAGACCGTCATCTGCAGTTTTTCATCCGCAGACCAGACCTGTGCGGCAGGCTGAGTCACATCGCCTTTCGCCTGCAGCAGGAACGCGTGGTCATAGCCTTTTACCTTGCGCTGATCGTCATCGCTCAGGAAATCCTGCGCGATGGTTTTTCCGCTGCGGAAATCAAAGCTGGTACCGCTGACGGCCTTGAGTCCCTGAAACGGGATCCCCATTTCATCCACCGGCAGATAGGCATCGGCCAGGATCTGGAGCGTGTGATTACGCACGTCGCACTGGTTGCCGTCCAGGTTGAAATAAGCGTGGTTGGTCAGATTGACCGGGCACGGCTTATCAACTTTCGCGCGATATTCAATGGCGATACGGTTATCGTCAGCCAGCGTGAAATGCGCGAACGCGGTGAGGTTACCGGGGAATCCCTGGTCACCGTCACGCGAGTCAAGTGAGAACAGCACTTCGCGGTCGTTTTGCTGAACGATTTTCCAGCGGCGCTTATCGAACCCTTCAGGTCCACCGTGTAACTGATTTTCGCCCTGACTGGAAAGCAACGAGTAACGCTCGCCATCAAGTTCGAAAGCGCTTTTCGCGATGCGGTTAGCATAACGGCCGACAGACGCGCCAAGATAGGCGGACTGATTGACATACTGCTCAGGCGACGCGCAGCCAAGCAGGGTTTCACGTACGCTGCCATCAGGCATTGGTACGCGAGCGGATAGCAAAGTGGCACCCCAGTCCATTAACGTAACCACCATTCCTGCGCTGTTGCGCAGGGTTAACAGGCGATACGGCAGGCCATCCGGGGCAAGGGTTGGCGTTTCGTTTAGCACTGTCCTGCTCCTTGTGATGCTTTACACACGTAGAAAGTTTCTTTAATACCTGTTTTCGCTTCGTACTGTTTTTCCACTGCCTGCTGGACGGCAGGGACGAGCTCTTCCGGCATCAGGGCAACAATGCAGCCACCGAAGCCGCCGCCGGTCATACGCACGCCGCCTTTATCGCCAATCGTGGCTTTGACGATGTCCACCAGGGTATCGATTTGCGGAACGGTGATTTCAAAATCATCGCGCATGGAGGCGTGAGATTCTGCCATCAGTTCACCCATACGTTTCAGGTCACCTTTCGCCAGCGCGGACGCCGCTTCAACGGTACGGGCATTTTCCGTCAGCACATGACGAACGCGTTTCGCCACTACCGGATCCAGTTCGTGCGCCACTTTATTGAACTCGTTGAGCGAAACGTCACGCAGCGCAGGTTGCTGGAAGAAGCGTGCGCCGGTCTCACACTGCTCGCGGCGGGTGTTGTACTCACTGCCCACCAGCGTGCGTTTAAAGTTGCTGTTAATAATTACCACAGCTGCGCCTTTTGGCAAGGGAACGGCTTTGGTGCCCAGAGAGCGGCAGTCGATAAGCAAGGCATGCTCTTTTTTACCCAGCGCAGAGATCAGCTGGTCCATGATGCCGCAGTTACAGCCCACAAACTGGTTTTCCGCTTCCTGACCATTCAGGGCGATTTGTGCCCCGTCCAGCGGCAGATGATAAAGCTGCTGGAAGACGGTACCCACGGCGACTTCCAGCGACGCGGACGAGCTTAATCCGGCGCCCTGAGGCACGTTTCCGCTGATGACCAGATCAGCGCCGCCCACGTTTTTATTACGTTTCTGCAGGTGTTTTACCACGCCGCGCACGTAGTTAGACCATTGCTGGCTGTCGTGGGTAACGATGGGTGCATCGAGGGAAAACTCATCCGTCTCATTGTTGTAATCCGCTGCAATAACGCGGACTTTACGGTCATCGCGCTTAGCGCAGCTAATGACCGTCTGGTAATCAATGGCGCACGGCAGAACGAAACCATCGTTATAGTCGGTATGTTCACCAATCAGGTTTACGCGGCCAGGCGCCTGAATGACATGGGTGGCAGGGTAGCCAAATTTCTCAGCAAACAGGGATTGTGTTTTATCTTTCAGACTCATTTTTTAGACTCCTGATTCGCGATAATGGACGTCACTCACAGCACGTAGGCGTTCTGCAGCCTGTTCTGCCGTCAGGTCACGCTGGGTTTCTGCCAGCATTTCATAGCCCACCATGAATTTACGTACCGTCGCAGAGCGCAGCAGCGGCGGATAGAAATGGGCATGCAACTGCCAGTGTTGATTCTCTTCACCGTTAAACGGAGCGCCATGCCAGCCCATTGAGTACGGGAAGGAGCACTGGAACAGGTTGTCATAACGGCTGGTCAGTTTCTTCAGTGCCAGGGCGAGGTCATCGCGCTGTGCGTCGCTCAGATCGGTGATGCGCAGAACCTGTGCTTTTGGCAGAAGCAGCGTCTCAAATGGCCATGCTGCCCAGTAAGGTACGACGGCCAGCCAATGCTCGGTTTCCACCACCGTTCGGCTGCCATCGGCCAGTTCACGATGGGTGTAATCCACCAGCATCGGCGATCCGTTTTCCGCGAAATAGGCTTTTTGCAGACGGTCTTCACGCTCGGCTTCGTTTGGCAGGAAACTGTTGGCCCAGATCTGACCGTGCGGGTGCGGGTTAGAGCAGCCCATTGCCGCGCCCTTGTTTTCGAACACTTGTACCCACGGGTAGGTCTGACCCAGTTCAGCAGTTTGCGTCTGCCAGGTGCTGACGACCTCTTTCAGCGTGTCAACACTCAGCTCCGGCAGCGTTTTGCTGTGGTCGGGCGAGAAACAGATAACACGGCTGGTGCCGCGCGCGCTTTCACAGCGCATCAGCGGGTCCTGGCTATCCGGCGCGTCGGGCGTGTCGGTCATCAGGGCGGCAAAATCGTTGGTGAAAACGAAGGTGCCTTTGTAGTCCGGGTTTTTATCGCCCGTCACACGCGTGTTGCCCGGACACAGGAAGCAGTCCGGGTCGTGCTGTGGAAGCGTCTGTTTTGCAGGCGTCTCTTGCGCCCCCTGCCAGGGGCGCTTGGCGCGATGCGGAGAAACCAAAATCCATTGCCCGCTTAGCGGGTTAAAACGACGATGCGGATGATCGACGGGATTGAACGAAGTCATGACGGATCCTTAGTCCGGATAACCTTGTGGATGGCGAGACTGCCAGTGCCAGGTATCCTGTGCCATTTCATCAAGCGTGCGGGTGACACGCCAGTTAAGCTCTTTATCGGCTTTGGAGGCATCGGCCCAGTAAGCCGGGAGGTCGCCTTCACGGCGCGGTGCGAAGTGATAATTCACAGGCTTACCGCAGGCCTTACTGAAGGCATTCACGACGTCCAGCACGCTGCTGCCGATCCCGGCGCCGAGGTTGTAAATATGCACGCCTGGCTTATCGGCCAGCTGCTGCATTGCCGCCACGTGGCCGTCGGCCAGATCCATGACGTGGATATAATCACGCACACCGGTACCGTCTTCGGTTGGATAATCATTACCGAAAATAGCCAGTGACTCACGGCGGCCAACGGCCACCTGGGCGATGTACGGCATCAGGTTATTCGGGATGCCCTGTGGATCTTCACCCATATCGCCTGACGGATGGGCGCCAACCGGGTTGAAGTAGCGCAGCAAGGCGATGCTCCATTCAGGCTGTGCTTTTTGCAGATCGGTGAGGATCTGCTCCACCATCAGTTTGCTTTTGCCATACGGGCTTTGCGGCGTACCGGTCGGGAAGCTTTCAACGTAAGGGATTTTTGGCTGATCGCCGTAGACGGTTGCGGAAGAGCTGAAGATAAAGTTTTTGACGTTCGCTGCGCGCATGGCGGAGATCAAACGCAGGGTACCGTTGACGTTGTTGTCGTAATACTCCAGCGGTTTCGCGACGGATTCACCCACCGCTTTCAGGCCGGCGAAATGGATCACCGTCTCAATGGCATGGTCGTGAAGGATCTCGGTCATCAACGCTTCATTGCGGATGTCGCCTTCCACGAAGGTCGGTTGTTTACCGCCAAGACGTTCAATCACAGGCAGCACGCTGCGCTTACTATTGCACAGGTTGTCGAGGATGATGACATCATGACCGTTTTGCAGCAGCTGCACGCAGGTATGACTACCAATGTAACCGCTACCACCTGTTACCAGAACTCGCATATTTCGCTCCATTGGGCTTATGGTATGTAATAACCATAGCATAACAGAGACGCGAAAAGTGTGACATGGGATAAAATAGTGGAATCGTTTACACTGCTTTTAAAATCCGTTTTTTGGCGGCAATGCGACATTGTAGATCAAAGGGATAGGGAAGTCTTTGTGCAGGTTATCCGAAAAAACGGAGGGGCAGAGCCCTCCGGGGTTAATCGATTTTGCTCAGCAGGTACTGATAGCGTTCACCGTCGGGCACAAACTCGAGGCGGTGCGTAATGCAGGACGGGGCATCTTCGGCATGATGGGAAACGAACAGCAGCTGCGTTTCACCTTCGCTAATCAGGACATCCACAAAACGGCGGATCAGCTGGCGGTTTAATGGGTCCAGCCCCTGTAGCGGTTCGTCGAGGATCAGAAGGGTCGGGTGTTTCACCAGCGCGCGAACGATCAGCGCCAGACGCTGCTGTCCCCACGAAAGGCTATGAAACGGCGCGTCAGCGACCCGGTTATCCATCCCCAGAATATCCAGCCACTGCTGGGCCAGCTTATGCTGTTTGTCCGAGACCGCCTGATAAATGCCAATGGAATCAAAATACCCGGACAGGATCACATTGCGCACCGTGGTGCTGACCCGGTAATCCAGATGCAGGCTGCTGCTGACATAGCCGATATGCTTTTTGATATCCCAGATCGTTTCACCGCTTCCGCGGCGGCGGCCAAACAGGGTGAGATCGTTACTGTAGCCTTGAGGGTGATCGCCGGTGATCAGGCTCAGCAGCGTTGATTTTCCCGCGCCGTTGGGGCCAACAATTTGCCAGTGTTCACCCGGGTTGACCGTCCAGCTGAGATGATTAAGGATCGGCCGATCGTCATACGCTACCACGCCATCACGCAGCACGATGCGCGGCTGGTGGGGATCTAACGCGTGGCGGGCAGAAGGTGCGTCCGGTTCCGGCAGCGTGATGCCGTCCAGGTTTTCACTGTGCGCCAGCTGGGCAATTAACGCCTGCTTAAGTAACGCCGATTTTTCGCCGGTTTCAGTCAGGTTGCAGTCAGCGAGCACGCCGGCGTTCTGAATAAACTCAGGAATTTCATCAAAACGGTTAAGCACCAGTACCAGCGTATAGCCCTGCTGGTTAAGCGAGCCGAGCAGGGTGGCCAGCTGTGCGCGGGACTGCACGTCGAGACCGTCGAACGGTTCATCCAGAATCAACAGTTCCGGCTCGCTCATCAGCGCCTGACACAGCAGCGTTTTCCGGGTCTCACCGGTCGAGAGGTATTTAAAGCGCCGGTTCAGCAGGGAGGTGATGCCAAACTGTTCTGCCAGATACGCAAAACGGGCAGGATTGTTGACCTCATCCTGAATAATGTCTGCCGTCGTGCGGCCCGTATCTTCTTCGCCCGGGCTGAGTAAATCGGTGTTATTGCGCTGCCATTCATCGCTCACCAGCTTTTGTAGTTGCTCGAATGACAGGCGCGTCAGGCGCGTAAAGTTACACTGGTATTCCCCTTTAAGGTGCGCGAGCTCTCCGCTCAGCGCACGGGCCAGCGCTGATTTCCCGCTTCCGTTTGTACCGACAAACGCCCAGCTTTCACCGGCGCGTATTGTTAAATCAGAAATCGTCAGCGTTCGGGTGTCGCTAAGACGAAACGTGCCTTGCGAAATATGCAATGATGACATGACTTATCCCATTTTTTGCAGCAACAGATGTCAGGGATACTCACTGTCGACACGCTTGTCAATGTGCTCAGCACAATGTGGCGATAATCACCCGGTCGGCGTTGAAATATGCGGTCACCACAGCACCTTCTTCTAATTCTGCGGCGTCGCTGAGGGGAAGGGTTGCGCAGAGTTCTTGCCCGTCCGGCAGGGTCATCAGTACTTCACACTGCTCTTCACCGCGTTCAACGTGGCGGATGGCACCGCGTAGCTGGTTATCAGCGGCTTTTGCTTTTTCGGCATCGGCAGTGATATTCACCCACGGCGCTTTCAGTAACACCAGCACCTCTTTACCTTCATTCAGCGCCAGTCGGTCTGCGCTTTGTGCGGTAATCGCGGCTTTCAGACGGGTTGTTCCATCGGCAAGCAGGATCTCAATATGACGCTGCACCTGGGCGTTATCGCCCGCCATCACCGTGCCAAACCACTGGTTACGGGCGCTGGTTTGCAGCGAAAAACGGGAAATGGCAGCCAGCAGGCTGTCCAGCGGGAGATTATCGTCGTCACTTAACACATCAAATGCTTTTTGCTGGATCTGCGCCAGCAGATCATACAGCTGAACCAGGCGCTGGCCGTAACGTGTCAGGATCGCACCTCCACCGCCTTTGCCGCCCGTGGCCCGGTCAACCAGCGTTTGCTCGCTCAGGGTGTTCATGTCGTTGATGGCATCCCAGGCGCTTTTATAGCTAATGCCAGCGTTCTTAGCCCCCTGGCTTATTGAACCGGTTTGTTCTATTTGTTTAAGCAGGGCGATACGTCGCGGATCGGCGAAAAGCTTCTGCTGTAGTCGTAGAGTGAGGAGAATTTCGGCCTGCATAACACTGTCCTGGCAAAAAGTGCATTGTGACCCAAATGGCGAAGGTCGCAAAGGGCACCGCACAAAAGGGGATGTTTTTCTCACTTTTCAGGGTAGAATAAGCCATTCACAATATCTGGAGAAAACCATGTTGGAATTGTTGAAAAGTCTGGTATTCGCCGTGATCATGGTACCAGTAGTGATGGCCGTTATCCTCGGTGCCATCTACGGCCTGGGTGAAGTGTTCAACGTATTTTCGAACATTGGTCACAGAGACCAGGCTAAAAAGCAGCATTAATTTCCCCCCGAAACGCCCGGCTTGCCCGGGCGTTTTGCTCTCAAGTATTTCCCTTACTCGCCGATATTATTTAAAGCATCAGCTTGCTGTACCCCTTGAGCGGTACGATTTAGCGCTGGGATCTCCCCGGAGTTACCGTTATATTAGTGTGTATATAACGATACTCACAGGAGCTACAAATGGCACGTACATGGGTACGCCTTTTCGCAGGGGCAACGCTGACACTTTCGCTGAGCGGACACGCGCTGGCTAACGAGGGTAAAATTACCGTCTTTGCGGCGGCGTCGTTGACTAACGCGATGCAGGATATCGCGACAGCGTATAAAAAAGAGAAGAACGTCGAGGTGGTCTCCTCTTTTGCTTCTTCATCGACGCTGGCACGTCAGATTGAAGCGGGAGCGCCGGCCGATCTGTTCATCTCTGCAGACCAGAAGTGGATGGATTACGCGGCTGAAAAGAAATCGATTGATGCGACAACCCGCGAAACATTGCTGGGGAATAGCCTCGTCGTGGTGGCGCCGAAAGCCAGTAAGCAAGGCGAAATCACTATCAACAACGAGACCCCCTGGACCCGGTTGCTGAACGGAGGACGCCTGGCCGTTGGCGATCCGGAGCATGTACCGGCGGGGATCTACGCCAAAGAAGCATTGCAAAAACTGGGTGCCTGGGAGACGTTATCGCCCACACTGGCTCCGGCTGAAGATGTGCGCGGTGCTCTGGCGCTGGTTGAACGTAATGAAGCGCCGTTGGGGATAGTCTACGGGTCGGACGCCGTCGCCAGTAAAGGGGTGAAAGTGGTTGGTACGTTCCCGGAAGACTCCCACAAGAAAGTGGAATATCCTGTTGCGATTGTTGATGGACATAAAAATGCGACCGTGACGGCCTTCAGCGAATACCTGAAGGGACCCGAAGCGTCCGCAATCTTTAAACGTTACGGATTTACGACTCACTAATGATATTGACCGATCCTGAATGGCAGGCTGTCCTGCTGAGCCTGAAAGTCTCTTCCCTGGCGGTTGCGCTGAGTTTGCCCTTTGGGATCTTCTTTGCCTGGTTACTGGTTCGCTGTAAGTTTCCCGGCAAAGCCCTGCTGGATAGCGTTCTTCATCTTCCCCTCGTGTTGCCACCGGTGGTGGTTGGCTACCTGCTGCTGGTGTCGATGGGGCGGCGCGGTTTTATTGGCGAATGGTTATATGACTGGTTTGGGCTGACGTTTGCGTTTAGCTGGCGAGGGGTGGTACTGGCGGCGGCGGTGATGTCATTCCCGCTGATGGTCAGGGCCATTCGCCTGGCGCTGGAAGGGGTTGATATCAAACTGGAACAGGCTGCCCGCACGCTGGGTGCCGGGCGCTGGCGCGTCTTTTTCACCATCACGCTCCCGCTTACGCTGCCGGGCATTATTGTCGGCACGGTACTGGCGTTCGCCCGCTCGCTGGGTGAGTTTGGTGCCACGATTACCTTTGTGTCGAATATCCCCGGTGAGACGCGAACGATCCCGTCAGCAATGTACACCCTGATTCAGACGCCGGGTGGAGAAGGTGCCGCGGCGCGGCTGTGCATTATCTCAATTGTGCTGGCGCTGGTCTCGCTGCTGGTTTCGGAATGGCTGGCGCGACTCAGTCGCGAGCGGATGGGGAAATAGTCATGCTCGAACTTCAGTTCACCCAGACGCTGGGAAATCATACCCTGACCCTTAACGAGACGCTGCCTGCGAGCGGCATTACCGCCATCTTTGGCGTATCTGGTGCAGGGAAAACCTCATTGATCAATGCCATCAGCGGACTGACGCGGCCGCAGTCCGGACGGATTGTGCTCAACGATCGTGTCTTAAACGACGTTGAGAACAAAATTTACCTGGCACCGGATAAGCGGCGAATTGGTTATGTTTTTCAGGATGCGCGATTATTTCCGCATTACAGCGTGCGCGGTAATCTTCGCTACGGCATGGCCAAAAGCATGGCCGCGCAATTTGATAAGCTGGTGGCGCTGCTGGGCATTGAGTCACTGCTGGACCGGCTCCCTTCATCGCTTTCTGGTGGTGAAAAACAGCGCGTGGCGATAGGCCGCGCGTTGCTCACCGCGCCAGAACTGCTGTTGCTCGACGAACCGCTGGCCTCGCTGGATATTCCGCGAAAACGTGAACTGCTGCCCTATCTTCAGCGCCTTGCGCGTGAAATCAATATCCCGATGCTCTACGTCAGCCACTCGCTGGATGAGATCCTGCATCTGGCCGATAAAGTGCTGGTACTGGAAGAGGGCAGCGTTAAGGCATTCGGTAATCTGGAAGAGGTGTGGGGCAGCAGCGTGATGCACCCGTGGTTACCGAAGGAGCAGCAGAGCAGCATCCTTAAGGTGAGCGTGCTGGAACATCACCCGCATTATGCGATGACCGCACTGGCGCTGGGCGACCAGCATTTGTGGGTCAACAAAATCGACAAACCGCTGCAGTCTGCGTTGCGTATACGTATTCAGGCTTCAGATGTATCTCTGGTGCTGCAAGCGCCGCTGCAGACCAGTATTCGCAATATCCTGCGCGCGAAAGTGGCGGAGTGTTTTGATGATAACGGACAGGTTGAGGTAAAGCTCGAGGTGGGCAGCAAGACGCTCTGGGCGCGCATCAGTCCGTGGGCCAGAGATGAGTTAGGGATCAAGCCTGGCCTGTGGCTTTACGCACAAATCAAGAGCGTCTCCATCACCACCTGATTACAGCAGGTGGGTATAAATATACTGCGCGATGCTGTCGGTGGTGTTATCACCAATCACGACATTAGCACGCGCTTTTACCGCATCGTCGGCGTTGCCCATTGCCACGCCTGTACCGGCGGCCTCCAGCATGCTGATGTCGTTGTAGTTATCGCCAAAGGCAATCACATCCTGCATTGACCCGCCCTGAGACTCCACGAACTGTGTCAGACGTTTGCCTTTGCTGTTGCCTTTGCGGGCGATATCGACCTGGTCGTGCCAGGACCACTCGCACTCCAGACCCAGCGTTTGTTCAACGTGCGTCGCGAAGGCATTCAGTTTGGTGGTATCTTCATCCGTCAGCGCAAATTTCCAGATAGCATCGACATCCTGAGCCGCCTGGCGCAGGGAGGAAACCTGGGTAAAGACCGGACGCTGCGCTTCAGGCAGAGACAATGCCCAGTTGCTGGTGCGGATCACGTGGCCTGTCGGACGTTCATACACCATTGCGTTATCCACGTACATCAGGCCGTGAATGGCATGCTCATCAAGCAGATCAATCAATTGCAGCGCCTGAGGCACGGGCAGCGGATCGGATTCTAAAACCTTTTTTGCCTGATAATCATACAAATAAGTGCCATTACAACAAATTGCAGGTGTATCTAACGCCAGTGCCTGATAAAAAGGATGAATGGCAACGTGATGTCGACCCGTTACGATAAGGAGTTGATATCCCACTTCCTGCGCGCGTTTGAGTGCTTCAAGGGAAGAGGGGAGAAGGGTTTTCTGCGGAGTAAGTAAGGTACCGTCTAAATCCAGAGCTATTACACGCGAGGTCATTTGTTTTTCCGGGTTAATATTGAATTTACGTTCTGAAGGGATGGTACACCGAGAGGCAAAGGCTTCAAAATTCCCGATGACAATTCAGCATTCACCGTCAAAAGTTAACTACTTTCATGCGCAGTGAGGAGTGAATATTCATGAAACAAACCGTTTATACCGCCAGTCCTGAAAGCCAGCAGATCCACGTCTGGCGTTTAAATACCGAGGGTACCCTCACGCTGGTTCAGGTTGTTGATGTGCCAGGTCAGGTGCAGCCGATGGTTATCAGCCCGGATAAACGTTTCTTGTACGTGGGTGTGCGCCCGGAGTTTCGCGTGCTGGCCTACCGCATCTCGCCGGACGACGGCGCGCTGACTTACACTGCGGAAGCACCTTTACCGGGCAGCCCAACGCATATCTCTACCGATCGCAAAGGCAACTTCATCTTCAGCGGCTCTTACAATGCCGGCTGTGTCAGCGTAACGCGTCTGGAAGCGGGCCTACCGGTTGAAACCGTGGAGGTGGTTGACGGGCTGGAAGGTTGCCACTCGGCGAATATTTCTCCGGATAACCGTACGCTGTGGGTCCCTGCGCTGAAACAGGATCGTATCTGCCTGTTTACCCTGAGCGATGACGGTCACCTGGTGGCGCAGAATCCTGCAGAAGTGACCACCGTTGAGGGCGCGGGCCCGCGCCATCTGGTGTTCCACCCGAACCAGCAGTACGCCTATGTGGTGAACGAGCTAAACAGTTCTGTGGACGTATGGGAACTGAAAGATCCTAACGGCAAGATTGAGTGCGTGCAGACGCTGGATATGATGCCGTCTGACTTCTCTGACACCCGCTGGGCGGCTGATATTCACATCACACCGGATGGGCGTCATCTGTATGCCTGCGACCGTACCTCCAGCCTGATTACGGTATTCAGCGTTTCCGAAGACGGTAGCGTGCTGGCGATTGAAGGTTTCCAGCCTACCGAAACCCAGCCACGCGGGTTTAATATCGATCACAGCGGTAAATACCTGATTGCGGCGGGGCAAAAATCCCACCACATCGCGCTATACGAAATCAAAGGTGCGCAGGGGCTGCTGGAAGAGAAAGGGCGTTACGCCGTCGGCCAGGGGCCAATGTGGGTGGTGGTAAACGCACACTAAAAGGCTTAAAACAAAAAACCTCGCAAATGCGAGGTTTTTTTATGCCCGGTGGGTGCCGGGCGAGTACAGCAAAAGACATCAACGCATTCTTTTATTGCTTAGGCTCAGCAACCACTTTGCTGCCCAGACCGCGGTTGTTGTATTCCCACATGCGGTTGAAGTTAGCGTCATTCAGGTTGCGCTGCACGTTACCTTTATCATCCACGCTACCGGTATTGCCGGAGAAAGGACGTTTGGAGATAGCGGCATCGGCCCATGGCTTAGCCATGTTGAAACCTTCGTTGATCACGCTGTCACGAATAACAACCTGACCGTTGGTGGCAGAGTCCACATCCAGCGAGCGGCCCAGCTGCGCGACGCCGTCACCGGACGCGTTAAAGCGGCTGTTAACGGCCAGGAAGCCGTAGAACAGGTTAGATTGCGTGGCAGGGGCAAACACATAACCTTCCTGCTGAGTGCGTGAATTCACCACGCGGAAATCGGTGTTCTCAAACACCACCGCGCCGCGACCGGAGACCAGATCCACGTCACCTTCAACGTAGCTGTTAGTGACCAGCGTACGGGTCAGACGGTTATTCTGCAGCGTGTTCTGAACACCGCTGTTCGTCACGAAGAAGGTGTTCTGACGGCCGAGAATATTCACGTTGTTGATCTGCACTTTATCGCCATCGCTACGCAGTGCAACGGCCTGGTGGTTACCCGCATCAACGCTATCGCCCAGGGTATTCTGAATGGTCAGGTTCTGCAGCTGCAGGCCATTATTCTGAGACCAGACGACCGCCGAACACATCACGCCGATGGTAGCTGCACGCTTGCTCTGGCAGTTGTCAAACATGTACCACGCCGGTTTGCCTGGCATGTATTTACCCGCCGGGTTGACCAGGCGACGCCAGGTGTTGCTGTCGATTTCAGAATCAATCGCCAGACCAATTTTCACGTCGACCGCTTTCTCGCCTGTCCCGTAAAGGGTGATGCTGCCCGGTGCTGCCGGAACGTAAACGGTGCCTTCATATTCCCCAGGCAGGATCGCGATGTACTGGCGAGAGGCGCTGTGTTTGGTGATAGCCGCGTCAACCGCAGCCTGAATCGTCGTGTGCGTCACGCCCTGCGTGCCTGCCGGACCGACAACGAAGTCAGGTTGTTTCGGCAGGTTAATAGAAGACGGTGTCCACGGCGCAGCGTTAGGGTCCATCGCCGAGAAGTAGTGTGCACGGTCAAAGTTCTTCGCTTCATCAGCGGACAAAATTGGGCGAGAGGCGGTACCCGGTGCAACCTGCTCAGAAGGCTGCTGGTCCGGTGGGGTAGAACTGCACGCGGATAATGTCACGCCAAAGGCGAGCGCTAACGCCAGACGGGAAATCCTGGAAATGTTCAAGGTAAAGCTCCTGGGTATGCAAGTCTTAACGGGATAGACGAAATAGCCTGCTTTTTTATACTAAGTTGAGCGAAACGGGAAGATAAAAAGGGTAAAAGATGCATTTTTTACCCGCGGGAGGCGGGAAAGTCATCACAAATAAATAACATTTTCCGCCAGAGCGGTTGACAGCAGGGGGCAGATGAAAATAAATGTCTATACAACCCATGACAAGTGGAATGCCCATGCAGCAGCTTCATCCCGACGATGTAATATGGCGCAATGCGCGACTGGCGACAATGATCCCGGACGACAGCACGCCTTATGGCCTGAAAGCGCAGCACGCCCTGGTGGTGCGCGGCCAGACGATTCTGGCCGTTATTCCCGAATCCGACATCCCTTCCGGCCACCGTCACTGTGTCGATCTGCACGGTCGTCTGGTCACGCCCGGGCTGATTGACTGCCATACCCACCTGGTGTTCGGTGGCGATCGTGCGGCAGAGTGGGAGCAGCGTCTGAACGGCGTCTCTTATCAAACCATCAGCGCGCAGGGCGGCGGGATTAACGCGACCGTGACGGCGACGCGGAGCAGTTCGCCCGAGACCCTGCTCAGGCTGGCGCAACAGCGTCTGCAGCGGCTGATCGATGAAGGGGTGACCACGGTTGAAATCAAGTCGGGATATGGTCTCAACGCCGAAGCGGAAGAGAAGATGCTGCAGGTCGCCCGCCAGCTGGGCCAGAACAATCCGGTAGAGATCAGCCCAACGCTTCTGGCTGCGCATGCGGTTCCGGCGGAATACCGCCACGACGCGGACGCGTATCTCACCAGGGTGTGCGAGCAGATGATGCCCACGCTGTGGCAAAAAGGCTTATTCGAAGCCGTGGATGTCTTTTGCGAAAACGTCGGCTTCACGCCAGCGCAAACCGAGCGGCTTTTCCGCGCTGCCACTGCCCTGGGGATTCCGGTCAAAGGACACGTGGAACAGCTTTCAAATCTTGGCGGCGCGGCGCTGGTCAGCCGCTTTAAGGGGCTTTCCGCCGATCATATTGAATATCTTGACGACGCCGGTGTTCAGGCGATGGCGCACAACGGCACGGTTGCGGTATTACTGCCGGGGGCGTTCTATTTTCTTCAGGAGCGCCAGCGTCCGCCGGTTGAACAGCTCAGAAAAGAGGGCGTTCCCATGGCTGTCGCCACCGACTATAACCCCGGCACCAGCCCGTTCGCGAGTATTCATCTCGCGATGAATATGGCCTGCGTGCAGTTTGGCCTGACGCCTGAAGAGGCCTGGGCTGGCGTGACGCGACATGCTGCCCAGGCGCTGGGACGCGGGGCCACGCACGGGCAGCTGCAGGCTGGATTCGTGGCTGACTTTGTCGTCTGGGATGCACATCACCCGGTCGAAATGGTCTACGAGCCCGGACGTAATCCGTTGTATCAACGTATTTTCCGTGGGGAGAGCGTATGAGACTCTGGCGGCCGGTTGCCGAGACCGTCTGGCAGGGGCGTGACGACAGCGCCGAGGCCAGCAATGCAAAACGTATTTTTCAGACCCTACGACAGATGCCGGTATTTACTCCTCAGTCGTCCGGCATCGCTTTGATAGGGTTTGAATGTGATGAAGGGGTAAAACGCAATCAGGGCAGGCCCGGCGCCGTACAGGCCCCGGAGGTGCTTCGCAAAGCGCTGGCGAACATGGCAAGTCATCATGGACATGACCGGCTGGTGGATATGGGGTCGGTGTATGTCGAGGGCGATAATCTGGAAGCGGCTCAGCGGGCGTTAAGCGATGCCGTGCAGGCCTGCCAGCAGTCCGGCATGCGTACGCTGGTTTTTGGCGGGGGACACGAGACCGCCTGGGCGCATGGCCGCGGGGTTCTGGATGCTTTCCCGAACGCGCGCGTGGTGGTGATAAACCTGGATGCACACCTTGATCTGCGCAAGGCGGAGCATGCGACCTCCGGCACGCCGTTTCGTCAGCTGGCACACTACTGTGCGGAACAGACGCGCGATTTTCAGTATGCCTGCCTGGGCGTCAGCCGGGCGGCGAACACGCAGGCGCTGTGGGATGAAGCTGAGCGACTAAACGTCACGCTGGTGGAAGATCTTCATTTCAGGCGAGATGCGTTATCGGCTCTGGACAAGATTCTGGCCCAGGCCGACCGCGTTTACCTCACCATTGACCTCGATGTTTTGCCTGCTGGCGAAATGCCAGCCGTCTCAGCGCCCGCGGCGTTAGGGGTACCCGCGCTGGATCTTCTGCCGGTGATTGAACACATCTGCCGCAGTGGAAAACTGCAGGCTGCCGATCTGGTAGAATTTAACCCGCAGTACGATCGGGACGGACAGGGGGCAAAGCTTGCCGCTCGTCTGGCCTGGCAAATTGCTCACTGGTGGGCATAACAACGTTTAAGGAGTCAGGATGTTTTCACGCTCACCGCTGTCGCAGTCCAGCCCTCCCGCGCCTTTCTATGAAAAGGTGAAGCAGGCCATCAGCGAAAAAATCGCAACCGGCGTCTGGCGGCCGCACGATCGCATTCCGTCCGAGGCCGAACTGGTCGCACAGTTTGGTTTTAGCCGAATGACCATCAACCGGGCGCTGCGCGAGCTGACCGATGAGGGCCTTCTGGTGCGTCTGCAGGGGGTCGGAACCTTCGTTGCGGAGCCGAAAGGGCAATCAGCGCTGTTTGAGATCAGAAGTATTGCCGATGAGATAGCCTCGCGTAACCATCAGCACCACTGTGAAGTGCTGGTGCTCGAAGAGACACAGGCCAGCGCTGAGCAGGCCGTGGAGCTGAATGTCAAAGAGGGAAGCCGCATCTTTCATTCCGTGATGGTGCATTATGAAAACGACATCCCGGTGCAGATTGAAGATCGCTGCGTGAACGCCGATCGGGTGCCCGAGTACCTGGATCAGGATTACACCCAGACCACACCGCATGCCTATCTTTCGCTCATCGCGCCGCTGACGGAAGGGGAACATATTGTGGAAGCGGTTCGCGCTACGCCGCAGGAGTGCGAACTGTTGCGGATCAAAGAGCACGATCCTTGCCTGCTCATTCGTCGCCGTACCTGGTCTTCGTCGCATATTGTGTCGCATGCCAGACTGCTGTTCCCGGGAAATCGATACCGGCTGCAGGGCCATTTCATGTCGTAAGGGTCATACGTTTTAAAAGCGTGATAGCTAACGCAATATAACAAAATTGTATCTTTTTTGTTAAATCTGACCTTGTGTGTGCTTGTCTATACAAGTATATCTGAATACATCATCTGTCCCGTATGAGGAGCACACAATGTCGTCAGGTAAATACCGCCAGCAGGATGTCCGCGCCGCGCGCGGCACCACACTTACCGCCAAAAGCTGGCTCACCGAAGCCCCGCTGCGCATGTTGATGAATAACCTCGATCCTGAGGTCGCGGAGAACCCCCACGAGCTGGTGGTGTATGGCGGCATAGGCCGCGCCGCGCGCAACTGGGAGTGCTATGACGCGATTGTTGAATCCCTGACTCATCTGGAACATGACGAAACCCTGCTGGTGCAATCCGGCAAACCGGTCGGCGTGTTCAAAACCCACAAGAATGCACCGCGCGTGCTGATCGCCAACTCTAACCTTGTCCCGCACTGGGCGACCTGGGAACACTTTAACGAGCTGGACGCCAAAGGGCTGGCGATGTATGGCCAGATGACGGCGGGAAGCTGGATCTACATCGGCAGTCAGGGGATTGTGCAGGGCACCTACGAAACCTTCGTGGAAGCCGGTCGTCAGCACTATAACGGTTCGCTGAAAGGTCGCTGGGTACTGACCGCCGGTCTGGGGGGAATGGGGGGCGCACAGCCGCTGGCCGCGACCCTTGCCGGTGCCTGCTCCCTGAACATCGAATGTCAGCAGAGCCGCATTGATTTCCGACTGCGTACCCGTTACGTCGATGAACAGGCTGAAAACCTGGATGACGCGCTGGCACGCATCAAAAAATACACGTCAGAAGGCAAAGCGATGTCGATTGCGCTCTGCGGCAACGCGGCTGACATTCTCCCTGAACTGGTGGCCCGTGGTGTACGCCCGGATCTCGTCACTGACCAGACCAGCGCGCACGACCCCCTTCACGGCTATCTGCCATCGGGCTGGACGTGGGAAGCGTACCAGCAAAAAGCCGAAAGTGACCCGGAAGGCACGGTGCTCGCCGCTAAACGTTCCATGGCGGAGCACGTGAACGCCATGCTGGCCTTTAGCCAGATGGGCATTCCGACATTTGATTACGGCAACAATATTCGCCAGATGGCGAAAGAGATGGGCGTGAGTAACGCCTTCGACTTCCCGGGGTTTGTGCCTGCCTATATTCGTCCGCTGTTCTGTCGCGGTATTGGCCCGTTCCGCTGGGTGGCCCTGTCCGGCGACCCGGAAGATATCTACAAAACCGACGCCAAAGTGAAGGAGATCGTCGCCGACGACGAACATCTGCACCACTGGCTGGATATGGCTCGCGAGCGCATTAACTTCCAGGGCTTGCCGGCGCGGATCTGCTGGGTCGGGCTGGAGTGGCGACAAAAACTGGGTCTGGCCTTTAACGAAATGGTGCGCAGCGGTGAAGTCTCCGCGCCGATTGTTATCGGACGCGACCATCTCGACTCGGGCTCTGTTGCCAGCCCGAATCGTGAAACCGAAGCCATGCGCGACGGCTCCGATGCCGTCTCCGACTGGCCACTGCTGAATGCCTTACTGAATACCGCCAGCGGGGCGACCTGGGTGTCGCTGCATCACGGTGGTGGCGTAGGAATGGGCTTCTCCCAGCACTCGGGAATGGTCATCGTGTGTGATGGTACGGATGAAGCGGCAGCGCGTATCGCTCGCGTGCTGCATAACGACCCGGCAACCGGCGTAATGCGCCACGCGGATGCCGGTTACGAGATTGCGATTGAATGTGCCAAAGAGCAGGGCCTGAACCTGCCGATGATCCCTGCCACACAAGGAAAGCATTAATGAACGCCTTAACCCTCACTCCCGGCTCACTGACGCTCAAACAGCTGCGTAACGTCTGGCGTCAACCGGTCACGCTCTCACTTGATGAAAGCGCCCACGCCGCGATTAACGACAGCGTTGCCTGCGTTGAAGCCATTATTGCCGAAGGACGTACCGCCTACGGCATCAACACCGGATTTGGTCTGCTGGCGCAGACGCGTATCGCCACGCACGATCTGGAAAATTTACAGCGCTCGCTGGTGCTTTCGCATGCGGCGGGTGTCGGTCAACCGCTGGATGATGACATTGTCCGCCTGATGATGGTGCTCAAAATCAACAGTCTGGCACGTGGGTTCTCCGGAATTCGCCTCAGCGTGATCGAGGCGCTGATGGCGCTGGTGAATGCGGAAGTCTATCCGTGGATCCCGGCAAAAGGTTCCGTCGGTGCATCCGGCGATCTTGCGCCGCTGGCCCATATGTCGCTGCTGCTGCTCGGTGAAGGTCAGGCTCGCTGGAAGGGCGAGTGGCTCCCTGCGAAAGAGGCGCTGAAAAAAGCCGGGTTAACCCCGATAACGCTGGCGGCGAAAGAAGGGCTGGCGCTGCTTAACGGGACCCAGGCCTCGACGGCGTTTGCGTTGCGTGGTCTGTTTGAAGCCGAGGATCTTTTCGCCTCCGCGGTCGTGTGCGGTGCGCTGACCACCGAGGCGGTGCTTGGCTCACGTCGTCCGTTTGACGCCCGTATCCACGAGGTGCGCGGCCAGCGCGGGCAGATTGACGCCGCGGCGATGTACCGTCACCTGCTGACCGAGACCAGCGATATTGCAGACTCTCACCATAACTGTGACAAGGTACAGGATCCCTATTCGCTTCGCTGTCAGCCCCAGGTGATGGGAGCCTGTCTGACGCAGCTCCGCCACGCGGCAGAAGTGCTGCTGGTGGAGGCGAATGCGGTGTCTGATAACCCGCTGGTGTTCGCTCAGGAAAACGAAGTGGTCTCCGGGGGGAATTTCCACGCCGAGCCTGTGGCGATGGTGGCGGATAATATCGCGCTGGCGATTGCGGAAGTAGGGGCCTTATCCGAACGTCGCATCGCGCTGATGATGGATAAACATATGTCCCAGCTGCCGCCGTTCCTGGTCCGCAACGGCGGGGTTAACTCCGGTTTTATGATTGCCCAGGTGACGGCCGCGGCGCTGGCGAGCGAGAATAAGGCCCTGTCGCATCCGCACAGCGTGGACAGTCTGCCAACGTCAGCGAACCAGGAAGATCATGTTTCTATGGCCCCGGCCGCCGGACGTCGTCTGTGGGAGATGGCCGCCAACACCCGCGGCGTGCTGGCGGTGGAATGGCTGGCCGCATGTCAGGGCGTTGATCTGCGTGAAGGTCTGACATCCAGCCCGCTGCTGGAACAGGCGCGTCATCTGCTGCGTGAACAGGTCGCGCATTACGATGATGACCGTTTCTTTGCGCCGGATATTGATAAAGCGATCGCGCTGCTGGAGAAGGGAAGCCTGGTGGGCTTACTGCCTTCGGTGCTCTAAGATTTGCCCGGTGGCCCGGACACGTTCAGGCCACCGGTTTTTTTTACGAATACATCGCCGTGATCGATGCGCTGCCCAGCGAATGAAAATGGACGTTAAAGCCGACCATTGCGCCACTCGCGCCCTCATCCACCTCAATCTTGTCCACATCCAGCGCGTGAACCGTGAAGATATAGCGGTGCGTTTCCCCTTTTGGCGGCGCGGCGCCACCGTAACCCGCTTTGCCAAAATCGGTTCGGGTCTGGATAGCGCCTTCAGGCAGCGCCACCAGGTCAGAGCCGGAACCTTGCGGCAGAACGCGCGTATCCGCAGGCAGGTTCGCCACTATCCAGTGCCACCACCCTGAGCCTGTAGGGGCATCCGGGTCATAGCAGGTGACAACAAAGCTTTTGGTTCCCGCCGGAACATCGTCCCACGCCAGATGCGGAGAGATATTATCCCCCTGATAACCCATGCCGTTAAAAACGTGGCGTTCAGGCAGTTTTTCCCCGTCGCGCAGATCTTTACTGATGATTTTCATACGATTTACCTCGGTACCCGATTATGCAAAAAGTGTAATGCATAAACAGAGTACCGACGTTAACGCTCAGGGTTAAATCGCAAAATGTGCGGGAATGTTAACGGCGTCAACTACCGCAGCCGTTAACTGACGTAGCTGAGCCGGCGAGATAACATAAGGCGGCATCAGATAGATAAGCTTGCCGAAAGGACGCACCCACACTCCCCGTTCCACGAAGAAACGCTGCAGCGCCGCCATGTTAACCGGATGGGTGGTCTCAATCACGCCGATGGCACCCAGCACGCGCACATCCGCCACGAATTCAGCCGCTGACGCTGCGCTCAGCTCCTGGCGAAGCTGCGCTTCAATCGTCGCGACCTGCGTTTGCCACTCGCCGCTCTCGAGAATGGCCAGGCTTTCGCTCGCCACCGCGCAGGCCAGTGGGTTGCCCATAAACGTTGGGCCGTGCATAAAGCAGCCCGCGTCGCCGTCGCTGATGGTGTCGGCAACGTGGCGCGTTGTCAGCGTGGCGGACAACGTCATGGTGCCGCCGGTCAGCGCTTTACCCAGACACAGAATATCCGGTGCGATCCCCGCATGCTCGCAGGCGAACAGCTTGCCGGTGCGGCCAAAGCCGGTGGCGATCTCATCGGCAATCAGCAGAATGCCTTCGCGATCGCACATCTTACGAATGCGCGTCAGCCATGCCGGGTGGTACATCCGCATCCCGCCTGCACCCTGCACAACCGGCTCAAGAATAACGGCGGCAATCTCATGGCGGTGGGCAGCCATCAGCCGCGCAAAACCGACCATGTCCATTTCATCCCACTCCCCGTCAAAACGGCTTTGCGGTGCCGGGGCAAAGAGGTTCTCTGGCAGATAGCCCTTCCACAGGCTGTGCATGGAGTTATCCGGATCGCACACCGACATCGCGCCGAACGTGTCGCCGTGATAGCCGTTGCGGAAGGTGAGGAACCGCTGGCGGGTCTCACCTCTGGCGTGCCAGTACTGCAGCGCCATTTTCATCGCCACTTCCACGGCAACAGAGCCGGAATCTGCAAGGAAAACGCACTCCAGCGGGGTCGGGGTCATCGCGACCAGACGCCGGCACAGGTCAACCGCAGGCTGATGGGTGATACCGCCAAACATCACGTGCGACATCTGGTCAATCTGCGCTTTCATCGCCGCATTCAGACGCGGGTGGTTATACCCGTGAATAGCCGCCCACCAGGATGACATGCCGTCCACAAGCGACTCACCGCTGCTCAGGGTCAGTTCGCACCCGTGAGCCGAGGCGACCGGGTAAACGGGGAGGGGGCGGGTAGTGGAAGTGTAAGGGTGCCAGATATGCTGCTTGTCGAAGGCGAGATCGTCCTGGGTCATAATCGACTTGTAAACCATTTTGAAAAGTTTTAGGTTTACGAGTATAAACCGATCTGAAAATTAACAAAACCCTTTGGAGAAGCCCCATGGCTCACCACGCACGCTGGACGATGTCGCAAGTTACTGAATTATTCAATAAACCTTTCCTTGAGCTGATGTTTGAAGCCCAACAGGTGCATCGTCAGCACTTCGATCCACGCCATGTGCAGGTCAGTACGCTGCTGTCGATCAAGACCGGCGCATGCCCAGAAGATTGCAAATACTGCCCGCAGAGTGCGCGCTATAAAACCGGGCTTGAATCTGAACGACTGATGGAAGTGGAGCAGGTGCTCGACTCTGCCCGTAAGGCGAAAAATGCAGGCTCAACCCGATTCTGTATGGGCGCGGCATGGAAAAACCCGCACGATCGCGACATGCCGTATCTGGAGCAGATGGTGAAAGGGGTGAAAGAGATGGGTCTGGAAGCCTGCATGACCCTTGGCACGCTGAACGAAGAGCAGGCGCAACGCCTTTCCGCGGCAGGGCTGGATTACTACAACCACAACCTCGACACCTCCCCTGAATTTTACGGCAATATCATCACCACGCGGACCTATCAGGAGCGTCTCGACACGCTGGATAAAGTGCGTGACGCCGGCATCAAAGTCTGTTCTGGCGGGATTGTGGGGCTGGGCGAGACGGTGAAAGACCGTGCGGGTCTTCTGCTGCAGCTGGCGAACCTGCCCACGCCGCCGGAAAGCGTGCCGATCAACATGCTGGTGAAAGTTAAAGGTACGCCACTGGCGGATAACGAAGACGTGGATGCATTTGATTTTATCCGCACCATTGCGGTGGCGCGTATTATGATGCCGACCTCCTACGTGCGCCTCTCGGCGGGTCGTGAGCAGATGAGCGAGCAGACGCAGGCGATGTGCTTTATGGCCGGGGCCAACTCCATCTTCTACGGCTGCAAACTGCTGACCACCCCGAACCCGGAAGAGGATAAAGACGTCCAGTTGTTCCGCAAGCTGGGGCTGAACCCGCATCAGACCGACGTCCTGACGGGGGATAACGAGCAACAGCAGCAGCTGGAGCAGCAGATTTTCAACGCCGATACTGACCAGTTCTACAACGCGGCAACCGTATGACCTGGCAGGCACGTATCCATTCCGCGCTCGAAGAACGGCGGGCGGCAGATGCCTTTCGCGTTCGCAACGTGGTAGAAAACGGCGCAGGCCGTTTTCTCACCCGCGAGGGCCGGCAGTTTTGCAATTTCTCCAGCAATGATTATCTCGGGCTGAGCCAGCACCCGGCAATCGTCCGCGCCTGGCAGCAGGGGGCGGAGCGGTTTGGCGTCGGCAGCGGCGGTTCGGGGCATGTCAGCGGCTACACCACGGCGCATCAGGCGCTGGAGGAGGCCCTTGCCGACTGGCTGGGGTATCCGCGTGCGTTGCTGTTCATTTCAGGTTTTGCCGCCAACCAGGCGGTCATCACCGCGCTAATGGGCAAGGACGACCGCATTGTTGCCGACCGCTTAAGTCACGCCTCGCTGCTGGAAGCGGCAAGTTTAAGCCCTGCGCAGCTCCGCCGCTTTGCCCATAACGATGCGGCTCAGCTTGCTGGTCTGCTCGATAAGCCCTGCACCGGACAGCAACTGGTGGTCACAGAAGGGGTGTTCAGCATGGACGGCGACAGCGCACCGCTGCGTCCGCTGCATGAGACGGCGCAGCGACAAAACGCCTGGCTGCTGGTTGATGATGCGCATGGTATTGGCGTGATGGGTGAGGAAGGGCGCGGTAGCATCCATCAGCAAAACGTGAAGCCGGAACTGCTGGTGGTGACTTTCGGGAAAGGTTTTGGCGTGAGCGGGGCGGCCGTGTTGTGCAGCGAGTCTGTCGCCGACTATCTGCTGCAGTTCGCCCGTCATCTCATTTACAGCACCAGTATGCCGCCCGCACAGGCCGTGGCGCTGTCTGCATCACTGGCGGTGATCCGCGGCGCTGAAGGCGCGGAACGACGGGCGCGTCTGGCTGAACATATCCGGCGTTTTCGCCAGGGGTTACGCCATCTCCCGTTCCAGAGCACCGATTCGCAGAGCGCAATCCAGCCGGTGATGGTGGGGGAAAACGGTCTGGCTCTCACGCTGGCGCAGACGCTTCGCGAGCGGGGGATATGGGTGACGGCTATTCGTCCACCAACCGTACCGCCAGGCACTGCCCGGCTGCGTCTGACGCTCACGGCGGCGCACGAAGCAGAGGATATCGAGGCACTTCTGGAGGCGCTGCATGACACCCGTGAATAAACAGGCGATCGCGGCGGCATTTGGCCGGGCCGCGCGCAGCTATTCGCAGCACGATGAACTCCAGCGTCAGAGCGCACAGGGGCTGCTTGCTTTACTCAACGAGACCCGGTTCTCTCAGGTGCTGGACGCCGGGTGTGGGCCGGGTGCCAATAGCCGACACTGGCGTGCGGCCGGCAGCGAGGTGACGGCTATCGATCTGTCGCCCGATATGCTCGAGGAGGCCCGTCAGCAGCAGGCCGCGCACCACTATCTGGTTGCCGATATTGAGTCCATTCCGCTGCCGGATGCGCGGTTTGATCTGGTCTGGAGCCATCTGGCGGTACAGTGGTGCAGTAGTCTCCCGCAGGCATTAAACGAGCTTTATCGCGTGGCGCGCCCGGGTGGATGCGTGGCCTTCACCACGCTGCTGGAAAGCTCTTTACCGGAGCTCAATCAGGCGTGGAAAGCGGTGGATGAACAACCTCACGCTAACCGTTTTTTGTCGTACGAGCAGGTCATCCACGCGCTGGCGGGATGGCGCTATCGCTGCGCTGAGCAGACCATTACGCTGAATTTCGACGATGCCTTCAGCGCCATGCGCTCCCTGAAGGGCATTGGTGCGACCCATCTGCATGCGGGGCGTGAAAAGAAACCTCTTACCCGCGGCCAGTTGCAGCGTCTTGAGCTGGCGTGGCCGCAGCAGCGGGGGCAGTTCCCGCTCTCATATCAACTTTTTCATGGGATTATTGAACGTGACTGAACGTTATTTTGTCACCGGAACAGATACCGAAGTGGGCAAGACGGTTGCCAGCTCAGCGCTGCTGCAGGCGGCGCGCATGCAGGGAAAAACCACCGCCGGATATAAGCCTGTCGCCTCCGGCAGCGAGATGACGGCGCACGGGTTACGCAATACCGACGCGCTGGCGCTCCAGCGCAACAGCACGCTTGAACTTGCCTATTCAGCGGTGAATCCGTACACCTTTGCCGAGCCCACCTCGCCGCATATTATCAGCGCCGATGAAGGTCGCCCGATTGATTTTGCCGTGCTTTCTGCCGGGTTACGCGCCCTTGAACGCCAGGCTGACTGGGTGCTGGTGGAGGGCGCCGGTGGCTGGTTTACGCCACTTTCGGCGGACCAGACCTTTGCTGACTGGGTGCAAATCGAGCAGCTGCCGGTAATCCTGGTGGTAGGGGTCAAACTCGGCTGTATCAACCATGCGATGCTGACTGCCCAGGCCGTTCAGCAGGCCGGGCTGCGCCTGGCCGGCTGGATAGCCAACGACGTGGTTGCGCCGGGCAGGCGACATCAGGAGTATCTGGCAACGCTGAAGCGGGTGCTTCCTGCGCCGTTTCTTGGGGAGATCCCGTGGCTGGCTGACACGGCCGGGTGCGCTGAAACCGGGCATTACCTCGATCTCAGCGTCTTGCCTCCAGCGACATCCAGTGGGCGATAAGCTCGTCATCCAGCTCGTTAACGTGGCCCTGGGCCACGTTACGCCCGCGATAGAGCATGCAAAAGCGCTCCGCAACCCGGCGGATAAACGACAGCTGCTGCTCAGCTAACAACACCGTCATTCCCAGTTCCCGGTTTAACCGCACCAGCAGCTGGCTCAGCTTCTGGGCGAAGCTGTGGCCCGCGCCATGCATCGGTTCATCCAGAATCAGCATCCGCGGACGGATGACCAGCGCATTGGCCAGCGCCAGCTGATACTGGTCGTCTGGCGAAAGCGTGTTGGCCCGGGTTTGTCGCAGCGCATAGAGTTCCGGAAAGAGGTCGTAAACGTCACTTTTCGCTTCAGGGTCAGGTTTCCCTGTCGCGCGCATGGCGATATGCAGATTTTCATCAATGGTTAACTGGGAGAAAATCCGCCTGTCCTGCGGGACATAGCCTATTCCCGGGCCAGCGAAGGGTTCTGGCGTCTGGCTAAGCAAATCTCGCGGCGGTGCACCGGCTTCGTGCCAGATGATGGTGCCGCTGTCGACAGGCACTTTCCCGGCGATGCAATTCATCAGGGTCGTTTTGCCCATCCCCGGCAGGCCAACAACGCCTGTACACATGCCTTTGGGAAAATCTAAATCCACGTTCCATAGCGTATGTTGGCTTCCGTAAAACTGGTTAACTGCACGCAGACTCAACATCTTTCTCTCCTTAAAAATCTGTGTGGATGAGGCTCATTGTGGGATGTGCAAAACTCCTGCCAGAAACCCTAAATTGATTAAAAAAGAGGCTTTTTTAGGAATTTGTCCTGGATAAGCGGTGTGTGATTGACCCCTTTGCACATCCGCAGTGCCGGACGTGATGAGTTGTGGTGCAGGGTTAAAATGGTGGAAATGTGAGCAAGATCGCATCGGTTGGTTATGAATGACACAACTGTTTATCAGCAAAAAATAGCTATAAAAAATTTTTGCTGCCGTTTCGTGGGAAAAGTCGGGAATTTGCTGAGCGGCGGTCTGCACGGGCTGGAAGCAGTTATCCACTATTCCTGTGGATAACCATGTGCATTAGAGTTAGAAAACACGCGATAAGCGAGAGAAGACGCGGGTTACGACCAAATTGGCGCGAAACGCGGCTTTAGAAAATATCGCTTAATATTTAATTGGTTAGATAAAAGCAATTGCCGTAATGAAAGTGTCACCTGTTGCCATAAAACTATCATTACCTGGCTTGACAAATGTTAAAAAAGAAAAAGTTCTGGGGATAACCCGTCCTGACTGGTGTTTTATGTTGTCACGGTCCAAATTTTGACCGCTATCGCGCTAATCACCCTGCCGGTACTCTAAATATCCTGACATGCTACTGGTTTTTCATCCAGTGTTTTTTACTGGCATTCCTGGCAGCAACGAGTAAAATTACTCACCTGCCGCTTATAACGTCATCAGGTTGTCGCCCATGAGTAAACCGTTCAAATTGAATTCTGCATTCCGTCCTTCCGGCGATCAGCCTGAGGCGATCCGACGTCTCGAAGAGGGGCTGGAAGATGGGCTGGCGCACCAGACGCTGCTGGGGGTAACCGGTTCGGGCAAAACGTTTACCATTGCCAACGTTATCGCCGATCTGCAGCGCCCCACGATGGTGCTGGCCCCAAACAAAACCCTGGCCGCTCAGCTTTACGGCGAGATGAAAGAGTTCTTCCCGGATAACGCCGTGGAATATTTTGTCTCCTACTACGATTACTACCAGCCTGAAGCGTATGTCCCGAGCTCTGACACCTTCATTGAGAAAGATGCCTCGGTGAACGAACACATTGAGCAGATGCGTCTGTCGGCGACGAAGGCGCTTCTTGAGCGTCGCGATGTGGTGGTGGTGGCGTCAGTGTCGGCTATCTACGGTCTGGGCGATCCGGATCTCTATCTCAAGATGATGCTGCACCTGACCCAGGGGATGATCATCGATCAGCGCGCTATTTTACGCCGTCTGACAGAGCTGCAGTACACCCGTAACGATCAGGCGTTCCAGCGCGGTACCTTCCGCGTGCGCGGCGAGGTGATTGATATCTTCCCGGCAGAGTCGGACGATATCGCCCTGCGCGTTGAGCTGTTTGACGAAGAGGTTGAACGCCTGTCGCTGTTTGACCCGCTGACCGGCCACGTCGAGTCGGTCGTTCAGCGCTATACCATCTACCCGAAAACGCACTACGTGACGCCACGCGAGCGTATCGTGCAGGCGATGGAAGAGATCAAAGTTGAGCTGGCAGACCGCCGTAAGGTGCTTCTGGCGAATAATAAGCTGCTGGAAGAGCAACGCCTGAGCCAGCGCACCCAGTTTGACCTGGAGATGATGAACGAGCTGGGCTACTGCTCCGGTATCGAAAACTACTCACGTTTCCTCTCCGGGCGTGGTCCGGGCGAGCCACCGCCGACGCTGTTTGACTATCTGCCGGCAGACGGTCTGTTGGTGATCGACGAATCTCACGTGACTATCCCGCAAATTGGCGGGATGTATCGCGGTGACCGGGCGCGTAAAGAGACGCTGGTGGAGTATGGTTTCCGTCTGCCATCTGCGCTGGATAACCGTCCCATGAAGTTTGAAGAATTTGAGGCGCTGGCACCGCAAACCATCTACGTCTCGGCTACGCCGGGCAACTACGAGCTCGAAAAATCGGGCGATGAGGTGGTTGACCAGGTGGTGCGTCCGACCGGGCTGCTGGATCCGATTATCGAGGTGCGTCCGGTCGCCACTCAGGTTGACGATCTGCTGTCAGAAATCCGTATCCGCGCGGCCATCAACGAGCGTGTGCTGGTAACGACGTTGACCAAGCGTATGGCGGAAGATCTCACCGAGTATCTTGAGGAGCACGGTGAGCGGGTGCGTTACCTGCACTCGGATATCGATACCGTCGAGCGTATGGAGATCATCCGCGACCTGCGTCTGGGCGAGTTTGACGTGCTGGTGGGTATCAACCTGCTGCGAGAAGGCCTGGATATGCCGGAAGTCTCGCTGGTGGCGATTCTGGATGCCGACAAAGAGGGCTTCCTGCGCTCTGAACGCTCCCTGATCCAGACCATTGGCCGTGCCGCGCGTAACGTTAACGGTAAAGCGATCCTTTACGGTGACAAAATTACCCCGTCAATGGCGAAAGCAATTGGCGAAACGGAGCGTCGTCGTGAGAAACAGCAGCGTTACAACGAAGAGCACGGTATTACGCCGCAGGGCCTGAACAAGAAAGTGGTGGATATTCTGGCGCTGGGTCAGAACATTGCGAAGACCAAAGCGAAAGGGCGCGGGAAAGCGCGTTCAGTGGTTGAGCCGGATACCGTCGAGCTGACGCCAAAAGCGCTGCAGCAGAAAATCCACGAACTGGAAGGGCAGATGATGCAGCATGCGCAGAACCTCGAATTCGAAGAGGCCGCGCAAATCCGCGACCAGCTGCATCAGCTGCGCGATCTGTTTATCGCCGCCTCCTAGGTAAAAGCAAAATGACAGCCGCAGGCTGTCATTTTTTTAGTGTTTGCACTCTCCTGTGGGAGAGTGGTCGGGTGAAGGCATAATCTCTATCCCAGGTCCTGAATCGCCTTCTCCAGCGCTTCACGCAGCAGGTGACGGTCGTGGCGATATTTGATATCGCTCGCTTCCAGCGGCTCCTGCACCACCACGCGATCGCCAATTCCTGATACATCAACTTTCGGGCCGACCACCACGCCATCGATGATTTTCTTCCCGACGTACTGCTCCATCAGATTCAGTTTATCCGCCAGCGACAGGCTGGCCGCCGCCGGGCTCAGCTCACGGCCTAAATTGCCGATGTAAACCATGGGGGCTGGCGTTCTGCGCAGGGCCTGTGCCAGCTCTTTGACCAGTAAAATGGGCATCAGGCTGGTGTAAAAACTGCCCGGCCCAATCAAAATCAAATCCGCTTCGCCGATGGCCTCAATGGCTTCACGCGTAGCGGGCACGCTTGGGTAGGTCATCAGCTCTTTTGGCGGCACGGTAAGCTGGTCGATGTTCACTTCGCCATAAACCTCGTGCCCTTCCGCATCGATTGCCATTAAATCGACCGGTTGTTCGGACATCGGGATCAGGAACGCGTCAACCTTGAGCAGGTTTCGGATCAAATTGATGGCTTCCAGCGGGCGCACTGACAGGTGATCCAACGCTTTAAGCATCAAATTTCCAAGGTTATGCCCGGAAAGTTCGCCGTTACCGCCAAAACGGTACTCAAACATCGCCGAAGCGACGCTCGGCTCGGTAATTAACTGGTTCAGACAATTACGCATATCGCCCCAGGCGATACCCCCTTCCGCGCGTCGAATACGCCCGGTGGAGCCGCCATTATCCGTGGTTGTCACTATCCCTGTCAGCCTTGAGCCAAGTGAAGACAGAGAAGACATCACTCGCCCCAGACCATGGCCTCCGCCAAGAGCGACAACACGGTCAAGATCCGCAAAAGTGCGATTGCGCATACACATTCCTTATCACGTTCGATCTGCGTAACACTACCCTAACTACCCCTAAAAGACGATGCCTCACCCGGCGCAAAATGACGTATATCAATGTGAATATGCTGTTTTTAGGTATTCTGTAGCGAAAATACACGATTATGTCGTTATGTATATGGTTATATAGCGTTAAGTGATAATGGCGAAGGGAAGATTTCCGCGCTACTATCGCCATAACCACGTTTTCAAATTTGAAAACATACACTCGAGCCCTGGCGCCTGTGTCGAAAGATATGGCGTCCTGGCCGTGGCGAATATGCCACCAGGGTACAGAAAGAAATGACTGTGCCTCCCGTCTCTGGAAAGGTGTACATGGCTTCACAACTTACTGATGCATTCGCGCGTAAGTTTTTTTACTTACGTCTGTCGATTACCGATGTGTGCAACTTCCGTTGCACCTACTGCCTGCCCGATGGCTACAAACCGGGCAGCGTCACCAATAACGGCTTTCTCTCCGTGGACGAAGTGCGCCGCGTCACGCGTGCATTCTCTGAACTCGGCACGGAAAAGGTCCGCCTGACCGGAGGGGAACCCTCTCTGCGTCGTGACTTCCCCGATATCATTGCTGCGGTGCGTGAGAACGATCGTATCCGTCAGATTGCGGTCACCACCAACGGGTACCGCATGGCCCGTGACGTTGCAACCTGGCGCGACGCGGGCTTAACCGCCATCAACGTCAGCGTGGACAGCCTCGATGCCCGCCAGTTTCATGCCATTACCGGCCAGGATAAATTCCGCCAGGTGATGGATGGAATTGACGCGGCGTTCAGTGCCGGGTTCCAGAAGGTCAAAGTCAATACGGTGCTGATGCGTGACGTCAACCATCACCAGCTTGATACCTTCCTGGCGTGGATCAAATCCCGCCCCATCCAGTTGCGTTTTATCGAGCTGATGGAAACCGGCGAGGGCAGTGAGCTGTTCCGTCGGCATCACATCTCCGGGATGGTGTTGCGTGATGAGCTGCTGAAACGCGGCTGGATCCACCAGATCCGTCAGCGCAGCGACGGCCCGGCGCAGGTCTTTTGTCACCCGGATTACGAAGGGGAAATCGGGCTTATCATGCCGTATGAGAAAGACTTCTGTGCCAGCTGTAACCGTCTTCGCGTCTCCTCCGTTGGTAAGCTGCATCTGTGCCTGTTCGGGGATGGCGGTGTCGACCTTCGCGATCTGCTGGCGGAAGACGCCCAACAGGCCGCGCTTGAAGCGCGGATTTCTGAAGCTCTGACGCACAAAAAACAGACCCACTTCCTGCATCAGGGCAACACCGGCATTACTCAGAACCTGTCCTACATTGGCGGGTAATCAGGCTTAAGAAGGAACCAGAAGATGAGTCAGGTTAGCGCGGAATTTATCCCGACACGCATTGCTATTCTTACCGTTTCCGACCGCCGCGGTGAAGAGGATGACACCTCCGGCCACTGGCTGCGCGATGCGGCACATGATGCCGGGCACAGTATTGTTGATAAGGCGATCGTGAAAGAGAACCGTTATGCCATTCGTGCCCGGGTCTCTCAGTGGATTGCCAGCGATGAGGTGCAGGTGGTGCTGATCACCGGTGGCACCGGTTTTACCACAGGCGACCAGGCTCCCGAGGCGCTCGTCCCGCTGTTTGACCGGGAAGTGGAAGGCTTTGGTGAAGTGTTCCGCATGCTCTCGTTTGAAGAGATTGGCACCTCCACGCTGCAGTCGCGTGCGGTGGCCGGTGTGGCGAACGGCACGTTGATTTTTGCCATGCCCGGCTCGACAAAAGCGTGTCGCACCGCGTGGGAAAATATCATTGCGCCGCAGCTGGATGCCCGTACTCGTCCGTGTAATTTCCATCCCCATTTAAAGAAATAAGTTATGTCGCAACTGACCCACATTAACGCCGCTGGCGAAGCACATATGGTGGATGTCTCCGCCAAAGCAGAAACGGTGCGTGAGGCGCGTGCTGAAGCCTTCGTGACCATGTTGCCAGAGACCCTGGCGATGATTATTGACGGCAGCCATCACAAAGGCGACGTCTTTGCCACCGCCCGCATCGCCGGGATCCAGGCTGCGAAACGCACCTGGGACTTAATTCCGCTCTGCCACCCGCTGATGTTGAGCAAGGTGGAAGTCAACCTGCAGGCGCAGCCGGAGCACAACCGCGTGCGCATCGAGTCGCTCTGCCGCTTAACCGGCAAAACCGGGGTTGAGATGGAAGCCCTGACGGCGGCCTCTGTCGCCGCGTTGACTATCTATGACATGTGCAAAGCGGTGCAGAAAGATATGGTGATTGGCCCGGTTCGTTTGCTGGCGAAAAGCGGTGGTAAATCCGGTGATTTTAAGGTGGACAGCCATGATTAAGGTGCTCTTTTTTGCTCAGGTCCGCGAGCTGGTGGGCACCGACAGCCTGACGCTTGATGCCCCGTTTGACACCGTTGCCGACCTGCGTGCGCATCTTGCCGCGCAAAGTGACCGCTGGGCGCTGGCGCTGGATGAAGGCAAGCTGCTGGCCGCGGTTAACCAGACGCTGGTGGAGCTGACCCATCCGCTGACGGCCGGGGATGAAGTGGCCTTCTTCCCGCCGGTGACAGGGGGCTAAGATGGCTGAAACCCGAATTCTGGTAGGTCATGACCGTTTCAGCGTGGGTACAGAATATGACTGGCTGGCAGAGCGTGACGAAGACGGTGCGGTTGTCACCTTCACCGGTAAAGTGCGTAACCATAATCTCGGCGACAGCGTAAAGGCGCTGACGCTGGAACACTATCCGGGCATGACGGAGAAATCCCTCGCGGAGATCGTTGAACAGGCGCGTGGCCGCTGGCCGCTCGGGCGAGTGACGGTTATCCACCGTATTGGTGAAATGTGGCCTGGTGAGGAAATCGTTTTTGTCGGCGTGACCAGTGCCCACCGTAGTAGCGCCTTTGCCGCAGGGGAGTTCATTATGGATTACCTCAAAACCAAAGCGCCATTCTGGAAACGTGAAGCGACGCCGGAAGGCGACAGGTGGGTTGAGTCGCGTGACAGCGACAAAGAAGCCGCCAGTCGTTGGTAGTCGGTTTGCGTGGATGTGTTAGTCTTAACGTGTGTGTCTACTTAATCAGGAGTGAATCATGGACCGATTTCCGCGTTCCGATTCAATAGTACAGCAGACCCGTACCGGGCTGCAGACGTATATGGCTCAGGTTTATGGCTGGATGACGGTCGGTTTACTGCTGACCGCCTTTATCGCATGGTATGCAGCCAACACGCCTGAGCTGATGATGTTTATCTTCTCAAGCAAAATCACCTTCTTTGGGCTGATCATCGCGCAACTGGCGCTGGTCTTTGTTCTCTCCGGCCTGGTGCAGAAGCTGAGCGCCGGAATGGCGACCACGCTGTTTATGCTCTACTCGGCACTGACGGGGCTAACGCTCTCCAGCATCTTCATCGTGTATACCTATTCCTCCATCGCCAGCACGTTTGTGGTCGCTGGCGGGATGTTTGGTGCGATGAGCCTCTACGGCTACACCACGAAGCGTGACCTGAGCGGTTTCGGCAGCATGCTGTTTATGGGGCTGATTGGGATTGTGCTGGCGTCGCTGGTGAACCTGTGGCTGAAGAGTGAAGCGCTGATGTGGGCGGTGACCTATATCGGGGTGGTGATCTTCGTCGGTTTGACGGCCTACGACACTCAGAAGCTGAAAAATATTGGCGAACAGATTGACGTACGCGACGGCTCAAACCTGCGCAAATACGCGATTCTGGGCGCCCTGACGCTGTATCTGGACTTTATCAACCTGTTCCTGATGTTGCTGCGTATTTTAGGCAACCGTCGTTAAGGGTATTTCCCTTACCCGACCTGCGTTGCGCAGGCCGGGTAAGTTCCCTCGCCAGACCTCACTTCGCTAACGCTTTCTCATTCTTCGCCCGCAGTTTCTTCGCCCGACTTTCCAGCACCAGATAACACACCGTTGCCAGCGCCAGCGGCAGGAAGTAATAGAGCATACGGTAGGCCAGCAGGGCGGCAATAATCGTACCCTGTGAAACATGCTCTCCGGCGAGCAGGGCGATAAATACCGCCTCCAGCACCCCAATCCCCGCCGGAATATGCACGATCACGCCGGCAATGCTGCTGACCAGCAGCACGCCCAGCACAAAGAAGTAATTCACATCTTCACCAATGAGCATCCAGATAATCGCCCCCATTGCCATCCAGTTGGCGCTGGACACGGCCATCTGCAGGACCGCGAATTTCCACGAAGGCAGTACCAGTTTTTGCCCCTTGATGGTCATGTGTCGGCGTTTGGCAAAGGCGCAGGCCCAAAGATAGAGCGCAATGATGAGCAGTAATGCAAAGCCTAAAATCCGCAGCGTGGTTTCATCGATGTACCAGTGCGCAGGCAATTGCACCACGCCGATGGTGAAAATCACCCCGCCGAGCAGAATGTAACCCAGCCAGTTGGTGGTGATGCTGAGGGAAAAAATGCGCGTAATGGTCCCGCCCGGCAGGCCGAGGCGCGAGTAAAGGCGATAGCGCATGCCGATCCCGCCCACCCAGGTACTCAATGTCAGGTTAAAGGCGTAGCAGATAAACGACACCAGCATGACCTGGCGCTTCGCAAGCTTATGGCCGCAGTAGGCGCGGCCCAGCAGGTCATAGCAGCCGTACATGAGGTAGCTTACAATCACCAGCCCCACCGCGCCCAGCAGCACCAGCCGGTTGTAGTTGCGGATAACTTTCCACACCTCTTCCCAGTCAACTTTCTGTGCGTAAACCACCAGCAGAACCGCGACGGCGATGAAAAACAGCCAGGTGAGGATCTTTTTAGCCAGCCGCCAGCGTGGATGTGATTTCGACATCAGGTTTTCCCTCCATCTTCCGCTTCAACGCGGTCCTGGGTTTCCATTTCGGGCTGGACAGGCGGATCCACCAGCGCAAGTTTTGGCGTGTGCGCCGGCAGCCAGCCCACCATCGCCGGGAAATGACGCAGAAAGTGGAACACCACCACGCTAATGCCCAGATTCCACCAGGTGCGTTTGGGCACCATGGATTCGTCCACGCGCACGCAGTCGTTCACGATCAACGCCTGCAGGTTATCCCTGAGAGTCTGGTTGAACTGGCGATCGTGGATGATCAGGTTAGCTTCAAGATTCAGTGACAAACTCAGCGGGTCGAGATTGCTGGAGCCCACGGTGGCCCAGTGATCGTCCATCAGGGCAACTTTGCCGTGCAGCGGCCGGCGGCGATATTCGTAAATTTGTACGCCACCTTTCACCAGATAGTTGTACAGCAACCGGGCACCGATTTTGACAATCTGCATGTCCGGCTCGCCCTGAACAATGAGCTTCACGCGCACGCCGCGTCGGGCCGCATTGCGCATGGCATGCAGCAGGCGATAGCCCGGGAAAAAGTAGGCGTTGGCGATAATCACTTCGCGCTTCGCATTCGCCAGCATCTTCAGGTAATGCCGCTCAATGTCGTCCCGGTGCTCACCGTTATCCCGCCAGACAAACAACGCCTGCGCTTCACCGGGGTGACGGTTCTCTTCCGGACGATGATGGCGGCGCTGCCACCAGCGACGGGCAGCCTCTTTACCGGGCAGGTTTTCCAGCTCAAAGAGCAGGATATCCTGCACCACCGGTCCTTCAATGCGAATCGCGTAATCCTGCTTGGCTTCCGGGCCGTAATCGGACATATGTTCAGCGGAGTAGTTAATGCCGCCAACAAACGCTACCGTCTCATCCACCACCACAATTTTGCGGTGCATCCGGCGGAAAAGATTGGTACGCATGCCGAAAAGGCGAGGGCCAGGATCGTAATAACGGAACACGACGCCTGCTGAGGTGAGCTCATTGACGAACGCATCGCTGAGGTCCGGTGAGCCATAGCCATCCAGCAGCACTTCGATTTTGACGCCACGCAGGGCAGCACGCAGCAGCACGCTGTGCAACTGCTTACCGACGTCGTCTTCGAACCAGATAAACGTTTCAAGGATCACTTTCTGCTTTGCGTGGTCAATCGCGTCAAACACCGCGGGGTAATATTCATCCCCGTTGACCAGCAGCGTGATCCGGTTGCCTTCCTGCCATGAACATTTCATAAGTGGATCTCCGCGCTGAGCGGCGCATGGTCGGAAAGATGTCGCCAGTTAAGTAACGCCAGTGCGGTCGGGCTGCTGGCATGGGCGTTTTTTACGTAGATTCTGTCGAGTCGCAAAAACGGGAACCGTACCGGAAAGGTGCGTGCAGGCCTGCCGTTTGCACGGGTGAAAATCTCCTCAAGCCCCGCATCAACCTTCAACGGATGGTTAGCCCGCTGCCGCCAGTCGTTGAAATCACCGGCCACGACCACGGGTTCACCTTCAGGCAGGGCATTGGTCCATTCGGCCAGCATTTTTAGCTGTGCCTGGCGATGGGCTTCGCGCAGGCCCAGATGAACACAACCCACGTGCACCGGGAACGCCAGGTCCGGCGGGGCGATACGGCAGTAAAGTAGCCCGCGTTTTTCACTTTCACCCACAGAGACGTCGCGGTTCTCGTAATGTTCGATGGGAAAACGTGACAGCACCGCATTACCGTGATGCCCTTCCGGGTACACCGCGTTGCGCCCGTAGGCGTAATCACTCCACATGGTGTCGGCCAGGAATTCGTAGTGCGGGGTGTCCGGCCAGTTTTCAAAGTGAAGCGGATGCACTTCGTGCGCGCCCATGACTTCCTGAAGACAGACAATGTCCGCGCTGACGGTGCGAACCGCGTCGCGCAGCTCCGGTAAAATGAAGCGGCGGTTAAATGCTGTGAAGCCTTTATGAATGTTTATCGTCAGCACTTTAAGCGAGAAATGCTGCATTTTTTTGGTCATACGTTCCTTCCAGGGTGACTATCCCGATGAAAATAAAGTGTAGTAGGCGTCACAAAAAGATGCGGTGTTACGGAATTTTCCGTAAAGTGCGGTAGTCTGATTAAGCAGAGAAAAATCCTTCAGGAGAGAAGCCATGAAGTGGCAACAACGCGTTCGTGTCGCAACTGGCCTGAGTTGCTGGCAGATAATGTTGCATTTACTGGTCGTGGCCGTACTGGTGATGGGCTGGATGAGCGGCACGCTGGTGCGGGTCGGCTTAGGGCTATGCGTCCTCTATGGCGTCACCGTACTGTCGATGCTGTTTTTACAGCGCCACCACGAAGCACGCTGGCGTGAGGTGGGTGATGTGCTCGAAGAGCTCACCACCACCTGGTACTTTGGTGCGGCGATGATTGTGCTTTGGTTGCTGTCGCGTGTGCTGCAAAACAACCTGCTGCTGGCCCTGGCCGGTCTGGCAATCCTCGCAGGGCCTGCCGTGGTCTCGTTACTGACCAAAGAGAAAAAGCTACGCGATGTTTCGTCTAAACATCACGTACGCCACTGAACCCGTCGTGGCCGCTATGATCAGTAGCGGCCACAAACTTCCCCAGACAATGTCCAGACTCGCATCCTTCAGATAGATCTGCTTGGTGATATCCGTGAAGTGCCGAATTGGGTTTATCCACGTCAAATCCTGTAACCATACCGGCATGTTCTCGACGGGTGAGACGTAGCCCGAAAGCAAAATCGCCGGCATCATAAAGACGAACACGCCAATAAATGCCTGCTGCTGGGTAGAGCAGAGCGCGGAAATCAGCAGTCCAAACCCGACCAGCGACAGCCCGTAAATCACCATGGTGAAGTAGAACAGCGCCAGCGAACCGGCGAACGGGATCTGGTAGGCCCATATTCCCACGCCCAGCACGATGGTGGCCTGGAAGGTCGCGACAATCAGCGCCGGAACCGCTTTGCCGACGAAAATTTGCCATGTTGCGAGCGGGGAAACCAGCAGCTGATCGAGCGTCCCCTGTTCGCGCTCACGGGCGACGGAGAGCGACGTTACGATCATCACTCCGATGGTGGTGATCATGGCGATCAGCGATGGCACCACGAACCATTTGTAATCCAGATTCGGGTTATACCAGTTGCGCACCACCAGCTCGCTGTTGTTAGGTTTCGGTTTCCCGTCCATCAATTCCTGTTGGTAATCCTTCACCACCTGCTGAAGATAGTTGGCTGCAATCTGGGCGCTGTTGGAGTTGCGCCCGTCGAGGATTAACTGCATTGGTGCCGTCTGGAAGGTATCCAGGTTGCGGGAAAAATCGGCCGGGAAACGCACCAGCAATAACGCTTTTTGCGTATCGATGGTGGGCTGGATCTCCTGTGGGCTTTTCAGCAGCAGGATGTGGGTAAAAGCCTTCGCCCGGGCGAAACGCTGCGTCAATTCGACGGAATGTTTGCCGTTATCTTCGTTGTAGATAGCAATGGTGGCGTTAGTCACCTCCAGCGTGGCGGCAAACGGGAAGAGCAACACCTGAAGCAACACCGGTAATACCAGAATGGCGCGCGTCTGCGGCTCGCGCAGCAGCGACTGCAGCTCTTTGCGTATCAATGTCCATAAACGGTGAAACATGTTCGCTCCTTAATCCAGACGCCGTTTGGTCTTTATCCACGTCAGCCCAATAAACATCGTTGCCGATGCCAGCAAAAACAGCGTGTTGATGATCAGCACCACCGGAATATTCCCCGCCAGGAACAGGCTTTGCAGCGTACTCACGAAGTAGCGCGCCGGAATAATGTAGGTCACGGCACGGATCACGGCGGGCATGCTGTCTATCTGGAAAATAAACCCGGACAGCATAATCGACGGTAAAAAGGCGGCGTTCAGGGCCACCTGCGCGGCGTTGAACTGGTTACGGGTGATGGTAGAGATAAGCAGCCCCATCCCGAGGGTGCTCAGTAAAAACAGACTGGTGATAAAGAACAGCACCACCAGCGATCCGCGGTACGGCACGCCGAGGATAAACACCGAGACCAGCATGCAGAGCAGCATCGCCAGCATGCCGAGGAAGTAGTAGGGGATAAGCTTACAGAGCAGCAGTTCAACCCGTGTGACCTCGGTAGACAGCAGCGCTTCCATGGTGCCGCGTTCCCACTCGCGGGCAATCACCAGCGAGGTCAAAATGGCGCCAATAACCGTCATGATGATGGTCACTGCACCCGGGATAATAAAATGCTGGCTAATGGCCGCAGGGTTAAACCAGTAGCGCGTCTGCACGTCGATCAGCGGTTCGAAGGTTTCCCCGCGATCTTCGGCACGCTGCATTTGCCACAGCTGCCAGATGCCCTCCACATAGCCTTGTACAAAGTTCGCGGTGTTTGGCTCGCTGCCATCAGTGATCACCTGCACCGGCGCACTGGCATCGGTGCGCGCCATGTTGGCGGCAAAATCCACCGGGATCACCACCAGCCCGCGTATCTTCCCGGCCTGCATCATCTGGATTAGCGCCTGCCGGTTGTCGCTGATGGTGGCGTCAATGTAAGGGGAGCCGGTCATGGTGTGGGTGAAATCAAGCGCCTCTTCGCTCTGCTGCTCCAGCAAAATCCCGACCCGCAGTTTGCTGGAGTCAAGGTTGATCCCGTAGCCAAAGATAAAGAGTAGCAGCAGGGGGATCACCACAGCGATCAGCCAGCTGCTGGGGTCACGCACGATCTGGCGCGTCTCTTTGATACACAACGCACGCACCCTGCGCCACGAAATGGCGTTATTGCGCATGGGCATTCTCCTTATCCCAGTCGTGGATGAGGGTAATAAACGCCTGTTCCATGGTCGGGTCCGGCACCTCGTCATCGGCGGCCTGTTCTTTCAGGTCGTCCGGCGTACCGTGGGCAATCAGCTTGCCGCGATACACCAGCCCGATGCGGTCGCAGTATTCCGCCTCATCCATAAAGTGGGTGGTTACCATGACCGTGACCCCTTTCTCCACCATGCTGTTAATATGCAGCCAGAACTCGCGGCGGGTGAGGGGGTCAACGCCGGACGTCGGCTCATCGAGAAACAGGATATCGGGCTCATGCATTAATGAGCAGGCCAGCGCCAGCCGCTGCTTGAAGCCGAGCGGCAGTTCGTCGGTGGCATGGGAAGCAATGCCCGTCAGGCCAAAGGCCTCGCTCATGCGGTGGATTTTCTCGTTCTGCGCGCGGCCCCGCAGGCCGTACACGCCGGAGAAAAAGCGCAGGTTCTGCTCGACCGTCAGGTTGCCATACAGTGAGAATTTCTGCGCCATATAGCCCAGATGCTGACGCGCCTTGCCGGAGCTGACCTTCAGGTCCATGTCGAGCACCAGCGCTTTGCCCGAGGTCGGTACCAGCAGGCCGCACATCATCTTAAAAGTGGTCGATTTCCCGGCGCCGTTTGGCCCGAGCAGGCCAAAAATCTCACCGCGTTTCACCGCGAAATTGACGTTATCGGTGGCGGCAAAATCCCCAAACTTTTTGGTGAGGGATTTGGCTTCAATCACCGTTTCACCCGGCGTACCTTCAACCGTGTGCAGGATCGCGGCGAGGGGGGATTCTGATGTCCCTGCGCCGCCGAGCAGATCGATAAACGCATCTTCAAAGCGTGGCGCGGTCTCCTCCATCTCAATTTCAGGCATACCCGGTGCACGACGTATATCGTCCGCGGTCGCCTCTTTCGTGAGGATCACGCGCACCGAACGGCCCTGAATCATTCCATCGCTGACCTGAGGTAGCTTTAGCACCCGCTGCAGCAGCTGACGGTTGGAGGCCTGGGCGCTGTGCAACAGGAAGCTGCGACCAGCCATGCTCTGCGTCAGTGTGGTCGGCTCTCCCTGATAAAGCAGCTCACCTTCGTTCATCAGCAGAACGTCACGGCACTGTTCCGCTTCATCAAGGTACGAGGTGCTCCAGAGGATCAGCATCCCATCGCCGGCTAACTCATGCACCATCTGCCACAGCTCGCGGCGCGAAATCGGGTCGACGCCCACGCCGGGTTCATCGAGCAAGAGAACTTTCGGCTCGCCCACCAGCGTACAGGCCAGCCCCAGCTTCTGTTTCATCCCGCCGGAGAGCTTGCCCGCCAGCCGGTCGGTGAAGGGGCCAAGCGAGGTAAATTCCAGCAAACGGGCAAAGGTCTTCTGACGGGTTTCGCCAGTGACGCTGCGCAGGTCAGCATACAGATTGAGGTTTTCCATCACCGTCAGGTCTTCATACAGACCAAACTTCTGCGGCATATAGCCCAGCATGGCATGGAGCGCGCCATCGTCTTTAATCGGGTCGAGTCCGAGCACGCTGGCGATTCCTTCATCGGGCTTTAACAAACCCGCCAGCATCCGCATCAGCGTCGTTTTGCCTGCGCCGTCCGGGCCAACCAGCCCGGTCACATAGCCTTTCTGAATGGTACAGTTCAGCGGGGCGACGGCAGGTTTTTCCATTCCCGCGAAGCGTTTGACCAGATTGTTGAGCTGAATAACCGCGTCATTCATGTCGTTCCCCGTCGCTGACTTTTACGGTGACAGGCATGCCCTGACGCAGCGCGTCGTCGGCATCGGTCACGATGATGCGCAGGCGATAAACCAGGTCGGTACGCAGATCCGGCGTTTCAACCGTTTTGGGTGTGAATTCAGCCGTCGGTGACACAAAGCCAACTTTGCCATGATACGGTTTATCCGGCCGACCGTCGGTGTAGAGCAGCAGCTCGCGGCCCGGCTGCATCTGGCCGAGATTAGGCTCATCAATGTAGGCGCGCACCCATACCGGACGCGTCAGAGAAAGCGTCAGGACGGTGCTTCCCGCGCTTAACATGCTGCCCGGCTCCACGGCGCGGGTCATCAGCGTGCCGTCAGACGGGGCAATGAGCGTGGTGTCGTGCAGATCCAGTTCCGCCTGCGCCAGCTGCGCCTGCGCCTGTTCCAGGCTGGCTTTTGCCTGCGCGATGTCCTGCGGGCGATTACCGGTGTGGTACTGGCTTAATTTATCCTGAGCGGATTTCAGCGTCGCCTGGGCCTGGTCGCGGGAGGAGCGGGCGTTTTCCAGGTCGTTGGCAGAAATGGTGCGGCTTTTCCACAGGCCCTGCTGACGAGCATAGAAGTTTTGCGCGTAGTCATAGGCGGCCTGCGCCTGTTTGACCGCGGCGGCGGCCTGAGCAATCTCTTCGTCACGGTAGCCGGCCAGCATCAGGTCATATTGCGCCTGCGCCACGGAAACGCCTGCTTTCGCCTGCATCAGCGCGTTCTCGTACGGGGCCTTGTCGAGCATCCCCAGCATCTGACCGGTTTTGATGGTATCGCCTTCATCAACGGTGAGGGAGGCCAGGCGCCCCCCGACGCGGAAACTCATATTCACGGTGCGAATATCGACGTTACCGTACAGCGTCAGGCCTCTGTCCTGGTGACTTTGATACCACAGCCAGCCGCCGATACCTGCGGCAAGCAGAACAACGACCACCAGAATGATGGCGACAGGTTTTTTCATGACTTCAGGCTCCTTTGCGTTAAGCCTTGCAGGATCAGATCGAGATGACAGGTGATGACCTGGCTAATCTGCGCGGCTTTATCCTCATCAAATTGTGTCCAGCCGGTGCGTAACAGGATCGTTTCGCGCCCAAGACGGAAGGCGAGAATTTCACCCAGCAGGGCGTGGGTATGCAAAATAGTCTCGGTATCGTCGGCGTCTCGTCCGGTATAGGCCGCGATCAGCCGGGTCAGGTGCGTATGCATCGGAGCAATCACCTGATCGTGCACTCGCTGGTAAGCCGCCGTAGGGGAGAGCTGCTCACGGGAGATGAACTTACTCAGGCTCAGCGTCTCGTCGTGGGTCAGCAGGCGAATCATATTGTCGCAGGCGCTGATAATCAGCTGCCTGATGGCGGCGCGATCCGGCGACGGCTGGCTCAATAGCCCGCTGGCCTCTTCAACGTGTGGCCGAAAATGGTTACCGATAAAGTCGGCGATCCACTGGGCACAGGCGAGGTACAAATCCTCTTTTGAGCCAAAATAGTAGGTAATGGCCGCAATGTTTTGCCCGGCCTGCGCCGCGATGTCCCGCGTGGTGGCATGCAGACCATATTCGCCAAACTGCGCCAGCGCGGCGGCAATAAGCTGGTTTTTGGCCTGTTCACCTTTCGATGTCGTTGGGGTCGTATTCATGGCGGTTTTAAAAATTAATCAATCGATTGATTAACATTATGCCCGGTTGCCCTTTTTGTCCAGTGACCACACGGCGGGAAATCTTTCGTCAACGCAGCGCCGCGGGATATTTTATGCGCCACGTCACAAAACCTGCTACACTCCGCTGCTTCACGACATTGTGGTTTTTGTCCTTCCCTATTCGTTATATCTCCCTGAAAACTACACCTGTGATGGTCGGGGCGGTTCGGAGTTTTTATGTCTTTTGATTCCCTTGGCCTGAACCCTGAAATTTTGCGCGCTATCGCAGAGCAGGGCTACGTCGAGCCAACCCCAATCCAGCAGCAGGCTATTCCGGCCGTTCTGCAGGGCCGCGACCTGATGGCCAGCGCCCAGACCGGTACCGGTAAGACCGCGGGTTTTACCCTGCCGCTGTTAGAGCTGCTGGTAAAAAATCAGCCGCACGCTAAAGGACGTCGTCCGGTGCGTGCCCTGATCCTCACCCCAACGCGTGAGCTGGCGGCCCAGATTGGTGAGAACGTGCGTGAGTACAGCCGCTATCTCAACATTCGCTCGCTGGTGGTTTTCGGTGGAGTAAGCATTAACCCGCAGATGATGAAGCTGCGTGGTGGCGTGGACGTGCTGGTGGCAACGCCGGGTCGTCTGTTGGATCTTGAGCACCAGAATGCCCTGAAGCTTGATAGCATCGAAATCCTGGTGCTGGACGAAGCTGACCGCATGCTGGATATGGGCTTTATCCACGACATTCGTCGCGTGCTGGCTAAGCTGCCACCGCGTCGTCAGAACCTGCTGTTCTCTGCCACCTTCTCTGATGAGATCAAGGCGCTGGCGGAAAAACTGCTGCATAACCCGCTGGAAGTGGAAGTGGCGCGCCGCAACACCGCCTCTGAGCAAATTACCCAGCACGTGCACTTCGTTGATAAAAAGCGTAAGCGGGAACTGCTCTCCCATATGATTGGTCAGGGCAACTGGCAGCAGGTGCTGGTCTTTACCCGTACCAAGCACGGTGCTAACCATCTGGCGGAGCAGCTGAATAAAGACGGTATCCGCAGCGCGGCGATCCACGGTAACAAAAGCCAGGGGGCACGTACCCGCGCGCTGGCTGAATTTAAATCCGGTGACATTCGCGTCCTGGTTGCCACCGACATTGCTGCCCGCGGTCTGGATATTGAAGAGCTGCCGCACGTCGTCAACTACGAGCTGCCAAACGTACCGGAAGACTATGTTCACCGTATCGGTCGTACCGGTCGTGCGGCGGCAACCGGTGAAGCGCTCTCGCTGGTGTGTGTGGATGAACACAAACTGCTGCGTGATATCGAACGTCTTCTGAGAAAAGAGATCCCGCGTATCGAAACCCCGGGCTATGACGTTGACCCGTCCATCAAGGCGGAGCCTATTCAGAATGGCCGTCAGGGCGGCGGCGGTGGTCGTGGTCAGGGTGGCGGAGGGCGCAGTCAGCAGCCGCGTCGTTCTGAAGGCGGTGCACCGAAAGCCGCGGGCAAACCTCCGCGTCGTAATACAGAGGCTAAGCCAGGCGGTGAAAGCCCATGGCGTAGCGGCGAGGGGAAACCGGCAGGGGAAGGGCAGCGCCGACGCCGCCCGCGTAAACCTGCTAACCCGCAGTAATCTGGAAGCCCGGTCGTAGAGCCGGGCTTTTCTTTTGCGGCAGCGGAAAGAAAGTGCCACAATAGTGGCTGTTTATACAGTATTTCAGGTCCTCCGATGGCTTTAACCGCGGCGCTCAAAGCGCAAATTGGCGCCTGGTATAAGGCGCTACAACAGCAGATCCCCGATTTTATCCCCCGAGCGCCTCAGCGGCAGATGATTGCTGATGTGGCAAAAACGCTCTCCGGGGACGACGGACGACATCTGGCGATTGAAGCCCCGACGGGTGTCGGGAAAACCCTTTCGTATTTAATCCCGGGCATTGCCATTGCGCGGGAAGAGCAAAAAACGCTGGTGGTCAGCACCGCTAACGTGGCCCTGCAGGATCAAATCTTCAGCAAAGACCTGCCGCTGCTGCGCAAAATCATCCCTGAACTGCGATTTACAGCCGCCTTTGGCCGTGGGCGTTATGTGTGTCCGCGCAATCTCGCGGCTCTCGCCAGCAGTGAGCCCTCTCAGCAGGATCTGCTGGCCTTCCTGGATGATGAACTGACGCCGAACAACAAAGCGGAACAGGAGCAGTGCGCGAAGCTAAAAACCGAGCTCGACAGCTACAAGTGGGACGGCCTTCGCGATCACACCAGCCATGCCATCAGCGATGATTTGTGGCGCAGGCTCAGCACCGATAAAGCCAGTTGCCTTAACCGCAACTGCCACTACTACCGCGAGTGCCCGTTCTTTGTCGCACGGCGGGAGATTCAGGAAGCGGAGGTGGTTGTCGCTAACCACGCGCTGGTCATGGCCGCGCTGGAGAGTGAGGCCGTCCTGCCGGAGCCCAAAAACCTGCTGCTGGTGCTCGATGAAGGCCACCATTTGCCGGATGTGGCGCGGGATGCGCTGGAGATGAGCGCCGAAATCACCGCGCCGTGGTTCCGCCTGCAGCTGGATCTGTTCTGCAAGCTGGTGGCGACCTGCATGGAGCAGTTCCGCCCGAAAACCACGCCGCCGCTGGCGGTGCCCGAGCGGCTGAGCGAACATTGCGAAGCGGTCTACAGCCTTATTGCTTCCCTGAATAACATCCTCAATCTTTATCTCCCGGCGACCCAGGAAGCAGAGCATCGCTTTGCGATGGGAGAGCTTCCCGACGAGGTGATGGAGATCTGCCAGCAGCTGGCGAAGCACCTTGAAAAGCTGCGCGGGCTGGCGGAGATGTTCTTAAACGATCTCAGTGAGAAAACCGGTACCCACGACGTGGTGCGTTTGCACCGCATTCTGCTGCAGATGAACCGTGCGTTGGGCATGTTCGAAGCCCAGAGCAAGCTCTGGCGTCTGGCCTCGATGGCGCAGGCGTCCGGAGCGCCGGTCACCAAATGGGCAACCCGTGACGTGAAAGACGGACAGGCGCACCTGTTTTTCCACTGCGTGGGGATTCGTGTTGCCGATCAGCTGGAAAAGCTTATCTGGCGCAGCGTGCCGCACGTGGTAGTGACTTCCGCGACGTTGCGTTCCCTGAACAGTTTCTCCCGTTTACAGGAGATGAGCGGGCTGAAAGAGAAAGCCGGCGACCGTTTTGTGGCGCTGGATTCGCCGTTTAACCACTGTGAACAGGGCAAGCTGGTCATTCCGCGCATGAAGTATGAGCCGCTTATCGACAACGAAGAACAGCACATTGCCGAAATGGCAGCGTATTTCCGCGAGCAGCTGGAGAGTGAAAAATATCCCGGCATGCTGGTCCTGTTTGCCAGTGGAAGGGCGATGCAGCGTTTTCTGGAGCACGTTACCGACCTGCGATTACTGTTGCTGGTGCAGGGCGATCAGCCTCGCTACCGGCTGGTAGAGCTGCACCGCAAACGCATTGATAACGGGGAACGTAGCGTACTGATCGGGCTGCAGTCATTCGCGGAGGGGCTGGATCTGAAGGGGGATTACCTGACACAGGTGCATATCCATAAAATCGCCTTCCCGCCCATCGACAGCCCGGTCGTCATCACCGAAGGTGAATGGCTCAAAAGCCTCAATCGCTATCCGTTCGAGGTCCAAAGCTTACCCGCGGCATCGTTTAATCTGATTCAGCAGGTGGGGCGTCTCATCCGTAGCCACAGCTGCTGGGGAGAGGTGGTGATTTATGACAAACGTCTGCTCACCAAAAATTACGGCCAGCGGTTACTCAACGCTCTGCCTGTTTTTCCGATTGAACAGCCGGACGTGCCCGATGTTAAAAAACGTCCGGCAAAACCTGCCGCCGGACGGCGTAAAAGCATCCGTACGAAGGGGCGCGGGCCTACTGGTAAGTAAAGGTCACCTGGACCACGCTGTTAAACGTTCCGGCGGTGACGGGCAATGCGCTGGCATAATAGCGGGCAGCCAGAGGAAACGTTGCCGTGTGGTCCGCTGAGTTAACCGGAACGTTAAAGGCTGCCTGCGGGGCAATGAGTATATTGTCCTGGCGGTCTGCCAGTTCCAGTGCTAACCCTTTCGCACTGCCGATATTGGCGAATTTTGTCGGGTGCGTACTGTCGGCCTGACCATAGAAAAAGGCGGTCGCCAGCGCAAGTGTGGGAGGGCAATGCGAGACCGAGAGCGTAAAGTCTTTCCATGCGCCGGTATCGCCCACATTTTTAAAATCCCCTGATACCGCCTGGCCTAAATCCACCGTCAGGTTGCGGCTGGCGCTGTCAATAATGCAGGTGTTGGCGTAAATATTGCCTGTCATCTGGATCTGAATATCGTCTGCCTGTGCCCGGGCAATCAAGCCGAGAATCAGGATCGCAAGTGTCTTTTTCATGTTGGTCACTTATAAGCCAGAGTGATCGTCGCCACGGTATTGGCCGGCCCCGGTGTCACCACGTTGCTGACCTGTTCGTAACGAACCTCGAACGGTATTCGCAGGGTTTCGTTGGCGATGGCCTGGCTTCGGGTGCTGACATAGGTGTCAAAGGTGGCGAGATGGTCATCAAAGAGCATTCTCACGCCCACGCCGGTTGCCATGCCGTTCTGCTGAGTCAATTTGATCACTCCTTCGAATGCCGTTTCGTAGCCGTTTGCGCTGGTCACCTTTAGCTCAGGCTGGACGGTGCTGTCGCAATTAATCGTGACGTCAAAGTTTTGTGCAGGGCTGGATAGCAACCCGATACTGATAAAATCACTGACGGGAAAATCGCCCAGATTCACGGTGAGATTTTTAGGCAGGACAGAGCAGGTAACCGTTTCGAGATTCACATTGCCCGCATAGGAAATCGTATTGGGATCGCTGATGCCTTCATGCTGATAAACCCCGACACCAAATTTAGACTCCGCCTGAGAAAGCGAACCTGATTTGACCGTATTGCTCGTTTTCACCAGTTCCAGTGTGACATTAAAGTTAAAGGACTCAGAAATGTCGTTGGAGACATAGCCCAGCGGCGTGCCGCTTGAATTACAGTAAATTCCCCCGGCACCGGTAATTCGCTGGCCTTTGTCATTCATCAGCGCTACGCCAATTCCTTCCAGCCCTGATTCATACACCCCAGAAAGACCGGGGATCTCCAGACCTGCGCCGTAATAGCATGCAACAATCGGAAGCCCGAAGTCAGAAGGGTTATAGCAGTTGCCCGCCACGTGAACGGTCTGCTCGGTACCCGGAATGGTGGCACCTACCGGCAACGTGCTCGAGACGGATACGGAGGCCACATTAATCTGTTTTGGCAGATCGGAGGAGGTACAGAGCGCGTTAGCATGTGGCATAAATAACGCGGCGGTTCCCAGAACCAGGAAGAAAAAGCACTGTTTAATCATTTGCATAATGGTTTGCCTGAACGGTGAATCAGTGGCACTGCGCAGCAGCGTTAAGGATGTTGGTTTTCTTTGTCTCATCCGTAAGGACGTAGTCGGCCTCGCAGTGCTCGCTCGCATCCTGTCCCCAGGTGACGGCGAGATGCCCTTGCTTTGGCAGGCCGGAGAGATAGGTCTGGCCGTCATTGCCGACAATAAATTCGCTGTCCTTATCCTCCGTTGTTACCGTCGCACCGAAGGGCAGCGGTTTACCGTTGTGCGTCAGCGTCATCAGGACCCGGCTGCCCACGCGGGTATTAAAGCTGGCGCGCACCACGGCCCCGCGTGTCGGGGTCACAACGTACGCTGCGTGCGTCACGTCGGCCTCGTCGGGCAGGGTTTCGGTATCCAGCGCAATGGTATTGTGGCGATAAGGGGTAACAAACGGCACGATGGTATAGCCGCGGAAGTCGGTCTCAACGCCCGTCTGATTGGCGATATGCGTACCGTGTGTTCCCGGTGCTTTCACCAGCGCAATGGTCTCTCCGAGCGGCTGGCTCAGGGTTATCCCATTGGCGTGCACGATCGCGCCACCCTGCAGCCCGACGTTTACGGTTTGCTGATATTTATCCTGGCTTACCCCGCCGCTCACTTCGCCATAGGTCGCTTTATAATCGGCGTTCATGCTGGTGGAGTTTCCGCTACCGGTGCTGCTCAGCCCCTCCTGAATATTCCAGTTCAGGTTGTCTCCCTTCAGCGCGGTACCGTTAAGGCCGATGTTCTGCGTCGTACCGTCTTTGGTGTTGTTGAGGTTGTAGGTGGCCCAGGTGTTATGCATCCAGCGATCCAGTGGAACGGAGACATTTAACGAGAACTGGTTGTCGTTCATCACATCGTCACCGTTCGCATCGCTGTCCTGGGTGTTTTTGTTCATGCTGTAGCTCAGGCTGTAGCTGACGCCGTGCAAGCTGTTGTTGTAGCTGACGCTCATGGAGGTCATATCCTGGCTCTGGCTCCAGTAGGTCTCTTTGACCAGGCTCAGGGTGACAGAGCCCCAGCCCGCGGGCAGCGTCTGGTCGACGGTGGCTTCCGTTCGGGCATGTCGCTGCTGCGGCGCAGACCCGTCATCTGAACGGGTGTAAGACTCCATCGTGTCTTCCAGGGTGTAAAACCCTTTGCTGTTGTAGCGATAGCCCGCCAGGGAGAAGTGAGTGCCCGAGGCGACAAAATCTTTGCTGTAGCGAACGCGCCAGGATCGGCCTTTGCTGGCCTGCTGCTTTTTCAGCAGCGCTTTGGCGCGGGTGACATCAAGGGAGAAGGCACCCAAATCGCCCAGGTTTTTCCCGACGCCCAGCGCCCGGGACTGATAATGGCGACTCTGCTGCGCACCACCGTAGGCGGTGAAACCCAATGGCATGCCGTAGATGGCGCTGCCCTGGGCAAACGGAGTTTGCTCTACGTCCTTATCGTAAGACCGGTAACGCCCGGCGGTCACGCTGTAGCGGAGATTCTTTTCACGCTGCAGTACCGGGACCGAGGCGTAGGGCACGACAAAGTGACTTTCGCTGCCGTCGGTCTCTTTCACGGTGACCTGCAGATCGCCGCTGCTGCCGGTGGGATAGAGATCGTTAATTTCAAACGCACCGGGTGCAACCGTGTTCTGATAAATGACGTAACCGTTCTGACGAACCATCACCAGCGCATTACTGTGGGCAGTGCCGCGAATAATCGGCGCATAGCCTTTTTCACTGTCCGGGAGCATATCGGTATCGGATTTCAGCTCAACCCCGGTATAGGGCACGCTGTCGAAAACGTCCGACGGGGAGGTGCTTTGCCCGACGGTCATATCGCTTTTCATCGCCACGATATCGCGTTGAGCATAGGTGTAGATGGAGGAGAACCTGTGCTCTTCCTCGTTGCCCGTTGTACTGCGATTCCACGTGGAATAATTGCGTATGCGCCAGGCCCCCACATTGAGGCCCGGGCGCAGGTTAACGTACTGGCTGCTGTTATCCTGCTCTCCCTGCACACGGGCATGGCTCTGGCTGGCGGTGGCGCTGTAGTTCAGCAGACCTGCGGTGATCCCTTCGTCGAACGTTTTCGGGTCGATATACCCGCGCGGGATCTGGCCCAGCGCCGTTTGTGGAATACTGAGCAACAGTTGCTGATGACGAACCTGAAACGTTGCGGATGCCGCGGGAATGGCGCTTATATAGGCGCACTGGCCTTTAGCCATCAGCGCGGGATACTGCCGGGTTTTGATCCCAAGGTTTTTTAGCTCATCCAGGCTAAAGCAGGGTTGAAGAGAATGATTGCCCTGAGCGTCTTTTATTAATTTGAACGTGACATCACGGGTATCAATTTTATTATTGTTGATGAAAATGTTGACCTGATATTTCCCGGGGGCTTGTCCCGGTCCTTTTTCATAAACAGACAGGTCGGTTTTCCCCTGTTGAGGATTATCAATATCCAGTAATGCCGGGTTGAAATAATCATCAGCCATAACCTGCTGCGCAAAGATCGCCAGTGCCAGGCCACATAAAATGACCAGCATTGAAGAAAGGCGATGGATGAACGGCTTTTTATGGCTGTACATGATGATATTAATAGCCTGAGTGGGTGTTAATGAACGGATGCCGACCAGGTCTGACTGATGCTGCCGTAATCAGTAATAATGGAGTAGGTGACGGTCGACCCGCTGGCATTATCGGGTAAGGCAAAATGCGTTTCCGTTTTGGGGACTGCCCAGGTGGCTTTATCCACTTTATGGCCGTTAAGCATCACCGTCTGGAAATTCATATAGAAAGGCGTCGGGTTATTCACAACCAGGTCGTGACCTTCACGATGCCACTGAAGCTTGTCCGCCACAGCCTCGGGTTTGCCAGTTATTGCTGACGGGCGATACAACAATTTAATGCGTGTATTAATGGCAATCTGCAGGGTATTTATCCCTTCGACGTGCTTTGACGAGGGAATAGCTTTGATATTAAGCCAGTAGAGAGACTCACGATCCTCGGGCAAATTCCCGCCAGTGCGCACGACACGCAGGACGTTATCCTCTTTTGCATCGAGACGAAACAGCGGTGGGGTGATCAGGAAGGGGGCTTTAGCCGGGTTTTTACCGCCAGAATCAACCCAGGACTGTACCAGATAATCCGTGGCATCTGGGTTTGAAAGACCCAGAGACGACTCCTTTTTGTCGCCCTGATAGACCAGGCGTGTGCCATTAATAACGACACCGGCATGGGAAGTGGCGGCTACCAGTAAAAGAGCACTCAGTAAATAACCGTGGCGCATAAAGGTATCTCAATAAAAGAAGAGATATTAACTCTCAGAACAGAGCTAATATCTCAGGATGGATAATATCAGTTATAAATAACGGTGAAGGTCGACACGGCGTTTGCCAGGCCTGCGGTGATTGCAGCCTGGGTCTGAATATAACGGGCTCCAAATTCCAGGTTATTGACCGCCGTACCGGAGGCTAACGGATATTGCTGAGAGGGCGTATACAGACTCACCGGTTGCTCAGACGCGTCCACCAGTTGAATAGCGACACCTGTTGCAGCGTCTACATCCGGTGTTAATGCCAGCGTAGTGTTGTTATCCGGATCCGGCGTGCCGCCGAAGTTAATGGCGGCAGATGTCACGGTCTCCGGGCAATTCTTTAATTGAATATCAAACTTCGTTAATGTGCTGGTAGATCCAGCCCCGGTAAATACCGTTTTAGACACTTTGCCTAACTGAACATTTAATGGATTACTTAACCCGTTCACTACCTGACAAGCAGAATCAATAATTTCACCGGTGAAGTTAATCTGACCTTCACCGTTTGTTGCCGCAAATGCGGATGCAGAACATCCTGCCGTTGCGGCGATAAATAAACCTATAGCAACCTTGTTCATAACAAATCCTGGTATGTTTCTGGTGAGAACGTTGCCTGGACGTTTTCACCGTTGACCTTAAATGATTTTCCGTTGGTTATTTAATCAGAAACGGGTGGGGTAAGAATCTTCAACGGCAATCACAAATAATTGAAATAGTGCTTGAGTTTCTTTTTTCATCATAAAAACAGAAGGATGATCCGGTTCAAAAACACTAACGGCCAGACGTTTTTCAGGGCTATATTGTTAACAAGATGAAGCTGTCAGGAGAGATGTCGTGGATTATCGCAAAATTATCAAAGAGGTAGGACGAGGGAAAAATCATGCCCGCGATCTGGACCATGAAACCGCTCGTGCGCTCTATACGCATATGCTCAACGGTGACGTACCCGACCTTGAAATGGGCGGTATCCTGATAGCGCTGCGTATCAAAGGAGAAGGCGAAGCGGAGATGCGTGGCTTCTACGAAGCAATGCAGGCGCAGACCCTGCGCTTAAATGCGCCAGTGGCAAAACCGATGCCGATTGTGATCCCGAGCTATAACGGGGCACGCAAGCAGGCCAACCTGACGCCGCTGCTTGCTATTTTATTGCACAAGCTGGGCTTCCCGGTGGTGGTGCATGGCGTAAGCGAAGATCCAACCCGCGTGCTGACCGAAACGATTTTCGGCATGCTGGGTATCGAACCCACACGGCATGCCGGCCAGGCACAGGCGAAGCTTGATGGCCATCAGCCGGTTTATATCCCTGTCGGAGCACTCTGCCCCCCGCTGGAGAAGCAGCTTGATATGCGCTGGCGCATGGGCGTGCGTAACAGCGCGCATACGCTGGCGAAACTGGCTACGCCGTTTGGCGAAGACGCGGCGCTGCGTCTTTCCAGCGTCTCTCACCCGGAGTACGTGACGCGCGTGGGGAAATTCTTTGAAGACATAGGCGGCAGGGCCTTGTTGATGCACGGCACGGAAGGCGAGGTGTATGCTAACCCGCAGCGCTGCCCACAGATGATGCTGATTGATTCCGCTGGCACGCGCGCCATTCTCGAGCGAGGGGAAGAGCGTTCCGACGCGATCCTGCCTGACGCAAAAGATCCGCATACCACCGCCCACTGGATTGAGCAGTGCCTGGCCGGAAAGGTTCCGGTGCCGCACGCGATCAAGCTGCAGATGGCCTGTTGCCTGCTGGCGACCGGTGAAGTTGAATCCGTAGAGGCAGGGATGGAACGCGTCGGGAAGACGTTTTAAGCCCAAAAAAAAGCCCGTCCAGTGGCGGACGGGCAAGCAAGGGTAACAACAACAGGGTCAATGAGGGTTGGAGCAGCTCACCAGAGGGTATGGCGAGGGTGGAGCATTCAGTCAATTACTTATAGATAACCGCAGTACCGCTCAGTTTGTTATTGGTGTTCGCGGAGGTGATGGTGTATCCGCTTGCACCGGCAGCAGCAGCTTTCTCAGCCAGTTTCGCTTCCAGACCGTCCAGAGTGGTCGCGCCTTCAGCACTTACCACACCGAGTTTGTTCATGCTCTGCGCCTGAGATGGAGACACAGGTTCTGCAGCAAAAGCGCCGAAAGACAGAGCGGACAGGGCAACAGCAGCAACAGCATATTTGATGGTTTTCATAATTAATCTCTCGCAGGTGATTCTGTTAAGGGGACGATGTTCCGTCGATGTGATAAGTATCACGTTTTTTTATGCGAGAGAAAATCGAAGAGAATTGACGTGGTTGCTCAAAAAAATTGAATGACAAATAACTTATTGAATATTAATAAATTCAGAGGACGACTTTACACTTCTTGTAGCTGCGCTTTACAGACGCGACGAGAAGGGCACATTTTGCTACGCGGTTCGCAAAAAACCGTGAGCGTAAAGGTAACCGCTTGCGCCGTTAACTTCGGTAAAGGAAAGTCAACGTAGCTGGCTGTCTTTCGATCCTCTGCGATTATATCCTGAGTGCGCGTTATTTTTCGAATCTTTCTCCTGCTGGCAGGCGATGCATAACCGCACGCCCGGTATGGCTTTGCGCCGCGCTTCCGGGATCACTTCTCCACACTCTTCACATTCATAGAGACTTTCACCGCGCGGAATTTCACCGCGAGCGCGCGCAACCGCATCTTCAATTGTACTGTTGATTTGTTCGTTAACGGCGTCATCATTTGCCCAACCGGAAGCCATGGTTTACTCCTGGGTTCTGTTAAACCTTGTTTTTACTATGGGGTGAAAAAACGTGCAGTCAAGGCAGAGAGGAACTGCATCTGTCAGGCAGATGCAGTTTGTTTATAGAAAGAGACGTTATTTATAAATGGTCGCCGTGCCATACATATGGTTATCCCCGCCCGCGGCGTTAACCACGAAACCTTTAGCCCCTTCCTGGCGGGCTTTTTCGGCGAGTTTATTCTGGAGATCATCAAGGTTACTTGCGCGGCTTACCGAGACGGTGCCCGCAGGCTTGAGCTGGCTGGTATCTGTATTGTCGGTCAATGACTGTACCGCCATGGCAGAGAATGACGCGGTAGCCAGTGCACCCGCGAGAACAACAAGGGTCAGGTATTTTTTCATAATCACATCCTCATGAGGAAACAACAGGTGATTCCCTTTAAGTTTAGAAGCCTGGCGAGTGTGATTTAGCGCAAAAATTTGATGATGATCTGCTTATTTTTTGAACGATATAAACTGACGTTTTACTGACAGATCATAGACATAAAGGTGTTTGATTTATGACGGGTTTTTGAGCGTCGCAGAGAAATATTTACCGTTGAGCCTGCAAAGGGTATCTTACGCCGCTGTTTAAAGGAGAAAGCCATGACTTCCCAAAAGCCGGGATTGCACCCACGAAATCGCCATCGTAACCGCTATGACATGAATGCGTTATGTCAGAGCTGTCCTTCGCTGCAGGACTACATTGTGCAGACACCTGCCGGTGAATCTTCGGTCAACTTTGCCGATCCGCAGGCGGTTAAAATGCTCAATAAAGCCCTGCTGGCACACTATTACGGTGTGGCGCACTGGGATATTCCGGAAGGCTTTCTCTGCCCACCCGTGCCGGGGCGAGCCGATTATCTCCACCATCTTGCCGATCTTCTCGCTGACGATCGCAACGGTGTCATCCCTGAGCAAGCATCCGTGCTTGATATTGGTACCGGGGCGAATCTGATTTATCCGTTGATTGGCGTTCATGAATATCACTGGCGCTTTACCGGCAGTGAAATCGGTAATGAGGCGTTTTCCAGCGCACAGGCGATTATCAACGCCAACCCTGGGTTAAGCCGGTCTGTCCGCTTGCGTCGGCAGAAAGATGCCGCATCGATCTTCAACGGGATTATCCACAAGAACGAAAGCTACGATGCCACCCTGTGTAACCCACCGTTCCATGACTCCGCGGCCACCGCCCGTGCGGGCAGTGAGCGCAAACGCCGCAATCTCGGTCAGGCGGAAGATGCCGCGCTGAACTTTGGGGGGCAGCAACAGGAACTGTGGTGCGAGGGGGGAGAAGTGGCATTCATCCTGCGAATGATTGAGGAAAGTAAAGTATTTGGCCGTCAGGTTAAATGGTTCACGACGCTGGTATCCCGTGGGGATAACCTTCCACCCCTCTACCGTGCACTGACCGATGTGGGTGCCGTTAACGTGGTGAAAAAAGAGATGGCGCAAGGCCAGAAGCAGAGCCGCTTTATCGCCTGGTCATTTATGGACGCTAACAAGCGCAGTAAATAACCCACAGGCAGGGCGGGTAAGGCGACGCCGTTACCCGGCCCCCACGCTATGTCCCCACGCTATAAGGTGGGCTCCTGTGGCGGTGTGGGGGACGCCGGTGAGGGTAATACCTGATAGGTCTGCACCGGCATCCGCACCGCGGCCAGGTCAAAGTGTTTTTTCACCATACTGTCGAGCGCAAAGCGCACCGTCCACTGCTTCAGTGGCTGCGTGGTGAACGACACGCGCAGGGTAAATGCCGTGTTCGTCAGGCCGACAATACCGGCAAACGACGGCTCTCCAATCACCAGCCCGCGAATATCCTCCATCGCCATCATCTCCTCCACGGCGTCCCGTAGCGCCTGTTTCGCTTTATCTGCATCTTCATGACGGTCAACGTCGTAGTTGGCCACTACCGAGCCAATGCCTCGGACAAAGTTAGCGAAGGTGGTTATCGATGACCAAGGAATTATGTGGTACGCCCCGGTGTCCTGGCGCACGCCGACGGAGCGAATGGACATGCGCTCTACCGTGCCGGTTAACGGCCCAATCGTGACCAGATCCCCAGTGTTCATCCCGTTCTCAAACTGGATAAAGACGCCGGTGATTATATCCTTCACCAGGGTTTGCGAACCAAAGGAGATAGCCAGACCCAGCGCGCCAGCACCTGCCAGCAGCGGCGCGATGTTCACGCCGATTTCCGAGAGCACAATCATGATGGTGATGGTGCTGATAATAACCGCCAGCGCATTGCGAAACAGCGTCAGCAGGGTGCGGGCACGGGCGCTGGGCAGGGGGCGCCCGTGAATGTCGGAGACCAGACGGTTCTCGATAAGGCTCGCCAGCAACGTCCAGCCAACCGCAGAGAAGAAGAGGATCAGCGCGATGCGAATTAAAATATCGACGGTCTTTTCGCCCGCGCCGTTGTGCAGCCAGTTCCAGAAGTCAAACAATCCCCATGCGTTAAGCAACAGCATAATCGCCACGCAGACGGTGAGAATACGCGCCACTTTCAGTGATACCGAGATCCAGCCGTTGACCCTTTTTTGCAGTTCCGGATAACTGCGCTGCACCTGTGGCGAGAGGGTGAAGGTTTTCGATAGCCAGCGCGACAGCAGGCCAGAGACAAATGCCGCAATGCCAATGATGGCCAGGCTCTTGAACGTCGCCCCCATCATAAATTTCAGGCTGTTGCCCGGGTCGAACAGCGAGAAGAAGCACAACACGATAAAGTAGGCGCTCGCCAGCCAGTGCCACACCAGCGCGAAGGCGCGGATAAAGAGACTGAAAAACGACAGGGAACGATCGGCCAGATGCAGCAAGCTTTGGGTAATGGTCTTTTTGTTATGGAAGATAAGGTACAACGCCCAGACGGTAATGCAGATCATAATCAGCACATTCGCCAGGGCGCCAAACTGCACGTTGACCTGGTTGGAGATGATCGGCACGGCAACCAGCAGACCGTAACCAATCAATCCACTGAGCACACTGAGGCGCAGCGCCCAGTATCTGGCGCTCTCATCCCGAATCGAGAAGGGACGAAGATCCGGTACGTGCGGGCAAAATATCAAACGCAGCAGCGCCTTAAAGAACTCAATCAGCGCAAAGGCGTTGAGGAAGAGCGCCTGCTGGAAAGCGATGGTTTTATTGCCGGCGTTAAGCCTGTCGGCCAGGACCTGGCCCATAAACAGCGTCAGCGCCAGCAGCAGTAAATCGATGATAAACGCCGACGCTATCATCAGCGGCAGGTGTAACCAGCTGCTTTTCTGCTGGTTCTTCTTGCGTCCCCATTTCCCCATCTTACGGTAGAGCGGCCATGCGCACAGGCGTACCAGCCAGTAAAACAGAAATACAGCGCCCGCCAGCATCAAAAACTGCGTGGCGGCTGTCGTAAACGTATGGGGATTAAACGGTTTATGGGGCGAACCAATCAGGTTGCGATAGAGTTGGGCAAAGCGCGAGGAGAGCTCGCTTCCATAGTGACGGCTCACGTCGGTGACATTTTCCAGCACCGTTTTTTGTTCTTCCACTTGCGGAGGGGTAATTGTCGGCACCGGTTCCTGCGGCGGCGTGGCGGCGACTTTTCGCAACTGTCCGATTAACTCCTGCCGGGAGGTATCGTTTTCAAGCACATCGGCAAGGGCACTGTAGGCGGCTTTTTTCTGTTCAACATCCGGCTCTGGGGGCGGTGTCGTTTGCTGTGTGGCGGTCGTGCCGGTGGTGACGCTGGTGATGGAAACGGCGAACGATGGCGCACAAAACAGGCTAAGCAACAGCAAGATCCACGGCACGGCATCCTCCGGTGAAAATAATGAACAAAAAGATAAGTATAGAGGGCGAGGCGCGCGGGAGGATTTTTGGGAACAATCTGGCGTAAAAAAGCCGGGCATGCCCGGCTCAGAATGGCGTAGCTGAAGCGCTATCAGGAGACGTGCTGCAGGAACTCCTGCAGGCGCTGGCTCGGTGGATTAGCGATCAGCGCTTGTGGGTTACCGTCTTCAGCGATACGGCCCTTATCAATAAAGATCAGGCGGGAAGCCACTTTCTCAGCAAAGCCGATTTCGTGGGTCACGATAACCATCGTCATCCCTTCTTCAGCCAGATCCTGCATGACTTTCAGCACTTCGTGACGCAGTTCCGGGTCAAGCGCCGAGGTTGGCTCATCAAACAGCATCATCTTCGGTTTTACCGCCAGTGCGCGGGCGATAGCCACACGCTGCTGCTGTCCACCGGACAACTCAGAAGGGTAGTGATGAGCACGTTCCGCGAGGCCGACTTTAGCCAGCAGATCTTTAGCCAGCGTTTCCGCCGCCGCTTTGCTGGCGCCACGTACGCGCAGTGGACCAAACATTACGTTTTCCAGCGCCGTCAGGTGCGGGAACAGGTAGAACTGCTGGAACACCATGCCGGCTTCCTGACGAATCAGACGGTCGTCGACTTTCGGGTCATTCACCTTCAGGCCATCGACAATCAGATCGCCGCTGGTGATCTCTTCCAGCTTGTTGATGCAGCGCAGCAGGGTCGATTTACCGGAACCGGATGGCCCGATAATGACCACCACTTCACCCTGTTTGATGTTCAGATCGATATTGTGCAGCACCTGGGTTGGGCCAAAGTGCTTGGAAACGTTTTTAAATTCAATCACAGGATTTTCATCCTTCTTTCAAGACGACGCAGAACGAAACTCAGAACCAGAGTGATGATCAGGTAGACAACGGCTACCGCACTCCAGATTTCCAGCGCACGGAAGTTGCCCGCAATGATCTCCTGGCCCTGACGGGTCAGCTCAGCAACGCCGATAACGATGAACAGCGACGTATCCTTAATACTGATGATCCACTGGTTCCCCAGCGGTGGCAGCATGCGGCGCAGGGCCAACGGCAGAATGACGTGGCGGATCGTTTCGCGACGAGAAAGGCCTAACGCCAGACCCGCTTCACTGAAACCTTTATGAATCGACAGGACCGCACCACGGGTAATTTCCGCGATATAGGCACCTGAGTTGATCATAATGGTCACGACAGCGGCGCTGAACGGGTCAATGCGCAGGTCGGTGAAAGCCATTGGCAGGGCGAAGTAGATGAACATGACCTGAACGACAATTGGGGTGCCGCGGATCACTTCGATGAAAACCAGTGCGATGTGGTTTGCAATCCAGCCGCCGTAGGTGCGGGCGAAACCGGCGACAAGACCGATAATCAACCCACCAACCAGACCGAGGACCGAAATCCACAGGGTCATTTTAGCGCCTTCAAGCAAGATAGGAATGGCAGGCCAGATGGCGCTCCAGTCAAACTGCATGATAGTTTCCTGTTACTGTTACCGTGTTTCTAAAATAGCAGGGGCGAAAGGTCGCCCCCGAGTGAACGTCATTTTTAAGAATTATTATTTAGGCTCGGTACCGAACCATTTTTTATAGATTTCGTTGTAGGTGCCGTTCTCTTTCAGGGTTTTCAGCGCGCCGTTAACTTTCGTACGCAGGTCGTCGCTGCCTTTCGGGAACGCAATACCGTACTGCTGGGCTTCCAGAGAATCACCGACGGCTTTGAACTTGCCGTTGCCCGCCGTTTTGATGAAGTACAGGATGTTAGGGGTATCGTGCAGCACCGCGTCAGCACGGTTGGTACCCAGCTCCATGTAGGCGTTATCGATGTTCGGGAACTGACGCAGGTCTTTGGTTTTGATGTTTGCTTTCGCGTAATCAACAGAACCGGTACCGCCTTTCACCGCGACGACTTTACCGTCGAGGTCTTTCACGCTTTTTACGTCGTTATTATCGGCTTTCACCATCACCAGCAGGCCGCTTTTGTAGTAGCCGTCAGAGAAGTCGATCGCTTTTTTACGTTCTTCAGTAATGGTGATACCGGCCAGGGCCAGATCAACGTTTTTCGTTTGCAGTGCCGGGATGATGCCGCTGAAGTCCATTGGCTTCAGGGTGTAATCCAGTTTGAGTTCTTTTGCGATAGCAGCCCACAGATCAACATCAAAGCCAACGTACTTATCACCCTGTTTGAATTCAAACGGAACGAACGCCGTGTCGGTCGCCACAACCAGTTTGTCGGCAGCCTGGGAAGAGACCGCAAAAGCCAGGGTAAGTGCAGCCAGTGAAACTTTTAATACAGACTTCATAGCATTTCCTTTTATATCCACGGGGCGATCCCCTGCGAGAACGAGTGGCACAATGAAAAAATCGTGCCAACTTTACAAGCTGTTGTTTTACAAAGGGGATGATGTCATGCATTGCACAGAAAACGGGGCAATGAACTTTTATTGCACCAAAGTGGAGCACCGTTTTGGTGCGCGTCATTTGGCTCAACAGACGAAGCGTTATTTAGCGTAAATTCTGACGAAAAAACAATCTTCCGTTAACGGTTGTGTGAGGTGATTATTACAATTTTTTCACTTTTGCAGCATCTCAGGCCAAAAACGTGCACCATAGATGTGCAAAACCCTCACCGGAGGGCGAGGGTTGTATAGGAAATTCTTATGAATTATTCGATGTTGGACTCAATGAACCACAGGAACTGGTCCAGGTCGCGGGAAGCGGCGGTGAAGATATCGGCTGTATCTTCGTCTTTCGCTTCACCGATAGCTTTACGCACATCATTAGCCACTATCGCGTAGCGGTCTGCCAGTTCTTTCAGGTGATCCTGAACGGTATGGATATCCAGCGGATAACTTTTCAGTGGCGTTTTGCTGTTAATCACCTGCGTGGTACCCAGTGCCACACCGCCTAACTGTACGGCACGTTCGGCCATGGTATCGAGGTGGGTAACCAGTGCTGTGCGGAAGCCATCCAGCATTTCATGAACGGCAATAAAGTTTGCACCGCGCATATTCCAGTGGGCCTGTTTGGTGATCAGCGAAAGATCGATGAACTGGATCACCTGGCGATTCAGCAACTCAATGGTCGCTTTTTTGTCGCTATCCGATACATCGTTACGGGTATAAAGCAGATTAGACGCTTTCGTTTTCACCAGTTTAGCGGTACTCATAATCTCATATCCTCTTGATGTTTGTGTCCCAGGTAATTGCGGGATTAAGTATAGCACCGGATTTTTTTCCTGCGGGGAGGCTCTGCCTATCAGTTTAATAGTGAGAAGGACGTTGTGTTTACAATGGTATGAAATTAAAGGGATTATTTAAAATTGATGCAGATCAATCCTAATTCAGGAAAACGTTATAGACAGCGGGGGAAATATTTCACGAAGAGTGCAAAGTATGTAAAAAAATATTTTAAGCGGGAAACTGGCCTTTATTCTGCATGGCTATAAAGCCACGCAGAATATAGAGCGCTAATTGAGGTCAATTTTCTCAACTTTAGGTTCCGGGCGCATCGTCAGCGTTGAGCCCATTGAGGCGGCGATAATCGAACACAGGGCCAGCGTCTGGGTGAAGGTCAGGGTTTCCCCGAGGAAGACCATCCCTGACAGGGCGGCGAGCGCGGGCTCCATGCTCATCAGCGTGCCGAAAATGCGCGTCGGCAGGCGCGTAAGGGCTATCATCTCTAAAGAGTAGGGGAGTGCTGTGGAAAGAATGGCGACCGCCAGCCCGATGGGCATGACTGACCATTGCCAGATGGACTCGGTGGCCTGAGCCATACCCACCGGCACAAAGATGATAGCGGCAATCAATGAACCGATTGCCACCGTCGCCGGGCCATGCTCTTCCCCGGCGCGCTGTCCGGTCAATATATAGATAGCCCAGCAGGCACCCGCCCCCAGAGCCAGCGCCGCGCCCGTGAGATCGATCTCTGAGACGCTCTGGCCCAGCGGCAGCAGGAACCACAGGCCAAGAACGGCTAAAATTACCCAGATAAAGTCAACGGGACGACGGGACGAGAAAAGCGCTACCGCCAGCGGGCCAGTAAACTCCAGTGCCACGGCAATCCCCAACGGAATTGTCTGGATGGAGAGATAGAACATGTAGTTCATCGCTCCCAGGGACAGCCCGTAAAAAAGCAGCGGTAAGCGTTGTTCTTTTTTAAAGCGTAAACGCCAGGGTTTGAAAATCACCACCAGGATCGCGGTTCCGAGGGCAATACGCAGGGCCGTGACCCCAGGCGCACCGACCAGCGGAAAGAGGGATTTAGCCAGCGAGGCACCGCTTTGAATGGACAACATGGCGATGAGTATGACGACAACCGGCAACCAGACCGACGTCGAGCGGGATAACCCAGGCATCCTTTCTCCTGTCAACTTATGTCAAATGAAGTAAAGGTTGCAGTGTAAAGGAAATAAGCTGCAACGGTTGAGAGACCGTTGAAAAAAAAACGTGTAAATTCCGTAAAATGGTTAAGCGCTGGTGGATTTATCGCCTGTCAGATTAGGAATAATCTGGATGAATGTAACGGCGCAGACGCGCAGTATGAGCGTTTTATAGCGAAAATTGTATGTGATTTGAATGAGATAGCTGACGCTGGAAACGTTCTGTTACAGGAAAGGTTCAGTTAGACATCACGAATCACAAAGAGTTTCGCAAATTTTTTTGATATATTTAAAACTTACGGACTTACTTGAAGCACATTTGAGGTGGTTATGAAAAAAATTGCATGTCTTTCAGCACTGGCCGCTGTACTGGCTGTTTCCGCAGGTACCGCTGTAGCTGCTACTTCTACTGTAACTGGTGGTTACGCTCAGAGCGATATGCAGGGCGTGATGAACAAAGCTAACGGTTTCAACCTGAAGTATCGTTACGAGCAGGATAACAACCCACTGGGCGTGATCGGTTCTTTCACCTACACCGAGAAAGATCGTTCTGAAAACGGCGCATACAACAAAGGCCAGTACTACGGCATCACCGCTGGTCCAGCTTACCGTCTGAACGACTGGGCAAGCATCTACGGTGTTGTAGGTGTTGGCTACGGTAAATTCCAGCAGACCGAAAACCAGGGTCTGAACCGCACTGCAAGCAACAGCGACTACGGCTTCTCCTATGGCGCGGGTCTGCAGTTCAACCCAATCCAGGACGTCGCTCTGGACTTCTCTTATGAGCAGAGCCGTATCCGCAACGTTGACGTTGGCACCTGGATCGCGGGCGTAGGTTACCGCTTCTAATCACTTCGGTGAGCCAGTAAAAAATCCGCCCAATGTGGCGGATTTTTTTTTACGTTAATCCCTCGCCTTGCAGGAGAGGGTAGCAGATTGTCCGGATTATTTACTCTTAATATCGAAGATATCGGTTCCCAGATGGTTATAGTCAACTTTCTGTAACTTGAAGTTGGTAATGTAAACTGGGGGAGCCTTCTTGTTAGAGACAAACGGGTACGCATTTTTTATCTGCTGTGCCGAAATCCCCGTCCACTGCGAGAAGAAGGTCAGGAAATCATTGGCCGAACGCCGCGCTTGAATAATGCGATGCGTTTTATCATCACTCGACACAACCATAAACGGTACCTGGAAGTTCTGCTGGAACTTATCGTCGTGCGCCAGATACTGCACCTCTTTACCGCGCTCTTTAAACGCCAGCCCGTGATCCGAGAAGTAGACCATCGAGAAACTGTCACCCGTATTGCGCAACTGATCGTACAGCTTGCTCAGCAGGTCGTCGGTTTGCGTCATGGTGTAGAGATAGCATGAGGTCTCTTTGGATTGCACAAACTCTGCGTATTTACCGCCGGTCCGATCGCAGGCCTGCGGGTGAGACCCCATCAGGTGCAGAACAATCAGCTGCGGCTGGGTACGCGGAGAGGCAAAGACCTGCGCCGTCATTTTCAGCAACGCTTCATCTTTCGTATTCTTGTCCGCTTCAAAATCACCGTTCTTCAGGAACTGCACTTCGTCGGCGCGTCTGGCGATACTGGCAATGGCCGTATCGTATTCGCCAATTTGTCCCTGATTGGAGAACCACCAGGTCTGGAAACCTGCGCGGTTCGCCAGGGTAACAAAGTTATCCTGAAACTGGGGTTTGTCATCGACCACCCGGTTCAGCGTCAGGCCGAGAGATTTCTGCGTTGAGCCGCTGGCCGCAACATAATCGGTAAACAGGGTGCCTTTGACCGAACTGGCGAACGGCGTGTTGTCCCAGTGTCCGCCAAAGGCTCCCATGGCGTCGCGACGTGCACTTTCACCAATCACCACCACATAGGTGTGATATTTGGGCTTCACGGCCAGCACGTTCCAGGTGTCTTTCATATTTGAAAGCTCAGCCATACGTGCCTGTTCGTCGAGCACCTCTTTATTGTTAACGACGACGTCTTTCACAAAACGGAACACCGGATAGCCGGTATCCTTCAGCTTGAAAACCCCACCCCAGGCCAGGTTTTGTACTGGTGCGACAAAGAACGCCACCACGCTGAACGCCAGGCACAGGTGCTCAATTTTTCCCCACGTTTTTTTCTCTTCCGCTTTACGGCGAACGGCTATCACGCCAAGGGCAAAGATAAAGAGGCCGACCACATAGCTGTACCAGGGGAAGATCGTCAGGATCTCTGTCGACTCTTCCATATTGGTCGAGTGCAGCGCCAGCAGGGTATTAAAGTTCGGCGAGCCGTAAGCCTGACCAAACGGGAAATAGAGTGCAGCGACCAGAGAACAGATTCCGACTAACGTTTTTTGCGCGCGCGGAGCCGTTCGCCACAGCACATGCAATATGCAGGTAAAGGCCACGGCATAGAGCAGGCTAAAGGGATAGCCAAGCGCAAAGTTAATCAGTAATGACTGCAAAAAGTAAAATCCCGTCCACGGGCTTAAGGCCCGGCTACGGGTAACAACGGTGTCTATCAGGGTTAAATTCATAGGTCACTATCATGGATAAAAACGCCATGTGCTCACCCTGGCGTCAAGGGTCATAACCTGCCTGACAGTGCGTGGAGAGGGAATGAGGGTCCGCTTCAGCGAGCCGCAAATTGTGCAGGGCTGCAAGAAGATAGTGCGAGCGCTAAATAATAGCAACAGTTGCTAAGCAGATGTTTTGCGAAGGGGATTGCAAATCCGTAAAAAAGATCGGGAATAGGGCGGCTGAAAGCCAGTGTACAGAGGGTTTGTGACGGAAAAATGAAGCGGCGTACCGCAACGCCGCTTAGTGGGAAGGTTTGTCGTCCTGATGCGGGGGTTTGTTGTTAAACATATCGCACAGCATGTTCAACAGCATCAGGCGTACTTTAAAGGGAGAGTGGGTAAACACGTTCATACACCTCTTGAATTCGTTCATGAGACCTCCTGATTTTTGATCCCTTCGATCCGTGAAGGGTGACTGCATTACATACAGATATAGCACAGGCTATATTGTATAGCTATGGCTATTTCGTTAATTTTTTGTGCTTGTAGAGGGATGGTTTACAATGTGCGCTCTCGATACCGGGCGCTGGAAGCGTCACCCCACTGAGGAAGTACAATGAACCGTCGCGCAGGTAAGCCAACAATCAGAAAAACGACGCAACTGGTGAATGTTGAAGAACATGTCGAAGGTTTTCGCCAGGTACGTGAAGCGCACCGTCGTGAGTTGATTGATGACTATGTTGAACTGATTTCCGATTTGATTCGCGAGGTCGGGGAGGCGCGCCAGGTGGATATGGCTGCACGGCTGGGCGTTTCCCAACCGACAGTGGCAAAAATGTTAAAACGTCTGGCCTCCGTGGGCCTGATTGAAATGATCCCCTGGCGCGGCGTCTTTCTGACGCCGGAAGGGGAGAAACTCGCCCAGGAGAGTCGCGAGCGCCACCAGCTCGTCGAAAACTTCTTACTGGTGCTGGGCGTAAGCCCGGAAATTGCCCGCCGGGACGCGGAAGGAATGGAACACCACGTCAGCGAAGAGACGCTGGTTAAGTTTCGCGAATTTACCCTTAAATATGGTCCCTCCGCTGAATGAACATCCCCGGACTGCAGGCCCTGGCACGCGATCGTTTCTTCCATCTCTTATTCATCATTGGCGCAGTACTGAGCATCTTTGTGCCGTTTGCGCCACACACCTGGCCTGCGGTGATTGACTGGCGCACCATCATTACCCTCAGTGGCCTGATGATGCTCACCAAAGGGGTAGAGTTGAGCGGCTATTTTGACGTCCTGGGACGTAAAATGGTGCGCCGCTTTGCCACTGAACGCCGTCTGGCGCTGTTTATGGTGTTCTCCGCTGCGGTGCTGTCGACGTTTCTGACCAACGACGTGGCGCTGTTTATCATCGTGCCACTGACGCTCACGTTGCGTAAGCTCTGCGAGATCCCGGTTAGCCGGCTGATCATCTTCGAGGCGCTGGCCGTTAACGCCGGTTCGCTTCTGACCCCTATCGGCAACCCACAAAATATTCTCCTGTGGGGACGCTCCGGGCTGTCGTTTGCCGCTTTTACCTGGCAGATGGCTCCGCTGGCGCTGGTGATGATGGTGTCGCTGCTGGCGGTCTGCTGGTTCGCGTTCCCGGTTAAAAAACTGCAGTACCACAGCGGTACCACGGGCCCGCAGTGGCAGCCGCGTCTGGTGTGGAGTTGTCTGGCGCTGTACATCGTTTTCCTGTTCGCGCTGGAACTGAAGTATGAACTGGCGGGCGTGCTGCTCGTCGCCGCCGGTTTTTTATTCCTGGCGCGGCGCGTGCTGATCAGCGTGGACTGGACGTTATTGCTGGTCTTTATGGTGATGTTTATTGATGTGCATCTGCTTATCCAGCTTCCGGTACTGCAACACGTTCTGCACAGCGTCAGTGGCCTGTCGCAGCCGGGATTGTGGCTCACGGCGATTGGTCTGTCACAGTTCATCAGCAACGTGCCTTCCACCATTTTACTCCTCAACTACGTTCCCCCTGACACGCTGCTGGCATGGGCGGTGAATATCGGCGGGTTTGGGCTGCTGCCCGGTTCGCTTGCTAACCTGATTGCCCTGCGTATGGCTAACGATCGTCGTATCTGGTGGCGTTTCCATGTCTGGTCGATCCCGATGCTGATTTGGGCCGCGGCGATCGGTTTCGGAATTTTCCTTCTCATATAGTGCGCAATTTGTCAGTTTTTCCTGGCAAACGTATAGCAACGTCCTAGCTTTAGTGAACGGCATAGTGTGATGCCGCTCACTGACAGGACTGTTGCTGACCTATGGCTGAAGATCAAAACCTGCCTGCTGACGAGCAGGAAAATAACACTAAACAGCGTAAGCGCCCGGGCAAAAAACCGTTAATCATCCTTGGCATTGTCGTGGTGGTGATGGTTATCGTGGCGCTGGTCTGGTGGTTTTTAACCCGTAACGAAGAGACCACTGACGACGCCTTTACCGACGGTGATGTGGTGACGATTGCCCCGAAAACGGCAGGCTATGTCACCGAGCTGCGTGTGCGCGATAACCAGCGGGTGAAAAAGGGTGACCTGCTGGTGGTTATCGATCCGCGTGATACCACTGCCCAGCGCGATCAGGCGCAGGCCCAGCTTGGGCTGGCGATAGCCCAGCTGCATCAGGCTCAGGCGCAGCTGGCGCTGTCAAAAGTCCAGTATCCCGCTCAGCGTGATGAAGCCAAAGCGCAGGTGATTAAAGCGCAGGCCGATCTGGCCAATGCGCAGGCGGAGTATCGCCGCCAGCGAGGCGTTGACCCGCGAGCGACCACCCAGCAAAGTATTGATACCGCCAATGCCCAGCTGCGCAGTGCCCAGGCGGGCCTGGCAAGTGCGCAGGCGCAGCTTGAAGTGGCGGAGCAGGTACAGCTGCAGATCCGCCAGCAGGAAACCAATGTGGAAGCGCGTCAGCGCCAGGTCGATCAGGCCAAAGCGCAGCTGGAAACCGCGACGCTGAACCTCTCTTACACCGAAGTCCGCGCCCCGTTTGACGGTTTTGTCACTAAACGCAACGTCCAGCCCGGCACCCTGGTGCAGGCGGGTACCGCGCTGTTTTCACTGGTCTCTCCGAATGTGTGGGTGGTAGCGAACTTTAAAGAGTCGCAGCTCGAACGCATGAAGCCGGGCGATAAGGTCGAGGTGTCCGTAGATGCCTGGCCGGATATGGCGCTCGAAGGCCATGTCGACAGTATTCAACAGGGCAGCGGCTCGCGTTTCTCCGCCTTCCCGTCGGAAAACGCTACCGGTAACTTTGTCAAAATCGTTCAGCGCGTGCCGGTGAAGATCGTGATTGATAAAGGGCTGGATCCCAACAAACCGCTGCCGCTTGGGCTGTCGGTTGCACCGAAGGTGACAGTGGAATGACGGATCACAGCCACGACAACTGGCGACCCGCCAGTAATCCGTGGGCGGTGGCGATTGTGGTCACGCTGGCGGTGTTTATGGAGATCCTCGACACCACTATCGTTAACGTGGCGCTCCCGCATGTGGCCGGGTCGCTCTCGTCCAGCTACGACGAATCCACCTGGGTATTGACCAGCTACCTGGTGGCAAACGGCATAGTGCTGCCGATATCGGCTTTCCTGAGCCGGGTTTTTGGCCGCAAGCAGTTCTTCCTCATCTGCATCGTGATGTTCACCGTCTGTTCGTTCCTGTGCGGGATCGCCACCGAGCTGTGGCAAATCATTCTCTTTCGCGTAATGCAGGGCTTTTTCGGCGGGGGGCTGCAGCCCACGCAGCAGTCGGTGCTGCTCGACTACTTTAAACCCGAGGACCGGGGTAAAGCGTTTGGCCTGTCGTCAATCGCCATCATCGTTGCGCCGGTACTTGGCCCGACGCTGGGCGGCTGGATCACCGATAACTACTCCTGGCGCTGGGTTTTCTTCATCAACATTCCGGTGGGGATTGTAACGGTGCTGGCGATCTACCAGCTGCTGGAAGACCCGCCATGGGAAAGCAAATCGAAAGAGAAGCTGTCTATCGACTGGACGGGGATTGGCCTGATCGCGCTGGGGCTAGGCTGCCTGCAGGTGATGCTCGACCGGGGAGAAGATGAGGACTGGTTTTATTCGAACTTTATTCGCACCTTCGCCGTGCTGACGCTCATCGGCATTATTGGTGCGATTTACTGGCTGGTGTATGCCAAAAAACCGGTGGTAGATCTGCACTGCATGAAAGATCGCAACTTCGCCATCTCCAGCCTGTTGATGGCGGGCATGGCGATGATTCTGTACGGCAGTTCGGTGGTGATTCCGCAGCTTGCACAGCAGGATCTGGGCTACACCGCCACCTGGTCCGGGCTGGTGCTTTCGCCGGGCGCCGTGTTGATCGTATTGACTATCCCGCTGGTGCTGAAGCTGATGCCGGTGGTGCAGACGCGCTGGATTATCGCTTTTGGTTTTACCTGCCTGGCGGTGTCGTTCTTCTGGTCACGCACGCTGACCCCGGATATCGATTTCGAAACGCTGGTGTTGTTCCGCAGCGCCCAGTCGATAGGGCTTGGGTTCCTGTTTGTTCCTCTCACCACCATTGCTTTTATTTCGATACCGAGGCGGCTGAACGCCGATGCGGCGGCACTGTTTACCATGTTCCGCAACGTGGCGGGCTCAATTGGCATCTCGCTTTCTACGGCGGCCATTACCGAACGTTCCCAGGCGCACAGCGCGCATCTGGCCTATCACGCGTCACCGTTTAATGAACAGTTCCAGCTGGCGATACGCGAAAGCGCACAGGCGATCCAGAACTTCACCACTCAGGTCGGGGACCCTACCGGTATCGCCACCGGGCGCATGTACCAGACCATGATCGAGCAGTCGCGCTTCCTGGCGTATATCGACGTGTTCACCATTCTGAGCGTGGTAGCCATGTTACTGATTCCGTTTTGTTTGTTGCTCTCGCCGGTTAAGAGCGAGGGGAGTGCAGGAGCACATTGATGATACACAGACGTTTAACCCCCCTGATGATCATGCTGCTGGCAGGCTGTGCCGTGGGGCCAGATTACCAGCCGCCGGCGTCGCAGACCCCGACACACTGGAACGATCCGGGTGACAGCGGCGTGAAGTCAAAAACGGCCTCGACGGCAACCAACCCACGCTGGTGGAAAACCTTCGGTTCACCGCAGCTGGACAGCCTGATTGAACGCGCGATCGCGGGAAATTTATCCCTGCAGCAGACGGTATTGCGTATTGCCGGGGCGCGCGAACAGATTAACCAGGCGGGTGGGGCGTTTTACCCTTCCGTAAACGGTAATCTGCAGGCCACGCGCCAGCAGCTTGGGCTGGAGGGAGAGCTGAAATCCCACGGCGTGTACGACCAGCTTGATAACGTGGATCCTGAACTCAGGGGCGCGCTAGGACCGTTGACGCAGCCGATCAATCTTTACCAGGGGAGCTTCGATGCGCAGTGGGAAATCGACCTGTGGGGCAAGGTGCGCCGACAGGTAGAGGCTGCCGAAGCGCAGCAGAAAGCGGCGATAGAGCAGCGTAACGACGCGCTGGTGTCGCTGGAGGCGGAAGTGGCGCGCGCATGGCTGCAGCTGCGGGGTGCGCAGAGCATCATTGCCACGCTGAACACCCAGATTAAGAGCGCGCAACAAACCCTGGAACTCACCGAAAGCCGCCAGCGGGGCGGGCTGTCACCGCAGATGGACGTTGAAAACGCGCGTGCCCAGTTGGGGAACCTCGAAGCGCAGCTTCCTCAGTATCAGGCCCAGGCACGGCAGGCAATGAATGGCCTCGCGATTTTACTCGGCAAGCCGCCGGGGGCGCTGGATGCGGAGCTGCAGTCGGCGCAGCCGATGCCCGCCCTGCCGGATATCGTACAAACGGGTATCCCATCCACGCTGGCCCGTCGTCGTCCTGACGTACGCGAGGCGGAAGCCAACCTCCACGCCGCCACGGCGCAAATTGGCGTTTCCGTGGCGCAGCTGTTCCCGAGCTTTACCCTCTCCGGGCAGTTTGGTCTGCGAAACAGCGAAACCAACTGGCTGACGGACTGGAGCAGCCACTTCTACAGCTTCGGCCCGCAGGTCTCGATACCGATTTTCCAGGGCGGAAGACTGGTCTCGAGCGTGAAGGTGGCGCGTGCGCAGCAGGGCGCGGCAGTGCTCGACTACCGCCAGACGGTGCTCACCGCGCTCGGGGACGTAGAGAATGCGCTGGTGAGCTACCGCACCGATCAGCAGCGTGAAGCCGGCCTTGCTAAAACCATCGATGCGTTGCAAAACGCGTTTGATTTGGCGAGCGACAGCTACCGGCAGGGGATCGCCAGCTTTATTGACGTGCTGGATGCCCAGCGGCAGCTGGCGCAGGCGCAGCAGCAACGCGCGCAGGCGCAGGTGCAGAGCGCTCTCGATCTGGTGGCGCTCTACAAAGCGCTGGGCGGCGGCTGGGAGCCGTATCAGCAGGTGCAATTACCGGATTACAAGGTCTTTGGTGAGGCTCCGCGCGGATAAGATTCAGAGGATTGGGCAAGAAACGGACAGGAACACCACATTCGCGATGGCTATGGGGCGGGTATAACTATCGGGTACCCATCGAACGACATGCGAGGATTATCTTATGCGTTATCAAAAACTGGGCAATACCGGTCTGTTTGTGTCTGAACTGTGCCTTGGCACCATGACCTTTGGCGGAGAAGGCGGCATGTGGGGCAAGATTGGTCAGCTGCAGCAAAGTGAAGCCGAGCAGCTGGTGGGCCGTGCACTGGATGCCGGAATTAATTTCATCGATACCGCGGATGTGTATTCGGAAGGGCGCTCGGAGGAGATCACCGGCCAGGCGCTGAAGAACCTGAAAATTCCGCGCGAAAATGTGGTGGTTGCCACCAAAGTGTTTGGCGAAACGGGCACGGCCGGGGTGAACTCCCGCGGCAGTTCGCGCTATCACATCATCAGTAGCGTCAAAGAGAGCCTGCGCCGTCTGCAGCTCGATCATATCGATCTGTATCAGCTCCACGGTTTTGACCCGGCAACCCCTGTCGAAGAGATGCTCTACGCGCTGGATAACCTGGTACAGCATGGGCACGTGCGTTATATCGGCGTCTCTAACTGGGCGGCGTGGCAGATTGCCAAAGCGCTGGGCATTTCCGAACGCCTTGGACTGGCGCGTTTTGCTTCACTGCAGGCGTATTACACCATCGCCGGGCGCGATCTTGAGCGTGAACTGATACCGATGATGCAGAGTGAAGGCGTCGGGTTGATGGTCTGGAGCCCACTGGCAGGCGGTCTGCTTAGCGGAAAATATGGCCGTGACGGGCAGAGTGAATCCGGCGGTCGCCGCCTGGAATTTGACTTCCCGCCGGTGAATAAAGAGCGTGCTTTCGATTGCGTGGATGTGATGCGCACCCTGGCCGAGCGCAAGGGTGTCTCTGTGGCGCAAATTGCGCTGGCGTGGTTGCTGCATCAGAAGGCCGTAACCAGCGTCATTATTGGTGCCAAACGTGTCGACCAGCTGGACGACAACATTGCCGCCACCGGGATCCGTTTAAGCGAAGACGAGCTTAAACAGCTTGATGCCGTCAGCGCGCTGCCGCGCGAATACCCGGGCTGGATGCTGGAGCGGCAGGGTGAATATCGTCGTCATCAGCTCGCACAACAATAACCGTCCTTCTCCCGGTCTCGCTTCGCTGACCGGGTTTTTTTCCCGCCTTGCTCACAAAAAACGATCCTCCTCTTTGATTGATTTTTCGTCTTCGCCTATATGACTAGTCATGAAATTTTAAATGACTAGTCATATAGGGAGCGATCATGAATCAATTTCTGCCAGCCAATTTTTTATGGGGCAATTCCGTATCCAGTATGCAGACGGAGGGAGCCTGGAATGAGGGAGGAAAGGGAATGTCGGTTTATGACATTCGCGAAGCCGGGGAGAACGTTTCTGACTGGAAAGTCGCGACCGATTCCTACCACCGCTATCGGGAAGATTTCGACCTGATGCAGGATCTGGGCATGAACTGCTACCGCTTTCAGATCGCCTGGAGCCGCGTATGTCCACAGGGCGACGGTGACTTCAACGACGAAGGTATCGCCTTTTATGACCGCTTTATTAACGATTTAATTGCCCGCGGCATTGAGCCGATGATCTGCCTCTACCACTTCGATATGCCGCTGGCGCTGGCGCAGGAGTACAACGGTTTTAACGATCGCCGTGTGATGGACGCGTTTATCCGCTACGGCAAAAAGATGATCGACTGTTACGGCGACCGGGTGAAGTACTGGCTGACGTTTAACGAGCAGAACATCTTCCACATGCCGGAAGCCTTCCGGATCTCGGGCTATATGAAAGGCGAGAAAACCCTGCGCGAGCTGTATGAACTGCAGCACCACACCATGGTCGCGCATATGACCCTGACCGAATACCTGCACCAGACCCGTCCGGGCCAGCTGATGGGCGGTATGCTGGCGCACCAGCTGGTCTATCCGGCGACCTGTAAACCGCGTGATATCTTCTGCGCCCAGCAGTATGACGAATTCCTCAACCAGAACCTGCTGCGTGTCTTTGCCGGCCAGGGTTACAGCCCGGCGGTGATGGCCGTCGTGGAACAACAAGGTTTTGCGGATATCTACCGCGCTGAGGATCTTGCGCTGCTGGCGCGTACCAAAAACGACTATATGGCCTTCAGCTACTACGCCAGTAAAACCCTCGACAGCGATGCGATCCCCGAAGGAACGCCGGTCAACGATTACCTTCTGCACGGTGATAAAAATAACCCGTACCTGAAAGCGACCGAATGGAACTGGCAGATTGATCCGCTGGGCTTTCGCACCATCATCACCCGCTATTACAACGACTGGCGTATGCCGGTATTCCCGATTGAAAACGGTATTGGGGTGATCGAGTCCTGGGACGGTGTGAATCCGATTGAAGATACCTACCGTATTGACTACCACCGGGCGCATATCGAGGCGATGAAACAAGCCATGTTTGAGGATGGCGCAGAGGTGATCGGTTACCTCGGCTGGGGCTTAATCGACATTCTGAGTTCACAGGGAGACATGCGTAAGCGTTACGGCGTGGTCTATGTGAACCGTGAAAACCACGACCTGAAAGACTTAAAGCGCGTACCGAAGAAGAGCTACGCATGGTTGAAACAGGTTATCCATACCAACGGACGCGAGATGTAAGCCGTACGCTGCCGGGCCGTTTTTGTGACTGATTGAAGGGAAATATCCGCTATGTCTGAAACAAAAATAACACCGCATATGCAGTCTTTTGTCGACAGATTTGTTGAGTTCTCGGCGCGCCTGGCAAACCAGGTGCACCTGCGTTCCCTGCGCGATGCCTTCGCCACGGTCATGCCCATTTTCATCCTTGCCGGTCTGGCGGTGCTGGTGAATAACGTGGTATTCCCATGGATTTTTGAAGGCGACACGCTGGCGCATTTTAAGGTGTGGGGCGAGGCTATTATTAACGGTACGCTGAATATCGCCGCGCTGTTGCTGGCACCGATGATTGCCTGGTCGCTGGCACGCAACAAAGACTTCGACAACCCGGTCTCGGCAGTGGTTATCGCCATCAGCAGTTTTATCATTATGATGCCGATGCGCTTACAGCTCACGCCCGTCGGCAGCGACGCCACGGTGAACGTCACGCAGGTGCTGACGTTCTCCAATATTGGCTCAACCGGCATTTTTGCCGGGGTGCTGATTGGTCTGCTCTCAACGGAACTGTTTATCGCCATTTCTCGTCTGAAAGCGCTGCACATTTCTTTAGGTGAAAATGTACCGCCGGCGGTCAGTAAATCGTTTACCGCGCTGATCCCGACGATCCTGACGCTTTACCTGTTTGCCATACTGGCCGCGCTTCTGGCGAACGTGTTGCACACGGATCTCATCCACCTGATCACCACTTTTATTCAGCAGCCGCTGCGCCTGATCAATACCAGCCTGCCGGGCACGATTTTTATCTATAGCTTTGGTAACTTCCTGTTCACGCTTGGGATCCATCAGTCGGTGGTTAACAGCGTGGTGCTGGAGCCGTTTCTGCTGATCAACACCAACGAGAATATGCTGGCCTTTGCCAACGGTCAGCCTGTCCCACATATCATCAACAATATCTTTGTACCGACCTTTGGTATGGTGGGGGGGACCGGCAGCACGATTTCCCTGTTGATTGCCATTTTCATCTTCTCACGGCAAAAATCGGCGAAACAGGTGGCCCGTTTGTCGCTGGCGCCGGGCCTGTTTAACATCAACGAGCCGGTCATTTTTGGCCTGCCGATTGTGTTCAACCTGCCGCTGATGATCCCCTTTGTGCTGCTACCTGCCATAGGTATCTGGTTTGCGTGGTTCTGTACTACCCTGGGGTTAATGTCGCGCTGTGTGGTTATGATCCCGTGGACAACTCCGCCCATTCTGAGCGCCTGGCTGGCAACGGCAGGGGACTGGCGGGCCGTGGTCGTGCAGTTGGCAATCATTGTATTTGGTGTATTCTTCTACCTGCCTTTCCTCAAAATTGCCGAGAGAGTGGCATTAAAAAACAGCGGGACAGAAAACTAACAGAAAGGAAGGACGATGGCGGCGAAGTACATCACCATAGCGCGGGAAATTAAGAAACGCATTATTAGCCAGCAATACGCCGCCAACGAACCGCTCCCGGACCAGTTTGCCCTGGCGGCGGAGTTCAGCACCAGCCGGATGACCATACAGCAGGCCATACGCCAGTTAATTGTGGAAGGGCTGATCTATACCCGTCAGGGGCAGGGGACGTTTATCCGCAAAAATTTCCTGCAACTCTCGCAGTGGGATCTTTCCGGCAGCGACTACTTCGGCGCAACAAAAACCTGGGAGCATCTGGGCACCGTTTCCAGCGTCGTGGTCCATTTCGAGCTGCGTTTTCCAAACGAGAAGGAGCAGGCCTCGCTGATGATTAACGCCGATGCGCCTGTCTATGACTTTGTTCGGCTGCGTCTGCTCAACGGTGAGCCGATGTCGCTGGACTCCACCGTAATGCCGCTTAATCTGGTGCCCGGTCTGAATAAAAGCCATCTTGAAGGCTCCGTGTTCCGCTACGTGCAGGAGACGCTGGGGCTGAAAATTATGGGGTCGTACCGGGTGGTGCGGGCGCTAAAACCGAACGCGCTGGATATGCAACACCTTATCTGCGAGCAGACCGATCCGGTGCTGGAGGTGGAGCAGGTTATCTATCTGGAGGATGGCACACCGCTTGAGTATGCCCACTGTCACTACCGTTACGACCACGGCGGGATAGTTATCGTCAATAACGGATAAAAAAAAGCGGGCATCAGAGCCCGCTTTTTTATTCTCAGACCCGGTCAGCAAAGCGCCACCGGGCAGAGGGTCAGTTCAGACGCACTGGCATACCAGAACGGTTCTGAACGGCCTGGTCAACAATCGCTGTCTCTACATCCGGCTGAGAGGTCACGGACTGCACCGCGCTGTTCAGCGTAACCGGAACGATTTCGTTGTTGTTGATCTGGTCTTCGCTGGTGGACAGCGGGTTGTGTACTTCAATGTAACGGCTGCCATCCGGCTCAGACGTCGCTTTAACCGGTTCGTTGATGAACTGGACGCGGGTACCGACCGGCACGTTTTCGAACAGGAATTTGATGTCTTCGTTACGCAGACGTACGCAGCCGTGGCTTACGCGCAGGCCGATACCGAAGTTGGCGTTGGTCCCGTGAATCGCGTACAGACGGCCAATGTACAGCGCGTACAGACCCATTGGGTTATCCGGGCCTGCCGGTACAACAGCTGGCAGGGGTTCACCCGCAGCGATGTACTCTGCGTGCATTTTGGCGGTTGGCGTCCAGGTTGGGCCTGCTTTCTTACGCTCAACTTTGGTCGTCCAGTTCATTGGGGTGTCTTTACCCAGCTGGCCGATACCGATTGGCAGCACGATAACCGTGTTGGTGCCTTTCGGGTAGTAATACAGACGCATTTCCGCGCTGTTGATGACGATACCTTCATGGACGGTATCCGGCAGGATCAGCTGCTGAGGAATGTTCAGCACGGTACCGGCTTTAGGCAGATACGGGTCAACACCCGGATTCGCTTCCAGCATGTTAGACAGGCCCAACTGGTACTGCGCCGCGAAATATTCCAGTGGCTGAGCGTTACCTTCAGGCACCGTCACCACCTGGTTTTGACCAACCAGACGGCTACCGTCTGTCGGCAGCGGATAAGTCACCGCAGAAGCGGTTTTGCAAAAACCTACTACGGCTAACGCCGCCGCAAAAAGCGTTGTTAATTTCATGTTCATGTTGTGCGAGGTATCTAAGCCATTCCGGCGATGAGTTGATAAGTCTGAATCTTGATGGGAGCGCATTATATGTGCATTCCCGCTAACAGGGAATTCAGATGTGTACGAAATCACATTTTTTTCGATTTTGTTAAAGTTTAGCGGATTGCCGCAACGCGGGATCTCAATTCGGAATTGTGGCATAATGCCGTGTTTATCACACTTTTCGCAGGAATCTCCCCGTGTTAGTTACCAGCAACGTCACTATGCAGTTTGGCAGTAAGCCGCTGTTCGAAAACATTTCCGTCAAATTTGGCGGCGGCAACCGTTACGGCCTGATTGGCGCCAACGGTAGCGGTAAATCTACTTTTATGAAAATCCTCGGCGGTGATTTAGAGCCGACGCTGGGCAACGTTTCGCTCGATCCAAACGAGCGCATCGGTAAGCTGCGTCAGGATCAGTTCGCCTTTGAAGAGTTCACCGTCCTTGACACCGTTATCATGGGACACGCGGAGCTGTGGGAAGTGAAGCAGGAGCGCGATCGCATCTACGCTCTGGCGGAGATGAGCGAAGAAGATGGCTACAAAGTGGCCGATCTCGAAGTGCTGTACGGCGAAATGGATGGCTACTCTGCGGAAGCGCGTGCGGGCGAGCTGCTGCTGGGTGTGGGTATTCCGGTAGAACAACATTACGGCCCGATGAGTGAAGTCGCGCCAGGCTGGAAACTGCGTGTTCTGCTGGCGCAGGCACTGTTCTCCAATCCGGATATCCTGCTGCTCGACGAACCGACGAACAACCTGGACATCGACACCATCCGCTGGCTGGAGCAGACGCTGAACGATCGCGACAGCACCATGATCATCATCTCGCACGACCGTCACTTCCTGAACATGGTGTGTACACACATGGCGGACCTGGACTACGGCGAGCTGCGCGTTTATCCGGGCAACTACGACGAGTACATGACGGCAGCCACGCAGGCGCGTGAACGTCTGCTGGCGGATAACGCCAAGAAGAAAGCCCAGATTGCTGATCTGCAGTCTTTCGTCAGCCGCTTCAGCGCGAACGCCTCTAAATCTCGCCAGGCGACCTCTCGTGCGCGTCAGATTGACAAGATCAAGCTTGATGAAGTGAAAGCGTCCAGCCGTCAGAACCCATTCATCCGCTTCGAGCAGGACAAGAAACTGTTCCGTAATGCGCTGGAAGTTGAAGCCCTGGCTAAAGGTTTTGAAAACGGTCCGCTGTTTAAAAACTTTAACCTGCTGCTGGAAGTGGGCGAGAAGATCGCCATTCTGGGTGCCAACGGCGTGGGTAAATCCACCCTGCTGAAAACCCTGGTCGGCGAACTGCAGCCGGATAACGGTACCGTGAAGTGGTCTGAAAACGCGCAGATTGGTTATTACGCACAGGACCATGAATACGAGTTCGAAAACGACCTGACCGTCTTCGACTGGATGAGCCAGTGGAAGCAGGAAGGCGACGACGAGCAGGCAGTGCGCAGCATTCTGGGTCGTCTGCTGTTCAGCCAGGACGACATCAAGAAGCCTGCTAAAGTGCTGTCCGGTGGTGAAAAAGGGCGCATGCTATTCGGTAAACTGATGATGGAAAAACCTAATATCCTGGTGATGGATGAACCGACTAACCACCTGGATATGGAATCTATCGAATCGCTGAACATGGCGCTGGAGATGTATCAGGGGACCCTGATCTTCGTCTCTCACGACCGTGAATTCGTCAGCTCGCTGGCGACCCGCGTGATCGAAATTACGCCTGAGCGCGTGGTGGACTTCACCGGTAACTACGAAGATTACCTGCGCAGTAAAGGTATCGAGAGTTAAAAAAAGCCCGGTGGCGCTACGCCTACCGGGCCTGTGTTTGATGCCCGCTCCCACAGGGAGAGGGCATCAGGCTGTACTAGACCACCCATTCACTCCCTTCAATACCATTCACCAGCAGCGTGCGTTTTTCCCCGGCCGGTAACGATATCTTCAGCGCTTTCCACGCCGGACGATAATCTCCCCGCGCACTGACCTTCAGGTTGATGGTGGCACCGTCGCATGCCATGTCCCATTCCACCCACAGCGCATTGCCGTTCTGATAGCCCCAGCTTTCACCATCGTCTTCAAACAGCAGGCCCGCGGTTGAACCGACGCCTTTCACCGGGAACAGTTTCAGCTCACGGGTAGTGTCTTTTTCCGCGCTGACATGCGTAATGCGTTCGCTGAGCGGCAGACCCGCACCGGCACGTACCAGCAGCGGCAATTTCTCCAGCGGCGCATCACGTACGATCCACTGCCCGCCAGCGAACCACTCGTGGGTGTAAAAATCGTACCAGCCCGTTTCGTTATCCGGCAGCCAGACGCGTCGCTCGCGCTGCCCGGCCTCCACCACGCTGGCCACCAGCAGGTCGCGACCCAGCAGGAAATCATCGTTCTCCTCAAACGTCTGCGCATCGTGTTCGTGGTCGACGAAGGTCGGGCGTAGCATCGGTTCGTCGTCGGCATGCGCCTGCCAGAGCAGGGTATAAAGGTACGGCAGCAGACGATAGCGTAATTCAATGGCACCACGAATAGCCGGCGTCACGCCCGGATACATCCACGGCTCGTTAACGGTGTGGTCATCATTCCATGAGTGAATGGTAAAGCGCGGATGCATCACGCCGTTTTGCACCCAGCGTACGAACAGTTCCGCGTCGGGTTTGTCGCCGGAGAAACCACCGACATCATGACCCACATTAAACAGCCCGGACAGGCTCATTCCCAGACCCATGCGGGTGTTATAACGCAGGGTGTCCCAGCTGGTACGGTTATCGCCGCTCCAGGTCTGGACGTAACGCTGCATGCCCGCGCAGCCGGAGCGGGAAATGAGATACGGACGTTTTTCCGGGGCAAAACGCTGCTGCGCTTCCAGTGAGGCACGCATCATCAGCAGCGGCATCACCGGGCGAATGTGCTTGATCGCGATTTCCTTGCCAAAGCCGTGGCAGCGGGCTTCGCCATCCCACACTTCATATTCGTTGTTGTCGTTCCAGGTGGAGTCAATCCCCATCTCAAGCAGCTGCGTGGTTACCCCTTCCTGCCACCATTTCACCGTCTGTGGGTTGGTAAAATCGAGGTGAGAACCTTCGTCATCCCAGAAGCTAGAGCGTTCTGGCGCGTCGGTTTCTGAATCGCGGATGAACAACCCGTTTTCCGCAACTTCGTTATAGCGCGGGTGATCCTGCAGCAGGCATGGCTTGATGTTGGCCGCCAGCTTTAACCCCGCGTCGTGGAAAGCCTGGGTCATCACCTTCGGCTGCGGCACCTTGTCGTGGTTCCAGTTAAAGACGTAGCGCTTGCCGTTGATCGAGGTATAGCCCGAAGAGAGCTGGAATGAGTCGCAGGGAATAGCATGTTCTTCGCACAGACGAATAAAGTTCATCAGCTGGTTCTGCGCATCCGGCGCGTCGGTGTAATGCATGGTCGAACCGCTGTAGCCCAGGCTCCATTTCGGCCCGAAGAGCGTTTTCCCGGTCAGACGCACGAAAGCTTTGGTCACGTCCAGCGCCCGTTTTCCCGTGAACAAGTAGTAATCGATGTCGCCCGCTTCCGCCTGCCAGCGACGATAGGCAGTGTGATAGTTGTCAATCTCGTTGCCCAGATCCAGCCAGCAGCTGCTCAGGTTGTCGTAGAAGAGACCGTAGCTCACGTCATCGCGACGGGTGAGGGTGAACGGAATATGTTTGTACAGAGGATCGGTGCTGGCCGCGTTGTAGCCCATTGCATCGAGGTTGCGCATCTCGTAGCGTTTACCGTTACGCTGCAGATCGCCGGCTTTCTCACCCAGACCGTAGAAGCGTTCATCCTTGCGGCGGCTCAGGTAGTGCGCCGCACCGTCGCCATGGGCATTCAGCAGATAGGCACTGGTTGGACGGTCGTTGACCAGTGGCTGCCACTCACCCGCCTCATTGCGGTAGTGCCACTCCAGCCACAGCGGCTGATGCACGGTCACACGCAGCTGTTCGGTGGCAACCGTCAGTACGTCGTCCTGCTGCGTTAGCGTCCAGGAGGGGCAGGTGAAACCACTCAGGTCGTCGCGGCGGCGACCTTCCCACGGCACATCTTGCTGCGGGGCGATGCTCCAGGTGCGATCCAGCGTCAGCTCACCTTTGCGTTTAATCAGCACGCGGAACAGATTTTCTTCCAGCACATACAGGCACAGACGATGCTGGTTATCGACCAGCAGTTCCAGATGATTTGCCGACTGCTTATCAACGGTCCAGTTTTTCAGGGTTTTCATACGCAATACATCCACTATCAGGCGCGCTTGGCGCGACGTTCAGCAATAAATGCCACCAGGAAAACAGCGCCAATCAGGTCAAAGAACCCCATGGCAATAAAGAGCGGGTTAAAGCCGATTTTGTCGGCGGTCACCCCAATTAACAGGGAGAACAGGAAGCTGGCGATCCAGGCCGCCGAGCCGCGCATGCCGTTAACGGTCGCCATCTGACCTTTATCAAATGACTCCACGACCAGGGCGCTGAGCATGCAGGAGATGATCTGATGCCCGAAACCGCCGATGGAGATCAGCACGATGGTGATATACGGGTCGCGGGTAATGGCCACGACCGCCAGGGAGATCATCAGGAATGCGCCGGTGACGGAGCTGGCCACCACCGAGTTCACACGGCTGCAGCCGAACAGTCGGGCATACAGACGGGTGAGGTAGCCGCTTGCCACGCTGCCGAGGTCCGCGGCAAGGAACGGCAGCCAGGCAAACATCGCAATCTGCTTCAAATCCATGCCGTGCTCTTTGGCGAGATACAGCGGAACCCAGAAGCTCAGCACGGCCCAGGCCGGTTCGGCCATAAACGCCGGAAGGGCGATACCGTAGAAGCGCTTATTTTTGGAGACATTTTTCAGCGCGGTGAGGAAGGGCAGTTTTACCGCAGGCGGTTCGTTATCCTGCTTGATAAACGCCAGCTCGTCCTTGCTCAGGTTCGGATGCTGTTCCGGGTTGTGGTAAAAAGCCCACCAGAGGATCACCCACAGCAGCGCCAGCACGCCGGTAAACATAAACGCGCCCTGCCAGCCAAACGAGGCGTGCGCGAAATAGATGATGGGCGGTGCCAGCATCGCGCCAATGGAGAACCCTACGCCCGCCCACCCGGCCGCGACAGGACGTTCCGATTTCGGGAACCACTCGCCAATGGTTTTCGCATTCGCCGGCGTGGCGGCCGCTTCAGAAGCACCCATAAAGAAGCGCAAGATAGCCAGGTGCAGCCAGCTGCCCGCCCCGGCGTGGAAAATACACATCAGCGCCCAGATCCCGGCGCAAACCATAAAGCCAATTTTCAGACCAATCACGTCGATCAACCAGCCGCACAGAGGCTGGAAAATGGTGTAGGCAATCTGAAATGCCCCGACGATCCAGGAGTATTGCTCGGTGGTGATCCCAAGGCTCTCTTTCAACTCAGGGGCGAGAATACCCAGCGAGTTTCGGGTGATGTAGTTAACGGTGACGCCCAGTAAGAACAGCACCAGCACATACCAGCGCAGGTTCTTAATGACGCGACGGGTTTTGCTTGTCGCAACGGTGTTATTGATGTCCTGACTCATTTTACTCTCCACAAGACGGACGGTAAGGGGACGGAGGTTCAGGTGTCACACAGATTTTTATGGCTTTGATTTCTATCCGTTTTAATTTAGAAGTTGCTATACAACTAGTATGGAAGTGGTGTGACAAATTCACCTTAAGGGAGAAAATGAGCGGGCAATAGTGGATTTTGTGCAAAATTTCTCATCAATGACATAAATCATCTGGCATGATGCTTTTTATGCCCGTTACTGCCTGATGAGTACGCTATGAAAATTTTTTCATTTCGCAAATGGAGCCAGATCACAAAATGGACAAAAGGCTAAAAATCACCGAAATTGCCGCCCGCACGCAGCTCTCCATCAGCACCGTGTCGCGGGTGCTGGCAGGAAAAGCGAACACCAGTGAAAAAGCGCGCGCCAGGGTGCTGGCCTGCGCGCGGGAGCTGGGGGTGATGGACGGTCTGGCGGCGGGGCGTCTGCTGCTCAACAGCCTGGTGGTTTTTGCGCCACAGCGCGCCTTTGACGAGCGGTCCGACATCTTTTACTACCGGGTGATCCAGAGCGTGAGTAAAGGCCTTGCTTCCCACGATGTCCGTCTGCGTTATTGCGCGCTGGAAGAGAATGACAGCGACGCACAGCTTTTTCTGGCACGGATGAACGAGCCGGAGACACAGGCCGCTATTCTTCTCGGTATCGACGATCCGCATATCTACGATCTGGCGGTGGATGTGGGTAAACCCTGCATGCTGATTAACTGCCGCGACCGGCATATGCGCCTGCCTGCAGTGGCACCGGACCACCGCGCGATAGGTGAGCGGGCCGCGGACTATCTGTTTGAAATGGGACACCGTGAGGTGATGAATGTCCTCTGCCTGCGGCGTTACACCATGGAACTGCGTCTGGCCGGGATCCGCGATGCGTGGCAATCTCACAACCTGAAATTCAACGATAAACGCGATCTGCTGGTGGCTCCGAGCTTCAGCGCGCGTGAAACGGAAGAGCTGGTCACCTCCTGGCTCCGTCAAATGCAGGGTAAGGATCTGCCCACCGCATTTTTGGTCGGCGGCGATTTTATGGCGGCGGGCACCATCAGTGCGCTGCAAAAACAGGGCTTGCGCGTGCCGCAGGATATCTCGGTGATGAGCATTGACGGGTTTAATCTGGCGGCCATTCAGGATGTTCCGCTCACGGCGGTGCACGTACCGCGCGATGAACTGGGAACCGAAGCGGTGCATATGCTTCAGCAACGGCTGATGCGCCCGGATGCGCCGGTGGGAACATTATTGCTTAACGGCACGCTGGCCGTGCGGGGATCTGTCCGGCGGATACGTCAGGGGAAACGACGTACCGCCGTGGAGCGGGAAGGGTTATACGACAATTAAGCCATGCCCAGTGCACGCTTGCCGTGAATATTCAGATCGTTCACGGTAAAGCGGTCCTGCCAGTTTTTTTCATAATCTTCGCGCGGGAAATCGCCCGGCGATGCACCGGTTTCCAGCGCTGCTTTCACTTTTTTCGCATAGGCGAGGTTTTTCTCGCACATCGGGGCGGCAGGGATATACATTACGTTGCCCCAGCCTTGCTGATTTTCCACCGGTGCAACGGAGTGGATCACGTCACAGTGCCACCACACGGAATCGCCTGCTTCCAGTGCTGGGATGCTGCTCAGCGCTTCGATTAACAGCGGATGCCATTTCTCGGAGACCGGCAGGACACGTCCCGGCGCGACGCCGCAGAGTTCATCTTCCGGGACATCATCCAGCAGCGGACGCAGCAGAATGTAGGCCATCGCTTCCGGAATAGGCACCACATGCAGCAACCCCTGACCCGGGATCATATCTGACAGCGCCGTCCAGCCCTGGAAGGTGCGGAATACAGAACATTTTGTGGTGTTATCCACGGTGTACTCTTCCACTTCGGTACGGTGTGCGGCGTTCCACGGATCGTATTTATCCACGTTGCCGTCAAAAACGCGGGCAAAGACCTGCTGATAGGCCGGCAGCAGCCAGCGCTCCAGCGCGCCGGAATCGGTATGCGCGCCCAGCCCTTTAGAGGTGGTACCCGGTGGGCGACGACGAATACGGTCCGGATAAATGACGCTGACGTCCGGATCGAACCACTGTTTGCCATTACTCTCGAAGGTCCATAAACGGTTCAGGAACGACTGTACCTGCGCCATCTCTTCACTCTGCCGGGCCTGCATTTGCGCCTGCGACCAGTAGATAGGATAAATTTCCGGACGTGAGGCGGTTAAGGTACCAAAGAAGTTATCGCCCGGACCTTTATAGACCTCATCAAACCGGTTGAGATCGAGGTAGTCGAGCATCGATTGATCCCACGCCAGCGCCTGCTCGCGAGGGAAGTGTCCTTTAATCACCGCGCAGCCACGGCGTTTGACCGCGTCACGCTGTGCCTGGGTGATCGTCCCGTTTTTCACATCCGCAAACGGGATAACCGGCCAGACGGTTTCACCTTTGTTCTTCAGGGCATTAATTTCCGCCACGCGGGTCGCGATTTTATCGCTGAGCGTGTCGAATACCGCCTGAACGTCTCCGATCTGCGCACGTAGTTCACGCTTCAACTGACGAATCGCTGCTTTATGGTCCGCAGGCAAACTTTCACTGGTAAACGTCATAACTGCCTCGCATCTTTCATTCGAAAGTAAAAATATCTACAAGTGATACTTTAAGTTAAAAATTAGTTAATGCAAGTTTAAATATTTGACGTGTTCCACAGGATGGAAAAAGAGTGAGGTACCGGAGCAGTGCTCCGGCAAGAGAGAGATTACGCGTCGAACGGGGAGTGGTCGTCAAGCACGGCCTGAATCACATTCAGTGCGCCCTGATGGTTGTTGTCATCCGTGCTGTAGCGGCAGATCGTTTTGATGCTCTGCGCCGCGTTGCCCATGGCAAAATTGTATTTCACCAGCTTCAGCATTTCCGCATCGTTGCCGCTGTCGCCGATGGCCACGCACGCCTGTGGGGAGATTTTCCAGCGCTTCAGCAGACGGCTAATACCGTTGGCTTTGTGCAGGCCCGGGATAATCAAATCGACAAACCCAAAACCGCTGGTGACGGGTTTCATAATCCCGTCGAGGGAGACGTGCAGTTTGTCGACAAGATTCGGGATATCGCTGTCCGGCAAATTCAGGGAGAATTTGAACAGCACGTCGTCAATTTCGCGGTAATCACGGATGCGTTTTAAGCGGTGGTAGTGCTTTGACATGAGCGCCACAAACGCGTCTGGCGCCCGTTCGCTGACGTAGGCGCTCTCCAGCCCACAGGCCACAAAGTTGAGCGCGTTGTCTTTCAGCAACTCGCCAATGACAATTTGCGACTCATGGCGGGTCAGTTCACCGTGAAAAATCTGCTCACCGTGATCGAACACCAGCGCGCCATTTTCCGCCACGAAGGAGATCTGATCTTTCAGTTCCGGGAAGAAGGAGATGAGCTGGTAATACTGGTTGCCGCTGGCGACAACAAATTCAATATCACGGGCTTTAAGCTGCTCAAACTGTGCCTGAAAGCGGTCGCGGTCGTACTGCTTGGCATCATCAAGGAAAGTTCCGTCCATATCGGTGACGATAACTTTTACGGTCATACTGTGCTCCTGAGTCACTGCGTTTGAAACATTCTAATAACAAGGTGACGGAGAGCACAAATTTAATTTCATTCGAAAGTCAAAGCAAAGCGGCAACCGAAATTGCCGCTTAAAGACAGGTTCCCTCTCCTTGATGGGAGAGGGCATAAGTCTGAAGAGAGTTAAAGCGTGTGCTCGGTACGCGCAATAATATCGTCCTGCGCATCCGGCGACAGGGCGGTAAAGAACGCGGAGTACCCTGCGACGCGCACCACCAGGTCACGATACTGGTCCGGGTGTTTTTTCGCTTCCAGCAGCGTTTCACGCGAAACGATGTTGTACTGAATATGCCAGCCCTTGTGCACTTCAAAGAAGGTACGCAGAAGCACCATCAGTTTCTGACGGTCACTGTCATTTTCCAGCGTCGACGGATTGAGCTTCTGGTTTAACAGTACCCCGCCGAGGATCGCTTCGGTTGGCAGTTTGCCGACAGAGCCAATTACCGCCGTCGGGCCGAGGTGGTCAGTACCGGAGGCCGGGCTGGCTCCTTCTGCCAACGGAGTATGCGCCTTACGTCCATCCGGGGTTGCCATCGTTGCCGCGCCAAACGGCACGTTCGCGGAGATAGATGACGTGCCGGCATAGTAGTTACCGCCAATCGGACCACGGCCATAGCGCGGGTTATGGTACTGCTTCAGCTCGGCGATATAGGTTTCGTAGGCACGGGTCAGCAGCATATCCACGCTGTCGTCATCGTTACCGTATTTTGGCGCGCCGTTGATCAGCCGCTGACGCAGCTGCTCGTGGGTCAGCCCGTCGAAATCATCGGCCAGAGCGGCGGCCAGCTGTTGCTGACCTATCGTACCCTGTTCGAAGACCAGTTTTTTCACCGCGGCCAGGCTGTTGCCCAGGTTAGCAATACCCACCTGCAGGCCTGACACCCAGTCATACTTCGCGCCGCCTTGTTTGATGCTTTTCGCGCGTTCTATACAGTCATCCACCAGCGCTGAGCAGAGAATATCGGGGACGTTCTCTTCCAGCATCGTGTCCACCACATACTCAATCTCGATAGATTTGCGGGTGTAGTAGCGGATCTGGGTATCCCACGCTGCCATCACCTCTTCGAAGTTATCGAAGTTACCGGCAGAGAGTGCTTTCTCCTGTGGCAGGAATACCTTACCGCTGGTGGCATCGCGGCCGCCTTCCAGCGCTGCCAGCATCACGCGGGCGAAGTTGATAAAGCTCATGCCGGTGCAGCGATAACCCCATTTGCCACCCACTGCGGTTTCGATGCAGCCAATCGCGGCATAGTCATAGGCATCCTCTTTTTCGACGCCGAGCTTGATGAATTCCGGAATAACAATCTCATCGTTGTTGAACGCGGGCATACCAAAGCCGCAGCGGATCACCTGCACGCAGGCGTCGAGGAAGTCATTGCTCATGCCCGCATGATAACGCACGCTCAGGTTTGGCTGCGTGGAGCGCAGGCGACCGCAGGATTCCAGAATCGCGTAGCTGAGCGGATTGACTGCGTCCATAGGCTCACCGTTGATCAGCGTCTGTCCACCGATGGTGACGTTCTGATACAGCGGGCTACCCGCTGAAGCTTTGGAGTGCGAACCGGAGCGGATTTTGTTCACTTCCAGCAGCTTCAGCCAACAGCTGTGCAGCAGCTCAATGGCATGTTCGCGGTCGAGGCTCTGGTTCAGCTCCACGTCGCGGCGGTAGTACGGATAGAGGTATTGGTCCATGCGGGCAAACGAGACGGAGTGGCCATTGGACTCAATCTGCAGAATAAGCTGGATGAAGTAGCACAGCTGCAGCGCCTGCCAGAAGGTTGTTGGCGGCTGATGGGCGATTACATCACAGTTTTCTGCCATCGCCAGCAGCTCGTCGCGACGGCTTTCACGGGATTCGGTTGCCGCCATTTCACGCGCCAGCGCGGCGAAACGTTCGATGTGCAGGCTGACCGCTTCCAGCACAATATCGATCGCTTTCAGGAACTGTTCCCCGTGAAGGTCGTCGAGCACCGTCAGGTTGATACGCGAACGACGCTCGGCCACTTTGTCGCGCAGACCATCGAGGCCTTTCTCCAGCAGAAGCGGGAAGTTAACCGCCAGGTGTGCGTCGCCGGAGGTCATGTTACCTTCCGCTTTGATAATGCCGGTTTCCAGCAGCCCTTTTTGCTCGTCGGTGAACATGCCGTAGCAGCGATCCTGCACCGTCTGGCCGCGCCACCATGGGCAGATCTCATGCAATACGCGCTTGTTTTCTTCGCTCACCGCAAAGCCTGCGCCCGGACGGTCCGCCAGATCGTCAATCTCTTTTTCAATCCACGAGACGGTGTATTCCGGGAAAATTGGCGCGGCGCGGACTTCACTGGCCTGGTTACCGATGATCAGCTCATCATGTTTTATCCAGATGGTGCGCTGCGCGAGGTGATGCGCCAGCGCCAGCGCGCGACGCACCGGGATCGGCTTGTCCATATGCTGCTGGTACATCTCGGTGTAATGCAGGGCGCGCTCGGTACAGACCGGCGGCTTCACGATATGCACGAGGGCCGTTTTGTGTGCTTTTATGCGCTCGCTAAGGGTGCTGAGATTCAGGGTCGTCATAAGTTTATCCTCGTAAGGTCGCGGTTAACCCTTTCTGGCAGGCGTACTGCTGTGCGAAGTCCAGAAGCGCAGGATCATCCAGCGGTTTATCAGGGGCAGAGTAGGGTTGGCCGAGCAGGGTATATTTGTTCATGCCCAGCGTGTGGTACGGCAGAAAATGGATCTCGCGGACGTTGAGTTCGTCTGCGGCAAAATTGGTGATGGCGGTAATCGACGCTTCATCGGCGTTGAAGCCCTGAATCAGCGGTACGCGGAGGGTGACCTGTTTACCGGCGGCGGCCAGGCGTTTCAGGTTATCAAGGATCCGTTTGGCGGAACCGTCGGTCCACTGTTTGAACGTCCTGCCATCAACGTGTTTCAGGTCCGCCAGGAACAGATCGACATACGGTAATGACGGTGCAATATAATGCCATGGCACGTGGAGACAGGTTTCCACGGCGGTATGTATGCCTTGCTCATGGCTGGCTTTAAACAGGGCATGAGCCAGATCGGGATTCATAAACGGTTCACCGCCGGACAGGGTTATCCCGCCGCCGCTGCGGTCATAGAAGGGCTTGTCGCGCAGTACGGTGGACATAATCTCTTCAACCTGCTTTTCTTCACCACAGACGGTGAGCGCCTGCGTTGGGCAGCAGTCGGTGAGGGCGTCGAGAGTCTTTTCGTTAAGCTTTTCACGGTGGATAACCAGCCCATTCAGCGCACGATCGATAATGCCCGGCGCCGCTTTCTGGCACAGGTCGCAGCCTTCCAGGCACAGCCGCGCGTCAAAGAGCACATCCCGGTGGCGGGAGCGGCTTTCCGGATTCTGGCACCAGCGACAGCCCAGCGAGCAGCCTTTCAGGAACACCACGGTACGAATACCGGGGCCATCGTGGGTAGAGTAACGCTGAATATTGAAGATCATGTTTTCGCCTCTCATATTGCATATGAAGATTAAATAACTTTCGAATGAAAGTTATCTTGATGCAGGTCAACTCCTGAGCAGGTTTTGTCGTGATAGGGTAAGTGCAGGCTAAATTTGAGGGTTACATCATGGAACTTTATCTCGATACTTCCGACGTCGCGGCAGTGAAACGGCTGGCGCGTATCTTCCCGCTGGCGGGCGTGACCACGAACCCCAGTATCGTGGCGGCAGGGAAAACGCCGCTCGAGGCGCTGCTACCGGCGCTGCAGGATGCGCTCGGCGGGAAAGGTCGCCTGTTCGCGCAGGTCATGGCGACCACCGCTGAAGGGATGGTGGAAGAGGCGCGTAAACTGCGCACCATTATCAACGACCTGGTGGTAAAAGTGCCGGTAACGGCGGAAGGTCTGGCGGCGATCAAAATGCTGAAAGCGGAAGGGATCCCGACGCTGGGTACGGCGGTGTACGGTGCAGCACAAGGGATGCTATCCGCGCTGGCGGGCGCTGAGTATGTTGCCCCTTACGTTAACCGCGTGGACGCGCAGGGCGGGGACGGGATCCAGACGGTGGTTGAACTGCAGCAGCTTCTGACGCTGCATGCCCCGCAGTCAAAAGTGCTGGCCGCGAGCTTCAAAACGCCGCGTCAGGCACTGGACTGCCTGCTGGCAGGTTGTGAATCCATCACCCTGCCGCTGGATGTTGCTCAGCAATTTATTACTTCGCCTGCGGTGGATGCGGCAATAGTGAAGTTTGAGCAGGACTGGCAAGGGGCGTTTGGCAGAACGACGCTCTGATACGGTTGCCGGGTTATGCTAACGCTTGCCCGGCTACCATTTAGCGTCCGCATACCTCACAGCCGGGGTTGCGCATCAGTTTCATCTCGCGGAACTGGCAGGTCATCGCGTCATACATCACGATTTTCCCCGCGGCAGGCGTCCCGTAATGCGCCAGCACTTTGATCGCTTCCATAGCCTGCAACGAACCTATGACGCCGACTAACGGAGCCATGACGCCCGCCTCCACGCAGGTGAGGGCGTTCTCGCCAAACAGACGGCTCAGGCAGCGATAGCACGGTTCGCCCCCGGCGTAGGTAAAGACGCTGATTTGGCCTTCCATTCGAATGGCGGCACCGGAGACCAGCGGCGTTTTGTGGGCAAAACATCCTGCATTCAACTGATTGCGAATGGTGACGTTATCGGTACAGTCCAGCACCAGATCGTGTCGTGCTATCTGTGCCGACAGCGCCTCATCATCCAGCAGGGCGTCAATCAGGGTGAACTTCACGTTAGGATTGATGCGCACCAGCGCCGCGCGGGCCGATTCCACTTTGGGCTGGCCGAGGGTCGCGTCGCTGTGCAGCGTCTGGCGCTGAAGGTTCGACACCGACACGGTATCAAAATCCAGCAGCGTCATATTGCCCACCCCCGCCGCGGCCAGATACTGGGCCGCAGCGCAGCCCAGCCCCCCCAGCCCTACGACCAGCACCCGTGCTGCCTTAAGCGCTTCCTGGCCGTCGAAATCAAAACCGCGCAGAACAATCTGGCGGTTATAGCGCATCATCTCCTGGTCGCTGAGTTCAGCCGTCATGTTAGCCTCCGAAGAGGTGGTTAAAGCTTTCCACCTCAACCCATTCACCCGGCTCCACGCTGCCGCGTTCACGCTCGAGAACGATAAAGCAGTTGCCCTGGCTGAACGAGCTGAAGATATGCGAGCCCTGGTGTCCGGTGGTGCTCACTTCCAGCTCGCCTTCAGCGTTGCGCGTCAGAATACCGCGCTGGAAATCAAGACGGCCCGGTGATTTCTTTAGGCGCGTCGCCGCTCGTACGCGCTGGCGAACCGGCAGCGGGTGGGCCTGGTTACCAGACAGTTTTGCCAGCAGCGGAATGACCAGCTGGTAGAAGGTCAGGGCGGCGGAAACCGGGTTACCCGGCAGGCCGCAGAACCAGCTGTGTTTCAGCTGACCAAACGCGAACGGTTTGCCCGGCTTGATGGCCAGTTTCCAGAAGCCGATCTCCCCCAGCTCTTCAAGAATGGTTTTGGTGTAATCCGCTTCACCTACGGAAACGCCGCCGGAGCTAATTACCACGTCCGCAGACTGGTCCGCTTTAATAAACGCGGCGCGCAGTTTTTCCGGATCATCCGCAATGATGCCAAGGTTAATGACCTCACACCCCAGCTGTTCAAGCATCAGGTGTACCGCGAGGCGGTTAGTGTCGTAAATTTGGCCGTCCTGCAGTGGCTGGCCCGGAAGCTGGAGTTCATCGCCGGTGGAAAAGACCGCCACGCGTACCTTACGGATAACGTCAATTTCTGCAATGCCGAGCGAGGCCAGCACCGGCAGTTCGCCCACCGTCAGTTTCTGCCCGGCGGCAAATACCGTTGCGCCACGCGTGATGTCTTCACCGGTACGACGGATATTCTGTCCCGCTTTAACACTTGCGGTGAAGCGGACGCCCGCTTCCGTTTGTTCGGTCTCTTCCTGCATCACCACCGCTTCGCAGCCTGGCGGTACGGGGGCACCGGTCATGATGCGTATGCAGGTACCCGCAGGCCACTCACCGTTAAACGGCTGACCGGCAAATGCTTTACCCGCCACAGGCAGCGCCGTATCCGTCCGGATATCCGCCAGGCGTACCGCGTAGCCGTCCATTGCGGAGTTATCGAACCCAGGCACGTTAAGCGGAGAGATGATATCGCGCGCGGCAATACGACCAAAACAGCGCACCAGTGGCAGCGTCTCGTGGTCGTGCAGGGGGGAAATTCGGTCAAGCATCTGCGTGAGTGCCGCCTCAAGCGGCATCAGTCCGGCGGTAAAATCCATGGTGGGCTCCTGCGGAGTAACGACGAAAGCGTCCATTATGGCAGAAAAGTGCCACTAACTGTATGACCCGATGGGTGTACGCTTTACATCACAGTTGCGTCTTTCTATATTCAAAAATCATCTGAAGTTTCAGCGACGATAATGATATTTATAGAAAAAGCCGCAAATCAGGCTAACGGGTGATGGGAATGGTTAATGCGGTAATCGCAATTCATGGTGGCGCCGGGGCAATCACCCGTGCCCTGCTCAGTCCCGAGCAGGAAAAACGTTATATTGATGCGCTGTATGCCATTGTGGAAACGGGCCAGCGGATGCTGGAGGCGGGCGAGAGCGCGCTGGATGTGGTTACCGAGGCGGTACGTCTGCTGGAAGAGTGCCCGTTGTTTAACGCGGGCATTGGTTCGGTCTTTACCCGCGATGAAACGCACGAGCTGGATGCCTGCGTCATGGACGGTGTCACCCTTAAAGCGGGCGCCGTCGCGGGGGTGAGTCATCTGCGTAATCCGGTGCTGGCCGCGCGTCTGGTGATGGAGGCGAGCCCGCATGTTCTTCTGACCGGGGCCGGGGCGGAGACGTTTGCCGCGGAACATGGCATGACGCCAGTTTCTCCCGATCTGTTTTCAACGCCGGAGCGTTATCAACAGCTGCTTGAGGCGCGCTCGGCAAACGTGACGCAGCTTGACCATACCGCGCCGCTCGATGAGCGCAGCAAAATGGGCACGGTAGGGGCGGTGGCTCTTGATAAAGCCGGGAATCTGGCTGCGGCCACGTCGACTGGCGGAATGACCAACAAACTGCCGGGCCGGGTAGGTGACAGTCCATTACCGGGGGCAGGGTGCTATGCCAATAACGCCACGGCGGCAGTGTCGTGCACCGGAACCGGTGAAGTGTTTATTCGCGCCCTCGCGGCGTATGACATCACCGCGCTGATGGATTACGGCGGGTTAAGCCTGGCCGAAGCCTGTGAGCGCGTGGTGATGGAGAAACTGCCCGCGCTGGGGGGTATCGGTGGGTTAATTGCGGTGGATCGTGAGGGCAACGTGGCATTGCCGTTTAACAGCGAAGGTATGTACCGCGCGTGGGGTTATGCCGGTGATGAACCCAGTACGGGGATCTATCGTGAATAAGGGGGCAAAGCGTGCCGCACAGTGAAGAGCTGGACAACCGTGAAGTGCTGGCTGTCCATCAACTGAATATTGCGTTTCAGGAAGAGCGGCAGTTCATCCCCGCAGTACAGAATTTATCGTTCTCGCTCAACCGCGGCGAAACGCTGGCGATTGTGGGCGAGTCCGGTTCAGGGAAATCGGTCACCGCACTGGCGCTGATGCGTCTGCTGGAACAGACCGGCGGACAGGTCAGCTGCGAAAAAATGCTGCTGCGCCGGCGTAACCACCAGGTCATTGATTTAAATGAGCTGAGCGCCTCGCAGATGCAGAGCGTGCGCGGGGCCGATATTGCGATGATCTTCCAGGAGCCGATGACCTCGCTGAACCCGGTCTTTCCGGTCGGGGAACAGATTGCCGAGTCCATCCGCCTGCATCAGGGGTTGAGCGGTGATGAGGCGCTTCGTGAAGCGAAACGCATGCTCGACCTGGTACGCATACCGGAAGCGCAGGCCATTCTGGGACGCTACCCGCATCAGCTTTCTGGCGGTATGCGTCAGCGCGTCATGATTGCGATGGCGCTCTCCTGCCGTCCCGCGGTGCTGATTGCCGACGAACCCACGACGGCACTGGATGTGACTATTCAGGCGCAAATTCTGCAGCTTATCAAAGTGCTGCAGCAGGAGATGGAGATGGGGGTGATTTTCATCACCCACGATATGGGCGTGGTCGCCGATATTGCCGATCGCGTGCTGGTCATGCATAAGGGCAACGCCGTGGAAACCGGCATGGTTGAGCAGATTTTCCATGCGCCGGTTCATCCTTACACCAAAGCGCTGCTGGCGGCGGTTCCGCGGTTGGGGGCGATGAACGGCAGCGATTTACCGCGCCGGTTCCCGTTGATTTCTCTCGAAGCGGTAGGCCAGCAGGAAGATGAAATCGAGCAGGATACCGTGGTACCCGGAAAGCCGATTCTGGAAGTGCGCGATCTGGTGACCCGTTTTCCCCTGCGCAGCGGAATGTTTAACCGCGTGAAGCGCGAGGTGCATGCGGTTGAAAACGTCAGTTTTGATTTATGGCCAGGCGAAACGCTGGCGCTGGTGGGAGAGTCAGGCTGCGGCAAATCCACCACCGGGCGGGCGCTGCTCAGGCTGGTGGAGTCCCAGGAGGGCAGCATAACCTTTAACGGGGAGCGCATTGATACCCTTCCGGACAGCAAACTGCAGGCGGTAAGGCGAGATATCCAGTTTATTTTCCAGGATCCGTATGCCTCCCTCGACCCGCGCCACACGGTGGGGTATTCGCTTATGGAGCCGCTGCGGGTGCATAACCTGCTCGACGGTGAAGCCGCGCAGCGTCGGGTGGCCTGGCTGCTTGAGCGCGTGGGGCTGAAGCCAGAACATGCCTGGCGTTATCCGCACGAGTTTTCGGGCGGTCAGCGGCAGCGTATTTGCATTGCCCGCGCGCTGGCACTTAACCCGAAAGTGGTGATTGCAGATGAATCCGTCTCGGCGCTGGATGTCTCTATCCGGGCGCAAATCATTAATTTACTGCTCGACCTGCAGCGGGATATGGGGATTGCCTTCCTCTTTATCTCCCACGACATGGCGGTGGTTGAGCGTATCAGCCACCGTGTCGCGGTGATGTTTATGGGACAAATTGTGGAGATAGGACCGCGCAGGGCGGTATTTGAAAATCCACAGCACCCTTACACACGCAAGCTTATCGCCGCAGTGCCGGTTGCCGACCCTGAGCATCGCCACGGCCAGCGTGTGCTGTTGCAGGACGAAATGCCGAGCAATATTCGTAAACGGGGCGAGGCGGTGGAGCGCGTGGCGCTGCGCGAGGTTGGCCCGGGGCATTTTGTGGCCCCTCCGCGTCAGGACAATGCATTCTCGCGGTTATAACTTAAAACAGGCAGGAGAACACAATGGTTAAATTTGTAGCGCGCAGATGGTTACTCGCCGCGAGCGTGACGGCAGCCCTGGCCGCCGCGCCGGCGTTCGCTGCCAAAGATGTGGTGGTCGCCGTCGGTTCCAATTTCACCACGCTGGATCCGTATGATGCCAACGACACGCTCTCCCAGGCGGTGGCGAAATCGTTCTATCAGGGGCTGTTTGGCCTGGATAGCGAGATGAAACTTAAAAATGTGCTGGCGGAAGGGTATACCGTTTCCAGCGACGGGCTGGTGTATACCATTAAGCTCAGAACCGGCGTGAAGTTCCAGGACGGTACAGATTTCAACGCGGAGGCGGTGAAGATAAACCTCGATCGCGCCAGCAACCCGGAAAATAGCCTCAAGCGCTACAACCTGTATAAAAACATCGCCAGCACCGAGGTGGTCGACCCGACGACGGTGAAGATCACCCTGAAAGAGCCGTTCTCGGCGTTTATCAATATTCTGGCGCATCCGGCCACGGCGATGATTTCGCCCGCCGCGCTGAAAAAATACGGCAAAGAGATCGGGTTCCATCCGGTGGGTACCGGCCCCTACGAGCTGCTCACCTGGAACCAGACCGACTTTGTGAAGGTTAAGAAGTTTGCGGGTTACTGGCAGCCGGGCCTGCCGAAGCTGGACACCATTACCTGGCGTCCGGTGGTGGACAACAACACCCGCGCGGCGATGCTGCAGACCGGCGAGGCGCAGTTCGCGTTCCCGATCCCCTATGAGCAAGCCGCCATTCTGCAGAAAAACAGCAAGCTGGAGCTGGTCGCCAGCCCGTCCATTATGCAGCGCTATATCAGCATGAACGTGACGCAAAAGCCGTTTGATAACCCAAAAGTGCGTGAGGCCATCAACTACGCCATTAACCGCCAGGCGCTGGTAAAAGTCGCCTTTGCTGGCTATGCCACGCCGGCTACCGGCGTGCTGCCTCCGGCGATCGCCTATTCGCAAAACTATCAACCGTGGCCTTACGATCCGGCCAAAGCGCGTGAGCTGTTAAAAGAGGCGGGCTTCCCGAACGGCTTTAGCACCACGCTCTGGTCGTCGCATAATCACAGTACCGCTCAGAAGGTGCTGCAATTTACCCAGCAGCAGCTGGCACAGGTAGGTATCAAGGCGCAGGTCACCGCGATGGATGCCGGTCAGCGTGCGGCTGAGGTGGAAGGGAAAGGGCAGAAAGAGAGCGGCGTACGGATGTTCTACACCGGCTGGTCGGCCTCTACCGGTGAAGCGGACTGGGCGCTGTCGCCGCTGTTTGCCTCACAGAACTGGCCGCCGACCCTGTTCAACACCGCCTTCTACAGCAACCCGAAGGTGGATAAAGACCTGGCGGATGCCCTGAAAACGACCAAACCGGAAGAGAAAGCGCGCCTGTATAAAGAGGCGCAGGATACCATCTGGAAAGAGTCGCCGTGGGTACCGCTGGTGGTGGAAAAACTGGTTTCCGCGCATAACAAAGCGCTGACCGGATTCTACATCATGCCGGATACGGGCTTTAGCTTTGATGAAGCAGATTTAAAATAATACTCATGCCCGCAGGCCACTGCCTGTGGGATGAGAGGGAAAGGCATGCTGAATTATGTTTGTAAACGCCTGTTGGGGCTTATCCCGACGCTGCTGATTGTGGCGGTGCTGGTGTTTTTGTTTGTTCATATGCTGCCGGGCGATCCGGCACGTCTGGTTGCAGGGTCAGATGCGGATGCAACGGTTATCGCGCTGGTGCGAAAACAACTGGGCCTCGACCAGCCTTTGTATATGCAGTTTCTCCACTATATTGGCAACGTTCTGCAGGGTGACTTTGGCACTTCTATGGTGTCACGTCGTCCGGTGTCGGAAGAGATTGCCAGCCGCTTTATGCCCACGTTCTGGTTAACCATTGCCAGCATGAGCTGGGCGGTGCTGTTCGGTCTTGGCGCAGGAATTGTCGCTGCCGTCTGGCGCAACCGCTGGCCGGATAAGCTCGGTATGGCTCTGGCCGTCACGGGCATTTCCTTCCCGGCATTTGCACTGGGGATGCTGCTGATGCAGATATTCTCCGTGGAGCTGGGCTGGCTGCCGACGGTCGGGGCCGACACCTGGAAACACTACATTCTGCCCTCAATGACGCTGGGCGCGGCTGTTGCTGCCGTGATGGCCCGCTTTACCCGCGCCTCGTTCGTTGACGTGCTGAGCGAAGATTATATTCGCACCGCCCGGGCGAAAGGGGTCAGCGAGAAATGGGTCATCCTCAAACACGGCTTTCGTAACGCGATGATCCCGGTGGTGACGATGATGGGGCTCCAGTTTGGTTTCCTGCTGGGCGGCTCGATTGTGGTGGAGAAGGTCTTTAACTGGCCGGGGCTGGGACGTCTTTTGGTGGATTCAGTCGAAATGCGTGATTACCCGGTTATTCAGGCCGAAGTCCTGCTTTTCTCACTGGAATTTATTCTTATCAACTTAGTGGTGGATGTGCTCTACGCCGCCATTAACCCGGCCATCAGGTATAAGTAAAATGCGATTGTTGAACTGGCGTCGTCAGGCCATGTTAAACGCTATGCCGGGGCTAAAGCCGGACCATATCCGCACGCCGTGGTCTGAATTCTGGCGGCGTTTTCGCCGTCAGCCGGTCGCCATGACGGCGGGGCTGTTTGTCCTGCTGCTGATTGTGGTGGCGGTCATTGCGCCGTGGGTAGCACCGTTTGATGCGGAAAACTATTTTGATTACGACCGTCTCAATGATGGACCGTCGATGCTGCACTGGTTCGGCGTGGACTCGCTTGGGCGCGACATCTTCAGCCGCGTGCTGGTGGGGGCGCAGATCTCTCTCGCCGCCGGGGTTTTTGCGGTACTGATTGGCGCGGCAATCGGCACCGTGCTGGGTCTGGTCGCCGGATATTACGAAGGCTGGTGGGACCGCATTATCATGCGTATCTGCGACGTGTTGTTTGCCTTCCCGGGCATTCTGCTGGCGATTGCGGTAGTGGCGATAATGGGCAGCGGTATGGCTAACGTCATTATTGCGGTTGCGGTCTTCTCAATACCGGCGTTTGCGCGTCTGGTACGAGGCAACACGCTGGTGCTCAAACAGCAAACCTTTATTGAGTCTGCGCGCAGCATGGGGGCCAGCGATGCCACTATCCTGTTCAGCCATATTCTGCCGGGGACGGTGTCGTCTATCGTGGTCTATTTTACCATGCGTATCGGCGTGTCGATTATCTCGGCGGCCAGCCTGTCGTTTCTGGGGCTGGGTGCGCAACCGCCTACGCCGGAGTGGGGCGCGATGCTGAATGAAGCAAGAGCGGACATGGTCATTGCACCGCACGTGGCCATCTTCCCGAGCCTGGCCATTTTCCTGACCGTGCTGGCGTTTAACCTGCTGGGTGATGGGTTACGCGACGCGCTGGATCCGAGGATTAAGGGGTAGGATGGAAACCCTCTCCCGGCGGGAGAGGGTGAAGGGAAGGGTAAACGCCGTTAAACCCGGCTTCCCCACAAATCATACTCGTCGGCGTTTTCAACTTTCACGCGGACAATATCGCCCGGCTTAACGCTGGTTTCGCCGTTCAGGTAGACCGCGCCGTCGATTTCAGGGGCGTCCGCCATGCTGCGGCCAATTGCGCCTTCTTCGTCCACTTCATCGATGATGACCAGAATTTCGCGGCCCACTTTTTCCTGCAGACGTTCAGCAGAGATCTGCTGTTGCAGCTGCATGAAGCGGTTCCAGCGCTCTTCTTTCACCTCTTCCGGAACCTGATCCGCCAGTTCGTTGGCGGTCGCGCCTTCGACCGGGCTGTATTTGAAGCAGCCTACGCGGTCCAGACGTGCTTCTTTCAGGAAGTCGAGCAGCATCTGGAAATCTTCTTCGGTTTCACCCGGGAAGCCCACGATGAAGGTGGAACGCAGGGTCAGGTCCGGGCAGATTTCACGCCACTGTTTGATGCGCGCCAGCTGGCGATCGACGGAGCCAGGACGCTTCATCAGCTTCAGAATACGCGGGCTGGCGTGCTGCAGCGGGATATCCAGATACGGAAGAATTTTCCCTTCTGCCATCAGCGGGATGACATCGTCAACGTGCGGATACGGGTAGACGTAATGCAGACGTGTCCAGATACCCAGTTTGGCAAGCTGTTCGCACAGGCCAACCATGCTGGTTTTCACCGGCTCACCGTTGTGGAAACCAGAGCGATGCTTCACGTCGACGCCATAGGCCGAGGTATCCTGAGAAATGACCAGCAGCTCTTTAACGCCTGCGTCTGCCAGACGTTTGGCTTCTGCCAGCACTTCACCAATCGGACGGCTGACCAAATCGCCACGCATGGACGGGATAATGCAGAAGGTGCAGCGATGGTTGCAGCCTTCGGAAATTTTCAGGTACGCATAGTGACGCGGGGTCAGCTTCACGCCCTGTTCTGGCACCAGGCTCAGGAACGGATTGTGCTTAGGTTTAGGGACATAGTGATGAACATGCTCCAGTACCTGCTCGTAGCTGTGCGGGCCGGTGATCTCCAGCACTTTCGGGTGCACTTCGCGGATCTGGTCCACTTTCGCGCCCAGACAGCCGGTCACAATCACTTTGCCGTTTTCCGTCAGGGCTTCACCGATGGCTTCCAGTGACTCCTGAACCGCGCTGTCGATAAACCCACAGGTGTTAACGATCACCATGTCGGCGTTGTCGTAGCTTGGCACCACGTCATAGCCCTCGGTGCGCAGTTCGGTCAGGATGCGTTCAGAATCCACCAGGTTTTTTGGGCAGCCCAGGGAGACGAAGCCGATTTTAGGCTGGTGCGTAACATTGCTCATAGGTTAAAAATTCATCAATTATGGAGTTATCAGGGCGGGATTTTACAGCGTTCCGCGGGGGATTTATACACTCTTTGCGAGGCGGATGACCGGCGAGAAGGTTGTAACATTGTAAATAATGTTAATCAGTTAAGAATTATTGATCTCAGGCATTAAACTGTACAAAAAATAACCTTATTCTGAATGTGCACAATGACTGACAGAGGAGGAAAGAGCATGTCCGTTGACAGACTGAAACGCGATCTGCTTAACAAGCTGATCAATGCCCGAATCGACCTTGCCGCGTACCTGCAGTTGAGGAAGGCAAAAGGGTATATGTCAGTCAGCGAAAGCGAACATCTGCGTGATAATCTCTTTGAACTTTGCAACTTCATGCGTGAAAAAGCACCCGTCCTGAAAGCGGAATACGCCGAAAGCGAACTCGTTGCGCTGCGCCGCGCCGCCGAGGTGCTCTCCATTGCAGGGGTATGTTTGATGAACGGACGCCACGACTGCCCGAATTTTATCGCTGTTAACGCGGAGAAGCTTGAAAACTGCCTGACCACGCTCTCTCTATGCATCATGTGTCTGAACAAGCACGAGACGCTTGAACAACACTGACACCGGGGGAGGCAACTCCCCCTTCTGATTAAGCTTTTGTAAAAGTGATAACGTGCCCGGACCCAGTGGCTAACCTTTATGCCATAAACCGATAAAGGAGCGCGTTATGCATCGATCTTCGCTGATTTTCCTGCCTGCGTTATTTTTCCCGATTTCTCTCCTCGCCGCCCCTGACGCGGTAAAAGTCGACGTTGTGCAAAACCGGCTCGATCATCCCTGGTCGATGGCGTTCCTGCCGGACAATAAAGGGCTGCTGGTGACCCTTAAGGGAGGCCAGTTAAAGCACTGGCAGGCAGGAAAAGGGCTTTCCGACCCGATCGTCGGCGTACCCAAGGTCTGGGCAAACGGCCAGGGCGGGTTGCTGGACGTGGCACTCGCCCCGGATTTTGAAAAATCGCGCCGCGTCTGGCTGAGCTATGCCGAGGCGGGGAATGACGGCAAAGCGGGAACGGCGGTTGGCTATGGCCGCTTAAGCGATGATCTCTCCCGAATTGAAGGTTTCCAGGTGGTCTTCCGTCAGATGCCGAAACTGTCCACCGGTAACCATTTCGGTGGCCGACTGGTCTTCGACGGCAAAGGCCATCTGTTTATTGGTCTGGGCGAGAACAACCAGCGTCCGACGGCGCAGGATCTGGATAAACTGCAGGGCAAAGTTGTGCGCCTGACGGAGGACGGCAAAGTGCCTGCCGATAATCCGTTTGTGAACACTCCCGGCGCACGGCCCGAAATCTGGTCTTACGGCATTCGTAATCCGCAGGGGATGGCGATGAACCCCTGGAGCGACACGCTATGGCTTAACGAGCACGGTCCGCGCGGCGGGGATGAAATCAATATCCCGGAGAAAGGCAAAAACTACGGCTGGCCGCTGGCGACGCACGGTATCAACTACAGCGGCCTGAAGATCCCGGAAGCCCAGGGCGAGCACGTCGAGGGAACGGAAAAGCCGCTGTTTGTCTGGAAAGTGTCCCCCGCCGTGAGCGGGATGGCGTTTTACAACAGTGACGTATTCCCGCAGTGGAAAAACACGCTGTTCGTCGGGGCGCTGAAGGAGAAAGACGTTATCGTGCTGAGCGTGGAGGGCAACACGGTTACCGAGAAGGGGCGAATTTTAGGTGACAGAGACCAGCGCATTCGCGATGTGCGGGTGGGGCCGGATGGGTATCTGTATGTCCTGACCGATGAGACGGACGGGCAACTGTTGAAAGTCAGCCCGTCCGGATCGTAATCAGGTCACCGGGATCATCACCACGTGACGGTATGCCGGGCGCTCGCTCAGTTGCTTCAGCCAGCGCTCAAGGTGCGGGCGCGGCGTCCAGGTAACGTCAATGTTGGTCAGGTTCCAGATGAATGGCGCAACGGCAATATCGCCTACGCCGAAGCGTTCGCCTGAGAACCACGGATGCTTCGCCAGTTCGTCGTCCATCATCGCAAACAGGTTTTCACAGGTGTCCTGGGCTGCATGAATGGCAGGATAGTCGCGGTCAGCTTCGGGGGTTCTGACAAGCCCCATCAGGATCACGCGGTGTGCGGGGGAGAGCGTCTGGTTTGCCCAGTCCATCCACTTTTCACCCTGAGCGCGTTGGGCAGGACTGTCCACCCACAGGCGGCTCTGACCATACTGTGCCGCGAGGTAACGCACGATGGTGTTGGACTCCCACAGCGTCACGTCGGTCTCTTCGTCGCGCAGCAAGGGCACCAGACCGTTTGGGTTCATGGCCAGATAGTCGGCATCTTTATTTACCCCAAACTGCAAACCTGCCATCACCTGCTTAAACGGTAAATCCAGCTCCTCCAGCGTCCAGAGGACTTTCTTAACGTTGGTTGAATTGTTCCTGCCCCACAGCGTAATCATAGAAACTCCCGAAATAGTCAAATAACCTGAGATGTGAATCAACGCCAGCGATTTGCCATGGTGAGATAAACCTAACAATTACGCAACAGAAGACAAAAAAATCGCCTGAATCAAAGCGTATCTGAATGTTATTGCATAAACTTTAATAACTTTACCTTGGTTAGGTTTCTTTAACCGTTTTAGTGCGCTATTACTCATCGCTTCTTGCGACACGGTGATGTGACGTAATTTTTGAATGGACACTCGGGTGGCATTTATGACGCGAAAAATGACTTCTCTGCGCAGCCTGGCGGCAGGCTCTGCGCTCCTTTTCCTGTTTGTACCAACTCTCTACGCAGCGGAACAGGCTGCGCCCGAAGCGCCGCCTGTGGATGCGCGCGCCTGGATCCTGATGGATTATTCCAGTGGTAAAGTGCTGGCGGAAGGCAATGCGGATGAGAAACTTGACCCGGCAAGCCTGACGAAAATCATGACCAGCTATGTGGTGGGTCAGGCGCTGAAAGCGGGCAAAATCAAGCTTGACGATATGGTCACCATTGGGAAGGACGCCTGGGCGACCGGTAACCCGGCGCTGCGTGGGTCATCGGTGATGTTCCTCAAACCCGGCGATCAGGTGTCAGTGTCTGATTTGAATAAAGGGGTCATTATCCAGTCCGGTAACGATGCCTGTATTGCGCTGGCCGATTTCGTTGCGGGCAGCCAGGACTCCTTTATTGGCCTGATGAACGGCTACGCGCAAAAACTGGGCCTGACCAATACCACCTTTAAAACCGTGCACGGCCTTGATGCGCCGGGTCAGTTCAGTACCGCGCGCGACATGGCGCTGTTAGGCAAAGCGTTGATCCACGACGTGCCGGATGAATATGCCATCCACAAAGAGAAAGAGTTTACCTTCAACAAAATCCGCCAGCCGAACCGTAACCGTCTGCTGTGGAGCAGTAACGTCAACGTCGACGGTATGAAGACCGGCACCACGGCCGGCGCGGGTTATAACCTGGTCGCTTCCGCAACTCAGGGCGATATGCGCCTGATCTCGGTCGTGCTGGGCACCAAAACCGACCGCATTCGTTTTAATGAATCAGAAAAATTGCTGACCTGGGGTTTCCGCTTCTATGAAACCGTCACGCCCATTAAACCGGATGCCACGTTCATCAGCCAGCGCGTCTGGTTTGGTGACAAGAGTGAAGTGAACCTGGGGGCGGGTGAAGGCGGGTCGGTGACCATTCCCCGTGGTCAGCTGAAAAACCTGAAAGCCAGCTACACCCTGACCGACAGCCAGCTCACCGCGCCGCTGAAAAAAGGCCAGGTGGTCGGGACGATTGATTTCCAGCTTAATGGCAAATCGATTGAACAGCGTCCGCTGATTGTGATGGAAGCGGTAGAAGAGGGCGGTTTCTTTAGCCGGATGTGGGACTTCGTCATGATGAAATTCCACGGATGGTTTGGCAGCTGGTTCAGTTAAGCCTCCATTGCCGGGTGGCATCGCGCCACCCGGCATGACCTCTGCACCTGACTCAGTACATCAACTTCACCTGCTGCGCTTTCGCGTAGGCCACGGTCTCTTCATCCGGACGGCAATCGCTGACGATGGCGTCAAAGCGCGATAACTCACCCATTCTTGCCGGACGAACCTTGCCAAACTTGCTGTGATCGACCACCAGCACATGGTACTGCGCGGCGCTTAATGCCCAGTGCTTGACCGGCAACTCTTCCAGGTTAAAGCAGGTTGCTCCCTGACGGACAGTGACCCCCGCTGCGGAATAAAACGCGATATCCGGACATACGTTGCTGAGCGTATCCTGCAGATTCAGCGGCTTAAAGATGGCGTTGCTGGCGTGAAACTCACCGCCACAGAGGATCACCCGGCACTCGGGTTTCTCCTGCAGTGCCAGAAAGGTATTCAGCGAGTAACACACCGCCGTAAACGGGATGCTGCTGTCGATCGCTTCGATTATCCACGGCGTGGTGGTGCCGCAGTCAAAAAACAGCGTCTGATGCGGCTGCACCAGCGAGGCCGCAAGCCGGGCGGCTTTGCGTTTCTCTTCCACCAGGCGCGTCTTTTGGTCGCTGATTAGATAATGGCTGGCGCTGCGCGGCTCAAGCACAATGTATCCGCCCAGCAGCACAACAGGCGCGCTCTCGCTGTTCAGATCCCGGCGAATGGTCATCTCAGAGACCCCGAGGAGACTGGCGGCTTCCTTAAGATGAAGCTTATCACTGCGCTTCAGCGCCTGTATCAGCTGAGCAATGCGGTCATCGCGACGTGTTTCCATAGTTCCTCGGGATAAAAAAGTGAACCCCCGCAGGGCGGGGGTTCAAGTGTAACCTGTCAGACTGGGGTTAGTCACGTATCCAGCCTTTGCGGATCGGGATAGCAAAAAGGGTGCGATACAGATAAGACAGGCCGCGGTAGAGCGCTTCACCGAAGAGATTCCACAGGATCGCTGCGCTGACGCAGCCGATGAGACCGACCAGCAACCCCCCCACCATATCCATCGGCCAGTGGACGCCGAGATAAACGCGAGACCAGGCGATAGCCCCGGCCACCACCATCAGCACCGCACCCGACCACAGACGATGCCAGAACAGGAAGGCCAGCGCGAAAGTAAAGATAACCGTCCCGTGATCGCTTGGGAACGAGTCATCCGGGGCATGGTGCAGGAAGGTATACCCCGCGTGGTCGACGAAGGGGCGGTCGTGCGGGAACGTCAAGCCCAGAATGTAGCTGACCAGCACGCTAATCCCGAGGGCCATCGCCATCTTAATTACCAGCTGACGCTGCGCCTTCACCTGGCTTCTCGGCCCCCACAGCCAGAGGATCGCCGCCAGCACCGGCACGATACTGATCAGATCTTTTGCCAGGAAGGTGGCGAAATCAATCATCCACTCTGGCGAGGCCGGAGTGGCGTTGATGAGATAAAACAGCTGGTAATTCAAATTCTCTAACATAGCGTTGTCACTCTTTAGCAAACCAGGTGGAGACCAGACCGTAGACCACCAACTGGGAAAACCAGACCCACCACCCAGCCCACAGGTTGTGAGAGAAAAAATGCGCCCCGCGCATGACCTGGCCGTAACCCATCGCCAGACCTAAAACGACGCCCAGTACGACGAAGCACCAGGCAAGACGCGGACGCTCGCGCCAGAAGGCAAAGAACAGTCCCATCACCATAAAGCCGCTGGAGGCATGACCGCCGGGGAAACAGCGCCCCGGACCGCTGTCAGCGGGAGCGGCACTGAACAGCGGATAAGAAACGGCCTTACCGCCATACTCCACCAGATCCCACGGGCAGCTGTGATGGCTTATGCTTTTCAGTACGCCAACCACCAGCGCGCCAAGCCCCATCAGCAGCGCGGCCGTGACCAGTCTCGCATTGCGCCTGAACGCGCCATAAATGAGCGCAACAGCACCTGCGGCGATGGCGATGTACTTCGCCAGTCGATGGTTCAGCAGGTCCAGCAGGTGGTCTTGCTGCAGTGGAAAACGGTGAGCAGCCGCGTCATACCATAAACCGGTGATCCATCTGTCGAGCGTTTCATCGCGGGATAGCCAGGTAAACAGCACGGCAAGGGCTATCAGTATTAAAAGCTGATAACCATAAAAGCGGGGTGGTAGACGGTAAAGTCGTTTTGTCTTATTTGTCTGTAAGTTAGACAATTCTGAACGGCTGGAAGTGGGTGCCATAATCCGGAGTCGTTGACGAGAAATGGGGCTATCATAAATCTGTCAACTTAAGGAAACCTTAAACAAAGACGATATGTGCTTTATTTCTGTTTCTTCTGGATAAATCACTATCTCGGGCCAGGGCATTTCATTACACTCGTCGCGATTTTGTCACGATAAAGAGATTGCATGTTAAACCGTTCTTCTTCTGGTTCACGTCTGGGTCGTCAGGCGTTGCTTTTCCCCTTGTGTCTGGTGCTCTACGAATTCTCTACTTACATCGGCAACGATATGATCCAGCCCGGCATGCTGGCCGTTGTTGAACAGTACAACGCAGGGATCGAATGGGTACCGACCTCCATGACCGCCTATCTGGCTGGCGGCATGTTTTTGCAGTGGCTGTTAGGGCCGCTGTCGGATCGTATTGGCCGTCGTCCGGTGATGCTGACGGGCGTGGTGTGGTTTATCGTGACCTGCCTCGCCACGCTGCTGGCGCAAAATATTGAGCAATTTACCCTGCTGCGCTTCCTGCAGGGGGTGAGCCTCTGCTTTATCGGTGCTGTCGGGTATGCCGCCATCCAGGAGTCGTTTGAGGAAGCGGTGTGTATCAAGATTACCGCGCTGATGGCGAACGTGGCGCTGATCGCGCCCCTGCTGGGGCCGCTGGTGGGCGCTGCCTGGGTACACGTTGCGCCGTGGGAAGGGATGTTCGTGCTGTTTGCCGTGCTGGCCGCCGTCGCTTTCTTTGGCCTGCACCGCGCGATGCCGGAAACCGCTACCCGTCTGGGTGAGAAACTGTCGCTAAAAGAGCTGGGCCGGGATTACAAAGAAGTGCTGAAGAACGGCCGCTTTGTGGCGGGCGCGCTGGCGACGGGGTTTGTTAGCCTGCCTCTGCTGGCGTGGATTGCCCAGTCGCCGGTCATTATCATCAGCGGCGAGCAGCTCAGCAGCTATGAGTATGGCCTGCTGCAGGTGCCGATTTTTGGCGCGCTGATTATCGGTAACCTGGTGCTGGCGCGTCTCACATCCCGCCGTACGGTGCGTGCCTTGATCATTATGGGCGGCTGGCCCATTGCTGCCGGGCTGGTTCTGGCGGCGGTCGCGACAGTGGTGTCGTCCCATGCGTATCTGTGGATGACCGCAGGATTAAGCGTTTACGCGTTCGGTATCGGTGTGGCGAATGCCGGACTGGTGCGCCTGACGCTGTTTGCCAGCGAGATGAGCAAAGGTACGGTGTCAGCGGCGATGGGCATGTTGCAAATGCTGATTTTCACCGTCGGTATCGAGGTGAGCAAACACGCCTACGCATTTGGCGGCAACGGTCTGTTCAGCCTGTTTAATCTGGCTAACGGCGTGCTGTGGGTTGGGCTTATCGTGGTGTTCCTGAAGGATAAACGCGTCGGGAATGCTTTACAGCCGTAAGCTGTTTTCCCTCTCCCGGCGGGAGAGGGCCATGGTGGCGTTAATAAAACGGCGCTTCGCCGTTCAACACCTTATCAATTACATCCAGCACGCCTTCGTCGTTATTGTGCGGGGCTTCAAAGCGCGCCACCGCCTTAATATGCGGCCTGGCGTTTGCCATCGCAAAGCTGAACCCTGACTGGCGCAACATTTCTACGTCGTTCCCGCTATCGCCAAAAGCCACCACTTCGCTGTCATTAATGCCCCAGCGCTTTTGCAGTATTCGCAGACCGTTGGCTTTATGCACCCCGGGGATGATGAGGTCGATACTGCCGTGGCCGGTCGTGACGGGCACCATAATATCGTTCAGCTTTTCGTGCAGCATCGCCTGAATACGCGGGATGTCGTCGTCAGAGACGTTAAGCCCGAATTTGAAGAAAATATCGTTCAGGTTGCCGAAATCACTCACCATTTCGAGACGGTGGTAGTACTTTGCCGCGATATCCTTAAAGCCGTCGTCATAGTGCTTCAGCGTATAGGCGCTGCTTTTTCCGCAGGCGATAATCTCAATGCCCGGCACATCGTTTAACACGGCGGCAACGGTGTCGAAGTGCGTCTTCGACAGTTCACCGTTAAAGACATCTTCCCCGGCGCTGACCACCCAGCCGCCATTTTCCGCGACAAACGCAATTTCATGGGCAATCTCCGGGAAAAAGGAAATCAGCTGGTAGTACTGGTTGCCGCTGGCAACCGCAAAGCGAATGCCTTGCGCTTTCATTCGTGCATATTGCGCCAGAAAACGCGGGCGGTTATAGGTTTTGGCATCGCTCAGAAACGTGCCGTCCATGTCGACGGCGATCAGTTTAACGCTCATATCCCTTCTCCAGTGTCGTTTGTTCCGTTTCCGGCTTCGCGACCGCGCGCGCTACCAGCGCTGCGATGATCACTAACCCTAACACCACCAGCATGGCGCTGCGCAGCCCGTAGTGCTCACCGAGGAAGCCGAGCAACGGTGGCCCCACCAGGAAGGCGAGGTAGCCCGTGGTGGCCACCACGCTGACGCGGGTCGGTGCATCCGGGCCAGTATCGCTGGCGGCTGAAATGGTGAGCGGGAAGCCAAGCGATGCCCCCAGACCCCAGAGGATCACCGACACGCCGGCAATCCAGTCCACGTCCACAAAGATGATCATCGCAATCCCCAGCCCGCCCAGCAGGGCGCTGGCACGCACCACCGCCACGCGGCTGTAGCGGTCAATAAACCAGCCACCGGTAAAGCGCCCAACGGTCATCCCGAGGGTGAAACCGGCGTAGATCAGGGAACCGGAGGTTGGACTAAAACCGTGGCCGTCAACCATCAGCAGCGGCAGCCAGTCGTTAGCGGACCCTTCCGCAAAGGCCATCGCCAGCACCACCACGCCGATCAGCATCAGCTGAATGTCGCGGTAAAACGGCAGCCCTTTTTCCGCGGTGGCGTGTTCGTCAGAGGTGTTCTTGCCGGTGCCGTCAGGGATCGCCCGGATACCGGTCAGAATGGGGATAATACATACCAGTGCGGCCAGCAGAATATGCAGGTTCGCGGCGACGCCCGAGGCCGTCAGCGCCATCCCCACACCCGCACCGGCCAGCGTGCCAAGGCTGTAAAAGCCATGCATCATCGGCAGTACGGTTTTATTCATCTCACGTTCAACCGATGCCCCTTCAACGTTAATGGCCACTTCAGCGGCACCGAAGCTGCCGCCAAACACCGTCAGCCCAAGGGCAAACAGCACCGGCGAGGCAAGCCACAGCGCCACGCTCAGCACCAGCATCCCGAACACGGCACAGCACATGGTGGTGCGGATGACCGCCCGTGTACCGAAGCGTTTGACAAGCCACGCGGAGCACAGAATACCGCTCATGGAGCCTATCGACAGGCCAAACAGCACGATGCCCATCTCGGCCGTTGAGACGGATAAAATATCGCGAATGGCCGGGGTTCGCGTGGCCCATGAGGCCATCAGCAGACCGGGAATAAAGAAGAACATAAACAGCGCCCACATGCGCAGTTGCAGAGTTCTACGGGGGGAGGTCAGAGTCATTGAAGTCAGCACCGGAAGTACAACAATAGCGACAACACTAGCAAGTTTGTGTACATTTGTACACAAACCACGTGGGGAATTTATGAGCAGAGCACCGAACGATCCTCAACGCCGGGAGAAGATCCTGCAGGCGACCCTGGACACCATTGCAGAGCACGGTATTCATGCCGTGACGCACCGGAAAATCGCCACCTGCGCGGGCGTGCCGCTGGGGTCGATGACCTACTATTTTGACGGTATGGAGTCGCTGCTGGAAGAGGCCTTTACGTGGTTTACCCGGCAGATGTCGCAGCAGTATCGGGATTTCTTCGCCGGCGTGACCGGGCCAGAAATGGCGTGCGAATCCATCACCACGCTGATCCACAGTTCGCAGGTCACGACGCCGCAGAATATGGCGCTGATGTACCAGCTCTATGCTTTTATGCACCGCAGTGCGGCGCTCAAAACGGTAATGCAGGACTGGATGAAGATGAGCCAGACCACGCTTGAGCAGTGGTTCGACCCGGTGACCACCCGCGCGCTGGATGCCTTTATCGAAGGGATGACGCTGCATTTTGTGACCGACAGAGCCCCGCTCACCCGGGAGGAGATCCGGGCGATGGTCGGCAGGATTGCGGGCGAGAGCGGACGTTAGATTGTGGTCGCGCCAGCCGTCATGTTTACCGTTGTGCCCGTGATGGCACCGGCTGCATCTGACGCCAGAAACGCGATGGTGTCTGCCACTTGCTCCAGCGTCGGCAGGCGATTCAGCATCGTGCTCTGTGCCGCGTCCTCCAGAAACTGCTCCACGGTGATGCCCATCGCCTGCGCCTTGATGGCGAACAGGTCACCCACACCGGAACCGGCCTGAACCGCGTCGGCTATCGCATGCGAACGCACGCACAGGACACGAATATTCTTTGCCCCCAGCTCCGCCGCGAGCGCACGGGTTAACGCTTCCGTTCCCGCACAGCCGATGATATGCCCGAGATGTCCCGGCATCGCCATATTTGCAGCCGGAGCAACGACGGTGATAAGCGTTCCGGCACGCTCACCGCCCATACGGGGTGCGACAGCTTTGGCGATGTTGAAATAGGCGGCCAGAAAAGGGTCGAACCCCTGTCTGAATTCACTGAGCGTTAATGCGTCGAGGCGTTTACCCTGGTCATGCATAAAGCCCGTGGCATTCACGACGATATCAATGCCGGCAACGTCCGGGAGCGTCGCATCGGCATCGAGAGCATCGAAAACAAACAGCCGGGCTGACCCGCCAACGGCGTGAATGCGGTTAGCGACGTGCTCCAGCCTGGCCTGATCGCGTGCCGCGAGGTAGACCGTTGCCCCTTCACGGGCGAGCGCGTACGCAGTGGCGCTGCCAATAGCGCCGCTGCCACCAAAGATAACGGCGGTTTTATTTTTGAGACTCATACCTGCATCCCCTCACCAGACCGGTCCATCAAATTATGGGTCGGGTGACGACGGATGCAACTCCGCCACGGGGCAGGGGATGTGGCTGACAAGACTTACGGCATCACTATCAGCGGATTAGCTGCCGGAGATTTTTTTTCCGCTGGCGTCCACCACCGCTTCGCCATCTTCTTTCGTAAACGCCCCTTTCTGTGCATCAGGCAGGATATCGAGTACGACTTCGGAAGGGCGGCACAGGCGAGTGCCCAGCGGCGTCACCACGATCGGACGGTTAATCAGGATCGGATGCTGCAGCATAGAATCGATAAGCTGGTCGTCGGTAAACTGGTCCCCGGCGAGGCCCAGCTGTTCATAAGGTTCGACATTTTTGCGCAGCAAATCCCGCACGGAAATCCCCATCTCAGCAATCAGTCTGGTCAGTTCATCACGAGACGGTGGGTTCTCGAGGTACAGAATAATTTCGGGTTCAGTGCCGCTGTTGCGGATCATCTCCAGCGTGTTGCGTGAGGTGCCGCAGGCTGGATTGTGGTAAATGGTGATATGGCTCATATCCGTTACTCATTACAGTGTGAAGGAGAGACGTAACGCCAGCGCGGCGAGCGTCACAAACAGAACCGGCAACGTCATGATGATGCCTGTCCGGAAATAATAGCCCCAGGTGATCGTCATGTTTTTCTGCGCCAGGACATGGAGCCAGAGCAGGGTGGCCAGGCTGCCGATAGGCGTGATCTTCGGACCCAGGTCGCAGCCAATGACGTTGGCATAAATCATCGCGTCCTCAATCACACCCGATGCCGTGCTGCCATCGACAGACAGTGCCCCAATCAGGACGGTCGGCATATTGTTCATTATGGATGACAGGAACGCCGTGATGAACCCGGTACCGAGCGTGGTGGCCCACAGGCCATGCCCGGCGAGGAGATTGAGAACCCCTGACAGATACTCCGTCAGCCCGGCATTGCGCAGGCCATACACCACCAGGTACATCCCCAGCGAGAAGATAACGATCTGCCACGGTGCGCCACGAAGCACTTTTCCCGTATTAATGGCATGCCCGCGCTTTGCAACCGCAAACAAAATCAACGCGCCTGCTGTCGCGATAGCACTGACCGGAATGCCGAGCGGTTCAAGTACAAAGAACCCGACAAGGAGCAGTAACAGAACAATCCAGCCCGTTCTGAAGGTTGGAAGATCGTTAATCGCGCGGGAAGGCTCGCGGAGTTTTGACAGGTCGTATGTCGGCGGAATGTCCTTTCGAAAGAACAGGTGCAGCATCACCAGCGTGGCCGCAATCGCGGCCAGATCCACGGGGATCATCACCGAGGCGTATTCGCTGAACCCCAGCGAGAAGAAGTCTGCCGATACGATATTGACCAGGTTCGAAACGATCAGCGGCAGGCTGGCAGTGTCGGCGATAAATCCAGCCGCCATGACAAACGTCAGCGTGGCCTGCTTGCTGAACCCGAGGGCGAGCAGCATGGCGATAACGATGGGCGTGAGGATAAGCGCCGCGCCGTCGTTGGCAAAAAGCGCCGCAACGGCCGCACCCAGCAGAACGATATACGTAAACAGTAACCGGCCCTTGCCATTACCCCAGCGGGCCACGTGCAGCGCCGCCCACTCGAAAAATCCGGACTCATCAAGCAGCAGGCTGATGATGATGACGGCGATAAACGTGGCCGTCGCGTTCCAGACAATATTCCACACCACCGGAATATCGTTAATGTGGATCACGCCGCTGGCCAGCGCCAGTACAGCGCCCATCGTGGCGCTCCAGCCGATACTTAACCCTCTGGGCTGCCAGATGACCAGCACCAGTGTAAACAGAAAAATTGCCCCAGCCAGAAACATCGTGAACTCCGTTATATCTGTTTTTATGAATGTGTTTTAACACGCGCCCGGAAGGCGGTTTTTCAGCTTTGTGCGGGTCTCTTCCCGCAAGCAATTCCAGCTGTTCTCAATCACGGTGGCAGCCCATGCCGGCATAGTGGGGGACAAACGGTAATAAACCCATTTCCCCTCCCGGCGATCGCTCACCAGCCCAGATTCACGCAGCAGTGCCATATGGCGCGATACCTTGGGCTGTGATTCAGCCGTGGCGGAACAGAGATCGCAGACGCACAGTTCCCCGGCTTCGCGCAGAAGCATGACGATGGACAGGCGGGTCTCGTCGGAGAGGGCTTTGAAAAGTTGGACCGGATGTAGCATCGGCTTTCCTGCGGTTGGTTATATATATGGTTAATCATATATGTTTGGGTGGGGAGAGAGAAGGCGGAATGTTGAAGAGGGGAATTTCAGGCAACAAAAAACCCATCAACCTTGAACCAAAACGGCGGGGTTGATGGGCTCCACAAATTGGGGACATCAAAGAAAAGCAGTGGCAATAGTTATGACTGCCCCCTGATAAAAAAGTTCTGCGCGTAACGAAAATTTTTTCGTCGTGCGCAGAACTTAAGAGTTATCCGAGTCCAGGCCAGATGATGATGATCAGCGTACCCGCCAACGTAAGCAGTACGTTAGCGATAGCGTAGGTGCCCGCATAGCCCAGCGCAGGAATATTGCTGCGTGCGGTATCACTGATAATTTCCATTGCCGGGGCGCAGGTACGGGCCCCCATCATTGCCCCGAAGAGCAGGGCGCGGTTCATGCGAAGCACATAAGCACCGAACAGGAAGCAAATCACTACCGGTACCAGGCTGACGATAAGTCCGGAAACCAACATCTGCCAGCCAACAGCCCCCAGGCTGTGGCCAATGCCGCTACCGGCGCTTAAGCCGACGCCCGCCATAAAGACCATCAGACCAAACTCTTTCACCATATTGAGCGCACCCTGCGGAATGTAGCCGAAGGTCGGGTGGTTCGCTCGCAGGAAGCCCAGCATGATGCCGGCGAACAGCAGCCCGGCAGCGTTACCGATGCCAAAGCTAAAGTTGCTGAACTGGAAGGTGATCATCCCGATCATCAGGCCAACGATAAAGAAGGCGCAGAAGGCCAGCAGGTCGGTGACCTGGCTGTGAATAGAGATAAAGCCGATGCGGTCTGCAACGGTTTTAACGCGTCGCGCATCGCCGCTGACCTGCAGAACGTCGCCTTTGTTCAGCACGACGTTGTCGTCAATTGGCATCTCAATCTGGCTGCGGATCACGCGGTTGAGGAAGCAACCATGATCGGTCAGCTTCAGCTGCGCCAGACGACGGCCGACGGCGTTATGGTTTTTCACCACAATCTCTTCGGTGACGATACGCATATCGAGCAGATCGCGGTCAAACACCTCTTTACCGTTGCGGAAGCTCGGGTCGAGGCGGGCGTGGGCATCCGGGTAACCAACCAGGGCAATGTCATCGCCCATCTGCAGCACGGCGTCGCCGTCCGGGTTTGCCAGAATGCCGTTACGGCGAATACGTTCGATATAGCAGCCTGTCTGGCGGTAAATCCCCAGCTCGCGGAGGTTTTTCCCGTCCGCCCATGCAACCAGCTCGGGCCCAACGCGGTAGGCGCGAATCACGGGCAGATAGACTTTACGCTTGCTGTCGGTGTCCAGACCGCGTTCGCGGGCAATTTGCTGAGCGCTGGTCTGCAAATCCTGGTGCTGCAGTTTTGGCAGGTAGCGGGCGCCCACAATCAGGCTCACCAGACCAATCAGATAGGTCAGGGCATAGCCCAGGCTCAGGTGGTCGAGTGCGGTAGAGAGTTGCGCACCGGCCATGCCGGAGTGGCGCAGGGTATCGCCTGCACCCACCAGCACCGGCGTGGAGGTCATCGAGCCGGCGAGCATACCGGCCGTCAGCCCGATATCCCAGCCAAACAGTTTACCCAGCCCTAAGGCGATCAGCAGCGCGCTGCCGACCATGACCAGCGCCAGCATCAGATAATTTTTGCCGTCGCGGAAGAAAATTGAAAAAAAGTTGGGCCCGGCTTCCACACCAACACAAAAAATAAACAGCATAAAGCCTAAGTTGAGCGCGTCCGTGTTAATGCTGAAATGCTGCTGGCCTAATAATAGTGAGACGACTAAAACGCCAATGGAATTACCAAGTTGAACCGAACCAAGGCGCAATTTACCCAGGCAAAGGCCCAGCGCCAGTACCACAAATAATAACAGGATGTAATTCCCATTTAACAAGTCTGCGACGTTTATATTCACGGAGGCTAACTTCTTGTTTACCAGTAAGTTGTTGAATGAAAGGGCTTTTTGGGCTACTGTTTTCTGGGTCAGGGAAAGGCTTTAACGCTCCCTGTTTCCAGCTTTATTCCCTAAAACATTAGCTGGCGGTTAGTTTAATCGTATTAGCTACTGACAGCCACCTATTATCGCTTCACCCTGTGTGTACTTTGGCAAGGATTGCCGCATTGCTTTATCTGACTGGGCGTCTACCCGACGAAAGTGTATTTGATAGAGATAAGTCAGGAGGATAGTTTGAACATTAAACGAAACTGGGCGGGGGTGATCAGCTGCTTTTTGCTGTTCATTGTCGTTTGCATGTCCCTCGCTTTTAATGTGAAGGGGGCGTTCAGGGCGTCGGGTCATCCCGAGCTGGGGTTGCTCTTTTTCACCCTGCCAGGGGCTGCTGCCAGTTTTCTCTCCCGCCGGGGGGAAGTGGTGAAACCGTTACTGGGCGCAATACTTGCAGCGCCGCTGTGTCTGCTGCTGATGCGGTCACTGTATATTTCAACGCGAAGTTTCTGGCAGGAGCTGGCGTGGTTGCTGAGTGGCGTCTTCTGGTGCGCACTGGGGGCGCTATGCTTTTTGTTTGTCCACAGCATGTTGGCCCGGCGCAGACAGCACAAATAAAAACGCCCTCAGGGTGAGGGCGTCTTAGCATTACTGAGCGGCAAACAGGCCCAGATGCTCTTTAGCGTATGCTTCAAAGTCTGTGCAACCGCCGATGTGTTTCTGATCGAGGAAAATCTGCGGTACGGTTTCAACCGGTTTACCCACGGTTTTTTCCAGATCGGCTTTGCTGATCCCTTCCGCGTGGATATCAACATAACGGAAGTTAAAATCATCACGCTCTTCGGTCAGTTTCTCAGCCAGCTCTTTCGCGCGCACACAGTAAGGGCACCCTGGACGACCAAAAATTACTGCAAACATTTCTCTCTCCTCGAAAACAAGCCTGACGGCGAATGGGTCTATAGTGCCCGATAACCTGCCGTCATTAAAGAAGGTTTCGCCTGTCGTTATAATACCTCTCAGCTATGTTTCGCCAATTACATCGCGCGCATCATTGCCTATACTGGCTGCGATATGATTCACGCAAGACAAAGAGAGACAAGATGACGCCAACCATAGACCTGCTACGTTCCCATCGTTCAATTCGCCACTTCACCGACGAGCCGATAACGCCGGCGCAGCGTGAAGCCATTATTGACAGTGCAAGGGCGACATCCAGCTCCAGCTTCCTGCAGTGCAGCTCCATTATTCGTATTACCGACCCGGCAATGCGTGAACAACTGGTGACCCTCACCGGTGGACAAAAGCATGTGGCACAGGCAGCCGAGTTCTGGGTGTTCTGCGCCGATTTTAACCGCCACCTGCAGATCTGCCCGCAAGCCGAGCTTGGCCTTGCCGAACAGCTGCTGCTGGGTGTGGTGGACACTGCGCTGATGGCGCAAAACGCCTTCACGGCGGCGGAATCGCTGGGGCTGGGCGGCGTGTACATCGGTGGGCTGCGTAACAATATCGAAAGCGTTACCGAACTGCTGAAGCTGCCAAAACATGTTCTGCCCCTGTTTGGCCTGTGCCTTGGCTGGCCTGCGGATAACCCGGACCTCAAGCCGCGCCTGCCTGCGGCGATGCTGGTGCATGAAAACCACTACCAGCCTGTCGATCAGGATGTGCTGGCGCAATACGATGAAGAGCTGGCGCACTACTACATGACGCGCGACAGCAATAACCGTCGCGATACCTGGAGTGACCACATTCGTCGCACCATCATTAAAGAGAATCGCCCGTTTATTCTCGACTATCTGCACAAACAGGGCTGGGCGACACGATAGCCCATTCATCCTGCGCCTGCCTGCGTGTATGATACGCAGGCTTTTTCCATGTCTTTAGAGAGGTGCAGGGTGAAAATTGCCATTTTGTCCCGGGATGGAACGCTCTATTCATGTAAACGCCTGCGAGAAGCGGCGGCAAAACGGGGGCATCAGGTTGAGATCCTCGATCCGATGTCCTGCTATATGAACATTGATCCTGCTGCCTCATCGATTCATTACAAAGGCCGCAAGCTCCCGCATTTTGATGCGGTTATCCCCCGCATCGGCTCCCAGATAACCTATTACGGCACGGCCGCGTTGCGCCAGTTTGAGATGCTGGGCAGTTATCCGCTCAATGAATCCGTTGCGATATCTCGGGCCCGCGATAAGCTCCGTTCGCTGCAATTGCTTGCCCGGCAGGGAATCGATCTTCCGGTTACCGGCATTGCGCATTCACCGGACGACACCAGCGATTTAATCGATATGGTGGGTGGCGCGCCGTTAGTGATCAAGCTGGTGGAAGGCACTCAGGGCATTGGTGTGGTGCTGGCCGAAACGCGGCAGGCGGCGGAAAGCGTGATTGACGCCTTTCGTGGGCTGAATGCCCATATTCTGGTGCAGGAGTACATTGAAGAAGCCAAAGGGCGCGACATTCGCTGTTTTGTTGTCGGTAACGAGGTGGTCGCGGCCATCGAACGTCAGGCAAAAGAGGGCGACTTCCGCTCTAATCTGCACCGTGGCGGCGTGGCGAGAGTCGCGGATATCAGCGATCGCGAGCGTGAGATTGCCGTGAAGGCGGCGCAAACGCTGGGGCTGGATGTGGCGGGTGTTGATTTACTGCGGGCGACGCGCGGGCCGTTGGTGATGGAGGTGAATGCCTCACCGGGACTGGAAGGGGTGGAAAAAACCACCGGGGTCGATATTGCGGGTAAAATGATCTCATGGGTCGAGCGCCACGCAACGCCGGGCTACTGTCTGAAAACGGGCGGTTAAATGGATTACAGCGCACTTTTTGCGTACTCTATGCGAAGTTTTTATTAAAGAGGCTGCACAGCGATGGATTTACAGGTCGTTCCAACACTGGATACGTTACGTCAATGGCTCGATGATGCCGGTATCACTTTCTTTGAATGTGATTCCTGCCAGGCGCTGCATTTGCCTCATATGCAAAATTTCGATGGTATTTTCGATGCCAAAATCGATCTCATTAACGACGTGATCCTCTTCTCTGCGCTGGCCGAAGTGAAACCGTCTGCGCTGCTGGCCCTGGCCTCTGACCTGTCGGCCATCAACGCCAGTTCTTTGACGGTGAAAGCATTTCTCGATATACAGGATGATAATCTGCCAAAACTGGTCGTTTGCCAGTCTTTATTCTCCGGTGCCGGCCTCTCATTCAAGCAGTTCTCCTGGTTTATGCGCTTGAGTGAAGAGCAAATTTCGATGGTAATGATGGAAGCGAATGCGCACCATCTGCTGTATAGCACGGAAGATGATGCAGAGAATAATGATGCATCTCCCAATTTTCTTCACTAAGCCTGTCTGACTTTTGCGCAGTCGCTGCCATAGCGGCTGCATAACGCCATTTTTTCTGCTGCTTTTAACCTTTCTTTAAAGAATTTTTCACCTCCCCAAACGCCATTTCGACTTATCACGTAGACATAACCTGCATAAAAAATTGATAAAAGGCGTTTTTTCGTCTGGGCTATAGCCGGAGACACGGGCTACAGTTATTCTTGCGATGCTTAAAAAAGCGAGCGGATCCTGCCGGGTAAAGAGGTTTCTTTTTATTTCGTGCAGAGCGACAAACTATGCATGATTATTGCATATCTTCAGATTGCACAGTTTTAGTTCGTTTGTTAACGAGCTTTCAGAAGGAATAACGATATGATCGCCTTGAATAAAAAATGGTTATCGGGTCTGGTTGCGGGTGCTCTGATGGCCGTCTCTGCCGGCACGCTCGCTGCGGAACAAAAAACGCTGCACGTTTATAACTGGTCTGACTATATCGCGCCGGATACCGTCGCTAATTTCGAAAAAGAGACCGGCATTAAAGTGGTCTATGACGTTTTCGATTCCAACGAAGTGCTGGAAGGGAAACTGATGGCGGGCAGTACCGGTTTTGACCTGGTGGTACCCTCCGCAAGTTTCCTTGAGCGTCAGCTGACGGCAGGTGTTTTCCAGCCGCTCGATAAGAGCAAATTACCGAACTGGAAAAACCTCGATCCGGAAGTGCTTAAGCTGGTCGCCAAGCATGACCCAGACAACAAATACGCGATGCCGTATCTGTGGGCGACCACCGGTATTGGCTATAACGTCGATAAAGTCAAAGCGGTGCTGGGTAAAGATGTCAAACTCGACAGCTGGGACGTGGTGCTGAAGCCGGAAAACCTTGAGAAGCTGAAAAGCTGCGGCGTCTCTTTCCTGGATGCGCCAGAAGAGATTTTCGCCACCGTACTGAACTACCTGGGCAAAGATCCTAACAGCAGCAAGGCCGATGATTACACCGGCCCGGCAACCGATCTGCTGCTGAAGCTGCGTCCGAACATTCGTTACTTCCACTCCTCGCAGTACATCAACGACCTGGCAAACGGCGACATCTGCGTGGCGATTGGCTGGGCAGGGGACGTATGGCAGGCGGCTAACCGCGCCAAAGAAGCCAAAAACGGCGTGAATGTTTCCTACTTCATTCCGAAAGAGGGCGCGCTGGCGTTCTTCGACGTCTTCGCCATGCCGGCTGACGCGAAAAACAAAGACGAAGCTTACCAGTTCCTTAACTACCTGATGCGTCCGGAAGTCATCGCGCATATCAGCGATCACGTCTACTACGCTAACGGCAATAAGGCCTCTGTGCCGCTGGTCAGCGAAGAGATCCGCAATAATCCGGCTATCTATCCGCCGGCGGATGTGTTTGCCAAGCTGTTCACCCTGAAAGTTCAGGATCCAAAAATTGACCGCGTACGTACCCGTGCGTGGACCAAAGTGAAAAGCGGTAAATAACGGCGTCCGGTACGGTTGCCCGGTGGCGAAAACGCTCACCGGGCCTGCTAAACCCGTCGGTCGGGCTGGCGTGAGCGCCGCCCGACGATGCGCACCCTGATGGTGCGTTTGCACCAGTTTTGATTTCTGCCGGAGAGCACCCCGTGAATGACGCGATCCCCCGCCCGCAGGCGAAAGTCCGTAAAGCGCTGACCCCGCTTCTTGAAATTCGTAACCTCACCAAATCTTTCGATGGTCAGCATGCCGTGGACGACGTCAGCCTGACTATCTACAAAGGTGAAATTTTTGCCCTCCTGGGCGCATCTGGCTGCGGTAAATCGACCCTGCTGCGTATGCTGGCCGGTTTTGAACAGCCTACCGCCGGGCAAATCATGCTGGATGGTGTCGATCTCTCCCGCGTGCCGCCGTATCAGCGCCCGATAAACATGATGTTCCAGTCTTACGCGCTCTTCCCCCATATGACGGTGGAGCAGAATATCGCCTTTGGTCTTAAGCAGGACAAACTGCCGAAAGCCGAAATCACCGCCCGCGTGGCAGAGATGCTCAGCCTGGTGCACATGCAGGAGTTCGCGAAGCGTAAACCGCATCAGCTCTCTGGTGGCCAGCGTCAGCGCGTGGCGCTGGCCAGAAGCCTGGCGAAACGGCCAAAGCTGCTGCTGCTCGATGAACCGATGGGTGCCCTGGATAAAAAACTTCGTGACCGTATGCAGCTGGAAGTGGTGGATATCCTTGAGCGCGTGGGGGTGACCTGCGTGATGGTTACCCACGACCAGGAAGAGGCGATGACCATGGCCGGGCGTATTGCGATCATGAACCGCGGTAAGTTCGTACAGATTGGCGAGCCGGAAGAGATTTATGAGCATCCGACCACCCGCTACAGCGCGGAGTTCATCGGGTCGGTCAACGTCTTCGAAGGGCTGCTGAAATCGCGCGAGGAAGACGGTCTGGTGATCGAGTCGCCGCGGCTGCAGCATCCGCTTAAGGTCGATCCGGATAGCTCGGTGGTGGATAACGTGCCGGTGTATGTCGCGCTCCGCCCGGAGAAGATCATGCTGTGCGAAGATCCACCGGCCGATGGCTTTAACTTCGCCGTCGGGGAAGTGGTGCACATTGCTTACCTGGGCGACCTCTCCATCTACCATGTGCGTCTGAAAAGCGGGCAGATGCTCAGCGCCCAGCTGCAGAACGAACATCGTTATCGCAAGGGACAGCCGACCTGGGGCGACGAAGTGCGCCTGTGCTGGGATGCGGACAGTTGTGTAGTGCTGACGGTATAAGGAGCGGACAATGAGTACCTTAGAACCTCCAGCCCGCGTTGAAAAACCGGGTGGCTTTGCGCACTGGCTGGCGCGTATGCAGATGAACCACGGACGCAAGCTGGTGATTGCCATGCCTTACGTGTGGCTGATCCTGCTGTTCCTGCTGCCGTTCCTGATTGTTTTTAAGATAAGCCTGGCGGAAATGGCGCGGGCGATCCCGCCCTATACCAACCTGCTGGACTGGGCTGACGGACAGCTGACGCTGACCCTTAACCTCGGCAATTTCCTGCAGTTGACGGAAGATCCGCTCTATTTCGAAGCATATCTGCAGTCGTTGCAGGTGGCGGCGATCTCGACGATCTGCTGTTTGCTGCTGGGTTACCCGCTGGCATGGGCCGTGGCGCACAGTAAATCGTCGACTCGCAACATTCTGCTGTTGCTGGTGATCCTGCCGTCATGGACCTCGTTCCTGATCCGCGTCTACGCGTGGATGGGGATCCTGAAAAACAACGGCGTGCTGAATAACTTCCTGATGTGGCTTGGGGTTATCGATCAGCCCCTGACAATCCTGCATACCAATCTCGCGGTCTATATCGGGATTGTTTACGCCTATCTGCCGTTTATGGTGCTGCCAATTTATACGGCGCTGACGCGTATCGATTATTCGCTGGTGGAAGCATCGCTTGACCTTGGTGCCCGTCCGCTTAAAACCTTCTTCAGCGTTATCGTTCCGTTGACCCGGGGCGGCATTATTGCCGGGTCGATGCTGGTCTTTATCCCGGCGGTAGGGGAGTTTGTTATCCCGGAACTGCTCGGTGGCCCGGACAGCATCATGATTGGGCGTGTGCTGTGGCAGGAGTTCTTTAATAACCGCGACTGGCCTGTGGCGTCTGCGGTGGCGATCGTGATGTTGCTCCTGCTGATCGTACCGATCATGTGGTTCCACAAACATCAGCAGAAACAGATGGGAGACCACGGATGAACAACTTACCGGTAGTGCGCTCCCCGTGGCGAATTGCCATCCTGGTGATTGGCTTTACTTTCCTGTATGCACCCATGTTGATGCTGGTGATCTACTCGTTCAACAGCTCCAAACTGGTAACGGTATGGGCCGGCTGGTCGACGCGCTGGTACGGCGAATTGTTCCATGATGACGCGATGATGAGCGCGGTGGGGCTGAGCCTGACCATCGCCGCGCTGGCGGCCACGATGGCCTCCGTGCTGGGGACCATTGCCGCGCTGGTCATGGTGCGCTTCGGGCGTTTTCGGGGGTCGAACGGCTTTGCCTTTATGATCACCGCGCCGCTGGTTATGCCAGACGTTATCACCGGTCTGGCGCTGCTGCTGCTGTTCGTCGCCCTGGCGCATGCCATTGGCTGGCCGGCAGATCGCGGCATGCTCACCATCTGGCTGGCACACGTCACCTTCTGTACCGCGTACGTGGCGGTGGTTATCTCTTCGCGTTTGCGCGAGCTGGACCGCTCCATTGAAGAGGCGGCGATGGATCTCGGTGCGACGCCGCTGAAGGTCTTCTTCATTATCACGCTGCCGATGATTATGCCGGCGGTGATCTCCGGCTGGCTGCTGGCGTTTACGCTGTCGCTCGACGATCTGGTTATCGCCAGCTTTGTCTCAGGACCGGGCGCGACGACGCTGCCTATGCTGGTCTTCTCCAGCGTACGCATGGGGGTCAATCCGGAGATTAACGCCCTGGCCTCGATTATCCTCGGGGTGGTCGGAATTGTCGGATTTATCGCCTGGTATTTGATGGCGCGCGCGGAAAAACAACGTGTGCGTGATATCCAGCGTGCAAGACGCGGCTGAAGGATTTAAAATTTCCAGTGATGTGCCGCGCATGACGCGGCACTGTTTTTCAGGGAAGTAAAACATTGGGATTATTAAAAAAATCACGTCTTACGCACGCTCGTCCAAACGTTCCTGCACTGGTGCAGGTGGCGGCGCTCGCTATTATTATGATCCGCTGTCTTGATGTGCTGATGATCCTTAACACCCTGGGTGTGCGCGGTATGGCTGAATTCATTCACCGCAGCGTACAGACGTGGAACCTGACGCTGGTCTTTTTGAGCAGCCTGGTACTGGTGTTTATCGAGATTTACTGCGCATTTTCGCTGGTCAGAGGACGCAACTGGGCACGCTGGGTCTATTTGCTGACGCAAATTACGGCGGCGAGCTATCTGTGGGCCGCCTCGCTGGGGTATGGCTATCCGGAACTGTTCAGCATTGCGGGTGGATCAAAACGCGAGATTTTGCACTCGCTGTTTCTGCAAAAACTCCCGGATATGCTGGTGCTGTTCTTCCTGTTCGTGCCTGCTTCCAGTCGGCGGTTCTTCCAGCTGCAATAATGTGTATAATCGCAGCCCTCGTGATTCTTAAGGTTTTGATATGCAGTGCGCACTCTATGACGCCGGTCGCTGCCGCTCCTGTCAGTGGATAGAACAGCCGGTTTCTCAGCAACTCACCGCCAAAATGGCCGACCTGCAACACCTGCTGGCAGACCATGCCGTGGGCGAATGGTGCGCACCCGTCAGCGGGCCGGAGCAGGGCTTTCGTAATAAAGCCAAAATGGTGGTGAGCGGCAGCGTTGAAAAACCGCTGCTGGGCATGTTGCATCGCGAGGGTACGCCTGAAGATTTAACCGACTGTCCGCTTTATCCTGCCTCGTTTGCGCCGGTCTTTGCTGCGCTCAAACCGTTTATTGCCCGTGCCGGGTTAACGCCCTATAACGTTGCCCGCAAGCGCGGCGAGCTGAAATACCTTCTTCTTACCGAAAGCCAGGTAGACGGCAGCATGATGCTGCGCTTTGTTCTGCGCTCAGAAGCCAAGGTGGAGCAGCTTCGCGCGGCGTTGCCATGGCTTCAGCAACAGCTTCCGCAGTTAACCGTTATCACCGCGAATATTCAGCCGGTGCATATGGCTATCATGGAAGGGGAGCGGGAGATCTTCTTCACCGAACAGCATGCGCTGGCAGAAACGTTCAACGATGTACCGCTGTGGATCCGTCCGCAAAGCTTCTTCCAGACCAACCCGACCGTCGCGAGTGCGCTTTATGCCACCGCCCGTGACTGGGTGCGGGCGTTAAATATCCATCATATGTGGGATCTGTTCTGCGGGGTGGGCGGCTTCGGTCTGCACTGCGCCACGCCAGACATGCAGCTTACCGGGATTGAGATCTCCGCCGAAGCGATTGCCTGTGCCAGACAGTCTGCCGCAGAGCTTGGGTTGACCCGGCTGCACTTCCAGGCGCTGGACTCCACGCAGTTCGCGACGGGGCAGGTCAATGTGCCTGAACTGGTGCTGGTGAACCCGCCGCGCCGGGGCATCGGGAAAGCGCTGTGCGACTATCTGAGCCAGATGGCACCGGACTACATCGTCTACTCCAGCTGCAACGCGCAGACGATGGCAAAAGATATCGCGACGCTGCCGGGCTACCGCATTGAACGCGTCCAGCTGTTCGATATGTTCCCGCATACCGCGCATTATGAAGTCCTGACGCTACTCGTTAAATCTTAAACAAAATGTGAACTCTGTCCGCCTGCGAAATCAGGTAAGCTTATCTCATCAGAATTGAAGAAGGCTTACCCATGAAGCAGATCCTGCTGGTGGAAGATGACCACGATATCGCGGCGCTTCTGCGCCTCAACTTAGAAGATGAAGGCTACGCCATCACCCACGAGCCCGACGGGGGCAATGCCTTACAGCGCCTCGAGAAGCAGCCGTGGGACGCGGTGATCCTCGATTTAATGCTCCCCAACGTCGACGGTCTGGAGATTTGCCGTCGCATCCGCCAGATGACCCGCTATCTGCCGGTGATCATCATCAGCGCCCGCAGCAGCGAAACCGACCGCATTACCGGGCTGGAAACCGGGGCGGACGATTATCTGGCCAAGCCGTTTTCGGTACAGGAGCTGATCGCGCGTATCAAGGCGCTGTTCCGGCGCCAGCAGGCGATGGGGCAGGCGCAAAGTGCCGGGAATATTCAGGCTCACGGCCTGACGCTCGACCCGCTGGCGCGCAGCGTGCTTTTGCACGGCCAGGTGGTGGATCTCACCCCGCGCGAGTTTGAACTGCTGTACTTTTTTGCCCGTCATCCCGGTGAAGTTTTCTCGCGTCTGGCGCTGCTGGAACAGGTCTGGGGCTATCAGCACGAAGGTTACGAACACACCGTCAACACCCACATTAACCGCCTGCGCATCAAGATTGAGAAGGACGCCGCCGAGCCGGAGATCATTCGCACCGTCTGGGGCAAAGGCTACAAATTTGCGGAGCCAAACGATGCGCCGCTTTAGCCTGAGCCAGCGCCTGACGCTGTTGTTTATTCTGCTGCTGACGCTCTGTGCGACCATCGCCTGCGCGGTGCAACTTTACAGCACCACGCAGTACGGTAATGCGATGGTGCAGCGGCTGTCAGGTGGCCTGGCGCAGCAGATTGTCCAGCGGGAACCGATTCTGGATGCGCAGGGCAGGGTTGACCGCCACGCGCTGAAACCGCTCTTTGACCGGCTGATGACCTTCAATCCGAGCGTCGAGCTGTACGTTGTCTCGCCTGATGGCGAACTGCTGGCTGACGCCGCGCCACCGGGGCATATCCAGCGGCAAAAAATCGACCTCGGGCCGGTGCAGACTTTCCTCAGTGATGCCGCACGGCCGGTACTGGGCGATGACCCGCGAAGCCAGAACAAAAAGGTTTTCAGCGCAACGCCGTTGCGTCAGGACGGAGAGCTGAAAGGCTATCTGTACATTATTCTGCAGGGCGAAGAGTCAAACGCGCTGGCGGAGATGGCCTGGCATCAGGCGCTCTGGAGCACCGTCCTGTGGTCATTGATGTGGGTCGCGCTGTTTGGTGTGCTGGCGGGGTTACTGGTCTGGTACTGGGTAACGCGTCCGGTCAAACGTCTTACGCAGGAAGTGGCCGGGCTGGAGCAGGACAGCATTAGCGCCATTAAGCAGCTGGCGGCGCAGCCTACAGAAACCACGGTAAAGGATGAAGTGGCCACGCTGCGCAATACGTTTATCGAGCTGGCCCGTAAAATCACCCTGCAGTGGGATCAGCTGGCCGACAGCGATCGTCAGCGCCGGGAGTTTATCGCCAATATTTCGCATGATTTACGCACGCCGCTCACCTCCTTGCTGGGCTATCTCGAAACGCTGTCGCTGAAATCCGCGACGCTGACGCCGCAGGAGCACCAGCAGTATCTCGCCACGGCGCTGCGCCAGGGTCAGAAAGTGCGTCATCTTTCGCAGCAGCTGTTTGAACTGGCGCGTCTTGAGCACGGCGGCATCAAACCGCAGCGCGAGCGTTTTGCCATGGGTGAGCTGATTTCAGATGTGGCGCAGAAATTTGAACTCACGGCCCGCACGCGGGAGGTGAACCTGCGCATTGATGTACCGGGCCCGTTGCCGCTGGTGAATGCCGATGTCTCGATGATTGAGCGGGTGGTGACTAACCTGCTGGATAACGCGATACGGCATACGCCGACCGGTGGAGAGGTCCGTCTGGCGGTCTGGCAGGAGAACGCGCAGCTACAGGTTGAGGTGGCTGATAATGGAACCGGCGTTGATGCTTCTCTTCGCAACGATCTGTTTGAGCGTCCTTCGGCGTTAAATCCGCAGGCATCACGGGAAAACCGTGGCGGGTTGGGGCTGTTGATTGTGAAACGCATGCTGGAACTGCACGGCGGGGGGATCAGGCTGATGGAGTCCACGAACGGGGCTCGCTTTCGCTTCTTTGTTCCACTGTGAAATTGCCGGGTTTGCCCGGCCTACAGACCACCCCCGTAGGCCAGGCTACCCGACAAAAGCTGTTATTGCGGGAACCACTGATCGCTGATTTTCTTGTACGTGCCGTCAGCTTTAATTGCTTTCAGCGCGCCATTCAGTTTTTCCAGCAGGGCTTTGTTATCCGGACGCACCGCAATGCCCAGGCCCGTACCGAAGTACTGTGGATCGGTCACTTTTTCGGTCGCGGTGCCCAGCTGTGGGTTGGTTTTCAGCCACTCGTTCACCACCGCAGTGTCACCGAAGACACCATCAATACGGCCATTTTTCAGGTCGATAATGGCATTCTGGTAGCTGTCATAGGCCACGGTTTTCACTTCAGGATGTTTGTCCTGCAGGTATTTCTGGTGCGTGGTGCCGTTTTCCATCCCAATGCGTTTGCCTTTCAGCTGGTCAAAGGATGTGTAAGCCCCTTTCTTCGCAATGACCACCGCCGAGTTGGCGTAGTACGGGTCGGTGAAGGTGACCTGCTTGCTACGCTCTGGGGTGATGTCCATCCCGGAGATCACCGCGTCGTATTTTTTGAATTTCAGCGACGGGATCAGGCTGTCAAACGCATGGTTAGTGAACGTGCAGTCGGCCTGCATCTGTTTGCACAGGGCTTTGGCGAGGTCGATATCAAAACCGACAATCTGGTTGCTGGCATCCAGCGACTCAAACGGCGGATAGGTGGCCGAAACGCCGAAGTTGATTTTATCTGCAGCTGATGCGCCAGCGGCGAAAGTGGCCAGTAAAGCGGCCAGAACTAACTTTTTCATTGTAATGCTCCCGTCTGTCAGTCTGTCTTATGCGCCGTGTCTGCGGCATGGAAATACAATGCCATTTAATGAATTTATATTCAATAAAAATGATTAAATATTATTTAACCCATAAAAAAAGACGGGCAGTCGTTAGACTTGCCCGTCTTCGTCAATAAAATTTATGCAAATCGGTGATTAATTACGGCGCTCAAACGCCAGCGCTTTACGCTCAATAAGGCGCATCATCAGCGTCAACAAACCGTTCACCACAAGATAGACCACGCCCGCGGCACCGAACACCATGACGTCGTAGGTGCGTCCGTAGAGCAGCTGCCCGTGGCCCATGACCTCCATCAGCGTGATGGTGTAGGCCAGAGACGTACTCTTGAAAACCAGCACCACTTCGTTGGAGTAGGAGGAGAGCGCACGTTTAAACGCGTACGGCAGCAAGATAGCCAGCGTGTCTTTCTTGCTCATGCCCAGCGCACCACAGGACTGCCATTGCCCTTCCGGGATGGCACGGATAGCCCCGTAGAACAGCTGCGTGGTATAGGCCGCACTGTTCAGCGAAAGGGCAATCAGGGCGCACAGCCATGGCTCAGAAAGCAGGTGCCAGATAACCGGATACTCCTGCAGCGACGGGAACTGACCCGGGCCGTAGTAAATCAGGAAGATCTGCACCAGCAGCGGTGTACCGGTGAACAAGGTTATGTAGGCTCGCACAATCCATACCAGCACCGGCGTTTTTAGCGTCAGGACGATGGTAAAGATCAACGCCAGGATCAGCGCCACGATGATCGATGCGACGGTCAGCGTCAGGCTGGTGTGCAGCCCTTTCATCAGCTCCGGAAAATATTCAAGCATCAGCCTGGTCTCCGTTCAAAGCGCGTCGCACGCAGATCAATGCGCTTGAGGATGTACTGACTCACCAGCGTGATCACCAGGTAGATAGCCGCTGCCACGATGTACCAGGTAAACGGCTCCTGGGTACGGGTCGCGATACTTTTGGTTTGCAGCATTAAATCGTTCACGCTGATCAGGCTTACCAGCGCGGTATCTTTCAGCAGCACCAGCCACTGGTTACCCAGCCCGGGCAGCGCATGACGCCACATCTGCGGCATCACCAGACGGAAGAAGATCGCCGATTTCGACAAGCCTAACGCCTGGCCAGACTCCCACTGTCCCTGCGGAACCGCTTTCAGCGCACCGCGCAGGGTTTGCGAAGCATACGCGGAATAGAGCAGAGAGAGGGCAATCACGCCGCACAGGAACGGGCTGACGTCAAAGTTCTCAATCTGCATCTGCACCGGGATCTGCACCACACCCAGATTGAAGGTGAAGCCGTCCGACAGCGTTAACAGCAGCTGCGAGGAGCCAAAATAGATAAACAGGACCACCAGAATTTCAGGCAGCCCACGCAGCACGGTGACCAGCGCTGAGCCGGCCCATGCGACAGGGAACCATTTTGCTGATTCCCATACCGCAAAGATCATCGCCAGCACAAGGCCGATAATCAGTGCGCAAACGGCAAGGCCGACGGTCATCCCGGCGGCGCTTGCTAAAGGAAAAATTTCATTCATCAGGAATTACTTCTGGAACCATTTTTTGTAGATGGTTTCGTAGGTGCCGTCTTTCTTCACTTTTTCCAGCGCAGCGTTGAATTTCTGCTGCAGCTCAGTGTTGCCCTGACGAACGGCAATACCCAGACCCGTGCCGAAGTAATCCTTGTCGGTCACTTTATCGCCCACTGGTGCCAGTTTATCGTTGGCTTTCAGCCACTCGGTCACCACGGCGGTGTCGCCGAACACGCCATCAATACGACCGTTCTGCAGATCCAGCTTCGCATTCTGGTAGCTGTCATACGGAACGGTGGTGATTTCCGGGTGTTTATCCATGATGAATTTCTGGTGCGTGGTGCCGTTCTGCACGCCCACTTTCTTGCCTTTCAGCTGATCAACCGACGTGAATTTGCCTTTCTGACCAATAAACAGGGCGGAGTTGTCGTAGTAAGGGGTAGTGAACAGAACCTGTTTTTCGCGCTCAGGGGTGATATCCATTCCGGCCATAACGGCGTCGATACGGCGGAACTTCAGGCTTGGGATCAGGCTGTCGAACGCCTGGTTGCTGAAGGTACAGGTTGCGTCGATCTCTTTACACAGGGCGTTTGCCAGATCCACGTCAAAGCCGACAATTTTATTGTTCGCATCAATGGATTCAAACGGAGGATAAGACGCTTCAGTCGCGAAACGAATCGTCTGGGCTGCGGTAGCGGAAAGGGTGACGCTGGCGAGCAGCGCGGCAAGTAATACTTTTTTCATTATCATTTCCCCTGACACAATCAATGAGATAAATAGTTTTTGAACGCATCGGTTTGCGGGTTTGAGAAGCAGCTCGCATCACCTTGCTCAACGATATACCCGTTTTCCATGTAGACCACGCGGCTGGCCGTTTTGCGCGCCACTTCCACTTCATGGGTTACGATGACCTGAGTAATATGGGTTTCCGCCAGCTCGCGAATGATGCTCACGATCTGGGCGGTAATTTCGGGATCTAGCGCCGCGGTCGGTTCATCAAACAGCAGTACCGCAGGCTCCATCATCAGCGCACGGGCAATCGCCACACGTTGCTGCTGACCACCGGAGAGGTGCAGCGGATAGCGGTCGCTGTAAGGCTTAAGGCGCAGACGCTCCAGCAGCTTATCCGCACGCGCGATCGCCTGATCTTTACTTAAGCCCAGCACGCGGCACGGGGCTTCGATCAGGTTTTGCAGTACGGTCAGATGCGGCCAGAGATTGTATTGCTGGAAGACCATGCCAACGTTTTGACGCAGTTCACGAATCGCTTTATCAGACGGTGTTTTCGCGAAATCAAAATGGTTACCGGCGATAGCCAGCGTACCCGAACGGGGCATTTCAAGCAGATTAAGGACACGCAGAAGGGAGCTTTTACCTGCACCGCTTGGGCCAAGCAAAACCAGTGTTTCGCCTTCCGGGCAGTCCAGCGTGATGTCAAACAGCGCCTGGTGTGCGCCGTAGAAGCAGTTAATGCCGTTTAGTTTAATACTCATCGGGGCAGTCTTTACTCATCCAGGCAATCTATAGCAATTGAGGCCGCAGATAGTACCGTTGACAGAATAGTTATGCAATATTTCTGCGTTAAAAGTTAAATATAACCCGCAATACCCTCTAAACATAGCACAAAATAGCGAGCGGCAATGTCGGCGAGTATAAATGTCGGCATTCCGCATGAAATGCCGCACATTTTACGGGGTTAACGCTTTTTAAACGGGAGGCTTAGCGGTTTTCTATCGACTGGCGGAGCGTGCCTGCCGGGGCGTGAACGCTGCCACCGACGTACCTTACGTCGTCCACCGCCCAGCACTGACCTTCACGGATCATCAGCACTTCATCCTGCCAGGTCTGCGTTCCCTGGGTCAGTTTGACGCGCAGGGGAATGTTTCGCGCATCGGTGTTTGGGATCGTTGAAGCACTGGTGACCTCGGCGCTGTCAGGCAGCGTGGCGCGGCTGGAGAACGGATCGGATTTAAGCAGCGCGTTATGCTGCGGATCGCGGGTGGCGTCGCTCAGCAGTTTCGCCAGGCCGTCACTCAGATACGGTCGCAGGGCGGTAATATCATTGCTGCGGTGCTGTATGCGGTAATCATAGAACTGTTGTGCCACGGTATCCGGGCCGCCCTCAATGCATGGGCCGCTGCGGGTACCAATATCCTTAAAGGCTGGCGTGACCGTGGTGGTGCAGGCGCTGAGCACCAGCGCGCAGGGCACGAAAAGTGTTAAAGCTGAATAGCGCATGTTGATTTCCTTATTTATTAACTATCCTTTCAATCATAGCGTAACGAACCGATAATGCTGTACCTAAGGCATTGAACGCTAAAGAAGGAGAGAAAGTATGCAGTTTTCAACAACGCCTACCCTGGAAGGGCAACCTATTACCGAGTACTGCGGCGTGGTCACCGGCGAAGCCATACTGGGCGCGAACATTTTCCGGGACTTCTTTGCCGGCATTCGCGATATCGTGGGGGGACGTTCTGGCGCGTATGAGAAAGAGCTGCGCAAAGCCCGCGAAATTGCGTTTAAAGAGCTTGGCGAACAGGCCAAGGCGCTGGGTGCAGATGCCGTGGTAGGCATCGATATTGACTACGAAACGGTCGGTAAAGATGCCAGCATGCTGATGGTGAGCGTAAGCGGTACGGCGGTGAAAACCCGTCGATGAAGCGCTCGCTTGCCACACTCCTGCTGGCGCTGTTGCTGGCAGGGTGCGCCACGGAAAAAGGCATTATTGATAAAGGTGCCTATGAGCTGGATACCCGCCATCAGGCCCAGGCGGCTTACCCGCGTATAAAGGTGCTGGTGATCCACTACACCGCCGATGACTTTGACAGCTCGCTGGCGACGTTAACCGACAAGAATGTCAGCTCTCACTACCTGATCCCCGCCAAACCGCCTGCCCCTGAGGGCAAACCGCGTATCTGGCAGCTGGTACCGGAGAGTGAACTGGCATGGCATGCCGGCATCAGCTTCTGGCGTGGCACCAACCGTATTAATGACACCTCCGTGGGGATTGAGCTGGAAAACCGGGGCTGGCAAAAAACGGCGGGAGTAAAACACTTCACCCCGTTCGAGCCGGCGCAAATTGCTGCTCTGATCCCGCTCGCCAAAGACATTATCGCCCGCTACGACATTAAGCCGCAGAACGTCGTCGCGCACTCTGATATTGCCCCCCAGCGTAAAGACGATCCCGGCCCGCTGTTCCCCTGGCGCGAACTGGCGCAGCAGGGAATTGGTGCCTGGCCCGATCCGGACCGCGTCAACTTTTATCTCAATGGGCAGCCACGCTATCAGGAAGTGGACAGCGCACTGCTGCTCGATCTGTTAGCGCGGTATGGCTATGAAGTGCCTGAGGCTGCCACAGCCCAGCAGCAGAAAAGAGTGATTACCGCGTTTCAAATGCACTTCCGTCCACAGCTGTGGAATGGTGTGGCTGACCGTGAAACGCTGGCCATCGCTGAAGCGCTTCTGGAAAAGTACGGACAGGGGTGATCCTGCGGGATACCCCCTCGTAAGTATTTTTCGCGTAATTTAAGTAAGATTAATCTTAAGTACAAACTCAATTCATTTTTAGTTAATTGACTTAAAATTATCCGGATTTAAGATGGACACATAGCTTGCTAAGTAAAGCAGCAAATTAACGTAAACAATTTCTGTTTTTATTTTCTCCTTGAGTGTTTCATCAGGAAAATATTCCTGGGTTGAGGCCTTACGTCTTAATCCTGAGTTTTATATTTCACATCTTAAATTGGGTATAATAATGTTAAGCATCTACGGTAAAAAATTACGTCCGCAAAACGAAGTCAACGCAATTATTTCTGCAACGTCAGGATTTGAAGAGAAGACGTTAAAAAAGTGGCAGAAAATATCTACCAGTGATTCACAGTATATTCATATTATCGTCAGTGGCGACGTTGAGTTCCGCCGCGAATCTGATGAACTGTGCATGTTCACCGTTCAGGGGCCGTGTATATTTGGGCTTTGTTCTATGTTTTACAGCGCCACGCACATGTATGGCCTCATTCGGTCGAATACCGTCGTGCGCTCGATAAAAAAAGAGGCCTTCGCCCAGCTAATGACTGAAAACAATCTGTGGCCGGAACTGACGAAAGTGCTCTCCTGGTATATTTGTATGCTGAGCAAGCGTGACGATGTGCTGGTTGCCCGCAGCGCCTATTCGGTAGTGCGCGAATTTTTATACGAGATTAATGAACTGATTGTTCAGCATCAGCGTGATATCAATATATATGACTATATTCAGGAATACACCAACCTGGCACGCAGTACCATTATTAAAATTCTCTCCGACCTGAAAAAAGGTCAGTATATTGTGGTGGAAAAGGGGCGACTCCTTAACCTGACATCCTTGCCTGAAAAATATTAATTACTCCAGCCGGTCTCCTTTATGACGTAAAGGGGACCGGGAAATATCCTGCGTTTCGTCAACCGGCGGCGCGGGAATTTTGCCTTGCGAATAATCCTGCTCTTGTTCTTTTAACGCCTGCTTAAACAATTCTGTTAATGAGGAACTGTCGCTGCCAGCCCGTGCAGAAGCGTCGGTGTGTGCCCCGGTACCGGGTAACGTATCCCGCGCGGTATCGTGCTGAGCCGCTCCTTCAGGCGCCTGCTGCCAGTCGGTATCATCGCCGTTAATCGGCAGATCCTGCAGGGCAGGCATATCCTCATGCACCGGCGCAGGTTTAGGGTGCGGATGCGGGAAGGGTTTGCTCACATACACATAATGCATATCTGAAAGCTGTATTTCCGGTCTGGCGCTGCTCGCGTTGATGGGGGCGGGGGCAGGGTGGCGCAGATCCCAATACACATGCGCGTACAACCCGGCCATCAGCATGGCGCACAGACCCAGGAGTCCTAAAACGGTGTGGGCAAAAACGTGTCTCAGTCCGGGAAGACGATATGAAAACCAGACCGCTTCCCCGGTGGTGTAACTGCGCTGAGCCGCAAGGCTGATAGTAGACATCAGGAATGCTTCTCCTGCATTTTCGCATCCGGTATTGCATGCGAAGCCTGGATCAATACGCTCGGCGTGGTGTTGGTTTCCCGCATTAACTGCATCAATGTCTCTTCGCCGGGAATACCGTCCACATGCAGATGCATTTTTTGCTGGAACGCGCGAGTGCGTTTCATCATCTCCGCAGTCCAGCGCTGAGCGTGGGTTTCAGGCTGAGAAAGGGCCTGGCTCAGCTGCTGATCAAGCCAGCTCATCTCTTTGCCGTCACTGGTTGCGCTGATGGCGTCTTTACCTTCCGGCGTCAGGCGGTGCAGTTGCGTATAGTTTCCGGTTGCATGCCGGTTAAACCAGCTGCGGCTGACCTGCCAGGTCCGGTTATTCATCAGCAGGTCCATCGAGGTTTCTCCGACGCGGGCGACCACCGCATAGTTAAGATGATTGCCGGTTTTGAGCTCGCTCACCCACGGATAACCTTCGCCTGCCAGCGCATCCGGAGAGGCATTTCCCTGCTTACACATCAGGTTTACCTTCACCGCGTTTTGACACAGCGCATCGTCCGCCGAGGCGTCATACCCCCACATCAGATAAAGCTGATGCATCGCGTCCGGCTGATTGACTATTTCCTTGTCGATAACCGGCACAACGGGGGCCTGAACGGGGGCGGCCGGGTGTTTCCAGCTTATCGGGACCGGCAGCGTAACCGGGAGGCGAGCAGTCATTGAGGCGGTGAAATACCAGCCGCAAGCCGCGAACAGCACAGAGGCAAACAGTGAAACCGTTGCCAGACGCTTACCCTGTTTTTTCGCGGGCAGCACCTCTGCGGCCGCCAGGCGTAAATGTCGCGGACTGACCTGGCTTGCGCGTTCGGTCCAGGCCGCGAGCATCGACAGGTGCGCCAGCGCATTCAGTTCACTGATTTTCCCTTTTGTCATTGCGTGCATCTTACGCACGCGCGCCGGGGATAACGGCGAGCTTTCGCCCCCGTGCTCTTCGCACTGCGCCTGCACGTAGCTGAGATATTCACGGCAGGTCAGGGGGCGCAAGGTGTGGTGGGTATGCACATATTCACGCAGATCAGATTGCTGTAGCCGCGCCGCCTGATTTTCCGTGCCCGTCAGCACCACCGATAAATGAAACCCCAGCTCCTGCGCACGGGTGAGCAACATCCCCAGCACCGTCCGGCAGGTCTCTTTCATGGCTTCAGTATGGGAAATGACCAGCACGGTGGCCTGCGTTTTCCCGGCTTGCCACTGCTGCAGCACGGTATCGACCGCCTGAATACGGCTGGCGATTGCTTTCGTGTCCGGGCTGAGCTTGTACAGCAGGCTACTGGCGCTCAGTTTTGGAAACGCGTTGATGGCAAGAACGCGGTTGTCGCTGTTTTTCAGCGCATCGCTGAACTGGCCCAACAGCGAGGTATCATCGCTAAAGAGCCCGCATATTCCCGCCTGTTGGGTTTTCTCTTTCAGCAGGTTAAAGACGTCCTGATGATAAGGCACCAGAAAATCCCCGGATAAGCGGGTGACCTTCCTGAAGGGCGGGGTTTTAAAAGTAAAGTGGCTCTGATACATAACGACTTACCGTCTCTGATTAGGAATAGCAACAGGTCGTGAAATTACGGTAAGGAGACGGGGCGATCAATTTTTCAACTGGGTAAAAATATCCGGCAGAAATGTCCTAACACCTCGATTTTAGACGGTCAATAATTTTCTTTATTAAAGTTGGTGGCGAAGTCGATGGTCGTATTCACCGCGTCTCATTACTCTCTTCACACGTTTTGTCGCAGCGTGATGCTGCTTATTTTCGCTTTGTTAAAGGCCAGATGAAAAATGAGGTTCTCATTTCTGTCACGGTGGATAACCCCTTGCATGATGTTGGCGCTGTTAATTTTTAGCGGCCAGCAAGGGTATTTCACGTTTAAAGATTATAAAAAGGTTACGAATAGGTTGGCTAACTCTGATGCGCAGCCGCTGAAAAACCGCCGCGAAGAGAAAACATTCACGCTTTTCACGGCGGCAGCACGTCAGGACACTGGGCCGGCTGCGCTAAAAGCCCCGCTGGCGGCGGAAATAGAAGGCATTGTGCGCAGTGATGACCCCTGGCTTTCCTTCGCCGTTATTAAAACGCCCGCGGGCCAGAAGAGCTACCGCGAAGGGGAGCCGCTGACCGGTTTTAACGATGCCTTTATTCAGGAAATTAACAAAGACAGTGTCGTCGTGAATTATGAAGGCATCACGCAGACGCTGGCCTTAAAGAAACCAGATTATTTCAAGGGCGGCGTTGATAGCGGCTCGGTAACCAAATCGACAAAAGATGCAGGCGCAGACATGCTGCATCTGAATGATTATCTGGTATTAAAACCGGTTGTCGAAAAAGGCCAACTGGAAGGCTATGCCATTAATCCCCGGAATGCCTCTTCCTTTTATAGCCATTCAGGACTGAAAAAAGGGGATGTGGCAGTCGAAGTGAATGCTGTCGATATGACCGATGAAGTAAAGGCAAAAAATATTATTGCTGAATGGTCAAAAATGAAAGAAGCGGAGGTTGTCGTCAGACGTCACGCTCACCTTGAAAATATTCGGGTCAATGTTCTTAACAATTAATAAGTGTACAGACATGAAGAAATTTCCATGGGCGTGCGTGGCGCTGACCGCATTGTCGTTATATTCGGGTTCGCTGCTCGCAGCCAACTTTAGCGCGAGTTTTAAAAATACCGATATCCGCGAGTTTATCGATACGGTAGGCCGTAACCTTAACAAAACCATTCTCGTCGACCCGTCGGTTCAGGGTTCCGTATCCGTCAGAACCTACAACGTGCTGACGGAGGATGAGTATTACCAGTTCTTCCTGAGTGTGCTGGATCTCTACGGTCTCTCGGTGATCCCGATGGATAACGGTATGGTTAAAGTGGTGCGCTCAAGCGTGGCTCGTACCGCCGGTGCGCCGCTGGCAGACAGCACAAACCCGGGCAAAGGCGATGAGATTATTACCCGTGTCGTGCGCATGGAAAACGTGCCGGTGCGTGAACTCGCGCCGCTGTTGCGTCAACTGAACGATGCTACCGGCATCGGCAACGTGGTGCACTTCGAGCCTTCCAACGTGCTGCTGTTAACAGGTAAAGCGTCCGTGGTGAACCGGCTGGTGGATCTGGTCCAGCGCGTGGATAAAGACGGTATTCAGCGTCGCGAAATCGTCCCCCTGCGCTTTGCTTCCGCCAAAGCGCTCTCCGACATGTTGAATAATCTCAACAATGAAGAGCAGAAAGGGCAGAACGCGCCGCAGTTGGCCACCAAAGTGGTGGCGGATGACGAAACCAACAGCCTGGTGATCAGCGGTTCGGAAGATGCGCGCACGCGTACCCGCAGCCTGATCCATGAGTTAGATCGCGAGCAGAACAACGAGGGGAATACCCGCGTCTTCTATCTCAAGTACGCCAGCGCAACCAAAGTGGTTCCGGTGCTCACCGGTATTGGCGAACAGCTGAAAGACAAAGCCGGCACCGCGAAGACGAAAACCGCCACCGCGGCAACCGATCTGAATATTACCGCCGATGAGTCAACCAACTCGCTGGTGATCACAGCGCAGCCTAACGTGATGAACTCCCTTGAGAAGGTGATCGACAAGCTCGACATCCGCCGTCCGCAGGTGCTGGTGGAAGCCATCATTGCTGAAGTGCAGGACGGCAACGGTCTGGATCTCGGCGTGCAGTGGACTGGCAAGCACGGTGGCGTCCAGTTCGGCTCCACCGGCCTGCCCATTAGTCAGATAAAAAATGGCACCATCAAGGGCGCCAGCTTTACTGGCCTAGCGACCGGCTTCTTTAACGGTGATTTCGGTGCGCTGATGACCGCGCTTTCAACCGACGGCAAAAACGACATCCTTTCCACGCCAAGCGTGGTCACGCTGGATAACAAAGAGGCGTCATTTAATGTCGGTCAGGACGTGCCGGTGCTTTCCGGTTCGCAGACCACCAGTGGCGATAATGTCTTTAACTCCGTAGAGCGCAAGACGGTGGGGACCAAACTGAAAATTGTGCCGCAAATCAACGACGGCGACATGATCCACCTGAAGATTGAGCAGGAAGTCTCAAGCGTCGACAACAGCGCAACGGAAGACGCCAGCCTTGGCCCAACCTTTAATACCCGAACCATCAATAACGAAGTGATGGTGCACAGCGGGCAAACGGTGGTGCTCGGCGGCCTGATGGAGAATGTCACTAAGCAGTCGGTCTCCAAAGTGCCGCTGCTGGGGGATATTCCGCTGGTCGGGCAGCTTTTCCGCTACACCTCGCAGGACGCGTCCAAACGCAACCTGATGGTCTTTATTCATACCACCGTGCTGCGTGACGACGACAACTACAGCGCGGCGTCGAAAGAGAAATATGACCAGATCCGCGCCCGTCAGCAGCAGCGCGTTGAGGAGAAAAAGCTCGGGATCATTGAACCGGCGGATAACGCCGTGTTACCCGCGTTCCCTGATGCGAGTGCTGCATCGGTGAAAACCAGCACGTCCCGCAATCCGTTTAAAGAGTAAGGCGGAGGTATCACGTGGACGAACTGAGCAAAACCCTGTGTAGCAGCGGCTACGCAAAAGATAACGGCGTTTTATTTTATCACGATGCGGTCTATATCCGTGATGACACCCCGGCACTCGCGCTGCTGGAAGTGCGTCGGGTGCTGGGACGCGCGTTTGTCCCGGTCACCCTGACGGCGGAAGCCTTCGATGAAATGCTGGCCAGGATCTGGCAGCAGAGCAGCGGGGTGTCCCAGCAACTGGTGGACGATATGGACGCCGATATCGATCTGATGGCGTTAACCGAGGAGATCCCGGACAACGAAGATCTGCTCGATAACGATGAAAACTCGCCGGTGATCCGCCTGATCAACGCCATTCTCGGCGAGGCGGTAAAAGAGGGCGCGTCGGATATTCATATTGAAACCTACGAGCGTACGCTGAGCATTCGCTTTCGCGTCGACGGCGTGCTGCGTCCGGTGTTGCAGCCCGCGCGTAAGCTCGCGCCGCTGCTGGTTTCGCGTATCAAGGTGATGTCCCGGCTGGATATCGCGGAGAAACGTCTGCCGCAGGATGGCCGTATTTCACTGCGCATTGGCCGTAAGGCGGTCGACGTGCGCGTATCGACCATTCCGTCCCAGTATGGTGAACGCGTGGTCATGCGTCTGCTCGATAAAAGCAATCTCAAGCCTGATATCAACAAGCTTGGGCTGATTGATGAAGAACGGGAGAAGTTACAAGGGCTGATTGACCGCCCGCACGGCATTATCCTGGTCACCGGGCCAACGGGTTCCGGTAAAAGTACCACCCTGTACGCGATTCTTTCGGCGCTGAACGGCCATGAGCGCAACATCCTGACCGTAGAAGATCCTATTGAATACGAGCTGGAAGGGGTGGGGCAGACGCAGGTTAACCCGCGCGTGGACATGACCTTTGCCCGCGGGCTGCGCGCGATTCTGCGCCAGGACCCGGACGTGGTGATGATCGGCGAAATCCGTGACGCCGAGACGGCACAAATTGCAGTGCAGGCGTCGCTCACCGGTCACCTGGTCATGTCTACGCTGCACACCAACAGCGCCGCCGGGGCGATAACCCGCCTGCGGGATATGGGGCTGGAGTCATTTTTAATCGGTTCATCGTTACTGGGGGTCATTGCCCAGCGTCTGGTGCGTCGGCTGTGTCCGCACTGCCGTACCACCAGTCCGCTGGATGACAATGAAAAGGCGCTGTTCAGCTTTATGGACCAGCCGCCACACGCGATCTATCGCGCGGTGGGGTGCGAACACTGCCGCCAGAGCGGCTATCAGGGGCGCGCCGGTATTCATGAGTTTCTGGTGGTCGACAGCACCCTGCGCCGCGCCATTCATGAAGATAAAGACGAAATGGCCATCGAAACCGAGCTCTTTAAGCAGGCCTACAGCCTGCGTGAGAACGGGCTGCTGAAGGTGATCGGCGGCGTCACTTCGCTGGAAGAGGTGATGCGCGTCACCGCCGAGCGCGGAGGAGATGCGTAATGGCCTACTACGCCTGGACGGCGAGGGATACCGCGGGCAAAACCCGGCGTGGCACGTTGCAGGCTGAGGGGCAAAAGCAGGTTCGCCAGATGTTGCGCGAGCAAAAGCTGATGCCCGTCAGTATCAACGAAACCCGTGAGGTTGCGGCTGCCGGTAATGCGAACGCCGGGGCAAAACTCTCCACGCCGGTGCTTTCGATGTTTACCCGTCAGCTGTCGACGCTCGTCAACGCTGCGCTGCCGCTGGAGAGCGCGCTGAAGGCAATCGCGAAACAGACGGAGGATAAAAAGCTCGCGGCGATGGTGGTGGACATCCGCGAGAAGGTAGTGGAAGGGCATACGCTGTTTGACGCTTTCAGCCAGTTTCCGCGCAGCTTCGACAAGCTCTACTGCACGCTGGTAATGGCCGGTGAAAAGACCGGCCATCTGGGCGACGTGCTGGAAAAGCTGGCCGAGTACAACGAGCAGCGTCAGAAGATGAAAAGCAAACTGACGCAGGCGATGGTCTACCCGATCACCCTGACCGTGGTGGCCATCGCGGTGATCGGCATTTTGCTGGTGGCGGTTGTGCCCCAGGTGATTGAGCAGTTCACCCATATGAAACAGCAGCTGCCGATCACCACCCGCACGCTGATCGCGGTGAGTGATTTCCTGCAGGTTTACGGCCTCTATATCGTCGGCAGTCTGGCAGGCGGGATGATGGGTTTTAAGGCCTGGCTTCGAAACGCTAAAAATCGTTTTCGCTGGCACGGCTGGCTGGTGAACGGTTCGCCCGTCAAAAAGCTGGTCTGCGCCATCAACAGCGCCCGCTATATCCGTACCCTGAGCATTTTGCAGGCCAGTAGCGTGCCGTTGCTGGAGGGGATGTATATCGCGATGGACGGGATCGAAAACCGGTATGCCCGACAGGTGCTGGAGCAGGCGGCGGATACCGTGCGCCAGGGTGCATCGCTTTATGCGGCTCTGGAGCAGGCGAAATTATTCCCGCCGACCATGCTGTATATGATTGCCTCCGGGGAAGAGAGTGGGGAATTAGGCCATTTAATGGACCGCGCGGCGGAAAACCAGGAATCGGCATTACAGCATCGTATTACGTTAACGCTGTCGGTATTTGAACCGGCACTGGTGGTATCTATGGCGACGATTGTTTTATTCATCGTCCTGTCAATATTACAACCGCTTCTGCAACTTAATAATATGGTAGGTTAAATCATGGCTATAAAACGTAAACACCTGGCTCGCCAGGCGGGCTTCACCTTGCTCGAATTAATGGTGGTTATTGTTATTCTCGGCGTACTCGCGAGTATGGTGGTACCCAATTTAATGGGTAATAAAGAAAAAGCGGATACCCAAAAAGCGACCAGCGATATCGTCGCGCTCGAAGGCTCGCTGGATATGTATAAGCTGGATAATCACCGCTATCCCACCACCGAGCAGGGCTTGCAGGCGCTGGTCACGAAGCCAGAGATTGCGCCCATTCCCAACGGCTACCGTGCGGACGGTTATATCCGCCGCCTGCCGCAGGACCCGTGGGGCGGGGATTATATTCTGGTCAGCCCGGGTGAACACGGTGCCGTAGACGTTTTCTCCGCAGGTCCGGATGGCGAAGCCAATACCGCCGATGATATTACAAACTGGTCTCTGGATAAGAAAGAGAAATAATGAAACGTCAACGCGGCTTTACGTTGCTGGAAATTATTCTGGCGCTGGTGATATTTGCCAGTTGCGCCATGATGGTGGTTTCAACAATACCCTCACGCAGCGGTGCGGATATATTTGGTCAGCAATTAAAAGCCCTCGTTGATTATGGTTCAGACCGGGCAGTGATGGACGGAAATATCGTGGGGTTGGTTATGACCGCGGATAAATACCGGCTGGTGACGCTCGAGGATAAAAACGGTGAGCGTCACTGGGTGTCGTTATCCGCGGGGCGGATAACGACCCGGGGTGATTTCCCGCCGGAGATGCACGTCTCGCTCACGCCGCAGCGTCTCGCCGCCACGGTGACATCCGAACCGCAGGTGTTATTTCTGCCAGACGGTGAAATCAGCCGCTTTACGCTGGCGCTGCAAAACCGCGACAACGCGCACCATTTCCGCGTGGTGTCGCAAGGCGCGGCCCCTGTAACGGTAGAAAACGATGGCTAACGGCAAGAGAAAGCAAAAGGGGATGACGCTGCTGGAGGTGATGGTCGCGCTGGTCATCTTCTCCACCGCCGCACTGGCGCTGATGAACTCGGTCTCCCTGAACGTGCGTTTCACCCACGGGCTGGCCGATACATTGCAGGCCAGCTGGGTCGCCGAAAATCAACTGGCGGAGGCGCAGCTCAACAGACGTGATTTTCCTGACGCTGAAGCGCAGGGGGCAGAGGTCATGGGCGGGCGCAGCTGGGCCTGGCGAAAGCAGCGCGTAAAAACCGCGGCTAACGGCTGGGCGAATGCCATCCGCGTCTATGCCGAAGGCGATGAAAGCCAGCCGGTTATTTCACTGCAGGTCATCGCGCCGGGAGAGGAACCGTGAAGAAAATCCGACGCCAGCGGGGATTTACCCTGCTGGAGATCATGATTGCGCTGACCATTTTTGCGGTGATCAGCACCCTGGCCTGGCAAATCCTCGACGGGGCGATGCGCACCAGTTCGGCGACGGAGGCCAGCGCGGCAAAGCTCAATCAGCTGCAGCGTGCCTGGAGCCTGATGGAGCGCGATTTCTATCAGCTTCAGGCGCGTGCGCCGCGCAACGAGCCGGATACATTTCGTCAGGGGGATGACGGCCTTGAGCTGACCACGCTGAACGGCGTGAGCGGAACCGTACAGCTGGAGCGCGTGCGCTGGCGGCTGGAAGAGGGGCGACTGTACCGGGATGTCTGGCCGGTGATTGACAGCCCGGCGGATGCCAGACCCGATGCGGTGCCGATTGTCGGCGAGGTGAAATCCCTGCAGTGGCGTTTTTACCGTCAGGGCTGGCAAAAAAGCTGGAACGACCCGGCACATCTGCCGGATGGCGTCGAGCTGACGCTGACGATGGAAAACGGGGAAACCTGGCGCTGGGTGTTTACGACGCCGGGCGATATCCCCGAGGCCGCCGCGCCAGCGCCCGCAGACGCACCTGCCGCGCCACCTGCAGCGGAAGCGACATCATGAAGGCTTTACGTAAACAGAAAGGCGTCGCGCTGCTGGTGGTACTGATCCTGCTGGTCATGATGTCGGCGCTGGCTGCCAGAATCAGCCAGCAGTTCTGCCGCAATCTGCAGAAAACCCATTACCAGGTGAGTCAGCAGCAGCTGCGCTGGGCCATGCAGGCTCAGGAGAAGGTGGTCAAAGATCGTCTGCAGAGCGACGCCAGCGGTGAGAGTAAAGCCCTTACCCTGCAGGGTGACTGGCATCAGCCGCTGGAGACCCGGGGTGACGATTACACGGTGGTCAGTCAGGTGGAAGACGCCCAGGACTGCTTCAACGTGAATAACCTGCTGGCGGCCGATGACATCGCGCAGGGGCAAAATGCGCCCGCGGTGCCGGAAAAACCGCGGAAAGAGCAGATTGTTGAGCAACTCCTGACCGGGAGTGGCCTCAGCCAGTCCACGGCGCACGAGGTTTACTCGCAGCTGGTGGACTATCTGGATGGCGATACCACCACGGCCAGCAAGGGGGCGGAGGGCGATGCCTGGGCGGGCGTGGTGCCCCCCCGGCAGCCCGCAAACCAGATGATGCGCACGATCGCTGAGATCACGCTGCTGCCGGCATTTCCGGCAACGGCATACCGGAAGGTGAGCACGCTGCTGTGTGCCTTACCGGATACCGCCAGCAAGGTGGATGTGAACACCCTGAAACCGGAACAGGCCGCCTTACTGGCCGCCATGTTCCCCGGAAAAATAACGCAAGACGATGCCGTTCGCCTGATTGAATCGCGACCTGAAACCGGCTGGGAAAATATGGAAACCTTCAGCAACGCGCTGGAGCAGGCCTTCCCGCAGGTGAAAGACGACCTTCCGCAGGTGGCTGGACAACTCTCCACCCAAAGCCGGTACTTCCGCGTTAACTATACCGGCAACACCGATGCGCTAACGCTTCGCGTGGTAAGCCAGCTTCAGGTCAATAACGAAGCCGGTGAGATCGTGACGTGGCAACGTCGTTACCGAATGATTGAATAAGAAAAGCAGATGGCTATGAAACAGGTACTTTTTGTTCGTCCCGACAGCCGTGAGGGCGGGAAAATAATGTGGTGTGCTTCCGGCAGCCAGCAGGTTGACGTTGTGGAGCGCCTTGACGCGCTGGCAGACCATCCTCTCGCGGCCCGGGTCTGTTTACTGTTGCCCGCGGGCAACATGATCTTCCGCCATTTTACGTTGCCGAAAAAAGTTGCCTCTCAGACGGCGGCGTTCTCGTGGCTGGCGGAAGAGACGCTCATTGGCGAGGTGGATAACCTTCACTGGACGGTGCTTCACAAAAAGGGGGCCGACGTTGACGCGGTGGCGATTGATACCGATCTTCTGCGCGGGTGGTTAGCCCGTTGCCAGGAGGCCGGTTTGAAGGTGATTCAGGTGCTGCCGGATGCCTGGCTGCTGCCGGTGACGGCAGGAGGAAGCACGCTGGTTGCCCTGGATGACCGCTACTGGCTGCGCCTGTCGCCCCATGTCGCCAGCGAAATGGAGGCCAGCCTGCTGCCGCTGCTGATGCAAAAAAAACCAGACGGTGACGTGTGCTGTTACGGCGAACCGCCAGCCGGTGTTGGGGTGGATCTTCTGCACCCGTGGCAGCATCCGCTGGTGTTGATCCAGCCCCAGTGGCAATCCTGTCGGGTCACCCTCCTGCACGGTGAATTCAGCCCGAAGGCAGGGAAAGGCAGCGCGTCTAAAGGAATAAAAATCGCGATGGCGGCGGCGGGCCTGCTGTCTCTCGGGCTGTTGCTGGGTCCGCGGATCGCGATGGCCTGGATGCTGGTACAACAGGAAAATCGGGTTCAGCAGGAGATCGTTCAGGTTTATCAGCACCATTTTCCCAGCATGCGCCAGCAGACCAATATCAAATACCACTTTGGTCAAAACATGAAAAAGCAGCACAAAGGGGTATTCCTGCAGCTGGATGATCTTGAGCAAGCCAGGCAGGCCGTACCCGCACTTGAGATCTCCCTGCTTGAGTACGATGCGCAACAAAATGCGCTGACCCTGAGCGTCAGTGCGCAAAGCCAGGCCGCACTGCAGTCGTTTGTGGAGAAAACAGGGGAGCATTTTGATTTCACCCTACAGCCTGTTTCTACCACTGCACCTTATACCGCCATGATCGCAGGGAAATATAAATGAAAGAGCGAATCACGAAGCTTACGTCGCGTTATCAACAATACAGCATCCGGGAGAAATATATTTTAAAAACCGGTGCCGTTGCCCTCCTGGCCGCGGCTGTTTATTACGCGGGCATGATGCCACTGGATAATATGATTCAAAATAGCAAATCAACGCTGACCCGACAAAAAGAGACGCTGAACTGGATGCGCAGAGAAATAGATAAACACCACCTTCCGGTGATGATCATTAAAACGGATAACCCGCGCACGGTGGTGGAGAACAGCGCTCATGAAATTAACCTTTCCCTGACGGAGGTGCGTCAGGACGGGCAAACCTTATCGTTCGTGGTGAACCGCGTAAACGTGTATGAATTAAAAAACTGGCTGCGGGAAATCAACCAGACCTCCGGCGTCAGGCTGCAAAAAATGAACCTTACACCGGTCGATCACCTCAGTGATGTGAAAGCAGAAGTGCAGCTCACCTGGCGCAAAACCGCATGAACACCGTTGCGCTGATGCGGGAAATCTACCCGGTGGGGTTCCCGGTGATGAGTGCGATCCTGGGCAGCATGGTGGGCAGTTTTCTGGGCGTTGTCGCCGAGCGCGTGCCGGGCATGGTGATGGAGGAGGAAGGCGCGGGCAACTTGCTGTTTCCGGCCTCTCACTGCCCGGTGTGCCAGCATGATCTTGCGGCCTGGGAGAATATCCCGCTGGTCAGCTGGCTAGGATTGCGCGGGCGCTGCAGGCAGTGCGGCACGGCCATCCCGCTGCGCTTATTGATGCTCGAACTCGTCACCGCGCTCTTTTTTGGCCTCACCGCCTTGTGCATTCCGGGCGAACCGGCGTTGTTCTCACTGTGGTTGCTGGCCGCGTTTCTGCTGCCGCTGGCGATGATTGACTGGCAGCATCAGTTGCTCCCTGACTGTCTGACCCAGCCGTTGCTGTGGGCAGGACTGTTGTTACACCTCGTTGACCACACGCTGCCGCTTAAGGATGCGCTGGTGGGGGCGGTGGCTGGCTACCTTTCGCTCTGGTCTCTCTACTGGGCATTTCGTCTGCTTACCGGACGAGAAGGATTAGGCTATGGCGATTTTAAACTTCTGGCGGCGTTAGGCGCCTGGTGCGGCTGGCAGGCACTGCCCACCCTGGAATTGATTGCCGCGTTAAGCGGTATTGTCGGATATTTCGCGACAAGACATGCGAATAAAAATAACCGCATTATTTCTTTCGGTCCTTATTTAGCTTTTGCCGGCATGACGGTTTTTGTTTATCAGGTTGCCTGTTCCACATTCTGAATACACCGGTCAAGTTTTTTTAGTGATTTTTTCGATTGGGGAATGAAAGGAATACAGTATTTATTCAGCGTATCGTTAAAGACATAAGCTTCACAGAATTCGAGCTTGTATCTTTTAATGGAGGAATACAGCGCGCCACAGAAATAGCGGTTAACGATTATTGCTTAAGTTGAAATTCAAAGTCTGTAAAAAACTATTCCATGTTTTAAAGGAAGACATGGGTCATTAACGTTTACAAATAAATTTATCAGGAAATAAAAATGAAATTTATGAAGCCTAAATATCTGGCGCTTTTCGTTGCAGCGGCGTCCAGCTCTGCCTTCGCGGCGGCGCCAGGTACGCCAACCCTCAGCAGTGGCAATGATAAGTTTGCGATTGTTGAAGTTGACCAGGCAGCGCAAGACTATAACAGCCTTGTGAAAGTCCATGATGGCGCGGATGTGAAAGTTGAGTGGAACGTCTGGAGCGGCGATGCGCCAACCTCGGCAAAAGTGCTTCTGGATGGTCAGGCCGTGTGGAGTGGCGCCGCAAGCGCCTCCGGGTCAGCCACCTTCAAAGTGAAAAAGGGCGGACGCTATCAGGAGCAGGTTGAACTCTGTAACGCCAGCGGGTGTTCTAAAAGTGCCAGCAAACTGATCATCGTGGCGGACACGGACGGAAGCCATCTGCTGCCGCTGAACACCACCCTGAAGGAAAATAACAAAACTTTCTCTCAACATACGGACAAAGTGGTGGGTGCCTATTTCCCTGAGTGGGGCGTCTATGGGCGTGAGTTCCCGGTGGATAAAATCCCTGCGGCGAACCTGAACCACATTTTGTACGGTTTCATTCCGATCTGTGGCGGTGATGGCATCAACGACGGATTAAAAACGGTTGAGAACGGCAACAGCTTCGCCGCGCTGCAGCGCGCCTGTGCGGGCCGTCAGGATTACACCGTGGCCATTCACGATCCGTGGGCGGCATTGCAAAAACCGCAGGCCGGCGTGACCAACTGGGACGACCCCTACAAAGGTAACTTTGGTCAGTTGATGGCGCTGAAAAAAGCCCATCCGGATCTGAAAGTGCTGCCTTCCATTGGCGGCTGGACGATGTCCGATCCGTTCTTCCAGATGCATGATTCCGCGATCCGCGCGCGCTTCGTCTCTTCCGTGAAAGAGTTCCTGAAAACCTGGAAATTCTTCGACGGGGTCGATATTGACTGGGAATTCCCGGGGGGGGGTGGCGTGTCGGAAAATCTTGGCAACCCTGCTCAGGACAAAGCCACCTATACCGCGGTGATGCACGATCTGCGCGCGATGCTGAACGAGCTGTCAGCAGAAACGGGCCGTACGTACGAACTGACCACCGCCATTGGTTCCGGTAAAGACAAAATTGAAGACGTGGATTACACCACGGCGCAGCAGTACCTCGACCACATCTTCCTGATGAGCTACGACTTCTACGGCGGCTGGAGCAACACTGATCTCGGCCACCAGGCGGCGCTGCACGGCGCGGAGTGGAAACCGGACACCAACTACACCACTGAAAACGGCGTGAACGCGCTGCTGGAACAGGGCGTGCAGCCGGGCAAGATTGTTGTGGGGGCGGGCATGTACGGTCGCGGCTGGACCGGCGTTCATGGCTACACCGGCGACAATCCGTTCACCGGTACGGCAACGGGCGCGGTCAAAGGCACCTGGGAACCGGGCGTGGTTGACTACCGTCAGATTGCGAACGAGTACAAAGGCAAGCCAGGCTGGGAATACAAATACGATGCCGCGGCAGAAGCGCCGTATCTGTTCAATAAAGCCACCGGCGATCTGATTACCTATGAAGACGCGCGTTCTACCACGGCAAAAGGTAAGTATGTGCTGGCGAAAAACCTGGGCGGTCTGTTCTCCTGGTCCATCGACTCGGACAATGGCGACATCCTTAATGCGATGAACGAAAGCCTGTTGGGCGGCGGTTCAACGCCGGTTGATCCCGTTGTCACCAACCATGCGCCGATCGCTGCGGCTGCCGATCAGACCGTGACCGGGCCTGTTACCGTCACCCTTGATGGCTCTGCGTCTGGCGATCCGGACGGCGACGCCATTACCTATAAGTGGACCCAGATTTCCGGTCCAGCCGTGACCCTTACCAACAGCACGAAAGCCAAAGCCTCCTTCGGCGCGGCGGCAGTGACTCAGAACCAGACGCTCTCCTTCCGCCTGACGGTGAAAGATGCGAAAGGCCTGACGAACGCCATTGATGTTCAGGTCGTGAACAAAGCACCTAAAGCGAACCAGGCACCGGTGGTCAACCCGATGGAAAGCATCACGCTGCAGGCGGGTGAAACCTATGCCCTGCATGCGCAGGCAGCCGATCCGGATGGTGACGCGCTGACCTATGCCTGGAGCGTGCCGGCGGACATGAACGCAACCGGAACTGACACCGCGAACGTGAATATCACCGCACCGGCTGTCGCATCCGATTCCACCTACACCCTGAGCGTGGTGGTCAGCGACGGTAAAACCAGCGTTCAATCGAACGTGCAGGTTATTGTCACGCCAAAAGCAGCCGATGAGGTCACGCCGCCATCTGACGAGGTGACACCACCAGCCGATGAGGTCACGCCGCCATCTGACGAGGTGACACCACCTGCCGATGAGGTCACGCCACCTTCTGATGAAGGCTCTGCCACCGGCAGCTGTGATGCACCTGTTGATGCCAATGCCAGCCAGTACCCGGCCTGGAGTGCGAGCAAAATCTACAACAGTGGTGACACCGTGAGCGCCGACAACCTGGTGTGGAAAGCGAAGTACTGGACACAGGGCAATAAACCTGGCTTTGACGCGGATGCGTGGGAGCTGGTCAGCCAGGTGAAGATGAACTGGCGTTCAGATGTGGTTTACAACGGTGGCGATACGACCACCTACCAGGGGTATGTCTACCGTGCGAAATGGTGGACCCGTGGTGATAAACCAGGTAACAGCGATGTATGGGTGAAAGAAGGCGCGTCAGCAGACTGCAAATAACCATCTTAGCCTGAGGTTGCGGGTTTGATATCGCCTGCAATCGTTGACCACACCCCGTTTCGGGTGTGGTCAACCCCTTCCGGAATAAGACAGCGTGCGCAAGGAGAAGGATCGTCAGTAAATAAACAGGTAATGAGATGAAACGCTTTTTATTGTTATTGCTTATTTTAAGTCAGAGTGCGGCAGCAAATTGCTGGGATAAAGCGGCGCATTATTATCATGTTGATCCGTATTTATTATATGCCATTGCGCAGGTGGAATCCGGTATGAATCCGAATGCCGTGGGGTGGAATCAGGATGGCTCGCGGGATGTGGGATTAATGCAGATTAACAGCACGCATTTCAGCGAACTGCAGCGCCAGGGCATTGATGAGAACCGGCTTGTGACCGAGCCCTGCACCTCCATTATGGTGGGCGCGTCAATACTGTCGACGATGATCAACGTATATGGCTATAACTGGGAAGCCGTCGGGGCTTATAACGCGGGAGTGAAAAAAGAGAATTATTCAAAGCGTATGAATTATGCCCGCAAGGTCTGGGCGAAATATCAGGAGATAAAACCTCGTTCCTCTTATTAATTCTGCTTTTTGTTTTTTGAAGCGTACCCAGAGGTGCGCTTCAGAAAATGAAAAATTACCGCACTCTTTGGTTTATTTATTAAGGGAATAATACATAAACCGTGATTGCATTAACCCTTGTTGCTATATATAGGATGAGTTGAAATGACCAAAAGGACCTTACTGAGCGTGCTCGTTGCGGGTGCATGCATTGCGCCTTTCATGGCACAGGCTGCGACGCTGCAGGCAACCACCAGCGAGCCGTTCACCCTGAAAGCCAGCGATCTGGCGAAGAAAGAACAGGAACTGACTAACTTTCCACTGATGGCGTCGGTTAAAGACACCATTCGTACGCTGGATAATGCCCAGGTTGAGCTGATTGAGCCAGGCCGTGCAGCGAACCCGGATAACGTTAAACGCGTTGAAGGCATTGTGAAGGCCAGCGACTGGGAATACCTTTTCCCGATGCGAGCGCAGTCCTACACCTACAGTAACTTCCTGAAAGCGGTGGGCAAATTCCCGGCGCTGTGTAAGACCTACAACGACGGCCGTGACAGCGACGCCATCTGCCGTAAAGAGCTGGCCACCATGTTTGCCCACTTCGCACAGGAAACCGGCGGCCACGAAAGCTGGCGTCCGGAAGCCGAATGGCGTCAGGCGCTGGTTCACGTTCGCGAAATGGGCTGGACCGAAGGGCAGAAAGGCGGTTACAACGGCGAATGTAATCCTGATATCTGGCAGGGACAAACCTGGCCGTGCGGCAAAGACAAAGACGGCGATTTCGTGAGTTACTTTGGCCGTGGGGCAAAACAGCTGTCTTATAACTATAACTACGGTCCGTTCTCTGAAGCGATGTTCGGCACTGTCCGCACGCTGCTCGACAAGCCGGAGCTGGTGGCTGACACCTGGCTGAACCTGGCAAGCGCCATCTTCTTCTTCGCCTACCCGCAGCCGCCGAAACCGAGCATGCTGCAGGTTATCGACGGCACCTGGCAGCCAAACGATCATGACAAAGCCAACGGCCTGGTTCCGGGCTTCGGCGTGACCACCCAGATCATTAACGGTGGCGTAGAGTGTGGCGGCCCGACTGAGATTGCCCAGTCTGAAAACCGTATCAAGTACTACAAAGAGTTTGCGAAGTACCTGAAAGTGCCTGTCCCGGCAAATGAAGTGCTCGGCTGTGCCAACATGAAGCAGTTCGATGAAGGCGGCTCCGGTGCGCTGAAGATTTACTGGGAGCAGGACTGGGGATGGAGTGCCGATACGCCAGACGGTAAAACGTATTCCTGCCAGCTGGTCGGTTATCAGACGCCGTTCAGCGCCTTTAAAGAAGGTGACTACACGAACTGCGTGAAGAAATTCTATAACGTCAACATCATCAACGATGACGGTTCCGCCGTGACGCCGGACGAGCATCCGGTCACTCCGGCACCGACGCCATCGGAAGATGAAACCCCGGCACCGGCACCGGTTCCGGACGAAACGCCGGCAGAACCGACCGTGGTGAACCACGCCCCGGTCGCGCAGATTGCGGGCCCAATCGGTGCGGTGGAAGCGGGCGCGCAGGTATCCCTGAGCGCAGAAGGATCCACTGACCAGGACGGCAACACGCTGACCTACACCTGGCGTTCACAGGATGGCCAGACGGTCACCGGTGAAGACAAGGCGGTGGTGACCTTTACCGCGCCCGAGTCTGCGACGGCTCAACAGTACGAAGTCAGCCTGACCGTGAGCGATGGCGAGCTGAGCAGCACCACCTCCTATCTGCTGAACGTTAAGGCGAAAGCCACGACGCCGTCTGAAAACGACGGTACCTCTGGTGCTTACGCCGCGTGGAGCGCGAACAGCAAGTACAAGGCAGGCGATATCGTGAATAACCACGGTAAACTGTTCCAGTGCAAACCGTTCCCGTACAGCGGCTGGTGTAACAATGCCCCGGCGTACTACGAGCCAGGCGCGGGTCTGGCGTGGTCAGACGCCTGGACGGCGCTGTAAAACAAAACGGCAACCTTCGGGTTGCCGTTTTCGTCTCTGTTCTCTGAGATGAACGCGCTCAACTAGCGATGCAATTTACCGTGGTCACGCAACCAGGCGGCAGTACGCACAATCCCTTCATCCAGGGAGACAATCGGCTTATACCCCAGTTCGTTCTCTGCGCGGGTGATATCCAGCGTAAAATCAAAGTTGAGCTTTGACACACCGTAGTGCGTCAACGCAGGCTCTTTCGCCGATTTACTCCCAAGACGCTCCATACTGCGGGCAATCATATCCAGCATCGGGTAGGGCACGGAACGAATACGGCAGTCGATTTGCAACTCGTCAATCAACCTTTGCACGATGCTGCGCAGCGTGCAGGGCTCACCGTTGGTGATATTGTACGCGCGACCGGAAATCAGGGTATCGCAGTCAGGCTGGCTTGCCAGCCACATGGCGTGGACCGCATTTTCGTAGTACGTCATATCCACCATCGCATCGCCACCGCGGGGCAGCAGCACGCTGCCGTAGTGGTGCATCATCTGCGCCAGACGCGGGATAAACACTTTGTCATGCGGGCCGAACAGGCTCTGAGGACGCAATACGGTAAAACGGGTGTGCGGGTTCGACTGCGCCAGCAGATCGATCACCTCTTCGCTGGCTGCTTTACTGCGGGCAAACTCACAGGCAAAGCGCGCCGGGCGAAAATCTTCCTGCACGTCGCGGTGATGGTGATAGTCGAAATAGAGAGACGGGGAGGAGATATGAATAAAGTTACGCACGCCCCAGGCCACGGCCCATTCACCCAGACGACGGGTGGCACGCACGTTGGCGAGGTCAAAAGCTTCCTGGGTGCCCCACGGGGAGGTAAAACTGGAGCAGTGCCACAGCGTATCGATACCGGCCAGCATCACCTTGGCCTGAGAGGAGACCAGCTCCGTCAGGTCGGCATGGACAAACTCTGCGCCCATTTTTTGCAGCAGTTTACCCATCGCTTCGTTGCGACCGGTGGCCCTGACGCTGATGCCTTTGTTGCGCAGAAACTCGACCGCATTTCGGCCTAAGCCGCTGGTCGCCCCGGTAACCAGTACCTTCATATCAATCCACTGTGTTGAAAAAGAATTTCGTGCGCATTCTTTCGTGAATTACGGCGGGTTGCAATGGGAAAGGTGAAAGAATAAGAGTTTTATTGAGTTATTTTCGTCTTTTGTTCTGCCAGCTGCGCGATACGTTTCGCCATTCCGCGAAAGATAAACAGGTGAGCGGGGATCATTAACAACCAGTAGAAAAGCCCCGGCATACCGTGCGGGTGCCACCAGGCACGAACGTCCAGTTCACGATGGGCGCCTTTGTCTTTTAGCGTGAAGCACAACCGTCCCAGGCCGGGCGCTTTCATGCCAAACAGCAGCGCCAGCTGTTTTTCGGGCTCGACGATGATCACCTTCCAGCTGTCAACCGTATCGCCCACCGCAAGGTACGGGTGCGCAGGACGGCCTTTCGCCAGCCTGTGTCCTACCAGCAGATCCAGTGCGCCACGGGTTTGCCAGAGGATATTGCCGAAGAAATAGCGTTCTTTGCCGCCAATCTGATTCACCACCTCCCACAGGTCCGCCAGACTGGCCGGGGTGTTCACCGTGCAGCCAGCCTGTTTAGGAAAGTAACCGTACTCAGGCCGCCAGCGGGCAAACGCCTGGGCGTCGTAGCCCCAGTCGCTGGAGTTCATCAGTTGTTCCTCTTCCTTGAGCGTATTGCGTACCGCATCATCGAAACGGATCAGCGTCTGGGGGATCAGCGCACGCAACGCGCGATCGTCGGCCAGCAGATCGTGTTTGAGCCCCTGGATCAGCGCTTTTGCGGTCGTCGGCGGCACGGACGTAATGACGTTTAAAAACCACACCGAGATCCAGCGGGTAGGGAAGGGAATGGGGATCAGCCAGCGTCGGCGGCCGCTGACACGCATAAAATGTTCGAACTGTTGCTGGTAGCTCAGCACTTCCGGGCCGGCAGCCTCAAGCACGCGGTGTTGCTCAGCCGGATGGTCCAGCAGGGCCACCAGATAATGGCGTAAATTTTCCAGGGCAATCGGCGTGGTGCGCGATCGCACCCAGCGCGGCGGGGTAAGCACCGGCAGGTTGTACACCATGTCGCGCATCACTTCGAACGCGGCGGAGCCGGCCCCGACGATGATCCCCGCCCGCAGTTCGGTGACGGGAATATTGGCGCCGCGCAGGGTTTCAGCCGTGAGCTGACGGGCGCGAAGATGATCGGACTGCTCGTTAGCAGGCGCCTGCAGCGAGCTTAAATAAATCACCTGCTTCACCGGGGTGCGCAACAGCGCGTCGCGGACGTTCATCGCCACCTGACGCTCGTGGGCGATAAAATCGCCCCCTTCGCCCATGCTGTGAACAAGGTAGTAAAGCGTGTCGACCCCTTCCAGTAACGCCGGCAGCGTCGTGGGCCAGTTGAGATCGACGTTGTGACAGGTCACCCCGGGCAGGTGCAGTTTTTGCAGACGCTCCGTGTTGCGTGCCACGGCCAGCACCTGGTGCCCCTGCTGACTTAACGCAGTGGTGAGATGCTGACCGATATACCCACTGGCACCGAGTACCAGAATACGCTGCGGCACGCTCTGCTCCTTAGCGCTGTAAAAACGCCTGCCAGTGTTTCACCACGTCTGCCAGTTGCTGACGATTAACGTCTAAGTGCATAACCAGGCGTACCACCGGCGAGGCGTTGATCAACACGCCACGGGCTTTCATAAACTCACCCAGCGCGGCAGCGTGCTCTTCGCCCACGCGAATGAACAGCATGTTGGTATCGTGGCGCATGACGTCTGCACCAATCTCGCGTAGCTGTGCGGCCATCCACGCGGCGTTTTCATGGTCGTCTTTCAGGCGGGCCACGTTGTTTTTCAGGGCGTACAGTCCGGCTGCCGCCAGAATACCGGCCTGGCGCATCCCGCCGCCGGTCATCTTACGCCAGCGGACCGCGCGTTTGATGTAGTCCCCATTGCCCACCAGCAGCGAGCCAACGGGCGTCCCCAGCCCTTTAGACAGGCAAATAGTGAACGAATCGCAATACTGCGTGATGTCTTTCAGCTCGCAGCCATACTCCACCACGGCGTTAAAGATGCGCGCGCCGTCCACGTGCAGCCCGAGTTTGCGCTCGCGGGTGAATTCCCACGCTGCTTTCAGGTACTCGCGCGGCAGCACTTTGCCGTTGTGGGTGTTTTCCAGACTGAGCAGCCTGGTGCGGGCGAAATGTACATCATCGACTTTGATTTTCGCCGCGACCTTGTCGAGCGGCAGGGTGCCGTCCGGGGCGGCATCAATCGGCTGAGGCTGAATGCTGCCCAGTACCGCCGCACCGCCTGCTTCGTACAGGTAATTGTGCGCACCCTGACCGGCAATATACTCTTCACCGCGTTCGCAGTGGCTGAGCAACGCCACCAGGTTGGCCTGGGTGCCGGATGGCAGAAACAGGGCGGCCTCTTTACCGCTTAGCTCGGCGGCATAACGCTGCAGCGCATTCACCGTTGGATCGTCACCGTAGACGTCGTCCCCGACCGGGGCGGCCATCATCTCTTCGAGCATGGCGCGACCCGGACGGGTAACGGTATCACTGCGTAAATCAATCATTTCACATCCCTTTAATTTAAGAGGTTATGTGAAATGTTTTACCTGAGCCAGTTGGTTTTTGCCAGTTCGATTACCTCATCACCGCGTCCACTGATGATGGCGCGCAGCATATAGAGGCTGAATCCTTTGGCCTGCTCGAGTTTAATCTGCGGTGGGATCGCCAGCTCTTCTTTCGCCACCACCACGTCCACCAGTACCGGACCGTCGATGGAGAAGGCACGCTGCAGGGCTTCATCGACTTCTGAGGCTTTCTCTACGCGAATACCCGTGATGCCGCAGGCTTCAGCGATGCGCGCGAAGTTGGTGTCGTGCAGCTCGGTGCCGTCCGTCAGATAGCCACCTGCCTTCATCTCCATCGCCACAAAGCCCAGCACGCTGTTGTTAAAGACCACGATTTTCAGCGGGAGCTTCATCTGCACAACCGACAGGAAATCGCCCATCAGCATGCTGAACCCGCCGTCGCCGCACATCGCCACCACCTGACGCTCTGGTGCGGTGGCCTTGGCTCCCAGCGCCTGCGGCATGGCGTTGGCCATCGAACCGTGGTTGAACGACCCCAGCAGACGGCGTTTGCCGTTCATCTTCAGATAGCGTGCCGCCCAGACGGTCGGGGTGCCCACGTCGCAGGTAAAAATGGCGTCGTCGTCCGCGAAATGGCTAATTTGCTGCGCCAGATACTGGGGATGAATGGCTTTGTCGCTCGGTTTGGCAAGATCGTCCAGTCCTTTGCGTGCATCGCGGTAATCACTGAGGGCTTTGTCGAGGAACTTCCGGTCGGTTTTTTCTTCCACCAGCGGCAGCAGGGCGGCGAGGGTGGATTTGATGTCCCCTACCAGCGCCATATCGATTTTACTGTGGGCACCAATACTGCCCGGGTTAATATCAATCTGAATGATTTTGGCATCCGTCGGGTAAAACGCGCGGTACGGGAATTGGGTGCCGAGCAGGATCAGCGTGTCGGCATTCATCATGGTGTGGAAACCGCTGGAAAAACCGATCAGTCCGGTCATGCCCACGTCATACGGATTGTCATATTCGACGTGCTCTTTGCCGCGCAGGGCGTGAACAATCGGGGATTTTAACTTGCCGGCAAATTCCACCAGCTCTTTGTGCGCGCCCGCACAGCCACTGCCGCACATCAGGGCGATATTGCTGGAGTAACGCAGCAGCTGCGCGAGCTTTTTGAGCTCTTCTTCAGCCGGCGTGATGACAGGCTGTGGGGCGTGATACCAGTGCGAACTGGCACCCTCAGGCGCGGCCTTCAGCGCCACGTCACCGGGAATAACGACCACCGAAACACCGCGGTTAAGTACGGCTTTGCGCATTGCAATGGCCAGAACCTGAGGGATTTGTTCTGGTGAGGAAACTAATTCGCAATAGTGGCTGCATTCACGGAACAGCTCCTGAGGATGCGTCTCCTGAAAATAGCCGCTGCCGATTTCGGAAGAAGGGATGTGGGCGGCAATCGCCAGGACCGGTACGTGATTGCGGTGGCAGTCAAACAGGCCGTTGATCAAGTGAAGGTTGCCCGGTCCGCACGATCCGGCGCAGACGGCCAGTTCACCCGTCACCTGCGCTTCCGCCCCAGCCGCGAAGGCGGCAACCTCTTCATGACGGGTTGGCATCCATTCAATGGTCTTCATCTTATTGAGGCTATCGCTCAGCCCGTTCAGGGAGTCGCCGGTTACGCCCCAGATGCGCTTTACGCCTGCCTGCTCGAGGGTTTTTGCTATGTATGCAGCCACGGTTTGTTTCATGGGTGTCCATCTCCTTTAAGTGATATCGCTTACAAGCTTAGAAGAAAGTCACTGTATTGCCGCGCTTTCCCCCTTATTAAAAGGTGCTTTTCACCCGCAATGATTCGGCATAATCTGGTCATCACACAGATGAAAACAGGAATCATTTCAAATGGTTAAATCATTGTTAATTGTTGTTAATGAAAAGCTATCGTGCGACGATGCCGGCAAACTCTTGTTACGACTTGCCGTCGGTGGGCTGATGCTTTTTCACGGTTTACACAAGTTATTGGGTGGCGTGGGGTTCATCAGCGGCATGCTGGTGGAAAAAGGCTTACCGGGGTTTATCGCCTACGGCGTGCTCATTGGCGAAGTGGTGGCGCCTGTCCTGATTATCGTGGGGCTTTTTACGCGCCCGGCGGCACTGGTGCTGGCGTTTACCATGATTGTGGCGTGGCTGATGGTCGGGACGGGGGAAACCTTTGCGCTGGACGCGGTAGGTGCCTGGGCGATTGAGAGCCTGGTGTACTTCTTTATCGGTGCGCTGGCGATAGCATGCTTAGGCGCTGGGCGTTTTGCGTTGGGGAAAGCGCCGGTCTGGCGGTAGTCGTACTAACCGGGGGTAAACGCGAGCGCTTACCCCCGTCATTCGCTACGCCAGCACAAGATCGCCCTGTGGATGACACGAGCACGCCAGCACGTATCCGTCGGCGATTTCTGCCTCGGTCAGCGTCATGGTGCTCGTCACGGTGTACTCACCGGAGACCACTTTGGTCTTGCAGCAGCCACATACACCAGCACGGCATGCTGCCACCACCGGCACGTTGTTGCTTTCCAGCGCGTCCAGTAGCGTGGTGCCGACCCGGCCAAAGAAGGTCTGAGCAGGCTGCAGTCTGGTGAACGTAATTCCGCTGGTTGCCGCTTCCGCCACCGGGGTGAAGAACTGCTCTTTGAAGAAGCGGGTCACGCCCAGCGCTTTCACGTCCTGCTCAACGATATCCATATACGGCGCCGGCCCACAGGTCATCACGGTACGATCCGCGAGATCCGGGACGCTTTGCAGCAGTTCACGGCTCAGACGTCCGGCGACAAAACCGTGGGTTGCGTTATGTTCCGCCACCAGCGTCACCGGATAGTTACGCCACTCTTCGGCAAAGATCACATCTTCCGGCGAGCGCACGCTGAAGATCACCTGAACATCAGCCTGCGGACGGTTTTTCGCCAGCCAGCGACGCATTGACATGATCGGCGTGACGCCGCACCCGGCGGCCAGCAGCAGGAATTTATCTTCCGCTTTATCGTCACAGGTGAAATCCCCGTGTGCGTCCGACAGCCAGAGGTAATCCCCGCGCTTCACGTCCCGGGTCAGCCACTGCGAGCCTGCGCCATCATCGATACGGCGGATAGTGAGCGTGATGTACTCGCTCACGCCCGGCGTTGAGGAGATCGTGTAGGCGCGCAGCGTGTCCGCTGAGTTGCGGACACTGACCAGCGCATACTGACCTGCACGGTACGGATAGTAGTCATGGCACAGCAGGGACAGCGTCCACACATCCGGCGTCTCCTGATGGATGTGATGAACCTGCATCCGCCACGGACATTGTGAGGTTGGCATGGTCATGAATAACTCCTTACGCGCTCAGCAGCTGCTGCATATCTTCTTCTACGGTGGTCACGGAACGCAGACCAAACTTCTCGTTCAGCACGGCCAGCAGATCCGGTGTGAGGAAGCCGGGTGCGGTTGGGCCAGTCACAATGTTGGTCACGCCGAGAGAGAGCAGGGTCAGCAGGATGACAATCGCTTTCTGTTCAAACCAGGAGAGCACCAGCGACAGCGGCAGATCGTTGACGCCGCAGCCCAGTTTTTCCGCCAGCGTGACGGCCAGAATGATGGCAGAGTAGGCATCGTTACACTGACCCGCATCGACCAGACGTGGCAAACCTTCGATGTTGCCGAAGTCCAGCTTGTTGAAACGGTATTTACCGCACGCCAGCGTCAGGATCAGGCAATCTTCCGGTACGCTGGTGGCGAAATCCGTGAAGTAGTTACGCTCACCGCGCGCGCCGTCACAGCCGCCAATCAGGAAGATATGGCGCAGTTTTTCACGGCTCACGAGGTCAATCAGTGAATCCGCGGCACCGAGCAGGGTTTCGCGACCAAAGCCGACGGTGATCAGATGTTCGATTTCGCTGTACGGGAAGCCACCCATCTGCTGCGCCTGGGCGATGACCGGGCCGAAATCATCCCCTTCCAGGTGGCTCACACCCGGCCAGCCAACGATGCTGCGGGTCCAGATGCGGTCGTCATACGCGCCAACGGTGGGGTCGATGATGCAGTTAGAGGTCATCACGATGGGGCCCGGGAAACGGGCGAACTCAACCTGCTGGTTCTGCCAGCCGCTGCCGTAGTTCCCGACCAGGTGTTTAAATTTACGCAGTTCCGGGTAGCCGTGTGCGGGCAGCATTTCGCCGTGGGTATAGACGTTAACGCCCGTGCCTTCGGTCTGCTTCAGCAGGTTATAGAGGTCTTTCAGGTCATGGCCGGAGATCAGGATGCACTTGCCTTCGGTCGCTTTAACGTTAACCTGCGTCGGCGTCGGGTGGCCGTAGGTGCGGGTTTCACCGGCATCCAGAATACGCATCACGTTGAAGTTCATCTGGCCGATTTCCATTGAACATTCGAGCAGCGGATTCATCTCGGCAGGCCAGGTACCCAGCCACGCCATGATTTTGTGGTACTGAGCATAGATAGCGTTATCATACTGGCCCAGAACGTGCGCGTGTTCCATATAGGCCGCGGCCCCTTTCAGGCCGTACAGGCAGAGCAGACGCAGGCCGAGAATGTTCTCGCCAATCGCCGCTTTGTCTTTATTGGGGGTGAATTCTGCTGCCTGACGCTGCAGCTCGCCCAGGTCATCGCTCACCAGCTGCAGGTCTGCCATTGGGTTTTCTACCCGCGCATTGGCATCGGCGCTCAGGCACTGCGCTTTCAGCGCTTCACGCAACGCAATTGCTTCGCGGGCATAGCCGACGATGCGCGGGGAATCAAAGTTAACGTTAGTCAGCGTGGAGAAAAAGGCGCGGGGGGCGAAACTGTCTACATAGTGGTCAATAATGCCATATTCGCGGGCCTTGAATGCCCATGCGGAAAGGCCTTGCAGGGCGGCAATCAGCAGATCCTGCAGGTCTGATGTTTCTGCGGTTTTGCCGCACATACCTTGCGCATAAGAGCAGCCATTGCCTGCCGGGGTACGGATGGTTTGTTCACATTGCACACAAAACATAATCACACCTGTTAAAGTTATATTTGATATACATGTTTGAGATTATGCCTGTGACTGAACGGTGAAAAGGGCTTTCTTCTACAAAATAGAGGGAGATTGATTTAGCGCAATTTTGGCGGCAGAAAGCCTACCGCCAGAGGAGTATCAGGCGGAGAAAAGCGCCATCAGAACGGGAACCAGCAGGCTCAAAATAAAGCCATGCACAATGGCGGCAGGCACCATCTCCAGCCCACCTGAACGCTGCAGGACCGGCAGGGTAAAGTCCATCGACGTGGCGCCACACAGCCCCAGTGCGGTCGAGCGACTGCGGCGCACCAGGCCCGGGATCAGCATAATGGCAATTAATTCCCGCGCCAGGTCGTTAAAGAAGGCGGCGCTCCCGATGACCGGACCGAACGATTCGGTCAGCAGAATACCGGAAAGGGAGTACCAGCCAAATCCGGAGGCCATTGCCAGACCGGTTTTTAACGGCAGGCCGAGAATAAAGGCATTAATCACGCCCGCCACCAGTGAGCTAATGACGACGATAACCGCGACGATCATTCCACGGCGATTAAGGACAATCTGTTTCAACGTCATGCCATTATTTCGCAGCTGAATACCGATAAGGAACAGCAGGAAAATGAGGGTATATTCACTGGCTTCCGTCGCGTGCTGTAAAAAATTCCATCCGCTCAGCCCAAGAACAAAACCCAGCACCACGACGCCGCATAATTTTAAAGATTCCAGCGCCATTGCAATTCGTGACGGCAGTTTTTCCTGATGGTGGTGATTTTTCCACGGAATAGTGCGTTCAAGCCAGAAAAGTGCGGCAATATTGCACAGCAAAATAACGGCGCAGGTGACGACAGAATAATGCAGGATCGCCAGCAGATTGGTGGCCAGATTATCCAGAAACGCCAGGCTTATCCCCATAAAGAAAAGAATGACGTAGACAATCCAGCTCAGAAAACGGTTGATAAGCCGTAACGCGGATTCGCGATGCAGCGGGATAAGGTAGCCCACAATCAGAGGCAGCAGAATGATGAGGAGTCCTGAAAACATGAACAACGGGTCCTTGTGAGTATCTGTTAAGCGCCAGAGACACTACCCAATAAACGTTGTCAGGTAAAGGAGCAACAAAAAAGCCGGGTGGCAGCAACGCCTGACCCGGCCTGAGTGTTGTCATGCAGGTCGGGTAAGCGTAAGTGCTACCCGACTGCACATGCAATTAATCGCGTTTTTCCAGCAGGGTGCGATACAGCACGCCGCCCAGAATACCGCCGATGATTGGCATTACCCAGAACAGCCACAGCTGCTCAAGCGCCCAGCCGCCCTGGAAAATAGCGACGGCAGTACTGCGCGCCGGGTTTACGGAGGTGTTAGTGACCGGAATAGAGATCAGGTGGATAAGCGTCAGCGCCAGACCAATGGCGATAGGCGCGAAGCCCGCCGGGGCGTGTTTGTCGGTTGCGCCGTGGATCACCAGCAGGAAGCCTGCGGTCAGCACAATTTCAATCACGATGGCAGAGAGCATGGAGTAACCGCCAGGGGAGTGTTCGCCGAAACCGTTTGAGGCGAAGCCGCTTGTGGCGGCGTCAAAGCCGGCTTTACCGCTGGCAATAACGTACAGAACCGCTGCAGCAATAATCCCGCCAACAACCTGGGCCACAATATAACCAATGACTTCTTTAGCAGGGAAACGACCGCCCGCCCATAAACCTAATGTCACCGCCGGGTTAAAATGACCACCGGAAATATGACCCACGGCAAACGCCATGGTTAATACGGTTAAACCGAATGCCAGCGCAACGCCGACAAAACCAATACCTAATTCCGGAAATGCTGCTGCCAGAACGGCGCTACCGCAGCCACCAAACACCAGCCAGAATGTACCAAAGCATTCTGCTGCTAATTTTCTAAACATAACCACCTCAATAATAAACTTCACACGCGTTCCTGCGTGCGGGATATCGTCAAAAAAGGGATGACGACTCAAAGAGCCATTATTTTAAAAACAAAAACATCCCTTCGCCACTAAAATTAATTCGGTTAATTTGATTTATGGCAACGTGATGTCATTCCTTGTTCAAATCGACGGTAAATAGAGCATAGACCAATTCTCTACAGCACGAAGGTTGTGCTGTCGTGACAAAGTTCCTGCCGCTATACTGCTGATAACTTAAAGGAAAAAGTGATCATCTCGCGGGGGATTTATGCTTCTCGAACGTGTGGAAATTGTTGGGTTCCGCGGTATTAACCGCCTGTCGCTGCAGCTTGAGCAGAACAACGTCCTGATCGGTGAGAACGCGTGGGGTAAGTCCAGCCTGCTGGATGCGCTGACGCTGCTGCTTTCGCCCGAAGACGATCTGTATCACTTTGCCCATGATGATTTCTGGTTTCCTCCCGGCGATGTGAATGGCCGCGAAAAACACCTGCACATTATTCTGACGTTCCGCGAATCCGAGCCGGGGCGTCATCGTGTGCGTCGCTTCCGGCCGTTATCACCCTGCTGGGTCCCGTGCGACGACGGTTTCCACCGGATTTTCTACCGGCTGGAAGGTGAGATGGCAGAAAATGAGGGCGTATTAACCCTGCGTGATTTCCTCAATGAGAAAGCCAACCCTATTCCGCTGGATGACATCGACGACCTGGCTCGCCACCTGATTCGCCTGATGCCGGTGTTGCGCCTGCGTGATGCGCGCTTTATGCGGCGGATCCGCAACGGCACCGTACCGAATATGCCGGAAGTGGAAGTGACCGCCCGCGAGCTGGATTTCCTGGCGCGAGAGCTGGTGGCGCGTCCGCAAAATCTGACCGATGGTCAAATCCGCCAGGGGTTGTCGGCAATGGTACAACTGCTGGAACACTATTTTTCCGAGCAGGGGACGTCGGAGTCGCGTCATCGTCTGATGCGCCGCCGCTCTCACGATGAACAACGCAGCTGGCGTTACCTCGATATCATTAACCGGATGATCGACAGGCCCGGTGGCCGTACCCATCGAGTGATTTTGCTGGGGCTGTTTTCGACGCTACTGCAGGCCAAGGGCACCGTTCGTCTCGACCGTGACGCCCGCCCGCTGCTGCTGGTGGAAGACCCGGAAACGCGCCTGCACCCGATCATGCTCTCGGTGGCGTGGCACCTGTTGAATCTGCTGCCGCTGCAGCGCGTGACCACCACCAATTCCGGCGAGTTATTGTCGCTGACCCCGGTCGAGCACGTCTGCCGTCTGGTTCGTGAGTCTTCCCGCGTCACCGCCTATCGCCTCGGGCCGGGCGGGATGAACGCGGAAGAGGGACGCCGTATCTCGTTCCACATCCGCTTTAATCGTGCGTCGTCGCTGTTTGCCCGCTGCTGGCTGCTGGTTGAGGGAGAAACGGAAACCTGGGTTATCAACGAACTGGCGCGTCAGTGTGGCCACCATTTTGATGCCGAAGGTATCAAGGTCATCGAATTTGCCCAGTCGGGGATCAAGCCGCTGATCAAATTCGCCCGGCGGATGGGCATTGAATGGCATGTGCTGGTGGATGGTGACGAGGCGGGGAAAAAATATGCCGCGACCGTGCGTGGCCTGCTAAATAATGAGCGCGAAGAAGAGCGGGACCACTTAACCATGCTGCCGGCCATGGACATGGAGCACTTTATGTACCGTCAGGGGTTCGACGACGTGTTCCACCGGATTGCGATGGTGCCGGTGGATGTGCCAATGAACATGCGGCGCGTGATTGCCAAAGCCATCCACCGCTCTTCAAAACCTGATTTAGCGATTGAGGTGGCGACGGAAGCGGGGAGACGGGGCGTGGAGTCCGTGCCGACGCTGCTGCGCAAGATGTTCTCCCGCGTGCTGTGGCTGGCACGCGGGAAAGCGGATTAAGCGCGGGTCGCCTGCGTGACGTGTTGCGTCAGGCTGTCCAGTAACGCATAGCGGCGGCGGTACTCAGCGCGCTTTTTGCTCGCAATCTCGTCCATCGGCTTACGGGGCATGGCGAGCGGCAGCATGAAGTGGCCGTTATCCTGTTTTTGCCCGCCGAGGGAGAGCCAGAAGCTGTCATAATCGGCCAGCAGTTTCCCCTCTTTTTTCTTGCGGTAACGCCAGCTGCGGTAGATATGCGTGGCGTTACTCACCGCGACAATATGCTCAACCGGGAAAGCTGCGCCAAGCGTCATTGCCGTTTCAACCAGCAGGCGTTTCGGGAACAGGCCGTGACACGCTTTGGTCGCCCCCTGGATCAGTTCATGTGGAACATGTGCTTTTGCCCCCTGCAGGCCGCCGATGAACAGCGTTGTTTTTCCTTCAAACGGGCACAGCGTGAAGGTCATTTCCGCCAGTACGGTATTCTGATGGTTACAAAAGACGAGGGTGGCTTCACCCTCTTTATCCATGAAGGCGTCGGCGCACAGGCGCACAGTAAACTGCTGTTCGTCTTTTCCGGTCAGCGTCAGCAGGGTTGCCCCCTGCGGTGAAAGATAACCCTTGACCAGCGTTGCCGGAAGCTGGCGCGTCATGGTCTGGTAGTGCCAGGTCAGCGATTCCAGCGCCTGTCGGCGATCCATGTCCACCGTTAACCAAGGGCGGTGCAGGCGGCACGGCAGCCCCGGCTGCACCTGCAACATTTGCATCAGGCGCGGCTGCTTTGCCAGCTCTGACAGCAGGCGCGTGGTGCTGAACGGTGTCATCAGCGAACGGAGCATGAACTTACGTCGATAAGCGGGGTTTTGCCATGCCAGCCCCGGTGTGATCTTACCGAAGGCCAGATTATTGAAGAGCTGCCAGCCGGATTTAGGCTGGTGCTGATGAGAAATAAGTGTATCGACGATGGAAGACATGTTAGATCCTGCTTCTGAAGGAAGGGTTCTATTTCAGCAGGCGAAATTTCAATAACTCATCAACAAATTGAGGCGATTTCGGTGCGCGGGGGTTTCGTTGAGGAGTCGTTTAGATAGAATCAACGTTTATAATTGCCAGAACATTTATTTGGAATATTTATGAACCTCAAGGGAAAACGCAGAACGTGGTTTCTGCTGCTGGCGGTAATTGTTATCGGGGGAGGGTTCTGGCTATGGCAGATCCTGAATGCCCCTGTACCACAGTATCAAACACTGATTGTCCGTCCGGGCGAGCTGCAGCAAAACGTGCTGGCGACGGGAAAACTGGATGCCCTGCGCAAGGTTGACGTGGGTGCACAGGTAAGCGGTCAGTTGAAAACGCTGTCGGTTGAGATTGGCGACAAGGTGAAAAAAGGCCAGCTGCTGGGCGTTATCGATCCTGAGCAGGCGCAAAACCAGATCCGTGAGGTGGAAGCCACGCTCATGGAACTGCGTGCCCAGCGTGCACAGGCGCAGGCTGAGCGTAACCTGGCCCAGGTGACGTTAACGCGTCAGCAGGCGCTGGCCAAAACGCAGGCCATCTCGAAACAAGATTTAGACACGGCTGCCACCGAGCTGGCGGTTAAGCAGGCGCAGATCGGGACTATCGATGCGCAGATCAAGCGCAACCAGGCCTCGCTGGACACGGCCAAAACCAACCTCGACTATACGCAGATTGTGGCGCCCATGGCCGGGGAAGTGACTCAAATTACCACGCTGCAGGGGCAAACGGTGATTGCGGCGCAGCAGGCGCCCAACATTCTGACCCTGGCGGACATGAGCACCATGCTGGTGAAAGCCCAGGTCTCAGAGGCGGATGTTATTCATCTGAAGCCGGGGCAGAAAGCCTGGTTTACCGTCCTCGGCGATCCTCAGACGCGTTATGAAGGCGCGCTAAAAGACATTCTGCCGACGCCGGAAAAAGTGAACGATGCCATCTTCTACTATGCGCGCTTCGAGGTACCTAACCCGCAGGGCGTGTTGCGTCTGGATATGACCGCACAGGTGCACATTCAGCTTACCGGCGTGAAAAATGTGCTCACCATTCCTCTCTCTGCGCTGGGTGAATCCACCGGCGAGAGCCGCTATAAAGTGAAAGTGCTGCGCAACGGCGAAACGCGTGAGCGAGAAGTGGTCATTGGTGCGCGTAATGACACTGACGTGGTGGTGGTCAAAGGGCTGGAAGAGGGTGAGGAGGTTGTCACCAGCGAAAGCCTGCCCGGAGCCGCTAAATGACGGCGTTGCTTGAGCTGAATGACATTCGTCGCAGCTATCCGTCGGGTGATGGCCCGGTTGAGGTGCTGAAGGGGATCACCCTGCGCGTCGAAGCGGGCGAGATGGTGGCGATTGTCGGTGCGTCCGGCTCCGGTAAATCGACGCTGATGAATATTCTCGGCTGTCTGGACAGACCCACCAGCGGCACCTATCGGGTGGCCGGTATGGATGTTTCCACGCTGGACGGTGACGCGCTGGCAAAACTGCGGCGGGAACATTTCGGTTTTATCTTCCAGCGTTACCATCTGCTCTCTCACCTGACGGCGGCGCAGAACGTCGAAGTGCCGGCGGTCTATGCCGGCGTCGAGCGGAAAAAACGCCTTGAGCGCGCCCAGATGCTGCTGACGCGTCTGGGGCTGGCGGAGCGGGTGGAGTACCAGCCCTCGCAGCTCTCCGGCGGCCAGCAGCAGCGTGTCAGTATCGCACGCGCGCTGATGAACGGCGGTCAGGTGATCCTCGCAGATGAACCGACCGGGGCGCTCGACAGCCATTCGGGTGAAGAGGTGATGGCGATCCTTCACCAGCTTCGCGATCAGGGGCATACGGTCATCATCGTTACCCACGATCCGCAGGTGGCTGCGCAGGCCGAGCGCATCATTGAGATCCGCGACGGAGAGCTGGTCAGCAACCCGCCGGCGCGACACGCCCGGGCGGCGGCGCCGAAAGAAGTCCTGCCGGCGTCAACCGGCTGGGGACAATTTTCCAGCGGGTTTCGTGAGGCGCTGACCATGGCCTGGCTGGCGATGGCTGCCAATAAAATGCGCACCCTGTTGACCATGCTGGGCATCATCATTGGTATCGCCTCGGTGGTGTCGATTGTGGTCGTGGGCGACGCGGCCAAACAGCTGGTGCTGGCGGATATTCGGGCCATCGGGACCAACACCATTGATGTCTATCCCGGCAAAGATTTTGGCGATGACGAGCCGCAGTATCAGCAGGCACTGAAGTATGACGATCTGGCGGCTATCCAGAAGCAGCCGTGGGTGAATTCGGCCACGCCGGCGGTCTCGCAAAACCTCCGTCTGCGGGTAGGCAATGTTGACGTTGCTGCCAGCGCCAACGGCGTCAGCGGCGATTACTTTAACGTCTATGGCATGACCTTCAGCGAAGGTGCCACCTTCAATGCCGAGCAGTTAGCGGGCCGGGCGCAGGTGGTGGTGCTTGATGCCAACTCGCGCCGGCAGCTCTTCCCCAATAAAACCAACGTGGTGGGCGAGGTTATCCTGGTCGGAAACATGCCTGCGACGGTGATTGGCGTGGCGGAAGAGAAACAGTCGATGTTTGGCAGCAGCAAGATCTTGCGCGTCTGGCTGCCCTATACCACCATCTCCGGGCGGATTATGGGGCAGTCCTGGCTGAACTCCATCACCGTTCGCGTGAAGGAGGGCTACGACAGCGCGCAGGCCGAGCAACAGCTGGAACGGCTGCTGACGTTGCGTCACGGGAAGAAAGATTTCTTCACCTGGAACATGGACGGTCTCTTGAAAACGGCGGAAAAGACCACACGTACTCTTCAGCTGTTCCTGACGCTGGTGGCGGTGATCTCGCTGGTGGTTGGCGGTATCGGGGTGATGAATATCATGCTGGTATCGGTCACGGAACGTACCCGGGAGATTGGCATCCGCATGGCAGTCGGTGCCAGAGCCAGCGATGTGCTGCAGCAATTTTTGATTGAAGCGGTGCTGGTGTGTCTGGTGGGCGGCGCGATGGGCATTGCGCTGTCGATGATGATCGCGTTTGCTCTGCAGCTTTTTTTACCCGGCTGGGAGATTGGTTTCTCGCCGGTGGCCATTCTTACCGCATTTTTGTGTTCGACTTTTACCGGCATTTTGTTTGGCTGGCTGCCTGCCCGCAATGCGGCGCGTCTGGATCCTGTGGATGCGTTGGCTCGCGAATAGGCTGAAAATAAAAATGCCAGCCGATCGGGCTGGCATTTTGACGGCGGGATGTACACAATAAAACAGAGAGCTATGCGACCGTTTCTGCTTCAATGGGTACGATCAGGCTTGCATGATTGCCTTTTGGTCCCTGGTGTACATCGAACCGGACGGACTGCCCGGCTTTGAGCGTTCTGTAACCATCCATCTGAATGGTGGAATAGTGAGCGAAGATATCCTCGCCGCCGCCTTCGGGGCAGATGAAGCCAAACCCTTTGGCGTTGTTGAACCACTTAACAGTACCCATTTCCATGCTTCGACATCCTTCGTAAATCTTATAAGTTAAGATGGAATGAACCGGTGGTGGAGTGGGGGCTGTTCAAAACCTCGCCATCTCACGCTTGTACAATTTAGAGAAACGAAAGAAGTCGTCAAGCGTTTGGCGCTTGAGATGGGACAATAATCAACCAAAGTTTGAAGCAGTTAACGCTATTGCAACAGTTTGTGACAGACATCGCGGATGACAGTAATAGATGATTGTTATCTAACATCTGAGGTAGATTCAAAGTGGTTATGCAAAATGGGTAAGACCAACGACTGGCTGGATTTTGACCAGCTGGCGGAAGATAAAGTGCGTGACGCGCTAAAACCGCCATCTATGTATAAAGTTATGTTAATGAACGATGATTACACGCCGATGGAATTTGTTATTGACGTGCTACAAAAGTTCTTTTCTTATGATGTAGAACGTGCAACGCAACTGATGCTTACCGTTCATTATCGTGGCAAAGCTATCTGCGGCATCTTTACCGCCGAAGTGGCGGAGACCAAAGTCGCGATGGTGAACGATTATGCGAGGGAGAACGAGCATCCGTTGCTGTGTACGCTGGAAAAGGCCTGATAAGGCATAAAATTTGGGGGAGGTGCCTATGCTCAATCAAGAACTGGAACTCAGTTTAAATATGGCTTTCGCCAGAGCGCGTGAGCACCGACATGAGTTTATGACCGTCGAGCATTTACTGCTCGCACTGCTTAGCAACCCATCTGCCCGCGAAGCGCTGGAAGCCTGCTCCGTGGATCTGGTGGCGCTACGTCAGGAACTCGAAGCCTTCATCGAACAAACCACACCGGTGCTGCCAGCCAGTGAAGAAGAGCGCGACACGCAGCCGACGCTCAGCTTCCAGCGCGTGTTGCAGCGTGCGGTCTTCCACGTCCAGTCTTCCGGACGTAGCGAAGTGACGGGCGCAAATGTGCTGGTCGCCATCTTCAGCGAGCAGGAGTCACAGGCAGCCTACCTGCTGCGCAAACACGAAGTCAGCCGACTCGACGTGGTTAACTTTATCTCTCACGGAACGCGTAAAGACGAGCCGAACCAGGCATCGGATTCCAGCAATCAGGTCAATAACAATGAAGAGCAAGCAGGCGGGGAGGATCGTATGGAAAACTTCACCACCAATCTCAACCAGCTTGCTCGCGTTGGCGGTATCGACCCGCTGATTGGTCGCGATAAAGAGCTGGAGCGCGCGATCCAGGTATTGTGCCGTCGCCGCAAGAACAACCCGCTGCTGGTGGGTGAATCCGGCGTCGGTAAAACCGCGATTGCCGAGGGGCTCGCCTGGCGTATTGTGCAGGGCGACGTACCGGAAGTGATTGCCGATTGCACCATTTACTCGCTGGATATTGGCTCGCTGCTGGCGGGCACTAAATACCGCGGCGATTTTGAAAAACGCTTTAAGGCGCTTTTGAAACAGCTTGAGCAGGACACCAACAGCATTCTGTTTATCGATGAGATCCACACCATCATCGGTGCCGGTGCGGCCTCGGGTGGCCAGGTGGATGCCGCTAACCTGATCAAACCGCTGCTCTCCAGCGGTAAGATCCGCGTGATTGGCTCTACAACGTATCAGGAGTTCAGCAACATCTTTGAGAAAGATCGTGCCCTGGCGCGTCGTTTCCAGAAAATCGATGTGACTGAACCCTCTGTTGAAGAAACCGTGCAGATCATCAACGGTCTGAAACCGAAGTACGAAGCGCACCACGATGTGCGTTATACCGCCAAAGCGGTGCGTGCGGCGGTGGAGCTGGCGGTGAAATACATCAACGATCGTCATCTGCCGGATAAGGCCATTGACGTGATTGATGAGGCAGGGGCGCGTGCGCGTCTGATGCCAGCCAGCAAGCGTAAGAAAACCGTTAACGTGGCGGATATCGAGACCGTGGTGGCCCGTATCGCGCGTATCCCTGAGAAGAGCGTTTCTCAGAGCGACCGCGACACGCTGCGCACCCTTGGCAATCGCCTGAAAATGCTGGTCTTTGGGCAGGATAAAGCCATTGAGGCGTTAACCGAAGCCATCAAGATGGCCCGTGCCGGACTGGGGCATGAACATAAGCCTGTCGGTTCCTTCCTGTTCGCCGGTCCGACCGGTGTGGGGAAAACCGAGGTCACGGTTCAGCTCTCCAAAGCGCTGGGCATTGAGCTGCTGCGTTTTGATATGTCCGAGTACATGGAGCGTCACACCGTCAGCCGTTTGATTGGTGCGCCTCCGGGCTATGTGGGCTTTGACCAGGGCGGTCTGTTAACTGACGCGGTGATCAAGCATCCGCACGCGGTACTGCTGCTCGATGAAATCGAGAAAGCGCACCCGGACGTGTTCAACATCCTGCTGCAGGTGATGGACAACGGGACGCTGACCGATAACAACGGGCGCAAGGCGGACTTCCGCAATGTCGTGCTGGTAATGACCACCAACGCCGGTGTACGTGAAACGGAGCGCAAATCTATCGGCCTTATCCATCAGGATAACAGCACCGATGCGATGGAAGAGATCAAGAAGATCTTTACGCCGGAGTTCCGTAACCGTCTGGACAACATTATCTGGTTCGATCACCTCTCTACCGAGGTTATCCATCAGGTAGTGGATAAGTTCATCGTCGAGCTGCAGGTTCAACTGGATCAGAAAGGCGTATCGCTGGAAGTGAGCCAGGAGGCCCGCAACTGGCTGGCTGAGAAAGGCTACGACCGTGCGATGGGGGCCCGTCCAATGGCGCGTGTGATTCAGGACAACCTGAAGAAACCGCTGGCGAACGAGCTGCTGTTTGGCTTGCTGGTAGATGGCGGCCAGGTGACAGTCGCGCTGGACCAGGAGAAGAATGAGCTGACGTACGATTTCCAGAGTGCGCAGAAGCACAAGCCGGAAGCGGCTCACTAATTTCCTGCATTAGTCTTAAAAACCGGGCAACTCACTGCCCGGTTTTTTTATCCCTGCCCGCACCGAAACTTTGCGAGGCGCTTTCCATATTTTCATCTCACTCATTGCTGTATAAATTCACAGTCCTAGAATGGCGGCGCACCTGCAAAATCAGGTGTCAGGATTGGCGTCCTGAAAGTGTGTGAGCAGCACCATTGCTGCAGGCTTCGTTCGCCCTAAGGAAAAGGGTATAATTCTGCATCTGGCGGGCGAATCGGAAGCTTCTTTTGAAGCGCCAGTAGCACACACACTGGTACGCCAATTCCTTTTCGTCCGCCGCCAGCGAATCTGGCGTTTCCTGCGGTGGTAACTCAACGTGTGTGAAGGTATTACCCAATGAATACAGAAAACTCTTTCTCCCAGCTCTACAGCGAACTCTCCCTCAACCCCGATCTCCCGACCCTGGCCGGGCGCTGCATGCTGCTCACCGAAATTCTGCTGGACTGCAACGCCCACCCGCAAACGCAGCCCGTGTGCCGCTGTTTAGGCGCGTATCTGGAAGAAGTCAAAAGCGGACTCACAGAATCAATGCGTGATTTTCAGATAGTGGAATTTGAGGAGGACGCTGAACCACCGCGACAAAAAGCGTGGCTTCTGGAAGATACCGAAACAAAGTGCGACTACTGCCGGGCAGTAAACCACGTGCTGCTGGTGTCCCATTTTGATCGGGATATGCTGCCGCACCTGACGGGATTGCTGCATGAGATGGTGCATTCCATGGCCGGGGATTTAATCACGCCGGCGCAGCCCCGCATGACAATACATCTTCCTGCCCGGCATTAAGCCGTTAAATAAAAAAGGCCGGGGTTAACCCGACCTTTATATATTCATCTGCCATTACAGGCGAAAACAATTAGCGACTACGGAAGACAATGCGGCCTTTGCTCAGGTCGTACGGGGTCAGTTCAACAGTCACTTTGTCGCCCGTTAAAATGCGGATATAGTTTTTGCGCATTTTACCGGAGATGTGCGCAGTTACCACGTGACCGTTTTCCAGCTCTACGCGAAACATGGTGTTAGGCAACGTATCAAGTACGGTACCCTGCATTTCAATATTGTCTTCTTTGGCCATCTAATCCTCTGGGGTATCACTACCAAGTTTTGAACCGGCAAGATAATGCCGAAATTCATCAATTAAGTAAAGAATTGCGCGTTTAAAACGCAGCAAAATAGTTTCGGCGCATTGCCCAAGCGTCACGGTACAACCGAACGGAAAGCGCATTCGTAAAGGGGATACAACAGGATAAACGTCAGGACGTTATCTGAAGCGGAGGACCCAAACGGCGGCGAGGCAACAGGCAGAACCTACTCTGCGGCATAATTATAACACCCTCACAAAAAATATGCGGAAAACATTTAGGCATTGGGCATAAAGAGCGTTCTTGGTACCCAGAAGTCTCGCGGCAGCTTCTCCTGACGGCAAACGTCCAGATGTTCTATGTAGTGGCGGCGGGGGATTTCAACCGCGCCGAGCGAGGCAGTATGCTCATTGAGGACCTGGCAATCCATCAGTTTTCCGCCGCGCTGGGCAAACTCCTGGCAGAAGATCAGCAGCGCGGTTTTCGAGGCATTCACGGCACGGGAGAACATCGATTCGCCGCAAAACAGCGTCCCCTGCGCAACGCCATACATCCCGCCGACGAGTTCACCGTCTTGCCAGACTTCAATGGAGTGCGCGAAACCCAGCTCATGCAGCTGGTGATAGGCGGTAATGATATCGCGGGTGATCCAGGTTCCTTCATGACGGTCTTCGGCACAGCCTTCAATGACCTGACCGAAGGCATGATTCAGGGTGACGCGGTAGGGTGATTTCGCATGGAAACGCTTCATGCTGCGGCTCAGGTGAAACTGCGCCGGCCACAGCACGGCACGGGGATCGGGCGACCACCATAAAATCGGGTCGCCGGGTGAAAACCACGGGAAAATGCCGCGCTGGTAAGCCATCAAAAGCCGCGCAGGACTGAGGTCGCCGCCAAGGGCCAGCAGCCCATTAGGTTCACGCAGCGCTCCCTCCGGCGAAGGGAACGCGATGTTATGACGAGAAAGCTGGACCAGGCGCATGACAGCAGAACTCCAATACGCGAGTTAGGATCGGTACAAATATAGTCTACAGACGCTGTTTAAACTGGTAGTAGCGACCCTGTTTCGCCAACAGTTCTGTGTGACTACCTTGCTCAATAATATGTCCGTTGTCCATCACAATTATCTGATCAAAACTCGCCAGCCCGCGCAGGCGGTGGGTGACCATCAGCACGGTTTTTCCGGTCATAACATGGGCCAGTAAATCAAGGATTTGGCTCTCGGTTGTTGCATCCAGCCCTTCGGTGGGTTCATCAAGCAGCATCAGTGGCGCATCGTGCAACAACGCGCGTGCAATCGCCAGACGGCGCAACTCGCCGCCGGAGAGCTGACGACCGCCTTCCCCGAGCCAGCCGTTCAGCCCGTCGTTCTCAAGCAGTTTTTGCAGCCCAACCTGCTCCAGCATGGCGCGCAGATCATCGTCGGAGGCCTGAGGTGCCGCGAGCAGCAGGTTATCACGCAGCGTCGCGCTGAAGAGGTGCACGCGCTGCGGAACCACGCTCACGGTCTTGCGCAGCGTCTGTTCGCTGAAGTCGGTCAGCGGCGTATCGTTAAACTGAATCTGACCGTGCTGCGGATCCCAGGCGCGGGTCAGCAACTGAAGAAGGGTGGATTTACCGCAACCGGTACGACCGAGGAGCGCAATCCGCTGGCCTGCTTTAACAGACAGCGTGATCCCTTCCAGCGCGTTTTGCGCCTGTTTTTCATAGGCAAAGGTGACGTTATCCAGGGTCAGCGCAACCTGCGCCGGCACGGCGGTCTGAGCGCCGCTGAATGTAACCTCCGGCTCCTGCTCGGCAATCTGGGTGATGCGCAGGGCAGAAGCGATGACCTGTCCGAGATGCTGGAAGGCGCCCGTCACCGGGGCCAGCGCTTCAAACGCGGCCAGGGCGCAGAAAACGAAGAGGGCAATCAGAGGGCCGGGCTGGGTATTTCCACCTACACCACCTGAAGCCATCCACAACATGGCGATGACCGCCACGCCGCCGATTAACATCATCAGCGCCTGGGAGAATGCCGTCAGCTCCGACTGGCGGCGCTGAGCTTCATGCCAGTTCAGCTCAGTGCTTTCCATTTGACTGCGATAACGCGAGCTGGCACCAAAAATGGTCAGTTCCGCCTGTCCCTGCAGCCAGGATGTCAGCTGCTGTCGGTAGTCGCCGCGCAGTCGCGTCAGGTTCTCTCCGGTGGATTTACCTGCACGATAAAACAGCGGTGGCAGGATAATCAGCGTCAGCAGCATGATGCTACCCAGCGTGAGCGCAACGGGAACGTCCAGAACCGACAACCCCAGCGTGACCACCACAATCACCACAAACGCCCCCACGATGGGTGAGATGACGCGCAGGTAAAGGTGATCCAGCGTGTCGACATCGGCTACGACACGGTTGAGTAACTCACCCTGACGAAAACGCGCCAGCCCGGCAGGGGAGAGGGGTAACAGTTTGCTGAAGGTGTAAATGCGCAGGTGCTGTAGCACGCGGAAAGTGGCGTCGTGGCTGACCAGACGCTCAAAATAACGTCCGGCAGTACGCGTGATTGCGGTGCCGCGAACGCCTGCCGCAGGAAGCATATAGTTAAAGCTGTATAAACCCGCGAACCCCGCGACGGCCGAAGCGGACAAGAACCAGCCGGAGAGCGTAAGCAGACCGATGCTGGCAAGCAGGGTAACAATCGCCAGCACAATGCCCAGCAGCAGCATCCATTTATGGCGTTTATAGAGCGCTAGATAAGGAAGCAGAGCACGCATCAGATATCCTCCTGACGGTTTGCCAGCAGGGTTGCAAACGGGCCCTGCGCGGCAACGAGAGAGGCGTAATCGCCTTGCTCAACAATATGACCATTTTCCATGACCCAAATCTGATCCCAGTCAGCAATACCTTCCAGCTGATGGGTGACCATCAGGGTGGTCTGCTGCCGCGAGGCCGCATTCAGGGCATCCATGACGCGTTGCTCACTGTGCGCGTCAAGGCTCGCTGCTGGCTCGTCGAGCAGCAAGAGCTGGCATGGGTTAAGCAGCGCGCGGGCAACCGCCACACGCTGGGCCTGACCGACTGACAGGCCGGCAGACTGGTCACCGACAACGGTATCGACACCCTGCGGAAGCTGCGGCAGAAACTCGCTGACCCAGGCGCGGTCGAGCACGGATTGCAGTTCATCGTCACGTGCATCCGGGCGAGCCAGCAGCACATTGTCTCGCAACGTGGCGGCAGGAAGCTGAGGGTTTTGTCCCACCCAGCTAAGCTGTTTACGCCAGGCAAGCGGATCGAGATCGCGCAGTTCAGTTTGGTTGATCCGCAGCGATCCGGTGTAGGCCATAAAACCCGATAGCGCATTGAGCAGAGAGCTTTTCCCTGAACCGCTGATGCCTACGAGCACCACACGTTTTCCGGCCGGAAGGGTAAAGTTAAGCGGGCCTGCCAGCACGTTGCCTTCAGGCGACAGAATGGAGAAATCACGCGCTTCAAGGGTAACCGGCTCTTTGGCGTTCAGCGTCACGTCACCGCGTTCCGGATGCGCCAGTGGCGTTTCCATAAACGTCTTCAGGCTGTCAGCCGCGCCCACGGCCTGCGCTTTTGCATGATAGAAGGTACCCAGATCGCGAAGCGGCTGGAAAAATTCGGGGGCCAGTATCAGCGCAAGGAAACCGGCTGAAAGGGTCACCGCCGTGCCGTAGTGGCCAAAATCCAGCGCGCCGAGATACGAGAAGCCAAAGTAGACCGCCACAAGTGCAATCGACAGCGAGGTAAAGAATTCGAGTACGCCGGAGGAGAGGAACGCCAGACGTAACACTTCCATGGTGCGCTGACGGAAATCCTGCGATGCGAGGCGGATATTTTCAGTTTCCGCTTCACCGCGGCCAAAAATGCGCAACGTTTCCATGCCGCGCAGACGGTCAAGGAAATGGCCGCTTAAGCGACCCAGAGCCAGAAAGTTACGTCGGTTAGCGTCCGCGGCACCCATGCCCACCAGCGCCATAAACAGCGGGATCAGCGGGGCTGTGCCCAGCAGGATCAGCGCTGCCATCCAGTTGACCGGGAAAATGGCGATGACAATCAGCAACGGAACGAAGACGGCTAGCGCCATCTGTGGCAGATAGCGCGCATAGTAGTCATGCATATCGTCAATCTGCTCAAGGATCAGCGTCGCCCAGCTTCCCGCGGGTTTACCCTGGATCCACGCCGGACCGGCCTCCTGAAGGCGGTCAAGCACCTGACGGCGGATCTCATAGCGGATATGCTGTCCGGCGTGAAAACCCACGCGCTCACGCAGCCAGACCACCCAGGCACGAAGAACAAAAATCAGGATCAGGACGATAAAGGGCAACAGGAGCGCTTCGCGCGGAATGTTCTCCATGATCATGTGATTAAGAATGCGGGCCAGCAGCCATGCCTGGGCAACAATCAACAGACCACTGACAAACCCCAGAAAACGGGAGATTGTTAGCCAGCGGCGGGAAAGAACGCTTTGCTGTTTCAGCCAGCGTGTTAACTCTTGTTGACGGGTTTTTTCCATTGCGTACTTAGCAGGTGACGTTATTAGAAGTTGGGCAGCGCAATGTTACAACGGAGAGACAATAAAGGCGACTTATCGCCGCCTTTATTTACGTTTGTTACTGACTTGTAAAGATTATTTACCTTGTTCCGCCAGCCCGTCGAGGTAGCGTTCCGCGTCCAGCGCGGCCATACAGCCGGTGCCAGCAGAGGTGATCGCCTGACGGTAGATATGGTCCATCACATCGCCAGCAGCGAATACGCCAGGAATGCTGGTCTGGGTCGCGTTGCCGTGAATACCGGACTGCACTTTGATGTAGCCGTTTTCCAGCTCCAGTTGCCCCTCGAAAATCGCGGTGTTCGGGCTGTGACCGATCGCCACAAACAGACCCGCCACTTCCAGCGTTTCGACGTTATCGGTGTTCTGGGTATCACGAATACGCAGACCGGCAACGCCCATCTGATCGCCCGTGACTTCTTCCAGGGTACGGTTGGTGTGCAGCACGATATTGCCACTCGCCACTTTATCCATCAGACGTTTGATCAGGATCTTCTCTGCGCGGAAGGTGTCACGACGGTGGATCAGGTGCACTTCAGAGGCGATGTTCGCCAGATAAAGGGCTTCTTCCACGGCAGTGTTGCCGCCACCGATAACCGCCACTTTCTGGTTGCGATAGAAGAAACCATCGCAGGTTGCGCAGGCGGAAACGCCACGGCCTTTGAATGCTTCTTCAGACGGCAGACCGAGATAACGGGCAGAAGCGCCGGTCGCGATGATCAGCGCATCACAGGTGTACTCGCCACTGTCGCCCGTCAGACGGAACGGACGGTTCTGCAGGTCAACCTTGTTGATATGATCGAACAGAATTTCGGTTTCGAATTTCGTCGCATGCTCGTGCATACGCTCCATCAGCAGCGGCCCGGTCAGGTCGTTCGGGTCGCCTGGCCAGTTTTCCACTTCCGTGGTGGTGGTCAGCTGACCGCCTTTTTCCATGCCGGTAATCAGAACCGGTTGCAGGTTAGCGCGTGCAGCATAGACCGCCGCGGTATATCCCGCAGGTCCAGAACCAAGAATTAGCAGCTTACTGTGTTTGGCCGTGCCCATGAGATCCCCATTGTTGTTGGCAGACATTTGGCTGGATTGTAGGGAATTTGTTGCCGTAAAAAAAGAGCGCAGCAATTTTGATATCGATATGTGCAATAGCCAGCGACGATGAATTAAGCGCTATAACATCACGCTTTGCGCCGAAATTCGCTCGTTTGTACGGCAATAAAATGAGGATTAATACCCTGCCGTAATGAATATCCGGCATGTTGTACTAAAAATCGATGTTTTGCTTTGACAATCCCCTGCGCTTTTGCGAAAACATTCAAGGAAGAAAAAAAACCGCGTTAACCGCATGCCGCATAGGCATGCACGTAAATGCCATTTTTACCGGGTCAGTGAAATCTACGCATGGCGTGGACAGACGCCATACGTGATATCGGTGACTGCCTTCGGGCAACGGTCTTCTTACCAACAGAACCCGAATCCGCATCGCGTCTAATACATAACCAGGCGATGTGATGACTAACGGGTACAGGCTCTGAACAGTGATGTGCACAGGGTCCAGGCAGGAGTAGGGAAGGAATACAGAGAGACAATAATAATGGTAGATAGCAAGAAGCGCCCTGGCAAAGATCTCGACCGTATCGATCGTAACATTCTTAATGAATTGCAAAAGGATGGGCGTATTTCCAACGTCGAGCTTTCAAAACGTGTGGGACTTTCCCCGACGCCGTGCCTTGAGCGTGTGCGCCGACTGGAAAGACAGGGTTTCATTCAGGGCTATACGGCTCTGTTGAACCCGCATTATCTGGATGCCTCACTTCTGGTATTTGTTGAGATTACTCTGAATCGTGGTGCGCCGGATGTGTTTGAGCAATTTAACGCCGCTGTACAAAAACTTGAAGAAATTCAAGAGTGTCATCTGGTATCCGGTGATTTCGACTACCTGTTGAAAACCCGTGTGCCTGATATGTCCGCCTACCGTAAGCTGCTGGGTGAAACCCTGCTGCGTCTGCCGGGCGTGAATGACACCCGTACCTATGTGGTGATGGAAGAAGTCAAACAGAGCAATCGTCTGGTTATTAAGACGCGCTAACACGGAACAGGTGCAAAATCAGTGTAGTTTGATTACACTCCTGTTAATCCATACAGCAACAGTGCCGGGGATACCCGGCGCTGTTGTCCGTTTTAGCAAACAGGCAGGATATGCCTGATACCTGGAGAGCCTTTCTTGAGCCAGGAATACACTGAAGACAAAGAAGTCACATTATCGAAGCTAAGCAGCGGACGTCGTCTCCTCGAGGCTTTGCTGATTGTTATTGCCCTTTTTGCCGTCTGGCTGATGGCAGCCCTACTCAGTTTCAACCCCTCAGATCCCAGCTGGTCACAAACCGCCTGGCATGAGCCTATCCATAACTTAGGCGGTGTTCCCGGCGCCTGGCTTGCAGATACGCTCTTCTTCATTTTCGGGGTGATGGCCTACACCCTTCCCGTCATTATCATTGGCGGATGCTGGTTTGCCTGGCGCCATCGTCAAAACGATGACTATATCGACTATTTCGCGGTGTCGCTGCGCCTGATTGGCGCACTGGCGCTGATCCTCACCTCGTGTGGGCTGGCGGCTATCAACGCCGATGATATCTGGTATTTTGCCTCTGGCGGGGTGATCGGCAGCCTGTTGAGCTCTGCGCTACAGCCCATGCTTCACAGCAGCGGTGGCACGCTTGCGTTGCTCTGTATCTGGGCGGCAGGACTGACGCTGTTCACCGGCTGGTCGTGGGTGAGCATCGCCGAGAAGATCGGCAGCTTTATCCTTACCCTCCTGACCTTCGCCAGCAACCGTACCCGTCGCGACGATACGTGGGTTGACGAAGATGAATATGAAGATGAGTACGAAGAGGAAGACGATGCTCCCGTTCAGCGTCGCGAATCTCGTCGTGCCCGCATTATGCGCGGCGCGCTGGCGCGTCGTCAGCGTGTTGCCGAGAAATTTGCCAACCCGCTAGGCCGTAAAACCGATGCGGCGCTCTTCTCCGGCAAACGCATGGATGAAGACGATCAGGTTGAATACCGTGCAGCCGGTGCGGCTGTCGATCCAAACGATGTGCTCTTCTCCGGCAACCGTGCCACGCCGGGAGCGTTTGATGAATACGACCCGCTGTTAAATGGCCACTCCGTGACCGAGCCGGTCGCTGCAGCGGCCGCCGCCACTACGGCTTCACAGGCGTATGCCGCTCCAGCCGATGCGGTGATGCCTTCAGCACCGGTTCCACCACCCGAATCCGCCATTCAGCAACCTCAGGTGGAGTGGCAAACCGCCCCTGGCGTTCATACGCCTGAGCCGGTTATTGCGCCAGAGCCAGAGAGCTATATTCCTGTCCAGCAGGAAGCCTGGCAGCAGCCTTATCAGCCGGAGCCGGCATATGAGCCTCAGGGATATCCGCAGTACGCGCAGCCTGCCGCACAGCCTCATCAGGAGTACGTGCCGGAGCCGGTTGAACCTGAACAGCCATACGTAGCGCCTCAGCCAGAGCCTGACGTGGTGGAAGAGGCGAAACCGTCTCGTCCGCCATTGTACTATTTTGAAGAGGTCGAAGAGCGTCGTGCCCGCGAGCGTGAACAGCTGGCGGCCTGGTATCAGCCTGTGCCTGAACCGGTGCAGGAGCCTGTAACCAAAGCACCTTCTGTTTCGGTTCCTCCGGTTGATCCAACGCCTGCCGTTGCACCTGTTGCTGAAAGCGTGAAGCAGGCTACAGCGGCAGCCGCTGCGGCTGCCCCGGTCTTTAGCCTCGCCACAGGCGGTGCGCCACGTCCACAGGTGAAAGAGGGCATTGGCCCGCAGTTACCTCGCCCAAACCGTGTTCGCGTGCCAACGCGGCGTGAGCTGGCCTCCTACGGTATTAAGTTGCCTTCTCAGCGTATGGCTGAGGAGAAAGCGCGCGAGAATGAGTATGAAGATGACGTTGATGAAATGCATCAGGATGAACTGGCGCGCCAGTTCGCCGCGCAGCAGCATCAGCGCTATGGCGAAGAATACCAGCATGAAGTGCATCATCCACAAGACGAAGATGACGCGGCTGAGGCGGAATTAGCGCGCCAGTTCGCGGCCACGCAGCAGCAGCGTTATGCCGGTGAGCAGCCTGCCGGAGCGAATCCGTTCTCGCTGTCGGATTTTGAATTCTCGCCAATGAAAGATCTGGTTGATGATGGCCCGAGCGAGCCGCTGTTCACGCCGAGCGTGATGCCGGACGCTGAACCGACGCGTCCGCAGACTGCGCCAGCACCGCAAGCGTATGCACAGCCGCAACAACCGGCACCGCAGGCGTATGCACAGCCGCAACAACCGGCACCGCAGGCGCATGCACAGCCGCAACAACCGGCACCGCAGGCGTATGCACAACCGCAGCAACCGGCGCCGCAGGCTTACGCGCAACCGCAGCAGCCACCACAGCCGCCGCAGTTCCAGCAGCCTCAGGCACAGCCGCAGGAGAGTCTCATTCACCCGCTGCTGATGCGTAATGGCGACAGCCGTCCGTTGCAGCGTCCAAGCACGCCTCTGCCGTCGCTGGATCTGTTAACCCCACCGCCGGCTGAAGTCGAGCCGGTCGATACCTTTGCTCTTGAGCAGATGGCTCGTCTGGTGGAAGCGCGTCTGGCGGACTTCCGTATCAAGGCTGATGTGGTCAACTACTCCCCAGGGCCGGTGATCACTCGCTTCGAACTTAATCTGGCACCAGGCGTAAAAGCCGCGCGTATTTCTAACCTTTCCCGTGACCTGGCGCGTTCTCTGTCGACCGTGGCGGTGCGTGTTGTAGAGGTTATTCCGGGTAAACCTTACGTCGGTCTTGAACTGCCGAATAAGAAACGTCAGACCGTTTACCTGCGCGAAGTCCTGGATAACGCGAAGTTCCGCGACAACCCGTCACCGCTGAGCGTGGTTCTGGGTAAAGATATTGCGGGCGAGCCGGTGGTGGCCGATCTGGCAAAAATGCCTCACCTGCTGGTGGCAGGTACCACCGGCTCCGGTAAATCCGTCGGTGTGAACGCCATGATCCTCAGCATGCTCTATAAAGCGCAGCCGGAAGATGTTCGTTTCATCATGATCGACCCGAAAATGCTGGAACTGTCGGTCTATGAAGGTATCCCGCATCTGCTGACAGAAGTGGTTACCGACATGAAAGACGCGGCCAATGCCCTGCGCTGGAGCGTTAATGAGATGGAGCGTCGCTACAAGCTGATGTCTGCGCTGGGCGTGCGTAACCTTGCCGGTTATAACGAGAAAATCGCCGAGGCGGCACGGATGGGTCGTCCGATTCCGGACCCTTACTGGAAACCGGGCGACAGCATGGATGCCCAACATCCGGTGCTGGAAAAACTGCCTTACATCGTCGTGCTGGTGGATGAATTCGCTGACCTGATGATGACCGTCGGTAAAAAAGTGGAAGAGCTGATTGCACGTCTGGCGCAAAAAGCGCGTGCGGCCGGCATCCACCTGGTTCTGGCGACGCAGCGTCCGTCTGTGGACGTTATTACGGGTCTGATCAAAGCGAACATTCCAACCCGTATCGCGTTTACCGTATCGAGCAAAATTGACTCGCGTACTATTCTCGACCAGGGTGGCGCGGAGTCGCTGCTGGGTATGGGGGACATGCTTTACTCTGGCCCGAACTCCACCTCTCCGGTGCGTGTTCACGGCGCATTTGTTCGCGACCAGGAAGTTCACGCCGTGGTGCAGGACTGGAAAGCGCGCGGTCGTCCGCAATATGTTGATGGCATTACCTCCGACAGCGAAAGCGAAGGCGGCGGTGGTGGCCTGGACGGCGGCGAGGAGCTGGATCCGTTATTCGACCAGGCGGTTAACTTCGTCACCGAAAAACGTAAAGCCTCTATCTCGGGTGTGCAGCGTCAGTTCCGCATCGGCTACAACCGCGCAGCGCGCATCATCGAGCAGATGGAAGCGCAGGGCATTGTGAGCGAGCAGGGGCACAACGGTAACCGTGAGGTGCTGGCACCGCCGCCGTTTGATTAACCTTCAGTGATTGCAAAGAAGGGTAAATCAGCCAAAATTAAGCATTTTCTTCTGTCGCCTGCCTTCGGGCAGGTACACAATAGAGGGCAGAACCCCATATCGGGATGACGTATTTTAAGGAATAACAATGAAAAAAATCGCAATCGCCTGTGCATTACTCACCAGTTTTGTCGCCAGCAGCGTCTGGGCTGATGCGGCAAGCGACCTTAAAAGCCGACTGGATAAAGTGAGCAGTTTCCACGCCAGCTTCACGCAAAAAGTGACTGACGGCAGTGGCAATGCGGTGCAGGAAGGTCAGGGGGATTTGTGGGTAAAACGCCCGAATCTGTTTAACTGGCATATGACTCAGCCGGATGAGAGCATCCTGGTTTCTGACGGTAAGACCCTGTGGTTCTACAACCCGTTTGTCGAGCAGGCTACCGCGACCTGGCTGAAAGACGCGACCAGCAATACGCCTTTCATGCTGATTGCGCGTAACCAGTCCAGCGACTGGCAGCAGTACAATATCAAACAGAATGGTGATGAGTTTGTTCTGACGCCGAAAGGCAGCAATGGCAACCTGAAACAGTTCACCATCAACGTGAGCACCAACGGAACCATCAATCAGTTTGGTGCGGTTGAGCAGGACGACCAGCGTAGCAGCTACCAGCTCAAGACCCAGCAAAACGGCGCGGTTGACGCGTCTAAATTCACCTTTACCCCGCCGCAGGGCGTAACGGTGGACGATCAGCGCAACAAGTAAGAGGCATGAGTGAGCAATCTGTCGCTCGATTTTTCTGAGAATGCGTTTCAACCTCTGGCCGCTCGTATGCGGCCAGAAAATTTAGCGCAGTACATCGGCCAGCAACACCTGCTGGCTGCGGGGAAACCCTTGCCGCGTGCTATTGAGGCCGGGCATCTGCACTCCATGATCCTCTGGGGCCCACCCGGTACAGGCAAAACCACGCTCGCGGAAGTTATCGCCCGCTATGCTAACGCGGATGTCGAGCGCATCTCGGCGGTCACGTCCGGCGTGAAGGAGATCCGCGAGGCGATTGAACGTGCGCGGCAAAACCGCAATGCCGGGCGACGTACCATTCTCTTTGTCGACGAAGTTCACCGTTTCAATAAAAGCCAGCAGGATGCTTTCCTGCCGCACATTGAAGACGGCACCATTTTCTTCATCGGTGCCACCACCGAAAACCCGTCGTTTGAGCTCAATTCCGCACTGCTTTCCCGTGCACGTGTTTACCTGCTCAAATCCCTGACCGTGGAGGATATTGAACAGGTTCTCACGCAGGCGATGAACGATAACGCGCACGGCTACGGCGGGCAGGATATCGTTCTGCCTGACGACACGCGCCGGGCGATCGCTGAACTGGTTAACGGCGACGCCCGCCGGGCACTCAATACGCTGGAAATGATGGCCGATATGGCCGAAGTGGATGCGTCCGGCAAACGGGTACTGAAACCGGCGTTGCTCACCGAAATCGCCGGGGAGCGCAGCGCGCGTTTCGACAATAAAGGCGATCGGTTTTACGATCTAATTTCGGCACTGCATAAGTCCGTGCGCGGCAGCGCGCCCGATGCGGCGCTTTACTGGTATGCCCGCATTATCACCGCCGGTGGCGATCCGCTGTATGTGGCCCGTCGCTGCCTGGCGATTGCCTCTGAAGATGTCGGGAATGCCGACCCGCGCGCCATGCAGGTGGCTATTTCGGCCTGGGACTGTTTTACCCGCGTCGGGCCTGCTGAAGGCGAGCGTGCTATCGCTCAGGCGATTGTTTATCTGGCCTGCGCACCGAAAAGTAACGCTGTCTATACCGCCTTTAAAGCGGCCATGTCCGACGCTCGTGAACGCCCGGATTATGACGTGCCGGTACATCTGCGCAATGCGCCGACCAAACTGATGAAAGAGATGGGGTATGGGCAGGAGTACCGCTACGCCCACGACGAACCCAATGCCTACGCCGCCGGGGAGGAATATTTCCCGCAGGAGATGGCACAAACCCGCTATTATCACCCCACAAACAGAGGTCTTGAAGGCAAGATTGGCGAAAAGCTCGCCTGGCTCGCCGGACAGGATCAAAATAGCCCTATAAAACGCTACCGTTAGTGCGATCGTTGCGGTAATGTTGGCAATGTATCCCTGTGGCCGCAGGCTGTGGTCACATTTTCCTATTTTAATTCGATAAGCACAGGATAAGCATGCTCGATCCCAATCTGCTGCGTAATGAGCCAGACGCAGTCGCTGAAAAACTGGCACGCCGGGGCTTTAAGCTGGATGTAGATAAGCTGCGCGCTCTTGAAGAGCGTCGTAAAGTTCTGCAGGTACAAACTGAAAATCTGCAGGCAGAGCGTAATTCTCGATCGAAATCCATCGGCCAGGCGAAAGCGCGCGGGGAAGACATTGAGCCATTACGCCTGGAAGTGAACAAACTGGGTGAAGAGCTGGATCAGGCGAAAGCGGAGCTGGACGTGCTTCAGGCCGAGATCCGTGATATCGCGCTGGCGATCCCGAACATTCCTGACGATAGCGTACCTGTCGGTAAAGATGAAAACGACAACGTTGAAGTGAAACGCTGGGGCACGCCTCGCGAGTTCGACTTCGAGGTTCGCGATCATGTGACCCTGGGCGAAATGCATGCCGGCCTGGACTTTGCGGCCGCAGTTAAGCTGACCGGTTCTCGCTTCGTTGTGATGAAAGGCCAGATTGCTCATCTGCATCGCGCTCTGGCGCAGTTTATGCTGGATCTGCACACCGAGCAGCACGGCTACAGCGAAACCTACGTCCCGTATCTGGTTAACCACGATACGCTGTACGGTACTGGCCAGCTGCCAAAATTTGCCGGCGATCTGTTCCACACCCGTCCGCTGGACGAGGAAGCTGACAGCAGCAACTACGCGCTGATCCCAACTGCGGAAGTGCCGCTGACTAACCTCGTGCGTGATGAGATCATCGACGAAGACGACCTGCCAATCAAACTGACAGCACACTCTCCGTGCTTCCGTTCTGAAGCGGGTTCTTACGGTCGCGACACCCGTGGTCTGATCCGTATGCACCAGTTCGACAAAGTAGAGATGGTGCAGATTGTCCGCCCGGAAGAGTCGATGGACGCGCTGGAAGAGATGACCGGCCACGCTGAGAAAGTGCTGGAGCTGCTGGGTCTGCCGTACCGTCGTATGGCGCTGTGCACCGGTGATATGGGCTTTGGTGCCTGCAAAACCTTCGACCTGGAAGTCTGGGTTCCTGCGCAGAATACCTACCGTGAAATCTCCTCCTGCTCTAACGTCTGGGATTTCCAGGCGCGTCGTATGCAGGCACGTTGCCGCAGCAAGTCTGACAAGAAAACCCGTCTGGTGCATACCCTGAACGGTTCTGGTCTGGCTGTCGGTCGTACACTGGTTGCCGTGCTGGAAAACTATCAGCAGGCGGACGGTCGTATTGAGATCCCTGAAGTGCTGCGTCCGTACATGAAAGGCCAGCAGTACATCGGTTAATGATTTGACGTGAAACAAAAAAGCGCCTCAGGGCGCTTTTTTTTATACCTTAGAATTGATACGACGCAATAACCCCTCCCTCCAAAGTAGTAATACTCCTCCGAATGAAAGTCAGCATAAAAAACCAATAACGAAGTCATTCGTTATATATAAAACTATATAGCGGCATATGCCGCCTCTCTTTTCTTTGTGAGCAACCAAAGTGAGTCTCTATGAAAATCAAAGCGCCTGAAGCGTTAATGGCTGCCGAGGTCACTCGCCGTGGGTTGATGAAAACCACGGCAATTGGTGGTCTGGCCGTTGCCAGCAGCGCCTTTACGCTCCCTTTTTCTCGTCTGGTGTCGGCGGCGGATGCGCTGTCCCCGACCACCCCGGAAAAAGTGGTGTGGAGTGCCTGTACCGTAAACTGCGGTAGCCGTTGTCCACTGCGTATGCATGTGGTGGATGGTGAGATTAAATATGTCGAAACCGATAATACCGAGGACGATAACTACGAGGGGTTACATCAGGTCCGCGCCTGCCTGCGCGGCCGTTCAATGCGTCGTCGCGTTTATAACCCGGACCGCCTGAAGTACCCGATGAAACGCGTTGGCAAGCGTGGAGAAGGGAAGTTCGAGCGCATTAGCTGGGATGAAGCCTACGATATCATCGCGACGAACATGCAGCGTCTGATCAAAGACTACGGCAACGAATCCATCTATCTGAACTATGGCACCGGGACGCTCGGCGGCACGCTGACCCGCTCCTGGCCACCGGGGAAAACGCTGGTGGCCCGTCTGATGAACTGCTGCGGCGGTTATCTGAACCATTATGGCGACTACTCTTCGGCGCAGATTGCCGCCGGTCTGAACTACACCTACGGTGGCTGGGCTGACGGTAACAGCCCGTCTGATATCGAAAACAGTAAGCTGGTGGTGCTGTTCGGCAACAACCCGGGTGAAACGCGCATGAGCGGTGGCGGGGTAACGTACTATCTCGAACAGGCGCGCGCCAAATCGAATGCCCGCATGATTATTATCGACCCGCGCTATACCGACACCGGTGCAGGGCGTGAAGATGAGTGGATCCCGATTCGTCCAGGCACCGATGCTGCGCTGGTCTCCGCGCTGGCGTGGGTGATGATCACTGAAAATCTGGTCGATCAGCCGTTCCTCGATAAATACTGCGTCGGTTATGACGAGAAAACATTGCCAGCCAGCGCGCCGGCTAATGGCCACTATAAGGCCTATATTCTCGGTCAGGGCAGCGACGGTATTGCCAAAACGCCGGAATGGGCGTCCACCATCACGGGAATTCCGGTAGACCGTATTGTTCAACTGGCACGCGAGATTGGCTCGGCTAAACCGGCCTATATTAGTCAGGGCTGGGGTCCACAGCGTCATGCGAACGGTGAAATTGCCACCCGTGCCATTTCGATGCTCGCCATTCTGACGGGTAACGTGGGCATTCATGGCGGTAACACGGGTGCGCGTGAAGGCTCCTATGACGTGCCGTTTGAACGTATGCCGACGCTGGAAAACCCGGTTCAGACCAGTATCTCCATGTTTATGTGGACTGATGCCATTGAACGCGGCCCGGAAATGACTGCGCTGCGTGACGGCGTGCGGGGTAAGGACAAACTGGATGTCCCGATCAAGATGATCTGGAACTACGCCGGAAACTGTCTCATCAACCAGCACTCTGAAATTAACCGCACCCATGAAATCCTGCAGGATGACAAGAAGTGCGAGATGATTGTGGTGATCGACTGCCACATGACTTCTTCGGCAAAATATGCCGATATTATTCTCCCGGACTGCACGGCCTCTGAGCAGATGGATTTCGCGCTGGATGCCTCCTGCGGCAACATGTCCTATGTCATCTTTACCGATCAGGCCATTAAACCTCGCTTTGAGTGCAAAACCATCTATGAGATGACCTCTGAGCTGGCGAAACGTCTTGGCGTTGAGCAGCAATTTACCGAGGGGCGCACGCAGGAAGGGTGGATGCGTCATCTGCATGAACTCTCTCGCAAAGCGATCCCTGACCTCCCGGATTTCGATACCTTCCGTGAGCAGGGGATGTACAAACAGCGTGATCCGGAAGGCCACCACGTGGCGTACAAAGCTTTCCGTGACGATCCGCAGGCCAATCCGCTGACCACGCCATCGGGCAAAATTGAAATTTATTCCGAAGAGCTGGCAAAAATTGCCTCTACCTGGGAGTTGCCGGAAGGGGATGTTATCGATCCGCTGCCGATCTACACGCCGGGCTTTGAAAACTACAACGATCCGCTGACCGCGAAATTCCCGCTGCAGTTGACCGGCTTCCACTACAAAGCACGTGTTCACTCTACATATGGCAACGTCGACGTACTGAAAGCTGCCTGCCGTCAGGAGATGTGGATTAACCCGATGGATGCCAAAGCCCGTGGGATCAGCAATGGCGACCGCGTGCGCATCTTTAACGGTCGCGGTGAGGTACACATTGAAGCCAAGGTGACTCCGCGCATGATGCCTGGCGTTGTCGCGCTGGGGGAAGGGGCCTGGTATAGCCCGGATGCGAATCGCATCGACCAGGCAGGCAGTATTAACGTACTGACCACGCAGCGTCCGTCGCCACTGGCGAAGGGCAACCCGTCCCACACGAACCTTGTTCAGGTTGAAAAGGTGTAAGGAGTAACCGATGACAACCCAGTATGGATTTTTTATTGATTCCAGCCGCTGCACCGGGTGCAAAACCTGCGAGCTCGCCTGCAAGGATTACAAAGATTTAACCCCGGACGTCAGCTTCCGCCGTATTTACGAATACGCGGGCGGTGACTGGCAGGAAGACAACGGTGTCTGGCACCAGAACGTATTTGCCTACTACCTGTCGATTGCCTGCAACCACTGCGAAGACCCGGCCTGCACCAAGGTCTGCCCGAGCGGGGCGATGCACAAGCGTGACGACGGGTTTGTGGTGGTGGATGAAGATGTCTGCATCGGCTGTCGCTACTGCCACATGGCCTGTCCGTACGGTGCCCCGCAGTACAACGCCGCCAAAGGGCATATGACCAAGTGCGACGGCTGCCACACCCGCGTGGCAGACGGCAAAAAGCCGATCTGCGTGGAATCCTGCCCGCTGCGCGCGCTGGACTTCGGTCCTATCGACGAGCTGCGTAAAAAACATGGTCAGCTGGCTGCCGTCGCGCCGCTGCCGTCCGCGCACTTCACGAAGCCAAGCATCGTGATTAAACCTAACGCCAACAGCCGCCCGACAGGGGATACCACCGGCTACCTGGCAAACCCGAAGGAGGTGTGAGATGGGAAGTGGATGGCATGAATGGCCGCTGATGATCTTCACGGTCTTTGGGCAGTGTGTGGCGGGCGGTTTTATTGTCCTCGCGCTGGCGCTGCTGAAAGGAAATCTCACTGCTGAGCAACAACAACGTTTAGTGTTGAGTATGTTTGGCCTGTGGGTGCTGATGGGAATTGGCTTTATTGCCTCTACGTTGCACCTCGGCTCGCCAATGCGCGCGTTCAACTCCCTGAACCGGGTGGGCGCGTCGTCACTCAGTAATGAAATCGCCAGCGGGGCGATCTTCTTTGCTGTGGGTGGGCTGGGTTGGCTGCTGGCAGCACTGAAGAAATTGCCGGCAGGGCTGCGCAGCGTGTGGCTGATTGTCACGATGGTGCTGGGCGTGGTGTTTGTGTGGATGATGGTGCGGGTCTATAACACCATCGACACCGTGCCGACCTGGTACAGCATCTGGACGCCGATGAGCTTCTTCCTGACGCTGTTTATTGGTGGGCCGCTTCTTGGCTTCATGCTGCTGCGCGTCGCGGGTGTTGACGGTTGGGCGATGCGTTTGCTGCCTGTCGTTTCACTGCTGGCGCTGGTGGTGAGCGCAGTCGTCACCCTGATGCAGGGCGCGGAGCTGGCAACCATTCACAGCTCTGTTCAGCAGGCGTCTGCCCTGGTGCCGGCATACGGCTCGCTGATGGCCTGGCGCGTGGTACTGCTGGTGGCGGCACTGGTGTGCTGGATTGTGCCTCAGCTTAAGGGGTATCAACCCGCGCTGCCGCTCCTGTCACTGGCTTTTGTGCTGGTCCTCGCAGGTGAACTGATCGGCCGCGGTGTGTTCTACGGTTTGCATATGACCGTAGGTATGGCCGTCGCCAGTTAACGTTGCAGTGGGTGAGATAAAGCCGGGACGGAGCGCCCGGCTTTTTTTATTTTAATCATGAAATTTTTCGACTGACGTTTTGTTTTCACTTCGGGCATTAATAAATAAAAACAGATACATAATTAATATCTATAGCAGGCGTTGCATTAGCAGGATAAGTTTTTTAAATCGACAGGGAACATATCGTGCGTGGCGGTGAAACCAGTGGATTGACTTTGTTTTTGCCAGTGGCATGATGCGCACGAAATCTGAACTTCCTCACGGTTTTTAATCCATGACCATCTATACCCGGCCAGTGCTTTTATTGCTCTGTGGCCTGCTTCTGCTGACCCTGGCGATCGCAGTGTTAAATACGCTCGTCCCGCTGTGGCTCGCCCATGAAAACTTACCGACCTGGCAGGTGGGTATGGTCAGCTCGTCCTTTTTTACCGGCAACCTGCTGGGTACGCTGGTTACAGGAAGCCTGATTAAACGCTTTGGTTTTAACCGCAGCTATTATCTGGCCTCGCTGCTCTTCGCTGTCGGATGTGCCGGGCTGGGCCTGATGGTCGGCTTCTGGAGCTGGATGGTATGGCGCTTTATCGCCGGAGTGGGTTGCGCGATGATTTGGGTGGTGGTTGAAAGCGCGCTGATGTGCAGCGGCACATCACGTAACCGCGGACGCCTGCTGGCAGCCTATATGATGGTTTATTACATCGGTACCGTGCTTGGTCAACTGATGGTGAGCAAACTGCCAACCGACCTGATGAGCGTTCTGCCGTGGGTGACGGGAATGGTGCTGGCAGCAATCCTGCCGCTGCTCTTTACGCGCATTGTGAACCAGAACAGCGAACACCAGGAAGCAACCCACGTCTGGCCAATGCTGAGACTGCGTCAGGCGCGCCTTGGCGTTAATGGCTGTATTATCTCCGGAATTGTGCTTGGTTCACTGTATGGCCTGATGCCGCTTTATCTGAACCATCAGGGCGTCAGCGATTCCGGGATCGGTTTCTGGATGGCGGTGATGGTGAGTGCGGGGATCGTCGGTCAGTGGCCGATTGGACGCCTGGCCGATCGCTTTGGTCGCCTGTTGGTGCTGCGTGTTCAGGTTTTCGTGGTGATCATGGGTTGTCTCGCCATGCTCAGCAATGCGGCGATGGCGCCTGCGCTGTTTATTCTGGGTGCCGCAGGTTTTACGCTCTATCCGGTCGCGATGGCCTGGGCCTGTGAGAAAGTTGAACATCACCAGTTAGTGGCAATGAACCAGGCGTTGTTACTGAGCTATACCATCGGCAGCCTGCTGGGACCGACCTTTACCGCGATGCTGATGCAGAATTACTCCGACAATTTGCTGTTTATTATGATTGCCAGCGTATCGTTTATTTATCTCTTAATGCTGCTGCGCAAAGTGGGAGAACACCCGACGCCTGTGGCGCATGCCTGATTAATAAAAAGCCAGTCGATGACTGGCTTTTTTGTCCCCATCACATATAAGACTTTTACGTATTGTTTGTTTATTGCACCAGGCGATAATTCAGGTGAGTTCTATCACTAAAAGGCAACAATCATGTCTACTCGTCGTTTTACCACTACCGCTCTGGCAGTAGTGTTGTCTTTAACGTTTGCTACAGCTCCGGTCATGGCTAACCCGGGTAACGGGAATGGCAGTGGTCACGGGAACAGTGGCGGACAAGGTAATGGCGGCAGTCACGGCAATTCCGGTAGTCATGGCAACGGAAATTCCGATACCCACGGTAATAAACAAAATAACGGTCAGGAAAATCCAGGTAAATCGAATAAAAGCGTCAGTGACGATGTCGACACCCGTGTGAGCTTCGATCATGCCCGTCACCTGGCACTCAATTACGGCTTAACAGGTTATGAGTCACTGCCTCCGGGTATTGCGAAGAACCTCGCACGCGGTAAACCGCTCCCTCCGGGCATTGCGAAGAAAACCGTGCCGGCCTCTATGCTGGGCCAACTTCCTTCCTATCCTGGTTATGAATGGCGTGTCGTCGGTGACGATCTGGTCTTAATTGCGCTGAGTACTGCGGTTGTGACCACCATTATTAATGGCGTCTTCAGATAATATAAAAAAGGCCCGGTTCTCACCGGGCTTTTTCTTAATACATTACCTTGTGGCCGTACTGTTCAAGAATACCTTTCACGCGTTCCATCGTCTCTTTCTTCGGCGGCTTAACGCCATCGAGTTTATATTCTTCGCCCATGGCGACCCACTTGTGTTTACCCAGTTCGTGGTAGGGCAGAAGCTCAATTTTCTCAACGTTGCCCATATCGCGGGTAAATTCTCCCAGCCGATGCGCGGAATCGTCATCATCTGACCAGCCAGGTACAACAACATAGCGGATCCAGGTTTTGATGCCTTTCCCGGAGATGTATTTGGCGAACTCCAGCGTACGGTGGTTGGAAACACCCACCAGATTTTGGTGGATCTCATCGTTCATCTGTTTGAGATCGAGCATCACCAGGTCGGTGACGTCGAGCAGTTCATCAATGACCGGATCGTAGCGGCGGACAAAACCGTTTGTATCGAGACAGGTATGAATGCCTTCTTTGCGACAGGCGCGGAACCAGTCGCGCACGAATTCGGCCTGCAGAATGGCTTCACCGCCGGAAGCGGTTACGCCGCCGCCCGATGCGTTCATAAAGTGACGATAGGTCACCACCTCTTTCATCAGTTCTTCGACGGTCACTTCTTTGCCGCCGTGCGTATCCCAGGTGTCACGGTTATGGCAGTACAGGCAGCGCATCAGGCAGCCCTGGAAAAAGGTGATAAAGCGGATACCCGGGCCATCGACAGTGCCACAGGATTCAAAGGAGTGAATGCGACCAATAATTGACATTGCGGTGATATCTCCAGCATCGGCCCGTCCGGGGCCTGTGTATGCACAGCTCAAAACCGGCTGTGTTTAAGTCTGTTTTGGCTGTTATCCATAGAGTATAGATAGCGGACAAAAGAGACTGTGATGGAGAGAGTGTTAAAAAGGCCCCACGTATGTGGAGCCTTTATTGTACGCCTTTTAACGCGTGATTTCAGTCAATTCCACTTACATGGACTGAGTGAAAGTACGGGTGATAACGTCCTGCTGCTGTTCTTTCGTCAGGGAGTTAAAACGTACTGCGTAGCCGGATACACGGATGGTCAGCTGAGGATATTTCTCAGGGTGTTCCATCGCATCAAGCAGCATTTCACGGTTCATTACGTTCACGTTCAGGTGCTGACCACCTTCAATGGACGCTTCGTGGTGGAAGTAACCATCCATCAGACCCGCGAGGTTGGTTTTACGTACTTCGTCGTCTTTACCCAGCGCATTTGGCACGATAGAGAAGGTGTAAGAGATACCATCTTTCGCGTAAGCAAACGGCAGTTTAGCAACGGAGGTCAGAGAGGCAACAGCACCTTTCTGGTCACGACCGTGCATTGGGTTAGCACCAGGACCGAATGGCGCACCTGCGCGACGACCGTCTGGGGTGTTACCGGTTTTCTTACCATACACAACGTTAGACGTGATGGTCAGAACAGACTGAGTCGGGATAGCGTTACGGTAAGTGGTCAGTTTCTGAATTTTCTTCATGAAACGTTCAACCAGGTCAACCGCCATGTCATCAACGCGAGAGTCGTTGTTACCAAACTGCGGATATTCGCCTTCGATTTCGAAGTCAACAGCCAGACCGTCTTCGTCACGAATTGGTTTAACTTTCGCATATTTGATTGCAGACAGGGAGTCAGCCGCAACGGACAGACCTGCGATACCACACGCCATGGTGCGGATAACGTCACGGTCATGCAGCGCCATCAGAGAGGCTTCGTAGCTGTACTTGTCGTGCATGTAGTGGATAACGTTCAGGGCAGTGACGTACTGTTTAGCCAGCCAGTCCATGAAGTGATCCATACGCTCCATGACTTCATCGAAGTTCAGAACGTCGCCTTTGATTGGTTCAGACTTAGGACCAACCTGCATTTTCAGTTTTTCATCAACGCCGCCGTTGATTGCGTACAGCATGGTTTTCGCCAGGTTTGCACGCGCACCGAAGAACTGCATTTGTTTACCAACAACCATTGGGCTTACGCAGCATGCGATAGCATAGTCATCGTTATTGAAGTCCGGACGCATCAGGTCATCGTTCTCGTACTGCAGAGAAGAGGTGTCGATGGACACTTTAGCGGCGAATTTCTTGAAGTTCAGAGGCAGTTTTTCAGACCACAGAACGGTGATGTTCGGCTCCGGAGAAGGACCCATGGTGTACAGGGTGTTCAGGAAGCGGAAGCTGTTTTTGGTAACCAGAGTACGGCCATCAACACCCATACCACCGATAGATTCCGTTGCCCAGATTGGGTCACCAGAGAACAGCTCATCGTATTCAGGGGTACGCAGGAAGCGAACCATACGCAGTTTCATGACCAGGTGGTCAATCATTTCCTGAGCGTCTTGCTCGGTGATTTTGCCCGCTTTCATATCACGTTCGATGTAAGCATCCAGGAAGGTGGATACACGACCGAAGGACATTGCTGCACCGTTCTGAGACTTAACAGCGGCCAGGTAGCCGAAGTAGGTCCACTGGATAGCTTCCTGAGCGTTGGTTGCAGGACCAGAGATATCGCAGCCATATTTAGCCGCCATTTCTTTGATCTGACCCAGCGCGCGATGCTGTTCAGCGATTTCTTCACGCAGACGAATAGTCGCTTCCAGGTTTACACCGTTTTCCAAATCAGACTGCAGGGAAACAAACTGCGCGTATTTGTCTTTCATCAGGAAGTCGATACCGTACAGCGCAACGCGACGGTAGTCACCGATGATACGGCCACGGCCATAGGCATCTGGCAGACCAGTCAGAACGCCAGATTTACGGCAGTTCAGAATGTCTTTGGTGTAAACATCGAATACACCCTGGTTGTGGGTTTTGCGGTATTCGGTGAAGATTTTTTTCAGCATTGGGTCCAGCTCGCGGTTATACGCTTTGCAGGAACCTTCAACCATTTTGATACCACCGAACGGGATGATCGCACGTTTCAGTGGTGCTTCAGTTTGCAGACCAACGATTTTCTCAAGGGCTTTGTTAATGTAGCCAGCATCGTGAGAAGTGATGGTAGAAGCAACGGAGGTGTCAAAATCAACTGGCGCGTGAGTGCGGTTTTCCAGTTTTACGCCTTCCATTACGCTGTCCCACAGCTTGGTGGTCGCGTCAGTTGCACCAGCCAGGAAGGATTCGTCACCTTCATACGGGGTATAGTTTTTCTGAATGAAGTCACGTACGTTTACTTCATTCTGCCAGTCACCTTTCGCAAAACCTTCCCAGGCTGTGGCTAACTTTTCATTAAGCTCGGACATGTAACACCTACCTTCTTAAGTGGATTTTTTATTTACTGCCTGAGATAACCATCAATGATGGTCGTCGCCACGCAGGTAAATGACCCAGTATGTCAACCCAACTAACAGACCCCCACCGATAATGTTCCCGATAGTGACAGGGATCAGGTTATCAGTAATGAAATTCATAATAGTCAGGTGAGAGAAACTTTCCGGGGTTGAACCAACAGCAGTCCAGAACTCCGGGCTTGCAAAGTTGCGGATTACAATTCCCATTGGGATCATAAACATGTTCGCAATACTGTGCTCGAAGCCGCTGGCAACAAACATCGCAACCGGCAGAACCATAATCATGGCTTTATCCATCAGGCTACGACCCGAGTAGCTCATCCAGACAGCCAGGCAGACCATCAGGTTAGCGAGGATGCCGAGAGCAACGGCTTCGATAAATGTGTGGTGCATTTTGTGGTCTGCGGTCTGCAGGACGTTGAGTCCCCAGCCACCGTTGGCGGTCATATACTCGCCAGAGAGCCACATCAACAGAACAAAGAGCAGACAGCCAATCAGGTTGCCAACATAGACATTAAGCCAGTTGCGCGCCAGTTGACCCCAGGTAATTCTTCCGCTGGCTTTTGCCACGACAATCAACACTGTAGAAGTGAAGAGGTCGGCGCCGCAGATGACGCAAAGAATCAGTCCCAGTGAGAAGCAAATACCGCCAATCAGTTTCGCCATGCCGAAAGGCATCGCGGCAGTACCGGTGGTAGCAGTGATGTAGAAGACAAACGCGATAGAGATGAACACACCAGCCGTGATCGCCAGATAGAACGTCTTCATCGGGTGTTTCGTTGCTTTATAGACACCCGCTTCTTCGGCAACTTTGGCCATAGCAGCTGGGAGTAAAAGATCAAAAGGGTTGTCAGCTTTCACACTAACTCTCTCTTTATTAAGTCGGCGACGAGATACTAACAAAGCATTATAGAAGAGAAATTGATATAGATCATATCTCGCCTGGCTTATAGGCCCGCAATGTGTATGGATTTACAGCAAAAGCGGAGTAAGTATTTGATTATCCGTATAAAAATAAATTTTAAAAGTTATGAAAAGAGTTGAATTATTTCTTTCGGCCACCTCTGCAACAGTTAATTAATATGGAGTAATTACCATAAAAAGTAACAGTAAAGCCCAGGTAAATATTATTATATTTACCCATATTTAACTTTATTATTACAATCAACAGTCATTGCCGAAAAAAATAAAAAACGGGGCAATGAAATTGCCCCGTAATATAGCCCAGACGATTGAATACGCCTACAGCTGATAATGTTATATGCGCTTATTTTGACCAGTAAGCGGATTTCGCCTTCTGCAATTTTTCATACGCTTTCAGCAGAGACTGATGTGCCGGGAAGGCTTTCAGGTCGCTATCCACAGCCTGAAGACCATAGAACGGCGCTTCACCGCTCAGTGCTGCGCTGGCGGCTTCAACGGCGTCAGCACCGTACATGCGAACAAACGCATTCAGGTATTGCAGCGGCTGACGATCTTCTTCCTGCGCGAGAAGCAGCAGGGTTTGCAGGCAGCGATAGTAGTTAGTGCGCTCGGCAGAGAAGACAGACTGGTTAAACTCCATAGTCCACTCGGTCCAGGCCAGAGCCTGATCCAGATCGCCGCCAGCCAGTGCCAGCATTGCTTTCAGCTCACCAATACGCAGGGTATACCAGCCGTTATCTTTACCGGTCGCCAGACCCAGCAGCTCGCGTACGCGGGTGAAGTCATCATGGCCTTCCTCGTCCAGTTGCGCGATCAGGTTCAGGTAATCTTCTTTTTCCCATTCGCTGCCCGGCAAGGCCAGCAGGGTTTCACGCAGGTGCGCGCCCATGCTGTTGTTCGCCAGCCACAGATCTTCTGCCGGATAGATGTCGGACATGCCCGGCACCAGAATGCGGCAGGCGTACACGCCAAGGTGTTCGTAGTCAGCGATGTAGACTTCTTTATCTTCCGCCTTAAAGATAGCCATCAGCGTGGCGAACTCTTCTTCGGTGGTACCTGCAAAGCTCCAGTCGACGAACGGATAGTCCGCGTCCTGCTTAAACAGATCCCAGGAGATCAAACCGCTGGAGTCGATGAAGTGGGTTTCAAGGTTGGTGTGCTCGGCCACTTCTTCGTCGTCAAAGGTTGGTGGCGTAAACACGTCCAGATCTTTCAGGCCACGGCCCTGCAGTAATTCGGTGACGGTACGCTCCAGCGCCACGCCAAAGTCAGGGTGCGCGCCGAAGGAGGCGAAGCAGGTTCCGTTTTCAGGGTTAAACAGCACCACACAGATAACCGGGTATTTACCGCCCAGCGAGCCGTCATAGGCAAAGATTGGGAAACCTTCCGCTTCCAGCCTGGCGATGGATTCCACCACGCCCGGGTAGCGCGCCAGCACGTCAGCCGGAATTTCAGGCAGGCTGATGGATTCGGCAATGATGCGGTTTTTAATGTGGCGTTCGAAGACTTCAGACAGCCCCTGTACGCGCGCTTCATTACGGGTATTACCGGCAGACATACCGTTGGACACATACAGGTTGCCAACGATGTTCATCGGGATATAGACGGTCTGCTCATCAGACTGACGCGTGAACGGCAGGGCGCAGATACCACGATCCTCATTGCCGGACTGCAGATCGATCAGCATGCTGGCGGTCAGTTCGTTTTCCGGATCGTAGAACGCACGCAGACGCGCGTCGAGAATGCCTTCCGGCAGCGCGTCGTCTTCAGGCAGCGGGAACCATTTTTCGTTTGGATAGTGCACAAACGGGCCGTTGGCGATGGTTTCACCCAGCCAGAAATCGGCGAAGAAATAGTTGGTCGACAGACGTTCAAAATACTCACCCAGCGCAGAGGCCAGTGCCGCTTTTTTTGTCGCGCCTTTACCATTGGTAAAGCACAGGGCACACTCTTTATCGCGAATATGCACGGACCAGACATGAGGCACCGGGTTGAGCCAGGAGGCTTCTTCGATATTAAAGCCCAGGTCGGTCAGTTTCTGCTGGAAGCGAGCGATGGAATCTTCCAGAGCGGCGTCTTTGCCGGGGATAAACGTTTGAGTCATGGCGTTCACTTTTATCGTACGTAAAGCGCGCAATGATACGGGTTTTGCGTGACAGGTGCTATCTTCGGCGAAAATAAAAGACTCGACTATGCTTACAGACAGTAACTTACTGTTAAGGCATAGAAAAATGAAAGCATTTGATCTCCAGCGGATGGCGTTTGATAAAGTTCCTCCTGAATTTTTGGGCGAAGTGGCCCTGCGCAGCCTGTATACCTTTGTATTGGTCTTCCTGTTTCTCAAAATCACCGGGCGGCGTGGCGTCCGGCAGATGTCCCTCTTTGAGGTGCTGATTATTCTGACGCTGGGTTCAGCGGCGGGGGATGTCGCCTTTTACGACGATGTGCCGATGGTGCCGGTCTTTATCGTTTTTGTCTCACTGGCGCTACTTTACCGGCTTGTCATGTGGCTGATGTCGAAAAGTGAAAAGCTGGAAGATCTTCTCGAAGGGAAGCCGGTGGTTATCGTCGAGAACGGGCGGCTGGCCTGGGAAAATGTACAGAGTGCCAACATGACCGAGTTCGAGTTTTTTATGGAACTGCGTCTGAATAGCGTTGAACAACTCGGGCAGGTGCGGCTGGCAATCATGGAAACGAACGGGCAAATCAGCGTCTATTACTATGCTGACGACGAGGTGAAGCCGGGGCTCTGTATTCTGCCGGATATGCTTATTGAGCGTTTCACGACCGTGCCTGAGTCAGGCGAATATGCCTGTATAAGATGTAGCCATGTTGTGGCGATGCAGCCGGGCGATCATCAATTATGTCCCCGCTGTACAAATCCGGAATGGACGAAGGTTAGCCGGGCCAAACGCCTTACCTGACAGCCATATTGTCGGTTTTGCCGCAGTGAGATGGCAGATTGTATTGTGTGACGCGGGACACATTTCACCGGTCATAAGTTTTAGACATTGCGGCGCGTGTCACTGAATGATAAAACCGATATCCACAGTTATAACTTATTGCTTTTAGCGTGGTGAGGGGAAATGGCTCAAGTCTTTAATTTCAGTTCAGGTCCGGCGATGTTGCCGGCAGACGTGCTTAAACAGGCTCAACAGGAACTTTGTGACTGGAACGGTCTGGGTACGTCGGTGATGGAAATCAGCCACCGTGGTAAAGAGTTTATTCAGGTGGCGGAAGAGGCAGAAAAGGATTTTCGCGATCTGCTGAACATTCCCTCAAACTACAAAGTTTTGTTCTGCCACGGCGGTGGCCGCGGTCAGTTTGCTGGCGTCCCGCTGAATATCCTCGGCGACAAAACCACGGCAGACTACGTTGATGCGGGTTACTGGGCGGCAAGTGCGGTTAAAGAAGCCAAAAAGTACTGCTCGCCAAATGTTATCGACGCCAAAATTACCGTTGATGGCCTGCGTGCCGTGAAGCCGATGAGCGAGTGGCAGCTCTCTGATAACGCTGCGTATCTGCACTATTGCCCAAATGAAACCATCGACGGGATTGCCATCGACGAGACCCCGAACTTCGGTAAAGACGTGGTGGTTGCAGCCGATTTCTCCTCAACCATTTTGTCCGCGCCAATTGACGTCAGCCGCTACGGTGTTATCTATGCGGGTGCGCAGAAAAATATCGGCCCGGCGGGTTTGACGATCGTCATCGTGCGCGAAGATTTGCTGGGTAAAGCCCATCAGTCTTGCCCGTCTATTCTGGATTATACGGTCCTCAACGATAACGACTCCATGTTCAACACCCCCCCTACGTTTGCCTGGTACCTCTCTGGCCTGGTCTTTAAATGGCTCAAGCAAAACGGCGGCGTGGCGCAGATGGACAAAATCAATCAGCAGAAAGCCGACCTGCTGTATGGCGTGATCGATAAGAGCGATTTCTACCGTAACGATGTCTCGAAAGCTAATCGTTCTCGTATGAATGTGCCGTTCCAGCTGGCGGACAGCAACCTGGATAAAGTCTTCCTTGAAGCGTCCTTCGCTGCAGGCCTGCATGCGCTGAAAGGCCACCGTGTTGTAGGCGGTATGCGTGCCTCTATCTATAACGCGATGCCGCTGGAAGGGGTTAAAACCCTGACCGATTTCATGATCGACTTCGAACGTCGCCACGGTTAATTACGCTGTTTTTCACCCCCGTAGCCCTGCTGCGGGGTTTTTATTATGTTGAGTTGAGAGTTAAGTTTCATGGAATCCCTGACGTTACAACCTATCGCGCGGGTAGATGGCACCATTAATCTGCCTGGTTCAAAAAGTGTCTCGAACCGCGCTCTGCTGCTGGCAGCTCTGGCAAACGGCACCACCGTCCTCACAAACCTGCTGGACAGCGATGACGTGCGCCATATGCTCAATGCGCTGAAAGCGTTGGGAGTTCATTACACGCTGTCTGACGACCGCACCCGCTGTGAAGTGACCGGCAACGGCGGCGCGTTACGCTCGGCTGAAGAGCGTGAACTGTTTCTGGGTAATGCGGGGACGGCGATGCGCCCGCTGGCGGCGGCCCTGTGCCTGGGCAGCAACAATATTGTGCTATCCGGTGAGCCACGCATGAAAGAGCGTCCCATTGGTCATCTGGTGGATGCCCTTCGTCAGGGCGGCGCGCAAATTGAGTATCTGGAGCAGGAAAATTACCCGCCTCTGCGTCTGCGCGGTGGTTTCAATGGCGGTAACGTCGACGTGGATGGCAGCGTCTCCAGCCAGTTCCTGACGGCTCTGCTGATGACTGCGCCGCTGGCACCACAGGATACGGTCATCACCATCAAAGGCGACCTGGTCTCTAAACCGTACATTGATATTACGCTGCACCTGATGAAAACCTTCGGGGTTGAGGTGGAAAACCACGCTTATCAGCAATTCGTGGTTCGCGGTGCGCAGCAGTACCAGTCTCCGGGTCATTACCTTGTGGAAGGTGATGCTTCGTCTGCCTCCTATTTCCTGGCGGCAGGGGCAATTAAGGGCGGTACGGTGAAAGTGACCGGCATTGGCCGTAACAGCGTTCAGGGCGATATCCGTTTTGCTGACGTGCTGGAAAAAATGGGCGCCACGATTACCTGGGGTGATGATTTCATCTCCTGCACCCATGGCGAGCTGAACGCTATCGATATGGACATGAACCATATCCCGGATGCGGCGATGACCATTGCCACGGCGGCGCTCTTCGCAAAAGGCACCACGACGCTGCGTAACATTTACAACTGGCGCGTAAAAGAGACTGACCGTCTGTTCGCGATGGCGACCGAACTGCGTAAAGTGGGCGCCGAAGTGGAGGAGGGCGAAGACTACATCCGCGTCACGCCTCCGGCAAAACTGCAATTTGCGGAAATCGGCACCTATAACGATCACCGCATGGCAATGTGCTTCTCGCTGGTGGCACTCTCCGATACGTCGGTGACCATTCTCGACCCGAAATGTACGGCGAAAACCTTCCCGGACTACTTCGAGCAATTGGCGCGTATCAGTACCCCTGCCTGATTTGCCTTCGCGCCAGCCTCTGTGCTGGCGCGCTTACACCGTTACCACTCATTGACGTGATGATCTACACTTCTGAAGATGTGCGCCTGCCGCCTGCAAGCAACGCGAACGATGTAGAAGTATCATTGCGCAATAATTCTTCATCTAAATACCTGTAATTCGCGTTTTTGCACACAACGTTAACGATTGTGGGCATTGGCGCGTATAATGCGCGGCGTTTACGTTAACGGTATGCCTGTTTAAGGAGATAAAGATGACGGCAATTGCCCCGGTCATAACCATTGATGGCCCAAGCGGTGCAGGAAAGGGCACCTTGTGCAAGGCAATGGCGGAAGCATTGCAATGGCATCTGCTGGACTCTGGTGCTATTTACCGCGTGTTAGCGCTTGCGGCGCTGCATCACCATGTTGATGTGGCCTCCGAAGACGCGCTGGTTCCGCTGGCTACCCATCTTGATGTTCGCTTTATCTCAACCAACGGAAATCTGGAAGTGATTCTCGAAGGTGAAGATGTCAGCGGTGAAATTCGTACTCAGGACGTGGCGAATGCCGCGTCACAGGTTGCCGCTTTCCCGCGTGTGCGTGAAGCACTGCTGCGCCGTCAACGCGCCTTCCGTGAGCTGCCTGGCCTGATCGCTGACGGGCGTGACATGGGAACCGTTGTCTTCCCTGATGCGCCAGTGAAAATTTTCCTCGACGCCTCCTCGGAAGAACGGGCTCAACGCCGCATGCTTCAGTTGCAGGAAAAGGGGTTTAGTGTTAACTTTGATCGCCTTTTGTCCGAGATAAAAGAGCGCGATGACCGCGATCGTAACCGCGCCGTCGCCCCACTTGTTCCTGCAGAAGATGCATTAGTTCTGGATTCAACCAGTTTAACTATTGAGCAAGTGATTGAAAAAGCGCTACAATATGCGCGCCAAAAACTGGCACTCGCGTAATTGCGACCGATTTAGCAGTACCCCCGCTGCAATGGATTGACGGCGGGTATGTGAAACAACCCCATCCGGCACGGAGCCAGGTGGACGTTATATTAACCTGAAGATTAAACATGACTGAATCTTTTGCTCAACTATTTGAAGAATCCTTAAAAACAATCGAAACCCGTCCGGGTTCCATCGTTCGTGGTGTTGTTGTTGCTATCGACAAAGACGTAGTACTGGTTGACGCCGGTCTGAAATCTGAGTCCGCCATTCCGGCAGAGCAGTTCAAAAACGCCCAGGGCGAGCTGGAAATCCAGGTTGGTGACGAAGTTGACGTTGCTCTGGATGCAGTAGAAGACGGCTTCGGCGAAACCCTGCTTTCCCGTGAAAAAGCTAAACGTCACGAAGCTTGGATCACGCTGGAAAAAGCTTACGAAGAAGCTGAAACTGTGGTCGGTGTTATCAACGGCAAAGTTAAAGGTGGCTTCACTGTTGAGCTGAATGGTATTCGTGCGTTCCTGCCAGGTTCTCTGGTAGACGTTCGTCCAGTCCGTGACACCCTGCACCTCGAAGGCAAAGAGCTTGAGTTCAAAGTAATCAAGCTGGACCAGAAGCGTAACAACGTTGTTGTATCCCGTCGTGCCGTTATCGAATCCGAAAACAGCGCAGAACGCGATCAGCTGCTGGAAAACCTGCAGGAAGGCATGGAAGTCAAAGGTATCGTTAAGAACCTCACTGACTACGGCGCATTCGTTGACCTGGGCGGCGTTGATGGCCTGCTGCACATCACCGACATGGCGTGGAAACGCGTTAAGCACCCAAGCGAAATCGTGAACGTGGGCGACGAAATCACTGTTAAAGTGCTGAAGTTCGACCGCGAGCGTACTCGTGTATCCCTCGGCCTGAAACAGCTGGGCGAAGATCCATGGGTAGCTATCGCTAAGCGTTACCCAGAAGGTACTAAACTGACTGGTCGCGTTACCAACCTGACTGACTACGGCTGCTTCGTTGAAATCGAAGAAGGCGTTGAAGGCCTGGTGCACGTTTCCGAAATGGACTGGACCAACAAAAACATCCACCCATCCAAAGTTGTTAACGTTGGTGATGTAGTGGAAGTTATGGTTCTGGATATCGACGAAGAACGTCGTCGTATCTCCCTGGGCCTGAAACAGTGCAAAAACAACCCATGGCAGCAGTTCGCGGAAACCCACAACAAGGGTGACCGTGTTGAAGGTAAAATCAAGTCTATCACTGACTTCGGTATCTTCATCGGCCTGGACGGCGGCATCGATGGCCTGGTTCACCTGTCTGACATCTCCTGGAACGTTGCAGGCGAAGAAGCAGTTCGTGAATACAAAAAAGGCGACGAAATCGCTGCAGTTGTTCTGCAGGTTGACGCAGAGCGTGAACGTATCTCCCTGGGCGTTAAACAGCTCGCAGAAGATCCGTTCAACAACTGGGTTGCACTGAACAAGAAAGGCGCAATCGTAAACGGTAAAGTCACTGCAGTTGACGCTAAAGGCGCAACCGTAGAACTGGCTGACGGCGTTGAAGGTTACCTGCGCGCTTCTGAAGCTTCACGTGACCGCGTTGAAGATGCCACTCTGGTTCTGAACGTTGGTGACGACGTTGAAGCTAAGTTCACCGGTGTTGACCGTAAGAACCGTGCAATCAGCCTGTCTGTTCGTGCTAAAGACGAAGCTGATGAGAAAGATGCAATCGCAACTGTTAACAAACAGGAAGATGCAAACTTCTCTAACAACGCAATGGCTGAAGCTTTCAAAGCAGCTAAAGGCGAGTAATATCAGGTTGTCCGCATCATTTTGAGCTGTAACGCATTTACAGCGAGAAGGATGAGGAGCAAACTTGACAGATTAGAGGATTCGTCCTGTAATCAATAACAAAGGGCGGCTACGGCCGCCCTTGTTTAATGAGCTGTTCAGCTAATTGGTTTGAAAGGAACCGGAGGAATCATGACCAAGTCAGAATTGATTGAAAGACTTGCCAGTCAGCAACCGCATATCCCTGCGAAAGCAGTGGAGGATGCCGTAAAAGAGATGCTGGAGCATATGGCCTCCACTCTTGCCCAGGGCGAGCGCATTGAAATCCGCGGTTTCGGTAGTTTTTCTCTGCACTATCGTGCTCCACGTACCGGGCGTAACCCGAAAACTGGCGATAAAGTCGAACTGGAAGGTAAGTACGTTCCACACTTTAAGCCGGGTAAAGAACTGCGCGATCGCGCCAACATTTACGGCAACTGAGTTTAGCCATCAGCGCTAAACTGGGTTCGAAAGAAAGCACCTGCGGGTGCTTTTTTTGTGCCTGTCGCTTTTATTCTGAAGATGCCGCGCAATTTTCCTTTTGTTTTCTGCAAACGGATAAAAATGCTTCAGCGCCCGCTGTAAACCGCGTTTCTTCTGGCTGACGACTCACCCTGCCTGCTTCCATACTGTCACCCTCAAACAGGGAGGTAGTAATGGGCATTCCCGCAATAAGTCTTTGCGCCATTCTGGCGATCATGCCGTTACTCTGGTTACCCATCCTGCCTGAACGTCATACCGTGTGGGTAATGATAGCCGGTGGGATAGCGCTGGCCGCCCAGCGACACAACGTCCTGAAGTATATGGGGATCGTGGTGTTATTTTGTGTCTGGGGTCTTCTTGCTGCGCAGGAAAGCGTCTGGCCGATGCAACATTTAACGACGGGAGCAGTGCAGGCAGAGATAGAAATCACGGCCACCGATGGTGAAACAATGCATCAGGGCAACATTCTGCGTGTCGATGGTCAGCGCTGGTGGGCATCCACGGGCGTGACGCTGTATGGCAATTACCTGCCGCAAAAGGTGTGTGCCGGTCAGCGCTGGGCTATGACGCTCAGGCTCCGGCCTGTGCATGGCGAGCTAAACGACGGGGGATATGATCCCCAGCGAAGCGCCTTTGCCCGACACCAGACGCTCAGCGGACGATTTACCCAGGCGAAAATCGTCGATGAAAACTGCAGCGTGCGTGCTCAGTACCTGATGTCACTGCAACACCGGCTTTCTGCTTTTCACTGGGGCGCGGTTATGCTTGGGCTGGGGATGGGAGAACGTCTGGAGGTGCCCTGGGAAATTAAAGATCTGATGCGCGACACCGGCACGCTGCACCTGATGGCAATTTCGGGTCTGCATATTGCGCTGGCCGCATCCATCGTCTGGTTACTTGCGCGTGGGCTTCAGTTCTTGATGCCGGGCCACTGGATCCACTGGCAGATTCCTCTCCTGGCCGGGTTGCTCTTTGCCGCTTTCTACGCCTGGCTTACCGGGCTGCAACCGCCCGCATTGCGAACGGTTATCGCACTTGCCGTGCTGGCTGCATTGCGCATTGGCGCCCGTCAGTGGTCTCCCTGGCAGGTGTGGTGTTGCTGTATCGCGGCAATCCTGATAAGCGATCCCTTAGCCGTGCTTTCTCAAAGTCTGGCCCTTTCAGCTTTTGCCGTCGCCGCGCTGATTTTCTGGTTTCAGTGGCTGCCTCTTCCTCGCAGGCACCGGGTTCGCTGGTTACAGCCTCTGCTGAATCTGCTCTATCTGCAAACCGGCATGTTGCTTCTGCTCATGCCATTACAGGTGCTGATTTTTCATGGGTTTAGCCTCTCGTCCCTGGTGGCTAATCTCTTTGCCGTCCCCCTGGTCACTTTTGTCTGCGTACCGCTGATCCTGTCCGGAATGTTGCTTCATCTGTTGCCGCTGACGGCGCTGGAAAGTGCCCTCTGGTTTGCAGCCGATAAATCCCTGGGAGGGTTGTTCTGGATGCTGATGCGCCTGCCGGATGGCTGGCAGAATGTAGATGAACGGTGGCAATACCTGACGTTATTGCCCTGGCTTGCCATTATCGGCTGGCGCTTTCATGCCTGGAAATCTGTTCCTGCCGTTTGTCTGGCAGGGAGTGTCTTACTGGCATTTCCACTCTGGCGAACGGTGAGGAGTGAGGGCTGGACACTGCATATGCTGGATGTGGGGCAGGGGCTGGCAATGGTCGTTGAACGCCACGGTAAAGCCCTTCTTTATGATACCGGGCTCGCCTGGCCGGGTGGTGATAGCGCCCGGCAGTTAATCATTCCGTGGCTACGCTGGCACCATTTGCAACCAGAAGGCGTCATCCTCAGTCATGAGCATCTCGACCATGCGGGCGGTCTGGCGACGCTGCAAAAAACATGGCCCACGTTATGGATAAGAAGCCCGTTAGATCGGGCGGAACATCGGCCTTGTTTTCGCGGGCAGAGATGGATATGGGAAGGGTTAACCTTCACCGTCCACTGGCCACCTGAGGGCTATTCCGAAAGGGGGAACAATCGCTCCTGTGTGGTAAAAATCGACGATGGTGAGCAGAGTGCGTTGCTTACGGGGGATATTGAAGCGCAAGCGGAACAGACTATGCTTAGCCATTACTGGCGTCATCTGACGTCCACTGTAATACAGGTACCCCATCATGGCAGCAATACGTCTTCATCATTGCCACTGGTGCAGCGGGTAGAGGGGAGGATCGCGCTCGATTCTGCGGCCCGCTATAACGCATGGCATTTTCCGTCGGCAAAAGTTATCAGACGTTATCGAAAAGAGGGCTATATCTGGCACGATACCCCCCATTCTGGACAAATATCGGTGACATTCTCGCAACATCGATGGCAAATACAACGTGTACGTGATGAATATTTACCGCGTTGGTATCATCAGTGGTTTGGCGCGCCCGTAGATAACGGGTAGAATATGCGGCTATTTCAACAGATGCTGGTTTTTTGAATGCATAACGACAAAGATCTCTCCACGTGGCAAACCTTCCGCCGACTCTGGCCGATGATTGCACCTTTTAAAGCAGGCTTGATCGTGGCGGGTGTAGCGTTAGTCCTCAACGCAGCCAGCGATACGTTTATGTTATCGCTTCTCAAACCGTTACTGGATGACGGTTTTGGTAAAACAGATCGCTCAGTGCTGATATGGATGCCACTGGTGGTTATTGGACTGATGATCTTACGCGGTATCACCAGCTACATTTCGAGCTACTGTATCTCCTGGGTTTCCGGGAAAGTCGTTATGACCATGCGCCGTCGGCTGTTTGGCCACATGATGGGCATGCCAGTAGCGTTCTTTGATAAGCAGTCTACCGGTACCTTGCTGTCACGTATTACCTACGACTCCGAGCAGGTGGCATCATCGTCGTCCAACGCGCTGATTACCGTGGTGCGTGAAGGTGCATCGATTATCGGTCTGTTCATCATGATGTTCTATTACAGCTGGCAGCTGTCACTGATCCTTATCGTGCTGGCACCGGTTGTCTCTATTGCTATTCGCGTCGTTTCAAAGCGTTTTCGCAACATCAGTAAGAATATGCAGAACACGATGGGCCAGGTTACGACCAGCGCTGAGCAGATGCTGAAAGGGCATAAAGAGGTGTTGATTTTCGGCGGGCAGGAAGTCGAAACCAAACGCTTTGATAAAGTCAGCAACAAAATGCGTCTGCAGGGGATGAAAATGGTTTCGGCCTCTTCAATTTCTGACCCTATCATCCAGTTGATCGCTTCTCTGGCGCTGGCCTTTGTTCTGTATGCGGCCAGCTTCCCGAGCGTGATGGAGACGCTGACGGCAGGTACCATCACCGTGGTCTTCTCATCGATGATTGCCCTGATGCGTCCGCTGAAATCACTGACGAACGTCAACGCTCAGTTCCAACGCGGGATGGCTGCCTGCCAGACCCTGTTTAGCATTCTGGATACTGAACAGGAGAAAGATGAAGGTAAACGCGAGATTGAACGCGCCCACGGCGATGTTGAATTCCGCAATGTAACTTTCACCTATCCTGGCCGCGAAACGCCGGCTTTGCGTAATATCAACCTGTCCATTCCCGCGGGTAAAACCGTTGCGCTGGTAGGCCGCTCCGGCTCAGGTAAATCCACCATCGCCAGCCTGATCACCCGTTTCTATGATATCGACGAGGGTGAAATCCTGTTGGATGGCCATGACCTGCGGGAGTATACCCTGCAGTCGCTGCGTAACCAGGTGGCGCTGGTCTCCCAGAATGTGCATCTCTTCAACGATACTGTGGCAAATAACATTGCCTATGCGCGTACAGAAGAGTACAGCCGTGCAGAGATTGAAAAGGCCGCTCGTATGGCCTATGCGATGGACTTTATCAACAAGATGGATAACGGTCTGGATACCATTATCGGTGAGAACGGTGTACTGCTCTCCGGTGGCCAGCGCCAGCGTATCGCCATTGCTCGTGCGCTGTTGCGTGATAGCCCGATTCTGATTCTGGATGAAGCAACCTCTGCGCTGGATACGGAATCTGAACGTGCCATTCAGTCTGCGCTGGATGAGCTGCAAAAGAACCGTACGTCGCTGGTGATTGCGCACCGTCTGTCGACTATCGAGCAGGCTGACGAAATCGTCGTTGTTGAAGATGGCGTGATTGTCGAACGCGGAAGCCACTCTGATTTGCTGGCGCACCGCGGCGTTTACGCCCAACTGCATAAGATGCAATTCGGCGAATGATTGCACGCATCTGGTCCGGTGAATCACCGCTGTGGCTGCTGCTTCTGCCGCTTTCCTGGCTTTATGGCCTGGTGAGCGGCGTCATTCGTCTGCTTTACCGCCTGGGGTTGAAGCGAGCATGGCGCGCGCCGGTGCCGGTTGTCGTGGTGGGTAACCTGACGGCTGGCGGCAACGGTAAAACACCGGTGGTGATCTGGCTGGTGGAGCAACTGCAAAATCGCGGTATACGCCCAGGCGTGATATCGCGTGGGTATGGCGGAAAAGCGGCGCAGTATCCCCTGTTGTTGACCGCGGAAACTACGACCGCTGAAGCGGGTGATGAGCCAGTATTGATTTACCAGCGTACAGGCGCACCTGTTGCGGTTTCCCCGGTACGCAGTGATGCCGTTCAGGCACTTCTTGCCGAACACGCGGTAGACATTATTATTACTGACGATGGTCTGCAGCATTACGCGCTGGCGCGTGATAAAGAGATTGTGGTCATTGACGGGGTTCGCCGGTTCGGTAACGGCTGGTGGCTACCCGCCGGACCAATGCGCGAACGTGCTTCGCGTCTCAGGTCCGTTGATGCGGTGATTGTTAACGGTGGAGAGGCCAAACCGGGTGAGATCCCTATGCATCTCAGGCCTGGAATGGCGGTGAATCTGTTGACCGGAGAGCGCCGTGCTGTCTCCTTGTTACCCGCGCTGGTGGCCATGGCGGGTATCGGTCATCCTCCGCGTTTCTTCGCGACGCTGGAACAGTGTGGCGCCCGGCTTGAAAAACGCGTTCCGCTGGCCGATCATCAGGCGCTGGTGCCAGATCAGGTCGCGGCCCTGACTGCGCCGGGGCAGACGCTAATCATGACTGAAAAAGATGCGGTGAAATGCCGTGCCTTTGCGAAGGATAACTGGTGGTATCTGCCGGTTGACGCTGAACTCAGCGGTGAGCAACCGGAACAATTGCTCAAGGAACTGATTGCGTTAGTGCAGTAATGGCTTACGCGGTTCTGGTGGCGCTTTGTCTGACAGGAAAACGCATGTCTTTACCGCAACTCTCGCTTTCAGCCGCACGTCATTTGCACCTTGCCGCACAGGGGCTGCTCAAAAAGCCCCGCCGCCGCGCGCAGCCCGCCGATATTCTCTCTACCGTTCAGCGCATGTCGCTCCTTCAAATTGACACCATTAATATCGTGGCCCGTAGCCCTTACCTTGTGCTGTTTAGTCGACTGGGGAATTATCCTCCTCAGTGGCTGGATGACGCGCTCAGTAAGGGGGACTTAATGGAGTACTGGGCGCACGAGGCCTGTTTCCTGCCGCGCAGCGATTTTGCCCTGGTTCGCCATCGCATGCTGGCCCCCGAAAAGATGGGCTGGAAATACCGCCAGGAATGGATGCAGGAGCACGCGACTGAAATAGCACAGCTTATCGAGCATATTCAGCAAAACGGCCCTGTACGTTCCGCCGATTTTGAACATCCGAGAAAAGGGACCAGCGGCTGGTGGGAGTGGAAGCCGCACAAACGCCACCTTGAAGGACTGTTTACGTCCGGTAAGGTCATGGTGATTGAACGGCGTAATTTTCAGCGCGTGTATGACCTGACGCACCGCGTGATGCCCCACTGGGACGATGAGCGTGACTTACTCACCCAGGAGGCCGCGGAAGCCATCATGCTGGAAAACAGCGCCCGCAGTCTGGGCATTTTCCGGCCGCAGTGGCTGGCGGATTACTATCGCCTTCGCCAGCCGGCCCTGAAACCGCTGCTGGAAATGTGGCAGCGTGAACATCGTGTTATCCCCGTCACGGTAGAAACCCTCGGGGACATGTGGCTGCATTCGGATCTCCTCCCGCTCTTACCCCAGGCTCTGGAAAGTAAGCTTCAGGCAACCCACAGCGCGGTGTTATCGCCTTTCGATCCGGTCGTGTGGGACAGAAAACGGGCCGAACAGCTGTTTAATTTCAGCTATCGGCTTGAGTGTTACACCCCCGCGCCAAAGCGTCAGTACGGCTACTTTGTGTTGCCTCTGCTGCACAAAGGGCAACTGGTCGGTCGAATGGACGCCAAAATGCACCGCAAGACCGGCACGCTGGAGATTATTGCGCTCTATCTTGAAGAGGGGATCAAGACCACCGCGGCGCTGGAAAAAGGATTAACCTCCGCCATTAGCGAATTCGCATGCTGGCAGGGGGCCCACGACGTGGCGCTGGGTAGGGTGCCTGACGGGTTGTTTAGCACCTGTCGACGTGGCTGGGAAACAGACACTCCCTGAAAAAGGAATGTGTTAAGCTTTAGCGATTACCCATACGGAGGAACTATGGATCACCGTTTACTTGAAATTATTGCCTGCCCGGTGTGCAACGGCAAACTTTACTACAGCCAGGACAAACAAGAGCTGATTTGCAAGCTGGACAGTCTGGCATTCCCGCTGCGCGACGGTATTCCGGTATTGCTGGAAAACGAAGCCCGCTCCCTGGTGGCAGAAGAGAGCAAACCATGAGTTTTGTTGTCATTATTCCTGCGCGTTATGCATCAACCCGTCTGCCGGGTAAACCGCTGGTGGATATCAACGGCAAACCGATGATTGTGCATGTCCTTGAACGTGCGCGTGAGTCCGGTGCTGAGCGCGTTATCGTGGCAACCGATCATCCGGACGTTGCCCGTGCGGTTGAGGCGGCTGGTGGAGAAGTGTGCATGACCCGCGCCGATCACCAGTCCGGCACAGAGCGGCTGGCAGAAGTGGTTGAGAAATGCGGTTTCAGTGATGATACGGTCATCGTTAACGTACAGGGCGACGAGCCGATGATCCCGGCGGTCATTATTCGCCAGGTGGCGGAAAACCTGGCGCAGCGCCAGGTCGGTATGGCTACGCTCGCGGTACCTGTGCTCCACGCTGAAGAGGCGTTTAATCCGAACGCGGTGAAAGTGGTGATGGATGCCGAGGGCTATGCGCTCTACTTCTCTCGCGCCACTATTCCCTGGGATCGTGATCGTTTTGCGGTTTCAAAAGAGACCATTGATGATTCATTCCTGCGTCATCTGGGGATCTACGGCTACCGCGCTGGCTTTATTCGTCGTTATGTCACCTGGGCACCCAGCCCGCTGGAGCATATCGAAATGCTGGAGCAGCTCCGCGTGCTCTGGTACGGGGAAAAAATCCACGTTGCCGTTGCGCAGGAAGTGCCAGGTACGGGTGTTGACACCCCGGAAGATCTTGAGCGCGTCCGCGCCGAATTGCGTTAATAGCGCCCGCATCCCTCCTTACGGGGGGATGTTCTCTCCCGGTTATTTTCCCTTTCTTTTCCATAATTGATCTCTGTCGGGTGACATCTTCTGTCCGCGCGCTCATTATAAAAGCAGTGGTCTTAATGGGGGTAATCTCATATGGAACAGCTGCGTGCTGAACTGAGCCATCTGCTGGGTGAGAAGTTAAGCAGGGTTGAGTGTGTGAACGAAAAAGCAGATACCGCACTCTGGTCGTTATATGACAGCCAGGGAAACCCAATGCCGCTGATGGCCCGAAGTTTTACCTCGCCGGGCGTTGCAAGGCAGCTGGCCTGGAAAATGTCGATGCTTGCGCGACAAGGGACCGTCCGCATGCCGACGGTGTATGGCGTGATGACGCATGAAGAACACCCCGGCCCCGATGTCCTGCTGATTGAGCGGTTACGTGGCGTGCCTGTGGAAGCGCCTGCTCGTTCACCGGAACGCTGGGAACAGCTGAAAGATCAGATTGTCGAGGCGCTACTGGGTTGGCACAGACAAGACAGCGGTGGGCTCGTCGGGCCGGTAGACAGCACCCAGGAAAACCTGTGGCCACTGTGGTACCGCCAGCGGGTCGAAGTGTTGTGGGGCACCCTTAACCAGTTTAATAACACCGGTATGACCATGCAGGACAAACGTATTTTGTTCCGCACCCGGGAGTGTTTGCCCGCGCTGTTTGACGGCTTTAACGACAACTGCGTGCTGGTTCACGGCAATTTTACCCTGCGCAGCATGCTGAAAGACCCTCGCAGCGACCAGCTTCTGGCAATGGTAGGGCCGGGGATCATGCTCTGGGCACCGCGCGAGTACGAGTTGTTCAGGCTCAGCGACAGCGGGGCCGCAGAGGGGTTACTCTGGCATTATCTCCAGCGGGCGCCAGTTGCAGAAGCGTTTCTCTGGCGCCGCTGGCTCTATCTGCTCTGGGATGAAGTGGCGCAACTGGTCAATACTGGCCGTTTTAATCGCGCCAACTTCGATCTCGCCACGAAATCACTCCTGCCCTGGCTCGCCTGACGCGCCTTTTAGCCATTGCCAGAGGCGTCCAAGCGTTTCGTAACCGACACGATCGCTGTGCATCAGCCACACCGGGGACGGGATCGCCCGTTCCCACGGGTTAAGCGGCGCGTCGATGGCCATCTGGTTAGCCGGCGCGGGGAGGGGATGCAGGCCAACTCTTTCGAAGAAAATCATCGCCCGCGGCAGGTGCGAGGCGGACGTAACCAGCAGGAACGGGGCATCGCCAATCGCCTGCTTCACGGCGGCAGCTTCTTCTTCAGTGTCTTTTGGGCTGTCCAGCGTGATGATAGCGGAACGCGGTACACCCAGCGATTCAGCCACTCTGGCTCCGGCTTCGGCCGTGCTGACCGGGTTTGTTTTTGCCGCCGCACCGGTAAAGATCATTTTCGATCCCGGATTCGCCAGCCACAGGCGAATACCTTCGTTCAGTCGAGGCAGGCTGTTGTTAATCAGGTTTGAACTGGGCGCCCAGTTTGGATCCCAGGTGTAACCGCCACCCAGCACCACGATATACTTCACCTCCTGATGACCCTGCCATGTCGGGTACCTGTTTTCGACAGGGCGTAACAGGCTATCCGCGACCGGTTGCAGACTCAGCAGCAGCAGGACCAGCCAGCCGACGGTAATAAGCGTTTTGCCACTTTTCTGAAAGCGACTAAACCACACCAGCGCCAGCCCCAGCGCAATAATGATAAGCAGCAGTGGAAGGGGAAGCATCATCCCCCCAATGTATTTCTTCAGGGTAAAAAGCATCCTTTTTGGTTCCTTTTTTAACCATATAGCAGGTGATTACTCGTGATATTACACCAGAGAGGTTCATTCTCCGCGCGGGTGTGACAAAATAGCGGTTTTGCAGTTAGCGAGTGGAACTCTCCCAATGCGGGATCGCAATTTTGATGACATCGCGGAAAAGTTTTCGCGCAACATTTATGGCACCACGAAAGGGCAGTTGCGTCAGACGATCCTCTGGCAGGATCTGGACAACATCCTGGCCTCGTTTGAGGGGCAAACGTTGCGCGTGCTGGACGCTGGCGGCGGTGAAGGGCAGACGGCTATCAAAATGGCCCAGCGCGGTCATCACGTAACGCTTTGCGATCTTTCTGCTGAGATGATCGCGCGTGCGACGCGTGCCGCAGAAGAGAAAGGTGTGAGCGACAACATGCATTTTATACAATGCGCCGCTCAGGACATCGCACAGCATTTGGAAACCCAGGTTGATCTGATATTGTTTCATGCAGTGCTGGAGTGGGTTGCCGATCCGCAAAGCGTGTTACGCACCCTGTGGTCGATGTTGCGCCCGGGCGGTACGCTGTCACTGATGTTCTACAATGCTAACGGCTTCCTGATGCACAACATGGTTGCGGGTAACTTCGACTATGTTCAGGTCGGGATGCCAAAAAAGAAAAAACGCACGCTTTCCCCGGATTATCCGCGCGATCCGCAGCAGGTGTATGGCTGGCTGGAAGAGATTGGCTGGGAGATAACCGGGAAAACGGGCGTCAGGGTGTTTCATGATTATCTGCGTGAAAAACACAAACAGCGTGACTGTTTTGACACCTTAACAGAATTAGAAACGCGGTATTGCCGTCAGGAACCTTTTGTCAGTCTTGGCCGCTATATTCACGTCACCGCGCACAAGCCGCAGATGCAAGGATAACCTATGAGTGAATTTTCCCAGACAGTCCCCGAACTGGTTGCCTGGGCCAGGAAAAACGATTTCTCCATCTCGCTGCCGGTAGACAGACTCTCCTTCCTGCTGGCGGTTGCCACGCTGAACGGCGAACGGCTGGATGGCGAAATGAGCGAGGGTGAACTGGTGGATGCGTTCCGCCATGTCAGTGATGCGTTTGAGCAAACCAGCGAAACCATTAGCGTGCGTGCCAACAACGCAATCAACGATATGGTGCGTCAACGTCTGCTGAACCGCTTTACCAGCGAGCAGGCGGAAGGAAACGCCATCTATCGTCTGACGCCACTGGGTATCGGCATCACCGATTACTACATCCGCCAGCGTGAATTTTCCACGCTGCGTCTTTCCATGCAGCTCTCGATTGTGGCGGGTGAACTTAAGCGCGCCGCCGATGCAGCGGATGAAAACGGTGACGAATTCCACTGGCACCGTAACGTCTATGCGCCGCTGAAATATTCGGTGGCAGAGATTTTCGACAGCATCGATCTGACCCAGCGTCTGATGGATGAACAGCAGCAACAGGTAAAAGACGATATCGCGCAGTTACTGAATAAAGACTGGCGTGCGGCCATCTCCAGCTGTGAAATGTTGCTGTCGGAAACCTCGGGTACGCTGCGTGAACTGCAGGATACGCTGGAAGCGGCAGGGGATAAGCTTCAGGCGAACCTCCTGCGCATCCAGGATGCGACCATGGCCCATGACGATCTGCATTTTATTGACCGTCTGGTGTTCGATCTGCAGAGCAAACTCGATCGTATTATTAGCTGGGGTCAGCAGTCGATTGACCTGTGGATCGGTTATGACCGTCACGTGCATAAATTTATCCGTACCGCGATCGATATGGATAAAAACCGCGTCTTTGCTCAGCGTCTGCGCCAGTCGGTACAGACCTATTTCGATGCGCCATGGGCGCTGACTTACGCCAGTGCCGATCGTCTGCTGGATATGCGCGACGAAGAGATGGCCCTGCGCGATGAAGAAGTGACCGGTGAACTGCCACCGGATCTGGAATATGAAGAGTTCAACGAAATTCGTGAGCAACTTGCGGCGATGATCGAAGAACAGCTCGCTGTCTACAAAACCAGACAAGTGCCGCTGGATCTTGGGCTCGTGGTGCGCGACTATCTGGCGCAATATCCTCGCGCGCGCCACTTCGACATCGCCCGCATCGTGGTAGACCAGGCCGTGCGTCTGGGCGTCGCGCAAGCAGATTTCACCGGGCTGCCGCCGAAGTGGCAGCCGATTAACGATTACGGAGCCAAGGTACAGGCGCATGTCATTGACAAATATTGAACAAGTGATGCCAGTTAAGCTGGCACAGGCGCTGGCGAATCCGTTGTTTCCGGCGCTGGACAGCCAACTGCGTGCCGGTCGTCACATTGGCTTAGACGAGCTGGACAATCACGCCTTTTTGATGGACTTCCAGGAGTACCTGGAGGAGTTTTACGCCCGCTATAACGTGGAGCTTATCCGCGCACCGGAAGGGTTTTTCTACCTGCGTCCACGTTCCACAACCCTGATTCCGCGTTCCGTGCTCTCTGAGCTGGATATGATGGTCGGCAAAATTCTTTGCTACCTCTATCTCAGCCCGGAGCGTCTGGCAAATGAAGGCATCTTCACCCAGCAGGAGCTTTACGACGAGCTGCTGGCGCTGGCGGATGAGAGCAAGCTGCTTAAGCTGGTGAACAACCGCTCCACCGGCTCGGATCTTGACCGCCAGAAATTGCAGGAAAAAGTTCGCTCTTCCCTTAACCGTCTGCGTCGTCTGGGCATGGTCTGGTTTATGGGCCATGACAGCAGCAAATTCCGCATCACGGAATCTGTCTTCCGCTTCGGCGCCGATGTGCGTGCGGGCGACGATGCGCGTGAAGCGCAGCTTCGCATGATCCGCGACGGTGAAGCGATGCCGGTGGAAAACCATTTGCAGCTCGACGATGAGCATGAAGAGAATCTGCCGGATAGCGGGGAGGAAGAGTAATGATTGAACGCGGTAAATTTCGCTCACTAACGCTGATTAACTGGAACGGCTTCTTTGCCCGGACGTTCGATCTGGATGAGCTGGTTACGACGCTCTCCGGTGGTAACGGTGCGGGTAAATCCACCACCATGGCGGCGTTTGTTACGGCACTGATCCCCGATCTGACGCTGCTCCATTTCCGTAACACCACCGAAGCGGGCGCGACCAGCGGCTCTCGCGATAAAGGCCTGCACGGTAAGCTCAAAGCAGGCGTCTGTTATTCGGTTCTGGACGTGATTAACTCCCGACATCAGCGTGTGGTGGTGGGGGTACGTCTGCAGCAGGTCGCAGGCCGTGACCGTAAAGTGGACATTAAACCGTTTGCCATCCAGGGGCTGCCAACCTCCATGCAGCCCACAGCGCTGCTGACGGAAACCCTGAATGAGCGCCAGGCGCGCGTGCTGACGCTGCAGGAGCTGAAAGATAAGCTCGAAACCATCGAAGGCGTGCAGTTCAAGCAGTTCAACTCCATTACGGATTACCACTCCCTGATGTTCGATCTGGGCGTTGTGGCGCGTCGTCTGCGCAGCGCGTCTGACCGTAGCAAATACTACCGTTTGATCGAAGCATCGCTGTACGGTGGTATCTCCAGCGCCATTACCCGCTCCCTGCGCGACTACCTGTTGCCGGAAAACAGCGGCGTGCGTAAGGCCTTCCAGGATATGGAAGCTGCGCTGCGTGAAAACCGCATGACGCTCGAAGCCATTCGCGTGACGCAGTCTGACCGTGACCTGTTTAAGCACCTGATTAGCGAGGCCACCAACTACGTGGCGGCGGACTATATGCGTCACGCCAATGAACGTCGTGTCCATCTCGATCAGGCGTTAGAGTACCGCCGCGAACTGTTCACCTCCCGTAAACAGCTGGTTGCTGAGCAGTATAAGCACGTCGAAATGGCGCGTGAACTGGGCGAGCACAACGGCGCCGAAGGCGATCTGGAAGCCGATTACCAGGCTGCCAGCGATCACCTGAACCTGGTGCAGACCGCCCTGCGTCAGCAGGAGAAGATCGAGCGCTACGAAGCGGATCTCGATGAGCTGCAAATTCGTCTCGAAGAGCAAAATGAAGTGGTGGCGGAAGCTGCCGACATGCAGGAAGAGAACGAAGCACGTGCCGAGGCCGCCGAGCTGGAAGTGGATGAGCTGAAAAATCAGTTGGCCGATTACCAGCAGGCGCTGGACGTGCAGCAGACGCGTGCAATTCAGTATACCCAGGCACTTCAGGCGTTACAGCGTGCAAAAGAGCTGTGTCATCTGCCTGACCTCACCCCGGAAAGCGCTGACCAGTGGCTGGATACCTTCCAGGCCAAAGAGCAGGAAGCGACCGAGAAACTGCTCTCGCTTGAACAGAAGATGAGCGTCGCGCAAACGGCGCACAGTCAGTTTGAGCAAGCGTACCAGCTGGTTGTGGCAATTAACGGACCGCTTGCGCGTAACGAAGCGTGGGAAGTTGCCCGTGAACTGCTGCGCGACGGTGTGAACCAGCGCCATCTGGCCGAGCAGGTTCAGCCGCTGCGTATGCGCCTGAACGAACTGGAACAGCGTCTTCGCGAACAGCAGGAAGCCGAGCGTATGCTGGCGGAGTTCTGTAAGCGCCAGGGCAAAAATTACGATTTCGACGATCTTGAAGCTCTGCATCAGGAGCTCGAAGCGCGTATTGCTGCGCTTTCCGATTCCGTATCCAACGCCAGTGAACAGCGCATGACGCTGCGCCAGGAGATGGAGCAGCTGCAGTCCCGTTCTAAGGTGCTGCTGCAGCGTGCACCAGTCTGGCTGGCTGCCCAAAGCAGCCTGAACCAGCTCAGTGAACAGTGCGGCGAACAGTTTGAGTCCAGCCAGGACGTGACCGAATATCTGCAACAGCTGCTGGAGCGCGAGCGCGAGGCGATTGTTGAGCGCGATGAAGTCGGCGCCCGTAAACGTGAGATCGATGAAGAGATTGAGCGCTTAAGCCAGCCTGGTGGTTCGGAAGATTCACGTCTGAACGCCCTGGCTGAACGTTTTGGCGGCGTGCTGTTGTCCGAAATCTATGACGATGTCGGTCTGGACGATGCGCCGTACTTCTCAGCCCTGTATGGCCCATCACGTAACGCGATTGTGGTCCCGGATCTGTCGCTGATTGCTGACCAACTGGCAGGGCTGGAAGATTGCCCGGAAGACCTCTATTTAATCGAAGGGGACCCGCAGTCGTTCGATGACAGCGTATTCAGCGTCGATGAGCTGGAAAAAGCGGTTGTCGTCAAAATCGCCGATCGTCAGTGGCGTTATTCTCGCTTCCCTGAGCTTCCGCTGTTTGGTCGCGCAGCGCGTGAAAACCGGATTGAAAGTCTGCACGCCGAGCGTGAGACGCTGTCTGAACGTTTTGCGACCCTGTCGTTTGACGTGCAGAAAACCCAGCGTCTTCATCAGGCGTTCAGCCGCTTTATCGGCAGCCATCTGGGCGTGGCGTTTGAAGCTGACCCGGAAGCCGAAATTCGCAAGCTCAACACTCGTCGCGGCGAGCTTGAGCGTGCGATCTCAAACCATGAAAATGACAACCAGCAAAGCCGCGTTCAGTTCGAACAGGCGAAAGAGGGCGTTGCGGCCCTTAACCGCATCCTGCCTCGCCTGAATCTGCTGGCAGATGACACGCTGGCTGACCGCGTGGATGAGATTCAGGAACGTCTGGATGAAGCTCAGGAAGCGGCACGTTTTGTTCAGCAGTACGGTAATCAGCTGGCGAAGCTCGAACCAATGGTCTCCGTGTTGCAGAGCGATCCGGAGCAGTTCGAACAGTTAAAAGAAGATTATGCCTGGTCGCAGCAGGTGCAGCGCGAAGCGCGCCAGCAGGCGTTTGCCCTGACGGAAGTGGTGCAGCGCCGGGCCCACTTCGGCTACTCCGATTCCGCGGAGATGCTGAGCGGTAACAGCGATCTCAATGAGAAGCTGCGTCAGCGCCTTGAACAGGCTGAAGCGGAACGTACTCGCGCCCGTGACGCGATGCGTAGCCACTCGGCACAGCTAAACCAGTACAATCAGGTCCTGGCCTCGCTGAAAAGCTCCTTCGACACCAAGAAAGAGCTGTTAAACGATCTTCAGAAAGAGTTACAGGACATTGGCGTCCGTGCTGACAGCGGAGCAGAAGAGCGGGCGCGTATCCGTCGTGATGAACTGCATGCGCAGCTCAGTAATAACCGCGCACGTCGTAATCAGCTGGAAAAAGCGCTGACCTTCTGTGAAGCGGAAATGGATAACCTGACTCGTCGCCTGCGCAAGCTGGAGCGTGATTATCACGAAATGCGTGAGCAGGTCGTGACCGCGAAGGCGGGCTGGTGCGCCGTCATGCGGATGGTGAAAGACAATAACGTTGAACGCCGTCTGCATCGTCGCGAGCTGGCCTATCTCTCTGCGGATGAACTGCGCTCTATGTCGGATAAGGCGCTGGGTGCCTTGCGTCTGGCGGTGGCGGATAACGAACACCTGCGCGATGTGCTGCGTATGTCCGAAGATCCGAAACGCCCTGAGCGTAAGATCCAGTTCTTCGTGGCCGTTTATCAGCACCTGCGTGAGCGTATTCGTCAGGACATCATTCGTACCGACGATCCGGTCGAAGCCATTGAGCAGATGGAAATCGAACTGGGCCGCCTGACGGAAGAGCTGACCTCCCGCGAGCAGAAGCTGGCTATCAGTTCCCGCAGCGTGGCGAATATCATCCGTAAAACCATCCAGCGCGAGCAGAACCGAATTCGCCAGCTGAACCAGGGCTTGCAGAGCGTATCGTTTGGTCAGGTGAACAGCGTGCGTCTGAACGTGAACGTGCGTGAAGCGCACTCGACGCTGCTGGAAGTGTTGTCTGAACAGCACGAACAGCATCAGGATCTGTTCAACAGCAACCGTCTGACCTTCTCCGAAGCGCTGGCGAAACTGTATCAGCGCCTTAATCCGCAGATTGACATGGGGCAACGCACGCCGCAAACCATTGGTGAAGAGCTCCTGGATTACCGTAACTACCTGGAAATGGAAGTGGAGGTTAACCGTGGTTCAGACGGCTGGCTCCGTGCGGAGTCCGGTGCACTCTCTACCGGTGAAGCTATCGGTACCGGGATGTCGATTCTGGTGATGGTGGTCCAGAGCTGGGAAGATGAGGCGCGTCGTCTGCGCGGCAAAGATATCTCCCCATGTCGACTGCTGTTCCTGGATGAAGCTGCGCGTCTTGACGCCCGCTCAATTGCCACGCTGTTTGAACTCTGTGAGCGTCTTGATATGCAGCTCATTATCGCTGCGCCGGAGAACATCAGTCCTGAGAAAGGCACCACGTATAAACTGGTGCGTAAGGTATTCCAGAATACCGAACACGTTCACGTGGTCGGGTTACGCGGTTTTGCCCCACAGCCGCCAGAATCCTTACCGGAAACAACGGCAGACGCGTCCTGAGGCGTTTTCTAACCGTGAGCGGCGCACCAGCGCCGCTTTTTTTTCGCTTAACTTGTGTTTAAGGCTGCGTTATCTTTAAACTTCTTTACATAAGGTAAGGCAACAGGTTTGCCGTCACCCTATAATAAAAGAAAGCCCCAACGTGATGGGCATGTCGTGAAAACAGGGGGCAAGGGATGTTGCTAAAGAAAAAATGTGGTCGTCAGCTGTCTGCGCTAAGTTTATGCCTGGCAGTGACGTTTGCTCCACTGTTAACCGCTCAGGCCGACGAGCCTGAAATTGTGCCGACTGACAGCACAGCAACGACTGGCACACAGCCAACGTCGCTGTCTCAACCGCTGGAGCAGTCTCCTGCGACGGCCATCATGGCCGGTATTAAGCCGTTGCCAGAAGGCATCGACGCGGAATCGCTTCGCCAGCAGCTGCTGTCTGGGCTGCCAGCAGGCTACACGCCTGTCTATACCAGCCAGCTCACGCTGCTCTATGCGGCGCGTGACATGAAACCCATGTGGGAAAACCGTGATGCGGTGCGCGCGTTCCAGCAACAGCTGGCAGAAGTCGCCATTGCAGGGTTCCAGCCGCAGTTCACAAAATGGGTTGAGCTCTTAACCGATCCTGCTGTCACAGGGCAGGCGCGGGACGTGGTGCTTTCCGATGCCATGATGGGGTATCTCCAGTTTGTGGCCGGTATTCCGGTCAATGGTAACCGTTGGTTGTACAGCGATAAGCCTTACAAGCTGGCAACTCCGGCACTGTCGGTAATTAACCAGTGGCAACTGGCGCTGGATAGTGGCGATCTGCCGCGCTTTATTGCGAGCCTCGCGCCGGCACATCCGCAATACGCGACCATGCATCAGTCGCTTCTGGAACTGGTCGGGGATTCACGTCCATGGCCGCAGATGCGTGGTACCGCGACGCTGCGTCCTGGACAGTGGAGCAGCGATGTGCCTGCCCTGCGTGAGATCCTCAAACGCTCCGGTATTCTGGATAGCGGGCCTAAAATTGCCCTGCCGGGTGACGATGCGCAAAGCGTCGTTGTCAGCCCGTCAGCCCCGGTGAAAGAGAAAAAAGCCGCCGTTCTGAGTGATAAGCCCGCGGCCTACGATCGGGAGCTGGTTGCAGCGGTTAAGCAGTTTCAGGCTGCTCAGGGGCTGGGTGCTGATGGCGTGATTGGCCAGTCAACGCGCGACTGGCTGAACGTCTCACCTGCGCAGCGGGCAGGGGTGCTGGCGCTCAATATCCAGCGTTTACGCTTGCTGCCAGGGACCCTCTCTACCGGCATCATGGTGAATATTCCGGCGTATTCGCTGGTCTATTACCAGAACGGCAGTGAAGTGCTGGCGTCACGCGTGATTGTGGGACGTCCCGATCGCAAAACGCCGATGATGAGCAGTGCGCTGAACAACGTGGTGGTTAACCCGCCGTGGAACGTACCGCCGACGCTGGCGCGTAAAGACATTCTGCCCAAGGTCTGGAACGATCCGGGTTACCTGGAACGCCATGGCTATACGGTGATGCGCGGCTGGAACAGCAAAGAGGCGATAGACCCCTATATGGTCGACTGGTCAACCATTACCGCGTCTAATCTGCCATTCCGGTTCCAGCAGGCACCCGGTGCACATAACTCGCTCGGACGCTACAAGTTCAATATGCCGAGTTCAGATGCTATCTATCTGCACGATACGCCGAACCACAATCTGTTCCAGAAAGATACCCGCGCGCTGAGTTCAGGCTGTGTGCGTGTCAATAAAGCCTCGGAGCTGGCTAATATGCTGTTGCAGGATGCAGGCTGGAACGATACGCGCATCTCTGACGCCCTGAAGCAGGGGGATACGCGTTACGTTAATATTCGCCATAATATTCCGGTCAATCTTTATTATCTGACGGCGTTTGTGGGTGAGGACGGGCGGACGCAGTATCGTACAGATATTTACAATTATGATCTCACGGCGCGATCCGGCGCACAAATTTTGCCAAAAGCTGAACAATTAATCAGGTAAATGAAGCAGTTCGGGAAAATAGGTTGTCGTAAGTAATGGTGAATACGGGGCTATATGGCTGGAGGCCGCGTATTTACTGGGGTTGGGTGCCTTGACGTAGTCGGCTTTGCCAGTTAAGGTGCCCTTCGTGCGCTAAGCATATTTACGATAAACATTGACCTGTAGACCTGATTATCATGGACAAATTTGACGCTAATCGCCGCAAACTGCTGGCGTTAGGTGGTGTTGCGCTCGGCGCAGCGGCCATCTTGCCGACGCCAGCATTTGCCACCCTCTCGACACCTCGTCCGCGAGTTTTAACGCTCAACAATCTCCACACCGGTGAGTCGTTAAAAGCGGAGTTCTTCGATGGCAGAGGCTATATTCAGGATGAATTAGCAAGACTTAACCATTTTTTCCGTGATTTCCGCGCGAATAAAATAAAAGCCATCGACCCAGGACTGTTTGATCAGTTATTCCGCCTTCAGGGCCTGCTGGGTACCAGCAAGCCAGTGCAACTTATTTCTGGTTATCGCTCTGTTGATACCAATAATGAACTGCGCGCCCACAGCCGTGGGGTAGCGAAAAAAAGCTATCACACGAAGGGACAGGCAATGGATTTCCATATTGAAGGCGTTTCGTTAGCCAATATTCGCAAAGCTGCGTTATCTATGCGCGCAGGTGGTGTAGGATATTACCCAAGTAGCAACTTTGTGCATATTGATACCGGTCCGGTCCGGCACTGGTAATAACGAAACACAGGAGCAGTATGAACTATCGTATTATTCCGGTTACTGCATTCTCCCAGAATTGTTCATTAATCTGGTGTGAGCAAACCAAACTGGCCGCGCTTGTCGATCCCGGCGGTGACGCTGAGAAAATCAAGCAGGAAGTCGCTGATAGCGGTGTCACGCTGATGCAGATTTTACTGACGCATGGTCATCTTGATCATGTTGGTGCGGCGGCGGAGCTGGCACAGCACTTCGGTGTGCCTGTGATCGGTCCGGAAAAAGAAGATGAGTTCTGGCTGCAGGGTTTACCAGCCCAGAGCCGCATGTTTGGCCTTGATGAGTGTCTGCCCCTGACGCCCGATCGCTGGCTAAATGAAGGAGAGCGCGTTAACGTAGGGAATGTGACTTTACAGGTGTTGCATTGTCCTGGGCATACGCCAGGCCATATTGTCTTCTTTGATGACCAGTCCCGTCTGCTGATTTCCGGCGATGTGATTTTCAAAGGTGGCGTAGGACGCAGCGATTTTCCACGTGGCGACCACGGACAGCTGATTCAGTCGATTAAACAGAAGTTGTTGCCGCTGGGCGATGATGTGACGTTTATCCCTGGACACGGTCCGATGTCGACGCTGGGTTATGAACGACTCCATAACCCGTTCCTTCAGGACGAAATGCCTGTCTGGTAACCAGAATAAAAAAAAGCCTGCATTACGCAGGCTTTTTTTATGGGTGCAATTTACAGCACGGCGACGATGGCTTCGCACAGCGGCGCCATATTGTCTGGGGTCATGCCTGCAACGTTGACGCGGCCAGACGCCACGGCGTAGACGCCAAACTCTTCACGCAGACGCAGAACCTGTTCTTTGGTCAGGCCGCTGAAAGAGAACATACCGTTCTGCTTAATAATAAAGCTGAAGTCACGGTCAGCGCCTTTCTCCGCAAGGGTGTTCACAAACAGCAGACGCATGCGCTGAATACGCTGACGCATATCGTTCAGCTCTTGTTCCCAGATAGCACGCAGTGCATCGTTGCTCAGGATAGTCGCAACGACAGAGGCACCGTGTGCAGGCGGGTTAGAGTAGTTAGCGCGGATCACGGATTTCATCTGGCTGAATGCACGATCAACGGTTTCAGTATTCGCCGCAACCAGCGTACAAGCACCGACACGCTCATTGTACAGACCGAAGTTCTTGGAGTAAGAGCTTGCCACGATCAGTTCCTGATGCACGGCAGCAAAAGCGCGCAGACCTTCCGCATCTTCTTCCAGACCACGGGCGAAGCCCTGGTATGCAAAGTCAAACAGCGGCAGCCAGCCTTTTTCTACGGAGAGCTTCGCCAGCTGTTCCCACTGTTCCAGCGTTGGATCAATACCGGTTGGGTTGTGGCAGCAGCCGTGGAACAGCACCACATCACCCGCCTGAGCCTCGTTCAGGCTGGCCAGCAGACCGTCGAAGTCCAGAGAGTGGTTAGCCGCGTCGTAGTAAGCATATTCGCGTACTTCCAGGCCTGCAGAGTTGAATACGCTCTTGTGGTTTGGCCAGCTTGGGTTGCTCACCCAGACACGCTTAACAGAGGTGTTTTTCGCAAGGAAATCCGCCGCGACGCGCAGCGCGCCGGTACCGCCAGGGGTCTGTGCTGTACGCGCACGCTTGTCGCTCACAATTGCACTGCCTTTGCCGAACAGCAGTTCCTGAGTGCAACGACCAAATTCAGGGATACCATCAATACCGAGGTAATTTTTGGTGGTTTCATTTTCCAGCAGATACTGCTCAGCTTTTTTAACGCTGGTCAGCACCGGGGTTTTGCCGGTTTCATCTTTATATACACCAATACCCAGGTTGATTTTACCAGGGCGGTCGTCGGCACGAAACAGATCGGCCAGGCCCAGAATAGGGTCGGCAGGAGCGGCGGTAATGTTCTCAAACATGACGAAGTTCCATTGTGATTACAGAAGTGAAATCCGCTATCAGGTTAACGGTAGATTTACAAAATGCCAACCGTTTGCGACAAAAAGCGTGCGGCTTTTCAAAAGTCGCCATTTTTTGCTATCAGACATAAAAAAAACAGGGCCGAAGCCCTGTTCATTAAGCATATAACAAAGTGGTGTACTGATTAGAACTGGTAGGTCACAGCCATTGCAACCTGGTCGTCTTTACCGTTCACGATACCCACGCTACGAGAGTAGTCGGTGTCGTCGATCAGGTTCAGCTGGTAATCAACATAGATGTTGAAGTTTTTGTTGAAGTAGTAAGTTGCACCCAGTTCAACGAATTTCTGCAGGTCAGCATCGCCGCCAGCGAAGGTGCCACGTTGTGCAAGGTTTTTACCTTTAGACTGCACGTAGGACACGGATGGGCGCAGACCGAAGTCGAACTGGTACTGAGCGATAACTTCGAAATTCTGCGTTTTGTTTGCGAAAGAACCGTCGTCTTCACGGGTCATGTTACGCGTTTCAGCATAGGTGGTTGCCAGGTAGATGTTGTTCGCATCGTATTTAGCACCAACAGCCCATGCTTCTGCTTTCTCGCCTTTGCCGTCTGCGGATTGCCCGTCAGTACGGTCAGAGTTGCTGTATGCGCCGATCAGGCCGAAACCTTCACCGAACTCATAACCTACAGAGGTACCGAAACCGTCACCGTTAGCGGTTCTCACGTCAGTACGCTCGTTTTTGCCCTGATACTGCAGGCCCAGGCTCAGACCGTCAACCAGACCGAAGAAGTCAGAGTTGCGGTAAGTCAGGAGACCAGAGTTACGGCCAGTCATGAAGTTGTCAGAGTAGTTTGCCCAGGTCATACCTGAGAAAGATGGCGCCATATCGGTGTAGGATTCTACGTCGTATACGATACCGTAGTTACGGCCGTAGTCGATGGAACCTGCATCACCCGCTTTCAGACCGGCGAATGCCAGACGGGTACGCTGAGTCTGGTTGCTTTCTGCCTGGCTTGCCAGAGCACGGTATTCCCACTGACCGAAACCAGTCAGTTGGTCGTTAATTTGAGTCTCGCCTTTGAAACCGATCTGAGCATAGGTAGCGTCATTGCTGTCAGTGTTGTCACCAGAGGTAACGAAGTCGTGCTCACCAACCACTTTCCCGTACAGATCCAGTTTGTTGCCGCTTTTGTTATAGATTTCTGCAGCGTTAGCTGCACCGGCTACCAGCAGGGCAGGGATTACCACTGCCAGAATATTGCGCTTCATCATTATTTATTACCCTCATTGGTTTTTTTATGACACTCGCCACTGCCGTCAATAAATTCTGTCAATAAATATTTCCGGAACTATTGATGAGAGTTAGGTGTCTTTATGTATCTGACAGGCATCTTTCCATTCATAGAACCGTTTCGCTAGCCTGAAAGTGCTACAATTCTCAAGATTAAGTTACAAAAAGAAATCATATGTAACTAAATATGTATTTTTCGGAACTTTGTGAACCACCTCAAATTTCAGCGTCCACTGGCGAATTAAACGGCAGATATATTGATATCTATATGAAAAGCTTATAATTAATTTAGATAAAGGCAATTCGTATAAACAGAAGCCAAACGGCTCATTTTTTCTTATGACCCGAAAGAGACTTCTGGATGGCTGTAAAACTGGTTGAATTTTGTGCTATTGCTTCAGATTGCAATAAGCGCAATAAGAATAGGGTTTATTTTTTGTGCGTAGATGTTTCGTGGAAACAAAACGTAACAGGTAGTGGTTGTAACGGGGTTGTGGTTTAAAAATGCTGACTTTGCGCTGACGAAAACTGACAATGCAGAATAAAATAATGGCCAGTAATTGCTGGCCATTTGTTATTCAGTCGATTAGAAACTGGCGTTACGCGGTGTGCGTGGGAATGGAATAACGTCACGGACGTTCTGAACACCGGTGACATAGGCGATCAGACGCTCAAAGCCCAGACCAAAACCGGCATGCGGGACGGTACCGTAACGGCGTAAATCGCGATACCAGCTGTAATCCGCAGGATTAAGGCCCATCTCTTCCATGCGTGCGTCCAGAACGTCAAGACGCTCTTCACGCTGAGAACCACCGATGATTTCACCAATGCCCGGTGCCAGGACGTCCATCGCCGCAACGGTTTTACCGTCTTCGTTAAGGCGCATATAGAAGGCCTTAATGTCTTTCGGGTAGTTTTTCACCACAACCGGTGCTTTGAAGTGCTTCTCGGCCAGGTAACGCTCGTGCTCAGACGCCAGGTCAACGCCCCAGTAAACCGGGTTCTCAAACTTCTCACCGCATTTCTCGAGGATGGCCACCGCGTCGGTGTAGTCCACCTGCGCGAAATCTGCCGAGACGAAACGTTCCAGACGTGCGACAGCATCGCTGTCGACACGCTCTGCGAAGAATTTCATGTCATCAGGACGCTCTTCCAGCACCGCTTTGAAGACATATTTCAGCATCGCTTCTGCCAGACCCGCGACATCATCCAGATCTGCGAACGCCACTTCAGGCTCCAGCATCCAGAATTCCGCCAGGTGACGGCTGGTGTTGGAGTTTTCTGCACGGAAGGTAGGACCAAAGGTGTAGATTTTGGACAGCGCGCAGGCGTAAGTTTCACCGTTGAGCTGACCAGAAACCGTCAGGAAGGCCTCTTTACCGAAGAAGTCTTTGTCATAGTCCACTTTACCTTCTGGCGTACGCGGCAGGTTTTCCATGTCCAGCGTAGAGACGCGGAACATTTCACCCGCGCCTTCCGTATCGGACGCGGTGATCAGTGGGGTAGACACCCAGAAATAACCCTGCTCATCGAAGAAACGATGCAGCGCCTGCGCCAGTGTATGACGCACGCGGGCAACCGCACCAATCAGGTTGGTGCGTGGACGCAGGTGCGCCACTTCACGCAGGTATTCGATGCTGTGACGTTTTGCCGCCATTGGGTAGGTGTCGGGATCTTCAACCCAGCCAGTGACTTCAATGGCAGAGGCCTGAATTTCGAAACTCTGACCCTGACCAGGCGATGCCACAACAACACCGGTTACGATAACGGAACAACCCGTTGTCAGGCGCAGAACGTCATCATTGTAATTGGGCAGAGAATTATTAATGACGGCCTGTACAGGATCAAAGCAGGAACCGTCATAGACGGCAAGGAAGGAGATGCCAGCTTTAGAATCTCGGCGAGTACGCACCCATCCGCGCACGGTGACTTCTTGGTCAACGGCGACACGGCCCTGGAGTACGTCGGCTACAGGCACAACGCTCATAATATTCTCTCTGTTAATAGTCGGAAAAAATAAACACTTGCCCACCCTTACTGGGGGGGATATCTATGTTACCTGGCATCCGCCATCAGACAAGCAGATTTCGCAGTCAAAAGAGAAGAATTAAGAAATAAATTGAGGAGAGGGGAGCCTGAAAGGCTCCCGAAAGCAGTTAACTGGCTTTTTTGATCTGCGGTAGATCGAATGCTTTGCGTAATGCGCGCACAAAGGCTTTGTCATGGCAGATGGTTTTACCGGGGCTATCGGAGAGCTTCGCTACCGGCTTACCGTTACATTCCACCAGTTTTATCACGATGTTCAGAGGTTTTACCTGAGGGATGTCGCAGGTCAGGCGGGTGCCAATCCCAAAGCTCAGGTTAATTCTGGAGGTGAAATGACGATAGAGATCGACCGCTTTCGCCAGATCGAGGTTATCGGAGAAGACCAGCACCTTGCTCATCGGGTCAATGCCCAGTTTTTCGTAATGGGCTATGGCCTTTTCACCCCATTCAACCGGATCCCCGGAATCATGGCGTAATCCCTGATAACGTTCGGCAAATTCAGGGCCAAAATCACGCAGGAACGCGTCCATCGTAATACAGTCGGTAAGCGCGATGCCCAGTTGATTGGGATACTCTTCCAGCCACGCGGCCAGTGCGGCACGCTGGCTGTTTGCCAGGTCCGGGCTTATCTGCTGATGCGCCTGGAACCACTCATGCGCCTGGGTGCCCATCGGGGTCAGATCCAGACGACGTGCCAGATCGTAGTTGCTGGTGCCCACGAACCACGGCTCCTGCTGCAGACGCTTCACAATAGCCTGCTGCACTTCGCGAGAGAAACGGCGACGCGTGCCAAAATCCATCAGGCGGAAGCGGGACATATCCAGCCCTTCGGTCAGCGTTGAGAATGCGGCCAGTTTATTTTCCAGCGACGCGACTGCCTGCTCAACGCCGGTTTCCGGGGAACGGTAGCGGTGGGCCAGTTCACTGATCACCGCGAGAAGCGGAACTTCCCACATGATCACTTCACGCCACGGGCCTTCAAGACGAATATCCAGCTTGCCGTTATCATTGACCACGGTCACCTGCTCCGGCTTATAGCGGAAGTCGCGCAGCCAGTTCAGGTAGTCAGCTTTAAAGAAGGGCAGGCCAGAGAGCCACTGATATTCGTCGTCCTGCAGCGTCAGATGCTGCATAGCATCGACCTGTTCACGAATGGAGTCTGCGTAGATACCGAGCAAGTCGTCACCACGGCAGCGGAATTCCGCCGCGACATGGACGTCATAGTAATGGTGGAAAACGGCTTGCTGCATATGCAGTTTATACGCGTCGGTATCCAGCAATGTATGCAGAACAGGAGAAGCGAATTGAGTCATAGGTGCGCAGTAGCATCCTCTCACAGGAGCGTTTAGTACAATAAACAACTCCGGAGTATACCTTGTTTAGTGATTTATTGAACCCCGATCACAACATAAGCGCTCTTTATGGTCGAGGGCATTTTGTGCCCCGTGTTATACAAATGTAGCGAAAAAGGTGTTTGTACCTGAAAAGATGAACATTCTGCATAGCGCGTTTTACACAACAGGAATAGACTGGATTCGTTATTCGACAAACGATGCATAAGGTTTTCTATGACACAACAGCCACAAGCCAAATACCGCCACGACTACCGTGCGCCGGATTACCTGATTAGCGATATCGATCTGACTTTTGACCTGGATGCCACTAAAACCGTTGTCACGGCGGTAAGCCAGCTCACGCGCCAGAGCGCGACGGCTGTGCCGCTGCGTCTGGATGGTGAAGACCTGACGCTGGTCTCCGTGCAGATCAATGATCAAGCATGGTCTGACTATAAAATAGAAGGCAACCAGCTGGTTATCGACAACCTGCCGGAACGCTTTACGCTGCGCATCGTGAATGAAATCAGCCCGGCTGCCAACACGGCGCTGGAAGGGCTTTACCAGTCTGGCGTCGCCCTGTGCACCCAGTGTGAGGCCGAAGGTTTCCGCCACATTACCTGGTATCTTGACCGCCCGGACGTGCTGGCACGCTTTACAACGAAAATCATCGCCGATAAAACCCTCTATCCGTTCCTGCTTTCCAACGGCAACCGCGTAGGTGAAGGCGAGCTGGAAAACGGTCGCCACTGGGTACAGTGGCAGGATCCGTTCCCGAAACCGTGTTACCTGTTTGCGCTGGTGGCGGGTGATTTCGACGTGCTGCGTGATACGTTCAAAACCCGTTCAGGCCGCGACGTCGCGCTGGAGTTGTTCGTCGACCGCGGCAACCTGGACCGCGCGCCATGGGCGATGACCTCGCTTATCAACTCCATGAAGTGGGATGAAGAGCGCTTTGGCCTCGAGTATGACCTCGACATCTATATGATCGTTGCTGTCGACTTCTTCAACATGGGCGCGATGGAGAATAAAGGTCTTAACGTCTTTAACTCCAAATACGTGCTGGCACGTACCGATACCGCAACCGATAAAGATTACCTGGATATTGAACGCGTCATCGGACACGAGTATTTCCATAACTGGACCGGAAACCGCGTCACCTGCCGTGACTGGTTCCAGCTGAGCCTGAAAGAGGGCCTGACCGTCTTCCGTGACCAGGAGTTCAGTTCGGATCTGGGTTCCCGTGCGGTGAACCGCATTAACAACGTGCGCACCATGCGTGGCCTGCAGTTTGCGGAAGATGCCAGCCCAATGGCACACCCTATCCGTCCTGATAAAGTCATCGAGATGAATAACTTCTACACCCTGACGGTGTACGAAAAAGGGGCGGAAATTATCCGCATGATCCATACCCTGCTGGGTGAAGAGAACTTCCAGAAAGGGATGCAGCTCTACTTCGAGCGTCATGACGGCAGCGCAGCCACCTGCGACGATTTTGTGCAGGCGATGGAGGATGCGTCTAATGTCGATCTTTCCCATTTCCGCCGCTGGTACAGCCAGGCCGGCACGCCAATTGTCACCGTCAAAGACGACTACAATCCGGAAACCGAGCAGTACACCCTGACCATCAGCCAGCGCACGCCGCCAACGGCAGAGCAGGAAGAAAAACATCCGCTGCACATTCCGTTCAGTATTGACCTGTATGACAACGAAGGTAACGTGATCCCGCTGCAGAAGGGCGGTCATCCGGTCCACCACGTCCTGAACGTGACCCAGGCGGAACAGACCTTTATCTTTGATAACGTCTATTTCCAGCCGGTTCCCGCGCTGCTGTGTGAATTCTCTGCGCCCGTGAAACTGGAATATAAGTGGAGCGACCAGCAACTGACGTTCCTGATGCGCCATGCGCGCAATGACTTCTCACGCTGGGATGCGGCGCAAAGCCTGCTGGCGACCTACATCAAGCTGAACGTTAATCGTCATCAGCAGGGCCAGCCGCTGTCGCTGCCGGTCCACGTTGCGGACGCATTCCGCGCAGTCCTGCTGGATGAGAAGATTGACCCGGCGCTGGCGGCTGAAATTCTGACGTTGCCATCCGCAGGCGAAATCGCCGAACTGTTCGACATCATCGATCCGATTGCCATTGTGGCGGTGCGTGAAGCGCTGACCCGTACGCTGGCGAACGAGCTTGCAGATGAATTCCTCGCAATCTACAACGCTAATAAGCTTGACGCTTATCGTGTGGAACATGCTGACATCGGTAAACGTTCCCTGCGTAACACCTGCCTGCGTTATCTGGCCTTCGGTGAGCGCGAGCTGGCAAACACGCTGGTGAGCAAGCAGTATCACGAAGCAGACAACATGACCGACGCACTGGCAGCCCTGGCTGCAAGTGTTGCCGCCGAACTGCCGTGCCGTGATGCGCTGATGCAGGAGTACGATGATAAGTGGCATCAGGATGGTCTGGTCATGGACAAGTGGTTCATCCTGCAGGCCACCAGCCCGGCGGCCGATGCCCTCAGCAATGTACGCAGTCTGCTGAAGCATCGCTCCTTCACCATGAGCAACCCAAACCGCGTGCGTTCCCTGATTGGCGCGTTTGCCAGCAGCAACCCGGCGGCGTTCCATGCGGAAGATGGCAGCGGTTATCAGTTTATGGTGGAAATGTTGACCGAGCTGAACAGCCGTAACCCACAGGTGGCGTCACGCCTGATTGAGCCGCTGATCCGTCTGAAACGCTATGATGCACAGCGCCAGGCGAAAATGCGTGCTGCGCTTGAGCAGCTGAAAGGGCTGGAAAACCTGTCTGGCGATCTGTACGAGAAGATCGCTAAGGCACTGGCCTGATCGAAAGACCCATCCTCCCTCTCCCGGTGGGAGAGGGAGGATGTCAGCCGTGAGCCGTCATTAACGCTCGCTCGCTGACCCCGCGCTTCATCACCCGATTCAGCACTTCCGCCTCCAGCTCTGCCAGTCTTGCCGACCCTACGCGGCGCGGACGCGCAATATCGACCGTGACATCAAGACCGATTTTCCCTTCTTCTATTAGCAGCACGCGGTCTGCCATCGCGACGGCTTCGCTCACGTCGTGCGTCACCAGAAGTACCGTAAAGCCATGCTTTTGCCAGAGCGCGGCAATCAGGTCCTGCATTTCGATTCGCGTCAGGGCGTCGAGCGCGCCGAGTGGCTCATCCAACAGCAGCAAGCCCGGACGATGTATCAGCGCTCGCGCCAGCGCCACGCGTTGCTTCTGCCCGCCGGAGAGCGCAGCAGGCCATTCATCCGCACGGTTTTCCAGCCCTACGGCGGCCAACGCCTGGCGGGCTTCATCCCGCCAGTTGCCGTTGAGGCCCAGTCCGACATTATCAATCACCGTTTTCCAGGGCAGCAGGCGCGCGTCCTGAAACATCATGCGGGTATCATCCTGAATAGTGGCCAGCGGTGTCGCGCCTGCCAGAATTTCGCCGCCGTTGGGGGATTCTAGCCCGGCTAAAAGGCGTAACAGCGTACTCTTGCCGCCGCCACTGCGGCCCACAATGGCGACAAATTGTCCGGCAGGAATATGCAGATCCAGCGCGTTGAGAATCGTGTTTTCGCCATAGCGCTTCGTGACACCGTTAAGGAGCAGCGGTGTACCCTGAGTCAGTCGGGCAGTATTCATGCTTTAGCCTCCTGTGAAATATAGGCTGGATTCCAGCGCAGCCAGCTGCGTTCCAGCCACTGGGCGCTGACGTCGGCAAGTTTGCCGAGCAGGGCATAGAGGATAATGGCCACCACCACCACGTCCGTTTGCAGGAATTCGCGGGCGTTCATCGCCAGATAGCCAATCCCTGAGTTTGCAGAGATGGTCTCTGCCACAATCAGCGTCAGCCACATCAGGCCGAGCGCAAAGCGCACGCCGACCATTATGGAGGGCAGGGCGCCCGGCAGGATCACATGCATAAAGAGGGCAAAACCGGACAGGCCGTAACTGCGTGCCATTTCGACCAGTCCGCGATCGATGTTGCGGATCCCATGCCAGGTATTAATGTAAATCGGGAACAGCGTGCCCAGCGCGACGAGAAAAATTTTGGCGCTCTCATCAATACCAAACCACAAAATGACCAGCGGGATCAGCGCCAGATGCGGCACGTTACGCAGCATCTGAATGGAGGTATCGAGCAGCCGCTCGCCCCAGCGAGAAAGCCCGCTGATCAGACCCAGTACCAGGCCGATGCTTCCACCAATCGAAAAACCAATTACCGCACGCCATGAGCTGATGGCCAGATGCTGCCAGAGTTCGCCGCTGACGCTCAGCGACCAGAATGCCTCTATTACGCCCTCCGGAGAGGGCAGAATACGGCTCGACAGCCAGCCGACAGAGGACGCGAGTTGCCAGACAAGCACAATGCCAACGGGTAAAAACCATGGGGCGGCACGTAGCAACCATTTTTGTGAGGGGGCATTCATGGCAACTCCTTAGCTTTGTGCGGCTCTTCGCGGGATAAACTCGTTAGCCACGGCTTCGCCCTGAAGCTGGAGCTGGCGGGGCTGCGGTACGTCCGGGATGGCGACATCCAGATGCGGGAATAACAGCTCGCCCACTTTGTAGGCCTCTTCCAGGTGCGGATAACCGGAGAGGATAAAACTGTCGATACCCAGGTCCGCGTATTCATTGATCCGCGCAGCCACCGTTGGGCCGTCGCCGACCAGCGCGGTACCCGCACCGCCGCGCACCAGACCGACGCCCGCCCACAGGTTCGGGCTGATCTCCAGATTCTCGCGCTTACCGTTGTGCAATGACGCCATTCTGTGCTGGCCGACGGAGTCGGTTTTCGCAAACGCCGCCTGAGCTTTAGCGATAGTCTCATCATCCAGATGCGCGATCAGCCGGTCGGCCGCCTGCCAGGCTTCTTCATTGGTTTCACGCACAATCACATGCAGGCGAATACCAAAGCGTACCTTGCGACCATGCGCTGCCGCTTTGGCGCGCACCTGGGCAATTTTCTCTTTGACCAGCTCGGGCGGCTCACCCCAGGTGAGGTAGAGATCAACCTGTTCTGCCGCCAGATCCTGCGCCACATCTGATGAGCCGCCGAAGTAAAGAGGAGGGCGCGGCTGCTGCACCGGCGGGAAGTAGAGCCTGGCGTCGCGAACGTGAATATGTTTACCTTCGAAGGTGACGGTTTCCCCCTCCAGCAGACGTCGCCAGACGCGGGTGAACTCGGCGGACGCTTCATAGCGTTCGGTGTGATCGAGGAACACGCCGTCACCCGCCAGCTCCTGCGGATCGCTTCCGGTGACCAGGTTAAACAGGGCCCGGCCGTTAGAGAGCCGGTCGAGCGTTGCCGCCTGGCGCGCCGCGACGGTCGGGGAGACCACGCTCGGACGCAGTGCCACGAGGAACTTCAGGCGTTGGGTCACGGGGATCATCGATGCGGCTACCAGCCACGCATCCTCGCACGAGCGTCCGGTGGGGATCAGTACGCCGGTAAAACCGATTCGGTCAGCTGCCTGCGCAATCTGCTGCAGATAGCCGTGGTCAACCGGGCGTGAACCCTCTTCTGTGCCAAGATAGTGTCCATCACCGTGGGTGGGTAAAAACCAGAAAAGATTCAGACTCATGATTTGGTTCCTTCTTTGCCTGCGGGTTGCCAGATGCGTTCGCGAATATTCACCTGTTTTGGAACAAGGCGATTTTGATAGAAGAGATCTGCGGTTTGCTGCTGCAGCGCAGCGACGTGTGCGTCCACCGGGGTAATGGTGGTCTGTGGACGGTGATCGAGATAGCTCGCGATCACCGGCTCAGGTAAGCCCATGGTTTTCGCCAGCAGGGTAATGCTTTCCTGACGTTGGCTTTGCGTTAGCGCATCCGCCTGAGTAAAGGTGTTGAGAACATCCTGAATAAAAGCGCCATTCTTTTCCGCATACGGGCGCGCGGCGAGATAGAACGAGCCGGTTTGTTTCAGCGTGGTGCCATCTTTTAATACCCTTACGCCACCCTGCAGTAAAGCTGCGGAGTAGTAGGGATCCCAGATAGCCCACGCGTCGACATTGCCCTGCTGGAAAGCGGCTCGAGCATCAGCCGGCGTCAAATAAACGGGTTGAATGTCGGTGAATTTAAGCCCGGCCTCCTGCAGGGCCCGCAGCAGCAGGTTATGCGAGCTGGAGCCTTTCTGGAATGCAACCTTGTGGCCTTTGAGGTCGGCGACCGTCTTAATGGTGCTATTTTCAGGGACCAGAATGACCTCAGCCTTCGGCTTGGCCGGCTCAACGCCGACATAAACCAGGTCGGCCCCCGCCGCCTGCGCGAATATTGGCGGAATATCCCCGGTGCTGCCGAGGTCGATGCTTCCGACATTCAGGGCTTCCAGCATTTGCGGGCCAGCAGGGAACTCAATCCAGGAGAATGTGGTCTTCGGGAAGCGTTTTTCCAGAAGCTGATGGCTTTTAGCCAGCACCATACTGACGCTGCCTTTCTGATAGCCGATGCGTAAATGTTCAGGCGCCGTCTCTGCCGCGTGGGCCAGCGAGGTGAGCGCTAACAGCCCGGCCAGTCCGAGACGGGTTAATCTTTTAAACATGGGCGACTCCCTGTGACGGGTTAAACGCCGGGGCGTGGATATCTCTGCGGTGCAGGGCATGCCAGAAGGTTTCCAGGGCGCTGTCGAGACGGGTTTGCAGATTCGGCGTGAAGTGAGGTTTGTGTTGATAATCGATAACCTGCGAGTCGTCGGCAAAGACGCCGTGGAGGATCTCCTGCGCTTTTAGCGCATTGAGTACCGGCTTGAGGGCATAATCCACCGCCAGTAAATGGGCCACCGTACCGCCCGTTGCCAGTGGCAGAACCACTTTGCCGTCCAGCGCACGTTCAGGCAGCAGATCGAGCAGGGTTTTCAGGGCCCCGGAAAACGAAGCTTTATAGATAGGCGTCGCCACGATTAAGCCATCAGCCCCTTTAAGCTGTTCAGTCAGCGTTTGCAGCGCCGGACTGTCAAAACGGGCGTAGAGCAGATCCTCGGGGTCGAAGTTATGCAGATTCCAGTGGCATACTTCCACATCCAGAGCATTGAGCTTTTCACGGGCATATTCCAGCAGTGCGCTGGAGCGAGAGGGGAATCGTGGACTTCCGGCCAGGGTTATGACGCGCATGCATGCTCCTTATAACTAATTGTTTGCTTTTATCTAACATTCATAACAATTTTCAGGAGTGTGACACTGCCCAGTTATTCCACTAAATGATTTATCTGCAATTAAAATGCGAAAAAGCGCATAAGAACGGGGCTGCGAGGTAAACGATTGCGTCTAACGGTGTTTTTTTTGCCACAGGTCAATTCCCTTTCCGGGCCGGATCGCACATAATCCCCTCCCGGTTTGCACACCGGGAATCCAGGAGAGTTCATGTACTACCCCTTCGTTCGTAAAGCCCTTTTCCAGCTCGACCCTGAGCGCGCTCATGAATTTACATTCCAGCAGTTACGTCGTATTACCGGAACGCCGCTGGCCGCACTGGTGCGTCAAAACGTGCCGGAAAAACCTGTGCAATGCATGGGCCTGACCTTTAAAAATCCGCTGGGTCTCGCGGCAGGTCTGGATAAAAATGGTGAGTGCATTGATGCCCTGGGCGCGATGGGCTTTGGCTCCATCGAAATCGGTACCGTCACGCCGCGTCCGCAGCCAGGTAATGATAAGCCGCGTCTGTTCCGCCTGGTCGAAGCCGAAGGGCTGATCAACCGCATGGGCTTTAATAACCTCGGCGTTGATCACCTTGTTGAGAACGTAAAAAAAGCCCATTTTGATGGTGTATTGGGCATCAATATTGGCAAAAATAAAGACACGCCGGTAGAGCAGGGTAAAGATGACTATCTGATTTGTATGGAAAAAGTCTATGCCTACGCGGGGTATATTGCGGTGAATATTTCCTCACCAAATACCCCAGGTCTGCGCTCTTTACAATATGGCGAAGCACTGGACGATCTTCTGAGTGCCATTAAAAATAAACAAAATGAGCTCCAGGCGATCCACCATAAATATGTTCCGGTCGCGGTTAAGATCGCACCGGATCTTTCTGCTGAAGAATTGATCCAGGTTGCCGACAGTTTAGTTCGCCATAATATTGACGGGGTGATTGCGACCAATACCACACTCGATCGCTCGCTCGTTCAGGGAATGAAAAACTGTGACGAAGCGGGTGGGTTAAGTGGACGTCCGGTACAATTAAAAAGCACAGAAATTATTCGTGCCCTGTCAGCAGAATTAAAAGGACGACTGCCGATTATTGGCGTCGGTGGTATCGACTCCGTGATTGCGGCTCGCGAGAAGATGGCGGCGGGTGCCTCACTGGTGCAAATCTATTCCGGTTTTATTTTTAAAGGACCGCAGCTGATTAAAGAAATCGTTACTCATATCTAATCTTTTCTCTTTATCAGACAACCAGGGCTTTATTTCCAGCCCTGGTTGTTTTATATTCCGTCATTGTTGCTTATTTAGTCATTATAGTCTTTTATTAATGGTGTTATAAACGAAGCGGCAAACAGGACATTTTTAGTACAGGAAGTTTGGGGACGGGAGAGAAACATGCGAATTAAACCTGACGATAACTGGCGCTGGTATTTTTGTGACGAGCATGATCGCATGATGCTCGATTTAGCCAATGGTATGTTGTTTCGTTCCCGTTTTGCTCGCCGAATGTTAACCCCGGACGCCTTCTCCCCGTCAGGCTTTTGTGTTGACGACGCTGCGCTTTATTTCTCCTTTGAAGAAAAATGCCGCGACCTGGTGCTTTCTAAAGAGCAGCGCGCCGAACTGGTATTAAACGCGTTAGTGGCTATTCGATTCCTGAAACCGCAAATGCCGAAAAGCTGGCATTTTTTACCGCACAGCATGAACTGGACCCCCGCCACCGGCGATGCGGCGAGTGTAAACCTGAGCGATACCGCTGAAGAGGTGAGCCTGCTGGTGGTTGAGCCTGGCGAAAATGCCGCACTCTGTCTGCTGGCCCAGCCCGGAGTGACCATTGCCGGGCGGACGATGCAACTGGGGGATGCCATTAAGGTAATGAATGACAGGCTGAAACCGCAGCAACGCGTAGACGCTTTCAGCCTCGAGCAGGCCGTTTAAGCTTCCAGCTGTACCGACGTTTTCGGAATACAGCTGCAGCACAGAATTGTACCATCATCGCCAATCGCGGATTTTTTCAGCGCGCTGACTTCCCCTTCGACCAGCTTGATTCGACAGCACCCACAGATGCCTGCCCGGCAGGAGTAAGGTACGCGGATCCCCGCTTGTTCCAGCTGTTCAAGTAAAACCTGCTGATTGTTGCCGCGGATAACGGTGCCCTGCCAGTGAATGTCTACGGGCGAGCTGGCTGGCGTCTCAACGTCGACGAACTCTTCTTCCTGACCTGCGCCATACACTCTTGCGGGCCCACGGGCGAGAATTTCGACTTCGTCACCCACGCGGATGACGCCGCTTGAGCGCGGAATGAGGTTCTGGCCGAAATCCACATCGCCATTGTCCTGCGCTGTGCGGAATGACTGCAGGGTTTTTAACGGTTCGCCGGAAGGGTGTTTCTGGCCTTTTTCGGGACTGACGGTGGTAAAGATACAGCGGCTGCAGGGCTTCACGACATCAAATACCACGCTGCCGATACGGATCACCTTCCAGGTATCCTCTTCCCAGGCGTCAGCGCCTGTAACAACCAGGTTGGGACGAAACTGCTCCATCTGAACGCTGGCTTTACAGCGACGCTGCAGGTCGCGCAGGGAGGCGTCGTTAGTCAACAGGAAGGGGAAGCCGTCCGCGAAAGAGAGCGGAACCGCCTCGTGGCGCTTAACGCGCCGCGTCAGCGCCGGGCCGACCCAGCGCAGCTGCACATCCCGGGAGAAGAAGCCACTCAGCCAGCGGTTAATGTCATCCGGGGCGATGCGCGCGGTAAAATGATTGCCCCACACTTCCGTTGGCGCTTCGACAGGCGCAAAATCAGCAAAGCGGATCACCACGCTGGAGCCATCCGGCGCGGTGAGATGCAAACCGTCATAAAGCGGGGAAGGGGTAAAGCGAACCATTTGTGGGAACTGGCGTGCGGTAATGAACGTACCGTCAGGTTCGGTGACCATAAAGATACGATCGAAGGCAAATCCGCTCATGTCGGCCAGCGCGTGTGAAACGCCGATCCCGCGCATGGATTTCACCGGATGAATAAAAAGCCTGGATAACGTCGCCACTGCACAGCCCCTCGAATGAAAATAAGCCTTCAACTTTATGACATACACGCCATATTAGCTATAATGCGCGACAATTTTCTAAGAGTAAAAGTGACGATATGAATTCTCTGTTTGCCAGTACGGCCCGTGGGCTGGAAGAGCTGTTAAAAACTGAACTGGAAACCCTGGGCGCGCAAGAGTGCCAGGTGGTTCAGGGTGGTGTCCATTTTGAGGGCGACACACGGCTTATTTACCAGAGCCTGATGTGGAGCCGTCTGGCATCACGCATCATGCTGCCGATGAAAGAGTGCAAGGTTTACAGCGACCTTGACCTCTATACCGGCGTACAGATGATCGACTGGACAGAGATCTTCTCCCCGAATGCCACCTTTGCCGTGCACTTTAATGGCGTGAACGATGAGATCCGCAACAGCCAGTACGGTGCCCTGCGCGTCAAAGACGCCATTGTGGACTGCTTCACGCGTAAAAATAAGGAACGCCCAAACGTCGATCGTGAAAATCCCGATCTGCGGATCAACGTCTGGCTCAACGGCGACACCGCCAGTATCTCTCTGGATCTGAGCGGCGCGGGTCTGCACCTGCGTGGTTATCGCGATCGTACCGGTATGGCGCCCATCAAAGAGACTCTCGCCGCCGCCATCGTGATGCGTTCCGGCTGGCAGCCAGGCACACCGCTGCTCGACCCGATGTGTGGCTCCGGTACGCTGCTGATTGAGGCCGCTATGCTGGCCACCGACCGCGCACCGGGCCTGCACCGCGGCCATTGGGGCTTCAGCGGCTGGGCGCAGCACGATGAGGCGCTGTGGAAAGAGGTCAAAGACGAAGCGCAGACCCGTGCACGTAAAGGTCTGGCGGAGTACACCTCCCATTTCTACGGCTCTGACAGCGACTCACGCGTCATTGAGCGTGCGCGCAGCAACGCCCGCCGTGCCGGTATCGGCGAGCTGGTCACCTTCGAGGTGAAAGACGTGGCGAACCTGACCAATCCGCTGCCAAAAGGCCCATACGGTACCGTTATCAGCAACCCGCCTTACGGCGAGCGTCTTGATAGCGAACCGGCGCTGATTGCCCTGCACAGCCTGCTGGGCCGTAATATGAAAAATGACTTTGGCGGCTGGAACCTGTCGCTGTTTAGCGCCTCGCCAGAACTGCTGAGCTGTCTGCAACTGCGTGCCGAACGCCAGTTTAAGGCGAAAAACGGCCCGCTGGACTGCGTGCAGAAAAACTACCATCTGGCCGAGAAAGCGGCGGACAGTAAACCATCGGGTGTGGCGGAAGATTACGCTAACCGCCTGCGTAAGAATCTGAAGAAATTCGAAAAATGGGCGAAACAGGAAGGTATCGAATGTTATCGCCTGTATGATGCCGATCTGCCGGAGTACAACGTGGCGGTTGACCGTTACGCTGACTGGGTTGTGGTGCAGGAATATGCGCCGCCAAAAACGATTGATGCACAAAAAGCGCGTCAGCGTATGCTGGACGTGATTGCGGCAACAATTTCGGTGCTGGGCATTGCGCCTAACAAACTGGTGCTGAAAACCCGTGAGCGTCAGAAAGGGAAAAATCAGTATCAGAAAATGGGTGAGAAGGGTGACTTTATCGAGGTGGGCGAATACAACGCGCGCCTGTGGGTTAACCTGACCGATTATCTGGATACCGGTCTGTTCCTTGACCACCGTATCGCCCGCCGCATGCTGGGCCAGATGAGCAAGGGTAAAGACTTCCTGAACCTGTTCTCCTATACCGGCAGCGCCAGCGTGCATGCTGGCCTTGGCGGCGCGCGCAGTACCACCACGGTGGATATGTCCCGTACTTACCTGGAATGGGCAGAACGTAACCTGCGCCTGAACGGTCTCACCGGGCGTCAGCATCGTCTGATGCAGGCTGACGTGCTGGGCTGGCTACGCGAAACGGACGAACAATTTGATCTGATCTTCATCGATCCCCCAACGTTCTCTAACTCCAAGCGTATGGAAGATAGCTTTGACGTTCAACGCGATCACCTGCGCCTGATGACCGACCTGAAACGCCTGCTGCGTAAGGGCGGTACCATTATGTTCTCGAATAACAAACGCGGCTTCCGCATGGATCATGAGGGGCTGGCTGCTCTGGGGCTGAAAGCACAAGAAATTAGCCAAAAAACGCTGTCCCAGGACTTTGCCCGTAATCGTCAGATCCATAATTGCTGGTTGATCTCCGCGGTCTGAAAGGAATAATACATGTCTTTAATTAGTATGCACGGCGCGTGGCTCTCTTTCAGCGACTCGCCGCTTCTCGACAATGCAGAACTGCACATCGAGGACAACGAGCGCGTCTGTCTGGTCGGCCGTAACGGCGCGGGTAAATCCACGCTGATGAAAATCCTCAACCGCGAACAGGGCCTGGACGACGGGCGTATTGTTTACGAGCAGGATCTTATCGTCTCTCGCCTGCAGCAGGATCCGCCGCGTCACGTGACCGGCAGCGTTTACGATTTTGTTGCTGAAGGTATCTCTGAGCAGGCCGAATACCTGAAGCGTTATCACGAGATTTCTCACCTGGTGATGACCGACCCGAGCGACAAGAATCTTAACGAACTGGCAAAAGTGCAGGAGATGCTCGATCACCACGGCCTGTGGCAGCTCGAAAACCGCATCAATGAAGTGCTGGCGCAGCTCGGACTGGAACCGGACATGGAGCTGTCGGCGCTTTCTGGCGGCTGGCTGCGTAAGGCTGCGCTTGGCCGCGCGCTGGTCAGCGGGCCGAAAGTGCTGCTGCTGGATGAACCGACGAACCACCTGGATATCGAAGCGATAGACTGGCTGGAAGGGTTCCTCAAAACCTTCAACGGGACCATTATCTTTATCTCCCACGACCGTTCGTTTATCCGCAATATGGCCACGCGTATTGTCGATCTCGATCGCGGCAAGCTGGTGACCTACCCTGGCGATTACGATACCTATCTGCTGGAGAAAGAAGAAAACCTGCGTGTGGAAGAGTTGCAGAACGCTGAATTCGACCGCAAGCTGGCGCAGGAAGAGGTCTGGATCCGTCAGGGCATCAAAGCCCGTCGTACCCGTAACGAAGGCCGCGTTCGCGCGCTGAAAGCGATGCGTCGTGAACGCAGCGAGCGCCGCGAAGTGATGGGCAGCGCCAGAATGCAGGTTGAAGAGGCTTCCCGTTCCGGCAAAATTGTCTTCGAAATGGAAAACGTCAACTATCAGGTTGATGGCAAAGTGCTGGTGAAAGACTTCTCCGCACAGGTTCAGCGTGGGGATAAAATCGCGCTGATCGGGCCGAATGGCTGCGGTAAAACCACGCTGTTGAAGCTGATGCTGGATCAGCTGAAGCCTGACAGCGGCCGCATTCACTGCGGGACTAAGCTCGAAGTGGCTTACTTCGACCAGCACCGTGCGGAGCTGGATCCGGACAGAACGGTGATGGATAACCTGGCGGAAGGTAAACAAGAGGTGATGGTTAACGGTAAGCCGCGCCATGTGCTGGGCTACCTGCAGGACTTCCTGTTCCATCCGAAACGCGCGCTGACGCCGGTACGCGCGTTGTCAGGCGGTGAGCGAAATCGTCTGCTGCTGGCACGTCTGTTCCTGAAGCCAAGTAACCTGCTGATCCTCGATGAACCAACAAACGACCTGGACGTGGAAACGCTCGAACTGCTGGAAGAGCTGATCGACGGCTATCAGGGAACCGTGATGCTGGTAAGCCACGACCGTCAGTTCGTCGATAACACCGTGACCGAGTGCTGGATCTTCGAAGGTGAAGGGCGAATCGGACAGTATGTGGGCGGCTATCACGATGCGAAAGGACAGCAGTCGCAGTCTCAGGCGCTAAAACAGGCTAAATCCAGAACCAGTTCCGAACCTGCTGTAACAAAAGCAGAAACTGTCAAGAAAACCTCGGTTAAACTAAGCTATAACCTGCAGCGCGAACTGGAAGGACTCCCTCAGCGTCTTGAAGAGCTGGAAGCCGCACTTGAAGATCTGCAGGCGCAGGTCGCTGATGCGTCATTCTTTACCCAATCGCATGACTATACTCAAAAAGTACTGGCAGAACTGTCCGCGGCTGAAAAAGCCCTGGAAGAAGCATTTGAGCGCTGGGAGTACCTTGAGTCTCTGAAGAACGGCGCATAAACAGGGATACAATATGTGTGACCAGCACCATGCCGACAGGCATATATTATGCTCTCAATGCGATATGCTCGTGGCGTTGCCAGAGCTTGGTCACGGACATAAAGCCCTGTGTCCCCGTTGCGGTACGACGTTGACAACCGAGTGGGACGCACCAAGGCAGCGTCCCACTGCTTATGCGCTGGCGGCGTTGTTCATGCTGCTGCTTTCCAATCTCTTCCCCTTCATTTATATGAAGGTGGGAGGGATGACCAGCCAGGTCGATTTGCTTGAAATTCCGGGGGTTATGTTCTCGGAAGACTATGCCAGCCTCGGCACCTTTTTCCTCCTGTTCGTACAGATCGTCCCGGCTTTTTGTCTGGTCGTCATTCTGTTGCTGGTGAACCGCGTCGCGATGCCCCTCGCGCTTAAAATCTGGCTCGCGCGTATCCTGTTCCAGTTAAAAAGCTGGGGTATGGCCGAAATCTTTCTGGCAGGTATCCTGGTCAGTTTCGTCAAACTGATGGCGTATGGCGATGTGGGTATCGGCAGCAGCTTTGTACCCTGGTGTCTGTACTGCGTGCTGCAACTGCGCGCCTTCCAGTGTGTGGACAGACGTTGGGCGTGGGACGATATCGCGCCGGCACCGACGCTGGTACAGACGGTAAAGGTGGGGGTGCCAGGCATTCGTCAGGGGCTTCGTTCTTGCCCATGCTGCACCGCTGTGCTGCCAGCCGATCTGGATGTGTGCCCGCGCTGCGAAACAAAAGGATACGTGCGACGTAAAAATAGCCTGCAGTGGACAATGGCGCTGCTGGTGACTTCCATCATGTTGTACCTGCCGGCCAATATCCTGCCGATTATGATCACCGATTTGCTCGGTGACAAAATGCCCTCGACAATCCTTGCCGGGGTAATACTGCTGTGGGGTGAAGGCTCCTATCCCGTTGCGGGGGTGATCTTTATTGCCAGTATTATGGTACCCACGTTAAAAATGATCGCTATTGCCTGGCTCTGCTGGGATGCGAAAGGCCATGGCAAACGCGACAGCGAACGCATGCACCTGATTTATGAAGTCGTCGAGTTTGTTGGACGCTGGTCAATGATTGATGTGTTTGTTATTGCCGTTCTCTCTGCACTGGTGCGGATGGGCGGATTGATGAGTATTTATCCCGCGATGGGGGCATTAATGTTTGCGCTGGTCGTTATTATGACCATGTTCGCGGCCATGACCTTCGACCCTCGTTTATCGTGGGATCGTGAGCCTGAATCAAGCCATGAGGAACAGTAAGAGCATGGAAAATAAGAGTGGAGAGGCGAAAGTGCAGAAGGTCAAAAACTGGTCGCCGGTGTGGATTTTCCCCATCGTGACCGCGCTGATCGGTGCATGGATCCTGTTTTATCATTACAGCCATCAGGGACCGGAAGTGACGCTCATCACCACCAATGCCGAGGGGATTGAGGGCGGTAAAACGACCATCAAAAGCCGTAGCGTCGATGTGGGCGTGGTTGAAAGCGCAACCCTGACCGACGATTTAACCCATGTGGAAATCAAGGCACGCCTGAACGCGGGCATGGAAAAACTGCTGCACGGTGATTCAGCTTTCTGGGTGGTCAAGCCGCAGGTAGGACGTGAAGGGATCAGCGGTTTGGGTACGCTGCTCTCCGGTGCCTACATTGAACTGCAGCCGGGTAAAAAAGGAAGCCAGCCGGCGCAATACCAGCTGCTTGACTCGCCACCGCTTGCGCCGCCAGATGCGAAAGGCATCCGCGTGATCCTGGACAGTAAAAAAGCGGGCCAGTTAACGGCGGGCGATCCCGTGCTGTTCCGCGGTTATCGCGTGGGATCGGTTGAAACAAGTACCTTTGATCCGCAAAAGCGCACCATCAGCTATCAGCTGTTCATCAACGCGCCAAACGATCGGCTGGTCACCAGCAACGTCCGTTTCTGGAAGGACAGCGGGATCGCGGTTGATCTGACGTCAGCGGGAATGCGCGTGGAGATGGGCTCCCTGACCACGCTGTTTGGTGGCGGTGTAAGCTTTGATGTGCCGGAAGGGCAAGATTTGGGACAGCCAGTTGCAGAGAAAACGGCGTTCAGGCTCTTTGACGATCAACGCAGCATTCAGGACGCACTCTATACCGATCACATCGACTTCCTGATGTTCTTTAAAGATTCCGTCCGTGGCCTTCAGCCGGGCGCGCCTGTCGAATTCCGCGGCATTCGCCTGGGTACGGTGGGGCAAGTTCCGTTCTTTGTACCGGGTCTACAGCAGGTACTGGATGACGATTACCGCATTCCGGTGCTGATTCGCATTGAGCCGGAACGTCTGCTCAACCAGATTGGCGAGAATCAGGATATTGGTACGCATATTACCGAACTGATGAACCGGGGTCTGCGTGGGTCGCTGAAGACGGGTAACCTGGTGACCGGTGCGCTGTATGTGGATATGGACTTCTATCCAAAAGCCCCGCCGATTACCGGTATCCGGGAGTTCGGTGGTTATAAGATCATCCCAACGGTGAGCAGCGGCCTGGCACAGATCCAGCAGCGTCTGATGGAGACACTGGATAAGATTAACAATCTGCCACTGAATCCGATGATTGAAGCCGCGACCAGTTCGCTCAGCGAAAGTCAGGCAACGATGCGTCGCCTGCAAACTACGCTGGATAACATCAACAAGATCACCGCAAGCCAGAGTATGCAGCAGTTGCCGCAGGATATGCAGAAAACGCTGCGTGAGCTTAACCGCAGTATGCAGGGCTTCCAGCCTGGCTCGGCGGCGTACAACAAGATGGTGGCAGATATGCAACGTCTTGATCAGGTCTTGCGTGAACTGCAGCCGGTTCTGAAAACGCTCAATGAGAAGAGCAACGCGCTGGTGTTCGAAGCGAAAGATAAAAAGGATCCTGAGCCTAAGAGGGCAAAAGAATGAATAAATGGCTATTAATGGTTGGCGCTCTGCTGTTAACGGCGTGCAGTTCAGGCGTGGAGAACAAGAGCTACTATCAGTTGCCTCTTGCCGCGCAAAACGGGGTACAAAGTACCGCCAGTCAGGGAAACCGTCTGCTGTGGGTTGAGCAGGTTGCCGTGCCGGATTATCTGGCAGGCAACGGCGTGGTCTACCAGACCAGCGACGTAAAATACGTGATTGCGACAAACAACCTGTGGGCCAGCCCGCTGGATCAGCAGCTGCGCAACACGCTGGTGGCCAATCTGGGCAGCCAGCTTCCGGGTTGGGTTGTCGCGTCGCAGCCGCTGGGTAACGACCAGGATACGCTGAACGTCACGGTTACGGGTTTCCATGGCCGTTATGACGGTGCGGTGGTGATTAGCGGAGAGTGGTTGCTGAACCATCAGGGCCAGATGATTAAGCGTCCTTTCCATCTTGAGCTGAAACAGCAGAAAGATGGCTACGATGAAATGGTGAAAGTGCTGGCCCAGGGGTGGGCGCAAGAGTCGGCCAGCATCGCCAGGGAGATTTCCCGGCTGCCATAAGTAAAATTCATCGGTAAAAACCGCAGTCGGCCTGTTGCTGATTGCGGTTTTTTTTTCAGTTTCACTTCAGACCGTTACTTGTGCCGGGTCACAATTTTTGTACAAATGATCTTCCAGGTAGCTCACAAATATGACACCCGTATGAATTTTGAACATTGACGCTGCGACTAATTCGGGGTATTCGTTATCTGTGCCTGCGCAAGTTTGTGCAGACACTGTTTTCTTTCCACCAGACAAAAGAATGAGGGAAACGAGGCATGAAGAGACAGAAACGAGATCGCCTGGAACGGGCTCATCAACGTGGTTATCAGGCCGGCATCGCTGGACGATCTAAAGAAATGTGTCCTTATCAGACGATAAATCAAAGGTCACAATGGCTTGGAGGCTGGCGAGAAGCCATCGGCGACAGGGCACTCATAGCCTGATAACGTCTCTTTCAAAAAAAGAAACCTCCGCACTGCGGAGGTTTCGCCTTTATGGGGTCGCTCAACGCGAAATCAGAACGCGGAAGTGTCCTGGAACAGACCCACTTTCAGGTCGTTTGCGGTATAAATCTGACGACCGTCTACCAGCACTTCGCCATCTGCCAGGCCCATAATCAGGCGGCGGTTAACGATGCGTTTGAAGTGAATACGATAGGTCACTTTCTTCGCAGTAGGCAGAACCTGTCCGGTAAATTTCACTTCGCCCACACCCAGCGCACGGCCTTTACCTTCACCACCCAGCCAACCCAGATAGAAGCCAACCAGCTGCCACATTGCATCCAGACCCAGACACCCAGGCATTACCGGATCGCCAATAAAGTGGCAACCGAAGAACCACAGGTCCGGGTTGATATCGAGTTCTGCTTCTACGTAACCCTTATCGAAGTTGCCGCCGGTTTCGGTCATTTTCACGACACGGTCCATCATCAGCATGTTCGGGGCCGGTAACTGTGGGCCGTTAGCGCCAAACAGTTCACCGCGACCAGAGGCAAGAAGGTCTTCTTTTGTATAGGATTCGCGTTTATCTACCATGTTCTCAGTAAGCCTTATTTTAGTGAAGGACGCAGGATAGCTAACACGTGTACGCTGAACAAGTCCGATCAGTTTGAACTAAACCAGCCTAACCAGCGTAACGGCCAGGGATAACGATGACGAGCATCCTGCTGCGTCGCCTGAGCAATGCGCTCCTGGATAGTCTGCATCAGGGTTGTTTGCCCTTCGCCGTCCCATACCAGGTTTGTCAGTAAGGGTAGTGCATCATCAATGCCTTCGATGGCCCAGATGGTGAATTGTTCCTGTTCCACGGCATCCAGAATGTCCTGGCTGAGGCTCAAATGGCGCGCGTTAGGGGCAGGAATAATCACCCCCTGTTTGCCGTTTAACCCACGCTGCTGACAAATCGAGAAGAAGCCTTCAATCTTTTCGTTCAGACCACCCACTGGCTGCGCACGACCAAACTGATCGACCGAGCCGGTGATCGCGATGTTCTGATTAACTGGCACTTCTGCCAGGGCGCTGATTAAGGCGCACAGCTCCGCCATAGAGGCGCTATCACCGTCGACTTCACTGTATGATTGCTCAAACGTCAGCGAGGCGGAGAAGGGGATTTGCTGCTCAAGCTGCAGCTCTGACATCAGGAACGCCTGCATGATCATCATGCCTTTAGCGTGAATGTTGCCGCCCAACTCGGCTTTGCGTTCGATATCAGTGAACTCACCGTCACCGACATGCACAACGCAGCTGATACGGGAAGGCTCTCCGAAGGCGCGCGGGTGGCCGGGGAATTCAATCACCGACAGGGCATTGATCTGCCCGATACGTTCGCCTTCGGTCTCAACCAGAATTTGTTCCAGCAGAATTTCATCCTGCATACGGTCAGCAAGATAGCCTTCACGCCACTCACGCTGCGCCAGCATCTGGGTAAGCTGCTCACCGGTGAATGCGCCGTTACCGCTGACGACACCCACTTCACGTAACTGCTTGCCGATCCACAGCGGGCAGAGCGGCAGCGTCTCCTGGTCACCGGTATAGCGAACCGCTTCGCGGATCAAACCAGGCCAGGCGTCGGCGGCCGGCGTTGGCAGTGCGAAACGTTCCGCAACGCTCAATACCCACTGGCACCACTGTGCCATATCATCGGCATCGGTAATCTGGATGTTATCTTCGTATTCGCTGTAGACCGCCTGCTCAGCCAGTTCGGGCTCCATCTCCTGGAAGTCAGCCAGCGATTCACGATCACCCGTCAGCACCACGGTCAGCGACAGCGGCATTGAAGGAACTGAGACAGGCAGGGGACGAGACTCGTCGTAGCCAACCCAGTCAAAACGCTGCTGATTAACCACCGTTTTCAGGCGCATCCACAGCAGAGGTTGTGAGAGAAGGGTGCGCAACGAGATGATCAATACGCCGCCATTCGCGCGGTGCACCAGCCCAGGTTGCAGCGAGAGCTCACCGTTAAACTGGCGCAGACAACCAAAGAGTTGTTCAGCCTCGACCCAGTTAGCGGTAATCACTTCACCCCTGGCAGCAAAGCGGTCGTCGGGCTGCTCTGCCGGTTCGAATGTGACATCATGTCCCGCGATACGATATTGGCCGCCAAAGACGGCGTTCGCTTGCGGTCGCAACTGGCGCATGGCATCACCCAGAAGCGTCAGATATTCCGCTTCTTCCGGGGCCTTGAGCATCATGAAGGGTGATGTTGCCCAGGGGCTTAACACCTGCTCCAGCGCATAATGCAAACGGGGTTGCGTATCGCTAAGGATGAATTCGTGTTCTTTTGCGAGATCGGGTCGTGCAAACAGTTCCTGATAGCTCTCGGTATCCGGAACGAGGTCACGCCATGCAAGTTTCGTAATGGTCAAAGTTGATGTTTTTTAGTTAGATGTAAAAGCGTGGAGTATACCGTAAGCGGGGGGCTCTACCCAAGCAGGATTGGGCATTTCGGCAGGGTGATTGGCTGCATTCACTCACAGGATATGATTTCTTTTCAGCAGATTGCCAAAAAACTGATATTCTGAACAGAGTTACGTGGTAACACTGAGATCGCAATGAAATATCAACAACTGGAAAATCTCGAAAGCGGCTGGAAATGGAAGTACCTGGTCAAAAAGCACCGTGAAGGGGAGCTGATCACCTGCTACATCGAAGCCAGCGCAGCGCAAGAAGCCGTGGATATTTTGCTGACCCTCGAAAATGAACCGGTACAGGTTAACGGCTGGATTGAGAAACACATTAATCCTGCGTTGTTAAACCGGATGAAGCAAACTATTCGTGCGCGTCGCAAGCGGCATTTTAATGCGGAGCATCAGCACACTCGCAAAAAATCCATCGACCTGGAGTTTATGGTCTGGCAACGTCTGGCAGGGCTTGCGCAACGGCGTGGGAAAACGCTGTCAGAAACGATAGTGCAGTTGATTGAAGATGCCGAGCATAAAGAGAAGTACGCCAACCAGATGTCGACGCTGAAGAATGATCTTCAGGCTCTGTTGGGTAAGAAATAGATTTTTGTTTTCTTCAGATTCAGATAATAAAAAACCCCGCAATGCGGGGTTTTTTTATAAGACGATAACTTATGCCGCTGGCTGAGTTACAACGTCTTTGATGCCTTTAACTTCGATCTCTACGCGACGATCTGGAGCCAGGCAGTCGATCAGTGCAGCGCGAGCTTTAACGTTGTCACAGGTGTTGCCAGTAACTGGGTTAGCTTCGCCCATACCACGTGGGGAGATCTTGTTAGCTGGGATACCTTTAGAGATCAGGTAATCAACAACAGACTGAGCACGTTTCTCAGACAGTTTCTGGTTGTAAGCGTCAGAACCGATACGGTCGGTGAAGCCCAGAACCACTACAGAACCGTCTTTAGGATCCAGGTTGCTCAGCTGGGTGTACAGCTGATCCAGTGCCTGCTGACCTTCTGGTTTCAGGGTAGCTTTGTTGAAGTTGAACAGAACGTCAGACTTCAGAGTGAAGTGCTTGGTCTGTACTTCTGGAGCTGGAGCCGGCGCTGGAGCAACGATTGGCGCTGCATCTTCCTGCTGGCCGAAACGGTAGGAAACACCTACGCTCAGCATGCCGTTGTCCGGACGAACACCAACGGTGTTGCCGTCGCCGATGTTGTTAACCCACTGGTATTCCAGACGGGTAGCGATATCACGGGTCATAGCCCACTCAACGCCACCAGCGAATACTGGGGAAACACCGGTGTCATGGTCGTCGCCAGCGATGCTGTTGCTGGAGTCAGCGCGCCATACCATGCCGCCCAGACGAGTGTACACGTCCAGATCGTCAGTTACTGGGTAACCCAGTTTAGCGGTCAGCTGTACGCCCTGAGCTTTAAAAGCGCCGTTTACGTTGTCGCCTTTGTATGGCATACGACCTAACCAGTCGTAACCCATTTCAAAACCAACATACGGGTTAACCTGATAGCCACCGAACGCACCTGCACCAAGCTGGCTCTCGTGAGTAGGGCCATCGTTGTTCAGGCTGCTGTTGTACCAGCCGGTGTCATGGAACTGAGACCAGCCCAGTTTACCACCTGCATACCAGGTATTATCTTTCGGAGCGGCCTGCGCTACGGTAGCGAAGCCAGCCAGTGCCACTGCAATCGCGATAGCTGTCTTTTTCATTTTTTGCGCCTCGTTATCATCCAAAATTCGCCATGAAGGTCTCAATAGAGATTCACGGTTAAATCCTTCACCGGGGGGCGTGGTCAAATATAAATCTACCGATATCTTCGGCTTAGGCCGAGCACCCCTGGCGATGTAAAGTCTACAACGTAGCTGAAAACTTACAAGTGTGAAGTCCGTCAGGCATATGAAAAAAAAAGTTCCGTATACCGATTATTTAACATTTTTCGAACGAGTTTTGTGCAATAAAATTAAGGAGAACCGCACCAGACAAGCCTTGCCGCAGTTTTGGCGCCTGGAACTAAAATCGCATCTTGTGGTCAAAAAAAATTCCAGGAATAATCTTAATTTTCCTCAATGATACAAATTTGAGTGAATTTTTAGGCCAGAAAGTTGTCCTCTGCGATAAGAATCTGGTCGAACCGGACGCATGATCAACCCGATCGCACTACCTTCTTCAGCCGCTTCCGTCAGTCGAAAATGTTCCTCATCGGTCAATTCGTCTGATAACCATCCAATCACCACGCTATAATTCCCCGTACGTAACGCCCGGATCATCGATTCCACAGTATCGCAGGGAGAGAGTTGGTTAATTTGCATGACCTTTGTCAGCGGCAGGCCCGCGGACTGCACCCATTCACGGCTCAGTTTTTGTTGAGGCGTCAGCCAAAGCTGCCAGCGCGACTGCTGACCAAGCTGTTGTAATAACGGCAACAGCAGAAGTTGAGTGAGCAGGGGCTGGTCTTCACGATAAACCACTTCACTGATAAGCCCTGTCGAAACACGCCCGGTGGAATTCTGCGTGACATTGCCAGCGGAAGAAGAGAGAGAGGTTGAGCGATTTGCATAGCCTGAAGTGTACATATTCATTCCAGCCCTGTAGTTACTGTATGGATATACAGTAACCCCTGTATGCATAAAGATCAACCTCATTTTCGGAAAGCGACTCGCAAATTTCATTCATTATTGATGCGCCTGGAAAAATCATCTTGCTCAACGACGATAAGTTGCCTATTTTCCTGCTAACGGATCCGCTAGTAAGAAATTTCGTTGTTACTTTATGATTTTGAAGGGAAATATCATGAAAAAGATATCTTATGAACGGATTTATAAATCCCAGGAATACCTTTCACCCTTAGGTGAAATCCACCATCGTGCGCTGTTCGGTGGGTATACCCTGGCCGTAGATGATGCCGTCTTCGCTATGGTCTCCGACGGGGAGCTGTATCTCCGGGCCTGTGAGGAAAGTGCAAAATACTGTGTAAAAAATGCCTCATCATTCTTAACCCTGATGAAACGGGGTCGCCCGGTGCTGCTCAATTATTATCGTGTCGATGACGGACTGTGGCAGGACAGAGAACGGCTGCTTCAGCTCTCCTCGTTCGCGCTCAATGCGGCACGAAAAGAGCGTTCGCAGCGTGATCGGCGAAACCGCCTCAAGGACTTGCCCAATCTCACCTTTCAGCTTGAAGTGCTGCTCTTTGAAGCCGGAATCACTGATGAAGAGACGCTGCGGGAGCTGGGGGCCCGTGCGAGCTGGCTGAAGATGCGGGCGAAGAATAAAGCGCTCAGCATTAAAGTGCTCTTCGCACTGGAAGGGGCCATCGCCGGACTTCATGAAGCGGCACTCCCGGCGGGAATTCGCCGGGAGTTAACGGAGTGGTTTAATGCGCTGCCTGAGCCACAGGAGAATCACTCCTCCAGGTAGCGATCTGCAATTGCAGTCGGCAAATTTCTGGCAGCAGAGCGATAAGGAGGCCAATCTGCTGAAGAACCAGCGGTGCTTTGCTGTCGCTTCCCGGGTCAATATGCGTAATACGCTGAGCCAGTTCATCCAGCGCGTGTTGAACGCGAGGCTCATCGGCTGGTCGGTGATGAAGCGCGTCATCGACATAGCATACGGCGTCATCCAGCAGGGCGAGGATGGCCGGGTGAGTCAATTTCTCACGGTGCGCACCCAGCGTCGAAATATAACTGGTGAAGGTATGGTTCAGGCAGAGCAGGCGGAAAGCCGTTTCCCGAATTTCTGCCGTGGCGCGAGGCTCCGTGGACATGTTAGAGACCACCGAAGCCAGTTCAGCATCACAGTTATGCGCATCGCGACGCGCGATACGATAAGCCAGACGGTTATCGCGACCCTGATGATACTGCTCAAGGATGGCATCAAGGTATCGACAGTTCGCATTCATCGCCCTGTCTACCACACGCGGTAAATTACGGAACCGCCAGTCCGGCCAGATAAAACTGACCGCCGCCCAGGCGATTGCGCAGCCAATCAGCGTATCTATCACGCGGGGCAGGGCCACTTCAAATCCTTCACCCAGCAGGTTAAAGCAGAGTAGCACCAGCAGCGTGATGAACATTGTGGCATGCGCATACTGCACATTACGAAAGGCGAAGAACAACACACCGGTGATCACGATCAGGATCAGCTGGCCTTCGACAGAGGGCACGAAATAGAGCACCGGCAGCCCAATAGCGACGCCCACCAGCGTACCAATAATACGTAGCGCAAGGCGGTGGCGGGTGGCGTTATAGTTTGGCTGGCAAACAAACAGGCTGGTCAGCAGGATCCAGTAACCGTGATGTAACCCGGTTATCTGAATGATGGCATAACCCACGCACAGCACCAGTGACATCCTCACCGCATGGCGAAACAGTGCCGATTCCGGCGTAAAGTTGCGGCTCAGTCGCAGCCACATATCGCTGAAGCTATGCACGCTGTCATCAGCAAGCTGATTCTCCACATCTTTATCGGGGAGCGCCATCGCCTGCTCGGATTCAATGGTAGCCAGTTGAGCATCTATCGCCCGCAGGTTATTCAGCAAAAATCCCAATGCTTTAATATGTTCCGGCGATGTTCCACTGGCCTGAACGCGATCGAGCGCCGCATCAAGATGGCTAAATACGCGTTCGAAGCGCGGGTCATGTTGATAGGGCGTACGCAGCAAAATGGAGCGTGCCAGCTGCTGGCACGCCTGAGACTGCATCGACAGCAGGCGCTGGAAGCGGAACATCACGTCGCTGTAGCGGAACTTCTCACGCAGGGCAGCATACTGAACGTGCGAGGAGCTGGCACGCTCATGAATATCCTGCGCCGCGAAATAGTAGTGCAAGGTTCTTCGCGTTCCGCGCTGACCGCGATCGCCCCGCAGACGGGTAAGCAGTGAGGCTTTCGTCTGGTTAAGTGTGGCGACCAGTTGACCGTTGGCCAGAGCCAAATCGTAGAGCGGAGACTGGCTCTCCTCCTCGATATCCGGATCGAAGAGCCGGGATTTTAGCTCAAGGTAGTGGGCCAGTTGCTCAAAGCTGCGGGCAAGGTTGTCCTGAAGAGGGCGAACCGGAAAAATAAGATGCCCGGTTAACGTCAGCAGGTTATACCAGATGGCCCCCAGCAACAGCAGTATGGGTTGCTGGTACCATTGATCGTAAAGGGAAACACCCAGCATGGTGTAAATGGCGATCAGCAGGGCACCAAAGGCGATAGTGGCATAGCGCTGCCCAAGGCCGCCAAGCAAAATAAACCCGCTGGTAGAGAGCGTAAGGCCAATGGCAAACAGCCAGGGCCAGGGGAAGAGCAGCTCCACGGAGGCTGACGCGATAAAAAAACAGACCAGCGTAATCACAAGATTACGCAGGCGCCCGGCAAGGCGATCGTCCAGATCCGCCAGCGCCCCCGCAACCACTCCCAGCGTGAGCGGGATGGTGAGTTTTACGTCATTCAGCCACCACGGCAGGGCAACCGTGCCGCAAAGGGCGATAAATATTCTGACGTTATAAAGCCAGATGCTGTTCCAGGTATAACGGCGAAGCAGTGGGCTTAGCATAAGCACGGCCAGTCCTTATTTACTGAAAACGACGACGCGCGTTTGCTTCACGTGCCGCCTGTGCCACTTCTACCGGAACGACCCTGCGCCCGACTGGCCAAAGCGCGATGGCGGCAATCTTAAAGTTCGCGATCCCTACCGGAATACCAATAATGGATATGCACTGGGCAATACCGGCAAAGATATGCATCACACACAGCCACCAGCCGAAGAAAACCAGCCACAGAATATTGAGGACCGTGCCTCCCGTGTTCAGCAGTGCGTTTTTGCTCTCCGGGTTCAGTTCGTCAACGTGGACGGCTTCATTCCCGTACGGGATGAAAGAGAGTTTGGTGATTTCCCAGCAGGAGCGGGTCAGGGGGAGCGTAAAAATAAGGACGATGCTCACCAGCGTGGCAAAAAGCCAGGCAAGAGTGGTGGCAAAACCGCCTAACACAAAATTCAAAACATTCAGAACAGTACGCATAAACCCTCAGTTCCTTTCGATATGATTAACGCCCAGTGATTGTAACGTTTTTTAGGCTGGAGCACCTTAAAACTGGCAGTTAAACTGTCAGGTAAATTATCTCTTCGTGGATTCGGCTGGACATGGAACTGAAAGCAACATCATTAGGCAAACGCCTGGCGCAACACCCCTACGACAGGGTTGTCCTCCTTAATGCCGGAGTGAAAGTCTCCGGAGAACGCCACGAATACCTCATTCCGTTTAATCAACTGCTGGCTATCCACTGTAAACGCGGGTTGGTCTGGGGCGAACTGGAGTTTGTCCTGCCTGACGATAAAGTCGTGCGCCTTCACGGTACCGAGTGGGCTGAGACCCAGCGCTTCCATCATCATCTGAATATGCTCTGGCAGCAGTGGAGCCAGGATATGAGCGTGATTGCCGCTCAGGTACTGCAGCAGGTACTGGATGATATTGCACAAAGTAACGAGCAACAAACGTGGCTCACCCGCCAGCAGACGGCCGGGTTGCAGCAAAAGATCAGGCAGGCGCTGGCGGCACTGCCGTTATCCGTGACGCGTCTTGACGAGTTCGACAATTGCCGTGACGCCTGGCGTCAGTGTCAGGCCTGGCTTGGCGATACAGACAAGAGCCGGCTGGCGCACAACCAGGCGTGGACAGATGCCATGCTGACCCGTTATGCCGACTTTTTCAGCACGGTTGAATCTTCACCGCTTAACCCTGCACAGGCGCGCGCTGTGGTTAACGGCGAGCAGTCCCTGCTGGTGCTGGCGGGTGCCGGAAGCGGCAAAACGTCGGTGCTGGTGGCCCGTGCGGGTTGGCTACTGACAACGGGTGAGGCTGTTGCCGACCAGATACTGTTGCTGGCGTTTGGCCGTAAGGCGGCCGAGGAGATGGACGAACGCATACAGGAACGCCTGCATACCCGGGATATTACCGCCAGAACCTTCCATGCCCTGGCGCTGCATATTATTCAGCAGGGCAGTAAAAAAGTGCCTGCCATCAGCAAGCTGGAAAACGACACGCAGGCGCGTCAGGCGCTGTTCATCAAGACGTGGCGTCAGCAGTGCAGTGAGAAAAAGGCGCAGGCTAAAGGGTGGCGTCAGTGGCTGAAAGAAGAACTCAACTGGGACGTACCGGAAGGCAATTTCTGGCAGGATGAAAAACTGGCTCGTCGCCTGGGCTCTCGCCTCGACCGCTGGGTTAGCCTGATGCGGATGCACGGCGGATCGCAAGCCGAGATGATTGAAAGCGCGCCGGAGACGATCCGCGCCCTGTTTTCGAAGCGGGTTAAGCTGATGGCCCCGATGCTGAAAGCCTGGAAAACCGCGCTGAAAGAGGAAAATGCCGTCGATTTCTCCGGTTTGATCCATCAGGCCATTATCATTCTTGAGAAGGGCCGTTTTGTCAGCCCGTGGAAGCATATCCTGGTGGATGAATTCCAGGATATCTCGCCGCAACGTGCCGCGCTGCTCTCGGCGTTAAGGGCGCAAAATAAACATACCTCGCTGTTTGCGGTGGGCGATGACTGGCAGGCTATCTATCGCTTCAGCGGGGCACAGCTCTCCCTGACGACTGCATTCCATCACTATTTTGGCGAAGGCGATCGCAGCGATCTGGATACCACCTACCGCTTCAATTCCCGGATTGGTGAAGTTGCCAACCGCTTTATCCAGCAGAACCCGCATCAGCTGGCAAAACCCCTAAATAGCCTCCGGGCCGGGGACAAAAAAGCCGTTACCCTGCTGGCGGACGATCAGCTGGAGCCGCTGCTGGACAAACTGAGCGGCTATGCGAAGCCGGATGAACGTATTCTGGTGCTGGCACGCTATCACCATCTTAAGCCTGCGGCGCTGGAAAAAGCCGCGACCCGCTGGCCGAAGCTGCAGCTCGATTTTATGACCATCCACGCCAGCAAAGGACAGCAGGCCGACTATGTGATAGTGATGGGGCTTAAAGAGGGGAGCGATGGTTTCCCGGCTCCGGCACGAGAGTCGGTAATGGAACAGGCATTACTGCCGGTCCCGGAAGATTTTCCGGACGCCGAAGAGCGGCGTTTGCTGTACGTGGCGATGACCCGCGCGCGTCATCGCGTGTGGCTGCTGTTCAACAAAGAGGAGCCGTCGGTGTTTGTCGATATTCTGAAGAGTATTGATGTCCCAGTGGCGAGGAAGCCTTAACGGGATAGCGGAGCGGTAATATTGCAGGCCCGGTAAGCGTGTCGCCACCGGGCAAAAAACTACTTCAGTCTTTCGGAAAGATAGCGCTGATAATCCGGGATCAGGATCTCAACCGGTGAGTTGAAGTGCGGGGATTCAATGATGAAATCTGCCGTCGACAGGTTCGTCGCCACCGGAATATTCCATACCGTTGCCAGACGCAGCAGGGCTTTGACATCCGGGTCGTGCGGAACCGCATTCAGCGGATCCCAGAAGAAAATCAGTACATCAATTTTCCCTTCAGAGATCTGAGCGCCGACCTGCTGGTCGCCGCCCATCGGGCCACTCAGCATGGCATTGACCTCCAGACCCGTTTCGCGGTGGATCAGGTTACCGGTTGTCCCGGTCGCTGAGAGAGCATGCTTTTCCAGCAATGGCTGATGGCGGCGAACCCAGTTAAGCAGCATTTGTTTACAGTGATCGTGCGCAACCAGAGCAATGTGTTTGCGTTCCGGTAGCGTGCGTGTTGTCAGTTCCATAATCTTATCCATCAGGTTAACTGACTACACGATGACGGGAACCGCCTGACGCTGCAAGAGAAAGGCGAAAAAAATGTGGCTTATGATGAAGGTTGTTGCTTTACCCACTGTAAAAAACGCGCCCGTGTCTCAGGATCGGCCTGCTGGAACCAGAATTTAAGACGCTGTTCCGTTAACGTCTGGGACTGTGGCGGAATAACATCCAGCTCTGAGACACCGGACAGCAGCGTACTGTCGTCGGCCATCCTGGTGGCAAACTGTGGAAGGGAAGCGCGTTTGCCCGCCTTGTTATAAATTTCGGTCGCGGCCTCGTAATCGGTGCCTTTCGGGGACGAGGTTAACGCCAGAATATCGAGTTTTACCGGAATCGGCATTGAATCCCCGTCCAGCAGTTCAAGGCGCGGAGAGGCGTCAAAGGCCGCCGACTCTTTTTCGGTTTCAAGACGCGGGAGGGTTATGTTCACCTGACTGACCCGCTGGGTATTAAAACTGACAATCAGCGGCGCAGAGATATACATGCGTTGTTCATGATTAGCGAGGCCGATGGTTTTTTCTACCCGCAATACCAGCTGGTGTGGTCCATTATCAAGTTCGATGCTGTCCGCACCGCGCAACAAGGAACTGGACACTTTTTTTCCGTCCAGCACCAGCAGATCAATATCCGTTGTAAGCCGTAGCGTGGTCGCAAAGACGCAAACTGGCATCACTAACGCAATCACAGCAGTGGCAATGCCGGTTTTCATAGAGGGCTCCTGTTGAAATGACTCGGCCGCGGTAATGTATCCAAATATTTCGATAATCACGTTTACTAACATATAGACATATTCTGCCGTTTTGCCCTCATGCATCTGCATGGGATGCATGGTTGAGATGTGCGCTTTGACGTACACTCATAAAAAAGCCTGGAGGAAAACCATGAAAGAGAACGAAATTGCCGAGATTCTGACATCGACGCGCACGATTGCACTGGTAGGGGCAAGCGATAAACCGGATCGCCCAAGCTACCGGGTGATGAAATACCTTCTCGATCAGGGCTATCACGTCATCCCTGTGTCGCCGAAAGTGGCCGGTAAAACCTTACTGGGTCAGCAGGGATACGCCACGCTGAACGAGGTACCTGAAAAAGTGGACATGGTGGATGTTTTCCGCAATTCCGAGGCAGCGTGGGGAGTGGCACAAGAGGCCATCGCCATCGGCGCGAAAACGCTGTGGATGCAGTTGGGTGTCATTAACGAGCAGGCGGCGGTGCTGGCGCGAGAAGCCGGTCTGACGGTGGTAATGGACCGATGTCCGGCGATTGAGATTCCCCGTCTGGGGCTGGCGAAGTCATAAAAAAAAGCCCGTTTATCGGGCTTTTTTTACACGCTTAGTTCCGCAGGCGCGGGGCCTGTAACTGTTTGCGGATAGTCTGAGCAAGTTCATCCATCGTGGGTTGCTCTGGATGCTCATCCTGCAGTTCGCTACTCAGCTGCGCTTCAGCAAGGTAGGTGTGAACGGGTTGTCCATCATCCCCCTCCATCACCACATGATACCAGGGCGCGGCGCGAAGCTCAGCGTTAACCGCCAGCTCATCCGCTGACGGTTCATCAAGGGAATACTCCGGGTCGATATCCACGACCACACCCAAATACCCTAGCAAAGTGTGGCGGACCTGCTGGCCGATACCGAATTTGCTGGCAATCATAGTCACCTCCCGGGAAACACTCCTTACACGTTATGTGCGGGCAATATTTCTCTTTTCAAGTTACATGACGCGACAGGCAAACCCTTTCAGATACAGCCCTTCCGGGTAGGTAGCGATCACCGGGTGATCGGCTGCCTGACGGAACTGTTCTATAAATTGTACATCACGACCAGCATCTATTGCGGCATCAGCGATGATTTTCTGAAATAAATCTGTGGTCATCAGGCCGGAGCAGGAGAAGGTGAGAAGCACTCCACCCGGGTTCAGCAGCTGGATGGCCAGCATGTTGATATCCTTATAGCCGCGGCAGGCACCCATCAGCTGACTTTTATTCTCCACAAACTTCGGTGGATCCATCACGATGACGTCGAATTTCTCGCCCTGATCGCGATACTTACGCAGCAGCTTGAAGACGTCATCGCGAACAAACTCGGCTTTGCTCAGATCCAGCTTGTTCAGCTCGACGTTTTGTTTCGCCACGTCCAGCGCTTCCTGAGAGGTATCAACGCTGACAACCTGGGCACAGCCGCCCATCAGCGCCGAGACGGCGAAACCGCCGGTATAGGAGAAGCAGTTCAGTACGCGTTTGTCGGCAACATACTGGCGAGTGGCCAGGCGGCTGTCACGCTGGTCCAGGTAGTAACCCGTTTTATGGCCGCCCTGGATATCCACCAGCAGCTTCATACCGTGCTCTTCGATTGGCAGCAGGGCAGGCGGCAGTTCACCGGTGACCGGACCTTGCGTCAGCTCCATGCCCTCTTTTTTGCGCACTGCCACATCGCTGCGGTCATAAATGGCGCATTCCGGGAAAACCGATTGCAACGCGCTGATCAGCGCGGCACGTTGATATTCAGCCCCTGCGCTTAACAGTTGCAGTACCAGGAAGTTACCGAAGCGGTCGATCGTCACGCCAGGCAGACCGTCGGACTCACCGGCAATCACACGGTAGCTGTCCAGACCGTCACGCTTTGCCAGCCACTCACGCCACTGCTGCGCCTGCTGTAAACGACGAACGAAGAAATCAATATCGATCGTTTCATCTTTATCAAAGGTCCAGACGCGAGCGCGGATTTGGGACGCTGGCGAATATGCGCCTCGCGCTAACCATTTCCCCTGATGGTCAACGATATCGATGGTCTCTCCGAGGCTGGCTTTGCCTTCCATACGGGCTACTGCACCGGAAAAGACCCAGGGATGGCGGCGCAATAATGACTTCTCGCGCCCTTTGGCTAACACTAAACGTACACTCATAATTTGCTATTCTGTCGATTCCAGGGAAATGGCGCGTAGAGTAGCACATTCAGCAAGTCGCAATCATCTGCGGATGCCTTTGAGCGTTTCGGCACAAAATCAAATCGCTTAGGCACAATGCTGCTCTGCAGTGGGCTTTACAGTAGGGTTTCCGGTACAGCAAAGGGAAACACAAATGAAAAAGCGCCGTGCGATAGCAGTAACCACCCTGGCGGTGGTCAGTTTTCATGTTTTAGCGGCATCGTCTTTCACCATCAGCAGTCAGGATCTGGCCATTGAACGCCCGTTGTCGCAACAGCAGGTGTTTGAAGGGTTTGGGTGTCACGGTGGGAATCACTCTCCACAACTGGCGTGGAAAAATCCGCCTGTCGGGACGAAAAGTTTCGCAGTCACGGTATTTGATCCTGATGCCCCTACCGGAAGTGGATGGTGGCACTGGACGGTGGTCAATATTCCCCTCCAGACGCTGACGCTTCCCGCCGATGCCGGAAACCCGAAGGGGGAGACATTACCGGCCGGGGTTGTGCAGGGGCGTAATGATTTCGGTTATTCTGGTTTCGGCGGCGCATGTCCGCCCAAAGGGGATAAGCCGCACCGTTATCAGTTTACCGTCTGGGCGCTGGATGTGGATAAATTGCCTGTCGACAGGAATGCCAGCGGCGCGCTGGTGGGTTTTATGCTTAACAGTCACGTCCTGGCAAAGGCCAGCTTAACCGTTACCTACAGCAGATAAGGATGGCACGGTGCAGGGAGTCCAGTTTCAACATAAACATTTGACGGCTGGTGAAGTGAGTGCCAGTAAAATGCATCACCTGCACCAGGTTAAACTCTTTCTTCCTGCCATTTGCCATATCACTCACGGCAGTAAAGTGATTGTTCAGGACGATAACCGCCTGGTGGCGACGAAAGCGTCGCTGATCATTATTCCCGCCAATACGCCGCTGGAGATCATAAATCAACCCGCGAATGGTCTCTTTCGTTCTGACTTATTGATGTTGTCACCGGAGCTTCTGGCGGAGTTTAAAACGCATTACCTGAAATCCTGGCCGCGCACAGAACTGCATTCCCTCTGTGCTCCCCTGAGTGAGGGGCTGGCATTTATGTGGAGTAACCTGCTGCATGCCGTGCGTCAGGATTTACCGGAGGCGTTACAAAAGCATCAGGCTTTCGGCCTTTTGCTGGCATTGCTTCATGACGGCGTCGCAGGGCCTTTGCTTATAGAGCGTAATAGCCACCTGTCCGAGCAGGTGCGGCAGTTCATCATGCTCTCGCCCGCCAGGGCCTGGACTGCACAGGATGTTGCCAGCCGCCTGGCATTGAGCGTGCCGACGCTACGCAGACGGTTACGCGAAGAGTCGCAGAGTTTTCGCCAGATTGTTGAGGAGGTGAGGATGGCCGTTGCGCTGTCACACTTACAGTCAACCCGGTTACCTATTGGTGAAATCGCATTACAATGTGGTTATCTTTCCAGCTCTCGTTTTACTGCCCGTTTCCGGCAACATTATGGCTGTTTGCCGAAAACGCTACGTTAAGGAGTAGAAAAATGTCAAAAATCTGCACAATTGCCTGGGTACACGGCATGGTTCAGGGTGTCGGATTCCGTTACAGCACGCAGCGCGAAGCTATGCAGCTGGGGCTCACGGGATACGCGCGAAACAGGGATGATGGCAGCGTTGAGGTCGTTGCCTGTGGTGATGCGGAGCAGGTTGAAAAGCTGGTTGCATGGCTGAAAGCAGGTGGGCCGCGCAGCGCGCGGGTTGATAAGGTTTTAACCGAACCCCATCAACCCGGCCGGGAATACGTTAACTTCGGTATTCGCTACTAAATGCATTTCACCGGTTTTGGCAGGCCGGCGATTTTGGTGGCCTGTTTTGCCGGGCCTTTCGGGAACAGGCGATACAGGTAACGGCTGTTGCCTTTCTCTTCACCGAATTTATTGGCCATTGCCTTGACCAGCATGCGGATCGCCGGGGAGGTGTTGAATTCGAGATAGAATTCGCGCACAAAACGCACCACTTCCCAGTGTTCCGGGGAGAGGGCGATACCTTCGTTTTCGGCGATTTTTTCCGCCAGCGGCTCGCTCCACTGGCTGCTCTCTTTCAGATAACCGTCGTTATCAGTTTCAATCTCTTTACCTTCAAAACTCAACATAGTCATTCACGCGTCAGTCAAAAACCGCAGCAGTGTACCAAAAAACAAAGCCCCGCATAAGCGGGGCTCTGGTTCACAGCATTGTTGATTAATCGCGGCTGGCGAAGCCCAGGATGCTCAACAGGCTGACGAAGATGTTGTACAGCGATACATACAGGCTCACGGTGGCGCGGATGTAGTTCGTCTCACCGCCGTGAATGATGTTGCTGGTTTCATACAGGATTGCGCCAGATGAAATCAGAATAAACACGGCGCTGATCGCCAGGTGCAGGGCAGGCAACTGCAGGAAGATGTTTGCCACCATACCTACCAGCACCACCACGATACCTGCCATCAGCATACCGCCGAGGAAGGACATATCCTTACGGGTGGTCAGCACGTAGGCCGAACAGCAGAAGAACACCAGCGCGGTACCGCCCAGCGCCATGCCAATCACGTCGCCCATACCGGCGGACAGATAGGCGTTAAGGATGGGCCCCAGGATATAGCCCAGGAAACCCGTAAAGGCGAACGCGGACAGAATACCCACCGGTTTATCAGCAGTTTTGTAGGTCAGGAACATCAGACCATACATCCCCACCAGCGTCAGGATCAGACCCGGTGACGGCAGCATCAGCACGGTGCTGGCCGTTGCGGTCATCGCCGAGAATGCCAGCGTCAGGCTGAGCATGAAATAGGTATTGCGCAGCACCTTGTGGGTACTGAGTAGCGATGTGCGGTCGCGTGAAGAAGTAATTATACGATCCATGAGTCACTCTCTTATGACAGATGTAATTAGCGGAAAGAATAGGAAACGGCGCGCCAGTCTCAAAGTGGTTTTACCCATCTTTACTCAGGACGTTAGCGTTACTGCTGGTTGTTTATTCTTCAGAAAACCTTTTCAGCAGAATGAACAACGGTTTGCTTCATTTATTCAGATCAAGCTCTTATAGGTTACTGAAAAATATTGCGTTATTACACGTTGAGCGCTAAGTGTTATTTCCGGATCGTCAAAAAACAGACAATAAGGCGAAGGAAATGAAACCACAAGCACGCACGCGCTTTACACTCTCTTTGTTAACGGCAGGGATCCTGTGCGCCAGCACGGCGACCTGGGCGGCTAACGTGCCAGCAGGAACACAGCTGGCCGATAAACAGGAACTGGTCAGAAACAACGGTAATGAACCGGCCTCACTCGACCCCCATAAAGTCGAAAGCGATGTCGAATTCAATATTATCAGCGATATCTTCGAAGGGCTGGTTAGCGTTTCTCCAACTGGTGAAATACAGCCACGGCTGGCAGAAAAATGGGAGAACAAAGACAACACCGTTTGGACTTTTCATCTGCGTCCAGGCATCACATGGAGTGACGGCACCGCGATTACCGCGCAGGATGTGGTCTGGAGCTGGCAACGTCTGACAGACCCCAAAACCGCCTCGCCGTATGCCAGCTATCCGGGCAACATGCATATTGTTAACGCCGCTGATATCGCTCAGGGGAAAAAAGCACCGGATACGCTGGGTGTAAAAGCCATTAACGATACTACGCTTGAGGTCACGCTGACTCAACCTAATGCCGCATTCCTTGCCATGCTGGCCCACCCGTCGCTGGTGCCGGTGGATAAGGTGCTGATTGGTCGGTTTGGTGATAAGTGGACCAAACCGGAGCATATCGTCACCAGCGGAGCGTATAAACTGTCGCAGTGGGTGGTTAACGAGCGCATCGTGGCGGAGCGTAACCCTCGCTACTGGGATAACGCACATACCGTTATCAATAAAGTGACCTATCTGCCGATCACCTCCGAGGCCTCGGATGTAAACCGTTTTAAAGCAGGTGAAATCGATATTGTTTATACGGTGCCAATCAACCAGTTTGCCCAGCTCAAGAAAACCCTGGGTAGCCAGCTGGATGTCTCCCCGCAGCTTGCCACTTATTACTATGAATTCAACACCACCCGGCCGCCATTCAACGACGCGCGTGTACGTAAGGCGCTGAACATGGCGCTGGATAAAGAGATCATTGCCGGGAAGGTCTTAGGGCAGGGGCAGCGTCCGGCATGGCTTATCAGCCAGCCAGATATTGGCGGTGTGACGCTCCAGAATCCGGACTATGCCAGCTGGCCGATGGATAAACGTATCGAAGAAGCGAAAAAGCTGCTGGCCGAAGCCGGCTTTAACGCCAGCCATCCGCTGCGTTTTAACCTGCTCTATAACACCTCTGAATCGCACCAGCGCATCGCGATTGCCGCCAGCTCGATGTGGAAGAAAAACCTCGGGGTGGAGGCGAAGCTGCAAAATCAGGAGTGGAAAACGATGCTCGATACGATGCATACCCACGACTTTGACGCAGTGCGCTACGCCTGGATTGCCGATTACGACGATGCTGCCACTTTCCTGAACAACTTCCGTACTGGTGACAGCGAAAACACCAGCCAGTACAGCAATCCGGAGTATGACCAGGCGCTGGTGAACGCCGCGAAAGCCAAAACGCCGGCAGAGCGCGGTAAGTTCTATCAGCAGGCGGAAGATTTGCTGGCGCGCGATGTGCCTGCCATCCCGGTTTATCACTATGTCCGCACGCACCTGGTCAAACCGTGGGTGGGAGGATTCACGCCGGACAAGCTGGGGTACTATTTCACCAGGGACATGTATATCAAAAAACACTGAGCGTGAACGCTGAATTTTGTGCTGATAAAATGGCCGATACGTTGTCTATTCAACCGATTAAACGCGTTTTGGCTATTTTTAAAGCGAACGAATGCGGTCACTCTTTACAGCATGCGGAGAGGTGTTTATAGTTCGCCTCACTTAGGAAGTGTGGCCGAGCGGTTGAAGGCACCGGTCTTGAAAACCGGCGACCCGAAAGGGTTCCAGAGTTCGAATCTCTGCGCTTCCGCCAGACATAAAAGCCCTGCGATAGTCATATCGCGGGGCTTTTTGCTTTTAAGGGGCATGGATAGCACCCGCAGAAAAAAATAGAAAAATTCCTGCTTTACAAGGCGCTAATAGATGTTTATAGTGCGCCTCACTTTGGAAGCGTGGCCGAGCGGTTGAAGGCACCGGTCTTGAAAACCGGCGACCCGAAAGGGTTCTAGAGTTCGAATCTCTACGCTTCCGCCAAATTTGAAACCCAGGTCGTTATGCGACCTGGGTTTTTTGTTTTTGTCGGTTTTTAGTATGCCATTGCCGTCTGGCTTGCGTCGGTGGGGCTAAGAATCCATTGGACGGATTAGTAACCGGCATCTGTTACATCTTGCTCCTGGTGTTCCAGGATAATGCCAGCGATGATGTCATTGGGGTTATCCACCCGATCTGGTCGTTTTATGACGTGAGTCGTTCCCTTCTCAAAATAGTTAATAGCAAACATCTCATCTTCATAACGATCGCAATGCCTGTTTTCATCAATGAGAGCATTCAGTCGTCTGGTTACATTTTCATGGTTATCGGATGTAGCCACACGTTCTAAGGGAATCAGCTTCACAGGTACGCCCTTATGCATATAACTTACGGAACGATCGACACCCTTCCGAATTTTTTCAAGCTACACAGCAAAGGTTGTTGTTCAAGGTCGTACCCACTCCTCGAACGATACCTGAGATGTACATATCACGAGTACTGGGGCGAGGCATGCAAAAATCCCCTGCGATATTTGTTTTTCTGATGAAAATAATAAGACCCATTTAAATAAATAATAAAAATGGTGAAGGCCAGTAAATGTCGCCAATTTTTCACACAGGCAAGCACGTTCTGCCTTTCATTTTTTGATAAAAGTACAAAATCAGATATTTCATGTGATTGATGAGATTTTATACAAAGTTGTCCCTAAATCAAATTGATCACTTACTGTACACCCTTATTTCATAAGGGTTAAAGGGGGATGCAAGAAAATTCTTATAAATCAGAAGGATGATCTTTGGCTATCAGGATTTCTATGGGAAACATTTTGTTACATTTTTTGATTTCCGATCGGGTGGGGAACGTTCCTACACTCCGGCTATTGGGTCTTATCCGAAATTTTTTCATTTCAGACAAATACTCAAAAACACAATGTCGATATGCTGGTGAATGGAATGTGCCCGCTTTAAATTCCGGGGTTTTGATTTTCGTCCGATGACGTGAGCCTGGAAGTTGTTCTGGCTGGGTTTGCCTTTCTTATTAATTTCTCACTGGCATTGACCGTTTTTATAACTCCATAAAACAGGGATAGCCATGTCTAACTCTTCTTTTCAGTCCGAAATACCCAAGGCACGTATTAATTTAAAGCTTGATTTGCATACGGGCGGAGCGAGCAAGAAAACTGAGCTCCCCCTGAAATTACTGGTGGCGGGAGACTTCAGTAATGGTCAGGAGACTGCATCACTATCGGAGCGCAAAAAAGTTAATCTGAATAAAAACAACTTTGACTCTGTACTTTCCGAATATTCCCCAATCGTAAATATTACCGTTAAAAACACGCTTGCTGGTGATGGCAGTGAAGACAACATCAATCTGACATTCCAGAGTATTAATGATTTCTCTCCGGAGCAGGTTTCGCGGCAAATACCTCAGCTGAAGGCCATGCTCTCCATGCGCAACTTGCTTCGCGATTTAAAAGCAAACCTGCTTGATAACCAGGCTTTCCGAAAAGAGCTGGAAAAAATTCTTCTCGATCCTGCATTAAGTGCAGAACTTAGAGCCGAACTCTCAGCCCTGGCTCCGAAACAGCCATAACGGCCATATGCTTTTAACGGATTAATAAGGAATATGTTGATGTCTGTAAAAAATGAGAATGCCGCGGGTAACGAGAGTGTAGTGCTTGAACGTCCTGCAGCAGGCGGGGTATATGCGTCCCTGTTTGAAAAAATCAATCTTAACCCTGTCTCTGAGCTAAGTGCGCTTGATATCTGGCAGGATGCACAGGCGATGTCGGATGCAACAGCAGACGAACGTTTAACTGCCGGCATGAAGGTGTTCCTGGAATGTCTGACAAAAGCGGGCTCAAAAGTTGAGAAACTCGACAAAAACCTGATTGACCACCATATCGCGGAACTGGATTACCAGATCAGCCGTCAGCTTGATGCTGTTATGCATCATGAAGGCTTTCAGGCGGTAGAAAGTCTGTGGCGCGGTGTGAAATCTCTTGTCGACAAAACCGATTTTCGCCAGAACGTGAAAGTTGAACTCCTGGATATGTCTAAAGAAGACCTGCGTCAGGACTTTGAAGACTGCCCGGAAATCGTCCAAAGTGGGCTGTATAAACATACATATATTGATGAGTATGATACCCCGGGTGGCGAGCCGATTGCTGCGCTGATTTCTGCTTACGAATTTGATGCGTCTGCGCAGGATGTAGCCCTGCTGCGCAACATCTCTAAAGTGTCTGCTGCTGCACATATGCCGTTTATCGGTTCTGCCGGCCCGAAATTCTTCCTGAAAGACAATATGGAGGACGTGGCGGCCATTAAAGATATCGGTAATTACTTTGACCGCGCTGAGTACATCAAGTGGAAATCCTTCCGCGAGACGGATGATTCCCGCTATATCGGTCTGGTTATGCCGCGTGTACTGGGGCGCCTGCCTTATGGTCCGGATACCGTACCTGTGCGTAGCTTCAACTACGTCGAAGAAGTGAAAGGTCCGGATCATGACAAATACCTGTGGACCAACGCCTCGTTTGCCTTTGCATCCAACATGGTACGCAGCTTCATTAACAACGGCTGGTGTGTACAAATTCGTGGCCCGCAGGCCGGTGGCGCCGTTCAGGACCTGCCTATTCATCTGTACGACCTCGGTACCGGCAATCAGGTAAAAATCCCGTCTGAAGTGATGATCCCGGAAACCCGCGAATTTGAGTTCGCGAATCTGGGCTTCATTCCACTTTCCTACTACAAGAATCGCGATTACAGCTGTTTCTTCTCGGCGAACTCCACGCAGAAGCCGGCCACGTATGACACCGCTGATGCTACTGCCAACAGCCGCATCAACGCCCGTCTGCCTTACATCTTCCTGCTGTCGCGTATCGCGCACTACCTGAAGCTCATTCAGCGCGAAAACATCGGCACCACTAAGGATCGTCGTCTTCTGGAGCTGGAGCTGAACACTTGGGTTCGCAGTCTGGTGACGGAAATGACCGATCCGGGTGATGAATTACAGGCGTCTCACCCGCTGCGTGATGCGAAAGTGGTGGTAGAAGATATTGAGGACAACCCGGGTTTCTTCCGCGTGAAGCTGTACGCCGTACCGCACTTCCAGGTGGAAGGGATGGACGTCAATCTGTCACTGGTATCCCAGATGCCGAAAGCTAAAGCATAGGGCAGGAGCAGGGATGAAAATATATCGTCCACTGTGGAACGAGGGGGCTTTACTGTCCCCTCAACAGTTCCAGCAGCAGGCTGAATGGGAGTCTTTTCGCGGTGCCGGTGCATCTGCGCTAGCATCCCCATTCCCCTGGGGGGTAGAAAAGATTGAGTTTAATGACAGCCTTCTTCCGTCTGGTCTGATCCAGATTACGCAGCTACGCCTCTGGCTGGACGATGGATCGCTGATTGATGCTCAAAGGAGCGATCTGCCTCCACGTCCACGGGAGTTAGATGCCAGCCAGCTGGCAGGTCTCGATTCCGTAACCGTTGTCATCGCACTGCCTCACATGCAGCCGGGTATTGCCAACGTAGAACAGGAAGGTGTTACCGCAGACCGCCCGCTCCGCTATCGCGAGGAATGGGTGACGTTGCAGGATGCCTTCGGGTCCGAAGAAGAATCCATAGCCGTTGCCCGGTATAATTTCACCATCCGGTTTGCCCATGAAAGCAATGATTCCTGGAAAGTGTGCCCGGTGGCCAGACTGATCCGTGATGGACAAAATGCATGGCGACTGGATCCGTCCTTTATTCCGCCCGTTGCGTCTTTTGCCGCAAGCCCTGTCCTTCGCGAACGTCTGGTGCTACTCAATCGTCAGTTACGCTCCCGGCGCCAGCGTCTGATGACGATGCGTCGTGAAAGCAACGAAAGGCTCGCCGATTTTGCCGTCGCCGATGTTTCCCTTTTCTGGTTGCTGAATGCACTGAATTCTCACGCCAGAGTGCTGACAGAATACGAACGTTTTCCTTCCCGGCCACCTGAACAGGTGTGGGCGGAGCTTGCACGTCTGGCAGGCAGTATGCTGACCTTTTCCCTGAATCATGATCTTGACGCCATTCCGGGTTATGACCACGAGGAACCGGCCAATGCGTTTCCTCCGCTGTTTGACCTGATCACGGGTTTGCTGGAGGCCAGTCTGCCATCCCGGGTCATTGCCCTGGAAATGTCCCGCCCGGACGGACAGACATGGAAAGCCAACCTCCACGATATCCGCCTGCGTGAAGAGGCCGACCTCTGGCTCTCTGTGCGCTCCGATATCCCGGCCTGGCAGGTCGCCGAGAAATTCCCTGCACTCTGTCAGGCAGGTTCACCTGATGATGTTAGCGAGATCTATGGTGCGGCACTTAAGGGTATCCCGTTGATCCCGGTGAGCAGGGTCCCGGCAGCGTTGCCTGTACGCATGGAAAACCAGTACTTCGCACTCGATATGGAAAGCCCCGCTGCGCATGAAATGCAGGAGCAGGGCGTATGCATGTTCTATGTGCCTGAGTTGCTTGGTGCTCTTGAACTTGAACTGTTCGCGGTATTGCGCTCATGAGACAGGATATCGACATCGACCAACTGATGGCGGAGACCTGGCTTACCGTCACTATGCTTAAAAAAGGTGCCGTTACGCTTAATGGCACTGCGCTTTACAACAAATGCGTTAAACAGGTTCAAAGTGTGCGGGAAGCGCTGGAGCGTGCCGGCTATGACGAAGCCAGTGTGGAGCATATTTCCTACGCACAATGTGCCTTGCTGGACGAAACGGTGATGAGCCGTAAGTCTGAAAAAGGCGAGGAAGGAGAGGAGCCGAAAGTTGATGAAGGCCAGGTGGCCTGGCGTAAAGCGCCGCTTCAGGCCCGTTTTTTTGGCTCATTCCGGGCAGGCGAAGCGTTGTGGGATCGGATTGCAGAGGTTCTGCGTCAGCCCTCACCTAACCCGGCCGTTTTAACCTGCTATCACCGTGTGATAGCGCTGGGTTTTCAGGGGTTATACAGCCTGAAAACGGTCAGCCAGTCGGAGCGTGATGAGGTAGTGAAAGCCCTTTCTGAACGGGTTTCTCCGCCTGATGCAGACCTGTCTCTGGTTGTTCACCGGATGGGGAAACATCGCTGGAGTCTGATGCGCTCAGTCTGGTTCTGGATAGCGCTCGCCGTCATTCTTACCGGCGTTATCTGGTGGGGTGGTCACCTCTGGCTCCAGTCACTGTTGTCGGCACAAATACCGGAGCTGCATGGCTAATGCGTAGAACAGTCATCATTCCGGTCGTCCTCCACGCCCTGGTAGCCGTTGCCACGTTGCTGTGGTTGCTGTGGTATTTCATCCCGACAGGCACCGTTTTTAAAGGCCTGGCCACTCTGCTGATCCTCCTTCTGGCAGGCTGGACTGTTTTTAAAAACTGTCTGAGTGAAGAGCACACATCTGACGTTACCCTCCCGGCTGCTGAACTGCCATTACTCGACACCCAGAGCCCCGTTGTACTGGTGTGTGGTGACATGCTGGAAGCGTTGTTCCAGGGAGGCCCTCTGCGTAAAACAGCCCAGGGATGGTGGCTTCGGGCCGGTGACGTCAGCCGGTTAACTGACGTTGTCCGCAGCATACAGAAACAATTCCCTCGGCAGGTTGGTCAGCTTTCGGTGATGTATCGCTGCCTGCCAGATGAACATCAGGATGAAGCGGTACTGCGCTCCACACTGAAAACGCTCCGCCAGCAGTGTAAACAAATTAAATCCCTGACGGGTTTCACACTGCCGGTGGTGGTGAATGCCGAATTTTCCGGGCCCGAAACGCCGTGGATCATCGTTCGCGGTGACAAGCCGATAGTCTGTCCGGTTAATGATTCGCCTCAGGCGTTTATTGACTGGCAGCAGGCGGAAGACAATATCCTGCTACTGCCAACTGTCAGCCAGGCATTTTCCTTTATCCGTAATACGCTGACTGATGAGCTGGAGAAACCGGACCGGCTAACGCCGCCTGTACGTGTTTTTTCCGTGGCCATGCGCCTCGGCGTGGTCAATCCTGAGGCTCAGTCAGTCTGGTCCACCTGGCTTTGTGCCCGGACCTGCTTGCAGTTTTCCCTCCAGCCCGGTCAGTCAGTTCTGGCAACCCTTTTCCCGGATGCCGTTCTGCCACTTCTGGCACCTTTTGCATCAACCGTTCAGGGGGGGCAGCGTACCCGCCGCCTGGTGCTGCTGATGTGGCTGTGCGCGCTGACCGCATTGGGTATTTCCGCGCTCAATAATCGTGACCTCATCCGTCAGGTGAGTGCCGATTTACAGCGCTGGAACGCGATCCCGATGAATCACTACCGTCCTAAAGCGGACTCGCTGGCTGCTCTGAAACAGGATGCACTCCTGCTTGAACGCTGGCAACGGCAGGGAGAGCCTTTACGTTACAGCCTGGGCTATTACCCGGGACAACGCCTGTGGCTGGCCTTGCAGCAGGCCATAGATACCTGGACACCTCCACCTGCCCCTGAACCAAAACCGGTCCCGAAAATAGTTCGTCTCGATAGCATGTCGCTTTTCGATTCCGGCAAATCAGCGCTCAAAGAGGGGTCAACCAAAATACTCGTCAACGCGCTGGTGGGGATCAAAGCCAAACCGGGCTGGCTGATCGTGGTCAGCGGCCACACAGACAATACCGGTAGCATACAGCTCAATCAGACCTTGTCTTTACAACGCGCTGAAGCCGTCCGTAACTGGATGCGTGATACCGGGGACGTCCCGGAGAGTTGCTTTGCCGTTCAGGGCTACGGCAACAGCCGACCGATTGCTTCAAACGATACGCCTGATGGCCGTGCGCATAACCGGCGTGTCGAGATCAGTCTGGTACCGCAGGCTGACGCCTGTCGTCTGCCAGGCTCAAAACATGCGTCACAGGATGTACGTGACGTTTCAACTCAAGAAATGGAGAAGTAAACATGGCAATCCCAGTTTATCTGTGGCTGAAAGACGATGGCGGCGCTGACATTAAGGGCTCTGTAGATGTGAAAGATCGCGAAGGAAGCATCGAAGTTGTTGCTCAGGAACACACACTGTATATCCCGACTGATAACAACACTGGAAAGCTGACCGGAACCCGCATTCACACGCCATTCCTGTTTACCAAGGAAATCGACTCTTCCAGCCCGTATCTGTACAAAGCCGTGACCACGGGCCAGACCCTGAAGTCTGCTGAGTTCAAGTGGTACAAGATCAACGATGCCGGTCAGGAAGTTGAGTATTTCAACACCAAACTGGAAAACGTCAAGCTGGTGAAAGTTGCACCAAAAATGCACGACATCAAGGATGCTTCCTTCGAGAAGCATAACCACCTTGAGCAGATCGAGCTGCGCTACGAAAAAATCACCTGGACCTACAAAGACGGCAACATCATTCATTCCGATTCCTGGAACGAAAGAACCACCGCGTAAAAACCAGGCGGACAGTTTCCCTCTGTCCGCCTTTTATTTTGTTCCGCACAGCGCCTGCCAGACGGACGCTTTGCAGAGCAGTTTCACCATTTATCGGCATGAACCTTATGGGCATCGGTTGACGGCCAGGGGCGGTAGCGTGCCTGAACACGAGGGAACGACATGGAACATCATTCAGCAGTCCTGTTACGACGACTTAACCCTTACTGCGCCAGAGCGCTGGAAGGTGCAGCCTCTTTATGCCAGACCCGTGCGCATGCAGAAATCACACCTGAGCACTGGTTGTTAAAATTACTGGAGCAGGGCGAAGGTGATCTGACCGTTCTCGCCCGCCGTTATGAATGGGATATGGATACCGTCTGGCAGTCACTCCTGAGCTGGCTGGATGCACAGCCACGTTCTGTCCGCACCCGACCGGAGCTCTCAGCGTCTCTCCAGACCCTGCTGAAACAGGCCTGGCTTGCCGCCACGCTTGCCGGAGATGAGCAGATCCGCAGCGTACATTTGCTCGCGGCCATGGTTGAAACGTCCGGGCTGACACGCTGTGATGGCCTCTGGCCTTTGATGACGCTGACCACCAGCCAGCTGGAAAGGTTACGTCCCTTGCTGGAAGCCCAGTCGGATGAGCGGCATGACGTTGCGCTCAGTGAGAAGCCTTGCAATGTCAGCATTATTGGGCGGGCCGCACCGTTACAGCATGAAGCACAACACCAGGCTGAAGGAGGAAGTGCGCAGCCTGCCGTTTCACAGGAAGAGTCCGTTCTTAATCGCTTTACGGTCGATGTGACCGCCCGTGCCCGGGAAGGAAAGATTGACCCGGTCTTTGGACGCGATAACGAAATCCGTCAGATGGTGGACATTCTCTCCAGACGCCGTAAGAACAACCCGATCCTGGTCGGTGAACCCGGCGTGGGTAAAACGGCCCTGGTTGAAGGACTGGCGCTGCGTATCGCTGAAGGTAATGTGCCCGAAAGTCTTAAGCCTGTCATCGTCAGGACCCTGGATCTGGGCTTGCTTCAGGCGGGAGCAGGTGTAAAGGGTGAATTTGAGCAGCGACTGAAGAATATCATCGACGCCGTCCAGCACTCCCCGGTGCCGGTGCTGCTCTTTATCGATGAAGCACACACCATCATTGGTGCCGGTAATCAGGCGGGCGGGGCAGATGCAGCCAACCTGCTGAAACCGGCTCTGGCTCGCGGCGAACTGCGAACCATTGCGGCCACCACCTGGAGTGAGTACAAGCAGTATTTCGAACGTGACGCAGCCCTGGAGCGCCGCTTCCAGATGGTCAAGGTTGATGAGCCCGATGATGACACCGCCTGCCTGATGCTGCGTGGCCTGAAATCACGCTATGCCGAACACCACGGTGTACATATTACCGGCGATGCCGTCCGCGCAGCGGTGACGTTGTCCCGTCGTTATCTGACCGGACGCCAGTTGCCAGATAAAGCAGTGGACCTGCTGGATACCGCAGCGGCCCGGGTGCGGATGAGCCTGGACACGCTGCCGGAACAGCTTACCCGGTTGCAGGCTGAACTGACTGCGCTTGGCATGGAGCAGCAGGAGTTACTGGAAGATATTTCGCTGGGTAACAGTGTTGATGCCAGTCGTCTGCCGCAGATTGAACAACGGACCCAGGCGCTCAGTCAGCAAAAAATGGCCCTTCAGTCACAGTATGAGACCGAGAAGCAGCTCACCGACTCGCTGAAAGCCTGCCGTGAAGACATTAGCCGCCAGGAGGAACTCTCCGCCCTTCAGCACGAGCTTTCTCAGATTCAGAATAACAGTCCACTGCTGGGTCTGGATGTTGATGTCCGCACCGTCGCGACCGTGATCGCCGACTGGACAGGGGTTCCTCTCTCGTCGCTGATGAAGGACGAGCAAACCGAATTACTGACGCTTGAAGAACAGCTGGCAACCCGTGTAGTTGGCCAGAGTCCTGCACTGAATGCCATTGCCCAGCGCCTGAGAGCGTCAAAAACCGGACTGACGCCGGAAAACGGTCCGCAGGGTGTGTTTTTACTGGTGGGTCCAAGCGGAGTGGGTAAAACAGAAACCGCACTGGCGCTGGCTGACGTTATGTATGGCGGTGAAAAATCGCTCATTACTATCAACCTGTCGGAATACCAGGAGTCGCACACCGTTTCGCAACTGAAAGGCTCTCCACCGGGGTATGTAGGATACGGCCAGGGCGGCATTCTCACCGAGGCTGTGCGTAAGCGGCCCTACAGCGTGGTGCTGCTGGATGAAGTGGAGAAAGCACACCGGGATGTGATGAACCTGTTCTATCAGGTGTTTGACCGGGGCTTTATGCGCGACGGGGAAGGGCGTGAAATTGATTTCCGCAATACCGTGATCCTGATGACGTCCAATCTGGGCAGTGACCCGCTGATGCAGTTGCTGGAAGAACAACCAGAAGCCACTGAGAGCGATCTGCACGAGTTGTTACGTCCGATCCTGCGCGATCACTTCCAGCCAGCGCTGCTGGCTCGCTTCCAGACGGTGATATACCGCCCGCTGGCAATAGATGCCATGCGTACCATCGTCGACATGAAACTGGCACAGGTGAGCACGCGGCTGCAACGTCACTATGGCATTTCCACTCACATTGGCGAAAGCCTCATCGACACCCTGACGACTGCCTGTCTGCTGCCGGATACCGGTGCCCGCAACGTGGACAGCCTGCTTAATCAGCAGATTCTGCCGGTTCTGAGCCAGCAGTTACTAAGCCATATGGCAGCAAAACAAAAGCCTTCCTCGCTACAGCTAACCTGGGATGATGAAGAGGGCATTGTGCTGGCCTTCGATGAAAATACAGAAGTGGTGGCGTCATGACCGATTCTTTAATAAGCAAGGCAAACAGCCAGATACAACAACTGCTGGGCCAGTCACGCTACCGCGTTGACGTGCATGGCTGCACTGAGTTTCTGGATGTGGTGAGCTTCAGTGCGGTGGAGTCACTCAGCCAGCCCTGGCAGTATGACGTGGCGGTGACCTGCACCTCTGGGGATATCGCCTGCGACACGTTACTGCTGAAACCGGCGTCATTTACTTTCCAGACACCCGTGTTTGACGGGACACCAGCGCTGCCGGTCCGGACGATATTCGGCGTGGTTAAGTCATTTCGGCGCGTGTCCACCTCGAATGATGAGACCCGTTATGCACTGACGATCGTTCCCCGTATCGCCCTTCTGGACTATACAAAAGGGAGCGAAATCTACCTCAATCAGTCAGTTACAGAAGTGGTTGAACGGGTATTGCGTAAGCACGGACTTGAAGGTCCTGATTTTGAGTTCCATCTGTCTCGTGACTATCCGGCCCGCGAACTCATTACCCAGTGGCGGGAAACCGATCTGGCATTTATCCAGCGCCTGCTGGCGGAGGTGGGCATTTACTGGCGCTATGAAATGGACAGCCGTCTTGAGCAGGACGTGGTGATTTTTCAGGACAGCCAGCAGCAATATGAATTTGGTGTCACGCTGCCATTACGCAACCAGGCCGGGATGAGTGACAGCGGGCAGGAGAGCATCTGGGATATTCAGACCGCATATAACGTGGTAAGCGGAAGTGTGGCCACCCGTGACTACAACTACCGTGATGCACTGACGCCTCAGGACAGCGCCGAAAGTATTTTCAGCAAAGAGGGGATCACCACCGGGGAAACGTATCATTACGCGGAACCCTTCCTGACAGCAGGTGACGCTGAAAGTACAGATACCGGGGCATACTTCGCCCGTCTGCGTCACGAACGCATTCTGAACGCGCAGTATCACGTCAAAGGTCATTCCTCCAGCCCTCATCTGGCACCGGGTCAGGTACTGGAAACGGACGGCTCATTACCCGATGCCGTAAAAGGCGGTATCGTCATCACCACGGTACGCACCAGCGGTTCACGCAAAAGTAGCTTTACGCTGACGTTTGAGGGCATCCCCTACAGCGAAACCGTCTGCTGGCGTCCGGCATTACTTAATCGCCCGGTCATATCCGGCTCGCTTCCGGCCCGAGTGGAAAGCACTCAGAAAGGCGATACCTACTCCTGGCTCGACCCGGAAGGGCGCTACCGGGTGAAACTGGACTTCGACCGCAACAGTCCGGAACAGGGCTATGCCTATTTGTGGCTTCGGCTGGCAAAACCCTATGCCGGTGATACCTACGGATTCCACTTCCCGCTTATCGACGGAACGGAAGTGGCCATCGTATTTGACGGCGGAGACCCGGATCGTCCCTACATTGCTTATGCCCTGCATGATTCAGAACATCCGGACCACGTCACCAGTGACAATCATACGCGGAACGTCTGGCGCACTCCGGCGAACAATAAGCTGCGGATGGAGGATAAGCGCCAGGAAGAGCATATCAAGCTCGCGACGGAATACGGCAAAACGCAGCTGAACATGGGACACCTGGTCAACAGCCAGCGTGAAAAGCGCGGGGCCGGTTTTGAACTGCGAACGGATGAACATGGCGCTGTACGTGCGGCAAAAGGGCTGTTCCTGACGGCGGATGCGCAGTCCAAAGCCCAGGGGCCGGTGCTGGAAATGGCACCTGCGATAAGTCAGATTAACCAGGCCAACAGCCAGATGCAGGCCCTGAACAGCGCCGCTGAAGCAGCCGGTGCCCTGGTATCCGACATCAGCACCCAGATTAGCCTCGTAACCGACAAAATCAAAGACCTCCAGTCTGCGGTCCTGCTGGGGAGTGCTCCACAGGGCGTGGCATTTACCTCAGGTGAACACCTTCAGCTCAGCAGTACCCGCAATACCATGATCAATGCAGGGCAGCATCTTGATGTCGGTGCGATGAAAAATTTGTCCGTGAGCGTTGAAAAAGCGCTTGGTCTGTTTGTGCATAAAGACGGGGCGAAGCTGGTTGCCAACCAGGGTGACATCGAGATTCAGGCTCAGCACAACACGATGGCCCTGTTTTCTGAAAAGCAGCTGACGGTGACCAGTAGTGAAGACGAAATTATTATCAGCACGCCTGAAACACTGACGCTTAACGGTGGTGGTTCTTATCTGCGCCTGAATAAGAACGGTATTGAGCATGGCTCTGAAGGGATGATGATAATGAAAGTGGCTAGTTACCTGGTGCCGGGGACCGGTGCCAGCCAGCAGATGGATACACCGGACTTTAAAGTGACGAACGTCACGGTCACAACTAAAAACTCCGCCAAATGGACGAGTGAATAACAAGGAAGGTTAGTTATGACTGCAAAGATGCCCAAAATCAGCTTTCCCGTGCCCTCAAACAAAAATGGTCATCCCTTTTCCTCTGTGGAAGAGTTGTTATCGATGATCGGAGGGGAAAGCTCAGGATTGTATCTGGTGGGAAGTCAGGGAATGTGGCATGGGGGGATCCATATTACTGATGCCACTATTCCCTGGTGCGCCCTGAGTACTGACAGTGGAGCTGAGAATGAATATTGTCGCGAGCTCTATAAAGGGGAACAATTTATTCGTTGTATGGCGGATGGTGAGATAGTTGCCTGGCGCGTCAGTAAGGACTATGAGAGTGCTGCGATTGAATGGCGCGGTGAAAAACTGTTCCTTTCGACCTCTTTTGTGCTGGTGAAACATTATATCCAGCCGGGTGATACAGAAGAGAGCGGACTGACATTTTTCACTCTGTATATGAATCTGGCGCCTTATGCTGCTTATAAACAACAGGGCAGCCTGGCGGACAGAAAAGTGGCTGGCGTTCAGCGCTATTACTCCAGTGCGGAAGATTTGCAGGCAGGGCGCGCAGCCGGAAAACTGGGGAAAGACACCGTAGTCACGCTGAGTGACACTATTGTGACCCGCAGCAGCGACCAGCGTCAGTTTACCGAAGTAACCATTACCCGTGAGACGAAGAATACAGCAGGAGAAACACTTGCCGCAGGCACCCGAATCTGGACGGTATCAGACCAGGGGTATCTGAAAGCAACAGAATCGGTGCCTGTTCCGTCCTGGTGGGCAAAATGTTCTCCGGCTTACACTAATGAGTCAGAAGGTGTTGTGAACTGCACTTCGCGTACAAACTGGGCGTACTATCTGAGCAGTGACGATGTTCTCCAATATAAAAATGCAGGCAGCCTGGTAGCCGATTTTCCGCTTTCATACGAGCCCGGTAATACCGCACAGCAGGTCATCCGTCCAGGTAAGAATCCAGGCGATGCAGCAAGAACATTCAGTCTGGTCACTCTGGGCCGGGATAAGGATAAGTTGAAAAAGGGCGACCGGGTATGGTTAGTATCAGACGGCGACAGTCTGACGCCTGTTGCACCGGCAGCATCCGGTAGTGGACCCGTTTTTAATGATGTGTATGCACCTTCAGAGCCTGTACCGATCAATGCCGGAGACAGTCTCGGGCATATGGGTTTTTATCAGCTACCGGAAGAAAATGGCAAACGCTCGCGCTACCAGGTACATATAGAATGCCTGAGCATGGATGATATGGAGAAATTCATCACCAATCCAGGAAGGGGGGGGGAAGATAATCCGGTTTATCTGACGTGGCAAGCCGATGCACCGTTGTTTGAAAAGGGTGAGCAGGGGATGGTTGCGGGCAGTCGTAAAACAAAGATATCGGGTATTGTTACGCTTGCAAAAGTGCCGGGTGCCGATGCTGAGGGGAACGCACTGACAAATAACCGGGATGCGGCTTATTTTCAGATACGTCAGGAAGGTGGCTGGCTATCTGCCACCAGTGTTCAGAAAGTGTCGCAGTATGCGTTAGGCGAGCTCGGGTTTGTGACGCTGAATAAGGCACCGGAGAGTTTTGACCTGATTGATGGCATAAAACAACCGGATAACGTGGTGAAGGGGATTCTGGAGCAGTTGTATAAAGCGGCACAGGATGAAACCCGGACCACCCACGCACTCAATAAGTACAACTACAAGCGCCTGCTGGAGTTGATTGACAGTAACCAGGATGGGTATTACTCGGAGCAGGAGTACCTTCAGGCGATTCACAATGTTTCCTACCGTGATCATCTGTACCGGGTGATAGCAAAGCATGCCAGTGAATGGTACTACGGCAAGGACGATCAACTATGGAAGACCTATCTGGATACGTTAACCACGGATGCGCCGTTGTGGAAAACGTATCTGGAAGCGTTTCTGGATAAAATGACGTGGATGAAAGCAGTGTCGGAAAAGGGTGTGGTGCTGGGGCCGGAAGTCTGGCATATGCATCCAATTGTATTTTTAAACGCTATAAAGAAAGGGAAAACCAAAATTACACGAGAGATGCTCAGGAGAATTTGGTCTGACCGGAGAAATGTTTCTGACTCTGTCCTTGATGTTGTTGCTGAAGAATTTTCAAATAAATTTGATATGTGTAATATTAATACTAAAAATAGACTATATCATTTTTTCGCTCAAATATATCAAGAAGTAGGGCCTGCTTTTAATTTGAATGAGGGTTTTAACTACAGGCCACAAGTGCTTATAGATAAATTCGCATATTATCGTAATCACCCTCAAGATGCTCAAGCGGATGGCTTTATTCCGGGAAGGCAAGCAGCAAATAAACAAAGTATTGCGAACAGGGCATATGGTGGGCGAGAGGGGAATGCTGATATTGCAAGTGGAGATGGATGGCGATATCGTGGAAGAGGAATGAAACAGTTAACCTTCAAGAATAACTATAGATCTTTTACAAATTATCACGAAAGAGTTTGGGGTGAAAGTATTGATTTTGAAACCAATCCAGATTTTTTAGTTGAAACTGTTTATGCGGCAAGGTCTGCTTTGTACTTTTGGGTTCAGAATAATTTATACAGTAGAGCTGATAATGGGGTTGGTAGAGCGGTGTCGGATTCAATAACGCGAATTGTTAATCTTCATGATAATCACTATGTGGATAGACATAATAATTTAATAAGATTTCTGCAAGAGGGTGTTTTTGATGAGATATTTTAAAATATTGGCATTGATATTTGTTTTTTCCACAAAATTATCACATGCAACAGATTTCAAATTATCATCATCTGATCAAGTTGAGGATGTGAAATATTTTTTATTGCAAGTGCAAAATGATAATAAAAGTAAAAAAATAGACGTGGGGCTTGAAGGTAATTCCAATAATGCTGAAATAAAACAATACTATACTTTTTCTTGTCAATGGGGAAAGGCTTATGGAGTCAGATTAAACATGGATTCATCCTCTAATGATGGGCCCTTGTTATTTGATAACATATATGTGCTAGATGGAGAATTAAATATCGTTTTTGCAAAATCCTATAGTCGCATGAGTAAAAAATGGGTTGATCCAGTCAGCTTAAATAGTGCGGTTTGTAAACGTTCAGGCGGTCATTTAAAAAATGATTCGACAACTAAAAAGGACTACATTGTAAACTTCGAAGCTATACAGCAGGGGCCTTTTGTTTTAAAAGGTATTAATGATACAGTGATTAAATATATCAGAGATGATTCTTTAAATCTTATTCGTGAAGATGCGGATGGTGAACGTGTTGTCGATACAATAAAAAACCATGACAACAAGTCGCCTTCGGTTCGCACCGTTTTTTTTATGAATATTAGTTCAGAAATGAATGTTATTAGTCTGGTCTCCTGGGGAGGGGGTATAGACGAAGGTGATTATTATAAAATATATGGATATACATATGATGAAACAGGGCATCTACGTCTGAATACTACCTTAGATAAAGATTCTAATTTATCAGGGTGTAATACAAATGAATCTCCATTTAAATATAAAAATGCGAACTCCATAAAAGAATACTTGATTAAAAAATATGGTGCCTAAACTCACGTGATTCACAATGTTTTCTACCGTGACTATCTGTACCGTGTGATTGCGAATCATGCCAGTGAATGGTACTACGGCAAGGACGATCAACTATGGAAGACCTATCTGGATACGTTAACCACGGATGCGCCGTTGTGGAAAACGTATCTGGAAGCGTTTCTGGATAAAATGACGTGGATGAAGATTGTGTCGGAGATGGGCGTGGCAGTGGGGCCAGAAGTCTGGCATATGCATCCGGTGGTGTTTTTAGATGCTTTGGGTGAAAGTGAAGACGGAATGGCTCTGAAATGGCTCAAAGTAGATAAGGGACAAGTTACTTTCGATGCTGAAGGTAATGATATTACGGGAAACCGCTACTTCAGCCGCCGAATTCATTGGCCTGGAAATGATCTCTCAGGTGTGACCCTTGGTCGAGGGTATGATATGGGGGGGAGAAGTAAAGATTCGGTGTATAGTGATATGGTTGCATCAGGAATTGATTCAGATAAAGCCAACAAAATTTCGATGGCCGCAGGTTTGAAAGGAAGTGCTGCAATGAATTTTGTCCTTTCTAATCGAGAGTCTATAGGTGAAATTACTAGGATGCAGCAAAATAAATTATTTGGATTGATATATCCAACCTATGTAGATAGAGCCAAACGGAATTATAAAGATAAAACTCACGGAGCACCTGGCGCTCTGCCATGGGATAGTTTAGAGCAAAAAATCCAAGACATACTTGTTGATTTTATATGTCAGGGTTTTAGTGGTGAAAGACCCATGAGGGCTGGAATGTATAATAGACAGCAGGAGTTTATTTCATATATAGAAAATAATGCAACAATTTCCAGTTACGAGAACGGGCGTCATAGAGCAAATTACTTAAGAGGTCAGTAACATGTCATTAATTAAAATGTTAGTGTGTGGTTTGTCATTGCTGGTATCGGTTTCAGTATTAGCAGACGATGTCTGCTCTGCGAAAAGTGAAACTCAATCTATTGATTCTTGTTATGCAAAATTAAAAAATCACTCTGAAAAACGTCTTAATGATGAGTATTCTGCACTTAGAATAAGAATGGCTGAAAATTATTCAACGGATAAAGATCTGTCAGAACGTTACTCGGCGAAACTATTGTCAGCACAAAGGGGTTGGTTGAAATATAGAGATCAGCAGTGCGCTATGGAGTCACTATTTGCTGACTCAGGATCCCAAGCTAATGCAACGTTAGTAAATAAATGTATTTATCGCATTAATGAGCAACGGATCAAGGAAATGCAATCCTTACCTTATTAAGATTAGCTATGCAAAAAGTCGTGAGTAATTTTAAGAAATCACCAACGGCAAGAGGTTTTTTCATTATATGAAACGGCATTTCAATGAGAAAATATATAGTATTTTTAGCGGGAGTGCTTTGCTTTTTTTTGTCGGCAGGTGCGATGGCAACAAAGCAGAATGTGACTAATATTATCACTTGCTCATTACCTGGAGAAGGAGTCAAAGAAGCTTTATTTTTCATTGATAATATTACAAAAGAAATAAATTATAATTTTAAAAGAGATGGAAAAGTAGAGCTAAATGTTATTTTTAACGAAGCGAATAAACTAAGGCGCACCAGAGATAACGAAATGGGGGTTACTTATTATGGATTCAAGCGCGGTAAATATAGTTATGTTATTAATGTAATTGATGGTTCTGAAAATAATGAATATACGATGTCATTTGACATCCTAAAGAATAAACGAATTATTCAATCAAGGGATTGTTTACCTAGTTCATTCAGAAGTGATGATATTGTAAGTGATTATATTGTTGACATTCCTTATGTGAATAAAAATGGGTGCTTTTTCCCATGAGTCGCCTTAAATGCTATTTTTTTGTTGCAGGGCTTAATATAAACTCACCCGCCTCAAACCTGTAAGTGTGAGTGTGTTTCAAATGAAATTAAATGGCTGGAGGAGTACAAACTAACAAGAAGAATGACCGATTCTACACTCCGTTATAATTCATTAAAGGCTAAATTATGATTTATCGCATATCTATATTTATTGTGTTATTCACCAGTTTTTTTTCCGTAAGCTATGCAGATGTCGTAATCAGTTCTCCAACTGAAGGGAGTTTGACTTTTTCACAGAAAAAAATGGTGAACATTATGAGGATAATTCATGGGGCAAAATTTTTTTTCCAATAAAAATTACTCTGCTGATCTCAGTCGGGATGACCGTTTTTACATTGAGGATGGCTCTTCAAAAGTCTCACCCTCAGGAAAATACCTGATTGTTAATAGTGTCTCAGGTGGAACTGTTGAGTTCGGAGATGGAACGTCGAAGTATACAGAAAGGGCTTATTGTAGTGTTATTGATATGAGCAATGGTTGTATTGTAAGTGACTGGGATGGAGAAGCATGCGGATATACCTGGACTGAAGGGAAAGATGTACTGGCCAGTTCTGAAGAAGTTGGTGCTGATATTTTTGATTTCAATACTATGCGGCCTTCAATTATTAAAATGAAAGACAAACTTTCTTCGCTTGATGCCAGAGGTGCAAGTAACTTGCTCCGTTGTGATGCCCCCTCCATAGAAAATATAGATAAATACCAACAATTAGCAAGGGAGAATAAAATTAATAAAAAACTTGCATTAGATGCAATATTATCATTTTTGCACACCCGTAAAGAAGAATTATCAATTACTGAAAGGGCAAATTTATTTTCCGCCCCGAACAATAACAGCCAAACTAAAAATTACCTGATCCCAGGTGATAAAATAAAAATCATACAGTACTCATCAGATAGGAAATGGGTGAATGTAGGTTACATTAATCACAAAAACATACCCCTAATCACTTGGATCAAGTCCGATACTATAGCCAAATGATTTTATAGCGAGGGAGTGACAGCAAAATTATCACCCCTTCGCTTAATTAAAAAGAAATTTCGCATTTTATCATTTGTTCGAGATCAGGCCACTCAATAATTTCGAAAAATCACATACAACCTAACAATGAGACCTTAAATAATGCTCCAGATTATCCGAAAAGGCGATCAAACCACTCACGGTGGTTCAGTCATGACCTGTTCTGCCACAATGATATTTGGCGGGGTTGGCGTGGCGCGTAAAGGTGACATGGTTTCCTGCCCGATACCAGGTCATGGTCTTACAACGATCATAGAAGGTAACCCGGATTACCTTGATAACGGGATCCCTGTAGCCTTTCACGGCCACAAGTGCGGTTGCGGTTGCACATTGATCAGTTCTTTTGTACCAGCTAAGGTTGCCTGAGTATGCCCGTGTTGCTGGATGCTATCCCCGATAAAGCGGCGAAAGTGCCGCGACCCGATACCCGCCGTTGGCTACTGTTCCTGGCATTTGTCATGTCAGGGGGGATTGCGTTAGCGCTCTGGAACTGGACGACGGAGCGAACAGGTTTTATTTTCTGGTTTACCGCGCTGGGATTACCCTTCTGCACATGGGGACTTTTTTTCTCCGTTCGACGGTTCGCATATAAAGCAGGGCAGGTTGGGTCTGAGTCCAGGAATGTGGAACGGGAGAAACTGATTGAACGTGAAACGCGCCGGGGTCAACGCTGCGCGTGGATACTCGGTACTTGCATTCAACATATTTCCGGAAATAAACCAGGGATGCTTAGTAATGCGGTTATGCATCCCACACCGACAACCGGGATATCCACGCCACGTGGAGGTACCGCTGCCGTCAGATATGCAGCCCTCACGGCCTTTCAGACCGACTTAGAGAACGAAATTATTTCCACCGCGTCAACGCTCGTTGCCCATGTACAAAAAATTACCGACACCCTGCCTAAGGATATTCCCTGTTGTGTGATGCTGGACTGCGACGACGATATCCTGGAACCGGTGGAGAAACACCTCAAAAATGAACTCGCTGCAAAAACAGGGCGAGTTTTCAGGCTTCTTGCGGGAAAAGGTCTTGTTGCGTTTGATGCCTGGCTGGATAACCGATGGGAGCATCCGGGCATTCTTGTCGCAGTGACGTTTTCATTGCCAGCGCAGCCTAATGTAAATGACGCTGATGCAATTACTCTTGTGGTGCTCAGCAACCGTAAGGCTATTGGTTATCCAGATGCGGTATGCCTTCATCGTCCTGAAAAGGGCCTTGAACACACGCTGGGAAAAACACTGCAACGGGCAATATTATGGGCTGGGAAAAGTTCTGAAGCACTAAATGCTGGTTGGCATACCGGACCAATCACATCCAGGGGGAGCGCGTGGAATAAAGCCTGCGAAGATAACGGAGTAATGTTCAGCTTGTCAGAAGACAATCGCAGTATTGATCCGGCACTGGGATATGCCGGTCGTGCCGCCCCCTGGCTTGCCATAATTCTTGCCTCGGCTGTCTGTAACGAGAATGGCCCCCAGGTTATCGCCGCACAACCCGCCGCTGACAAAGACGACATCTGGGTAGCGGTCATCACCAAAGAAGAAGTTCGCAAGGGAACGCCCAAAAATGTCTAAGGTAAAAGTAAAAACACTCATCGGCTCCGTTGTGACTGTCGCCTTTTTTCTGACGGTTATCGTGGCATTTCTCTTTTATGCCTTTCCGGAAAATGTCGCCTTGGCCACGGGGTTTGGGCCGTATGACGGGCTACGGATCCTCACGTTCAGTGCCATCCTGGTTGCCGCGATGCTTTTATTCGGCTGGCTGATTGAGAAGGCCTTCGACTTCGCAGGTAAATCGGGGCTGTATTTCCACTGGGGTCAGAAAAAGGCGCAGATGGTCGCCCCGGCAACAGGCACCATTGCGAGCGAAGATGATGAAGAAGAACCTGTCTTCAGCGAAGACGCCGTGTCCGAACACCTGCGCTTTCGCTATGGACGCCGCTGGCAGCGTAAGGTGCGAATCCTGCTGGTGATGGGTAATCCGGACGACGTCCAGAAAGCGGCCCCAGGCCTGTCTCATGACCTCTGGCAGGAAGGCGACGGCAACGTGCTGATTTATGGCGGTGATGCGCAGTCACTCCCGGATGAGATCTTCCTTTCAAAACTGGTACACCTGCGATCCGGGCAACCGATTGATGGCATCATTCAGGTGATGAGTACCTCAGCGCTCCCGACGGACAGCGAGCGGGATGCCTTCTTGCGTTGCCGCCAGAAAGCCGACCATCAGCTTGGCTGGCAGGCGCCTGTCTGGCTGTGGCTGACTGATAAGGCTACCGGTGTTCATCAGGACGCGGAAACGACTGCGACAGGGGTCATATTCGGGCCGGAAGGCACCGTGAAAGGTGCGGGTGAAGGGTTTTCTACACTGGCGCTACACCTGCAAAAAGCAGGTATGGCACAGATAATGAATAATCCGGCTGACTTTGGTCTTCTTCAGTTGTCCCTCCGACTGCGGCAGGAGCTGAAAGCCAGTCTGGCTGTTTTACTCAGCGGGCTGATGCAGGGATCTGCGGCCTGGCGTTTACGTGGTGTCATGTTCAGCCCCGAACTGGCCGTTGCCGGAACGGTACCAAATACACGCCTCGACACACCGACCTGGAAAGCCGTCATTGATGACTGTGATGCCGTCAGCGGCAGAAAGCTGGGCTTCGACTGGCTGAAGATGCTGCGGTTAATTCTGCTTTCCCTGATTGTTCTGTGGGGGGCCGGTACACTGCTGTCCCTGATCGTTAACCGTACCCAGATTTATCAGGCACAGGAAACAGCGAGTCAGGCAGCGGATACCACAAAACCCCTGGCAGAACGCCTGCACAACCAGCTCGTACTCCAGCAAGCCATTGCCCGTCTGCAACACCGTGAGGCGACCAGCGCTCCATGGTACACCCGATTTGGTCTTAATCAGGACAGCGACACGCTGGCCGCACTCTGGCCGCTGTATGCGAAAAACAACGCACAGCTGATGAGGGATGCCACCGCAGATAGTCTCAGGCACCAGCTGAATGCCTTTGTGCAACTTCCTCCTGCCAGTGATGCCCGAATGCAGGGTACACAGCATACCTACGACGCGCTCAAAAGTTATCTGATGCTGGCCCGTCCGGACAAAGCGGACGCAGGCTGGCTGGCAAAAAACGTGCTGAAAGCCTTACCGAAACGCCAGAATGTGCCGGATGGCATATGGCAGGACATTGCACCTAAACTGCTGGGCTTTTATGCGCAAAACCTCCCGGCACATCCGGAATGGAAAATTAAGCCTGACGCGGAATTAATCAGCACGATCCGTCAGATCCTGCTTAAGCAGGTAGGTCAGCGTAACGCTGAATCTGGCCTGTATCAGGACATGCTAAAGCGCGTGGCCAGCAACTGGCCTGATTTAACGCTTGCCGATATGACAGGCGACACCGATGCCTCAACGGTATTCAGCACTGACGAAGTCGTCCCCGGTATGTTTACGCGTCAGGCCTGGGAAGAGCAGGTTCAGGATGCGATTAACGAGGTCGTCAAGACACGCCGTGATGAAATTGACTGGGTACTGACGGATAAGACGCACCAGACAGGGAGCGATATCTCCCCGGAGGCGCTGAAAGCCCGCCTGACTGAACGCTATTTTACCGATTTTGGCAATGCCTGGCTGAACATGGTCAACAGCATTCAGTGGCAGGAAGCCACGTCACTTTCTGAGGCGATTGCCCAGCTCAACCTGATCGGCGATGTCCGTCAGTCGCCGCTGGTGGCACTGATGAACACGCTGGCCTGGCAGGGCAAAACAGGGCAAAAGGGCGAGGCACTGGCCGATTCGATTGTCGATTCGGCGAAAAAGCTAATCGGTCAGAAAAAAAATGCCAGACAGTTTATTGAACAGGCACAGGGCCCAAAAGGGCCGCTCGATGAGGTGTTTGGACCGCTGATGGGGCTGATGGAAGGTAAAGAGGGCACCGGTGCCAACGGTAACCTCAGTTTCCAGTCCTGGCTTGCCCGCGTCACGCAGGTACGCCTGAAACTCCAGCAGGTTACCAGCGCCCCGGATCCGCAGGCCATGTCGCAGATGCTGGCCCAGACAGTATTCCAGGGCAAAGCCATCGATCTGACCGAGACCCGCGACTATGGCAGTCTGGTTGCGGCGAGTCTGGGGCAGGAGTGGAATGGATTTGGCCAGTCGTTATTTGTGCAACCGCTTGATCTGGCCTGGCGGCAGGTACTTGCCCCGGCTGCGGGAAGCCTCAATGCCCGCTGGCAGTCGACCATTGTCGAACAGTGGAATAAGGCCTTTGCGGGACGCTATCCGTTTAAAGCCACCGGCAGCGATGCCTCGTTGCCGTTGCTGGCTCAGTTCCTGCGTAGCGACTCAGGTCGAATCACGACCTTCCTGAAAACGAATCTTGGCGGGATCCTCCACCAGGAGGGAAATCGCTGGGTCGTTGACCTTTCCGCAAGTCAGGGGATGGTTGTCAGCCCGGATTTCCTCCGGGCGATTAATCAGCTGGCGGAACTGTCAGATATCGTGTTTTCGCAGGGCGATGCGGGTGTTCACTTCGAACTGATGACGCGTCCTTCACGGGATGTTGCCAGAGTGCAGTTTACCCTCGATGAGCAGAACCTGGATTACTTCAATCAGATGGAAAGCTGGCAAAGCTTCACCTGGCCTGGAAACACTTACTATCCTGGCGTGTCGCTCAGCTGGCGTAGTGTGAACAGCGGCATGCAGCTGTATGCCAGTAACCAGGGCAACTGGGGTTTCATTCGCCTGCTGGACAAGGCTCTCATCACTCCGCTTGACGCCAGCCGTACACAACTGGTGTGGATCACCGCCGATGGCAACCCGCTGAAGTTTGTGATGCGTAGCGAGCTCGGTACAGGTCCCCTGGCATTGCTGAAACTTCAGGGATTCACGCTGCCCGACACTATCTTTAGCGTCGCAGCTGGCGGAGAAGAGCGCCAGTAATGATGGGCGGGAAAATTTACCCGGCATTGGCTTTCGCAAAACAGGTTGAAGGCTGGTCTCAGGGTATTTGCAGCAAAGTGAACCGATGGCACGAAACTGAATCCTCATCCCCATGCCAGTTTATGACCTTTCGGCAGTGTCGCGCATGGCTCAGCGACTGGCTGAAGCATAATCCAGCGCCAGGTACACCAGGGGACAGCACCTCCGCGCCCCATCGGCGCCTTCGTCCCCATGTCAGAAAAGCCCACAGGTAAAGCTACTGGAAGGCCAAACCCACTCAGGGGGAGGAGAAAAGTAAGCTGCTGAAATGGAAGCTACCGCAAATCGTCAATGGTAAGGACGACGATTCTCTGGAAGCGGTCGTGAGGTTTATGAAAGAGACAAACAAACGGGAAAAAGAATGAGCTCACCGGAAGAACTGTTAACCGCCTGCGCCACCAGGCAGGAAGAAAGGCAGCGCCTCATCTCGCGGGCAAATGATGCCCTGTCGCTCTGGGATAACTGGCTGCACCCGTTCACCTCCGGGGCAGAAACCGGGGACGATCCCGCATATGATGATAATTTTCAGCTGATGCGTGAGGAGATCAACAAGCTTTCAGGTACCGATTCAGCGTTATTGTGTGAGCTGGCCCAGAAGTGTCTTTGCGAATGCGCCAAAGACATTCGTGTCGTGACCTGGTACGTGCAGGCCCGACTCAGCCGCGACGGTGAAAAAGGGTTGTCCGAAGGCTTACTGCTTCTTGTCGCGATGCTGGCCCGCTACGGGCAGGCATGCCATCCCCGGCGTCCCGTAGCCCGAAAAGCTGCGCTGGAGTGGCTGAACAGTGCAAAAGTGATTGATGCACTGCTGTTATGGCCCGAGGTGGACAGCAATGATGCCGGTCTGACGGCTGGCGTCATCAGCCTGCTTGAATCCACAGTGGCTGACTGGCCGGAAGCCGAGAAACCGTCTTTTGCAGGCCTTTGTACCGCTCTTGAAAACCGTCTGGCACGTTCGGGTGGCATGGAAGCGCTGGTCCCCCAGAACAGCAGTACCAATGAGCACGGGCGTGAACCTGCCCATTCTGATTCTCCGCAGCTGTCAGCCGTGAAATCTGGCCGCGATTTACTCGACCAGGCAAAGTTACTTTCCCGCTGGCTGAGCGAGCAGCCGCAGGGCTGGCTGGCTTCTCATCGACTGATAAAGACCGTGCGGTGGGATACGGTCGATCAGATCCCTCCGCTGGACAGTAGCGGGCGCACCCGCCTGGTACCGCCTAAACCCGAGTATCGAGCTCAGTTGAAGCGCCTTTACCTTCAGAAAAACTGGGTCGAGCTGGTTGAGCAGGCCAGCCAGATGTATTGCGAAGGCGTGAATCATTTCTGGCTCGATCTCCAGTGGTATCTCTGGCAGGGGCTCAGCCATGCGGGTCAGCCCTGGGATACCTGGTCAGACTCCGTCCTGTTCGATCTGCGGTTGCTGCTTAAACGCCTCCCGGGCCTTGAAGGGCTGGCATGGAATGACGGCACTCCCTTTGCCGACGAAGTCACTACTGCCTGGATTGCTGAAAAAGTGAATGAAGAGGGCCTGATGTACGGCGATGAATCCGCTACCGTCGTTAATGGTCAGGCGGACGATGTGCTGCTTCTTGAGTCCGAAGCCATGGAAAAGGGAGACACCGAAGGGCCTGAAGCAGCGCTTGCCTGGCTCCAGTCCCGACCGGGGATGGATACCCCGCGCCATCGCTGGCTGATACGCCTGCTCATGGCCCGGGTGGCAGAGCAGTATGGCCGAAACGATATGGCGCTTCATCTGCTTGGTGAACTCACTACCCGTGCGCCACTGCTGACGCTGGAAGACTGGGAGCCCGCTCTGTTGTTTGAAGTCCAGGCCCGACGCCTGAAGCTGCTACGCATGAAAGCCGGTCGCAGCGAATCTGATAAAGCCCGTCTGATGCCTGAGATGGATACGCTACTGGCGGGTCTGATCGCCATTGACCCGGCCCGTGCCATGGTGCTCTGTGGCTAATGTTCTCTTTAATAATTTTCAGGAATGCCGTGCATGGATGATTTAACCCTGCGCTATTACGAAGCTGAGATGCGCTACCTGCGAGAAGCCGGTAAAGAGTTTGCCCGGGCTCATCCGGATCGTGCTGCGATGCTTAATCTGGATAAATCCGGCGCCCGCGATCCTTATGTGGAACGCCTGTTCGAAGGCTTTGCTTTCCTGATGGGCCGTCTGCGTGAAAAGCTTGATGACGACCTGCCAGAGCTGACCGAAGGTCTGGTGAGCCTGCTGTGGCCACACTATATGCGGACCATCCCGTCGCTGGCCATCGTCGAGTTCTCGCCTGACTGGCGTAGTCTGCGTCAGGCCGAAATGCTGGCTGAAGGCTTCTCCGTTCTGTCTCGTCCTGTCGGGCCGCACAAGACCGCCTGTCAGTACCGGACGACTCGCGATGTGCCGCTACAACCGCTGCACCTTGCAGATGCCCGCCTCCATACTGAAACCGATGGCCGCTCTGCTATCCGTCTGCGCTTCGAATGCCCTGAAAAAGTGGACTGGAGTAAAGCCGGGATCGACAAAGTCGCCATCTTCCTCAATGCAGAAAGTCCAGTTAGCTATGCGCTGCATCTGGCAATGACCCGTCGTGTTCACGCCATGTATGCCCGTCACGCCGGGACCTACATCGAACGCCATCAGTTCGATGGCTGGTGCAAACCCATGGGCTTCGATGACAATGATGGACTGTGGAAGAAAGCCGATACCGCCTTTAGCGGTTACCAGCTGCTGCTGGAATATTTCAGCTTCCGTCCGAAGTTTATGTTTGTTGAGTTACGTGGACTCGACAGCATCGGGCTTTCTGCCACAAGCACCTGGTTTGAAATCGACATTGTGCTCAGTGAAGCCTGGCCATCCGATCTGCCTTTTGAGACAGAAAACTTCCGTCTGCACTGTGCACCGGTCATTAATCTCTTCACTCTGGAAGCCGACCCGCTGACCCTGGATCCGCTCGATAATGAATATCTGCTCAGGCCGCTGCGTCTTCAGGATGGTCACACCGAGATTTACAGCGTCGATAACATCCACGGTGCGGTGAAGAATGGCAAACACCCCTATGTACCGTTCACCAGTTTCCGCCACCGGGGCGGTATGATGCGCCACGATGCCCCTGAGCGTTACTTCCATACCCGCGTGAAACGCGGCCCCTCTGGTCTGTATGACACCTGGTTAATTCTCGGGGGCCGCGCGTTCGAGCTGGAGCAGTTGTCCGATAAACCAGAATCCCTTTCGATGCGAATAACCGGTACCAACGGGCAGCTTCCGCGTAAGGCACTGGAAAGCACACTACTGGACAGGGCCGTGAAAGCAGGCAAAGTGCCCGTCAGGGTACTGAACCTCTCGGCCCCCACCATGCCACTGTATCCCCCGGCAAACGACCGTTTCCACTGGCGGGTGATGAGTCACCTCGGATCAAACTTCCTCAGTATGATGGATAACCCTGAAGTCCTGCGGGGGACGCTGGCGCTCTATGACTGGACTGACGATGAAATGAACCGCCGTCGGCTTGAAGCAATCGTCGCCGTGAAGCACACCCTGATCCGTCGTTTTGAGAAGGGTTTTATGCTCCGGGGCGTGGACATTGAGGTCACGCTGAATATGGATAATTTTGCAGGCGAGGGTGATGTGAATCTCTTCGGGGAGATGCTGCACCGGTTCTTCGCGCTCTATGCCGATATTCACCTCTTTAATCAGCTCACGCTGGTGCTGCAACCGACAGGGAAACGACTGAGATGGCGCGAGAATCACAGCCAGCACGTACCGGGCTGACGCTGGCCCTTAACAAAGATATCTGGCGGGCCAATTTCTATCGTTTCTGCCAACTGCTGGAGCAGGAAAATCCGGACGCCCCGAAACTGGGTACCACCAGCCATCCGGGCGACGATCCGGTGCGTTTCAGGCCCTGGCCTGGTATGGGTTTTCCGGTCAGTACCCTGAAAGCGGTTGAAACCGATGAAGACCATCCGGAATTGCCGCCGACCGTCCGCACCACATTCCTCGGCATGTATGGCGTGGATTCGCCTCTGCCGACGTCCTACCTGGACGACATTGCGCAGCGCCGTGAAGGACACGAGGCGATCACCTCATTTCTGGATATTTTCAGCCACCGGATCACCACGCAATATTACCGGATCTGGCGAAAATACGCCTATCCGGCGACCTTTGAGGCAGGTGGCCGCGATGCCATATCACAGTGTCTGCTGGGGCTGGTCGGCCTTGGTATACCGGGCACGGCTGAGCAGGTGGCAACGCCGGTTTCACGCTTCCTGGCCCTGCTGGGCACCATGCGATTACCCACCCGCAATACTGAAGGCATCCGGGCTCTGGTGAGCCTGCTGGCACCGAATACCCGGACAATTATCACCGAACCCGATCCGGTTAAGGTGCATATCGATAACCGTAGCGGGCTGGGTATCGGGAACCAGATCCGTCTTTCGCAGCGAGCCACGCTGGGTAAAACCGCAAAAGAAGCATGCAGCCGGGTCCTGGTGTCACTGGAGACAGCGGATCCTGACGAGGCGGAAGGCTGGTTACCCGGTGGTGTCCTTCATACCGATTTGATGGTCCTGCTGCGTGTCTACCTCGGCTATCGCAGTGACGCCCGAGTGCGCCTCACCGTGCCTGTGCGATTGCTCCCTGAGCCTCGTCTGGGCAAGGGCAGGCGTATACAGCTGGGCAGAACCGGTTTACTGGGTCTGAAGGAAGGCAAACTCAATACGCCACGGGAAAGTCTGACCGTCAATCTGGGTTGCTATGAAGGGCTTCACTATTCGGTACTGCAACCCGCAGAAGACGGACATTACCGCTTCGACTAATCACGTATTCCCTCTCTCAATAAAGGAACTTTTGAATGGCAACAGTAACCCGCTGGTGGGCGCTGACGCTTATTGCCTGTGGTCTGCTCGCAGGCTGCGGTCTGACGCAGACCGTCACGGACGGTACGGTCAGCATCACGAAATCCATCTTCTATAAGAAAATTAAAACGCTGCATCTGGATTTTACCCCACGCACGGCCATTAACGCCGATGCCGCGCAGACACCGCTGGCAACAATGGTGCGGGTTTATCTCCTCAGGGATCGGAAAGCGGTTGATGCCGCTGATTACCAGACGCTGCTGCGCAATGCCGATACGGTACTTAAGGACGATGTTCTGGCATCAAAAGAGCTGCTGGTGATGCCCAACGGCAGCGTTTCTCTGAATATGCCCATGGATGAAGAAGCACAGTTCGTGGCGGTGGTGGGATTGTTCAATCGTCCCGATCAGAAAAACAACCGCTGGCGTCTGGTACTGACCCGTGACGACCTCGATCCGGACAAACCCCGGACCATCGAGTTGGGTGACGGCTGGCTCAGCCTCGAGCCGGTAAAGGAGTGACATAATGGATAACTGGCTTGCGCTTTTTGACGGGCAGACTCGCTATTTTCTGGATATCAACGACAGCCAGGTAAAACCGGATGTTCTGCGATTTCGGGGCAGGGAAGCACTGAGCGAACCGTTCAAATGGGATATTGAGTTCACGACCCAACAGGCGAATATCCCCCCTGAACAGGTCCTGATGAAATATGCCTCTTTCCGGATGCGGAGCGGTAAAAATGTCCACGGCATTATCACCCGCCTTGAATGGCTTTCCACTTCAAAGGATCAGTCCCATTACCGTCTTACGCTCAGTTCCCGCCTGGCGCTCCTGGGATACACCCGGCAGTGTGCGGTATATCAGAACCAGTCCGTTCCTGAGGTGGTGGAGCAGGTGCTGCGCAAACACGGGCTGGAGGGACCTGATTTTGAATTCCGCCTGGAGCGCACGTACCCGCCGCGTGAAATTATCACCCAGTGGCGGGAAACGGACCTTGAGTTTATCCAGCGCATTCTGTCTGAAGTGGGGATTTACTGGCGTACGGTGATGGACGACGTGCGCGGTCTGGATACGTACTTACTGGCCGACAGCCAGCTTAACTACCAGTTTGATGTGCGCCTGCCCTACAGCGAGCCGTCGGGTCTGTTTGACGGTGCGGCAGAGTCGGTCTGGGATGTACGAACCTGGCACACCCTTGCCACCGGCACGGTCGCCACGCGGGATTACAACTACCGGACAGCCTTCACGCCGATGGATGCGACGGTCAGTGTGCGTAACGATGCGGTCACCACCGGAAAGCATTACCGCTACGCAGCGCCTTATCGTGAAGCAGGTGATGACACCAGCCCGGAGCCGGAGACCGAATCCGGCGCGTTCTGGGCCCGGCTCCATCATGAGCGGGAGCTGAACAGAACGACCCGCATTCACCTGTTCAGCAACGCTGCCCACCTTGCGCCGGGACAGGTGCTTGAGCCGCAGGGCGATGTCATAACTGCCCTGAAAGAGGGCGTTATCCTCACCCTGGTGACCTACCGGGGGGCCCGTGATTCCCGTCTGCATGTGTCGGTCTGGGGGATGCCTTATACCGAACGCTACTGTTTCCGCCCAACTGAAATCCCGCGCCCTGAAATCCACGGCACACTTCCGGCCCGCGTCGAGAGCCGGGAGAAAAATGATATCTACGCGCACCTGGATGAGCAGGGTCGCTACCGGGTAAAGCCGGACTTCGACCTCGAAGGAACAGAGCAGGGCTTTGGGTATCTGTGGCTGCGTATGGCGAAGCCGACTGTCGGTGACACGCTGGGCTGGCATACGCCGCTCATTGACGGCACTGAAGTGGCCATTGCGTATAGCAATGGCGATATTGACCTGCCGTACATCGCGTACGCACTGCACGACTCCGAACATCCGGACCTCGTGAACCGGGATAATCACACCCGAAATATCCTCAGAACACCCGCTAACTCAAAATTGCGGATGGAGGACAAACGTGGCGAGGAGCATATCAAGCTCGCCACGGAATACGGCAGGACGCAGCTCAACAGCGGGCACCTGGTGGACAATCAGGGCAAATCCCGCGGCACCGGTAGCGAACTGCGCACTGATGAACACGGGGTTATCCGCGCCGGAAAGGGGCTGTTCATCAGTGCAGATGCACAGGCGAAAGCGCAGGGCGAAGCCCTGGACATGGATGCCGCGCTGAAGGAAATCGACAGGCTTAATCAGCAACTGCAACAGCTGGAAATGGCCGCCGAAAAAGCGCAGGCCCTGAAAGCGGACGTCGACAGCCAGGTACAAATGTTTGAGCAGCGGCTGAAACCGCTTAACGAGGCGTTGCAGTTCTCAGCCCCGGAAGGCATGGCCCTGACCAGTGGTGAAGATATGCAACTGGCCGCAGCACGAAACGTGGTCGTCAACGCCGGGGGCGATATCAGCGTCGGAACAATGGGCAATCTGACCGCACTGGCCGGAGAAAAACTGGGGCTCTTTGCCCGCACCGGCCAACTGAGCGTCAAATCCGGAGAAGGACCAATAGATGTCCAGGCGCAAAACGCCAGCCTGCGGTTTTTCGCTGAGAAGAAGCTGACGCTGAGCTCGGCGAATGACATCTCCCTGGCCGGAAAAAAACGTATCACGCTGATCGGCGGCGGAAGCTATCTGCGACTTGAGGCCGGGAAGGTCGAGTATGGTACGACGGCGTCTTATTTGCGGAAGGTGAAGCGGACGATGTTTGCTGGTGCAACCAATCTACCAATTGAGTCATTGAAGCAGATGGTAATGATCACTCAGTATTACGACAGAAAGTTAAATTTCTCTTCAAATGTCAATTATCGTGTTGAAACAATGGAGGGAGAGGAAATACTTTCAGGCTCTGGCGCAGATGGATATATCGACAAGAAAGACAGTGAATCTGAGTATTGGGTATTTTTAAGCTGAGTAATAATTCAATGAAAAAAATAAATATTGAAGTCGATGGTACACCCTATTTTATCGTTACAAAAAATGAAAAAACGGAATTAGGAGTAAAAGGTAATACCACGCCTGAAAAAGATGAAGAAGTCCATAAAATTGAAGTGCCAAACATTTTGATAATCACAAGAAAAAACGCTGATGTTTTGTTCGTTTTGAGAGGGGGTGAAAAGGATTCTTTTAAAATCATGACAGCTCAAGAGTTGTATGATAAATTCCAGTATCAATGGTTTGAACCATTGGCAGATAACTATCGGAAATTGTTGTATGTTAACGAAGCTGATTACGCAAAAGAAGCTTACAAAATATTCACTTGGGATGATATTGCAGAATTTTCAGTTATCGATAGAACGCCTTTGGCTTTTCGTCCAAAAGGTGAGGGCGACTGGAAAAATAATAGTGTGGGTGGTGCCAGCTATCTCCTCGTAATGATAAATAAAATTCCATACTGGACTGATGCCGTTGGGCAAATACCTTTCGCCATAGACACATATAGAATGGAAAAAAATATACCATCAACAGTTGAAACCGGTATGATATGGGGAACTGGTAAACGTACTGATGTTGCCGATAGAACTAATACGTATGATAATTTCTTTGTGCTCCGAGGGGCGTTATATGCAAGCCAAAGATTTACATATAGCATTAAATCTGGTGGTAGCACTTACCCTGCTGTGAATGTTGTCGAGCAAGATAATGGAGCGTCAACTGATGCATTAGGTAACTCTATAACCTCAGAAGAGTATGATAACTATGCGGCATGGAATAAATAAAAACATTAATTCATTTAATAGTAAACTACTGATCGGCTTGTTAGCATGTATGATCTATAGAATCATCACCATTTCGATTTCTTTACTTTACGCCCAGTTTTTTATTCCACATAAAATCCACATATCAACAAACCTATATGGTTTTTATGTATATTTAATTCTTGTGTTTTGCATATTTATATCAGCATTTGTTCCCAGGCAAGCAATAGGTATCATCGTAGCAATAAGTTCAACTCTGCTATTGGGGATTGAAATCTTTGAAGCTGATTTTCCATATAGGGCCTTATTGTTTATTCTCTCTTCTTCTTTGTCTTATCTATTTGTTTTCTCATTAAATGGTCAATTGAGAAAAGTACCTTCTGAGTCGCACACATCCAAAACAGCAAGGCGACTTAAATATATTCTGTTAATTGTTTATCCAGCATACCTCTTCTTTGAAGTGGAAATGTTCAGGAATGTTTCATTATTCATTGCCTGCGTTATATTTCTGGCCTTTTCTATATCTTGGTTGAATAGAAATTTACAATAAAGGCATAAGCAATATATAAATTCTCACCGGCAATTTTACAGGTAATCTTCTTCTTGAGCTTACAAATGAGGAAGATCCCAGAGTACAGTTAACATTTATGAGTGTCTCAATATATGGGGAATGGCTCCAACGCTTTTCCAAATAGTCGATATCTGCAAGGCAAGAAGTCAACAAAATGTTAGCGCTTTTTGACGGACAGACCCGTTACTTTCTGGATATCAACGACAGCCTGGTAAAACCGGATGTTCTGCGATTTCGGGGCAGGGAAGTACTGAGCGAACCGTTCAAATGGGATATTGAGTTCACGACCCAACAGGCGAATATCCCCCCTGAACAGGTCCTGATGAAATATGCCTCTTTCCGGATGCGGAGCGGTAAAAATGTCCACGGTATTATCACCCGCCTTGAATGGCTTTCCACCTCAAAGGATCAGTCCCACTACCGTCTTACGCTCAGTTCCCGCCTGTCGCTCCTGGGATACACCCGACAGTGCGCGTTATATCAGAACCAGTCCGTTCCTGAGGTGGTTGAGCAGGTGCTGCGTAAACACGGGCTGGAGGGACCCGATTTCGAATTCCGCCTGGAGCGCACCTACCCGCCGCGTGAAATTATCACCCAGTGGCGTGAAACGGACCTTGAATTTATCCGGCGCATTCTGTCTGAAGTGGGGATTTACTGGCGTACGGTGATGGACGACGTGCGCGGTCTGGATACGTAC
>NZ_KI973169.1:3206444-3271472 GCF_000534355.1 Enterobacter sp. BIDMC 30 | reverse complement strand
GGAATACGGCAGGACGCAGCTCAACAGCGGGCACCTGGTGGACAATCAGGGCAAATCCCGCGGCACCGGTAGCGAACTGCGCACTGATGAACACGGGGTTATCCGCGCCGGAAAGGGGCTGTTCATCAGTGCAGATGCACAGGCGAAAGCGCAGGGCGAAGCCCTGGACATGGATGCCGCGCTGAAGGAAATCGACAGGCTTAATCAGCAACTGCAACAGCTGGAAATGGCCGCCGAAAAAGCGCAGGCCCTGAAAGCGGACGTCGACAGCGAACGAGCAAAAACAAATAGCCCGGTGCCTACCTTTGGGATATTGGGGAGAGTGTGGGGTCATCAAACCCGGGGTGATTAGCGAACTTATGAAAAAAGAATTCATCGATGAGGACGGTTGTAGATACTTTAGGATTGCAAACTCATCATTTGTCAAATACAGGGGTACCAATAAAACTGGAGATTTTTTTGTATACTCTACAGTGAAGAAAATCCCTGCAAATATTATCATTCATCTTGACAAGATAGATATGGAGGAATATTCCTTCTGGAAGGGGGGTATAAATGAATAATTACTTAAAGAAAATATTTTTCCTGATCTTTATCTCAGTGATCATCCTTTCCTTTATTTTAATGACTGTTAAAATCTTGGCTTATAGAGGCGCAATAAAGAACGATTCAATATGGAGTCGAGATAAAAAGTGCGAGCTGGTCACCTATATTCCTGATTATCGTCCATATGGTGGAATTGGACGAGTATTGAGGTTGTTTTCTAATCAATCCTTCTTTATTGTGTATGACCAGAATGGAAAGAAAATAAAAAGCTCTGCATGGTATTTTTGGCAGTCTCAATTTTCTGATTTGGTGGCGCCAGAATGGCATGGACATAACGCAACTTATCCTACAAGTGATGGATGGGGCGGATGGCATATTCCTGAATGCCGTTAACATCTTAGCAATTCATGTTTAAAACAATCAAATCACCAGATGTAACAATATTGGCATTGAAGAACATTCGTCGATGGATTAAAAACATGCTTAGCTCAATTAAGTTTATAGTGAAATTGATACTCTGTTTTTTGTATCACTATCTATTATTCTTCTGTCAATAAAGACACTGACTTATAAGAAATCTACATCCAGTGAAAAAAAATGGAATGAGGACAACTCCTGCTATGCTATTACTTACATTCCTGACTACAATCCTTTTGGCGGGGTGGGGAGGGTATTACGTCTTTTTTCAAAACAATCATTTTTCGTTGTCTATGACAAAACTGGAAAAAAATGAAAAATTCAGCTTGGCATTTTGAGAATATCAGTTCTCTGATTTAATTGCACCTGAATGGTCAGGCATTGATTTTCTTTACCCATCTGACAGTGGGTTTTCAGGCTGGACTTTACCTGAATGCAAAAAATAAAAAAATTTAGTAAAACTAATAACAGCCTTCCTTGGATGTATTACCGTTCTAGCAGAGCATCATTTGGGTTACGAATGGTACATAACTTACTTTACACCAAGGAGTAGGGGGTAGGACTCGGATTTGTAATCTTCTATATGAGATACATTATCATACCCATTACATTTCTAGCAACATCTATAAAACCAAAGCACTCTTCAGTAATCTTTGGCCTGGTTATTATCTTTATGCTTTATTCTTGGTATGGAACAAATCCACTTCGAGTAATATTGATGTTTTGTTCCTCATTATCCGGTTGTTCAATAATTATTTTTGCAAAAAAATCCTTGAAAGAAAGATAAGGTAATTCACATCCCTTAGAACCTAAACCTCTATCATTTAAAATAATATGCTATATTATGAATCAAAAAACGCCCTCTTTATATGAAATTCTTACCGGCAACTTTACAGGGGATCTTCCCCTTGAAGTTGTAAACGAAGAAGACCAGGTTATTTTATCTGTACTGGATAACATCCAGCGTATTTTGAACGCCCGAGCCGGGACCATATCCCATTTACCAGATTATGGTTTGCCGGACATGACCAAAATTCTGCAAGGCATGCCGGGTACAGCCCACGAGCTGATCGATACGCTGGCCGGTGTCCTGCTCAAGTATGAACCCCGTTTGCAGTCCCTCAATGTAACTTTACTCGAACAGCACGTGCCAGGAGAGTTGCGTTATGCCATTGATGCTGAGCTTAAGGGCATTGGCCTCGTACGTTACGGCACCGAGTTTATGCCCGAAGGACGCGTGATGCTGAGGCACCTGAAGCAACAGCAGTATCTCGATACCGCAATCCGTGTGTAAGGCCAGACAGCTTTCATCAGTTCCAACACACAGTAAGAGTCAGGCCGATATTGCAGATTTTTGCCAGCGAATGCGCAGCTTCAGGAGCAAATGGACGCGTGGCTGGAGGGTACCGGATTGAACGAGGGGACGCTGAATACATCCGTTACGGATCTGCTGGTGGAGTACGGGGCTCTTGAGATTACCGATATCTTTCTGTGTGTAGATGACCAGTCTGTGAAATTTACACCAGTATTTTTGTACGGCCAGGGCGTGACCGGATGCGTGGAAGTGACCCTTCATGCAGAAGGCTGCGTGATCTCTCTGGGGCGCCTGTTCATACGGGCAGGTCATTTCAGTGACTGGACCTTTAATCCCCCGGGGATGTTGCTGCGCACAGTACAACCTTTTGATCAAAGTACTTCTTTTTGTCTGGTTTTAGCGCTTCTTTCATAGCTATTAACCTGGCAGTACCAGCAGACTTGTGGTGAAGCTGCATAAACAGGAAGTACAGCACCGCAACCTTCATTTGGATATTCAGCCATGAATGACATCAATCCACGAAAAATCAAAACCGGTGGCGATCCGCGCACGCTAGCGGATTATGCCACCCTGCGTGATGAACTGAGTAAACTGACACATCCGGCTCGTCCGGATGTGAACTGGCATTATGTCGAAAAACTCTGCCTTTCACTGTTTGAGCAAAACGGTGTGGAGTTACAGACGGCGGCCTGGTACACGCTGGCACGGACGCAGCTGGCCGGCTTATTCGGCCTCAATGAAGGCCTGGCGATATTGGATGCGCTGATAAGCCATCAGTGGGGGACACTGTGGCCGCAGCCGGTACATGCCCGCATGGAAATCCTCAGCAGTCTGAACCAGCGTCTTCAGCAGCGGATGCGCTCGCTCCCGCTCAATTACAGCGACCTCAGACAACTGTATCGGGCTGAGCAACTGCTTGGCAGTCTGGGGGAGGTGCTTCAACGTCTGGAGCTTAAGCATCTGAGCCAGCTCGATACGTTGCGTTCCCTGATGCACAACAGCGCTGTCCGGCTGGAAAACAGCAACGATACAACCGGTACCGGGTCGAATATTCAGTCTGGTATTGTCCTGCCTGCCTCCGTAAAGAATGGTGCAGTAATATCATCAGGCTCTCATACCGGTAGTCTCTCTGAAGAGACCCCAGCGCCAGACAGCCCAGTGAAGTGGGTATTCGTTGCACAGCCAGAACACCACGCAAATGTGGAAGTACTGACGGCAATGCCCACTCAGGTAAAAAAGTGGAAATTCTTCGCTGCCGGAATGTGTACCATGCTGATAATAAGTACGGGCGCAGTGTGGAGCTGGCAATTTCTTCACCGGCCAGACCCGCTACAGACTCAGCTTGCTGCCTCACTGGCTCCGTTACCTGCACCTCTCGCGCCTGAAAAACTGGATATGTTGCGTCAGCAATCTCCGTCATCACAAACAATGATAGAACAAACACAGCAGCAGCTTGCCCGACTGGATAAATTGCCTCCTGACTGGAGTATTACTTACAGCCGAAAACTTACAGAACAGGCTCAGGTGCTGTGGCCGGAGCAAGCAAAACCCCTGATACAACAGTGGCAGCAACACCTTAATGCTGCCGCATTACCGGTAGAACAGCTCAATGGTTGGTATAAGGGGATGTCATCGCTACAAAAATTGAGTGACCGGCTGAACGGGCTTGATGAGCAGAAAGGCAAATACATGACGGTCAGTGAACTGAAGTCCGTTGTATTTTCCGTCCGGCAGTCTTTTAACCAGTCCATACCGGCTGAAGAGCAACTGCGTATCTTGTCAGAAAATCCTCCTGGTGTACCTTTACCTGCAGCTGCGAGGTCGCAGCTGGAGATGCATCTGAAACAACTGGCAGCCCGATATGCTGAAATAAAACGGAATGCATCAGAGTAAATCCATCGTTAAGATACTTTAAAACTCGTCATTATGACGGGAAGCTTCGCGGATATTTCCCCGTTTTAAGATGATGAAGTGTCAGGCCAGTTATGCTGTCATGAGGGATCGTTTTATCGTCCGTTCCGCTGTTTTTGGGGGTGATATCGGTGATTATGGACATGCTTTTTCTCCGAAACCCGGTATGCCGTTTGTTTTGACTATCCGTGGATCCCGCCAAATTTAAACACCCTGCGATAGCAATATCGCAGGGTTTTTTCGTTCTACAACCCAATCACCAGTTCCCCTGAATGGCTTCGCGAGCAGCACAGCGCCACCTGCTGGTCTGCCGCGCTTTTCTCCGCCTCCGACTGCACGCTATCCCGGTGATCCACTACGCCATCAATAACCGGCGTCAGGCAGGCGCCGCAAATCCCCATTTCACAGGAGAGGGGTACCGCCACGCCGTTTTCTAGCAGCACCTGCGCGATAGTTTTGTCCGCCGGCACTGGCCAGCGCTCGCCGGTTGATGCCAGCTTGACTGTAAAAATCTCGCCCGTTTCATTACAGTCGGCGGGCATAACGGGCTGGAATGCTTCGCTGTGAAGATTGCTCTCAGCCCAGCCTCTCGTGAGGGCGACCTGATACACTTTCTCCATAAAGCCTGCCGGCCCGCAGACCCAGGCGTGGAAACCGGGCGCTGGCGTGGGCATGCGCTCAGCCAGCGCAGTGCGCGGGCTGATGGTATGGATGACACACTCGCCGTGTTTAAATTGCATGAGTTCACGTGCAAACGCCGCGTTGCCATGCTCTTTAACGTAATAGTGCAGCGTAAACGGGGTGCCGGAAGCCTCCAGCTGCCGGGCCATCGCATACAAGGGCGTTATGCCTATCCCTGCCGCCAGCAGCAAGAAGCGTTCAGCCTCGTGCAGCGCAAACAGATTGCGCGGTGAGGAGATAAACAGTTTCTGCCCCGGACGTAGCGTCTCGTGAACATAGCGTGACCCGCCGCGCGAGGCGGTTTCACGTCCTACGCAAATAAGATAGCTCTCGCTGTCGCTTGCCCCGGTCAGCGAATACTGGCGAACCAGCCCGCAGGGCAGATGCACGTCAATGTGCGCCCCGGGCTGCCAGCCCGGCAGGGCTTCACCGCATTCTGACACCAGCCTGACGGCGAGACTCTTATCCCCCTCACGCCAGAGACCGTCGACAATAACGCTTAACATTTCGCTCATCACGTTCCTCCGTCACACCAGGAAAAACTCGCCGAAGCCCATCTTTTTCAGCCCCCGGCGGTAGGCAATCGAGCTTTTATCCGCAGGGATATGGGCTTCCAGAGTCAGATCCAGCGGCAGGCTTTCCGGGCGCTGCGTCTCAACCATCAGGCGGTCTTCTTCAAAAATACGCAAATTGAAGGCGTGCACTTCCTCTACCGGAATATGCAGGTCAAAGTTGCGCGCGATAGGGGCGAACATGCGGGTTACCCGTGAAGAGACGGGCGAGGCGGCGTTCATGATCACCAGCCTGGCTTCCCCCGGAAAATGGATCGTCAGCGTGGCGGTAAACGGCAGATGCATTTCAAAATGACGCAGCCACTGGAAGCCTTCCGGGGCCTGGACATCGGAGCTGGCGGGGTAGTTGCTCACCGAGCTCCAGTAATCGGCAACAAAGCCAAACGGCGTCTCCTGGGGCTGATAATGGGGAACCAGCGGATTATTGGGGTCAGCAAAGGTGTCAGTGTGGATCCAGGCAAAATGCGCCACGTCCAGAAAACCTTCCACCTGACGGCCGGCGAAGCCATTCACTTCAAACGCCGGGCAGTTGATCTGCTGAAATCCGTCGTTATCCCAGTGCGGCATGGTGGGCAGCGGCATTGGGTTATCCGGATCAAACGCCAGGCAGGTCCAGATCAACCCAAAGCGCTCCTCCACGGCATAGTTAATCAGGTTAAGCTTCGCGGGAACCGGCTGGTCAGGGCTGGACGGAATGCGGTTGCAGCGTCCATCTTCACCAAAGCGTAAGCCATGATAAGGGCAGATAATCCCGTGTTCATCGTGAAAGCCCAGCGTCAGCGGTACGCCGCGGTGCGGGCAAACGTCCCGGGCGACCACAACCTGGTCTTTGACGCGGTAGATAACCAGTTGTTCGTCGAGCAGGGTGGCTTTGACCGGTGCCGCGCCGATGTCGCAGGCGCGAGCAACCGGATGCCAGCATTTTGCCAGACGCAGCCAGTCCTCTGGCTCAAACGTACAATGGGCGGGTGGAGTCGGTTGTATTTTCATGGTTGTCCCTCTCGCGTTCAGCCTAAAGGCCCGGCTTGAATGGTGTCGCACAGACCGTTAATGATGCGCTCTCCGGTCTCCTCTTTGAGCTCCTGGTACCAGGCCCGGGTCAATGCCATGTCTTTGCCATGCGTGATATCACAGCGTTTACGGGCCTTAAGCACCAGGTCGCGGACCCGGTCACAGCGCAGCGCTTCGTACTGCCGCAATGCCAGTGCGATGTTATGGTTCTCGCGCAGGCAGTCACCCAGCACCACGGCGTCCTCCATCGCCGCGCATCCGCCCTGGCCGATATCTGGCGTGGTGCTGTGCGCGGCATCGCCAAGAAGCGCCACGTTGCCGCGCACCAGGGTATCGAACGGTTCAATGTCGTGGATTTCGATACGGTTGGTGGTCTCGGGATCCAGCGCGGCGATGAGCTTCTGTACCGGTGCCGCCCAGCCGCGGAAGTAGCCCGTGAGATCGGCGCGAAGGGTAGTGCGATCTTCCGCCAGCCCGAGGGGGAGCGGAACATCAAAAAAGAAATAGAAGCGTCCGCCGGCGACGGGCATCAGCGAAACGCGCTTGCCCTCGCCGACGAAGGTGGTCCACTGGTGCGCAGGGGCAATCTCTTCATCAATCTTCACCAGCCCGTTCCAGTTGACGTAACCGGCGTAGCGGCGCTCGGGCGTATAGCCCAGCACGTACGGGCGAACTGCGGAGTGACTGCCATCGGCGGCAATCAGGAAATCCCCTGTCGCGGTAGTACCGTCGGTGAAGGTGACGGTGACGCCAGCCGCGTCCTCACGGACGCTTTCAACGCGTTTGCCGAACTGAACGTTCTCGTGCCCCCAGAAGTTCAGCATTTCGCGCTGCAGTTCCGTACGCGACACGGGGCAGGGGCGACCGCCCGTGCGCTCGACCAGCGGGGCAAGGCTAAAGCGGGTGAGGGTATCGCCGCGCCGGTGATCCTTATAGGCCATAAAGCGCATAGGGCCGCCGTAGGTCTCGATGATGTCGCCCATTCCGAGGTGCTGCATGCATTTCACCCCATTGGGCCAGATGGAGATGGCCGCGCCGACGGGCTTCATCTCTTTCACGGCCTCAAACACGGTACAGTCGATTCCCGCCTTCTTCAGCGCTACAGCGGCGCTCAGGCCGCCAATGCCCGCGCCAATAACGATTGCTCTCATGCTTCTCTCCTTTTGCAGGGTGTAAAAAGGGAAGAGCAATTTGCGTACCAGGCTGCAGAGTGGCGAAAAGCGCGTTGTATGGGGTGGTTTTGCACTGCTAAGGTGCGCAAACGCGGTGAGAATGCCTTTTTATGAATCAATAATTTCCTGTTGTGCGATCCGGAATCGACTGTTTCATGGAGGATGGCAAGAGTGGCGTAGTTTGTGCAAAGCGAGAAAACGACGATATGACGGGAGCGAGTATGATTGCACTGCAAACTTTTAATCAACTGAGCCACGAAGAGGCGCTCGCGCGGTTGCAGCCCTGCGTGGCGTTGCCCGACTGGGCCGATGCGCTGGTGCAGGGGCGGCCCTATTTACACCGCAAAGCACTGTTCGACGCCGCCCGGACACTGGCGCAAACCTGGGATGAAACGGCGCTTACGCAGGCCCTGAATGCGCACCCGCGTATTGGTGAGAAACCGACGGGAGCCCAGGCGGAGGCGGTGCTTTCGCGCCAGGAGCAGGGCGCCGTCGACAACCGCGACAGGCAGCTGGCACAGGCACTGCAGGAAGGGAACGCTCGCTACGAGGCCCGTTTTGGACGCGTGTTTTTGATCCGCGCGAAAGGCCGTAGCGGTGAGGAGATTTTACGCGCCCTCAACGCCCGGCTGGAAAACAGCGATGCGCAGGAGGTACAGGTCGCACTGGAACAGCTGCGGGAAATTACGCTGCTTCGGCTGGAAGGAGTCATTGACAAATGAGTACGTTAAGCACGCATATTCTTGATATTTCGACGGGAAAACCGGCGCAGGGCGTAAGGGTTTATCTTGAGCAGGACGGCGTCGTATTGGCCACTGCTTTCACTAACGCCCAGGGGCGCATCACCGCGTTTATCCCTTTCCTGCCTGCAGGACGTTACCGGCTGGTGGCCGAGATTGGGGCTTGGTTCACCGAAACCGGCCGCGACACGCTTTACCCCTGCGCACAGATCGATTTTGTGACGGGAGAAACGGCAGACGAGCACTTCCACCTGCCGTTTGTGATTGCGCCGGGCGGGTGGTCAACCTACCGCGGCAGTTGACCACACCTGCACACCGTTGACCCAGGTCTCGCTAATATTGCGCTCGTCGCCCAGGGTCATCAGCACAAACAGCTGCTCATAAATGTCCTGACAGCGCCGGTGACGCAGGCGCTGTAGCGGCGTAACGGCCGGGTCGATGACGATAAAATCGGCCTCTTTGCCGGGGGCGAAATTGCCAATCTTATCGTCCAGCCTCAGGGCGTGAGCGCCGCCCAGCGTGGCGTGATAAAACGCTTCGCTGGCGCGCAGGCGGTAGCTCTGCAGCTGACCCACCTTGTACGCCTCCCCGAGGGTGCGCAGCATGCTGAAGGTGGTTCCGGCACCCACATCGGTGCCAATGCCCATACGCACCTGGTGTTGCCAGCAGGCGGGTAAGCGGAACAGTCCGCTGCCAAGAAACAGGTTCGAGGTGGGGCAAAACGCCACCGCCGAGCCGGTATCGTGCAGACAGCGCCACTCGCTCTCATGGAGGTGGATCCCATGGGCAAACACGCTGCGTTCGCCGGTCAGCCCGTAATGATGATACACATCCAGATAACGTTCATGTTCCGGCCACAGATCGCTTACCCAGGCCACTTCATTTGGGTTTTCGCTCAGATGGGTCTGCATCCAGGTGTCGGGAAACTCCTCTCTGAGCAGGCTGACCGCGGCCAGCAGTTCCGGTGAGGAGGTCGGGGCAAAGCGTGGCGTAATGGCGTAGCCCAACCGTCCACGGTGGTGCCAGCGCTGGATCAACTCGCGCGTCTGCCGGTAGCTCTCTTTCGCGGTTTCACTCAGGTAGTCAGGCGTGTGGCGGTCCATCATCACCTTCCCGGCGATAAGGCGCATGTTAAGGCGCAGGGCCTCGGTGAACAGCGCCTCGACCGATTCAGGATGCAACGTACAAAACACCAGCGCGGTGGTGGTGCCGTGGCTGACCAGTTGGTTGATGAAAAACGCCGCGATCTCTTTCGCATAGGCCTCATCGGCAAACTGGCTTTCTACCGGGAACGTGTATGTGGTCAGCCACTCCAGCAGCTGCTCACCAAAAGCGCCAATCATCTCCGTCTGCGGGTAATGAACGTGGGTATCGACAAAACCCGGGAGCAGCAGTTTGCCGCGCAGGTCGGTGTACCCTTTGTAGGGATCAAGATACTGCTCGCCCTCCTGCCAGGCCATCTGCGCCAGAATTTTGCCGTTATGGATGAACAACAGCCCGTCTTCAAGGTAGCGCGCCTGTTGGGCGATAACGTCTGCACTGTTGCAGACCTGGGCAATATCAAAAAATGCACCGCGGATCGCAGTCTGGTAGTCCATCATGATTCCTGCCTTAGTGTTTGCGTAGCGGGGTGATGAGACTGAGCAAAAACGGTGCCAGAATGAAAAAGGCCGCAGAGGAACTGCGGCCCGGAGGAAGGGTTACTCTTTTTGCGTCGCCACGCGGGGGCTGAACGACGAGGCGCCTGCCGCTTCACGATCTTCCCGCGCCAGCCAGCGGTAGGTGACCCCGCCCAGGAAGACGCCGATAAACCAGCTAAAGTTGGCCACTTCATGCAGGGAGGGAATAAAGCTTATCACCAGTCCAACGGCAACGGATGGCACCAGCGCGCCGATGGCTTTCGGGTTGAAACCGTTGCGATACCAGTATTTGCCTTTTGGCGTGTCATCAAACAGATCGTCTACGGAGACCTTGCCGCGCTTAATCAGGTAAAAATCGGCAATCAGAATCCCGAACAGCGGGCCAATAAACGCCCCGAGCACGTCCAGAGTGTAGTGGATAAGCTCCGGCGAGTTAAACAGGTTCCACGGGGTTAACAGGATAGAGCCGACGGCGGCGATCATCCCCCCGGTGCGGAAGCTGATTTTTTGCGGTGAACAGTTAGAGAAATCAAACGCCGGGGAGACGAAGTTCGCCACGATGTTGATCCCGATGGTGGCGGTGATCATGGTCAGCAAGCCAATGGCCACCGCCAGATCGTTGCCCACACGGCTGACGGTTTCAATCGGGTCAGTGATCATGCGGCCAAACAGCGATTGCGTACCCGACACAATCACCACGGTAACGATGGAGAACAGCAGGAAGTTAAACGGCAGGCCCCAGCGGTTACCGCGGCGGATCTCCCCCATGCTTTTACCGTAGCGGGAGAAGTCACCAAAATTGAGCAGCGGGCCGGAGAAGTAAGAGACCACCAGCGCCGTGGCGGTGATCATCTGCCAGGTCTGCTCACCGGCGCTCAGGGATTTGCTGGCGAGGGTAAAGGAGATGCCGTCAAAACCGGTCTTGTATACAATCCATCCCGCCAGCGCCAGCATCACCACGTAGACCGCCGGACCGGCGATATCAATAAAGCGCTTAATGGCGCTCATGCCGTGCCAGAAGACCATCGCCTGCAGCACCCACATGATAGCGAAACAGATCCAGCCAAGATGCGACAGGCCCAGGAACGAACCGGTGGTGAGCGTCGCGAGTGAAGGCCAGAACTTAAGCGCCACCAGCATCAGCGCGTTGGCGGCCAGGTAAGTCTGAATGCCGTACCATGCGAAAGCAATCAGCCCGCGGATCACCGCCGGAATATTGGCCCCGAAAACGCCAAATGCCTGACGGCAAATCACCGCGTAGGGTACGCCTGCCATCTGACTCGGTTTCGCCACCAGGTTGGCGCACAACTGCACAATGCAAATCCCTATCAGCAGGCAGAGCAAGACCTGCCAGCTTGCCAGCCCGAGCGTAAAGAAGCTCGCGGCAACAACATAACCCCCCATGCTGTGGACGTCCGACATCCAGAAAGAAAAGATGTTGTACCAGCTCCAGTTCTGGTCACGCGTCGGTGCCAGATCCTCATTGCAAAGCCGTGGGCTGTAAACCGCACCGGAATCAGCGGCCGTACCGTGCTGCGCGTTTTGTCTGTTTGGCATGAAACCTGCTCCTGTGAATGAAAACCCGTTAAGTGGGAGTGCAGACGGTGTTGCAGGATCCAGGCCAAAATAATAAATCTTGTATGCAATATTTTATTTTTATGTATACGATTCGATAGCGAAAAGTAAAAATCGGAGTGGTGAATGAACAACATAAACAGCCTGCAGACCGCGCCAGACCTGCATGACAAAGATGAATCCATCTTTCAGGCGCTGATGACCGCGATAGTCGAACATCAGTTGCTCCCGGGAAGTAAATTGCCTGAAGAGGCGCTGGCTGAAGTCTTCGGCGTGAGCCGTACCGGTATTCGCAAAGTGCTGCAACGACTCGCCGCTGTGCAAATGGTCACCTTAACGCCCAAACGTGGTGCACACGTGGCCAGCCCGACGGTAGAAGAGGCGCAGCAGATCTTCCGCACGCGCGCGCTGCTTGAGGTGGCTAACCTGCCGGACGTGCTGGCCCACTGTCAGCCGCCACATCTGGCTGCGCTGGAAGGGATTATTCGCCAGGAGCAGCAGGCGCACGAAGCGTATGACGGTCCCGCCGCAATCCGCCACTCCGCCAATTTCCATATTCAGCTTCAGGCCATTTCAGGCAATCAGGTGCTGACAGAGATGGTGACCGGCCTGAGCCAGCGGTCGTCGCTGGTGATCGCAGCCTGGGGCGCGCCGTGGCGTCAGGGCTGCCGCTGCAATGACCACGAGCAACTGGTGGAACTCTTGCGCCAGAAGGCGCTCCAGCCCCTGAGTGAGGCCTTAATGCACCATTTTGAACATATTGTCGCCAGTCTCTGTTTCGAACGGGCCGGTGAGTGCCTGCCTGATTTTGCCCGGCTGTTCGCCAGCCACAAGGAGTCGTAATGTCGTCTGTTTGTATACAAGTGATTAACCCCAACACCAGCCTCGCGATGACGGAAACCATCGGCGCCGCAGCCCGCGCGGTAGCAGCACCGGGAACGGAGATCCTCGCCGTCTGCCCGAGCGCAGGTGTGCCCTCGATAGAAGGTCATTTTGATGAGGCCATCGCCGCCGTGGGCGTTCTCGAACAGATAAAACGCGGACGGCAACAGGGCGTGGATGGACATGTGATTGCCTGCTTTGGTGACCCCGGCCTGCTGGCGGCGCGCGAGCTGGCGCAGGGGCCGGTCATCGGTATCGCAGAAGCTGCGATGCATATGGCCACGCTGGTGGCAACGCGCTTTTCCGTTGTGACCACGCTGCCGCGCACGCGGATTATCGCCCGTCATCTGTTGCACCAGTATGGTTTCCAGGACCACTGTGCAGCCCTGCATGCCATCGATCTGCCGGTGCTGGCACTGGAAGACGGTAGCGGCCTGGCTCAGGAGAAGGTGCGCGCGCGCTGCATCCAGGCGCTGAAAGAAGATGGCTGCGGCGCGATTGTGCTCGGCTGCGGTGGAATGGCGACGCTGGCGCAGGCGCTGACGCGCGAGCTGCACGTGCCGGTGATCGACGGCGTCAGTGCGGCGGTGAAAATGGTCGAGTCGCTGGTGGCGCTGGGGCTGTCAACCAGCAAACACGGGGACCTGGCTTTCCCGGAGAAAAAAGCGTTGAGCGGACACTTTCAGGCACTGAATCCATTTTAATTGAGGGGGGGGTGATAATGGCGCTTTTTAACGAAGATTATCCGCGGGACTTACGCGGCTATGCAGGCAAGCCGCCGCACGCGCAGTGGCCGAACCAGGCGCGCATCGCCGTGCAGTTTGTACTCAATTATGAAGAAGGGGCGGAAAACCACGTGCTGCACGGTGATGCCGGCTCAGAACAATTCCTCTCGGACATCATTGGTGCGGCCAGTTATCCGGACAGACACATGTCGATGGACTCCCTCTATGAATACGGCAGCCGTGCCGGGTTCTGGCGGATCCATAACGAATTCTGCAAGCGTGGCCTGCCGCTGACGGTCTTTGGCGTGGCAATGGCGCTGGCGCGACATCCCGATATCGTCGACGCCATCAAAGCAGCTGATTACGACGTGGTTAGCCACGGCTGGCGCTGGATCCACTATCAAAGTATGGATATCAACCAGGAGCGCGAGCACCTGCACAAGGCCGTGCATGTCCTGACTGACCTGTTTGGCAAACCGCCTGCCGGCTGGTACACCGGGCGTGACAGCCCAAACACCCGTCAGCTGGTAGTGGAACATGGGGGCTTTGACTATGACAGCGACTACTATGGCGATGATTTACCGTTCTGGACGCAAGTGGCGTGCAGCGACGGCACGCGCAAACCCCACCTGATTGTGCCGTATACGCTGGATGCCAACGACATGCGCTTCGCGACCGCGCAGGGGTTCAACACCGCCGAGCAGTTTTATACCTACCTGAAAGACAGCTTTGACGTGTTGTACGAAGAAGGGGAACGTGCGCCGAAGATGATGTCCATCGGCATGCATTGCCGTCTGCTGGGGCGTCCGGGGCGTTTTCGTGCACTCCAGCGGTTCCTCGATTACCTTGCGCAGCACGATCGGGTATGGGTCTGTACCCGCCAGCAGATAGCCGATCACTGGCGTGAGGTGCACCCGTTTCAACAATAACGATCCAGCAGTGCGCCGGGGGGCGGCGACGCCTGTCCCGGCCTGCTGCTTATCTGATGGGAAAAGAAGCAGGCTGGGCAGGGTTATTAACATTACGTCATCACGCTCACCTGCGCCGCCACAATCCGCCAGCCGTACGGGAAGCGTACCCATGTCTGCTGCTGGCGACCAATCCGCTCCGTTCTTTCGCGGGTGAATTCGGTGCTACACACGGCGTAATCCTCTCCGAAGGTGGTGATTACCGTATGGTGCAATGTCCTTTGCAGACCCGCGGACGGGCGCGCCGCCCGAAAGGCGCGGATTTCCTCAATGCCGTACAGGTTTTCGCCCGCACCGAGACGCACCGTGTTTTTGTCGTGCCAGAACAGCTCATCCAGCACCGGAATGTTGTTGCTTACCAGCGCATCTTCATAGCGGTAAAAGGCTGCGGTCACTTCTGCAACGACCCACGGAAGGTTAATGTCATCGTGATTTATCATGGAGCCATCTCCGCCGGCCGGGCATCGGTTATTCCGCTTGCTTCCAGAACCCGCGCCACACGCAGGCAGGCTTGCTCGTTAAACGGTGCGGCGATCAACTGCAGGCCAACAGGTGCGCCCTGAGCGGTGCGCAGCGGGACGGTGGTAACGGGTAAACCTAAAAACGAAATCGGCTGCGTCAGCATGCCCATGCTGGCGCGAACCGGTAACGGCTGGCCGTTGATCTCCATAATCTCTTCGCCAATTTGCGTTGCACAGCGCGGCGTGGCCGGGGCGATCAGCACGTCGGCCTGCGCAAACAGCGCTTTAAACGCCTGTCGGGCCTGCGTGCGAAAACGCTGGGCCTGAATATACCAGGCAGAAGGGATCATCGCGCCGGCCAGAAGCCGTTCGCGCGAATGGGGTTCAAAACGCCCGGGCTCGCGGCGAAGCGCGGGCAGGTACTGATTTCCGCCTTCCGAGGCGCTGATGATAAACGCTGCGGAGCGGGCCAGCTCGGCATCGGGGAATTGCAGCGTTTCCTGCACGTCGAGAGCTTTTGCCACCCGCGCCACGGCGTCCCGCATGTCGCTGTCGCACCAGGTACTGAAATAGCCGCCGAGCACCGCGCAGCGCAAACCATCCAGACCGCGGTCGAGCAGGGGCCGGGTCTGCTCCCGGGAGCTCTCCGCCTGAAATCCGTCGCTGGTATCCCGACCCTGCAGTGCATCGTACACCGACGCCAGATCGCTCACGCGACGGGCAAACGGCCCGATGTGATCCAGACTGGCGACAAACGGATGGCTGCCGGCGCGTGACAGACGACCAAAAGTGGGCTTAAGACCGTATATTCCGCACAGGGAGGCCGGTACGCGAATCGACCCGTTGGTGTCGGTACCGAGCGAAAAATGGACCAGTCCGGCAGCGACCGCGGCGGCAGAGCCGCCGGACGATCCTCCGGCAATGCGCGTCACATCGTGCGGGTTACGCGTTGCGCCGTAGTAACTGTTTTCCGTCGTAAAGCCGTAGGCGTAGGCATCCATGTTGACCATCCCCGACAATAAGCCACCGGCACTGCGCAGCTGGCGTACCGCAAAGCTGTCAGCGGTAGCGGGGGGGCGCTGGCTGAACAGCTCTGCACCGGCAAGGGTCGTATGCCCGGCGACGTCGAACAGGTTTTTCACCGCGTAGGGAATGCCCGCCAGTGGCGGCAGAGGGCGTTTCTCCCGACGCAGGGTGTCGATATTCTCGGCTTCGGCCAGCATGCGTTCTTCCGTGACGGTGGTCCAGGCGTTGATATGGGGATTGATGCGCGTAATGGCTTCCAGGGTCTGGCGGGCGATGTCATGGGCGCTCAGGTCGCCTGCACTCAGCGCCTGCTGGATCTCACTGATACTCATCTCGTGTAGCGTCATGCTTTGTATACTCCTGCGATCTCCAGACGGTCATCAAGCGGCAGCGCCATCAGCGGGGCGGCCATCGCCGCGATACGGCAGAACTGCACATAGAGTTCTGCCCGGCGGGCGTCATCCAGCTCAACGCCGAGCACGGACTCCATTTGCGCCAGATAGGCATGCCAGTCAGGTTGTGTGGTATTCATCAGTCTCTCCTTAAAATCCGGCGGCGGCGCCGTTGCTGCGCGGGTCAAATGCCCCTTCAAACAGCCCGTTAGGATGGCGAACAATCGCACCCGCGTGGCCCATGGCTTCGCTGAATGCCGGGAAGCACTCCACGTCGTGGCCCAGCGCCTGCAGGCGCGCGACGGTCTGCGGCGTAAAGCGGCCTTCCACCTTCAGGGTGTCGGACGTCTGTCCCCAGGTGCGCCCCAGTAACCAGCGCGGGCGGGCGATGCTCTCCTGCAACGATACCCCCTGCACCACATAGCGGGTAAACAGGGTGGCCTGAGTTTGCGGCTGGCCGTCACCGCCCATCGAGCCGTAGACCATGACGCGTCCGTCATGCAGACGCGCGGCTGCCGGGTTCAGGGTGTGGAACGGTTGTTTTCCTGGCGCAAGCGCCAGCAGGTGACGGGGATTGAGGCTGAATGAGGCTCCCCGGTTTTGCCAGACGATGCCGGTATCAGGCAGGACCACGCCGCTGCCGAACTCGTGATAAATGCTCTGGATAAACGACACGGCAAGACCGCTGTTATCCATTACCCCCATCCAGACCGTATCACCAGGGCCTTTGCCGCAGCCCCACGGTGCGGCCTGGTTATCATCGACCTGGTCGGCGAGGGCGGCCAGTGCGGCAGGATCCAGCAGACTCTGGATATCGGTTTTCAGCTCGCGCGGATCGGTGATATGGGCATCGCGCAGACCAAACGCCAGTTTGGTGGCCTCTACAATGCGGTGAACGGTGGTCGCTTCGTCAGCATCGGCCATGGACAGGCGGTCGGTTATCCCGAGGATCGCCAGCGACACCAGCCCCTGCGTTGGCGGCGCGAGGTTCCACACTTCACCCTGTTGATGCTGTAATTTCAGCGGCGTGGTGCGCCGGGCGACATGCGCGTTTAGGTCAGCCAGGGTGATGGGCAGCCCCAGCGTTGCCATGCCCCGGGCCAGACGCTCCGCCAGCGGGCCGCGATAAAAACTGTCCAGACCGTCTTCTGCGAGGTGCGAGAGCGTGGAGGCCAGCGCCGGTTGATAAAACCGGCTGCCGACCTGCGGCGGTTTGTCGTCCGTCAGCCAGGTCTCTGCGAAGCCGGGCAGGTCCTTCAGTTCATCCAGCTTACTGGCCGTGGCGGCGGCCTGAGACGCGGTCACCGGCGTGCCGTTTCGGGCATAGTCAATGGCGTCTGCCAGCAGGCGATTCAGGGGAAGAGCGGTGCCCGTCAGCGTGCGCGAAACCTTCAGTGCTTCGTCCCAGCCGCTCACCGTTCCCGCCACGGTCAGCGCCGCACGAGGCCCGCGATGGGGGATCTGAGAGACATCGTCATAGGCGGCAAGCGTCGCCAGTGAGCCAGCTGCGCCGCTGGCGTCAATGGCAACCGGTTCGCCATCGGGCGGCACGATAAGCCAGAAACCATCCCCACCGAGACCGTTCATGTGCGGGTAAACCACGGCAATGGTTGCGGCGGCGGCGACCATTGCCTCAATCGCGCTACCGCCTTCACGCAGAATGGCCAGGGCGCTCTGGCTGGCAAGATGGTGGGGCGCCACGGCCATTCCGTGTACGGAGACATTACTTTGCATGGAGAGTCCTCATAACCCAAAAGTCATAAGGTGCTGCAAAAGCTGTTCCAGTTATGAATGAAAAGTTTCACGTCAGTCGTAACATAACGTTTTAACAAGCTGGCATGCTTAATGAAAGGTATAGTGAGGTGAAACAAAAGTTACAGAGGCTTTATGGAACAGCTTGATGAACGTCTGAAAGCGCAATACGCGTCGTTGTCACCGCAGGAGCAACGGGTGGCTGATTTTATTTTTGATCATTTCGACGACCTCATTAGTTATAACAGCGCCGAGCTGGCGCAGCTGAGCGGGGTGTCGAAAGCCACGGTGAGCCGTCTGTTTAAGCGTCTGGGCTATGAGAAGTATAAAGAGATGCGCGACGAACTGCGCACGCTGCGCCAGAGCGGCATGCCGCTGACCGATAACCGCGATGCGGTGCAGGGCAACACTCTGCTGGCGCGGCATTATAAGCAGGAGATGGCAAACCTTACCCAGTGGGTCAACGCTCTGGATGCTCAGCAGTTTGCCGAGGCCATGGCCTCAATGGTGAAGGCGCGGCGGATTGTGATTATCGGGATGCGCAACGCCTATCCGGCGGCGCTGCACCTGCGCCAGCAGCTGTTGCAGGCGCGCGGACAGGTGCTGCTGCTGCCGCAGCCGGGGCAGAGCCTGAGCGAGGAACTGGTCGATCTCACGCCCGACGATCTGGTGATTATGATGGCGTTTCGCCGTCGCCCGCGGATCGTACGGCCGCTGTTGCAGCAGCTTCAGCACAGCGGTATTCCGGTTCTGCTGATGTGTGAGCCGCAGGCACACAGCCTGTTTCCGCTGACCAGCTGGCAGCTCTGCGCCCCGCTGGACAGCGTCTCGGCGTACGACAGCTACTCGTCGGTCAACAGTCTGATCAACCTGCTGGCTAACGCCTTCCTGCATGAAATCCTCGATAAAGGCCGTCCCCGGATCCACAATATCGCCTCCCTGTATCAGCAACTGGACGAACTGGAACAGCGATAATGGGGCATCAGGCTGGTGCTTTGCATTAAAATAGTGCAGAAGAGCGGGGCGGAAAAGGGAGGCCTTTTCCGCCCCGCTCTCGTTTTATCAGGCCTTCAGAGAAAATTTCCCGTTTCGCTTCATCTGGCACATTAGTTGCAAAATCTAATTCAAAGAATCTTTTGTTTCATGTTAACGTTACGGGGAAGCACCATGAAAAAGTTATTGATTGCACTGACCGGGGCCGTCTGTCTGTTTGCAAACCTGCCAGCAAAAGCTGACCAGCTTCAGGATATTGAGAAACGCGGCACTCTTCGTATCGCCGTCCCGCAGGATTTTCCTCCGTTTGGTTCAGTCGGGACCGATCTCCAGCCGCAGGGCTACGACATCGACATGGCGCGCTATCTGGCAAAACAGATGAAGCTCAAGCTGCAGCTGGTGCCGGTGACCAGTGCCAACCGCGTGCCGTATCTGCAAACCGATAAGGTGGATCTGGTGATCTCAAGCCTCGGCAAAAACGCCGAGCGTGAAAAGGTGATTGATTTTAGCCGTGCCTATGCGCCGTTCTTCCTCGGCGTGTTCGGCCCGAAAGGGGCTGAACTGAAAGATGCTGCTCAGCTGAGTGGAAAAACCATTGGCGTGACGCGGGGTGCGGTGGAGGACATGGTGCTGACCAGCCTTGCGCCGAAAGATGCAGACGTCAAACGCTACGAAGACAATAACACCACGCTGTCGGCTTACCTGTCCGGTCAGGTCCAGTACGTGGCGACAGGTAATCTGGTCGTGGCGGCGATTTCCCGCCAGAACGCCGCCAAAGCCCCGGTTCCGAGCTTTATGCTGAAGGACTCGCCGTGCTTTATCGGGCTGAAGAAAAACGAACCGGCGCTGAAAGCGAAAGTTGATGCGGTGATCGAGCAGGGAATTAAAGACGGCACCCTGAATAGCCTCTCTGAGCAGTGGCTGAAAGCGCCGTTGCCGGCAAGCCTGGGCGTGTAAGGCGATGACAGAGCAACTCCATTTCTCTGCGCTCTGGCCGTACTGGCCGGCGCTGCTGGCAGGGCTGTGGGTCACCATTCAACTGACGGTGATGGCAACCCTCGGCGGGCTGGCGATCGGTATTTTCGGGGCGGCGATTCGCAGCGGCCGGACGACGTGGTTTAGCCGGATCTGGGGCGGCTACGTGGAGATTATCCGCAACACGCCCTTTGTCGTGCAGCTGTTTTTCATTGTGTTCGGTCTGCCGAATCTGGGGCTGAAGATGACGGCGGGCGAAGCGGCGCTGCTGGCAATGGTCGTCAACCTGGGCGCGTACAGCACGGAGATTGTCCGTGCCGGTATTCAGGTTACGCCCAAAGGACAGTGGGAGGCCGGCCGCGTGCTGGGGCTTACCCGCCTGCAAACGTTTATACGCGTGGTGCTGCCACCGGCACTGCAGCGTATTTATCCGGCGCTGGTCAGCCAGTGCATTATCGTTATGCTCGGTTCGTCGGTGGTGTCGCAGGTCTCCTATGAAGAGCTGACTTTTGCCGCCAACCTGATTCAGTCAAGAACGTTCCTGAGCTTTGAGGTCTATCTGGTGACCACCGGAATTTACCTGGTGCTGTCAATTACCCTGCGCCAGCTAATGATGGCGGCAGGACGGAAGTGGCTGGGGGTACAGGCATGATGACCACCTTTACCGACTGGGACATTATTCGCAATCTGCTGCTCGCCGGACGCTGGACGGTGCTGCTGTCGCTGGTGGCGTTTGTCGGCGGGGCGGCGGTAACGCTGCCGCTGTTGCTGTTGCGCCTCACGGGTGGGCGTACGGTAAAACGTCTTATTCGCGGCTATATCGAACTGTTTCAGGGCACGCCGCTGCTGATGCAACTGTTCCTGGCCTTCTTCGGCGTGGCGCTGTTGGGTATCGATGTTTCGCCGTGGACCGCCGCGTCGCTGGCCCTGACGTTCTACACCAGCGCCTTTTTGCTTGATATCTGGTTTGGCAGTATTCGTGCGCTGCCGAAAGGGCAGTGGGAGGCGTCGCGCTGTCTGGGGCTGACCTTCGGCCAGACGCTGTTTCGCGTGGTGGCTCCCCAGGCGTTACGCATCGCCATCGCCCCAACGGTGGGGTTCGCCGTGCAGGTGATTAAGGGGACCGCGCTGGCATCCATTATCGGTTTTATCGAGCTGACCAAGGCCGGGACGATGCTGACCAACGTGACCTATCAGCCGTTTAAAGTCTTTGCGCTGGTGGCGCTCGGCTACTTCATTCTGTGTTATCCGCTGTCGCGCTACAGCCGTTATCTGGAGACTAAATTCAATGCCTCTCATCACCATTAATCAGGTGCAGAAGTACTACGGCGATAACCACGTGCTCAAGGGCGTGGATCTGGACATCGACATGGGCCAGGTCATTTCAATTATCGGGCGCAGCGGTTCGGGTAAAAGCACGCTGTTGCGCTGCATTAACGGCCTCGAAGGGTATCAGGACGGCAGCATCAAGCTCGGCGGCATGACCATTACCGACCGGGATTCCCAGGCGCGTGAAATCAGCCGCTCGGTCGGCATGGTATTTCAGAACTTCAACCTTTTCCCGCACATGACGGCGATGGAAAACGTGATGCTCGCGCCACGTCGGGTGCTGAAGAAAAGCGCAGCAGAATGTCAGGCACTGGCGCAGCGCATGCTGGAGAAAGTCGGGCTGGGTGACCGTCTGGATTACTACCCGTCAAGCCTCTCCGGCGGCCAGCAGCAGCGCGTGGCGATTGCCCGTGCTCTGGCGATGTCGCCTAAAGTTTTACTCTGTGACGAGATAACTTCCGCGCTCGACCCGGAACTGGTGGGCGAAGTGCTCAAGGTGCTGGAACAACTGGCCGCTGAGGGGATGACGCTGATCCTGGTGACCCATGAAATGAATTTTGCCCGCGAAGTGGGCGACCGCGTGGTGTTTATGCATCAGGGGCGCGTCTGGGAGCAGGGCGACAGCAAAACACTGTTCGCTAACCCACAGACCACTGAGCTTAAACAGTTTATCTCCTCCGTGCGCGGCCTCAATTAACTAAGGACTAAAAAATGGATATCGCTCAATTTCCGCAAATCAATCCGCCACAACGTCTGCTGATGGGGCCGGGGCCGATCAACGCCGATCCGCGCGTATTGCGTGCCATGTCGAGCCAGCTTATCGGCCAGTACGATCCGGCGATGACCCACTACATGAACGACGTCATGGCACTCTACCGCGGCGTGTTCCGCACGGAAAACCGCTGGACGATGCTGGTGGACGGCACCTCCCGCGCGGGAATTGAAGCGATTCTGGTATCGGCCATTCGTCCGGGGGACAAGGTGCTGGTGCCCGTTTTTGGTCGCTTCGGCCATCTGCTGTGCGAAATTGCCCGCCGCTGCCGCGCAGAGGTCCACACCATCGAGGTACCGTGGGGTGAGGTGTTCACACCGGATCGGGTGGAAGATGCCATTAAACGCGTGCGTCCGCGCCTGCTGTTAACCGTGCAGGGGGATACGTCCACCACCATGCTGCAGCCGCTTGCGGAACTCGGGGCAATCTGCCGTCGTTACGATGTCCTGTTTTATACCGATGCTACCGCGTCGCTCGGCGGCAACGCCCTGGAGACCGATGCCTGGGGACTGGATGCGGTCTCGGCGGGGATGCAGAAATGTCTTGGCGGTCCGTCCGGCACCTCGCCTGTTACCCTGAGCCCGCGGATGGAAGAGGCAATCCGTCGCCGCAAATGCATCGAAGAGGGGATCCGTACCGATGCCCATCGCGACGGCGACGAAGAGATGATTTACTCCAACTATTTCGACCTCGGCATGGTGATGGATTACTGGGGACCCGAGCGTCTGAACCACCACACTGAAGCGACCACCGCGCTGTTTGGCGCCCGCGAATGTGCCCGCCTCATTCTGCAGGAAGGGCTGGATAACGGTATCGCCCGCCACAAGCTGCACGGGGATGCGCTGCTGAAAGGTATTCAGGCGATGGGACTCGAGACCCTCGGCGACCTCAGGCACAAGATGAACAACGTGCTGGGCGTGCTTATCCCTCAGGGCGTAAACGGTGACCAGGTGCGTAAACTGATGCTGGAGGATTTCGGCATTGAAATCGGTACTTCGTTTGGTCCGCTGCACGGCAAAGTGTGGCGTATTGGCACCATGGGCTATAACGCGCGTAAAGACTGCGTGATGACCACCCTGAGTGCGCTGGAGTCGGTACTGAACTACCTGAAGTTTTCCACTACGCAGGGTGCCGCGATGCAGGCCGCGTGGGATCATTACCGCACTGAGACGGCGCTATGAATCACGCGACACGCCAGCAGGCGGCAGAACGTGTGATGGCCCGCGCCGATGCGCTAGCCGCCATCAGCGAAACCCAGGATTCCCTTACCCGCGTGTATCTCTCTGCCCAGCATCTGCAGGCTAACCAGCTGGTCGGGCAGTGGATGAACCAGGCGGGCATGACCGTCTGGCAGGACAGCGTGGGGAATATCTGCGGACGTTATGAAGGCGAGCAGGAGGGCGCACCGGCGGTATTGCTTGGCTCGCATCTGGATACCGTGCGCAATGCCGGACGCTACGACGGGATGCTGGGGGTGCTGGCGGCCATTGAAGTCGTTGACAGCCTGCACCAGCAGGGAAAACGGCTGGCGCAGGCCGTTGAGATTGTCGGCTTTTGCGATGAAGAGGGTACCCGCTTTGGTATCACGCTGTTGGGCAGCCGCGCCCTGACGGGCACCTGGCCTGCGGGCTGGCTCGACACGTGCGATGCCAGAGGTATCAGCGTGGCGCAGGCGATGGTACAGGCAGGGTTAGATCCCAGCCGTGTCGCGATGGCCGCCCGACGCCCGGATGATTTCAGCGCCTGTCTGGAGCTGCATATTGAACAAGGACCGTGTCTGGAACAGGCCGGTCTGGCGCTGGGCGTGGTTGAAGCCATTAACGGCGCGCGTCGTCTGAACTGCCGCTTCACCGGTGAGGCCGGCCACGCCGGGACCGTGCCGATGGCGCATCGTAAGGACGCGCTGGCCGCCGCCGCCGAATGGATGGTGCTGATTGAAAGCACCACCCGTCAGCACGGCGGCAACCTGGTGGCCACGGTGGGTGAGTTGCGCTGTCTGCCTGGTGCAGTAAACGTCATCCCCGGCGAGGTCGCGCTCTCGTTAGATATTCGCGGCCCGCAGGATGCGCCGCTTGACCTTCTGCTTACTGCACTGCTGACGCAGGCGCAGGCGATAGCGGCCCGTCGCGGAATACATTTTGCAGCCGACGAATTTTACCGAATCGCCGCCACGCCATGCGATACACGTCTGCAGGCGCTGCTGGCGGAGGCTGTAGAATCGGTGCAGGGGAAGACATTATCGCTGCCGAGCGGTGCCGGTCATGACACCATCGCCCTGGCGGAGCGCTGGCCGGTAGGGATGTTGTTTGTGCGGTGTAGGGGAGGCGTCAGCCACCATCCGGCGGAATCGGTGATGGCTGAGGATGTCGCGCTGGCGGTTGATGCCTTTTCGCGTGCGGTGATGCGTCTGGCGGGTTAAGCGACCGAGCGTACCGCTTCATCGATGTCGGCACTCACCCGCACATCCTGCTCGTCAAACACCATGCAGTGGCGATCGTCAAAAGCCACATCAATTTGCTGCCACGGTGCGAATTTCACATCGCCCGGCAGCAAAATCTTCACATTGTCGTGGCCGTAGCACTGACCGAAGAGGTAGGTGTTATTGCCCAGACGCTCAACCACTTCACAGTTAAACGTCAGCCGCGTGCCGTGGCGGAGATCGGTGGTTAAATGTTCCGGACGGATGCCCAGCGTCACCGGGCTGCCTGCGTTCAACGGTGTGGTGGTCAGGGCCAGTGTGAGTGTCTTCTGCTGGGATAATCTCACCGTCAGCTCACCCGGTTGCCAGGACTCTACCGTTGCCGGCAGGAAATTCATCTTCGGCGAGCCGATAAACCCGGCCACGAACTTGTTCGCCGGTTTGTAGTAGAGTTCCATCGGCGCGCCCATCTGCTCAACCTTTCCGTAGTTCATCACCACAATTTTATCAGCCAGGGTCATCGCTTCTATCTGGTCGTGGGTGACATACACCATGGTGGTTTTCAGTTCCTGGTGCAGACGGGCAAGGTGCAGACGCATCTCCACGCGCAGCTCGGCATCCAGGTTGGAGAGCGGTTCGTCGAACATAAAGACCCGCGGATTACGTACGATGGCGCGGCCAATAGCCACACGCTGGCGCTGGCCGCCGGAAAGCTGCTTAGGTTTGCGATCCAGAAGGTGGGAAAGCTGCAGCGTTTTGGCCACCATCTCGACCTGATGGCGGATCTGATCTTTCGGCACCTTATTGACCTTCAGGCCGTAGCCCATGTTTTCGGCCACCGTCATATGTGGGTAGAGCGCATAGGACTGAAACACCATCGCCACGCCGCGGTGGGAGGGGGCAACGTCGTTCATCACCTCGTCACCAATTAACACTTCCCCTTCGCTAATGTCCTCCAGTCCGGCAATCATGCGCAGCATTGTCGATTTACCGCAGCCGGAAGGACCGACAAAGACGGCAAACTCACCGTCTTCAATCTCAAGATTCACGTTGTGCAAGGTTACGGTGTCGCCAAAGCGTTTGGTGACATTCCTCAATTGTATGTTCGACATCTGTATTCCCCGAGTAAACCGCCGCGTATGTATTACGTATAACAATTATTTGCTACATGGCTGGACGGTGCAATTTGTCTGCTCTGACTATAACTTCCAGTATTCACGCACCCTATACTGATATTCCATTAATGTTATGACGATCACACAACTTACAGTTTTTTGTAGAGTTATCATGATGTGAAGGGTAGCGTATACCAAACCAAAGGCATTTGATGTTATACGTTATACGCCAGTGTTAGTCGGTTTTCTGGCGAAGGTGTATGGCGGTGAAATGCAATAACAACCATAAAATTGTTATACCTTCACATGAGGTTGATAATGAAAAAGAACATACTCGCTGCTCTGATCCTCTCTACGCTCGCGGTGCAGGCTCACGCCACCACGCAGCTTAACGTCTGGGAAGACATCAAAAAGTCGTCCGGCATTAAAGACGCGGTCGCCGATTTCGAAAAGCAGTACGACGTTAAGGTTAACCTGCAGGAGATGCCTTACGCGCAGCAGCTGGAAAAACTGCGCCTCGACGGCCCGGCAGGAATTGGCCCGGACGTGCTGGTCATTCCCAATGATCAACTCGGCGGCGCGGTTGTGCAAGGGCTGCTGACCCCCCTGAATCTGGAGGCGAAGCAGACCGAACAGTACACGCCGGCGTCGATAAATGCCTTCAAAATGGATAACACCCTTTACGGTGTGCCGAAAGCGGTTGAGACGCTGGTGCTGATTTACAACAAAGACCTGATCGCGAAGCCGCTCAACTCACTTCAGGACTGGTATGACTTTTCTAAACAGCAGCGCGCCAAAAACCAGTACGGCCTGCTCGCCAAGTTCGACCAGATTTACTACAGCTGGGGGGCTATCTCCCCGATGGGCGGGTACATCTTCGGTAAAAACGATAAAGGCGGTTATAACGCCAGCGACGTGGGCCTGAACAAGCCGGGCGCGGTAGACGCGGTCACCTACCTGAAAAAATTCTATACCGATGACGTATTCCCGGCGGGGATCATCGGCGATAACGGTCTGAACGCGATCGATTCTCTGTTTACCGAGAAAAAAGCGGCAGCCGTCATCAACGGTCCGTGGGCGTTCCAGCCGTATGAAGCGGCGGGCATTAACTACGGCGTTGCGCCGCTGCCGACGCTGCCGGACGGTAAGCCAATGAGTTCATTCCTGGGCGTGAAGGGCTATGTCGTCTCTACCTGGAGCAAAGACAAAGCCATGGCGCAGAAATTTATCGAATTTATCAACCAGCCGCAGTACGTCAAAACGCGCTATATCGCGACGCGTGAAATTCCGCCGCTGACCGCGATGATTGACGATCCGCTCATTAAGAACGACGAGAAAGCCAGCGCGGTTGCCGTGCAGGCCGCACGGGCGACAGCGATGCCGGGCATTCCGGAAATGGGTGAAGTCTGGGCTCCGGCGAACGCGGCCCTCGAGCTGAGCCTGACCGGTAAACAGGATCCGAAAGCCGCGCTCGACAGCGCAGAAAAACAGGTTCAGATGCAAATCGAAGCCATGCAGGCCAGCAACCAGTAGTTTTCTGACGTCGCAGAACGGGAGGGCGTCTCTCCCGTTTTTTGAAAGGAGTTGTTTGTGAGTATCATCCCGGAACATTTTGCCAAACCGCGCGTGGCCGGGCGTCACGCCTGGACCAGCCTGCTGCTGGCGGTCATTCCCGGCTTCGGTCAGTTTTACCACCGTCAGTGGCTGAAAGGGGTCATCTTCCTGGTGCTGCTTGCCAGTTTTATCGGCGTATTTGCTGATTTTCTGCGCGAAGGGCTGTGGGGACTGGTGACGCTGGGTGAGGAGGTGCCGCGCGACAACTCCATCTTCCTGCTGGCGGAGGGGATCATCAGCGTGTTAATCGCTGCGTTCGGCGTGATGGTGTATTACCTGTCGATGCGTGACGCGTGGGTCAATGGCCTGAAACGTGACGAAGGGTTGCAGCTTAACAGCGTGCGTAAACAGTATCAGATGCTATTGAGCGACGGCTTCCCGTATCTGATGATCACCCCGGGCTTTATCCTGCTGGTGTTTGTGGTGGTGTTTCCCATTTTGTTCGGGTTTGCCATCGCCTTTACCAATTACAACCTCTACCACACGCCGCCGGCTAAGCTGGTTGACTGGGTCGGGTTTAAGAACTTCATCAATATCTTTACGCTCTCTATCTGGCGTTCCACCTTCTTCGACGTGCTGCAGTGGACGGTGGTCTGGACGCTGCTCGCCACTACGCTGCAGTGTACGGTGGGCGTACTGCTGGCGATTCTGGTGAACCAGAAAGATTTACGCTTTAAGCCGCTGATCCGCACCATCTTTATTTTGCCGTGGGCGGTGCCGGGCTTTGTCACCATCCTGGTTTTCGCCGGGATGTTTAATGACTCGTTCGGGGTGATTAACAACGCCATTCTGGCCTTCTTTGGTATTGCGCCTAAAGCCTGGATGACCGATCCGTTCTGGACCAAAACGGCGCTGATCATGATGCAAACCTGGCTTGGTTTCCCGTTTGTTTTCGCCATGACCACCGGCGTGCTGCAGGCCATTCCTGATGACCTGTATGAAGCGGCCACCATGGACGGCGCCAGCAGCTGGACCCGGTTGCGGACCATTACGCTGCCGCTGGTGCTCTACGCCATTGCGCCGATCCTGATTACGCAATACACCTTTAACTTCAACAATTTCAACATCATCTATCTGTTCAATAACGGCGGACCGGCGGTGGTAGGGTCGAATGCGGGCGGCACCGACATTCTGGTGTCGTGGATCTACAAACTGACGATGTCATCTTCGCAATATGCCATTGCGGCGACCATCACCATCCTGCTGTCTGTTTTTGTCGTCGGCCTGGCGCTATGGCAGTTCCGCGCCACCAAATCTTTCAAAAATGACGACATGGCGTAAGGGACGTAACAATGGCTAAATCACAAAGTATTAAACGTGAGAAATGGGTCCGCCTTTCACTCTCCTGGCTGGTTATTGTGCTGGTGTCGGTCATCATCATTTACCCGCTGGTGTGGACGGTGGGCGCCTCACTCAACGCGGGCAACAGCCTGTTAAGCTCCTCTGTTATTCCACAGAACCTGTCGTTCCAGCATTACGCCGACCTGTTTAATGGTCAGGTGAACTATATGACGTGGTACTGGAACTCGATGAAAATCAGCTTCCTGACCATGGTGTTGACCTTAATCAGCGTTAGCTTTACCGCCTATGCCTTCTCGCGTTTTCGCTTTAAGGGGCGGCAGAACGGACTGATGCTCTTCCTGCTGCTGCAGATGATCCCGCAGTTCTCGGCGCTGATTGCCATCTTCGTGCTCTCGCAGCTGTTGGGCTTAATCAACAGCCATCTGGCGCTGGTGCTGATTTACGTTGGCGGCATGATCCCAATGAATACCTATCTGATGAAGGGCTACCTGGACGCCATTCCTAAGGATCTGGATGAGTCCGCGCGCATGGACGGAGCCAGTAACTTCCGCATCTTCATCGAGATCATCATGCCGCTTTCCAAACCCATTGTGGCGGTGGTGGCGCTGTTCTCCTTCACCGGGCCGCTGGGGGATTTCATTCTCTCCAGCACCATTTTGCGCACCCCGGACAAATACACCTTATCCATCGGGCTTTATAACCTGGTGGCGCAAAAAATGGGTGCCAGTTACACCACCTACGCGGCAGGCGCGGTGCTGATTGCGGTGCCGGTCGCGATCCTCTATCTGGCCTTACAAAAATACTTCGTCTCCGGTCTGACCTCCGGGAGTACTAAGGGATAACCATGAAAAGACTCAAACCCGCTTTGCTTGCTGTTTGTCTTTCTTGCGGTCTTGCCGCGAGTGCGTTCGCCGCGGACGGGGTAAAAACGCGTCCTTTTAACGCCATGCCGGCAGACTTTATTAAGGGGGCGGACATCTCGACGCTGCTCGAGGCGGAACAGCATGGCGCAACATTTTATAACCAGAATGGCCAGCAGCAGGACGCGATTGCCATTCTGAAAGCCAACGGCGTGAACTATGTGCGCCTGCGTTTGTGGGTGGATCCGCAGGATGCCAACGGAAATACCTACGGGGGCGGCAGTAACAATCTGGAAAACACGCTGGCGCTGGCGAAGCGCGTGAAGGCCCAGGGCATAAAACTCCTGCTCGATTTCCACTACAGCGATTTCTGGACCGACCCGGGCAAACAGTTCAAACCTAAAGCCTGGGAGAAGATGGATTACCCGCAGCTTAAAACGGCAATCCATGACTATACGCGCGACACCATTGCCCGCTTTAAAAAAGAGGGCGTGCTGCCGGACATGGTCCAGATTGGTAATGAAATCAATGGCGGAATGCTCTGGCCGGAAGGCAAAAGCTGGGGGCAGGGTGGCGGCGAGTTTGACCGCGTAGCCGGGTTACTCAACGCCGCAATCAGTGGGATGAAAGAGAACCTGACCGACGGCGAGCAGGTGAAAATTATGCTGCACCTGGCCGAAGGCACTAAAAATGACACCTTCCGCTGGTGGTTTGATGAGATAACGAAGCGTGATGTGCCGTTCGATATTATCGGCCTGTCGATGTACACCTACTGGAATGGCCCGATCGGCGCGCTGAAAGCCAATATGGATGACATCAGCAAACGCTATAACAAAGACGTCATTGTGGTGGAAGCGGCCTATGGCTATACGCTGGAGAACTGCGATAACGCAGAAAACAGTTTCCAGGCCAAAGAAGAGAAGGACGGTGGCTATCCCGGCACCGTGCAGGGTCAGTACGATTATATCCACGATTTAATGCAGGCCGTGATTAACGTTCCCGATCGTCGCGGTAAGGGCCTGTTCTACTGGGAGCCGACCTGGATTGCCGTACCGGGCACCACATGGGCCACCAAAACCGGCATGAAATATATCCATGATGACTGGAAAGAGGGAAATGCCCGCGAAAACCAGGCGTTATTTGATTGTCATGGCAAAGTGCTGCCGTCGATAACGGTATTTAAATAGTATTCTGTTTCACTTCAGGACGTTTTTAATATGAATAAATTTGCGCCTTTAAGTTCGAAGGTCGCTGCGTTATTGCATGGCGCCGACTATAACCCGGAGCAATGGGAGAATTACCCCGGTATTATTGAAAAAGATATTGCCATGATGCAGCAGGCGAAATGTAATGTCATGTCGGTGGGCATATTTAGCTGGGCGAAGCTCGAACCGCGTGAAGGGGAATATGATTTTGTCTGGCTGGATAACGTCATTGATAAATTATATTCAGCGGGGATCCATATTTTCCTCGCCACGCCGAGCGGTGCGCGCCCGGCATGGATGTCGCAAAAATACCCGCAGGTGCTGCGCGTAGGGCGTAACCGCGTGCCTGCGCTGCACGGTGGACGTCATAACCACTGTATGTCTTCCCCGGTGTACCGTGAGAAGACATTGAAAATGAATACCTTACTGGCTGAGCGTTATTCACAGCACCCGGCGGTGCTGGGCTGGCATATCTCCAATGAGTACGGCGGTGAGTGCCACTGCGATCTGTGCCAGGAGCGCTTTCGTGACTGGCTGAAAGCGCGCTACAAAACCCTGGATGCGCTGAACCACGCATGGTGGAGCACCTTCTGGAGCCACACCTATAGCGACTGGTCGCAGATTGAGTCCCCTGCGCCGCAGGGCGAGGTGTCCATTCACGGTCTGAACCTCGACTGGCGCCGCTTTAATACGGCGCAGGTAACAGATTTCTGCCGCCATGAGGTTGCGCCGCTAAAAGCCGTCAACGCAGCGTTGCCGGTGACGACCAACTTCATGGAGTACTTCTACGATTACGACTACTGGCAGCTTGCGAAAGCGATCGACTTTATCTCCTGGGACAGCTACCCGATGTGGCACAAGGAGAAAGACGAAACCCAGCTCGCCTGCTACACCGCCATGTACCACGACATGATGCGCAGCCTGAAAGGCGGCAAACCTTTTGTGCTGATGGAGTCCACGCCGAGCACCACCAACTGGCAGCCGACCAGCAAGCTGAAAAAGCCGGGGATGCATATTCTCTCGTCAATGCAGGCGGTGGCACACGGGGCCGATGCCGTACAGTACTTCCAGTGGCGTAAAAGCCGCGGTTCGGTGGAGAAATTCCACGGGGCGGTTATCGACCACGTGGGACATCTTGATACGCGTGTCGGGCGCGAAGTGACGCGTCTGGGCGAAATGCTTGAGCGCCTGCCGGGGGTGGTCGGGTGTCGCACGCAGGCACGGGTGGCGATTATCTTCGACCAGCAAAATCGCTGGGCGCTGGACGATGCCGAAGGGCCGCGCAACATGGGGATGGAGTACGAAAAAACCGTTAACGAACACTACCGTCCGTTCTGGGAAAAAGGCATCGCGGTGGATGTGATTGATGCCGATGGCGATCTCAGCCAGTACGCGCTGGTGATTGCGCCGATGCTTTATATGGTGCGGGAAGGCTTCGCCGAACGCGCTGAAGAGTTTGTCGCCGGGGGCGGCCATCTGGTGACCACCTACTGGAGCGGCATCGTGGATGAAAGCGATCTTTGTCATCTCGGCGGGTTCCCGGGGCCGCTGCGTAAACTGCTCGGCATCTGGGCAGAAGAGATCGACTGTCTCGGTGAGGGAGAACGTAATCTAATACAGGGGCTGGCGGGTAATGCGGCTGGCCTGCAGGGGCCGTATCAGGTTCGTCATCTGTGCGAACTGATCCATGTCGAAAACGCTCAGCCGCTGGCGACCTACCGGGATGATTTCTACGCCGGTCGGCCTGCCGTGACGGTGAACCGTTTCGGTAAGGGGAAAGCGTGGCATGTGGCGTCGCGCAACGATCTGCCGTTCCAGCGTGATTTCTTCGCCGGGATTATTGACGAACTGGCGCTGCCGCGGGCCATGGAATGCGATTTCCCACCGGGCGTGGTGGCAACGGCCCGCACGGACGGCGAAAGCACGTGGGTGTTTGTGCAGAACTACACCGCCCAGCAGCAGCTCATTACGCTGCCGCAGGGGTATACCGACTGCATGACCGATGCCGTCGCCGCGGGTGATACTGCTCTGCTGCCGTGGGATTGTCGGGTACTCAGACGTAAAGCGTAGTCGCTGAGGGCGTCGCGTCGTACAACCCTGGCTAATCAATCTGAAGGCGCCTGCTCTATGAGCAGGCATTTTTTTATCTGCATAACAGAGAGGCGTATTATGGACAGTGAAATAACTCAGCGTTTAATTCCTGCATTCGGCGGCGACGATAATATCGAACATGTTGAAGCCTGTATTACCCGTTTGCGCATCACGGTAAAAGATTTAAATAAGGTGGATACGCAGGCGTTACAACAGGAGGGGGCGCTGGGCGTGATTATTATCGGCCAGCAGGTGCATGCGATATTTGGCCGGCAGTCTGATACCTTGCGGCAATTATTAGATGCGCATTTTAGTCATTAATAATAAAAAAGGGATAGCCAAAATAATGGCTATCCCAAACGAGGAGAATAGACTGCCAGTTGTTGGAGATACAATAACGATTAACGCATATCAGGAAATAAACATTACCACCAGGCTTCCACCTGCACGCCAAAATTCCAGGTATTATTTGCGGTGCCGTCTTCGAAGGATTGTCCTTTCTCGGAGTCATTCAGGTAAGAGGCGAAGACGCGCAGTTCCGGACGCGACATAAAATCAGGCCCATCCGCCAGTCCGAGTGCGAGGGTGTACTTCTCACCGCTCTGCTTGTAGCTGGAGCCGTCGGTGTAGGTATCTTTCTGGTAGAAACCGCCCACTTCACCAATCAGACGCACGTATTCGGTGAACTGGTACTGCGCGCGACCCACCAGAGAGACAAGGCGCGATTTATCGGTGAATTGCGTGGTGTCATCCGCCGAGCCCCAGGTCAGCACGTGGTTGAAGGAGAGCTTGTCCGTAATCGGAATTAAGCCGGTGTTAATCACACGGTAGCCGCTGGCGTCGTTCACGTAGTTCCACATGTCATACCAGCCGCCGCCCTGGGACACCATGTTTTGCGCCAGGCCTTTGTTCGCATACTGCAGCACCAGCTTGTTGTAGCCGCCTAACATGTCCTGGCTGATCTCACCGGTGACCATGACGCCGTTGTCGGCCTCATACAGCCCACCGTACTCTTTCTGCTTATTGGTGGGGTTTGGCATGGCGTAATCAATGCCCACTTCAGTCCATGCACCCGCCCACGGCTTCCAGCCCGCATAGCGAAGGTCGATGTAGTTGATATTGACGTCACTATCGCCGTCCACGCGGTAGTCTACGTCGTTGGCATCGCCACGGATCCAGGCCACGGACACCGCACCCGGTCCGAGCGTGTAGTTTTCGATACCGGCACCCGCGCCTGAGATGTTCCAGTATTTGGTGTCAATGATGTGCAGGTCATGGCGCTGGTAGTAGCGCTTACCGCCCCAGATCACCGCGTTCGGATCGCCGGGGATCAGCCCCTTGATCTGCAGATTCAACTGACGCAACCCGAACTGCGCATCGTCGCCGAAGGTGGTTTCATTGTCGTTAGAGCCGTCAGAGACCATGCTCACCATGCTGTCGAGGTAGAAGCTGACATCGTTCTTTTTGTACACCTCTGAGCCCAGCTCCAGCTCGCCGTAGGTATCGGCCTCGTTACCCAGACGGCCAATTTTATTTTTTTGCCACTCCTCCATCCCACCATCCCGTGAGACGCCCACACCGGAGCGAAGATATCCATGAAAATCAATTGGTACTGAAGACGCTGCAAACAGCGAAGGAGACGCTAACGCGGCAGCCAACGCAACAGATACAGAGCGGATCGTCGTGTTCATTGTTACCCTCTTATTGTTTTGTAATACGTTCACAAATCCGCTGTCATAAAATGCCTAAACCTTTTTTCTGGCAATTGCGTGATCGTTAATCTGTGATTAAGTGCAAATAAAATAGCCAATTTTGTTACGATTGATGAGGTGCGACCAGAAATGTAGTATTGTGAACGTAATACTTTTTGATGGTGTTATGGCAGCCAGACGTGCCCAGTGGACGTTTTTTTATATCGCCCCTGATACAATCAGCGCATAACAACATAAGGAACCGGACCATGAAGTCGAAAAGCGCAACGTTAGAGGACGTCGCACGCCATGCGGGCGTCTCCTATCAGACCGTGTCCAGGGTACTGAATAAATCTGCCAATGTATCCGAAGCCACGCGTCACAAGGTGGAGAAATCCATAGAGTTATTGCGGTATGTCCCGAACCGTCTGGCGCAGCAGCTGGTCGGAAAGCAGACCCAGACCGTCGGACTGGTGACGATTTCGCTGGCTTTGCATGCGCCGTCACAGGTCGCCGCGGCGGTAAAACGCTATGCAAATGTGGAAGGGTATCAGGTGTTGATCTCCATGATTGATGAGAACGTCAACCACAGCATCCAGGATTCGATCAATGAACTGAAATCTCAGCTCGTCAGTAAGGTGATCATCAATGTCCCGCTGGAAGCAGAGCAGGCGCAGAAAATCGCGACGGACAACGACGATATCGTCTGTCTGTTCCTCGACGTTGACCCTTACAGTTCCGTGTTTAACGTTTCGTTTAACCCGGCAGATGGCACCCGTGCCAGCGTCAAATATCTCTACGAACTGGGGCACCGGGAAATCGCGTTGCTGGCGGGGCCTGCGTCTTCTGTCTCGGCGCAGCTCAGGCTGAAAAGCTGGATTGAAACCCTGAAAGGTTACGGTCTGGAGCCGGCCTCGGTGATCCGCGGGAACTGGGACGCGCAGAGCGGTTACGCGGGTGCGTTGCAGATGCTGCGCGAGACGCCGCAATTCTCTGCCGTGCTGGTGGCCAACGACCAGATGGCGCTGGGAGTATTAAGTGCTTTCCATCAGCATCAGATTTCCATTCCGGGTGAAAAGTCGGTGATTGGCTACGATGACACCTACGAAAGCTCATTCTTCTATCCGGCATTGACCACGGTATCGCTGGATCTGGATCTGCAGGGGAAAGAGGCGGTGCGCCGCATTCTTGACAGTGGCGAAGACAATGCCGTGCGCATGTCATCCATTTTGCCTGCCCGGCTGGTGGTGCGGCAGTCGACCGGGCCGAAAGGTGAGAAGGGCAAAAACCTGCAGGCGCTGGCGCAACAGCTTCGTGATATCGCACATCAGCTTGGCGATATGTAAAACGGTGAGCACCTCATCCCGGCGGATGAGGTGCTGCACTCTTATTCCAGCCCCAGCGTGTACTGCGCAATCTTGAAGTAGATAATCAGACCGGTTCCGTCGATAAGCGTCGCGATAAAGGGCGCGGAAACGACGGCCGGGTCAATGCCGCAGCGCTTCAGTACCATCGGAATAACTGACGAGACAATCGCACTCCACAGCGTAATGCAGACCAGCGTCAGGCTGACGATAAGGGTAATTTCCAGCCCGATACCCATCATCCAGGCGCGAACACACCCGGCAAGACCAAGCGTGGCGGCAATCATCAGCGAGGTGGTCATCTCCTTTCGTAACACGCGGCCAACGTCGCGCAGACGCACTTCACCCAGCGCCATTGCACGCACCAGCGTGGAGGTGATCTGCGTCCCGCTGTTCCCACCGGTCCCTATCAGCAGCGGAATAAAAAAGGCCAGGGCAATGGCGGATTCCAGCGCCTCTTCGAAGTGCTGAATAACCGAGCTGGTATAGGCTTCAGCGACAAACAGCAGCAGCAGCCAGACGGAGCGTTTTTTCCACAGGCTGAAGGGGCTGGTTTCCAGATACGGCTTTTCCAGCGGCAGCGTTGCTCCCTGGAGCTGGGCATCTTCGGTGACATCATCTTCCAGCAGATGAGCGATTTCGCGTTCGGTCAGGCAGCCGACCACTTTACCGTGCGTGACCACCGGCACGACATCCGCCTCGCCGTGGGCCAGCAGCACGGCGACATCGGCACGCTCGTCTTCCGGTTTGACCTGCAGAAACTGAGAAATCATCAGCGTTTTCACCGGCTGTACCGTATCGGCGGTCTGCAGCAGTTTGCGCACTGCAACCATGCCCGCCAGCCGACCGTTATCTTCGAGGAAAATATGCGATGGAATATCATCGTCTTTTAATTTTTCGAAAAATTGCTCGCGTGCCAGCGCCACGCATAATGAAATATCGAGGACGATAAAATCGGTATTCATATATTGCGCGATTGCGCTGTCATTGAATGCCAGGTTTTGATTGTGAATAGCGTAAGACATAGTGAATTCCCTTTGAATAATAAAATCTCTCAGGGGCGAGCAAGACAGGGCATGTCGAAGAGGAGATCCCCACGTCCTGGGTTCAGCACTGTACACCGTATCCCGTAAGGGAAGTTATACTGACAAAGCCTTGATTCGACAGTGCCTGTTTTACCCTGTGCCGGTTCTCTCGAACCCACCAGAGCGATAACGTGTATTTGTACAGGAGCCTCGCCATAACGAGATCGTTGTAAAACGAGAGGGATAATACGCCACTTTAAACATCGCGCTGTGGAATTTAAAAGACGTTTAAGAAACGTTTAGAACAATAATTTAATCCGCGTATTAATGACATCGATTATTCATCAATGACGGTGGTTATTGCTCAAGAGAGTATAATTCCACACCTCTGTGTTTCTAATGTCGCTGACATTTTGGCGTGTCGTTAATGCCTTCCTGCTGGAGGTCTGAGTGGTTGATACCCCATTTAAGATTGTTCGTTTCTAATGGTCAGCATCACGAACGCTGCGGGGTGGAATATGACGTGGTTTGACAATCTGCTGAATCATTTTGCGCTCTATCCGACGCATCTGTTCGCGCTGCTTTTCGTCATCGCGCTGAGCAAGTCTACGGTACTGGTTTCCTCCGTGCTTCCGCCGGCCTCGGTGATGCTGCTGGCAGGGATCACAGTCAGCCAGACCAGCCTGCATCCGGCACTGACGTGGCTGGCTGTCGCGGCGGGTGCCACAACAGGGTCGGTATTGAATTATCATATCGGCCAGTTGATGGGCCACACGCGGCTGGTCACGCGCTTCACCTCCCGGCACGCCGAGAAATTTTTGCGGGTACAACATCAGCTGCAGAAAAACGGCGTGCTGGTGCTCTTTACCGCGCGTTTCCTGGCGGTGCTGCGCTATATCGTCCCGCTGGCAGCGGGCATGCTCAGACTGAACGCGGCGAAGGTGTACGCGGTAAGCCTGATTTCAGCCGTCGTATGGGCGGCGCTGTATGTCGGCATCGTCACCGGCATCAGCGCCTTTTGACCTACAGGTTTCCCATTCCGCCGTCGACCAGCAGTTCCGTTCCCACCATATAGCGCGATTCGTCAGAGGCAAGATAGAGCGCGGCTTTCGCCAGCTCCGTCGGCGTGCCCATTCTGCCCAGCGGCACAAGTTTGGTGATATCCCCCAGCATCGCCTTGAGCGCTTCCTCGCTTAACCCCGTTTTATTAAATGCCGGTGTTTCTACCGGACCCGGGCTCAGGCCGTTGACGCGAATACCGCGCGGCAACAGCTCCCCTGACAGCGTGCGTGCCAGCGACAGTAATCCCGCCTTGCTGGCGGCATAAACGCTGCTGGCAGGCAGCCCGATGCGGGCGCTCACGGACCCGCACAAGATCACAGAGGAGGGATTATTGAGCAGCGGCAGCAGGGCCTGAATCAAAAAGAACGGTCCTTTAAGGTTGATGCCCATCAGGCGATCCCAGGCGTCTTCCTGCCACTCTTCAAGCAGCCCGTGCGTCACATCGCCGGCGTTAATAAACACGGCATCAAGACGTGGCCAGCGAGAGGCGAGTGTGTCCGCCAGCGCTTTTTGCGCGGCGATGTCACCCGCATCGGTCGGAATAACCCAGGCATTATCGCCCAGAATGCGTTGTGCTTCGGCAAGGGTATCCGGGTTACGTCCGGTGACAGCAACGTGCGCCCCTTCGGCAATAAATTCCTGCGCGGTAGCGAGACCAATACCGGAAGTACCGCCGGTAATCAGCGTATATTTACCTGCTAAACGACCCATGTGCTTCTCCTGAAATGACTCTGGAGAAAGCACTATAGAAACGTTAGTATCGAAAGGAAACCAGGTACCATTTGGATACTAATGAGGCAAGAGGTGTGCTATGGCGGAATCACTCACTATACCCTGTGAAAAAAAATCTGAGGTTTATCTTTGCCCGATGACGCAGTTTGTAAACCTGATTTCCGGTAAGTGGGCCATCCCGGTGCTCTATCGCCTGATTATGCTCAATGCACCGGTCCGGTTTGGCGATCTGCTGCGCGCCGCCGCCCCCATCACGCAAAAAGAGCTCACGAAGCAGTTGCGCCTGTTTGAGCAGCGCGGGCTGGTGTCGCGCACTATCTACCCGGAGATCCCACCGCGGGTGGAGTACCAGATAACTGCGCTGGGGTTAACCCTCCAGAGCGCGCTCTCCCCGCTGGCCGACTGGATGAGCGAATACGGCGATCGCCTTGAAAAGTAATCCTCAGTTTGCGAAACGCTTCCCGGAAAATTGTCACGAATCTGTCACACTCACTGCGACATTTTAAAACGAGTGAGGAATTAGGGATGAGAAAAGCACTACTTGCGCTGGCAATCGCCGGTTCCATTGCAGTGACATCTGGCGTGCAGGCGCAAGAGACGCCGGAAGGGTATCAGCTGGAACAAGTTTTAATCATGAGTCGCCATAATTTGCGCGCGCCGCTCGCCAACAATGGCAGCGTGCTCGAGCAATCCACACCGAAGCAGTGGCCAGAATGGGAGGTGCCAGGCGGCCAGCTCACCACCAAAGGTGGCGTGCTTGAAGTCTATATGGGCCACTATATGCGCGAGTGGCTGGCACAGCAGGGGATGGTGAAAACCGGCGAGTGCCCGGCCGCGGATAGCGTATATGCCTATGCCAACAGCCTGCAGCGCACTGTCGCCACCGCGCAGTTCTTTATCACCGGCGCCTTCCCGGGGTGCGATGTGCCTGTGCATCATCAGGAAAAAATGGGCACCATGGATCCGACCTTTAACCCGGTGATTACGGATAACTCACCTGAATTCCGTGAAAAAGCGCTGAAGGCGATGGAGACTGAGCGGCAGAAAATGCAGCTTGGCGAGAGCTACAAGCTGCTGGAGCAGATGACGAATTACGCTGATTCACCGTCCTGTAAAGAGAAGAACGTGTGCTCGCTGGCAGAGGCGAAAGATACCTTCAGCGCCGACTATGAAAAAGAACCTGGCGTATCGGGGCCGTTAAAAGTCGGTAACTCGCTGGTGGATGCCTTCACGCTGCAGTATTACGAAGGCTTCCCGGCAGACCAGGTTGCCTGGGGTGAAATTAAAACCGATCAACAGTGGCGCGTGTTGTCGCAGCTGAAAAATGGCTATCAGGACTCGCTGTTTACCTCCACCGAGGTGGCACAAAACGTGGCCAAACCGCTGGTGAAGTATATCGACCAGGCTCTCGTCACCGGGCAGGCGAAAGCGCCGAAAATCACCCTGCTGGTGGGGCATGATTCCAATATCGCGTCGCTGCTTACGGCGCTGGATTTCAAACCGTACCAGCTGCATGACCAGCATGAGCGGACGCCAATTGGCGGGAAAATTGTTTTCCAGCGCTGGCATGATAAAAGCGCCAACCAGGAGCTCATGAAGATTGAGTATGTCTATCAGAGCGCCGACCAACTGCGTAACGCCAGCGTACTGTCACTGGATGCGCCGGCACAGCGTGTGACGCTGGAGCTGAAGGGGTGTCCGGTTGATGCGAACGGTTTTTGCCCAATCGATAAATTCAATGCGGTGATGAATAACGCGGCGAAATAGTTAAAACCCCCCGCTCAGGCGGGGGGAAACGTTCAGACGTTTTTACGTTCGATGGTTTGCTCACCCCAGAAGAGCGCGTCTTTGTCCGTTTTCCCGAAGGCACGTTCCAGCACTTCATCGCTGCCTTCTTCCCAAATCTGCTCTGCCAGCTTCTCGTCATAGTTCGCGACTTCAAAAATGGCTTCGGCGATCTCCGGAGAGGTGTTGCGTAAACTTGCCCATTCACCCACGCGGTGGGCTTTGGATTCTTGAGTTGGCATACTTGTCCTCCTGTTGAGTTAGCCGTTCAGTTTTTTGGCGAGGCCTGCGACATACTCACCCTGATAGCGGGCGATAGTGAGCTCTTCGTTGCTCGGCTGTCGGGAGCCATCGCCACCGGCAATGGTGGTGGCGCCGTACGGTGTCCCGCCACGAACCTGGGAAATATCAAACAGTTCCTGCGCGCCGTAGCCAATCGGCACAATCACCATCCCATGGTGAGCAAGGGTAGTCCAGGTTGACGTAATCGTCTGCTCCTGACCGCCGCCGGTCCCGGTGGAGCTGAAGACGCTGGCGAGTTTGCCATATAACGCTCCGGATGCCCAAAGTCCTCCGGTTTGATCGAGGAAGGTCCGCATCTGGCCTGACATATTGCCAAATCGGGTAGGGGTGCCGAAAATAATGGCATCGTAATCAGCCAGTTCCTGCGGGGTGGCAACCGGGGCATTTTGTGTTTTCCCCCCGGCTTTGGCGAACGCCTCAGCCTGCATCGTTTCCGGTACGCGTTTCACCACAACTTCTACGCCGTCCACTCTGTTTGCACCTTCTGCTACCGCGTGAGCCATGGTTTCAATGTGTCCATACATGGAATAATAGAGCACCAGAACTTTTGCCATTTTGCATCACTCCTCGTTTGTGTTTTCTGACAGCGGATCGCTGCGTTCATTTAAAGATAAGTCATCACAGCCAGACTGCAAAAATGAACGGCATTTCTTTGATTTATAACAATATGGATACAAAAGCGCTTTGTAGCAAAATGAAACAACTTTCCCGCTGCGGATTTTTAAAATGATAAGAAAGGCTTATAAATGGCCGTCGCGTAATCTCACCCGAATGGCTGAGATCATGTTGCAGAATATTACCTCTGACTTGCCGGATAGCCGCATTCCACTAAGCTTAATTTCACGTGGCACAGATAAAGGCACTGTCCTTCAGCCGCGCGGTGAAAGAATCCTCTTTTACTGAATGCAATATGATGTCTAATGTTTCACACTCTGGAGGTTAGAGATGGCAAACCATCGTGGTGGTTCAGGTAATTTCGCTGAAGACCGTGAAAGAGCATCAGAAGCAGGTCGTAAAGGTGGCCAGTCTAGCGGGGGGAATTTCAAAAATGATCCTCAGCGGGCATCAGAAGCTGGCAAAAAAGGGGGCAAAAACAGTCATGGCAGCAATAAGTAATACGCCGGGCTGATACCCTGCCGCCGGGATCTCCCGGCGGTTTTTTATTTCTGCAACATTGAACTGTCACCAAAGGCATCGCACACTAGAGGATTGATGCTTATTTGCTGGTGCCGCATGTCTCTCTCCCGTTTCACATTCTCCGTCAAACCTCAGGAAGCCCTTCTCATTCTGATCACCATGTTCTGGGGCGGAACCTTTCTCGCCGTCCAGTACGCGGTCACGCTGAGCGGTCCGTTCTTTTTTGTCGGCCTGCGCTTTGCGACGGCGGCGATTGCCGTGGGGTTACTCTCGCTTAAAACCTTGCGTGGGCTGACGCTTAAAGAACTGAAGGCCGGGGTGGCCATTGGGGTTGCGATTGCCATGGGCTACAGCCTGCAGACGTGGGGATTGCAGACCATCACCAGCAGCAAATCGGCGTTTATCACCGCCATGTATGTGCCACTGGTGCCGTTACTGCAATGGCTCTGTCTGGGGAGAATACCGGGTCTGATGTCCTGCACGGGGATCGTGCTGGCGTTTGTTGGCCTTATCTTGCTTGCCGGGCCGGAAAATAACCTGCTGGCGCTGGGGCCGGGCGAAATCATTACGCTGGTGGGTGCTATCGCGATTGCCGCGGAAATTATTCTGATCAGCGCCTGGGCTGGCAAAGTGGACGTCAAGCGCGTCACCGTGGTTCAGCTGGCGACCGCGTCGCTGGTGGCTTTTGCCACCATGGTGCCGGCAGGGGAGTCTGTTCCGCCGATGTCCACCGGGCTGGTTGTAGTGGCGCTGGGGCTGGGCATCTTTAGCGCCATTATCCAGGTCACCATGAACTGGGCGCAGCGCAGCGTTTCCCCGACGCGTGCGACGGTTATCTATACCGGTGAACCGGTATGGGCGGGCATTTTCGGGCGTATCGCGGGAGAGCGTTTACCGCTGCTGGCGCTGGTGGGTGCGGCGTTTATTGTCGCCGGCGTGCTGGTGAGTGAGCTGAAGCTGAAACGGAAGAAAAAAGCGCTGCCAGAGCGTGACAGCGCTGCGATAAATCAAGAGTCCTGATGTACCACGTCGCCCTGCGGTGCGGCCGCTTCCCGGCGGCTCAGCAGGGCGTTAAGCAGGATTGCGCCAAAGGTTGCGGTGCCAATCCCACCAAGGGTGAAGCCGCCCAGCGTCAGGGCAAAATCTCCCGCCCCCAGCACCAGCGTGACCGCCACCATAATCAGGTTGCTGTTCTGGCTCAGATCGACACGGTGCTGCACCCAGATGCGTGCCCCGGCAACGGCAATCAGACCAAATACCACAATCGATGCCCCACCAATCACCGGCGCGGGAATGGTGTGGATCAGCGCGCCGAATTTCGGTGAGAAGCCGAGGAGCATCGCCATCACCGCTGCCGCCACGAAGACCAGGGTGGAGTAAACTTTGGTCACTGCCATCACACCAATATTTTCAGCGTAGGTCGTTACACCGCTACCGCCGACCGAGCCGGAGAGCATGGTAGCCAGACCGTCGCCGACAAAGGCGCGGCCCATGTAAGGGTCCATGCTGCGCCCGGTCATACCCGCAACGGCTTTCAGATGGCCTAAGTTTTCTGCCACCAGGATCACCGCAACCGGCGCGATTAACATCATCGCCTGCGTGTTAAAGACCGGAGACGTCACCTGCGGCAGGCCGAACCAGGCGGCGTTATGCAACAGTGTAAAATCAACCGGCTTGCCCAGACCGAAGACGTTTGCCAGCAGGGCGTACACCAGACAGGCAACGATTAACCCCACCAGGATCAACAGTCGCTGGATCATCCCCCGCGTAAACACCGCCACCAGGCCAATGCAGAGTACCGTGATCACCGCCATCCAGCTTTCAAAGGGCGAACCGGAGACGCTTCTGACGGCTATTGGCGCAAGGTTCAGACCAATTGCCATCACCACAGCCCCGGTGACGACGGGAGGCATCATCCGCTCTATCCAGCGCGTCCCGACCTTCATGACCACCAGGCCAATCAGCGTGTAGACCAGCCCGCAGGCGATAATGCCGCCGAGCGCGACGCTCAGATTCGGGTTGATACCCTGACCGTTAAAGCCGGTGGTGGCGATGACCACGCCGACAAACGCAGCGCTGGAACCAAGATAGCTGGGCACGCGCCCGCCGGTGATGAAAAAGAACAGCAGGGTACCGATACCCGACATCAGAATGGACAGATTGGGATCAAGCCCCATCAGCATGGGCATCAGCACCGTTGCGCCGAACATCGCGACCGCGTGCTGAACCCCCATCACTAAGGTTGGCCCGAGCGGGAGCCTTTCATCCGGCGCGACCACGCCAGGTTCTGTAGAGGTCGATTTCAACTGCCAGTGGGGAAAACCGAACATTGCCATGAGCTGACTCCTTAAGGAGGGTTAACAGGCGGGTCGCATAAGCGCGTGATAGCCGCGGTCAAACCACACCAGCCCTTGCGGCGCGGGGTGGCGAATAATCGAAACGATGTCGCAAAACAGGATGTCGTGCGTGCCCACGCTCACCACCTGGCTGATACGGCAGTCAAACGAGGCCAGCGCCTCCTCCAGACGCGGGCACCCCGTTTCGCCGGTCTCCCAGCGCGCGGCGGCGAAGCGCTCGTCCATCGGGGTTTTCCCCCCAAACAGGTTTGATAGCGGCTCTTGTCCGGCGCTCAGGGTATTGACGCACAGGGTGCGGTTTTCACTGAAGGTCGGCCAGACGGATGCGCCACGGTTCAGGCATACCAGCAGCGTGGGCGGTGAATCCGTTACGCTGCACACCGCGCTGGCGGTGAAGCCCGCCATCCCGGCAGGACCGTCGGTGGTGATGATATTGACCGCCGCACCGACGCAGGCCATGGCATCACGGAAGGTTTGTTTATCGGGTGTCATCATGATGGCTCCTTATGCCAGTGCGCATGCGTCTTCAAAGGCCAGACGCGGCAAACGGCCGTAGAGTTTGCTGGTATCGCCATAGCCAATATTGATAAGCAGATTACTTTTCAGCGACGTGCCGGTGAAAAACGCGTCGTCGACTTTTTGGCGATCAAAGCCTGACATTGGGCCCGTATCGAGCCCCAGCGCCCGACAGGCGAAAATCAGGTAAGCCGCCTGCATCGCGCTGTTGCGAAAGGCGGTCTCTTCGGCAAGCGCCGGGCTTGAGGTAAACCAGCTCCGCGCATCCCCGTGGGGGAACAGGGCGGGAAGGCGTTCATAAAATTCACTATCCCAGGCGACAATCGCCGTGACCGGGGCGGTGAGGGTTTTCTCCAGGTTGCCGCTGGAAAGCGCCGGGCGCAGTTTTTCTTTTCCCTCTGCGCTTCGTACAAACACAATCCGCGCTGGCGAGCAGTTGGCGGACGTGGGACCCCATTTCATCAGGTCGTAGATCTCGCGCAGCGTCTCGTCGCTGACGGGGATCGCCTGCCAGCCGTTATGGGTGCGTGCGCCGGTAAACAGTGATGCCAGCGCGCCAGGGGTAATCGCTTCGCTCATCAGGGCTCCTTATAAAGCGGGTTCAGGGCTGTGCAGCAGGCTGGCAAGCCCGTTCAGCAGCAGCGTATTAAAGGTTTCTGGCTCGGTGACGTTGCAGGCGTGCCCGCCCTGACGCATCACCACCTTGTGGCTGCCGGGGATGGCCGCCTGTAGCTCAGTGGAACAGACCGCAGGGATGAGCAGATCGTCGGCGGAGCAGATGAGGTGTACCGGGCAGTGAATGCGTGAGGCGTGGCGACTGAAGTCCGCTTTCTTCAGGGCATTCAGCCTGTGCAGCAGGTTGTTTTTGCCCTGGAAGTGGGCCAGTGCCAGAGCCTCTTCGGCCTCCAGACGCGGCGCGCGGGCGGCTATCCAGTCGGCCGGGTAAAGAAACAGCGGCTGTGCCTCTACCCACGCCTGTGCGCCGCCTGCATGAAGCAGGCGTTCGCGGATCTGGAAACAGCGTCGGGTATGAGCATTCAGAGTGAGCCAGCCGTTCACGCACACCAGCGCGCTGAGGGCATCGGGGTGGTCGAGCGCCAGCTGCAGGCCGATCAGCGCCCCCAGCGCATGACCCACGACGCAGTAACGAACGATCCCGGCGGCATTCAGCGCCCGGGCCAGCTCGTCGGCCATCATCGCCAGGCTGTAGGCTTCCGGCAGCACGTCGGGATTATTGCCCGTCCCGCGCTGGTCGTAGCACACCACCTGGTACTCTTGCTCCAGGACGGCAAGCTGCGGTAGCCAGTAGCTGCCGCCCCCGCCAAGCCCGGCAATGAGGACAACCGTGGGCGCGCCGTCGTAAGGGGGAGGTGAGACAGAGAGCTTCATGGCCGCCTCACTTTGCGATGTGTGCAACGGTCGCGATTTCAACCAGCGCATCTGGCTTCACCAGCCCACACTGAATGCAGAACCGGGCCGGTTTATCACCGGGAAAGAACTCGGCGTAAATGTCGTTAATCGCGGCGTAGTTTTTCCAGTCGGTGATAAAGATACTGTTGAACGTCACATCCTCCATTGTGCCACCCGCTGTTTCGATCACTTTTTTGATCGTCTCCAGCACGTGGCGGGTTTGCGCCTTTGGGTCGTTGGGGTAGACCACGTTATTGTGCTGATCAAACGGCAGCGTGCCGGATACATACACCACACCATCGGCCAGCGTGCCGGGCACGAACGGGGCAATCGGGGTACTGGTTCCTGGCGGAATAATCACGGATTTCGGCATGGTCTTGTTCCTCAGGCAATACGGGCTAGCGGTGGATTCAGGGCGTCGCAAAAATCCGCGACGTTACTGACCCAGCCAAAAAAGGTTTCGATGTTGAACAGGGCCGCTTGCTGCGCAAACGCCGGCCCGGCCTGATGGGTGGCGTCTTCCAGCACCACGCCAAAATATTCCAGGAAGAAGCCGTCGCGCAGGGTGGATTCCACGCAGACGTTGGTAGCGATGCCGGTAAAGACCAGATGACGGATCCCCCGGCTGCGCAGCAGGCTGTCGAGCGGGGTGTTGAAAAAGCCGCTGTAGCGCGGTTTGGGCAGCACGATATCGCCTGCCTCTGGCACTAGCTCATCCACCAGCTGGTAATCCCAGCTGCCTTTCGCCAGCAGTGTGCCCTGCAGTTCGGGCCGTTTGCGCATGGTTTTCAGGGCGTTAGATTTATGGAAATTGGGAGAGCCCGGGCCACCGGCCTCCACATATTGATCGTCCCAGCCGTTCTGGAACCAGACGATCAGCATGCCAGCCGCGCGGGCTGCGTTGACGGCAGTTTTAATGTTCTCAATCACCGGTCGGGTGGCGGAGACGTCAAATCCCGCCAGATCCAGATAGCCGCCCTGGCTGGCATAGGCGTTTTGCATATCCACCACAATCAGGGCACTTTGGTGCGGCGCAAAGGTGATGGCTTCCGGACGTGCTGCAAGCGTGGTCATTACGCGACCTCCTTTGTGATAGCAGGAATGTGGGCGCGGCACTGCATCAGCGGCTGAATGCGCTCGCCGAATGTTTCCACACCGGTCAGGAACTCATCGAAGGTCAGCAGCACGCCTTCCGCACCGGGCACGGCGGCCACTTCATCGAGCATTCTGGCGACGCTGGCATAGGAACCGACCAGCGTGCCCATGTTGATGTTGACCGCTGAGGTCGGGTCGGCCATCTGACGGACGTTGGTGTCCGAGCCGGAACGGGTATCTTTCTGGCTCTGTTCGGTGAGCCAGCTCAGCGCTTCATCGTCCGCGCCCGCCTTATACCGTTCCCATTTCGCGCGGGCGGCGTCGTCGGTTTCGTCGGCAATGACCATAAACAGGACATAGGAACCCACATCGCGACCGGTTTTGTCCGCGGCCTCTTTCATGCGTGCCGCGGTCGGGGCGAAGGCGGCTGGGGTATTCACGCCTTTGCCAAAGCAGAAGTTGAAGTCGGCGTATTTAGCGGAGAATTCCATTCCTGCGTCGCTCTGCCCGGCGCAGATCACTTTCATCGGGGCGGAAGGCTGCGGGCTAACGCGGCAGTCGTTCATGGTGAAGTAATCACCTTTGAAGTCGCTTTTGCCGGTGCCCCAGAGATCGCGCAGCACCTGCACATACTCGGTCAGGTAGTCATAGCGGCGGGAGAAATACTCGTCGCCCGGCCAGATCCCCATCTGCTCATACTCAGGTTTTTGCCAGCCCGTAACCAGGTTAACGCCAAAGCGACCACCGGAGATGGAGTCGATGGTGGAGGCCATTCTGGCAACGATCGCCGGCGGCAGGGTGAGGGTGGCGGCCGTCGCGTAGATCTGAATGCGCGAGGTGACGGCTGCCAGCCCGGCCATCAGGGTGAAGGACTCCAGGTTGTGATCCCAGAATTCGGTTTTGCCGCCGAAACCCCGCAGCTTGATCATCGAAAGCGCAAAATCGAAATGGTAGTGCTCCGCCTTTTGCACAATGGCCTTATTCAGCTCAAAAGTAGGCATGTATTGCGGGGCGGTGGTCGAGATTAGCCAGCCGTTGTTGCCGATAGGTACAAATACGCCAATTTTCATCACGAACCTCTCTTTACGACGTTGCAGGTAAAGAGGGGGTTGCAAAGGCAATGCCAGTTTTGAAAATGGCTTTGTTATTAATGTGTTAATCAATGGTTGGTTAATTGAGGTATGCAAATGTGGACTAAATGGTCAAAAACATTGCACAGAAAACAGGCATTCATGCGCGATCGGAGTGCAGAGTGTCGTGGTCGGTGAGGGGTTTTGCTATGCTGATGGCAACGCAAAATATGGAGAGCGGGAATGACACAAGGTGCAGTGAAAACACCCGGTAAACGTTCGCAGGCGGTCAGTGCGAAGAAGCAGGCCATCCTCGGTGCGGCGCTGGAGACCTTTTCGCAGTTTGGTATTCATGGCACGCGCCTTGAGCAGGTGGCGGAACAGGCCGGGGTGTCGAAAACGAATCTGCTCTACTACTATCCGTCGAAAGAGGCGCTTTATATTGCGGTGATGCAACAGATCCTCGATATCTGGCTGGCGCCGCTCAAGGCGTTTCGCGAAGAGCTTGCCCCGCTGGTGGCGATCAGGGAGTACATTCGCCTGAAGCTGGAGGTGTCGCGTGATTATCCGCAGGCGTCACGGCTGTTCTGCCTGGAGATGCTACAGGGCGCACCGCTGTTGCAGGCGGAACTGACCGGGGATTTAAAACAGCTGGTTGACGAGAAATCGGCCATTATTGCCGGATGGGTGGCGGGCGGGAAGCTGGCTCCAGTTGACCCACATCATCTGATCTTTATGATTTGGGCCTCCACTCAGCATTACGCTGACTTTGCGGCCCAGGTTGAAGCGGTGACCGGTAAAACGCTCCAGGATGAGGCGTTTTTCCACAGCACGCTGGAAAACGTTCAGCAGATGATCATTGAAGGGATCCGCGTGCGTTAGTTTCCCGGCGGAAGAGGGCAGCTTAAATCGCCCTCTTCACACTGCATCAGTGAGGCAAGAAACGCTTCACGCTCAACGGTTTTTTCGTTCAGGCACTGGCTGATGATCATCGGCTGGACGCTGCCTCCCTCAGTACCCGACCCGATAAAGTTGCAGTCGGCATCGCGCAGGGCAATCCACGCCTGCTGTGCCTTTTTCAGAAGCTCACGCTGTGGGGCTTCTGCGCGTTTGATGGCAGCCTGATACGTCTGATTCAGTTTTTTATCGGCTGCCTGGTACTGCTGCGCCGTACAGGTGTTCATTTCAAGCTGGGTGGTCGCATTTGCGCACTCTTCTGCCAGCGCGTTCGCGCTCAGCAGCAATGCAGCCCCCGCGATCAGATATCTTTTCATCATCCCCTCCATGTAAAAAAGCCGGATGCGCTGTGCTTATCCGGCCTTGGGTTTTTTTGTCACCCCGGTAAGCGTAGTGCCACCGGGGATATTTTACACGATTAACCGATTGTCATCAGGCTCGCGTTACCGCCCGCCGCCGCGGTGTTCACGCTGAGCGAGCGCTCCACGTACAGACGTTCCAGCAGCAGATTGGTTTCGCCGCGGGCAAAGCCCTGCACCGAAACAATCGCACCGCTGCGGGCCGCTACCTGCTCGCACAGTTCGCGCAGCTGGTCGGAATCACCGTGATAGATAACGGCATCAAACGACTGAGTCAGCAGAGCATCGGGCTTCGCAAAATGAATGCGGGCAGAGACCGTTTTCGGCAGCTGTTTCGCGAGGTCACGATGCAGTGCATCTTCCGGCCACAGCACTTCACAACCGGTTGCAGCAGCGGCGGCCAGCTGAACCAGCGCATCCTGCTCATTGTCCGCCACGCACAGCACACGCTCGCGCGGCATCAGCGTCCAGGTGTTGCGCTCACCGGTTGGCCCCGGCAGCAGGCGCTGCGTTCCCGCCTGCGCCAGTTCGCCATACTGCTGTGCGACAGCGCGCAGTTCCGGGCGTGTTTCTGCCCACGTGATGAGCGCCTCCAGCGGCTGTGTCAGCACGGCCTTCAGCTGCGCGTCCACCGGACGTTCGGCATCCTGACGTGCCAGCGTCACGCCGAGCGCATTGTCCGGACGGTTTGCCAGCAGACGGTACAGGTAGAGTGGACCACCGGCTTTTGGACCGGTACCTGACAGACCTTCACCGCCGAACGGCTGTACGCCCACTACCGCGCCGACCATGTTACGGTTGACGTACAGGTTGCCTACTTTAGCGCTGCCGGTCACCTGAGCGATGGTCTCATCGATGCGGGTATGCACGCCGAGGGTCAGGCCATAGCCGGAGGCGTTAATCTGTTCAATCAGCTCGTTGAGGTTGTTACGGTTGTAGCGCACCACGTGCAATACCGGGCCAAAGACCTCTTTTTTCAGCTCGTCGAAGCTGGCCAGTTCAATCAGCGTTGGCGGCACAAAGGTGCCGGTCTGCCACTCGCGGGCATCCTCGCTGTTTTCACGCACGGCCTGGAAGACCGGACGGCCTTTGGTGCGCATGGTCTGAATGTGGTTTTCGATATTTGCTTTGGCTTCCGCGTCGATAACCGGCCCGATATCGGTCGTGAGACGGCCCGGGTTACCCATGCGGCATTCGGCCATCGCGCCGCGCAGCATCTTCAGCGTGTGGTCTGCCACGTCATCCTGCAGACACAGCACGCGCAGGGCGGAACAGCGCTGGCCCGCGCTGTCGAAGGCGGAGGCGAGAACATCGACCACCACCTGCTCGGTGAGCGCGGAGGAGTCGACGATCATGGCGTTCATGCCGCCGGTTTCAGCGATGAGCGGCGTTGGACGCCCCTGTGCATCAAGACGGGTGGCGATGTTGCGCTGCAGCAGGGAGGCCACTTCAGTCGAGCCGGTAAACATCACGCCGCGCACACGGTTATCGGCGGTCAGTTTCGCCCCGACCGTTTCACCGCGGCCCGGCAACAGCTGTATGACACCCGCAGGCACGCCTGCTTCCAGCAGAATGTTAATACCCTGAGCGGCAATCAGCGGGGTCTGCTCCGCCGGTTTTGCCAGCACGCTGTTGCCGGCGGCAAGTGCGGCGGCAATCTGGCCGGTGAAGATCGCCAGCGGGAAGTTCCACGGACTGATACACACCACCGGACCGAGAGGACGGTGGGTTTCGTTATCGAAATCATCACGAACCTGGCCTGCGTAGTAGTGCAGGAAGTCGACCGCTTCACGAACTTCGGCAATGGCGTTGCTGAAGGTTTTACCTGCTTCGCGCACCAGGATCCCGATGAGCGACTGCATCTGGTCTTCCATCAGCACCGCAGCACGTTCCAGAATGGCGCCACGCTCTTGCGGCGGCGTCGCGAACCAGATTGGCGCGTTATTCACCGCGCTGTCCAGCGCCTGATCCACTTCTGCTTCGGTTGCTTCCCGCACGTAGCCGACGATATCTTTTGGCTCCGCCGGGTTAATCACGGGCTGCATTTCGCCATCAGCGACGGGCTGCTCCAGAATCGGTTTGGCCTGCCATTTCTGCAGCGCGCTGTTGAGCAGGGCGGAGGAGAGGGAGGCCAGACGGTGTTCGTTCGCCAGGTCCAGGCCCGCGGAGTTCACGCGACCTTTGCCGTACAGTTCACGCGGCAGCGGGATCTTCGGATGCGGCAGGCCAATCTGACCTTCCTGGGCCGCCATCTTCTCAACCGCCTGCACCGGATCGGCAACCAGCTCGTCAAGCGGCAGGGTGGTATCGGCGATACGGTTAACGAAGGAGGTGTTCGCCCCGTTCTCCAGCAGACGACGCACCAGGTACGCCAGCAGGGTTTCATGGGTGCCCACCGGGGCATAAATACGGCACGGACGGTTCAGTTTGCCATCCGCCACTTTACCGGTGACCTGCTCGTACAGCGGTTCACCCATGCCGTGCAGGCACTGGAACTCATACTGACCCGGATAGTAGTTCTGTCCGGCCAGGCTGTAGATGGCCGCCAGGGTGTGGGCGTTATGGGTGGCAAACTGCGGGTAAATCAGGTTCGGCACGCCGAGCAGTTTTTTTGCGCAGGCGAGGTATGAGACATCGGTGTAAACCTTGCGGGTATAGACCGGATAGCCTTCCAGACCTTCCATCTGGGCGCGTTTAATTTCGCTGTCCCAGTAGGCGCCTTTCACCAGGCGGATCATCAGGCGACGGCGGCTGCGGCTTGCCAGGTCAATCAGGTAATCAATCACGAACGGACAACGTTTCTGATACGCCTGGATAACGAAACCAATTCCGTTCCAGCCTGCCAGCTCCGGCTCGAAGCACAGTTTTTCCAGCAGATCGAGGGAGATCTCCAGGCGGTCGGCCTCTTCGGCATCGATGTTGATACCGATGTCGTACTGGCGCGCCAGCAGGGTCAGGGATTTCAGGCGCGGATAGAGCTCTTCCATCACCCGGTCGTACTGCGCACGGCTGTAGCGCGGATGCAGGGCCGAGAGCTTGATGGAGATCCCCGGGCCTTCATAAATACCGCGACCGTTTGACGCTTTACCAATGGCGTGAATCGCCTGCTGGTAAGAGACCATATAAGCCTGCGCGTCGGCGGCGGTCAGCGCCGCTTCACCCAGCATGTCGTAAGAGTAGCGGAAACCTTTATCTTCGAGCTTACGGGCGTTGGCCAGCGCTTCCGCGATGGTTTCGCCGGTAACAAACTGCTCGCCCATCAGGCGCATCGCCATATCCACGCCTTTGCGGATCAGCGGTTCACCGCTCTTGCCGATGATGCGGTTCAGGGAGCGAGAGAGGTTGGCTTCGTTATGAGTCGAGACCAGTCGGCCGGTAAACAGCAGGCCCCAGGTCGCCGCGTTGACGAACAGCGACGGGCTGCGGCCAATGTGTGACTGCCAGTTACCGTTGCTGATTTTGTCGCGGATCAGTGCGTCACGGGTGGCTTTGTCAGGAATACGCAACAGCGCTTCCGCCAGACACATCAGCGCTACGCCCTCCTGAGAGGAGAGGGAAAACTCCTGCAGCAGACCCTGTACCATTCCGGCGCGGCCGGTGGCATTTTTCTGGTTACGTAATTTGTCGGCAAGTTGATACGCCAGGCTGTGCGCCTGAGAGGCAATGGCTTCTGGCAGACGGGCCTGCTCCAGCAGCATCGGTACGGCGTCGGTTTCGGCACGACGGTAAGCACCGGTAATGGCGGCGCGGCTGACCGACTGAGGCAGGATCTGCTCGGCGAATTCAAGGAACGGCTGATGGTTTTCGTCAGCAGCGGCGGAAACCTCATCACTTTCATTGGCCGCACCCGCCAGCAACGCGGGCAGCTCTGGCAGCCCCTCATCGCTTTCGAGCCTTTCGAGGTAGTTAAAAATCGCCTGCTTGATTAGCCAGTGCGGCGTGCGGTCAATGCGGGTTGCTGCGGTCTTAATCCGTTCGCGGGTTGCGTCATCCAGCTTAACCCCCATGGTGGTCATACCCATGCCAAAGCTCCTGTTGTTCTGTCGTCGTGTGCTATCGATAGCGTGAAATATCCACCATGTTGCAACTTTGTGCAACCGTGTTAAATGTGACCTGGTTTGCAACCCAGGAAATGAATGGATTGTTAAGAGATGGTTAGCTGGAAAAAAGTGCTGGTTTCTGGATGAGAGGCCTGTTTTTATGCGGAACTTAACACTTTTAAAAGGTGCAACCCGTAAAAGCGTGAGCGAGTGCAACCTATACGAAAGACGTATAAAACCAGGGATGAATTTGATGTAAATGCAGTGTTAAATCGTTTGTGTGCGAGCACTGCTTACGGCAGGATACGCGCGGCCAACAGAAACACATACACACATCACTACGTTCCGGTGATGACATAACAAGGCAACCCGGACGGTTGTCGCTCGACATTTTGGAGAATTTGAATGGCAATTAGCACACCGATGCTGGTGACATTTCTCGTTTATATATTTGGCATGATCCTGATAGGGTTTTTGGCATGGCGTTCAACAAAGAACTTTGACGACTACATTCTCGGCGGGCGTAGCTTAGGGCCGATGGTCACCGCACTCTCTGCGGGCGCGTCCGACATGAGCGGCTGGCTGCTGATGGGTCTGCCGGGGGCGATTTTCATCTCCGGTATTTCTGAAAGCTGGATCGCCATTGGCCTGACCGTCGGGGCATGGATCAACTGGAAGCTGGTTGCGGGCCGTCTGCGCGTGCATACCGAAGCCAACAACAATGCGTTGACCCTGCCGGATTACTTCACCGGACGCTTTGAAGATAACAGCCGCGTGCTGCGCATTATCTCTGCGCTGGTTATCCTCGTGTTCTTCACCATCTATTGTGCCTCTGGCATTGTGGCCGGCGCGCGCCTCTTCGAAAGCACCTTCGGCATGAGCTATGAAACGGCGCTGTGGGCCGGTGCTGCGGCAACCATTCTCTATACCTTCGTGGGCGGTTTCCTGGCCGTAAGCTGGACTGACACCGTGCAGGCGAGCCTGATGATCTTCGCTCTGATCCTGACGCCAGTCATTGTCATCTTCACCGTCGGCGGCTTTGCTGATTCGCTTGAAGTGATTAAGCAGAAGAGCATTGAAAATGTCGACATGCTGAAAGGGCTGAACTTTGTCGCCATCGTTTCTCTGATGGGCTGGGGTCTGGGCTACTTCGGTCAGCCGCACATTCTGGCGCGCTTCATGGCCGCTGACTCTCACCACACGATTGTTCATGCCCGTCGTATCAGTATGACGTGGATGATCCTCTGCCTGGCGGGTGCCTGTGCGGTTGGCTTCTTCGGCATCGCTTACTTCAACAATAACCCGGCGCAGGCAGGGGCAGTAAACCAGAATGCCGAGCGTGTGTTCATCGAACTGGCGGGCATTCTGTTCAACCCGTGGATTGCCGGTATTCTGCTCTCCGCGATCCTGGCGGCCGTGATGTCCACCCTGAGCTGCCAGCTGCTGGTCTGCTCAAGTGCAATCACCGAAGACCTCTACAAAGCGTTCCTGCGTAAAGATGCGAGCCAGAAAGAGCTGGTATGGGTGGGGCGTTTCATGGTGCTGGTGGTGGCCTTAATTGCCATTGCGCTGGCGGCAAACCCTGAGAACCGCGTGCTGGGCCTGGTGAGCTACGCGTGGGCGGGCTTTGGTGCGGCGTTTGGTCCGGTGGTGCTCTTCTCGGTGCTGTGGTCGCGCATGACCCGCAACGGCGCGCTGGCGGGGATGATTATCGGTGCGCTTACCGTTATCGTCTGGAAGCAGTTCGCCTGGCTCGGTCTGTACGAAATTATCCCGGGCTTCATCTTCGGCAGTATCGGCATTGTGGTGTTCAGCCTGCTGGGTAAAGCGCCTTCTGCCTCAATGCAGAAACGTTTTGCTGAAGCAGACGCACACTATCACACTGCACCGCCGTCTAAGCTGCAGGCTGAGTAATCTTTTTCGCTGATAGACAGGCCGGGTAAGCGCGCGCGCTACCCGGCTTTTTTCTTGCCAAAATCCGCAATTTACGATGATATCGCTGTGCTTATAACAATGAGGATAGCGAAGCATGACAATCAAAACAGGGGTAATGGCAGCGGCATTATTGATGCTGGCGGGCTGCAGTGTGCCGTCGCAACACGCGGCGATGGAGACCTGCAAAGCGGATAACCAGATGCAGCAAACCACGCTCTATTTCGGGCTAAACCGTCCCGCAGGGGCGCAAATCACCACCGGCGAGTGGCAGCAGTTCGTTGACCAGGACGTGACGCCGCGTTTTCGCGATGGCCTGACGGTCTTTGATGCGCGTGGGCAGTGGCTGGGTAACGACGGGAAAGTGGCGCGTGAACCGAGCAAGGCGCTTATGCTGATCCACGGTAAAGATGCGCAGAGCGAGAAGAATATTGAAGCGTTGCGCGGTATTTATAAATCACGCTTCGCGCAGGAGTCGGTGATGCGAGTCGATCAGCCGGTGTGCGTGCAGTTTTAATGAAAAACGGCGGGAGAACCCGCCGTTATCGCTTACAGCACCAGTCCTGCAAAGCTGGCGGACAGTAAACTGACCAGCGTCGCGCCATACACCAGACGTAAGCCAAAACGCGATACCACGTTCCCCTGTTGCTCGTTCAGGCCTTTGATCGCCCCGGCCACAATGCCGATAGAGGCAAAGTTAGCGAACGACACCAGGAAAACGGACAAAATGCCCAGTCCGCGTGGTGACATCTGATGCGCAATTTTTTGCAGCTCAATCATTGCCACAAATTCATTTGCGACCAGCTTGGTTGCCATAATACTGCCGGCATTCAACGCGTCGCTCAGCGGAATACCAACCAGCCATGCCAGCGGGTAAAATACATAGCCCAGGATCTGCTGGAAGCTCATACCAAATACGCTGGAGAAGAGGGCGTTAACGGCGCTAATAAGGGCAATAAAGCCAATCAGCATCGCCAGAATAATCATCGCCACTTTAAAACCGGCCAGAATATACTCGCCAAGCATTTCGAAGAAGCTCTGGGACTCGTGCAGCTTTTCAAGCTTGATGTCCGGCTCTGCTTCCGGGCGCGCCGGGTTGATAATGGAGAGAATAATAAAGGTGCTGAACATGTTCAGGATGAGTGCGGCAACGACAAATTTGGCGTCGAGCATGGTCATATAAGCACCGACAATCGACAGAGATACCGTCGACATGGCCGTGGCCGCCATGGTGAAGAGACGACGAGAGGAGAGGTCGCCCAGTACACCCTTGTAGGCAATAAAGTTTTCAGACTGTCCGAGGATCAGCGAGCTCACCGCGTTGAACGATTCCAGCTTACCCATGCCATTCAGTTTTGACAGCAGTGTCCCGATCACCCGAATAAAAATCGGCAGAATTCGCCAGTGCTGAAGAATACCAATCAGTGCGGAGATAAAAATAATCGGGCAGAGTACGCCGAGGAAAATGAACGCCAGTCCTTTTTCACCCATCCCGCCAAAGACGAAATTGGTGCCTTCAGCCGCGAATTTCAGCAGTGACTCAAAGAATCCCGAGACATATTTAATAATGAACAGCCCGCTTTCGGCATGCAGGAAAAAGAACGCCAGGGCTATTTCAATGACAATCAGCTGTAAAACAAAACGAATGCGAATTTTTCGGCGGTCGAAACTCACCAGCCAGGCAAGCGCAAGAATAATCACCAGCGCCAGCAGGAAATGGATAATGTTAAACATGGTTAATTTTCAGTTGGTTTTTGAGGCAGATATTTAGCCATAGCCCTGATTAACCGTAAATGGGCATTTTCGCTATAACTTATAAACTTAACGATAACGCCAGCAATTATTACCAGGCTGGGTGTTTACAACTCGTCATCAAAACAACACACATTTCACTTGTTTTTCTTGCTGGCGTAATGATAATCACTATCACAAGAATTTACCTTTCTTTGCATCAGTTGACCGCGATAAACATTTAAGGTGTCGGCATGTTTGTTCCATTTCTCATTATGTTACGTGAAGGTCTCGAAGCGGCCCTCATCGTCAGCCTCATCGCCAGTTATCTGAAGCGAACCCAGCGTGGACGCTGGATCGGTGTCATGTGGATTGGGGTATTCCTCGCCGCAGCGCTCTGTCTGGGCCTTGGCATTCTTATCAATGAAACCACCGGTGAGTTTCCCCAGAAAGAGCAAGAGTTGTTTGAAGGGATCGTGGCCGTCATTGCCGTGGTAATCCTCACCTGGATGGTGTTCTGGATGCGTAAAGTGTCCCGCAACGTGAAGGTGCAGCTGGAGCAGGCGGTGGATAACGCCCTGCAAAAGGGCAATAAACACGGCTGGGCGCTGATCATGATGGTCTTTTTCGCCGTGGCGCGGGAAGGGCTGGAGTCGGTTTTCTTCCTGCTGGCGGCATTTCAGCAGGATGTGGGGATCTGGCCACCGCTGGGTGCGATGCTGGGTCTGGCCACTGCGGTGGTGCTGGGATTCCTGCTCTACTGGGGCGGCATTCGTCTTAACCTGGGTGCGTTCTTTAAATGGACCAGCCTGTTTATTCTGCTGGTGGCCGCTGGGCTGGCGGCGGGGGCGATCCGCGCTTTCCACGAAGCGGGCCTGTGGAATCACTTCCAGGAAGTGGCGTTCGACCTCAGTAACGTGCTCTCAACGCACTCCCTGACCGGTACCTTGCTCGAAGGTATTTTTGGTTACCAGGAAACGCCGAGCGTCAGCGAAGTGGCGATGTATTTTATCTATTTGGTTCCGGCGCTGGTGCTGTTTGCCATGCCGCCGCGCACCGGCACTCAGACGTCGCGCGTTGCGCCGTAATCTGACTGCATTAGTTACAACATACTTTTAAAGGGAAGAGTCATGGCAATTCAGTTCCGTCGTAGTGCGTTATGCGCAGGCCTTGCCGCGCTGTTCGCTTCAGCATTTTCCGCCTGGGGCGCGGATGTTCCGCAGGTCAAGGTTTCGGTCAATGATAAGCAGTGCGAGCCAATGACCATCACGGTTAACAGCGGCAAAACCCAGTTTATTATTCAGAACCACAGCCAGAAGGCGCTGGAGTGGGAAATCCTGAAAGGCGTCATGGTGGTGGAAGAGCGTGAAAATATCGCGCCGGGCTTTAGTCAGAAGATGACCGCCAACCTGCAACCGGGTGAATATGAGATGACCTGCGGGCTGCTGACGAACCCTAAAGGCAAGCTTATCGTGAAGGGCGACGCCACGGCCGATGCCGGAAAAGGCACGGCCCTGTTGAGCCTGGGTGATGCGATTACTGCTTATAAAGCGTATGTCATCAAAGAGACGGCGGACCTGGCTACCGGTACTAAAGCCTTCACCGATGCAGTAAAAGCGGGCGATATCGCGAAAGCGAAATCCCTGTATGCGCCAACCCGTCAGCATTACGAGCGTATTGAGCCGATTGCCGAGTTGTTCTCTGACCTGGATGGCAGCATTGATGCCCGTGAAGATGATTTTGAGCAAAAAGCCGCCGACCCGAAATTTACCGGCTTCCACCGTCTGGAGAAAGCCCTGTTTGGCGATAACACTCTCAAAGGGATGGATAAATATGCCAATCAGCTGAACAGTGACGTGCTTGAGCTGCAAAAACGCATCAGTGAGCTGGCCTTCCCGCCATCAAAAGTGGTGGGCGGTGCCGCGGGTCTGATTGAAGAAGTGGCGGCAAGTAAAATCAGCGGTGAAGAAGACCGTTACAGCCACACCGACCTGTGGGACTTCCAGGCCAACGTCGATGGCGCGCAGAAAATTGTCGATCTGCTGCGTCCTCAGCTGCAGAAAGATAACAGCGAACTGCTGGCTAAAGTGGATGCCAACTTCAAAAAAGTCGACACCATTCTGGCGAAGTACCGTACCAAAGACGGGTTTGAAACCTACGATAAACTGACCGATGCCGACCGTAACGCGCTGAAAGGCCCGATTACCACACTGGCGGAAGATCTCTCCCTGCTGCGTGGCGTACTGGGTCTGGATTAAGCACGATGAACAAGCAGAATGAACACGACGTGGTGGAACCTTCACGTCGTCGATTGTTAAAAGGAGTAGGGGCGCTGGGGGGCGCCCTTGCTCTGGCCGGAGGGTGCCCGGTGGCGCATGCGGCGAAACCGCAAAGTGCTCCCGGCACGCTGTCACCCAATGCACGCATGGAGACGCAGCCTTTTTATGGCGAGCATCAGTCGGGCATTTTGACGCCACAGCAGGCCTCCATGATGCTGGTGGCTTTTGATTCGCTGGCAAGCGATAAAGCCGATCTTGAGCGTTTGTTCCGCCTGCTGACGACGCGCATCGCGTTTCTCACCGCCGGTGGTCCGGCGCCGGACACGCCTAACCCGCGTCTGCCGCCGATGGATTCCGGTATCCTCGGGGCATTTATCGCTCCGGATAACCTGACGATAACCGTTTCGCTCGGTGAGTCGCTGTTTGATGCGCGCTACGGGCTGGCAAAACAGAAGCCAAAAGCGCTGCAGAAAATGACGCGTTTCCCGAATGACTCTCTGGATGCTGCTCTCTGCCATGGCGATCTGCTCTTGCAAATTTGCGCCAACACCCAGGATACGGTGATCCACGCGCTGCGCGACATCATCAAGCACACGCCGGACCTGCTGAGCGTTCGCTGGAAGCGGGAAGGGTTTATCTCTGACCATGCCGCCCGCAGCAAAGGGAAAGAGACGCCGGTTAACCTGCTGGGCTTTAAAGACGGCACGGCCAACCCGGACAGCCGTAATGACCCGCTCATGAAAGAGGTGGTCTGGGTGACGGCCGATCAGGGCGAGCCGGCATGGGCTGTGGGTGGAAGCTATCAGGCGGTGCGGATTATTCAGTTCCACGTGGAGTTCTGGGACCGTACGCCGCTCAAAGAGCAGCAGACGATTTTTGGCCGCGATAAACAGAGTGGCGCTCCGCTCGGGATGAAGAACGAGCACGATGTGCCTGACTACGCCAGCGATCCGAATGGCGATGTCATCGCACTGGACAGCCATATCCGCCTGGCCAATCCGCGTACCAAAGAGACACAATCCAGCCTGATGATGCGTCGGGGATATAGCTATTCACTTGGCGTAACCAACGCCGGCCAGCTCGATATGGGGCTGCTGTTTGTCTGCTATCAGCACGACCTGGAGAAGGGCTTCCTGACCGTACAGAAACGCTTAAACGGGGAAGCGCTGGAAGAGTACATTAAACCCATCGGCGGCGGTTATTTCTTTGTCCTGCCTGGCGCACGCGATCGCAACGCCTATCTCGCTCAAGGGTTGATTGAAGCCTGATAATTGTCCCTGCGATAATTCGCGGGGACATTATTTTTTCATATGCCTGTCCTGCTGTTATATTTCTGTAATATTCCTGTATGAGACTGATTTCCACTGTAGGGACAGTCTTAAAGTTACGTTCAGGTAAAATAAATGTTGCATTTATGATAACTCCTGATGTACTTAAGATAAGACAGCGGTAGTTCCCGGCAGTGATGCTGAATCACTATGGAGATCGCGAATGGTTGCGTCCTGTACTGGACATGGTAAACACAACACCCGCAGCACCCGGCGCGGAGGCTCAGACTCCGGCAGCGATTTCCTCACCACAAAATTATCCCCTTCAACTCAAGAATCTCTTTCGACCGACGTGCAGAATGGTGCGCGTAGCCGTTCTGTTGCGTCATCCGGTAAAGCAAGCAATGGCTTACAAGGAAGCCAACCCTCTGATGTTCGTGCGCATAATCGTGCTGAAACTGGCACGTGTGATGAATACCAACAACTCAAGGTGCTATCCATGGGAAGACAAAAAGCAGTGATCAAAGCTCGTCGCGAAGCAAAACGTGTGCTGAGACGGGATTCACGTAGCCATAAACAGCGTGAAGAAGAATCGGTCACCTCGCTTGTGCAGATGAGTGGCGTAGAAGCAATTGGCATGGCCCGAGACAGCCGTGATAATTCTCCAATTGTGGCGCGCAATGAGGCTCAGGCGCACTACCTGAATGCTATCGAGAGTAAACAGCTCATCTTTGCAACCGGCGAAGCCGGATGCGGGAAAACGTGGATCAGTGCAGCCAAAGCGGCAGAGGCGCTGATCCATAAAGACGTGGAGAGAATTATTGTCACCCGTCCGGTACTGCAGGCTGATGAAGATCTTGGCTTCTTGCCCGGAGATATTTCAGAGAAGTTTGCCCCTTACTTCAGGCCCGTCTATGACGTGCTGGTGAAACGTCTGGGAGCATCCTTTATGCAGTACTGTCTGCGACCAGAGATTGGCAAGGTGGAAATCGCGCCGTTCGCTTATATGCGCGGACGTACATTTGAAAATGCGGTCGTCATTCTTGACGAGGCTCAGAACGTGACCGCAGCGCAAATGAAGATGTTTTTAACGCGCCTCGGGGAAAACGTGACGGTCATCGTCAATGGTGATATTACCCAGTGCGATCTGCCGTCGGGCGTGAAGTCCGGACTGAGCGACGCCATGTCACGTTTTGAGGAAGATGAGATGATTGGGGTGGTACGCTTCACGAAAGAAGACTGCGTGCGTTCAGCGCTCTGCCAGCGCACGCTGCAAGCGTACTATTGAGTTAGCCGTTGTGTTCAAGGCCCGGGAAACCGGGCTTTGTTTTTTGTGCGGGCGTCCTGTCCGGGGAATATAAAAGAAAAAAGCCCGTACTTTCGTACGAGCTCTCATCTTGAATATGGCGGTGAGGGGGGGATTCGAACCCCCGATACGTTGCCGTATACACACTTTCCAGGCGTGCTCCTTCAGCCACTCGGACACCTCACCATATTGTTTTGCTGCCTGACCGCTTGGGGGGCAACGGGGCGCTACTATAGGGAGTTGCGCTAAAACGGTCAAGCAGATTTTCTGCTTTAGTGCTTGTTCGGTTAAGCAATAATCAGCTCCACGTCATTTTGACCGTGGAGCCGGTGATTAACGCTGTGAATCGAGCACTTCGCTGTTTTTGACCACCTCTTGTGCTCTGGTATAGCTTTCGATCAGCAGCTGATAGGCAGGGAAGATATGGGTATACACTTCAGCCCACTCGGCTGCATCTTCCCGGTTCCATGTCCGCTGGATCTCAGAGGCAACCGCCGCGGTATCCATTGGTACCACCCCGGCCTGGACCACGCGCGCCAGGGTGATCTCCTGAGCCATTTTGCTGTAGGTGCCGGAGGCATCAATAACCGCAAACACTTTATAACCCTCCGCGACTGCGCTAATAGAGGGAAACGCCATGCAGACGCTGGTGATGGTGCCGGCGATGATCAACGTTTTGCGCCCGGTGGCTTTCACCGCAGCCACAAACTCCGGGTTATCCCAGGCGTTGATCTCACCTTTACGTGGAACGTATTGCGCATGTGGCGCATTAGTGTGGATCTCCGGGATAAGGGGGCCATTCGGTCCCTGTGGAACAGAAGCGGTGGTGATCACCGGGATCTTCGCCAGGGTAGCGATTTTTGCCAGCGCCGCAGCACGTGCGCGCAACTCTGGCATTGGCATATCCCCCACGGTCTGGAAAAGTCCGCTCTGGTGATCGATAAGCAACATCACCGCATCGTTTACATCAATAACCGGGCGTGAGCCGTTAAAATTTGCAGGTGCAGACATCTTCTTCTCCTTTATTACCATCAGAACTGGCCGAAGCGGCCGGAGTTGAAATCACGAATGGCTTCCGCGATTTCGGTTTTACTGTTCATCACAAACGGCCCATAGCCCACGATGGGTTCATTCAGCGGCTCGCCGGCCATCAGCAGGACTTTGGCATCGAGGCTCGCTTCCAGATGGAGTGTGTCGCCTTGCTGGCTTAATACAACCAGCTGTGCCTCGCCTGCCTGGGCTGTTCCGTTCACCGTAATGGTGCCTTCCATCACAACCAGCGCCGTGCTCCAGCCCTCCGGCTGACTGAGCGTGAGATGGCTACCCTGATTGAGCGCGATGTCCCAGACGTTTAGCGGCGAAAAGGTGTGTGCGGGGCCAGCAACATCCTCGTAGCGACCTGCGATAACCCGCAGCGAGCCGCTGTTATCCGGCAGTGTGACCACAGGGATATCCGCCTTAGTGATGCTCTGGTAGCCCGGCGTCGCCATTTTGTCTTTGGCTGGCAGGTTGACCCACAGCTGCATCATTTTCAGTTCACCGCCTTTCTGCGCGAACGCGCTGGAGTGGAACTCCTCGTGCAAAATGCCAGCGCCCGCCGTCATCCATTGCACGTCCCCGGGGCCTATTACGCCGCCTCTGCCGGTGGAATCGCGATGTTCAACTTCGCCGGAATAGACGAGGGTGACCGTTTCGAAACCCCGGTGCGGATGCTCGCCGACGCCGCGCTTTGCCCCATCCGCCGGGAACGTGTATGGCCCGGCATAGTCCAGCAGTAAAAACGGGCTGAGCGGCTCGCCGTGCGTCTGGTAAGAAAACATTGAACGTACCGGGAAACCATCACCAACCCAGTGTTGACGGGGAGCGGTATACACGCCTGTTACGTTTTTCATGATGAACTCCTGAAGCGTTGTTGATGTAATTAGCTTATATTCAGCGTTAATATCCCGGTAGATAGTGAAAATGGCATTCACTGTTCTAAAAATAGAACGATGAGGATTTATGCAGGATCTCAATGACTTCGTCTGGTTTGTGAAGGTGGTCGACTACGGTGGTTTTGCTGCAGCGGGGCGTGCGCTCGATTTGCCGAAGTCCCGGCTAAGCCGCCGGATAGCTCAGCTGGAAGAGCGGCTTGGCGTGCGGTTAATACATCGCACAACGCGGCAGTTTACGGTGACAGAAGTTGGCCAGACCTTCTATCAGCACTGTAAAGCAATGATGGTGGAAGCAGAAGCTGCTGAGGAGGCGGTGGCCGCGTTACAGGCTGAGCCGCGCGGTATTGTCAGGATCACCTGCCCGATAACATTGTTGCATGTCCATGTTGGCCCGATGCTGGCGAGATTTATGGCGCGCTATCCAGGGATCGCGCTGCAGCTTGAGGCAACCAACCGGCGGGTAGACCTGGTGGGGGAGGGGATTGATGTCGCGATCCGTGTGCGCCCGCGTCCGTTCGATGACAGCGATCTGGTGTTAAGGGTACTGGCGGACCGGGGACATTGCCTGGTCGCTGGACCGGCGTTGATTCAGCGGATGGGTAAACCGTTGGTGCCCTCTGAACTCAGTGCCTGGCCTGGATTAAGCACGAACGAGGGTAAACACATCCATAAATGGGAACTGAGCGGTCCCGAAGGGGCGAAGGCGGAAATCCATTACCATCCTCGCCTGATCACTACCGATATGCTGGCGCTGCGTGAAGCGGCTATAGCGGGTATCGGCGTGGTGCAGTTGCCGATATTGATGGTGAAAGATCAGCTTGCGTCAGGGGACCTCATTCGCGTACTTGATGCCTGGGAGCCACGACGTGAGGTGATTCATGCTGTGTATCCTTCAAGACGCGGGTTACTCCCGTCTGTCAGGGCACTGGTGGATTTTCTTACCGAAGAGTATGAGCGGATGGTGGAAGATTAATCTTTCCCTCTCCCCTGGAGCGAGGGTGAGGATCTTACACCACACAAGGTCTCATGCTGCGCGGGCGGAGAATATAAAAGAAAAAAGCCCGTACTTTCGTTCGAGCTCTCATCTTAAATATGTCGGTGAGGGGGGATTGACTCGCTTTGCTCGCCCTGCGGGCAGCCTGTTCGCTGCGCGCTCAGTCTGTCCAACTGGCTGTCGCCCGTTGTCGAACCCCGGTCGGGGATTCTCATCCCCC
>NZ_KI973169.1:2731103-3206250 GCF_000534355.1 Enterobacter sp. BIDMC 30 | reverse complement strand
CCTGTCCGGGGAATATAAAAGAAAAAAGCCCGTACTTTCGTACGAGCTCTTATCTTGAATATGGCGGTGAGGGGGGGATTCGAACCCCCGATACGTTGCCGTATACACACTTTCCAGGCGTGCTCCTTCAGCCACTCGGACACCTCACCATATTGTCATCCCGTTGTTGACGGGACGGGCGCTAATGTAAGGAAAAGCCGAACTGGCGTCAACTCACTTTTTCAGTAAATCAGCGCATTTAGACAAACTTCAGTCAACATGGCTTTTAAATGTGCTGAAAGCGCCTTTTTTATCAACAACGCGGTGGCGGGAAAAATTTGTTATGCTGGCAATCCAGTTGAAAATGAACACAAAACAGCGCAATAAAAGGCAGGAATGACTATGGATATAATCTTCTATCACCCCACTTTTGATACTGCTTACTGGATTAAGGCACTTTCGGCGGCGTTGCCCGGGGCGCGCGTGCGTGAGTGGAAACGTGGTGATAACGAACATGCTGACTACGCGCTGGTCTGGCATCCGCCGGTAGAAATGCTCCAGGGCCGTAAACTGAAGGCCGTTTTTGCGCTGGGCGCCGGCGTGGATTCGATTCTGAGCAAACTGAAAGCACACCCTGAAATGCTGCCGGAAGAGATCCCCCTTTTCCGTCTGGAAGATACCGGCATGGGCCAGCAAATGCAGGAGTATGCTGTCAGCCAGGTGCTGCACTGGTTCCGCCGCTTCGACGACTATCAGGCACTAAAACAGCAATCCCACTGGGAGCCGCTGCCGGATTATCAGCGCGAAGATTTTACCATTGGTATCCTCGGGGCTGGCGTGCTCGGCTCAAAAGTCGCTGAAGCACTTGCCCCGTGGGGCTTCCCACTGCGCTGCTGGAGCCGTAGCCGCAAGGATTATCCGGGCGTAGAAAGTTTTGCCGGCGCTGATGAGCTTCCTGCGTTCCTGAACGGTACGCGCGTGCTCATCAACCTGCTGCCAAATACGGCCGAAACGGTGGGGATTATCAATGGTGCACTGCTAAATCAACTGGCTGACCAGAGTTACGTAATGAACCTGGCGCGCGGGGTACACCTTGTTGAGTCCGATCTGCTGCAGGCGCTGAACAGCGGAAAACTGAAAGGGGCGATGCTGGATGTGTACAGCCGCGAGCCGTTACCGGCCGAAAGCCCGCTGTGGGCACATCCGCGTGTGGCGATGACGCCGCACATTGCAGCGGTCACGCGTCCGGCGGAAGCTGTGGCCTATATTACCCACACCATCAGTGAGATGGAGCAGGGCCATCCGGTAACCGGACAGGTCGACAGACAGCGCGGCTACTGAGTGAAACCCGGCGTTAGCCGGGTTTTTGCTAATATTCGCTGCAGATAACTGCTATCCTTTGGAAAAACCGCAGAGGAGAGAAAGATGTATCCCGTTGACCTGCATATGCACACCGTCGCCAGTACCCACGCGTATAGCAACCTCCATGATTATATCGCGCAAGCGAAACGCAAGGGCATTACGCTTTTTGCGATTACCGATCACGGCCCGGACATGGCAGATGCGCCGCACTACTGGCATTTTGTGAATATGCGGATCTGGCCACGTCTGGTGGACGGTATTGGGATACTGCGCGGCATCGAGGCAAACATTAAAAATACAGACGGTGAAATCGACTGTACCGGACCGATGCTGACCTCTCTGGATCTGATCCTTGCCGGTTTCCACGAGCCGGTTTTCGCGCCACAGGATAAAGAGACGAACACCCGAGCGATGATTGCTGCCATAGCCAGCGGCAACGTGCACATTATTTCTCATCCGGGTAATCCTAAATACCCGATTGATATCGAGGCTGTTGCCCAGGCGGCAGCGAAACACCGCGTGGCGCTGGAGATCAATAACTCTTCTTTTGTTCACTCGCGTAAGGGCAGTGAAGCAAACTGTCGCGCCGTTGCAGCTGCGGTACGGGATGCAGGCGGCATGGTGGCGCTGGGTTCCGATTCCCATACCGCGTTTACGCTGGGTGATTTTAGTGAATGCCTGAAAATACTGAATGACGTGGATTTCCCGGAAGACAGGATCCTTAACGTTACCCCACGCCGCATGCTTGATTTCCTCGAGTCACGCGGAATGGATCCGATTGATGAATTTGCCGATCTTTAATTGTGTAATGGAATAAAAAAATGAATGAGTTTTCCATCCTTTGCCGCGTGCTGGGTACGCTGTTCTATCGTCAGCCGCAAGACCCGCTGCTGGTTCCACTCTTTACCCTGATTCGTGAAGGGAAACTGGCGCAAAACTGGCCGCTGGAACAGGATGAGTTGCTGGAGCGTCTGCAAAAAAGTTGCGATATGCAGCAGATTTCAACGGATTACAACGCACTGTTTATTGGCGACGAATGCCGCGTTTCGCCGTACCGTTCAGCCTGGCAGGAAGGGGCGACGGAAGCGGAAGTGCGCGCGTTTCTCTCTGAACGCGGAATGCCGCTGACGGATACCCCTGCGGACCATATCGGAACGTTGCTGCTGGCTGCATCCTGGATTGAAGATCACGCCGCTGATGATGAGAACGAGGCTATCGAAACGCTCTTCGGAGCGTATCTGCTGCCGTGGTGCGGTACTTTCCTCGGCAAAGTTGAAGCACATGCGACCTCGCCGTTCTGGAGAACGCTGGCTCCGCTGACCCGCGACGCCATTGCGGCAATGTGGGATGAGCTGGAAGAAGAGGATGAAGAGTGATTTAGGTCACATAAATTCTGCAACCATACATTTCATCTTGCACGGAATGTGCATCTGATCTCATTTCCATGGCGCGCTTCTGCTAAGATGCGCGCCATGAACATATTACTTTGTATCGCATTCACGACAGGCATTCTCTCCGGACTATGGGGATGGGTGGCGGTCTCTCTCGGGTTGCTCAGCTGGGCCGGGTTTCTGGGCTGTACGGCCTACTTTGCCTGCCCGCAGGGCGGCGTAAAAGGGCTTTTTATCTCTGGCTGTACCCTGATGAGCGGTGTTATCTGGGCACTCGTGATTATGAAGGGCAGCGTGCTGGCCCCGCATCTGGAGATCCTGGGCTATATCATGACCGGCGTAGTCGCGTTTTTGATGTGTATCCAGGCAAAGCATATGCTGCTGTCGTTTGTACCCGGTACCTTTATGGGCGCATGCGCGACGTTTGCAGGGCAGGGGGACTGGGCGCTGGTGCTTCCCTCGCTAATGCTGGGGTTGGTGTTTGGCTATGCCATGAAGAACAGCGGCCTCTGGCTGGCCGCCAGACGGGATAAAGCGCAAAACATCAGTGCGGTAAGTGAATAAAAAAAGGCGAGATGATGATCTCGCCTTTTTTATGCGCTTCCTGTCAGGATTCCGGAGGCACTGACATATCGCGGTATTTAACCAGTATCGGGTTTTGCGCCTCTGCTTTGTTCTGCAGGTCCCACAATCCACGATCGATACCATCATTAATCAGGAAGATTACCCCGGTTTCTATGGCTGACATCAGACACATCATGACCGGTTCGTTAGAGGTATACCCGATTTCACCCTCCAGCAAACGCTGGTAATCGATGAAGCGGAAAACCCCGGCCTGCACTTCATAAGAAAGAATGGTTTTGCTGGTCGTTACCGAAGAGAGCACTTCGCCCGTGCTGACGTTGACGACACGCAGGTTTACGGCGATTTGGTCGAGCTGATATTGCGTATCAGCACCGATACCAAAGTAACGCGCGCCCACACCACCCGATTTAACGTTGCTTTCATAACCGATAATCGATCCCTCGATCATGACGTTCGCCGCAGCCAGTGATTCCAGCGGCATGCGGTTATTATTCGCAACGGTGCCATTTTCCTGCGCAGCGCGAATAATTTTCCGTTCATTTAACAGGTTCTGCAGACCCTGACGTTCCAGAGGAATAAACCAGTGCGAATCTTTCAGGGCGGTCACCAGCATGGCGGTGGCGCTCTGTGGCACTGCCGTAGAGAAGTTACTTGCCGGATAAGGTTTAAATTGTCCCGTTTCATCCTGAATGTTGTAAACCGAGACAAATATTTTACCGGTCGGCGCAGGTAAATGTGTTAAATCACGATAGCTTTGAGCCCGAGGCATTAATGTTGGTTTTGCAGCTTCTTTAGGTGGAGCAGTTAAACAACCGCTCAATAAGCACACTGCAACAAATATCAGGAAGCGCTGCATGATCGTTGTCCTTATTTCGTTGTTGTTTAAAAGTTCGTTGAATCACTTTGTAGACCGGAAACCTGAATGGTGGAGGTTTTCCCGGTTTTTCGATCGGTAACGTTCAACTGGAGTTGTCCGTCCTTGTTGGCGATGTCGACAATGAAGTCGTTGGTCACCATTCGGCCGGGTTTGCCGGTATTAATGTTGGTCAGCAACCCTCCCAAAATCTGCGACTGGATAGCCTGCGTGAAGTTGTCCAGTGCCGATGGGGTATCGACGCTAAAATCCTTAAAGCTGGGATCCTTATAGGAGTTTTGCGCCTGGGCTTCGTTCAACAGAAACGCCCCATTATTGGGATTACCGCCAAAGTTAGGGTTACGGAACTGGAACGTCATATTTCCGGCCCAGCTTATAGGGGTTATTAGCATTATCGAAACAACTGCATATGCAATACGCATGACAGCCTCCGGATATAGGTTCGCTAGAATTCGTCTTTTGCTAAATCGCTGGTGCTTAATAGCGCTTTATCAATTTGCAGGCGATTAATAGCATCTTCTGATTGAGCCAGTGCTAAGGCTACGTTTTTATCGAAGTCTATTTTCGTGGGGAATAAAAATGTTTGATAAATAACGTCCTGATTAGCCGTTATTGTTATCCAACTTCCCCATCGTGCACTGGGTCGCTCGTTGATTGTTATATTTCCAGTAAATGTACTGTCCCATTTGTCACTGAATGCACGATAAAAATTGTGCCCGACCGAGGAGACAGTGTGGTCTGTTAACAATCCGGGAACTTCGACCTCGACGGCCCGTACGTTCCCGGCAGCGAGCATAAAACTCGCTGCGGCGATCCAACTCAACGTGCGTTTCATTTGATTAACGCCTGAGGTTATCGTTTGCCCATGAAACAGCCTGAGTTCGGTTCTTAACAGCTATCTTCTTGAAAAGATTATAAAGGTGCGTCTTTACCGTATTTTCGCTGATAAATAACGAACGGGCGATTTCAATATTTGAAGCACCAATGCGCAATTTGTTCAGGATCTCTTTCTCACGGTGCGTTAGCAGCGCTGACTCTGAACTGTTATAGCGGTAATTTCCGGAGTGCGTGATGAGATAGCTGGCAAGTTTTTGCGAAAAATAACACTCGCCGCGCAATATACCCTGCAGACCTTCGACCAGCCGATCTTCTTCTTCCGTGATATAGAACACACCATTGATATGCGGCCAGCTTTCAATATCTCTGAAGGGATACTCATCAGGGGTATTCAATAATAACACGCGGATATTATTGTTTTTCCTGCTTAAATTATCTTGCCAGTAATGGATAAGCTTTTTATCCGCTTCCATCATATCAATCAGAATGATACTGCCAGGTGCAATATCATCAAAAGAACGTTGAATATTATGTAATTTCCCGTGCAGAGACAGCGATTGCTTTAAATGTTGTAATAAAGCGGTCGCTTGCAACGAAGGTTTTGTGATCAACAGTAACGTATGACCATGTAAACTTTGGACTTCATTATACATGATGAAACCCCACTTTTTTATGACACCTGACAGCGGTCCTCCAGATAAAAAAGAGGACCCCAGAAGTACTGACAGATGTTGCACTGCTGTGTGAAGAAAAAAACCATAACCTCCAGCAGGAGGTAAATATAAAACAAATTTCGTACATCTGATTTCAATCTAGCTATTACTAACTTTAAAGCAAGTGTTAAACGTGTAACAGGATGTAAAAATCAATATTAATTTGTGAAAATGGACTCTTTTAAATGTTGTGGAATGATAAGAAAGTTGTACATGTAAATAACCCTGCACAGATTTTAAAAATCATACAAATATTTATAATTGTTTGATTTTTATGAGTATTAATTATTTATTTCTTCCTGTAAAGAGGTATGAGTCACAGAGATTTTCTAAGTCCTGGAATGAACGATGCTGCGTCTTAAGAAAACAGGTCTCGTGTCACGTGTTGTGTAAAATGTCCTCCTGGCGTTTCGTTTAGCGTCCGTTGCATGGGGGCTTTACCCCTCTCGTCCCGCTGCACAATCGATTATTAAGAAAGGCTTAATAGAAAAATAAGAACCCCGGTCTATAACGTTTTTTTGCATGGAATTACTACTTTGAGGTGACGTGATAAATAAAAATAAGCCACGCGGGTGAGATATTTAAAATGTTTCGGCAGACATACTCATCACCGTAACGACGCGTTAACAAATTACGAGTCGTTCTAACACGAAGTCACAGTAACAAGGTTATGGCGTTATCAAATAGCCAGGTCCAGGGTGACAACATGAAAAATACATCGTTATTTATGATGTTTACATTACTGGGTGCGCCTGGATTTGTAATCGCGGCTGATTCAGATTTGGCTAACGCTGAATATAACTTCACGGTTAATGAATTAAGTCGTTCATCATTAAATCAGGCAGCCATTATTGGTCAGCAGGGCATGTTAAATGATGCTCAGGTTCGCCAGGACGGGTCAAAATTATTGTCCATTGTTTCTCAGGATGGCGCAGGCAACAGAGCGAGAGTTGATCAATCAGGGACTTATAATATTGCCTGGATCGATCAGAGCGGTAGCGCGAATGATGCAGGTATTACGCAAGATGGATATGGTAATAGTGCGAAAATTATCCAAAAAGGGTCGGGTAATAGAGCAAATATTACGCAGTACGGTACGCAGAAAACCGCAGTTGTAGTGCAGAGACAGTCGCAAATGGCGATTCGCGTTATTCAGCGTTAGTTATTTAGCGGCGACTTTAATCAATCCGATGGGGGTTTACCATGAAATTTATCAAAGTGGCAGCAATTGCAGCAATCGTAGTTTCTGGTAGTGCTATGGCCGGTAGTATTAATCAAGGCGGTTGGGGTAACGGGCATGGCCACGGTGGTCATGACAGTGGTCCAAATTCAACGCTGAGCATTTACCAGTACGGTGGCGGTAACTCGGCTCTCGCTTTGCAAACCAGTGCGAGAAATTCCACACTGACCATTAATCAGAGTGGCGGCGGTAACGGTGCTGACGTTGGTCAGGGCTCTGATGACAGCTCAATTAGTCTGACTCAGAATGGTTTCGGTAACAGCGCAACGCTTGACCAGTGGAATGGTAACCACTCGGTGATGAACGTTAGCCAGTACGGTGGTGGCAACGGTGCTGCTGTTGATCAAACCGCATCCGGATCCACTGTGACTGTTCAGCAGGTTGGTTTTGGCAACCACGCGACTGCACATCAGTATTAATTTCCAGTCTGTGCTACAAAAAACAGGGCATTTGCCCTGTTTTTTTTCGGGAGTTCATCATGAATACCTTAATTCTCCTCGCGGCGCTTTCCAGTCAGATCACGTTTAAAACATCGCAACAGGGAAATATGACCACCATTATTCCGCAGGTTATTCTGACGGAACCGTGTGAATGTCAGGTGCAGATTGTCTCTTTGCGACAGGGGCAGGGGGGGCAAAGTTCTTCACGGCAACAAAACACACTTTTTATTCCCGCTAATCAGACGATTGATTTAATGCGACTGAGTTTAAATATAGATTCCGGAGACAAGGTGAACATTACTGTCACCGTCTCTGACGGGAAATCGCTTCATTTATCACAGCAATGGTCCCCAGCGGGAAGTGCGCTCTAATGATTATGAAATCAAGACGTTGTGGATATGGCGGGCGTGCGCGGTTGAGCTATGCTGTTATCAGGAGCTGTGAAGTGCTGTTCCATAACGTGATGCTTTGTTTGCCCTAACGGAGCGCGTTTACCCCTCAAGGACGACTTTCATTGAGGAGTACATATAGTGACCAAATATTTAGCCCGACGGGTTTATGGTTTAGGTTTGATCCTCTCTGCATTTATTACCCCCGCTTTTTCAGCCACGATTGTCGACGGTGGTGTGATTCATTTTCGCGGCGCTATTGTCGCAGACCCCTGCGTGGTCACACCGCATCATGACGCGTTTGCAATGACATGCCCGGATAATAATCGGATGCAAACGCGCAGGGTCAGCTATGAAGATGTACTTAACGGTCAGGTCAACGATTCCAGCCTCGCAACTCTCAGCATGAAGTACCTTAATCCCGAAAAAACGCTCGCGGTTGTTCAAATTCAGTATCGTTAATTCTCGCTCTTCCGCTCCCCGGCGGAAGAGGTTTTTCCCCGATAGTTTTTTATCCATACCTCCTCTGCGATACACTTAAGAAAAAGGCGGGTAGCAGAGGGTACGTATGAAACCGCAAATTGAAGTCATTCATGGCGATATTACGACGATGCACGTCGACGTGATCGTTAATGCGGCCAATCCATCACTGATGGGCGGGGGCGGTGTTGACGGCGCAATCCACCGGGCTGCAGGACCGCAGCTCCTTGAGGCCTGTAAAGCTGTGCGTCAGCAGCAGGGTGAATGTCCTCCGGGTCATGCGGTGATTACCCTCGCGGGAGATCTTCCTGCCAAAGCGGTGATTCACGCAGTGGGGCCTGTATGGCATGGCGGCGATCGGTATGAGGCGAGTATTCTGGAGGAGGCGTACCGCAACTGCCTGCGCCTGGCAGCGGATAACGGCTATAAGACGATGGCTTTTCCGGCTATCAGCACTGGGGTATACGGATATCCAAAACCTGCCGCTGCCACGATCGCGGTAGAGACCGTTTACCGATACCTCTCCCTCAAGCCGATGCCTGAGAAGGTGATTTTTGTCTGTTTCGACGAAGAAACCACACACCTTTATCAGCGGCTTCTCACGCAGCGTGGACAGGACGTAGAGAGCTAAAACAAACACGGCGCACTGAGTGCGCCGCGTTTGTTTATGAGGCTTTAGCCTGTGGTTTTCCTGAAAAGAGGAAACGCAGGAGCGGGATCCGCAGATGGATTTCATAAAGCACGATGGCAATCCCAATCACAAAGACCAGTCCGGTAAAGAAACCCAGCGTGTTGGACGCAATATGTGGCGTGATATAAGCGCCGAAGAACAGCGTCAGCGGGTGGTGCACCAGGTAAATAAACAGTGAAGCATTGACGAAGTAGGTCACGCGGCTGGACTTAAAGTTCAGCAAGCGGTGTCCCAGCGCGAAGACCACATTCACCATCCACAGACCCAGCAGCATGGTGATCACGCTTTCTGTTTCATACATCCAGCCATCGCCGCTGCCATAGCGCTGATTTAACAGATAGGCCGCAAACGCGATAGCGGCACCCAGGGCGCACCATGGCGACGGGGTGGTAAACAGCGATTTAAGTTTGGGATGAATAAATGCCAGCGCACCGGCTAAAAAGAAGGGGATGTAAAACAGCGACTGCATCACGACGAAATTGAACAGCCCGTCACTCAGTATCGGCGGATACACGATAAATAGCGTGCGTCTCACGGCCGCATAGGCGATACCCAGCAGCAAAAAGAGCAGAGACAGTTTACCCAGCGTAATATTGGCGAAGAAGGTATCGGCCTGGGTACTCAGGCGATGGCGCAGGCGGCTGAAAATGACCAGGCTGACCGTGGTGAGCACCACCAGGACCAGCAGGAACCACAGGTGAGACACCAGTTCCCAGACCAGGGTATTGTACTTTTCATACAGCGTCAGATTTGGCCAGTTCTCCGCTTTGCCTTTGACGTACTGCAACATAATAAACTGCGGCAACGTCAGCAGGGGAATGGCGGTCAACATCGGAATGCCCACACGCTCCACGCGCACTTTCCACCAGCGTTTTACCGGGTAGCGTAAGAACAGCATGTAGGAGAAATAGCCGGATATGACAAAAAACACCTGCATACGAAAGGCATGGATAAAGTCATTAAACAGCGTGAGCCACCAGGAAGGCATCTGGCTATTCACATGCCAGGTGTGGCTGGAGTAAATCAGTGAAATGTGAAAGGGGATCCCCAACAGCATCAGCCATGCCCGGATCGAGTCGAGGAAATATTCACGTTCTACAGGTGTTGAGCTCATATAACTTTGTGCATTCTCAGACTTTTCGCCTTATCCCTAAGACTCATAATGGTTACATTCGAAGCCAACCCTACACCAAGACCGACACCCTGTCTCCAGGATAAGCACGCAAAGTGAAAAGCGGGTTCTTTCATTTGCTTAATCCATGAGCCAGCGAGCTGAACAAAGCAGTGATAATGTTGTCGGATTGCCTGAGTTTCCATTAAAATGGATCGGATCGATATAAGCACACAAAGGGGGAAGTGCTTACTTATTATGAAACATAAACCACAGATGATGAAAATGCGTTGGTTGGGTGCTGCAGTGGTGTTATCTCTGTATACCTCATCGGCACTGGCCTTTAACATCGACGATGTCGCAAAACAGGCAAAATCGATGGCAGGCAAGAGCTACGAAGCGCCAAAAAGTAACTTGCCCTCCGTTTTCCGCGACATGAAGTATGCGGACTATCAGCAGATCCAGTTCAACCATGACAAAGCGTACTGGAACAACATTAAAACCCCGTTCAAGCTTGAGTTTTATCATCAGGGAATGTACTTCGACACGCCTGTTGCCATTAATGAAGTGACGGCGACCGCGGTACGTAAAATCAAGTACAGCCCGGATTACTTCAATTTTGGCAATGTTCAGCACGATAAAGATACGGTTAAAGACCTGGGCTTCGCTGGCTTCAAGGTGCTTTACCCGATCAACAGCAAAGATAAAAACGACGAAATCGTCAGCATGCTCGGTGCCAGCTACTTCCGCGTGATCGGGGCAGGGCAGGTGTACGGGCTTTCTGCGCGTGGCCTCGCCATTGATACCGCGCTGCCATCAGGTGAAGAGTTCCCACGTTTCCGCGAGTTCTGGATTGAACGTCCAAAACCAACCGACAAACGCCTGACTATTTATGCACTGCTGGATTCCCCGCGTGCGACCGGTGCTTATCGCTTTGTGATTATGCCTGGCCGTGACACGGTCGTTGACGTGCAGTCCAAAGTTTACCTGCGCGATAAAGTCGGCAAACTGGGCGTTGCACCGCTGACGAGTATGTTCCTGTTTGGGCCGAATCAGCCGTCACCGGCGACGAACTTCCGCCCGGAACTGCACGATTCCAACGGTCTTTCTATTCATGCAGGTAATGGTGAGTGGATCTGGCGTCCGCTGAATAACCCGAAACATCTGGCTGTTAGCAGTTTTGCGATGGAAAACCCGCAAGGTTTCGGCCTCCTGCAGCGTGGCCGTCAGTTCTCCCGATTTGAAGATCTGGATGACCGCTATGACCTGCGCCCAAGCGCCTGGGTCACGCCGAAAGGTGACTGGGGTAAAGGTAAGGTTGAGCTGGTTGAAATTCCAACCAATGACGAAACCAACGATAACATCGTTGCTTACTGGACGCCGGATCAGCTGCCGGAAGCCGGTAAAGAGATGAACTTCAAATACACCATTACCTTTAGCCGCGACGAAGACAAACTGCATGCGCCGGATAACGCGTACGTCATGCAGACTCGCCGTTCTACGGGTGATGTGAAGCAGTCTAACCTGATCCGTCAGCCTGATGGCACCGTGGCCTTTGTTGTGGACTTCGCGGGCCAGGATATGAAAAAACTGTCCCCGGATACCGCCGTTGCCGCTCAGGCGAGCATCGGTGATAACGGTGAAATCGTTGAGAACACCGTACGCTATAACCCGGTAACGAAAGGCTGGCGTCTGACGCTGCGCGTGAAAGTGAAAGATCCGAAACAGACCACTGAAATGCGTGCTGCGCTGGTCAGTAACGATCAGCCGCTGAGTGAAACCTGGAGCTATCAGCTACCTGCCAATGAATAATACATCTGAATATATTGATGCCATGCCGCTGACGGACATTGAAAAAGCGGCGCTGCCTAAAAGCGACATCCGCGCGGTGCATACCGCGCTGGATGGCGAACACCGTCCGTTTTCACGTGACGATGATACGCCGCTGGGGTCAGTAAAGGCGCGTCTGGAGCAGGCATGGCCAGACTCGCTGGCAGAAGGGCAGTTGATTAAAGACGACGAAGGACGCGATCAGCTTCAGGCAATGCCGAAAGCCACGCGTTCCTCGATGTTCCCTGACCCGTGGCGCACCAACCCGGTTGGCCGCTTCTGGGATCGCCTGCGTGGGCGTGATGTTACGCCGCGCTATCTGTCGCGCCTGACGAAAGAAGAGCAGGCCTCCGAACAGAAATGGCGGACCGTGGGGACCATTCGTCGTTACATTCTGCTGTTACTGACGCTGGCGCAGACCGTGGTCGCTACCTGGTACATGAAAACCATTCTGCCTTACCAGGGCTGGGCGCTTATCAACCCTGCAGACATGATGGGCCAGGATATCTGGGTCTCCTTCATGCAGCTGCTGCCGTATATCCTGCAGAGCGGCATTCTTCTGCTGTTTGCCGTTCTTTTCTGCTGGGTGTCAGCCGGTTTCTGGACCGCGCTGATGGGCTTCCTGCAGCTGCTGATGGGGCGGGACAAATACAGCATTTCAGCCTCAACGGTCGGGGATGAACCCCTTAATCCTGAGCACCGTACGGCGCTGATCATGCCTATCTGTAACGAAGACGTTGACCGCGTATTTGCGGGTCTGCGTGCGACCTGGGAATCCGTAAAGGCAACCGGTAACGCGGCGCATTTTGACGTCTATATCCTGAGTGACAGCTACAACCCGGACATTTGCGTTGCCGAGCAAAAAGCCTGGATGGAACTGATCGCGGAAGTACAGGGTGAAGGCCAGATCTTCTACCGCCGTCGTCGTCGTCGCGTGAAGCGTAAAAGCGGAAACATCGATGACTTCTGCCGTCGCTGGGGGAATCAGTACAGCTACATGGTCGTGCTGGATGCTGACTCCGTAATGAGCGGCGACTGCCTGAGCGGTCTGGTGCGTCTGATGGAAGCCAACCCGAACGCGGGGATCATCCAGTCTTCGCCAAAAGCGTCCGGTATGGACACGCTTTATGCGCGCTGCCAGCAGTTTGCAACCCGCGTCTACGGGCCGCTCTTTACCGCTGGTCTGCACTTCTGGCAACTGGGTGAGTCTCACTACTGGGGTCACAACGCCATTATCCGCGTGAAGCCGTTCATTGAGCACTGTGCGCTGGCTCCGCTGCCGGGGGAAGGTTCGTTTGCGGGGTCTATTCTGTCGCACGACTTCGTGGAAGCGGCGTTGATGCGTCGTGCTGGCTGGGGCGTCTGGATCGCCTACGACCTGCCGGGATCTTACGAAGAGCTGCCGCCGAACCTGCTGGATGAGCTCAAGCGTGACCGCCGCTGGTGTCACGGTAACCTGATGAACTTCCGCCTGTTCCTCGTAAAAGGGATGCACCCGGTTCACCGTGCTGTATTCCTGACTGGCGTAATGTCTTATCTCTCCGCACCGCTGTGGTTTATGTTCCTTGCGCTCTCTACTGCGCTACAGGTGGTGCATGCTCTGACGGAACCGCAATACTTCCTGCAACCGCGCCAGCTGTTCCCGGTGTGGCCGCAGTGGCGTCCGGAGCTGGCGATTGCGCTGTTTGCCTCCACCATGGTACTGCTGTTCCTGCCTAAGCTGCTCAGTATCATTCTGATCTGGTGCAAAGGCTCGAAAGAGTACGGTGGTTTCTGCCGCGTGACGCTCTCGCTTCTGCTGGAAGTGCTGTTCTCCGTGCTGCTGGCGCCGGTGCGTATGCTGTTCCATACCGTGTTTGTGGTCAGCGCGTTCCTCGGCTGGGAAGTGGTCTGGAATTCACCGCAGCGTGATGATGACTCCACGCCGTGGGGGGAAGCCTTCATGCGTCATGGCTCGCAGCTGCTGCTGGGTCTGGTATGGGCGGCAGGTATGGCCTGGCTGGATCTACGCTTCCTGTTCTGGCTGGCCCCGATTGTCTTCTCGCTGATCCTGTCACCGTTTGTGTCAGTGATTTCGAGCCGTTCAACGGTGGGGCTGCGTACCAAACGCTGGAAACTGTTCCTGATCCCGGAAGAGTATTCGCCGCCACAGGTGCTGGTGGATACCGACACGTATCTGGAGCAGAACCGCAAACGCTCGCTGGAAGATGGTTTTATGCACGCGGTGTTTAACCCGTCATTTAACGCTCTGGCGACGGCCATGGCGACAGCGCGTCACCGTGCAAGCCAGGTACTGGAGATTGCCCGCGATCGTCACGTTGAACAGGCGCTGAACGATACGCCGGAAAAACTCAACCGCGACCGTCGTCTGGTGCTGTTGAGCGATCCGGTTACGATGGCACGCCTTCACTACCGTGTGTGGTCTGCGCCGGAAAAATACTCTTCGTGGGTCAGCCACTATAAAGAGATTAAAATTAATCCACTCGCGCTGAAGGCGAAGTAAGCCTTCTGTGCCCGGCGGCGTTACGCTACCCGGCAAATAAAATACCGGCTGAAAAGCCGGTATTTTTTTAGAGGTCATTGATGAAAATAATCCTCGCCGTGATGATGGCGTGTTTACTCAGCGGCTGTGGCAGCATCATCAGCCGCACCATTCCAGGGCAAGGCCACGGTAATCAGTACTACCCCGGGGTAAAATGGGATGTACGTGACTCAGCGTGGCGCTATCTCACCGTGCTCGATTTACCGTTTTCACTGGTATTCGATACGCTATTGCTGCCAATCGACGCTCAGCACGGCCCTTATGAATAGGGGAAATTAACGCTCATCCCACTCATCGGCTGCGGTCTGTCCTTCTTCCGTATCCAGCGGCGGCTCGAGCTGAAATTCGCCCTCATCCCACTCGTGCAGGGTGTTTTCTTCAAGCCATTCCTGCCGTAGTTCGATTTCGTCATAGTCGCCATCAAAGACGGCCTGCGCACCTTCTCCGCTCAGGACCGGCAAACATTCTCCTTCCTCGCCATCATCAGCAAAGAATTCGGCCTGCCACATAATATCCCCGTCCTGCAGAACGTATTTCTGGATATTAAGTTGTTGCACGTCAGCATTTTCTTCCTCAACGCCGGGATTATCGGCGAGGAACTCTTCACGAGCGGCATCAATAGCTTCTTCCAGTGTGGCGTACATGGTCATTGGTGTCTCCCTGTTTTCCTGAAGGTTTCAGGGAAAGAATAGCTGAATATCGGGTTCTGCAAGTATGAATGCAAAAATAAGCTGTCACGCGTTCGTCTTATTAACGACCGGTCGTAAAGCCCTCGATAAACTGAACCACGAATAAATCGCATTAAACAGCACCACGCCCGCGGTGACGATAAACACGGCGCGGAAACCAAAACTGGCGGAAATTCCGGCTCCGACAAGCGGTCCGGTGACGTTGCCGATATCGCGAAATGACTGGTTATAGCTAAAAATGCGGCCGGCTATCTGGTTCGTTGAGTTGTACACCAGCAGGGTCTGAACCGCAGGCAGTAACGCGCCGTCTGCCGCTCCCAGTAAGAAGCGCAGCAGGCCAAGCTGCCATGGTGCTTGTACCATCGACATCGGAATGAGGAGCAGAACGGAAATCACCAGGGCGCATATCAGGATTTTTTCCGGGCCCACGCGGTCCCCCAGTTTTCCCAGCCTCGGGGCGCTGAGCAGCGCTGCCACGCCGGGCACCGACGCGATAAGCCCGCTGATAAACGCAATATTACTGACGTCACCGGCCAGATCACGAACGTAGAGCGTCAGAATAGGGGCAATCGACCCGGTTGCTACCTGAATAATCAGGGTCGTGACGAACAGGCTTAGCACCAGCCTGGGATTTTTAAGCGAGGTCAGCACATCCCGTGCGTGGAGCATCTCTTTTCGGGGGACCGGGGTGAAACGTTCACGGATACAGAGCAGCGTGACGATAAAGCAGAGAAAAAGGACGCTGGCAGTAATGAAAAAGACCGGACGCAGGCCGTAGTTATCCGCCAGCAGCCCGCCTGCCAGCGGTCCCAGCAATGCGCCGCTCACGCCTCCGGTGGAGAGCGTGCCGAGCGCCCAGCCGCTTTTGTGTCGCGGAATTTGGGTGGCAATGAGCGCATTTGCGTTAGGAATAAAGCCCCCCAGCAGACCCAGTAACGCGCGCAAAATCAGAAATTGCCAGACGTTCTGCGCAAGGCCCATCAGCGCCATGATGATGGCCATCCCCAGTGCCGAACGCAGCAGCATGATCTTTCGTCCTTTGCGATCGGCAAGGCCACCCCAGAAGGGCGAAGCAATCGCGGAAAAGAGAAAGGTGATACTGAAGACCAGGCCAGACCACATATTGAGTGCACTGTGACCGGTGACGCCAAGTTGTTCAACGTAAAGCGGCAGGAAGGGCATCACCAGGCTAAACGCCGCACCGGTGAGAAAACAGCCAAGCCACGCAACCGTGAGGTTACGCTTCCAGTTTATGGGGGCATCTGAGGGTGACATAACAATCCGCATAATGAGGTGCAAAGCACCATAGGCCTGAAGTAATAAGCCTGCTAAGTATGCGCCTGGGTTATGATCGCTGCAATGCGGAGGCGCTTTTAAAGCTAAATGAGCGTGCGGCCCTGATGGCCGCACGGAAAATTAATAGCGCGACGGCATACCCTCTGGCCGTGTTTTGAAGCGACGATGGAGCCACATATACTGCTCCGGCGCGAGCATGATGCATTTCTCAACCACTCTGTTCATCCAGCGAGCGGTCGTTTCCGCATCGTCCAGAGGCGGCGCGAGTTCCGGCTCGAGCATCATTAACTCGTAGCCTGAGCCATCCGGCTTGCGACGCGGGACAAACGGGACGATCGCGGCTTTGGACATTTTCGCCAGCATCCAGGTACCGGTGGTTGTGGCCGCCTCTTCAACGGCGAAGAACGGGACAAATACGCTGGATTGTGGGCCATAATCGTGGTCAGGGGCATACCAGATCACTTCACCTGATTTCAGCGCGCGGATCATCCCCTTCAGGTCTTTACGGTCGATCATACTTTTGTTGGAGCGCATACGGCCGTTGGTCTGGATTAAATCGATCACCGGGTTATCGTTAGGGCGATAAACACCAATACCGGGTGCCTGCATGCCAAACATACGCGCACCGATCTCCAGCGTCAGAAAATGCACGCCAATCAGCAGTACGCCTGTCTTATTGGCCTGAAGCGTATGCACAGGCTCCATACCTGTCCCGGTGACTTCACTCCAGCGGGCCATCCGTTTGTCTGGCCAGAACCATGCCATACCGGTTTCCATCAGCCCCATGCCAACGGATTCGAAATTCCTGGTAACCATCTCATGACGTTCCGCCTCGCTCATCTGCGGGAAGCACAGCTCAAGGTTGCGGTAGGCAATCCTGGCGCGGCGTTTCATGAATTTTTGACCAATACGGCCCACACATTTGCCCACACGGAAAATCACAGGGTAAGGGAGTTGGACCATCAGCCATAAAAAACCAATGCCAAGCCAGGTCAACCAATAGCGGGGATGCAAAAGGGCGACAGTAAATTTCGGTAACTGGGTCATGTCTTTCCTGTGTTCTAACGTCCTGTTTAGCTATTGTCTCATTTTTTGAGGCGTAGCCAAAATGTCTGTCTTCGAAACGTGTACGAATGCAGCAATTGTTAAGTCTGACTAACTAGGGGTGTGTGAAATGTAGCGTAAATTGTGTGGATGTAAATTGTCATTGTTTGCTATATGATGCCGACCGATTTTTCATTCTCTCTAACGATTGCAGGACTTGTACACCATGCCAGTGTTACACAACCGCGTTTCGAATGAGATGTTAAAGGCGCGTATGTTGGCTGAAACCGAACCGCGCACGACAATCTCATTCTACAAATACTTTACCATCAACGATCCACAAGCGACCCGCGATGCGCTTTATCAGGCCTTCACGACGCTGAATGTTTTCGGTCGCGTCTATCTTGCCCGTGAAGGCATCAATGCCCAGATCAGCGTACCGGAAAGCAAAGTAAACGCCTTCCGCGACCTGCTTTACGGGTTCGATCCGGCTCTCAACGGTGTACGCCTGAACATTGCCCTGGATGATGACGGTAAATCATTCTGGGTACTGCGCATGAAAGTGCGTGAACGCATTGTCGCGGACGGTATTGACGATCCGGCGTTTAACGCCGCTGATGTCGGGGAATACCTGAAAGCGGCGGAAGTGAATGCGATGCTGGACGATCCGGATGCGGTGTTCATCGATATGCGTAACCATTATGAGTACGAAGTGGGGCATTTCGAAAACGCGATGGAAATTCCGGCTGATACCTTCCGCGAGCAACTGCCAAAAGCGGTTGAGATGATGCAGGAACATAAAGATAAAAAAATCGTGATGTACTGCACCGGCGGGATCCGCTGTGAGAAGGCCAGTGCCTGGATGAAGCACAACGGGTTTAATAAGGTCTGGCACATTGAAGGCGGCATTATTGAGTACGCCCGCCGTGCCCGTGAGCAGGGTTTACCGGTCCGTTTTATCGGTAAAAACTTTGTCTTTGACGAACGAATGGGCGAGCGTATTTCAGAGGATGTGATTGCCCACTGTCACCAGTGCGGTACGCCGTGTGATACCCATACCAACTGCAAAAATGACGGATGTCATTTGCTGTTTATTCAGTGTCCGGCCTGCGCCGAGAAATTTAACGGATGCTGCAGCGAACTGTGCAGTGAAGAGAGTATGCTGCCGGAAGAGGAACAGCGCCGTCGTCGTGCAGGACGGGAAAACGGTAACAAGATTTTTAATAAATCCCGTGGCCGTCTGAACACCAAACTGGGTATTCCCGACCCTGAATAAGGCTGATGCCCGGCAGTGTGAAAGCCTGCCGGGCGTCGCTATTATGACTTCTGCTGAACGCCTTCAACGGAAATAATCAGTTCGACATCCTGAGAAGCAGGGCCCAAATCGGTAGTAATATTAAAGTCTTTCAGGTGAATTTTACCTGCGGCTTCAAATCCGGCACGTTTACCCCCCCACGGATCGTCACCCTGGCCCATTAATTTTGCATTCAGCGTAACCGGTTTTGTCACGCCGTTGAGCGTCAGGTTGCCGGTAATATCCAGCTTATCGCCATCTTTTTTCACTTCCGTGGAGGTGAAGGTGGCCTGCGGGAATTTAGACACGTTCAGGAATTCCGCACTGCGCAAATGTTTATCGCGTTCTGCATGATTGGTGTCGACACTGTTGGTATTAATGGTCACGTTGACTTTATCGGCGGCAGGATTTTTTTCGTCAAAGCTGAATGTGCCGTCAAAATCATTAAAGGTGCCATACAGCCAGCTATACCCGAGATGCTGAATACGGAAATTGACGAAAGCATGTTGGCCCTCTTTATCAATTTTATAGTCAGCAGCAACGGCTGAGCCGGTGGTAAATAACAGAGAACCCAGTGCGATACCCAGCAGGTGTTTTTTCATTTTAAGCTCCAGAGTCAACTGACGAGCGGCCAAGCATGCGCTTTAGCGTATCGTCTTTATCGATGAAATGATGTTTAAGGGCGGCAAGCCCGTGCAGCACGGACAGGATAACCACGCTCCATGCCAGCCAGAGGTGAATCACCCCGGCAATATCGGCCTGTGATCCCGCATCGGCAAGCGTTGCCGGGACATCAAAAATGCCAAAAACGCTTATTGGCTTACCCTCTGCTGTCGAAATGAGATAGCCGCTGATCAGAAGAGCGAAGAGCAGCGCATAAAGCGTAATATGCGCGGCAACAGCGCTGATACGGGTAAATTTACTGTGGGTCTTTGGCGCGGCAGGCGGCGGTGAAATGTGTCGCCAGATCACGCGAATAACCAGCCCCATCATCAGCAGCACGCCGATGCTCTTATGCAGCTCCGGGGCCTGGTGATACCAGCCATCGTAATAGCTGAGCGTCACCATCCAGAGGCCAAGTCCGAACATGGCATAGACCGCAATAGCAAATATCCAGTGCAAGCTTATGGATATTATTCCATAGCGCCGGGAGGTGTTACGCAATTGCATCAGGATTACCATTATCAAATAAACAGAGCAGTAAAAATGAACGGGAAGGAATGATATTGCAACTGAAATAAGTCGATATTGATTTTTATTTTATTTATTTCAGCGGTTTTGAAAATGATCCGCAAAGGTAATTCAATGTCTTCGTGCAAGACTTAACAAAGGGCTAATTGAGGAATTGTTCTAACTTAAGCAAATATAAAGTAATGTCAATAAATGTCAGGCAGGCTTTCAGTAAAATACAATGTAAATAAAATCAATGATGGCCAGCAGCGCCCACAATAAGATATAGAGCATCAAATGCTCACGAATATTATTGATGAGAAAACCCACAACTTTGCGCATAGCGCCCCGCAAACCGTTACAAGAAGAGGGGCTCCGGAACGTCCGAAGCCCGTGGTGGATTATCCGTTAAAACGTGAAAGAGAGAAGGGCTTCAGATCAAACTGCGGTGTAATACCCTGGGCAAACTGCGCGGCAATTTCACCCAGAACCGACGCGAACTTAAAGCCGTGACCGCTCAGACCGGTGATGAGCAATGTGTTCTCATGCCCGGGCAGCGTATCGATAATAAAGTCTTCGTCCGGCGTGTTGTCGTAGGTGCATGCCGCGCCATAGAGTAAGCCACCGACGCCCGGCAGAATATTTCGCAGGAACGAGAAGGCTTCAGAGCCATCCTGTGGGTAGGCGCCAAACGGTTTACGTTCTTCAGGAGAGGAGATAATTTGTCCCCCATTGTGTTTCCCGATTTTGAGCGCGTCTTTATCCGAAGGGAAGCCGTAGAACTGATCGCCGTTGGGTAACTCGCCGGTGAACGCCGGGAATTTATTCTGCGTACTGTAACGGCCATCAGACTGGAACCAGGAGAAGACCTTGCGCACCGGCTGTACGGGCAGGTCTGGCAGCAGACGGGTTACCCAGGTACCTGCACTGATGAGCAATCGGGAGGCCGTGTACTCTCCGTCCAGGGTTGTCACCGTGACGCCGTCAGCGTCATGCTTAATGGCCTCGACCGGACAATTGAAAAGCTGGGCGCAGCCTGCTTTCGCGGCCAGCGCTATCCAGGTTTTTATTGCTGTTTCGCAATGCAGCACGCCGGAATGGGCTTCAAAGAGACCAACATAATCGTCCGGGACGGTGATTTCCGGCCAGCGTGACATGATCCCCGCCGCGTCGAGCTTCTCAACGTCCAGGTTAAATGTCTTCGCGCTGCGTTCGACGCTGGCGAGAAAATCAGAGCGGGCAGGACCAAGGTTAATGATGCCCGTGCGTTCGAAAATGCGCTCCTCAGTCTGTTTAGCCAGTTCGTCCCAGAGCGCTTGCGCGCGAAGTACCAGCGGGACATAGCGCTCGCCTTCACCATAGGCGTGACGAATGAGGCGAGTATCGCCATGATGGCTTCCCTCTGAATGAGGGGGAAGATGGGCATCTATCATCAGAACCTTGAGGCCAGCCTGGGTGGCATAATATCCGGCGGCAGAACCAACGGAGCCGCTACCAATAATAATCAGATCATATTTCATGGGCATCTCTTAAACTAACGCTTTGTTAGCAGAGTAATTAACATCGGGGGCTTATACAAGGGAGAAATAAATAAGGCACCCCGAGGGTGCCTGTAGAGTGAAAAGTGGGCTAAACGCTAATGCCGTTTATACTCATTTTCCTGGTAGTCGCCAGATTCTATTTTTGCGATGCCTGCTTCCAAAATAGAAATAAACTGACGGGCGACGTCTGTCGTAAGCCACAGCGTCTGTCCAACTTCCGCTTCTTCACGGTTCAGCTGATTTGGGGTCTGGTAGTGCAAACGCAGCATCAGTGCATCGTAGCTGTCTACGGTACTGATATCCCAGCCAACGAGTGGGTGGGTCTGGATGACTTCGCTATTCTTTTCCATTATAACCCCCATAATGCGTGTTAGAAGACAACGACTTCGAGGTTCAATGCATGTTTTTCTGAAGCAACTTCAGTATACAAGTAATAAGGGTTCCTAAGGGAAAAATAAACAGCTAGCAACACATTTTTCTGCTTTTTAGGATTGTTCGAACAATAAAACACCATGTTGTTCACGATTTTTAAAGAAGTTGCCGAATTAATTTGAACTTTCTGGATTTTCAGGCGAAAAAAAGCCGGGGCGACCCGGCAAAAAAACACAATGAGGGAGCAGTGTTAATCTGTGATGAACCAGTCGTCGGCGCTTTCCCACGTTTCCTGCAGGATTTCGGTGATACGCGCTTTATCTTCTTTCGCGCCGCCAATGACGGAGAGGTTGTTTGCGGCCGCGTAACGGACCGTTACGGCACCGTCGTTTTCGGGAAAGGTGTTGTTAATACGACGGGATAATTCGCCTGCAAGCGCATCAAGCGCGCCGGCAGGCAGAACGGTAGTTTTGGCTATGGTGACTTCAATACGCATAAATGCCCCCTGTGTAATATACTGTTTATTTATACAGGTATATTATCGGTTTGACAACAAGGGGCACTGATTTTTTAGCGTTTTACCGTCCAGCGAACGGTTTCACCTGCCAGGAATGGGATCAGCGTGTCATCGGTCAGTGGAATGGCTTCCTCAACCTGGCTCTCTTTACGTTCCAGCTCAATGAAGGTCTCATTGACCGGCAACCCATAAAAACGGGGGCCATTGAGTGAGCAGAACGCCTCGAAATGCGGCAGGGCATTCATCTCTTCAAACACGGTTGCATAGCTGGCGAGAGCAGTTGGGGCATTAAAGCAGCCCGCACAGCCGCAGCTTGCTTCTTTGCGATGACGCGCATGAGGTGCGGAATCCGTGCCCAGAAACGCGCGAGAGAAACCGCTGGCAACCAGTTCGCGCAGCGCCTGCTGGTGAATGTTACGCTTGAGGATCGGCAGGCAGTACAGATGCGGACGTACACCGCCAACCAGCATGTGGTTACGGTTAAACATCAAATGCTGTGGCGTGATGGTGGCGGCGATAAGCTCGTTACCGTCGCGGACATACTCCGCGGCATCTTTGGTGGTGATGTGCTCGAAGACCACTTTGAGCGCGGGAAGGCGCTGACGCAGGGGCTCCATCACGGTGTCGATAAAACGGGCTTCACGGTCAAAGATGTCGATCTCGGCATGCGTGACTTCACCGTGAACCAGCAGCGGCATACCCAGTTTCTGCATACGCTCCAGTACCGGCATGATGGCATCAATGCTGGTAACGCCGTGGCTGGAGTTGGTGGTGGCATTGGCCGGATAAAGTTTCGCAGCGGTGAATACGCCTTCGTTAAACCCGCGCTCCACTTCGTTTGGATCCAGGGAATCGGTCAGGTAGCAGGTCATCAGCGGGGTGAAATCATGGCCCGCCGGGACGGCATCCAGAATGCGCTGGCGATACGCCATTGCGGCATCGACGGTGGTGACTGGTGGCACCAGGTTAGGCATGACAATCGCGCGGCCATAAATTTCGCTGGTATAAGGCACGACGGTTTTGAGCATATCGCCATCGCGCAGATGGATATGCCAGTCGTCAGGGCGGCGGATTTTAAGAACCTGGGGTTGTGCAGTCATGGAAGCTCCGGCTTGTCAGGAATCAGTCATTCGGATGGCTGTTTTTGCCGGACACAAATCATAAGCGGAAACGTTTTCGTTTGCACACTTTTCCGTAAAAAAAAGGGCGCCTCGGCGCCCTACGGGTTAATCAGTGAAGGGAATAATGATTTCTCCCGGTTTCACCTCTATCCCTTTAGCATACTTTTTCGCAAGCGCTTCACCCTTGCTCTTGTCTTCACTTAAGACATAGGCTGGCTGCTGATTAAAATAGTTACGCAGCGACTGATTCAGATAAGGCATCAGGGTTTGCAGCACAGATTTCATCTTGTCCGGCGTGACTTCCGCATCGACGACTTCCATCTCCTGCAGGTAAATAGCCCCTTTCTCTTTGTTAAAGACTGGCAGCGCTTTCAGCTTCAGCTTGATATTGGCTTTCTGGTTGCCGAAGAGGGAGGTCATATCGAGGTTTGCATCCCCGTTCAGCGTCACTTTGTTTGGCTCTTCACGTCCTATCTGGCTGGTCAGGTTACTGAGGACGATATGCGCATCGGCAAGCCCGGGCACGCCGATGTCTTTTGAAAAGTTGTTATGTTTTTCCAGCGCCTGATTAATTTCCTGTTCACTGACGGTGTATTGCGTAAGCTGGTTACAGCCCACCAGCAGACCGCTGACAATGAATGCAGCGGCAATGACAATTTTCTTCATAGTGTTCCTCAACGAAAAATCGGCGCTTCTGTCCTGTTACGTCAGTATGTCAGTGTGAAATGGCAGAAACCAGCAGAAAAAACTGAGAAGTGAGGCGGGAGCGACCTCCCGCCAGAGGGAAGGGCTACGCGCCCGGTTCGAGCATGCCGCTTGCGCTGCGCTTCTGGCTGAACTGCCACCAGAGGGCCAGCAGCGTCATAAAGCCCACCGCGCCGAGCATCATCCACGGCAGTTCCGGTTGATTCAGCGCTTTGCCTGCATCAAACAGCCAGCCGCCGCCGGCGTAACCCAAAGCCCCACCAAAGGCCAGACCGAGTCGGCTGAACCCCATATAGCTGCCGCGGGCACGCGCATCTGCAAGCGAGGCGCTCAGCGTCTCACGAGCCGGCTCGGCGATGATAGAGCCGATATAGAAGGTGCAAATCAGCGTAAACAGCTGCTGGAGAGAATTCACCAGACCGATGGGCATCATGCTCAGTGTCATTAAAAACAGCCCGGCCATCAGACGATGCTCCAGGCGAAAATGCCGTTCACTCCAGCGGGCAATCGGATAGAGCAGCGTCAGCGAAAGCGCGGCTTCGATGGCGTACATCCATTTCACGGCGGCCGGGGTTCCCGCAATATCATTGACCATGATAGGCAGCATCAGCATCACCTGCACGGCAAGCATGTAGTAACCCGTCAGGGTCAATACGTAGGTGACAAAACGTTTGTCGTGCAGGACGCGGCCCAGCCCTTCGCGTACCGGCGCTTTCACCGTCGACAATTTCCATGCTGGCAGATACAGGCCATTAAAGAGGGCGCACAGAATAAAGAGCACCGCGCCAGCCGCGCAGACCAGACGGAAATCGTACTGCAGCAACCAGCTCCCCAGAAGCGCGCCAATTACCGCGCCCGCGCTGTCCTGCATCATCAAAATCGAGAAGAAACGTCCGCGGTGCTGCGGGCGAATTAACTTCACCACCAGCGCGGTGCGCGGCGGGTCAAACAGGGTTCCGCCGATCCCGGAGAGAAAGCAGGAGAACCACAGAAGCCAGGGCTCATGGGCAACCGCCATCGTGGCAAAGCCTGCCGCACGAAGCAGCATACCGGTCACAATCATCGGTTTCGCGCCGAAGCGGTCAGCAATGGCGCCGCCAAACACCCCAAGGCCTTGCTGGACAAACTGGCGTAACCCCAACGCGATGCCAACCATCAGCGCCGCCCAGCCCATTTGATCGACAAAGCGGATCGAGATAAGAGGAAACACTACAAAAAAGCCGAGCACGACCAGCATGTTATCGACTAGCAGGAAATATTTACCCAGGCTCCTCGCCTGTGATACGCGGGACATTTTCCCTCCAGGGAAAACAGGATGGTGAGCACGCTAACATTCTGCGGGGTTACTGCGCGTTTTCCCACCCCTGGGCGTGACAATATTTTTTTATCAAAAGAGCGCTTTGATAGAGAGTTCTCATCGAAAAATGTGAAAAGAGGTCAAAATGGTATGTCACTGTTTTCACAGACGGCGCAGGCACAGGTATAGTAAAGCTAATGGGTCAGCAGAAGTGACGGGAAGGAGTGGTATCGATGTTTGGCTATCGCAGTAATGTGCCAAAAGTGCGTCTGACAACGGACAGGCTGGTCGTTCGTCTGGTGCATGAGCGTGATGCCTGGCGTCTGGCGGATTATTACGCCGAGAATCGCCAGTTTTTAAAACCCTGGGAACCCGTTCGGGATGAGAGCCATTGTTACCCATCTGGCTGGCAGGCGCGCCTCAGTATGATTGCGGAATTTCATAAGCAGGGAAGTGCGTTTTATTTTGCGCTGCTGGATCCCGAAGAAAAAGAGATTATCGGCATCGCCAACTTTTCAAACGTCGTGCGCGGATCGTTTCACGCCTGCTACCTCGGCTACTCCATCGGTCAGAAATGGCAGGGGCAGGGGCTGATGTATGAAGCATTAACGGTGGCGATCCGTTATATGCAACGCACGCAACATATCCATCGTATTATGGCGAACTATATGCCGCATAATCAGCGCAGCGGTAATTTGCTGGCGCGTTTAGGGTTTGAGAAAGAGGGTTACGCCAAAGACTATCTGCTGATAGATGGAGAATGGCGCGACCATGTCCTCACGGCATTAACCACCCGGGACTGGACAGCGGGTCGCTAAGGAGAAGAGATGAAATATCAGTTAAGCGGTGCAGAAGCGCGCGTCGTCGGATGCCTGCTGGAAAAACAGGTCACGACGCCGGAGCAATATCCGCTCTCTGTCAACGCCGTCATGATGGCCTGCAACCAAAAGACCAACCGCGAGCCGGTAATGAACCTCAGCGAGCATGACGTTCAGGATGTGCTGGATGAACTGGTGAAACGCCATTATCTGCGCACCGTCAGCGGCTTCGGAAACCGCGTCACCAAGTACGAACAACGTTTTTGTAATTCCGAATTCGGCGACCTGAAGTTGAGCGCCGCGGAAGTGGCGGTGATCACGACCCTTTTACTGCGCGGGGCACAGACTCCCGGCGAGCTGCGCACACGGGCTTCCCGTATGCATGAGTTTGCGGATATGCAGGAAGTGGAACAAACCCTGGAAGGGCTTGCAACCCGCGAGGATGGCCCTTACGTGGTGCGTCTGGCACGCGAACCGGGCAAGCGTGAGAGCCGCTATATGCATCTCTTCAGTGGCGAGGTGGATACCGCGACGCTGGCAACGGAACAAGAGTCCACTGTTGTCAGCGGCAGCCTGACGGCGCGCGTGGACGCGCTGGAAGAGGAGGTCGCTGGGCTGAAACAGCGCCTGGACGCACTGCTGGCACATTTGGGAGATTAACAGTGAAAAAATTACGTGTAGGCGTGGTGGGGCTTGGCGGTATTGCACAAAAAGCCTGGTTACCGGTATTAGGCGCGGCAACGGACTGGACGCTTCAGGGCGCGTGGTCACCTACCCGCGAGAAGGCTGAACGCATCTGCGCAACCTGGCGGATACCTTATGCCGCTTCGCTGTCGGATCTTGCCCGCGAGTGCGACGCGGTATTTGTGCATACCTCAACGGCAACGCACTATCAGGTAGTCAGCGAACTGCTGAATGCCGGTGTTCACGTCTGTGTGGATAAGCCCCTGGCGGAGAACGTTCAGGATGCCGAGCGACTGATAGAGCTGGCGGCACGCAAGAACCTGACGCTGATGGTGGGCTTTAACCGCCGCTTCGCTCCGCTTTATCAGCAGCTGAAGGCTCAGCCGGGCGCGCTGGCCTCCCTGAGGATGGATAAACACCGTACCGACAGCGTCGGGCCAAACGATCTGCGCTTTACGCTTCTCGATGATTATCTGCACGTGGTGGACACAGCGCTCTGGCTGACAAACGGCCAGGCTCAGCTGAAAAGCGGGACCCTGATGACCAACGATCTGGGCGAGATGGTCTACGCCGAGCACCACTTTGCGCTGGAACATCTGCAGGTGACCACCAGCATGCATCGTCGTGCGGGCAGTCAGCGGGAGTTTGTCCAGGCCGTCACTGAAGGTGCGCTGTATGACATCACCGACATGCGGGAGTGGCGTGAAGAGAAAGGCAACGGTGTGGTCACGCTTCCGGCGCCGGGCTGGCAGAGCACTCTGGAGCAACGCGGCTTCGCGGGATGCGCCCGTCACTTCATTAGCTGCGTGCAAAATCAGACGGTTCCGGAAACCGCCGGTGAACAGGCCATCATGGCGCAACGCATCGTGGAACGGCTCTGGCGAGAGGCCATGAGTGAATAACCCTCTGTAACATCTGCCGATAGTAATTCCCTTAAATCCGGGTAGACTAAGCGCCGATTGTTGGTTTCGCCGGGAGGCGTTTCGCCTACCCGGCCTGCAAATCCGAAGGCCTGCGCAAGCGCAACGCCGTCGGGCATTCATTACGCCTGCTCTGCAGGCGTTTTGCCGTATGGTTGTGGAAATTCACATTAATGAACTTATTAAAATCGCTGGCAGCAGTCAGCTCGATGACCATGTTTTCTCGCGTACTGGGTTTTGCGCGCGATGCCATTGTGGCAAGGGTTTTTGGTGCTGGGATGGCAACGGACGCCTTTTTCGTCGCGTTCAAACTGCCGAATTTATTGCGCCGTATTTTTGCTGAGGGGGCTTTCTCGCAGGCCTTCGTTCCAATTCTGGCGGAATATAAAAGCAAGCAGGGCGAAGATGCTACGCGGGTGTTTGTCGCCTACGTCTCCGGGCTGCTGACGCTGGCGCTGGCTATTGTGACAGTCCTGGGGATGCTGGCTGCGCCCTGGGTGATTATGGTGACCGCGCCGGGGTTTGCCGACACCGCTGATAAATTTGCGCTTACCACCCAGCTGCTGCGCATTACCTTTCCTTATATTCTGCTGATCTCGCTGGCCTCGCTGGTGGGGGCAATCCTCAATACCTGGAACCGCTTCTCCGTTCCGGCGTTTGCGCCGACGTTTTTGAATGTCAGCATGATCGGCTTTGCCCTGTTTGCCGCACCGCATTTCAACCCGCCGGTACTGGCGCTGGCCTGGGCGGTGACCGTGGGCGGCGTCCTGCAGCTGGCATATCAGCTGCCGCATCTGAAGAAAATTGGCATGCTGGTTCTGCCGCGCATTAATTTCCGTGATGCCGGCGCAATGCGCGTCATGAAGCAGATGGGACCTGCAATCCTCGGGGTTTCTGTCAGCCAGATCTCACTTATCATCAATACCATCTTTGCCTCTTTCCTGGTGTCCGGTTCGGTCTCCTGGATGTACTACGCTGACCGTCTGATGGAGTTTCCTTCTGGCGTACTGGGCGTCGCGCTGGGGACGATTCTGCTGCCGTCGCTCTCGAAAAGCTTTGCCAGCGGCAACCATGATGAGTATTGCCGCCTGATGGACTGGGGCTTACGCCTCTGTTTCCTGCTGGCACTGCCAAGCGCGGTGGCGCTTGGGATCCTCGCGAAACCGCTGACCGTCTCGCTGTTCCAGTACGGTAAATTTTCAGCCCATGATGCGTCCATGACTCAGCAGGCGCTGGTGGCGTACTCGGTGGGATTGATGGGGCTGATTGTTGTTAAAGTGCTGGCACCAGGGTTCTACTCCCGTCAGAACATTAAAACCCCGGTGAAGATTGCCCTGGTGACGCTGGTGATGACCCAGTTGATGAACCTGGCGTTTATTGGCCCGCTGAAGCACGCGGGTCTGGCTCTGTCTATTGGTCTGGCGGCCTGTCTGAATGCCGGGCTGTTGTACTGGCAGCTGCGTAAGCAGGATATCTTCACGCCGCAGCCGGGCTGGGCGAGTTTCCTTGTGCGACTGGTTATCGCGGTGCTGGTGATGGCAGCGGCGTTGCTCGGCATGATGCACGTGATGCCGGAGTGGTCGCTCGGCACCATGCCTTATCGTCTGCTGCGACTGATGGCCGTGGTGGGTGTTGGGGTTGTGGCTTACTTTGCCACCCTCGCCGTGTTGGGCTTCAAAGTGAAAGAGTTTGCCCGCCGTACGGCATAAACGCCAAAAGGGGAGTTCACCTTATGGTGCTCCCCACTGCTTGATTTGTCGCTTATGCTTCAAATCGAAATCTTTTTCCCGCCCGAAATACGGGCCGTCGCTGTCTGACCATCCGCACCGTACAGCCCGGTTTCTTTATGCGGTTTTAACACCTCAAGCGCTTGCTGATTACGCTCTATCTGACCTTCAAGCAGCCAGCCGTTATGCTGGTTGAGATCGCGAAGGTGCTGGGTTTTTTCTGTAATAGTCTGCCAGCGCTCAACGATATCGTCGTTAGCACTGCGCTTAGGATCCTGCTCAGCGCGACGTTGCTGCTCAAGGTAATCCAGCGTCGCCAGAAGCGAGCTTTTGTCTTCAGTAATACGCTGCAACGCGCTGCCGTTGATGTGACCGGAAGAGAGGTGCTGTTGCTCAGCGTCCATTACCGTTTTCAGGTCGTTCAGGACAACCGTCATTTGATCCAGTATTTCTGACAGTCGACTCATACGGTTAGTTACTCTGTAAGAAACTCTGCGCTTCCTGAATCAGGGCGTCAGCAATTTTGCTGGTGTCCATTTTCAGCTCGCCGTTACGAATAGCCGTTTTCAGCGCTTCAACGCGTTCCATGTTGATATCGTTGCAGCCTGGCTGCATCAGTTTTGCCTGGGCATCGCTCAGGGTTACGCTGGTGCTGTTAGACGTTGACGGTTTTTCCAGACGCGTTTTCTGCGGCGTAGCGTCATTCGTTTCGCGAGGTTGTACAGCGCTTACCGGCTTCAGGGCTGATGTACGATCAATGCTCATAGTGTTGTCCTCATCGAGGGTTCGCGGCGTTGGCGCCTGACATCATCATTAGTTGAATATTTATCGGCAGCTGCAGCGAAATCTTTAAAAAGATTATAGGTTAATCAGAATATTCCCATCAGAATCGACGGTTCCGCTAACCACCTGCCCTGAAGACATTCTGACGCGGGCATTTTGCGCTACCGCGGCATTGTTTAACGCTTTCCCTTCACTGTTGATACTGAAGCCATCTCCATTGGCCACCACCATCACCTGTTGACCCGCCTTGACGCGCCACGCCTGGCGCAGCATCGACAGCTGTATCGGCTGGCCCGGTGCGACATCACGCAGGCTGACGGCGTCCTGCGCCTGGTTAATTTCAAGCATTGTCCGTGGCGGCAGCTGATCCAGACGGCCGCGCTTCAACGTCACGCTGTTGGCCTGCAGTGCGGTACCCCGGGCAATGGGGACAGCGGCGACAACATAATTGCCTGTCGCCTGGACTGCAACCTGTAAATACCGTTTTTCGTTGGCGCAGCGTGCCAGCACGTTCACGTTCCCCCACAGTCTGGTGGTGCCGGTCACGGTAAATGACGGCTGCTCACAGGAGGAATACAGATTTGGTGGCGTGCGTACCGTGACGACAACTTCATCGCTAAAGCCCGCCAGCTTCTGGGCAAAAAAGGTGTTTAGCTGATCCTGTAAACCATCCGCCTGCACCAGGGGGCTAAAAAGCAAGAAAGTTGCCATCAGGCCACGTTTTAACGTTTGCATCGCAAGTTCCACCGTTTCCAGAATTGAGTGAATTCTACCTGCAGTGGTTTTTCATCAACGCAATAAATAGCGACGCATTTTGCGCTTATTCCGTCGATAAGGCGGATGGGTTGAGATTTAAGCTGTGAACTGAAATTTTGCCATCAGCGGAGGAGACATGCTCGATAAACTCGACGCCGCGTTACGTTTTCAGCAGGAAGCGCTCAATTTACGTGCCCAGCGGCAGGAAATTTTAGCCGCCAATATCGCTAACGCCGATACGCCAGGGTATCAGGCGCGCGATATTGATTTTTCCAGTGAGCTTAAAAAAGTGATAGAGCGTGGACGCGCAGAAGGGAGCGGTGTCGCGCTCGCGCTGACCTCCTCACGTCATATTCCCGCTCAGACGATGACCGCACCAACGACCGATTTGCTTTATCGCATTCCCGACCAGCCTTCACTCGACGGTAACACCGTGGACATGGACCGGGAGCGTACACAGTTTGCCGATAACAGCCTGAAATACCAGACAGGCCTGACCGTTCTCGGCGGACAAATCAAAGGCATGATGAACGTCCTGCAGGGGGGCAACTGATAAATGGCCTTGCTGAATATTTTTGATATCGCCGGCTCGGCGCTTACCGCGCAGTCCAAACGTCTGAACGTAGCCGCCAGTAACCTGGCGAACGCCGACAGCGTGACCGGACCAGACGGTCAGCCTTATCGTGCGAAACAGGTCGTCTTTCAGGTCGATGCGGCGCCAGGCGCGGCCACCGGCGGTGTGAAAGTCTCTGATGTGGTTGAGAGCCAGGCACCGGACAAGCTGGTGTATGAGCCTGGCAACCCGCTGGCGGATGCGAACGGTTACGTAAAAATGCCTAACGTGGATGTGGTGGGTGAGATGGTGAACTCCATGTCGGCGTCACGCAGTTACCAGGCAAACGTCGAAGTGCTTAATACCGTGAAGAGCATGATGCTCAAAACACTCACTCTCGGCCAGTAAAGGAGACATGCATGTCCATCGCCGTAAATGTGAATGATCCCACGAACTCAGGTGTTAATGGCGCCAAAAGTTCGACGGGTTCCAACGCCCTGACGGGCAGTAACGCGTCCGATCTGCAGAGCAGCTTTCTGACGCTGCTGGTGGCGCAGCTGAAGAACCAGGATCCCACCAATCCGATGCAGAACAACGAGCTGACCACGCAACTGGCACAGATCAGTACCGTCAGCGGCATTGAAAAACTCAATACCACCCTTGGCTCCGTTTCCGGTCAGATTGACAACAGCCAGTCTCTGCAGGCTGCGAATCTGATTGGTCATGGGGTGATGATCCCGGGGACCACGATCCTTGCCGGCACCAGCACTACCGAGGGGACGTCAACCACGACCACCACGCCGTTTGGCGTTGAGCTGCAGCAGCCGGCTGACAAAGTGACTGCGACGATCAGCGATGCGAGCGGGGCAGTGGTACGCACCATTGAGATTGGTGAGCTGAAGGCAGGCGTACACACCTTTACCTGGGACGGCAGCCTGACCGACGGCACGAAAGCACCAAACGGTTCTTACAAAGTGGCGATCAGCGCCAGCAACGGAACCACCCAACTGGTGGCGCAGCCGCTGCAGTTCGCGCTGGTTCAGGGCGTGATTAAAGGCGCCGGCGGTAACAAACTGGATTTGGGTACCTCGGGTACCACCACGCTCGACGAAGTTCGGCAGATTATCTAAGCCTTAACACTTATCAGGAGTAAGTCATGGCCTTTTCTCAAGCGGTCAGCGGCCTGAATGCTGCGGCCACCAACCTGGATGTCATTGGCAACAACATCGCCAACTCCGCGACCTATGGTTTTAAATCCGGTTCTGCCTCATTTGCAGATATGTTTGCCGGTTCCAAAGTGGGTCTGGGCGTGAAAGTTGCGGGCATCACTCAGGACTTTACCGACGGTACGACGACCAACACCGGTCGTGGTCTGGACGTCGCCATCAGCCAGAACGGTTTCTTCCGTATGGTCGATTCCAACGGCTCTGTGTTCTACAGCCGTAACGGTCAGTTCAAGCTGGACGAAAACCGTAACCTGGTGAACATGCAGGGTCTGCAATTAACCGGTTATCCTGTTGCGGGTACCCCGCCAACGGTTCAGACCGGCGCTAACCCGCAGGCGATCAATATCCCAACGACCTTGATGGCGGCGAAATCCACCACCACCGCGTCCCAGCAGATCAACCTGAACTCTACTGACACCGCGCCAACCACGGCCTTTGATCCGACCAACCCTGACAGCTACAACAAAAAAGGGACGGTGACGGTCTTTGACAGCCAGGGTAATGCGCACAACATGAACCTGTTTTACGTTAAAGACGCGACTCCGGCAAACTCCTGGAAAGTCTATGCCCAGGACGGCAGCGTTGCAGGAAGCACGCCATCCCTGGCGACCACGCTGACCTTCAACACCAGCGGCGTACTGACCGGCGGCGGCAGCATCAATATCACCACCGGCACCGTTCCAGGTGCAACGCCAGCCACGTTTGCGATGAGCTTCGCCAATTCCATGCAGCAGAACACCGGCGCGAATAACATCGTGGCAACCAACCAGAACGGTTACAAACCGGGTGATCTGGTGAGCTACCAGATCAACGACGATGGCACAGTGGTGGGCAACTACTCCAACGAACAGACCCAGGCCCTGGGCCAGATCGTGCTGGCTAACTTCGCCAACAACGAAGGTCTGAAGTCTGAAGGCGATAACGTCTGGTCTGCCACCCAGTCTTCTGGCGTGGCGCTGCTGGGTACTGCGGGCTCCGGTAACTTCGGTACGCTGACCAACGGTGCGCTGGAAGCGTCTAACGTGGATCTGAGTAAAGAACTGGTGAACATGATCGTCGCGCAACGTAACTATCAGTCGAACGCGCAGACCATCAAAACCCAGGATCAGATCCTCAACACGCTGGTTAACCTGCGTTAAGCGGCTGACAGGAAAGCGCAATGGATCACGCAATATATACCGCGATGGGCGCGGCAAGCCAGACGCTCAATCAGCAGGCTGTTACTGCCAGCAACCTGGCAAACGCCTCTACACCGGGCTTTCGTGCGCAGCTTAATGCGCTGCGTGCGGTCCCGGTGGAAGGGCTCTCCCTGCCGACGCGTACGCTGGTTACGGCCTCTACGCCGGGTGCGGATATGACGCCAGGCCAGATGGATTACACCTCACGCCCGCTGGACGTTGCCCTGCAACAGGACGGCTGGCTGGCGGTGCAGACCGCTGACGGCGGTGAAGGATATACCCGTAACGGTAACATCCAGGTGAGTGCCACGGGCCAGCTGACGATTCAGGGTCATCCGGTAATGGGTGAAGCGGGTCCGCTGACGGTGCCGGAAGGGTCTGAGCTGACTATCGCGGCCGACGGGACCATTTCGGCATTGAACCCGGGCGATCCGGCCAATACCGTTGCGCCCGTCGGGCGTCTGAAGCTGGTGAAGGCGGAAGGCAAAGAGGTGCAGCGTGGCGATGACGGGATGTTCCGTCTGACCCAGGCGACCCAGGCCACTCGGGGTGCCACGTTACAGGCCGATCCGAGCATCCGCGTGATGTCCGGCGTTCTGGAAGGCAGTAACGTCAAGCCGGTCGAAGCGATGACCGACATGATCGCCAGTGCCCGTCGTTTTGAAATGCAGATGAAGATTATCAGCAGCGTTGATGAAAACGCGGGCAAGGCTAACCAACTTCTGGCTATGAGTTAACAGGACTCCTTATGATCAGTTCTTTATGGATCGCGAAAACTGGCCTGGACGCGCAGCAAACCAACATGGATGTGATTGCCAACAACCTGGCAAACGTCAGCACCAATGGTTTCAAGCGTCAGCGTGCCGTTTTCGAAGATTTGCTTTATCAAACCATCCGCCAGCCGGGAGCGCAGTCTTCTGAACAAACGACGCTGCCATCCGGCCTGCAGATTGGTACCGGTGTTCGTCCGGTAGCCACCGAGCGTTTGCATAGCCAGGGCAACCTGTCTCAGACCAACAACAGCAAAGACGTGGCAATCAAAGGCCAGGGGTTCTTCCAGGTGCAGTTGCCTGACGGTACTTCTGCCTATACCCGCGACGGATCGTTCCAGGTCGATCAGAATGGCCAGCTGGTGACGGCGGGTGGTTTCCAGGTTCAGCCTGCGATTACCATCCCGGCGAATGCCCTGAGTATTACTATCGGGCGTGACGGCGTGGTGAGTGTGACGCAGCAGGGGCAGGCCGCACCTGTTCAGGTTGGACAGCTAAACCTGACCACCTTCATGAACGACACCGGTCTGGAAAGCATTGGTGAGAACCTCTACACCGAAACGCAATCCTCCGGTACGCCAAATGAAAGCACCCCGGGCCTCAACGGTGCGGGTCTGTTGTATCAGGGTTATGTGGAAACCTCGAACGTGAACGTTGCAGAAGAGCTGGTGAATATGATCCAGGTTCAGCGCGCGTATGAAATTAACAGTAAAGCAGTGTCGACGACCGACCAGATGCTGCAGAAACTGACGCAACTCTAAGGTGTAGCCCGGTGCGGTCAACGCCGCGCCGGCTCCCTGTTTTCGAAGATGAAGGCAATGCAAAAAAACGCGGCGTTTCGTTATCCGATACTGACTGTTCTGGCTGTCACCCTCAGCGGGTGTGCCTTGATCCCGTCTAAACCTTTAGTGCAGGGTGCGACTACCGCCCAACCCGTTCCTGGCCCGGCTCCAGTGGTGAACGGCTCCATTTTCCAGACCGCGCAGCCAATCAATTATGGCTATCAACCGCTGTTTGAAGATCGCCGCCCGCGTAATGTCGGCGATACGTTGACCATTGTGCTGCAGGAAAACGTCAGCGCGAGCAAGAGCTCGTCGGCGAATGCCAGCCGCGATGGCAAAACCAATTTCGGTTTCGATACCGTTCCACGCTATCTGCAGGGCCTGTTCGGCAATGCGCGTGCTGATGTCGAGGCCTCTGGCGGCAATACCTTTAACGGTAAAGGTGGCGCGAATGCCAGCAATACCTTTAGCGGCACGCTGACGGTGACGGTTGACCAGGTGCTGGTTAACGGCAATTTACACGTTGTGGGTGAAAAACAGATCGCCATCAATCAGGGCACTGAGTTCATTCGTTTCTCGGGCGTGGTTAATCCTCGCACCATCAGCGGCACCAACACCGTTCCGTCCACCCAGGTGGCGGATGCGCGCATCGAGTACGTCGGTAACGGCTACATCAATGAAGCGCAAAATATGGGTTGGCTGCAGCGTTTCTTCCTTAACTTATCGCCGATGTAAGCGAGGTGACCCATGTTTAAATCGATCTTCGCCGTGGCGCTGGCGCTGGTGGCAACGTTTGCCCAGGCTGACCGTATTCGCGATCTCACCAGCGTTCAGGGCGTACGCGAAAACTCGCTGATTGGCTATGGCCTGGTGGTGGGTCTGGACGGAACGGGCGACCAGACCACCCAGACGCCATTCACGACTCAAAGTTTGAACAACATGCTTTCCCAGCTCGGTATTACCGTCCCGGCGGGAACCAATATGCAGCTGAAAAACGTGGCCGCGGTCATGGTCACCGCCTCCTACCCGGCGTTCGCGCGCCAGGGGCAGACAATTGATGTCGTGGTCTCGTCAATGGGTAACGCCAAAAGCCTGCGTGGCGGCACGCTGCTGATGACTCCGCTGAAAGGGGTCGACAGCCAGGTTTATGCGCTGGCGCAGGGGAACATTCTGGTCGGCGGTGCCGGCGCGTCTGCGGGCGGCAGCAGTGTGCAGGTGAACCAGCTGAACGGCGGGCGTATCACCAATGGTGCGATCATTGAGCGTGAACTGCCGACCCAGTTTGGCGCAGGCAACACCATTAACCTGCAGCTGAATAATGAAGACTTCACGATGGCGCAGCAGATTGCCGACACCATCAACCGTAGCCGCGGCTACGGCAGCGCCACGGCACTGGATGCCCGTACCGTGCAGATCCGCACCTCTACCGGCAGCAGCAACCAGGTCCGTATGCTGGCTGATATCCAGAATATGGAAGTGAATGTTCCGGTTCAGGATGCCAAAGTGATTATCAACTCGCGCACCGGTTCGGTCGTGATGAACCGCGAAGTGTCGCTCGACAGCTGTGCCGTGGCGCAGGGTAACCTCTCCGTGACGGTTAACCGCTCCGCCAACGTCAGTCAGCCTGATACCCCGTTCGGGGGTGGCCAGACCGTGGTGACGCCACAAACGCAGATTGATTTGCGCCAGAGCGGTGGGTCGCTGCAGAGCGTACGCTCCAGCGCGAACCTCAATAGCGTGGTTCGGGCCCTGAATGCCCTGGGGGCGACGCCGATGGATCTGATGTCGATTCTGCAATCCATGCAAAGTGCGGGATGTCTGCGCGCCAAACTGGAAATCATCTGATGCTGACCGATAGCAAGCTGTTGACCGGTGCTGCCTGGGATGCCCAGTCGCTCAACGAACTGAAAACCAAAGCAGGTAAGGACCCGGCGGCGAATATCCGCCCGGTCGCCCGCCAGGTGGAAGGGATGTTTGTACAGATGATGCTGAAAAGCATGCGTGAAACCCTGCCGAAAGACGGGATGTTCAGCAGTGATTCAACCCGTCTTTACACCAGCATGTATGACCAGCAGATTGCGCAGCAGATGACCGCCGGGAAAGGCCTCGGTCTGGCTGATATGATTGTCAAACAGACCGAAGCCGCGCAGGGCATCCAGCCGGATGATAAGCCACAGCAGGTGCCGATGAAGTTCGACCTGCAAACGGTGACCAGTTATCAGAATCAGGCCCTGACGCAGATGGTGCGCAAAGCCGTACCGAAGGCCACGAGCACCAGCGATGAGCCACTTTCTGGCGACAGCAAAGACTTCCTGGCGCAGCTCTCGCTGCCGGCACGTCTTGCCAGTGAACAGAGCGGCGTGCCTCATCACCTGATCCTCGCGCAGGCGGCGCTGGAGTCCGGCTGGGGTCAGCGGCAGATCCGTAAAGAAAACGGCGATCCGAGCTTTAACATCTTCGGCGTGAAGGCCACGTCGAGCTGGAAGGGGCCGACCACCGAGATCACCACCACTGAATATGAAAACGGTGCGGCGGTGAAGGTTAAAGCCAAATTCCGCGTCTATAGCTCCTATCTGGAAGCCTTATCCGACTATGTGGGCCTGTTGACCCGAAATCCGCGTTACACCGCCGTTACACAGGCGGCAACCGCGGAGCAGGGCGCTCAGGCACTGCAGAATGCGGGCTACGCCACCGATCCGAACTATGCGCGTAAGCTCACCAGTATGATTCAGCAGCTGAAATCGATGGGCGAGAAGGTCAGCAAAGCCTATAGCACAGATATCGAAAATCTGTTCTGAAAGTTCTCAAGTCCCGGTGGAGGCTGCCGATAACCTTCATCAGGACTCGTGTCTGAACGTATAAAAGGAACCCCCATGTCCAGTTTGATTAACAGTGCCATGAGTGGCCTCAGTGCTGCGCAGTCGGCACTCAATACCGTCAGTAATAATATTTCAAGCTATAACGTGGCAGGTTATACCCGCCAGACGACAGTGCTGGGCGCGTCAAACAGCACGCTGACCGGCGGTGGCTGGGTAGGTAACGGGGTTTATGTCTCCGGTGTCCAGCGTGAGTATGATGCATTCATTACCAACCAGCTGCGCGCCGCGCAGACCCAGAGCAGCGGCCTGACTACGCGCTATCAGCAGATGTCAAAGATCGATGATGTGCTCTCGGATACCACCAACTCGCTCTCTACCACGCTGCAGGACTTCTTCAAAAGTCTGCAGACTCTGGTGAGCAACGCAGAAGATCCGGCTGCGCGCCAGACGGTGCTGGGCAAAGCGGATGGCCTGGTCAATCAGTTTAAAACCAACGATCAGTATCTTCGCGATCAGGATTCTCAGGTGAATACCGCGATTTCTGCCAGCGTCGATCAAATTAATAACTACGCCAAACAGATTGCGAACCTGAACGATCAGATTTCCCGTCTGACCGGCGTGGGTGCTGGCTCATCACCAAATGACCTGCTCGATCAACGCGATCAGCTGGTGAGCGAACTGAATAAAATTGTCGGTGTTGAAGTTTCTGTGCAGGATGGCGGCACGTATAACGTCTCATTTGGCACCGGTTACAGCCTGGTACAGGGGAGCAAAGCGAACCAGCTGGCTGCGGTGAATTCCAGCGCAGACCCAACCCGTACAACGCTGGCCTATACCGATGATGTTTCCGGCAATATCGAAATTCCTGAGAAGCTGATTACCACCGGCACCCTTGGCGGTTTACTCACCTTCCGCTCTGAAGATCTGGATAAAGCGCGTAATAGCCTTAACCAGATGGCGCTGGCCTTTGCTGACGCGATGAACAAGCAGCATGAAGCGGGTTTTGATGCTAACGGCGATGCTGGCGGCAAGCTCTTTGACTTTGGCTCGCCTGCGGTTGTGTCCAACAGCAAGAATTCAGGTACCGCCGCGCTGACAGCCTCCGTGGCTGACAGTACTAAAGTCCAGGCAACGGATTATAAGCTGCAGTTCAACGGAACCGACTGGACCATTACGCGTACGTCGGATAAGACCAGTTTCACGATGAGTCCGGATGCGAGCGGCAATCTGTCTTTCGACGGCCTGAATGTCAACGTGAGCGGTACCGCGAATAACAAAGACAGTTTTGTTGTGAAACCCGTTTCTGATGTCATCGTAAACATGGAACTCAAGTTTAATGATGAGTCCAAGCTGGCGATGGCATCGACAAGCGCCGGTGGCGAAAGTGACAACCGCAACGGTCAAAAATTGCTGGATCTGCAAAATAGCAAGCTTGTCGGCGGGAATAAGTCTTTCAATGATGCTTATGCTTCCCTCGTCAGTACCGTTGGTAGCTCAACAGCGGCACTGAAAACCAGCAGCGAAACGAAAGCGAATGTAGCGACGCAGTTAACCAAACAGCAGCAGTCGATCTCAGGGGTAAACCTTGACGAAGAGTACGGCAATTTGCAGCGCTATCAGCAGTATTACCTCGCTAATGCGCAGGTTCTACAAACTGCCAGCTCGCTCTTTGATGCAATCATTAATATTCGCTAAGGCTGAGGTGAAACATGCGTATTAGCACCCAGATGATGTACGACCAAAACATGCGCGGGATCACCGATTCCCAGAGCAAGTGGTTGAGTTATGGTGAACAAATGTCCACCGGCAAGCGTGTCAATCGCCCGTCGGACGATCCCATCGCGGCGTCGCAGGCTATTGTTCTGTCACAATCACAGTCACAAAATAGCCAGTTTGCGTTGGCAAGATCGTTCGCATCACAAAAAGTTTCTCTCGAAGATAATGTGCTTAACCAGGTTACTGTCGCTATCACCAGTGCTAAAGAGAAATTAGTCTATGCCGGAAACGCAACCTTAAGTGATGACGATCGCCTGTCGCTGGCGAGCGATTTGCAAGGTATTCGCGACCAATTGATGAACCTTGCAAACACCGCGGATGGTAATGGTCGGTTTATCTTTGCCGGCTTTAAGACTGAAGTGCCACCGTTTGATTCCGTTACCGGTGACTACAAAGGCGGTACTGAGGCTATTTCGCAGCAGGTTGATACCGCGCGTAATATGGTCATTAGCCACACGGGTCAGCAGATCTTCGAAAGCATCACCAGTAACGCCAAAGAACTGCCAGGTGGCGGATATGGCGAGACGAACATGTTCAAGATCCTCGATACGGCGATTACCGCGCTTAAGGTTCCCGTCGATACCGACTCTGCTGCAGCTGAAGCACAGGGGAAAATCATTTCTGATGCTCAAACCGGCATCACAAATACCCAGAACAACATTCTTACTGTCGCTGCTGATGTAGGTACCAAGATGAACGAGCTTGAAAAGCTGGATAACCTTGGTGACGATCGTGCACTGGGCCAGACTAAGCAGATGAGCGACCTGGTTGATGTGGACTGGAATGCAGCGATCTCCTCTTACACCATGCAGCAGGCCGCGCTGCAGGCATCTTATAAAGCGTTTAGCGATATGCAGGGCATGTCCCTGTTCCAGCTGAACAGATAACATCTTGACCTCTTGGAACATGTCTTGAAACTGGGCATGTTTTACTGCCCAATCCGTGTGGATTGGGCATTTTTTTTACGCGATTTCTGCCGGTGCGGAGGCGACGCGTGCACTTTCAATTAGACGTATTGCCAGCGCAATGACACCGCATACCGTTGCCAGGGCAACCACGCCCGTCCAGCCAGCCAGCGTGTAGATTTTACTCCCCGCAGCCGAACCCAACGCCATGCCGATAAAGACCACCGTAAACAGCAGGGCATTAAGACGCCCCCTGGCCTGAGGCTCAAGGCTATAGACCAGATTCTGGTGCGCCACCAGACTCGACTGCAGGCCCAGATCAAACCCGATGGCTGAGACTGCAATCAGAATCAGTTGTCCATGAAGACCCAGCGCGGGCATCAGGAACATCAGGGCAAACGAGACGGTAACCAGTGCTGCGCCAAGCTGCGTGACTTTTCCGGCGCCCAGCTTGTCCGCCAGACCTCCCGCCAGCGGGGCGGCTAAGGCCCCCGCGGCCCCGGCAATACCAAAACCACCCGCGACGGCGCTCCCCAGATGATAGCGCTCCAGCAGCATGACCGCCAGCGTTGACCAAAAGGCGCTAAAGGCAATCGAGAGAAAACCTTGTGCCAGTGCTGCACGACGCAGAGCCGGATAACGACGCCACAGATGTTCCATTGAGCGCATCAGGGCGGGATAACTCAGCGTGGAGTGAATGGCAAAACGCGGGAGTACCCGCCACATCACCGCCCCAATAAATGCGATGCTTACAGCGGCCAACTGATACATGACGCGCCAGCCAAAAGCTTCACCCACCACACCGCTGACGGTTCGCGACAGCAAGATGCCCATCAGCAACCCTGTCATCACGGTTCCCACGGTTTTTCCCTGTTTCCCTTCGGGGGCGAGGATAGCCGCTGCGGGAACGATATCTTGTGCCATGGTCGCGGCCATGCCAATCAGCAGGCTTGCCAGCAGCAGTGAGTGCTGCTGCCCGGTCAGGCTGCAGCCCAGCAGAAACAGTGCCAGGGCGGCGCTTTTTATCAGGATTAACGTCCTGCGGTCGTGACGATCGCCAAGCGGCAACAGAAAAAGAATACCGAGCGCGTAGCCTGCCTGGGTCAGCGTCGGGACCAGCCCCATCCCTTCAATACTAAGATGAAGGTCGGCGCCTATCAGCGGCAGCAGCGGTTGCGCGTAGTAAATGGATGCGACGCTAAACCCAGCCCCCAGAGCCAGCATAAAAATCACCCAGCGACTGGCGGCATGGGGAGCAGTTGTTGTGTTCATAAGACGTTCCTCACTCATAATGTGCCGCTATTTTTTATCACTACGCCTTGCGACGGTAGAGGGCCTGGTGGTAAAACGCTTATACGTTTGGCGTATAGCAGAGAAAATAATGAAGCGAGTTGAGCGTATAGACAGGGTGGAACTCATGCGCACATTTGTTCGTATTGTGGAAAGCGGATCGCTATCCGGGGCGGCAAGACTGCTTGCGACGAGCCAGGCTACGGTGAGCCGCCGCCTTCAGTCTCTGGAAACGCTGCTGGGGGTACGGCTTTTATTGCGAACCACCCATGCAACAAAACTTACCGATGACGGCGAGCGCTGCTATCAACATGCCCGGCGGGTCATTGATAGCTGGCTGGCACTGGAAGATGAAATCGGCCAGACGGAGGACGAGCCGGTCGGCGTGTTACGGGTACGTGCACCGCACGCCTTTGGGCAGGATCAGCTTCTGAGGCCGTTAACGGAGTTTTTGCAGCGTTATCCTCAGCTGTCGGTGGAGTGGATGCTCAACGATAAGTCGGTGGATTTTCTGAGCGACAATCTGGATTGTGCTATTCGAGTTGGCGCAGAGGTGGATCCGGCAACCGTCTCCGTGCTGTTGGCGGAAGTGCCACGCTGTGTGGTAGCTTCGCCTGCGCTGCTGGAGCAGTTTGCGCCGGTTCACACACCGGAGGATCTGCAGGCGCTTCCCTGGATTGCCATCAGCACGTTCTATCAGCGACATGTGGAGTTGTGGGATGATCTTGCGCAGGTAAAACGTATCTCCATTGCGCCACGACTAAGCACGGATAGCCTGCATGTTGCGCGCAATACCGCCCTGACAGGGTTAGGGGTGGCGATGGTTTCAAGCTGGACGGTCAAGCAGGATATCCAGGAAGGGCGCTTAGTGCATTTGCTTCCACAGTGGCAGCCCGCCGCGCTCCCGGTTCATCTGGTTTATCCGTGGTCGCGTTATTATCCGGCGCGTTTACGCCGTTTTCTGGAGATGATGAAGAGGGTGATGCCGGACATTGCGGGTATGAGAAAGCCGGCACGCGAGCAATAAAAAAGCCGACCCGAAGGTCGGCTTTTTACGCTATGTGTCGTTACTCAACAGACTGCGGACGGGTAGCCGGTGCCGTCGCCTGATGCGTTGCACTGTGGCCACCGGCAGAGCCTTTACCGTCAAAGTTGAACGCAGGGCGGACCCAGTCACTGTGACGCGGCGCTTCCGGCACATATTCCGGCGCTGGTGCGCGAGTCATCGGGGCTGTCGCAACGTGAGCAGGGGCCGGAGCGGTGATTACCGGCTCGGCTTTCACTTCTGGCTCTTCTGCTTTCGCGGCTTCACGCACCGGTTCGACGTCAATTTCAACGTCCTGAACCACGTCTTCAGTCACGGTTTCGACAACCACGTCCGGGGTCTCTTCTACCGCTGCTGCTGGCTGAACCTCAGCAACAACGTCTTCAGCGACCACGGTGTCTTCTTCAGCAATAAGCTGCGGTGCGGCGTCAACCGGCGCGGCAATCACTTCTGGGTGCGTGGTTTCAACGTCTACTGCATGAGGCGCTTCTGACTCAACGGCCTGTGGCTCAACCACGATAGCGGCTTCATTTACCGCTTCTTCAGTTGCGGCTACCGGGGCAATCACCTCTTCGGTGACAGCCTGTTCTTCCACAACCTGCTCCTGACGAGCAACCGGGTAGCGGATCCAGACTTTACCGGATGCCATTTCAGGAGACGCGCACGCCACGGTTAATGGCATTGGCGACTGTGTCGGGTAACGCTCATCGCGATAACGACGACGACGTTGACCGCTGACGCGCAGGTGACGCGGAGAACGGCGTGAACGACGTGGCATACCCGCGTTATCACGGCCTTCACCGTTATCGTCTTGCTCAGCGTTGTTTTCGACGACGGCCGGCAGATCCACTTTCGCCAGTTGAGTGCCTGGTGCAGTGTCACTTGCTTCTGCAGGGACGATGACGGTCTCTTCCACCGGCAGGGCACCTACACGCACTTTCTGTGACAGCTGGCGCTGCTTACGACGCGGCATAACCTGAGTACGTTCTTCCTGCTCGCTTTCCTGCTGTTCAACAGGCTCTTCGCGGTTCAGGTTTTTGACTTCCTGCTGCGCCTGGCGCTTCTCGTCGTTACGACGACGGCTACGCTCACGGCGTGGCTGCTGCTCGTCGCGCTGTTTGCTCTTCTCAGACTCATCGCCCGCCTGCTGGCGAATTTCACGATCTTCAACATTCTGCGGTTGCTTCTCGCGACGGTTGCGACGGTTGTCTTCGCGTTGCTCACGACCCTCATTATTGTCCGAACGGTTGTCACGGCGTTCGTTACGGTCATTACGATCGTTACGGTCACGGCGGTTGTTCTGACGTTTACGACGGTCCTGCTGACGTTCAGGTTTCGCTTCTTTCGGTGCTTCTTTCGGTTGCTCAGGCTGCTGGACTTCTTCGCCTGCAAACATCTTCTTCAGCGCACCGAAGAGGCGGCTCAGCAGACCCGGTTGTTCTGGCTGGGCTTTGACCGCAACGGCTTCTGGTTTTTGCGCAACCGGTTTGGTCACGGGTTTTTCCAGTGCCGTTTCTGGCGGAGCTTCAGGCATGATGAAGGTCGCTAAGGCTGGCTGCTCTGGCAGTTTGCGCTCGGCAGGTTCTTCATCGGAAGGCAGCGCCATCTCTTCTTCATGCAGCTTAGGCAGCAGATAGCTGAGCGTGCTGGTCTCTTCACCTTTACGGACACGCAGCACGTGGTAGTGCGGGGTTTCCATCTGATCGTTAGGTACGATGATGCAGCGAACATCGCCCTGGCGTGATTCAATTGCGCTGACGGCCGCACGTTTTTCGTTCAGCAGGTAGGACGCAATTGGCACGGGAACAATGGCATGAACCTCTTTGGTGTTCTCTTTCAGCGCTTCTTCTTCAATCAGACGCAGAATAGAGAGGGACAGAGATTCGTTATCACGAACGGTACCGGTACCGGAGCAGCGCGGACAGACGTGATGGCTGGATTCACCGAGTGAAGGGCTCAGACGCTGACGGGACATCTCCAGCAAGCCGAAGCGTGAGATATGGCTAATCTGGATACGAGCACGATCCTGACGTACCGCTTCGCGCAGACGGTTTTCAACCGCACGCTGGTGGCGAACAGGGGTCATGTCGATAAAGTCGATAACAATCAGACCACCCAGGTCGCGCAGGCGGAGCTGGCGGGCGATTTCATCAGCGGCTTCAAGGTTGGTGTTGAAGGCGGTCTCTTCGATATCACCGCCGCGCGTAGCACGTGCGGAGTTGATGTCGATGGCGGTCAGTGCTTCGGTCGTATCAATAACGATAGAACCACCGGATGGCAGACGCACTTCACGCTGGAAAGCGGATTCAATCTGCGATTCGATCTGATAATGGCTGAACAGCGGGATTTCACCGGTGTACAGTTTGATTTTGCTGGTGAAATCCGGACGACCCAGCGCAGCAATGTGCTGGCGCGCCAGCTCAAGCACTTTCGGGTTATCGATCAGAATCTCACCGATGTCCTGACGCAGGTAGTCACGGAAGGCACGCACAATCACGTTGCTTTCCTGGTGAATCAGGAACGGCGCTGCGCGGCTTTCTGCTGCTTTCTGGATTGCTTCCCAGTGCTTCAGACGGAAGCTTAAATCCCACTGCAGCGCTTCGGCAGATTTGCCGACGCCTGCGGTACGCACGATAAGCCCCATGCCGTCAGGCAGCTCAAGACTTGCCAGCGCTTCTTTCAGCTCGGTACGGTCATCACCTTCAATGCGGCGAGAGATACCACCGGCACGCGGGTTGTTTGGCATCAGAACCAGATAACTTCCCGCAAGACTGATAAAGGTGGTCAGTGCGGCACCTTTGTTGCCACGCTCTTCTTTATCAATCTGAACAATGACTTCCTGACCTTCACGCAGCACATCTTTGATGTTTGGGCGGCCATGGGAGTTATAGTTTGCAGGGAAATATTCGCGGGCGATTTCTTTCAGAGGGAGGAAACCGTGACGCTCAGCACCGTAATCGACAAATGCAGCTTCAAGGCTTGGTTCAATGCGGGTGATTTTACCTTTGTAAATGTTCGCTTTTTTCTGTTCGTGTCCAGGACTTTCGATATCCAGATCGTACAGGCGCTGCCCATCCACAAGGGCGACACGCAACTCTTCTTGCTGAGTTGCGTTGATTAACATTCTTTTCATCGTAACTTACTCGTTATTCTTACATTGACGACAAAGCTGCGGGCAAGGTGACGCTTTCCGGGGTATGAACCGATGGCCTCGTGTCTATTCACGTCGCCAACCTCACGGTTGTCGCTCGCTTAAGAGGCGCAGAGTGTCGGTTGCCTGTATTTCATACGGAAACACAGCGCAATTATCAGGGGAATTGCCTGGGTAGAACTCTCCAGAGAACAATCCTTATACCGGGAAGTACTGCAACCCGCAGCCCGCTAACTGCCTGAAAGATCAATACGTCTTACGCCATTGCTGCGTGGATGATCGGTCAGACAAAATTGGTCATTCCGTCGAGATCCTTACTTAACCAGGATTTAACACGGAAAACGAGTTCATTATTCCACTGCTCGCCGGGTTATAGCAAGATGACTTTTACCAATTATCACCCGGTTACTCACAGTTTCTTCACTTCAAGGTGGTGATTGGTTTAATAACCACCAAATCGATTGCGTGAAACAGGGGACAGGCCGGATAAAAGTAAATATAAGCATAGAAAAATGAGTGGCGCTAATGGCTGACGATATTTAGAATCGCCAACCATGAAAACAGAGACTCCAGCCGTAAAAATGGTTGCCATCGCGGAAGACGACGCGGGGCAACGTATCGATAACTTTTTGCGCACCCAACTCAAAGGCGTGCCAAAGAGCATGATTTACCGCATCCTGCGCAAGGGTGAAGTGCGGGTTAACAAAAAACGCGTGAAGCCTGAGTACAAACTCGAAGCCGGTGATGAAGTGCGTATCCCGCCGGTCCGTGTTGCGGAACGCGAAGAAGAGGTCGTTTCACCCAGGTTGCAGAAAGTGGCCGCCCTGAGTGACGTTATCCTTTATGAGGATGATCATATCCTGGTGCTGAATAAACCGTCAGGTACCGCTGTCCATGGCGGGAGTGGTCTCAGCTTTGGCGTGATTGAAGGCCTGCGTGCGCTGCGTCCCGAAGCCCGTTTCCTCGAACTGGTTCACCGTCTCGATCGCGATACCTCCGGCGTGCTGCTGGTCGCAAAAAAACGTTCTGCCCTGCGTTCCCTGCATGAGCAGCTGCGTGAAAAAGGGATGCAGAAGGATTATCTGGCGCTGGTTCGCGGCCACTGGCAGTCCCACGTTAAGGCAGTGCAGGCACCTTTGCTGAAGAATATTTTGCAAAGCGGTGAGCGCATTGTACGTGTGAATCAGGAAGGGAAGCCGTCTGAGACGCGTTTCAAAGTGGAAGAGCGCTATGCGTTCGCCACGCTGGTGCGCTGCAGCCCGGTAACCGGCCGTACCCACCAGATCCGCGTACATACGCAGTATGCCGGTCATCCGATCGCATTTGATGACCGCTATGGCGACAAGGAGTTTGATAAGCAGCTGGCGGGCACCGGGTTGTCACGCCTGTTCCTGCATGCGGCGGCACTGACGTTCACTCACCCGAATACCGGCGAAACAATCCGCATTGAAGCCCCCCTTGATGAGCAGTTAAAACGCTGCCTGAAGGTGCTGCGCGGCTGATTTGGCTGGCACTTACCGACCTGAGGTCTCTCAGGCCGGTAAGTGAGGTATCACCCGTAATACTCACATCTTCAGCGGATTACACTCCTCGCGTCTGAGCATCTGGCACAATGCTATCAGCGGCAACCCGACCAGCGTGTTCGGGTCACGTCCGTCCAGCTTGTCGAACAGGGCAATCCCCAGACCTTCACTTTTGAAGCTTCCGGCGCAATTGAGCGGTCGCTCCCGACGCACATAGTCGGCGATTTCCTGCTCGCTAAGATGGCGAAAATGGACGTCGAAAGGTTCGCATTCGGTTTGCAGGTGACCCGAGGCGGAGTTGTAGAGTGCCAGACCCGTATAAAAGGTGACGATATTGCCCCGCGCTTGCATAAGCTGCTGGCAGGCATTCGCTTCAGTGTGCGGCTTTCCGGTGATAACACCGTCCAGCACACAAACCTGATCGGAGCCTATAATCAAATGCGAAGGGTAGCGTGCGGCAAGTGATTGCGCTTTCTCCTTCGCAAGACGGGTGACCAGGTGACGCGGTGATTCGCCCGGCTGCGGCGTCTCGTCAACTTCCGGCGCCGCGCATTCAAACGGGATCCCGAGCTTTTCCAGCAACATTCGGCGGTAGGGTGAGGTGGAGGCAAGAACGAGATTTGGCATATTTTTATCACCAGATATAGCGTATCGATGCCAGCCATTTTAAACTACAGGCCGCAATGTGTGCGAATAATTGGCAAAAGGCAGCTGTGGTTGCCTTTTTCTTTGACTATATGACGTTACAAAGTTAATATGCGCGCCCTATGCAAAAGGTAAAATTACCCCTGACTCTTGATCCGGTTCGCACGGCTCAAAAACGCCTCGATTACGAAGGTATTTATACTTCCGATCAGGCTGAGCGTGTCGCCGAATCCGTAGTCAGTGTGGACAGTGATGTAGAATGCTCCATGTCGTTTGCTATCGATAACCAGCGTCTCGCAGTTTTAACCGGCGATGCAAAGGTGACGGTAACCCTCGAATGTCAGCGTTGCGGGAAACCGTTTGTACAGCATGTTCACACAACGTATTGTTTCAGTCCGGTCCGTTCTGACGAACAGGCTGAAGCACTCCCGGAAGCGTATGAACCGATTGAAGTTAATGAATTCGGTGAAATCGATCTTCTGGCTCTGGTTGAAGATGAAATCATCCTCTCCTTGCCAGTCGTTCCGGTGCATGAATCTGAACACTGTGAAGTGTCCGAGGCGGACATGGTCTTTGGGGAACTGCCTGATGAAGCGCAAAAACCAAACCCATTTGCCGTATTAGCCAGCTTAAAGCGTAAGTAATTGAGGAGTAAGGTCCATGGCCGTACAACAGAATAAACCAACCCGTTCCAAACGTGGCATGCGTCGTTCCCATGACGCGCTGACTGCAGTTACCAGCCTGTCTGTAGACAAGACTTCTGGTGAGAAACACCTGCGTCACCACATCACCGCTGACGGTTTCTACCGCGGCCGCAAGGTTATCACTAAGTAATCACGCGTCAGCGTGATTAGGCTTAGTGAGGATTTCCCCGTGCAAACGGGGAATTTACCGAACCAGGCTGTGACGATACCTTGACACGTCTAACCCTGGCGTTAGATGTCATGGGAGGGGATTTTGGCCCTTCCGTGACAGTGCCTGCAGCTTTGCAGGCACTGAATTCTAATTCGCAACTCACACTTCTTTTAGTCGGCAATCCCGACACAATCACGCCATTACTTGCAAAAGCTGACTTCGAACAACGTTCGCGTCTGCAGATTATTCCTGCGCAGTCAGTTATTGCCAGTGATGCACGTCCATCGCAGGCGATTCGCAATAGCCGGGGCAGTTCTATGCGAATGGCGCTGGAGCTGGTGAAGGAAGGACGCGCGGAGGCTTGCGTCAGTGCGGGAAATACCGGCGCGCTGATGGGGCTGTCGAAATTGTTGCTCAAACCTATTGAAGGTATTGAGCGTCCGGCGCTGGTGACGGTATTACCGCATCAGCAGAAGGGCAAGACCGTGGTGCTCGATTTGGGTGCTAACGTCGATTGTGATAGTACAATGCTGGCTCAGTTTGCCGTGATGGGGTCGGTGCTGGCAGAAGAAGTGGTCGGGATAAACAATCCCCGTGTTGCGTTATTGAACATCGGTGAAGAAGAGACCAAAGGCCTGGACAGTATTCGCGAAGCTGCCGAATTGCTCAAACAGGTTCCCTCCATCAACTATATTGGTTATCTCGAAGCCAATGAGTTGCTGACGGGGAAAACGGATGTTCTGGTGTGTGATGGCTTCACCGGGAACGTAACGTTGAAGACCATGGAAGGGGTCGTGCGAATGTTTCTTTCACTGCTTAAATCGCAGGGAGAAGGCAAAAAAAGCGCCTGGTGGTTGATTTTATTAAAGCGTTGGTTACAAAAAAGCCTGACGCGGCGATTCAGTCACCTCAACCCCGACCAGTATAATGGCGCCTGTCTGTTAGGATTGCGCGGCATTGTGATTAAGAGTCATGGTGCCGCCAATCAGCGAGCATTTACTGTCGCCATTGAACAGGCAGTGCAGGCGGTGCAGCGACAAGTCCCTCAGCGGATTGCCGCTCGCCTGGAATCTGTATTAGCTAAAAGTGACTGAGCGTACATGTATACGAAGATTTTAGGTACCGGCAGCTACCTGCCAAAACACGTGCGTACCAACGCCGATCTTGAAAAAATGGTAGATACGTCTGACGAGTGGATTGTCACGCGCACAGGTATCCGTGAACGTCGTATTGCCGCGCCAGACGAAACCGTTTCGACCATGGGTTACGAAGCCGCGCAGCGTGCTATCGAAATGGCGGGCATCGATAAAGATCAGATTGGCTTGATCGTGGTTGCCACGACCTCTGCCACGCATGCCTTCCCAAGCGCAGCGTGCCAGGTGCAAAACATGCTCGGCATTAAAGGCTGCCCGGCATTTGACGTTGCCGCAGCGTGCGCAGGGTTCACCTATGCGCTGAGCGTTGCCGATCAGTATGTTAAATCCGGTGCCGTGAAATATGCGCTGGTCATCGGTGCTGACGTGCTGGCACGTACCTGCGATCCAACCGATCGCGGGACGATCATTATTTTTGGTGATGGTGCGGGCGCGGTACTGCTCGGTCAGTCCGAAGAGCCGGGCATCATCTCTACGCATCTGCATGCCGATGGCAGCTACGGCGAATTACTGACCCTGCCTAACGCCGATCGCGTTAATCCGGATAACGCTATTTACCTGACGATGGCAGGTAATGAGGTGTTCAAGGTGGCGGTGACTGAGCTTGCGCACATTGTCGATGAAACGCTGGAAGCGAATAACCTTGACCGCTCCGCACTCGACTGGCTGGTGCCGCATCAGGCGAACCTGCGCATCATCAGCGCGACCGCTAAAAAGCTGGGCATGTCGATGGATAATGTTGTGGTGACGCTGGATCGTCACGGCAATACCTCTGCGGCGTCAGTACCGTGCGCATTTGATGAAGCGGTACGTGACGGACGAATCAAACGGGGCCAGTTGGTCTTGCTTGAAGCCTTTGGTGGCGGGTTCACCTGGGGTTCCGCGCTGGTTCGTTTCTAGTATAAGGATTAAATAATGACGCAATTTGCTTTTGTGTTCCCGGGCCAGGGTTCTCAGGCCGTTGGGATGTTGTCTGAAATGGCAGCAAAGTATCCGGTTATCGAAGAGACTTTCCGTGAAGCTTCCGCTGCGCTGGGTTATGATTTATGGGCGCTGACCCAACAGGGACCGGCCGAAGAGCTGAACAAAACCTGGCAGACTCAGCCAGCGCTGTTGACGGCGTCCGTTGCGCTGTGGCGTGTCTGGCAGCAGCAGGGCGGTAAAGCGCCAGCGCTGCTCGCGGGCCATAGCCTGGGTGAATACTCTGCGCTGGTGTGTGCCGGTGTTATCGTGTTTGCTGACGCGGTGCGTCTGGTTGAACTGCGCGGTAAGTTCATGCAGGAAGCAGTACCTGAAGGCACCGGTGGCATGTCTGCTATCATCGGCCTCGATGATGCTGCGATTGCAAAAGCGTGTGAAGAATCCGCTGAAGGTCAGGTGGTGTCTCCCGTTAACTTCAACTCGCCAGGCCAGGTGGTTATCGCCGGTCATAAAGACGCGGTTGAACGTGCTGGTGCAGCCTGTAAAGCTGCAGGCGCGAAACGCGCTCTGCCGCTGCCCGTTAGCGTACCGTCCCACTGCGCACTGATGAAACCTGCTGCCGATAAACTGGCCGTTGAGCTTGAAAAAATTACTTTTAACACACCGACAATCTCCGTTGTGAACAACGTCGATGTGAAATGCGAAACCTCGCCGGACGCTATCCGTGATGCGCTGGTTCGCCAGCTCTACAGCCCGGTACAGTGGACCAAAACCGTTGAGTTTATGGCCTCTCAGGGCGTTGAGCATCTGTATGAAGTCGGCCCAGGTAAAGTCCTCACCGGTCTGACAAAACGTATTGTTGACACCCTGACTGCTTCGGCAATTAACGAGCCGGACGCGATGTCAGCGGCACTCTCGCAATAAAAGAGGAATACCATGAGTTTTGAAGGAAAAATTGCCCTGGTCACTGGCGCAAGCCGCGGTATCGGGCGTGCAATTGCTGAAACACTGGTTGCGCGCGGCGCGAAAGTGATTGGTACAGCAACCAGCGAGAATGGCGCTAAGGCCATCAGCGAGTATCTGGGTGCGAACGGTAAAGGTCTGGTTCTGAATGTGACCGAACCTGCATCTATCGAATCTGTTCTGGAAAATATTCGCGCAGAATTTGGCGAAGTGGATATTCTGGTAAATAATGCCGGGATCACTCGTGATAACCTGTTAATGCGAATGAAAGACGACGAGTGGAACGATATCATCGAAACCAACCTGTCATCTGTATTCCGTCTGTCAAAAGCGGTAATGCGCGCTATGATGAAAAAGCGTCATGGTCGTATTATCACTGTCGGTTCTGTGGTTGGTACCATGGGAAATGCTGGTCAGGCTAACTACGCTGCGGCGAAAGCAGGTCTGATCGGTTTTAGTAAGTCGCTGGCACGTGAGGTTGCGTCCCGCGGTATTACTGTAAACGTTGTTGCTCCGGGCTTTATTGAAACGGACATGACGCGTGCGCTAACTGATGAGCAGCGTGCGGGTACGCTGGCAGCTGTTCCAGCGGGCCGCTTAGGCGACCCTAAAGAAATTGCCAGCGCGGTTGCATTTTTAGCCTCTGACGAAGCGGGTTACATCACTGGTGAGACCCTCCACGTCAACGGCGGGATGTACATGGTTTAATCACGATGAAAAATATTTGCGTTATTAGGGCGAATGGCCTCAAAATAACGTAAAATCGTGGTAAGAACTGCCGGGATTTAGTTGCAAATTTTTCAACATTTTATACACTACGAAAACCATCGCGAAAGCGAGTTTTGATAGGAAATTTAAGAGTATGAGCACTATCGAAGAACGCGTTAAGAAAATTATCGGCGAACAGCTGGGCGTTAAGCAGGAAGAAGTTGTGAACTCCGCTTCCTTCGTTGAAGACCTGGGCGCAGATTCTCTTGACACCGTTGAGCTGGTAATGGCTCTGGAAGAAGAGTTTGATACTGAGATTCCGGACGAAGAAGCTGAGAAGATCACCACCGTTCAGGCTGCCATTGATTACATCAACGGTCACCAGGCGTAAGTGAACATCTCCAGGCGGTCATTCGACCGCCTGAGTTTTATCTTTTTTGTCCCACGAATCCCTTTTTATCCCTCCCTGGAGGACAAACGTGTCTAAGCGTCGTGTAGTTGTGACCGGACTTGGCATGTTGTCTCCTGTCGGCAATACCGTAGAGTCCACCTGGAAAGCTCTCCTTGCCGGTCAGAGCGGCATCAGCCTAATCGACCATTTCGATACTAGCGCCTATGCAACGAAATTTGCTGGCTTAGTAAAGGATTTTAACTGTGAAGAGATCATCTCGCGCAAAGAACAGCGCAAGATGGATGCCTTCATTCAATATGGAATTGTCGCTGGCGTTCAGGCCATGCAGGATTCTGGCCTTGAGATTACGGAAGAGAACGCAACCCGTATCGGTGCCGCTATCGGTTCCGGGATTGGCGGTCTGGGTCTGATCGAGGAAAACCATACATCTCTGATGAATGGCGGCCCGCGTAAAATCAGCCCGTTCTTCGTTCCGTCCACGATTGTTAATATGGTGGCAGGTCATCTGACCATCATGTTCGGCCTGCGTGGGCCAAGCATTTCTATCGCTACCGCATGTACCTCTGGCGTGCATAACATCGGCCAGGCCGCGCGCATGATTGCGTACGGCGATGCAGATGCTATGGTTGCGGGCGGTGCGGAAAAAGCCAGTACTCCGCTGGGAGTGGGTGGCTTTGGTGCAGCGCGTGCGCTGTCTACCCGCAACGATAACCCGCAGGCGGCAAGCCGTCCGTGGGACAAAGACCGTGACGGTTTCGTGCTGGGTGACGGTGCGGGTATGATCGTACTTGAAGAGTACGAACATGCTAAAAAACGTGGCGCGAAGATTTATGCTGAAGTTGTCGGCTTCGGGATGAGCAGCGATGCATACCACATGACGTCACCACCAGAAAATGGTGCGGGCGCCGCGCAGGCAATGGCCAACGCGATTCGCGACGCAGGTCTTACCCCGGAGCACATCGGTTACGTTAACGCGCACGGTACTTCTACGCCTGCAGGCGATAAAGCAGAAGCTCAGGCTGTTAAGTCTATCTTCGGCGAATACGCCAGCCGCGTGCTGGTGAGCTCCACAAAATCCATGACCGGTCACCTGTTGGGTGCGGCGGGTGCAGTAGAGTCTATCTACTCTATCCTTGCGCTGCGCGATCAGGCGGTTCCGCCAACCATCAATCTGGATAATCCGGATGAAGGTTGTGACCTGGACTTCGTTCCTCACGAAGCGCGTCAGGTAAGTGGTATGGAGTACACTTTGTGTAACTCCTTCGGCTTTGGTGGTACTAACGGTTCACTGATCTTCAAAAAGATCTGAGCCTGACTGCATCATGGCGATTAAAAAAGGTCCGCTTGTCGGGCCTTTTTTATTCAGCCTAATCTTCTTGTCGGCTGCATGGCATCCTGCCAGACTAAATGCCCACGCATAAGGAGCCACCATGTTTTTAATCAATGGCCTTGAGCAAAACACGCTTCCTGCTGGTGACAGGGCAACTCAGTTTGGTGATGGCTGCTTTACGACAGCGCGCATTCTCGACGGCAATGTCTGCCTGCTCGAGGCGCACCTTCGTCGTCTTCAGCAGGGTTGTGAAGCCTTGATGATCCCCTTCACGCACTGGGACACATTGCGTCAGGAGATGTGCCAGCTGGCGGCCGGGAAGCAAAGCGGTGTTCTGAAGGTGATTATCAGCCGCGGTAGCGGTGGCCGGGGATACAGCGGTACAGCTTGCCAGCACCCAACGCGGATCCTTTCGGTGTCTGCCTGTCCTGCTCATTATCTGCGCTGGCGTGAAGAGGGCATTACGCTAACGCTCAGCCCGGTACGTCTGGGGCGAAACCCTATGCTTGCCGGTATAAAACACCTCAACCGCCTTGAACAGGTACTGATTCGCACTCATCTTGAACAGACAGACGCTGATGAGGCGCTGGTTCTTGACAGCGAAGGGTTTATTACGGAATGCTGTGCGGCTAATTTACTCTGGCGGCAGGGGAGCGATGTTTATACGCCGTCGCTCGAGCAGGCTGGCGTCAACGGGATTATGCGTCAGTTTTGTTTGCAGCAGCTGGCACACTCTGGCTTTCGCGTTGTCGAAGTGAGCGCGAGAGAGGAGGCGCTGCACCAGGCTGATGAAATTATCATCTGTAATGCGCTGATGCCGGTTGTACCCGTCCGCGCGTATGGTCAATACATCTTGTCCTCGCGCGAGCTGTTTCAGTTTTTAGCCCCGATATGTGAGCAAACCCGATAGTCATGAAGAAAATGTTGCGCTTTGTCCTCCTCCTTATCGTTGCGCTGGGTGTTGCCGGCGGAGCGGGAGTGTGGAAAGTTCGTCAGCTGGCGAACAGTAAGATCCTGATTAAAGACGAGACGATTTTTACCCTGAAAGCGGGGACGGGCCGCCTGGCGCTTGGCGAACAGCTTTATGGCGACAAGATCATTAACCGTCCGCGCGTGTTTCAGTGGCTGTTACGTATCGAGCCTGAACTGTCTCATTTCAAAGCCGGTACCTATCGCTTTACGCCGGGGATGACCGTCAAAGAGATGCTTCAGCTGCTGGAAAGCGGTAAAGAAGCGCAGTTCCCGCTGCGTTTTGTTGAGGGGATGCGCCTGAGCGATTATCTCGAACAGCTGCGCGATGCTCCGTACATTAAGCATACCCTGAAAGATGACCGCTATCAGACGGTGGCCGAGGTACTGAAATTTGAACACCCTGAGTGGGTGGAAGGCTGGTTCTGGCCAGACACATGGATGTACACCGCAGGCACGACCGATGTGGCTATCCTCAAGCGGGCGCATAAAAAGATGGTGGCAGCCGTCGATTCCGCCTGGGAAGGGCGCATGGACGGTCTGCCATACAAAGATCAAAACCAGTTTGTCACGATGGCCTCAATTATTGAGAAAGAGACGGCCGTCGCCGCCGAACGCGATCAGGTGGCATCGGTCTTCATTAACCGTCTGCGTATCGGCATGCGTCTGCAAACGGACCCCACCGTCATCTACGGAATGGGCGAGAGTTATACCGGTAAGATTTCAAGAAAAGATCTGGAGACGCCAACGGCGTATAATACCTACGTGATTAGCGGTCTGCCGCCGGGCCCGATTGCCACGCCGAGCGAGGCTTCCCTGCGTGCGGCTGCGCATCCTGCTAAAACACCGTATCTCTATTTTGTGGCTGATGGAAAAGGGGGGCATACCTTTAACACCAACCTTGCCAGCCATAATCGCTCCGTTCAGGACTATCTGAAGGCACTTAAGGAAAAAAATGCGCAGTAAATACATTGTCATTGAGGGACTCGAAGGGGCGGGTAAAACCACGGCCCGCAACGTGGTGGTGGATACGCTCAAATCGCTTGGCGTTGCGGACATGGTATTTACCCGCGAGCCCGGCGGTACGCAACTGGCCGAAAAGCTGCGAAGCCTGGTGCTGGATATCAAATCCGTTGGTGACGAGGTCATCACAGATAAAGCCGAAGTATTGATGTTCTACGCGGCGCGTGTGCAGCTGGTGGAGACGGTCATTAAACCGGCCCTGGCTAATGGCAAGTGGGTAATTGGCGATCGTCACGATCTGTCGACCCAGGCTTATCAGGGCGGTGGACGTGGTATTGACCAGACGATGCTGGCCACGCTGCGCGATGTGGTGCTGGGTGATTTTCGCCCTGACCTGACGCTCTATCTGGATGTGATGCCGGAAGTGGGTCTCAAGCGCGCCCGTGCTCGCGGTGAGCTGGACCGCATTGAGCAGGAGTCTTTTGATTTCTTTAACCGTACCCGCGCGCGCTATCTGGAACTGGCGGATCAGGATGGCAGTATTCGCACCATTGATGCGACGCAATCCCTGGAAGAGGTCACCCGCGCAATTCAGAAGACGGTTACGCAGTGGCTACAGGAGCAACAGGCATGAAATGGTACCCATGGTTGCGCCCGCATTTTGAAAAGCTGATCGAAAGCTATCAGGCTGGTCGGGGGCATCATGCGTTACTGATTCAGGCACTGCCGGGAATGGGGGATGATGCATTGATTTACGCCATCACCCGCTTCCTGATGTGTCAGCAGCCGGAAGGCCATAAAAGCTGTGGTAAATGCCGTGGCTGCCAGTTAATGCAGGCGGGCACGCACCCTGACTATTACACGCTCGAGCCTGAGAAGGGCAAAAGCGCGCTCGGTATTGATGCCGTGCGTGAAGTCAGTGAAAAATTGTACGAACATGCGCGGCTCAGCGGCGCAAAAGTCGTCTGGCTCAAAGACGCAGCACAGCTTACCGAGGCGGCGGCGAATGCGCTGCTTAAAACGCTGGAAGAACCGCCGGAGAAAACGTGGTTCCTTCTCTCCTGTCGTGACCCGGGGCGTTTGCTGGCAACGCTGCGCAGCCGTTGTCGTCTTCATCACCTCGCGGTGCCTCAGGAATCATGGGCGCTGAGCTGGCTTGAGCGAGAAGTGACAACGTCACAGGAAGGGGCGCTCTCTGCGTTGCGCCTGAGCAGCGGTGCACCCGCGGCGGCGCTGGCATTACTGCAGCCAGAGGTCTGGTCACAGCGAGACGCGCTCTGCCGGGCCGTTGAGTCTTCCATCACCAGCCACGACTGGCTAAGTTTATTGCCTGCGCTTAACGGCGAGCAGGCCGCGGAACGTCTGCACTGGCTGGCTTCCTTACTTCTGGATGCGCTCAAACTCCAGCAAGGGGCAACGCTACTGACCAACCCGGACGTCTGGCCGCTGGTTAACACGCTGGCGAACAGCCTGTCAGGCGCATCATTACACGCTATCCTTCACGATATCTGTCAAAGTCGTGAACAACTTTTAACAGTGACCGGTCTTAATCGCGAGCTTTTACTGACCGACCAGTTGCTGCGTATCGAACATTACCTGCAACCAGGCGTGACACCGCCTGTTTCCCATCTCTGAGAGAGACATTATGTTTTTAGTCGACTCACACTGCCATCTTGATGGCCTGGATTATCAATCCCTGCATAAAAACGTGGACGACGTGCTGGCCAAAGCCGCTGCCCGTGATGTGAAGTTTTGCCTTGCCGTGGCGACAACGCTACCGGGGTATCGCGCCATGCGTGAGCTGGTGGGCGAGCGCGAGAACGTTGTTTTCTCCTGTGGCGTGCATCCGCTCAATCAGGATGAAGAGTATGACGTTGAGGAACTGCGCCGGCTGGCCGCAGAAGAGGGCGTCGTGGCGATGGGGGAAACCGGGCTGGATTACTACTACACGCCGGAAACGAAACCGCGCCAGCAAGCGTCGTTCCGCCATCATATTCGCATTGGTCGCGAGCTCAACAAGCCGGTGATTGTCCATACCCGTGATGCTCGCGCCGATACACTGGCGATCCTGAAGGAAGAAAAGGTGACGGATTGCGGTGGCGTACTACACTGTTTCACAGAAGACAGAGAAACAGCGGGTAAACTGCTTGATTTAGGGTTTTATATCTCGTTTTCGGGGATCGTGACGTTCCGTAACGCTGAGCAACTCCGCGAGGCTGCGCGCTATGTTCCGCTTGATCGCATCCTCGTGGAAACAGACTCTCCGTATCTGGCACCGGTGCCGCATCGCGGTAAAGAAAATCAGCCAGCCATGACGAGAGACGTAGCCGAGTACATGGCCGTGCTTAAAGGCGTCAGCATTGAAGAGCTGGCCCGCGTCACGACGGACAACTTCTCTACGCTGTTCCATATCGACCCCGCCCGCCTGCAATCTGTTTGATACGCCTGTTTTTTTTAGGCTCGTAATTAATACATAAAACGAGTAAAGTTCACCGCCTTATTTGGGGCGGTGAAGGTGTATTTAGACACATCCAGAAATGCTTTTTGTAAATAACTGAAAGTTTTTCGACCGTCTTAAGCTGAAACGTGATAGCCGTCAAACAAACTCAGAGGGAATTATTTTACTCTGTGTAATAAATAAAGGGCGCTTAGATGTCCTGTCCACGGCACGGTACTCCCCCCGGGCCAATGCGTGAAAGCGTAAAAAAAGCACAAATACTCAGGAGCACTCTCAATTATGTTTAAGAATGCATTTGCTAACCTGCAAAAGGTCGGTAAATCGCTGATGCTGCCAGTATCCGTACTGCCTATCGCAGGTATCCTGCTGGGTGTCGGTTCTGCTAACTTCAGCTGGCTGCCAGCCGTAGTTTCCCACGTGATGGCCGAAGCAGGCGGTTCCGTCTTTGCTAACATGCCTCTGATCTTCGCTATCGGTGTGGCGCTGGGCTTCACCAATAACGACGGCGTTTCTGCGCTGGCTGCAGTTGTTGCCTACGGCATCATGGTGAAAACCATGGCAGTGGTTGCGCCACTGGTTCTGCATTTACCGGCAGAAGAGATCGCTGCGAAACACCTGGCAGACACCGGTGTTCTGGGCGGTATCATCTCCGGTGCGATTGCAGCGTACATGTTCAACCGCTTCTATCGCATCAAGCTGCCTGAGTATCTGGGCTTCTTCGCGGGCAAGCGTTTTGTTCCGATTATTTCTGGCCTGGCAGCGATTTTCACTGGCGTGATCCTGTCCTTCATCTGGCCACCAATCGGTTCCGCTATCCAGACCTTCTCTCAGTGGGCTGCTTATCAGAACCCGGTTGTAGCGTTTGGTATCTACGGCTTCATCGAGCGTTGCCTGGTACCATTTGGTCTGCACCACATCTGGAACGTTCCATTCCAGATGCAGATTGGTGAATTCACCAACGCAGCAGGTCAGGTATTCCACGGTGATATCCCACGTTACATGGCGGGTGACCCAACTGCAGGTAAACTGTCTGGTGGCTTCCTGTTCAAAATGTACGGTCTGCCGGCAGCGGCAATTGCTATCTGGCACTCTGCTAAACCAGAGAACCGTGCAAAAGTGGGCGGTATCATGATCTCCGCAGCGTTGACCTCGTTCCTGACCGGTATCACCGAGCCGATCGAGTTCTCCTTCATGTTCGTTGCGCCGATCCTGTACATCATTCACGCGGTTCTGGCGGGTCTGGCGTTCCCAATCTGTATCCTGCTGGGTATGCGTGACGGTACGTCCTTCTCTCACGGCCTGATCGACTTCATCGTTCTGTCCGGTAACAGCAGCAAACTGTGGCTGTTCCCAATCGTTGGTGCGTGCTATGCCGTTGTTTACTACACCATCTTCCGCGTGCTGATCAAAGCACTGGACCTGAAAACACCAGGTCGTGAAGATGCGTCAGAAGACAGCAAAGCCACCGCGACAAGCGAAATGGCTCCGGCTCTGGTTGCCGCATTCGGCGGGAAAGAGAACATCACTAACCTGGACGCGTGCATCACTCGTCTGCGTGTTAGCGTTGCCGACGTCGCGAAAGTAGACCAGCCGGGTCTGAAAAAACTGGGTGCAGCAGGGGTTGTTGTTGCTGGTTCGGGCGTTCAGGCAATCTTCGGGACTAAATCCGATAACCTGAAAACCGAAATGGATGAGTACATCCGCAACAGCTAAGCTGTGACCTGGGGAGACTAAGGCAGCCGAATGGCTGCCTTTTTTATGGATAGAAACTTAAAAAGAGTAATTCGCGCTGACGGAGACGTTCAGCGGCGCGCCATAGACAACGTATGACCCGACGTAGTCGTAGTATTTTTTATCAAACAGGTTGTTAACGTTGGCCTGCAAGGCCAGGTCCCTGGTGACCTGATAACGGCTGAAGAGATTCACCAGCGCATAGCTGCCCTGTTCTGCACGTGACTGGCCTACCGGGCCACCCTCCACATCCGTCCACACTTTATTCTGCCAGTTCACCCCGCCGCCCACCGCCAGTTCTGGCAGCCTAGGCAATTGATAACGGGTAAACAGCTTCATGGTCGTGCGTGGCTGATCGGAACTGATGGCATTCCCGCGCTTATCTTCTGCAATAAACCGTGTCGCCCCGAAGGTTAACTGCCAGTTGTCGGTCAGTGCACCGTTTAGCTCAAATTCAATCCCTTTGCTGACTACGCCATCCAGTGATTCATAAATAGATTCGCCGCTCGGCATATAGGTGTAGGTATTGCTCGCCACGTTATCCTGTTCAATACGGAAAACGGCCAGTGAGGTGGTCAGGCGGGTGTTGAACCAGTCCGCTTTCACCCCCGCTTCGTAGCTTTTCCCGGTCGTAGGGTCGAGGTAACGGCCGCTCGCGTCACGCTTGTCCTGTGGCTGGAAAATAGAGGTGTAGCTGACATAGGTCGACCAGTCTTCATTGATGTCATAAACCAGTCCTGCATAAGGCGTTACGTCATCTTTGGAACTTTCCAGACGGGTATCCGGGGAGCCTGCCGGGTTGTAACGAATGTTATAGTTGGTGTAACGCGCGCCAAGGATCAGGTGCAGCGGGTCGGCCAGCGAGAATCGGGCCGAGGTATACGCCGATGACTGGCGAATGTCGTCCTGGCTATAGAGCTTCCACGGTGTCCACTGCGGGTCGGCGATAGTGCCATTCCAGTTTTTAAAATTACCCACATCCACCATACCGTATAACGCATCCGGCATGCTGTTATCGTAATGGTTACGCTGGCGGCTGAAGCTCCCGCCAAACATCATCTCATGCTGACGACCAAAAAGGCTGAAATCGCCACGCAGGAAGGCGTCGATGGCATCCTGCTTACGTTCACCGCGGTTCCAGCCGCCGTAGCCGACCATGCCCGCCCCGGTCTCTTTATCCGGATAGCCGGACATATACATAAGTTTGCTGTCGAAATGGGTTTCCGCATGCATGCCGTTGATATGCGCTTCCCAGCCGTTGTCAAAACGTTGGGTCAGGTTGGCAAAGATACGGGTGTTGTCTTTATCCGAGTAAGCCCAGTCAGGCGCAACGGTCTGGCTGCGGTCGTAATGGGTTTTGCTTCCGTCGCTATACCAGGTTGGCAGCCCGCCCCAGGTGGGATCGGCGGTGTGACTTTCCTGGTATTCATAGCCTACGGAGAGGGTCGTGCTATCGGTGACGTCGGCATCCACCACGCCATAGAGGAATTTTTTACGGTAGTGGTAGTTATCCACCGCGCTGTCGTTGTCCTGGTAACCGGTGATCAGACGACCGCGCACCTTGCCGGAATCTACCAGCGGGGCCTGTAAATCCAGCACATAGCGCTGCTTGTCCCAGCTGCCGTAGCTGGCGGAGACGTTCCCTTTGAATACGTTACTGTCTGCGTGCTTGCGCACCATATTGACGTAGGCGGATGGGTTACCGGTGCCGGACATCAGCCCGGTAGCGCCGCGAACCACCTCTATACGGTCATAAATGGCGGTGTCGGCGGCGGTGTCGCCAAAGTTCCATACTTCGCTGATGGAGGTCGGCAGGTCATCGAACGCATAGTTACTGACGAAGAATCCGCGCGAGTAAAATACGGTGCGGTCGCTGTCCTGCACCTGGGCCGTTACGCCGGTGGTGTTGGTTAACACCTGGCCGACTGACTGCAGGTTCTGATCTGCCATGCGCTGCTGGCTAATCACGCTGACGGACTGGGGGATATCGCGGGGAACAAGTAACAGTTTGGTCCCGGTGGTGGTGGTTTTTACGCTGTAGTCCTGATCCTGTCCGCTGGAGGGATCCTGTGCGTTATCAAAGCCACCCTCCACAACTACCGTATCTTCGGTCGTGGAGGCGGCAAAACTGACGGTTGGCATCAATGCCATAGCAATACAGGCTGCCAGCAACGAAGGTGTTGCGACAGGCTGGCGTTGCCCATCCCTGGTATGAGTAATGAAAGACATCATCAAACCCTTAATGAATGGTGAAGGTGGTCTGCATCAGTCCCGCGTGTGCGGGCTGATGTCGTTTTCTATGTTGAAAATGCGCATGAAAATGCAAATGCGAAATATACGCATTGAGATTAACGGTGTAAACAGATGTGTCAAAAGGAACTGAAATAATGTTTCAGGCGATCGCGACGCGTCAGCGCTCACTCTCCAGGCAGCTGGAGGAAATTCAGGAAAGAAATCGGTGGAGAAGGTTGAAAGGACAGGAGAATCTCGCTCATACTCTTGTGTTGTGTCACACAGTAATACTGAGAATGTGTTAATGGCGGCGCACTACGCCAGATTAAACAAAAAAGGAAAAGGTCATGGCTGAAGAAACGATTTTTAGTAAAATTATCCGCCGCGAAATCCCTTCGGATATCGTTTATCAGGATGAGCTGGTGACGGCTTTCCGGGACATTTCTCCTCAGGCTCCGACACATATCCTTATTATTCCTAATATTCTGATTCCGACCGTAAACGACGTAAAAACCGAGCATGAAGTAGCGTTAGGTCGTATGCTGACAGTGGCCGCAAAAATTGCTGAGCAGGAAGGGATTGCTGAAGACGGTTACCGTCTCATCATGAACTGTAATCGCCACGGTGGTCAGGAAGTTTATCATATTCACATGCATCTGCTGGGTGGACGTCCTCTGGGGCCGATGCTGGCACATAAAGGTCTTTGACATGCTTAAAGGGCGTATTGCAGCGCTGGTAATGACGATGTTGATCGTAGGGTGCAGCACGCGTCCGGCGATCCCCGTCAGCGATGAACAGACGCTGGTGATGGAATCCTCCGTACTTGCTGCGGGCATCACGGCGCAACAACCTGCGTTGTCGATCAGTGAAATCAACTCTTCTGCTTCCTCTACGCTCTTTAATGAAAGACAAGAACCAGTGACGGTGCACTACCGTTTTTTCTGGTATGACGTACGAGGTCTTGAAATGCATCCGCTGGAAGCGCCGCGCAGCGTCACTATTCCGGCAAGATCGTCGGTAACGCTCTATGGCAGCGCCAACTATCTGGGTGCACATAAGGTGAGACTTTATCTTTATTTGTAAGGGGTGAACCTTGATTAAAAATTTGAGCCGTTATGCGCTCGTGACTGCTTTCGCTCTGTTCCTCGCAGGGTGTGTGACCCGAACTGAAGAACCTGCGCCTGTGGAAGAGGCCAAACCGGGTACCGAGCAGCCGACACAGCCAACGCAGCCGCCGCCAACCGTACCGACTGTGCCGTCTATTCCGTCGCAGCCTGGTCCAATTGAACATCCGGATCAGACATCGCAGCCTGCGCCGCGCGTTCGCCATTACGACTGGAACGGTGCGATGCAACCGATGGTCGGCAAAATGCTGCAGGCTCAGGGTGTGACCGCGGGCAGCGTATTGCTGGTTGATAGCGTGAATAACCGTACCAACGGTTCGCTGAACACGGGCGAAGCGACAGAAACCCTGCGCAATGCCCTGGCCAATAACGGTAAGTTTACGCTGGTCTCGGCACAGCAGCTCGCGGTAGCCAAGCAGCAGTTGGGCCTGTCACCGCAGGACAGCCTCGGTTCACGCAGCAAGGCGATTGGGATTGCCCGTAACGTCGGTGCGCAGTATGTGCTTTACTCCAGTGCCACCGGTAACGTGAATACGCCAGCCCTGCAGATGCAGCTGATGCTGGTTCAGACAGGCGAGATTATCTGGTCAGGTAAAGGTGCCGTTACGCAACTCTGACTGTACGCGTGAAGAGATCCTGACGCGTTATTTTCCACAGTATCGCCTTATCGCGCCGCAGGCCCCTTCCGGGCTTGGCGGCGCGAGTTGCATTATAGAGCAGGGCGAGCAACGTCTGGTATTGCGGCAGAATCACGATCCCTTAGCGTCTTCATCCCATTTCCGCCGTCAGTTTCGGGCACTGAAACGTCTTCCGGCGGATCTGGTGCCAAAGCCCCGTTTTTACCGCCAGGGCTGGATGGCCGTGGAGTATCTGGCAGGGGAGATCGGCAACACGCTACCGGAAACGGCAGTGCTTGCGGCTATGCTCTGTCATCTGCACCGGCAACCGCGCCTGGGGTGGCGGGTGACGCTGCTGCCGTTGCTTGAACAATACTGGCAGCAGGCTTCGGCCGACAGGCGAAGCCCATTCTGGCTGGCACAGCTAAAACGGCTGCGTAAAACGGGCGAACCGCAGCCGCTTCGGCTCTCGCCGCTGCATATGGATGTTCATGCCGGAAATATTGTTCATACGTCCCTCGGTGCGAGGCTTATCGACTGGGAGTATGCCGGTGACGGAGACGTGGCGCTGGAGCTGGCGGCCGTCTGGTCGGAAGATGATGCTGCGCGGCAGCGGCTCATCACCGACTACGCCCGGATAGCGCACATGAATGCCGACGCCCTGAGGCGTCAGGTGAGGCGCTGGCGACCGTGGGTCGTCATGCTGATGGCTGGCTGGTTTGAAATGCGCTTTCAGCAATCCCGAGATAAACAATTTATTGCGCTGGCAGATGATGCCTGGCGTCAGTTACAAACTAAAGGATAAGAGAGGTTGGTGTGGGTCCAGTCATGTTGGATGTAGAAGGGTTTGAGCTGGATGCGGAGGAGCGTGAAATACTGGCGCACCCGCTGGTGGGAGGCTTGATCCTGTTCACCCGCAACTATCACGATCCGGCGCAGCTGCGAGAACTGGTGCGCCAGATCCGTGCTGCATCGCGCAATCATCTGGTGGTGGCCGTCGATCAGGAAGGCGGACGTGTACAGCGTTTCCGCGAAGGCTTTACTCGCCTGCCTGCCGCCCAATCTTTTGCGGCATTACTGGGCACGGAAGAGGGGGGCAAACTGGCGCAAGAGGCCGGCTGGCTGATGGCCAGCGAGATGATTGCCATGGATATCGACATCAGTTTTGCGCCGGTTCTGGACGTGGGGCATATCAGCGCCGCCATTGGCGAACGCTCATACCATGAAGATCCGCGTATTGCGCTGGCGATAGCGAGCTGTTTCATTGACGGTATGCACGACGCGGGAATGAAAACCACCGGGAAACATTTCCCGGGACACGGTGCGGTGACCGCCGACTCGCACAAAGAGACGCCGCGCGATCCGCGTCCGGAAGCTGATATTCGTGCCAAAGATATGTCGGTGTTCCGCTCCCTGATCACCGATAACAAGCTGGACGCCATCATGCCAGCGCACGTGATTTACAGCGACGTCGACCCGCGTCCTGCAAGCGGGTCCGCGCACTGGCTGAAAACCGTTTTGCGTCAGGAACTGGGGTTTAATGGCGTGATTTTCTCAGACGATTTGTCGATGGAAGGGGCGGCGATTATGGGCAGCTACGCGGAGCGCGGTCAGGCGTCGCTGGACGCAGGTTGCGATATGATCCTCGTCTGCAATAATCGTAAAGGTGCCGTCAGCGTGCTGGATAACCTGTCGCCGATCAATGCACAGCGTGTTACACAATTGTATCATAAAGGTTCATTTAGCCGTCAGGAGCTGATGGACTCGGCGCGCTGGAAGACGGTCAACGCGCAGCTTGAAGCCCTGAATGAACGCTGGCAGGCACATAAAGCCAGCCTGTAAATCCTCCCGGAAGGCGTAGCGTGGTGAGAAGACAATGATCATCTATTTACACGGTTTTGACTCAAACAGTCCTGGTAATCATGAGAAGGTCCTGCAGCTGCAGTTTATCGATCCGGATGTCCGGCTGATCAGTTACAGCACACGCCATCCAAAGCATGATATGCAGCACCTGCTCAAAGAGGTGGACAAGATGTTGCAGCTCAACATCGATGACCGTCCGCTGATTTGTGGCGTGGGATTAGGTGGCTACTGGGCAGAGCGGATTGGATTCCTGTGCGATATCCGCCAGGTGGTGTTCAATCCTAATCTTTTCCCGAATGAGAACATGGAAGGCAAAATTGACCGCCCTGAAGAGTATGTCGATATTGCCACCAAGTGCGTCAGTAATTTTCGGGAGAAAAACCGCGACCGTTGTCTGGTGATCCTGTCGCGTAATGATGAAGCCCTTAACAGCCACCGGGCGGCTGAGTTGCTGCATCATTACTATGAAATTGTCTGGGATGAAGAACAGACCCACAAATTCAAGAATATCTCCCCGCATTTGCAGCGGATCAAAGCCTTCAAAACCCTGGGCTAATCCACTGCGTACGACCTGCCAGGCCCGGCCGCGAAAGCGCGCCGGGCTTTCTTTTTGTCCAGAATTGTCTACTTTTAAGCCATCAAAACTTGATGCATATCAATTTTGGTATGACCAATGCGCCTGACGTGGTATTCTCAATGCACCTGAATGGTTTCAGTGCTGTAACCTGTTGTTAATTAAGGGTTATTTTTATAACTTTTAATTAACAATTGGTTAATAATTTGAGGGGGTCACGTTGACTACGCCATTGAAAAAGATAGTGATTGTCGGCGGTGGTGCTGGCGGGCTGGAGCTGGCTACACAGTTAGGCAAGAAGCTCGGTCGCGGCAAAAAAGCCAAAATTACGCTGGTGGATCGTAACCACAGCCATTTGTGGAAACCGCTGTTGCACGAAGTGGCGACCGGTTCACTGGATGAGGGCGTGGACGCGCTGAGCTATCTGGCACATGCGCGCAATCACCATTTCCAGTTCCAGCTGGGCTCCGTGGTGGATATCAATCGTGAGAGCAAAACCATTACCCTGGCAGAGCTGCGCGATGAAAAAGGGGAACTGCTGGTTCCTGAGCGCAAACTGCCGTATGACACGCTGGTCATGGCGCTGGGCAGTACCTCCAATGATTTCAACACACCAGGTGTAAAAGAGCACTGTATCTTCCTCGATAACCCACATCAGGCACGTCGTTTCCACCAGGAAATGCTGAACCTGTTCCTGAAGTACACCAGCAATATGGGTGCGAACGGGAAAGTTAATATCGCGATTGTTGGTGGGGGGGCGACGGGCGTCGAGCTTTCTGCTGAGCTGCACAACGCGGTGAAACAGCTGCACAGCTACGGTTATAAAGGCTTAACCAATGATGCGCTGAACGTGACGCTGGTTGAAGCGGGTGAACGTATTCTGCCAGCGCTGCCTCCGCGCATTTCCGGTGCGGCGCATAATGAACTGACCAAGCTGGGCGTGCGGGTTCTGACCCAAACCATGGTAACCAGCGCGGACGGCGGCGGCCTGCATACCAAAGATGGCGAGTACATCAAAGCAGACCTGATGGTCTGGGCTGCTGGCATCAAAGCACCTGATTTTATGAAAGAGATTGGCGGGCTGGAAACGAACCGTATTAACCAGCTGGTGACCGAGCCGACCCTGCAAACCACACGCGATCCGGACATTTTCGCCATCGGCGACTGTGCTTCCTGCGCGCGTCCGGAGGGCGGTTTTGTGCCTCCGCGTGCTCAGGCAGCGCACCAGATGGCAAGCCTGGTACTGCACAATATTCTGGCGCAGTACAAAGGTAAGCCGATGAAAGCCTATGTCTATAAAGACCATGGTTCTCTGGTATCGCTCTCGAACTTCTCTACCGTCGGCAGCCTGATGGGTAACCTGATGCGCGGCTCTATGATGGTGGAAGGACGTATTGCACGCTTTGTCTATATCTCGCTCTATCGTATGCACCAGATTGCCCTGCACGGTTACTTCAAAACCGGGCTGATGATGCTGGTGGGACGAATCAACCGCGTTATTCGACCACGCCTGAAGCTGCACTAATATTCTCTCCCTCCGGGGCCTCCGGAGGGAATTTTTAGCATATCATGCTGCTCATCGTACATTGAGTGCTTAAGAGTTCTCCTAAACACGATATATCTCTCCTCCACGTCCACTTTTTGATCCTTTGTCTTATTGGCGAAGCGCGACCTGCATTGCAAAATTGTTACCAATAGCAACAAAGGAGGAAGTCCCGTGAATAAATCAATGTTGGCGGGTATAGGGATTGGCGTCGCTGCTGCGTTAGGTGTGGCTGCCGTTGCCAGTCTCAACGTACTGGATCGCGGCCCACAATACGCACAGGTCGTGTCTGCTACCCCGATTAAAGAAACCGTGAAAACACCTCGTCAGGAGTGCCGTAACGTCTCCGTGACCCATCGCCGTCCGGTACAGGATGAAAACCGTATCGCCGGTTCAGTACTGGGTGCGGTTGCCGGTGGTGTGATTGGCCATCAGTTTGGTGGTGGTCGTGGTAAAGATGTGGCGACCGTGGTCGGCGCGCTGGGCGGCGGCTATGCCGGTAACCAGGTGCAGGGCGCTATGCAGGATAACGACACGTACACGACGACTCAGCAGCGCTGCAAAACCGTCTATGACAAGTCGGAGAAAATGCTGGGTTACGACGTGACGTACAAAATTGGCGATCAGCAGGGCAAGATCCGCATGGATAAAGACCCGGGCACTCAAATTCCGCTGGATGGAAACGGCCAGCTGGTACTGAATAATAAAGTGTAAAAAAGATGTTCTCTGAACTTAGCTCCTCAAGCGCTCAGGCTGAGGAGCTTTTTTTTACGTCAGATTTTAAGCAGTTCAGGCCACAGTTTCAGCGTGGTCGCGGTAATGGTTTGCAGTTTTTCCAGCGTAGCCCCTTCACGGGCGCTTATCGACATACCCTGCAAAATACAGTTCAGGTATTGCGCCAGCATCTGTGGATTGCAATGCGCAGGAATTTCACCTCGTTGTTGACGCTGAGACAGGAACGCGCTTAGCGTCTCTTCCTGCATGGCATGGCGCGATTTCACCGTGTTGGCAATCTCTTTTGAGGAGGCCGCAAGGGTGGCAGAGGTGTTAATCATAAAGCAGCCCGCAGGGGTATCTTTACTGGTGAAGCAGGTCGCGACGGTGGTGAAGTAGTCCCGTAGCGCCTGTTCTACGCTTTTCTCTTCACAAAACAGCTGGGCTTCGTGTTTCGCCGCAAAGCGCGAAATGTATCTGTCCAGCACTGCCCTGAACAGCCCCTCTTTATTGGTGAATTCAGCATACAGCGTGGGTGCTTTGGCACCGGTAGCTTCCACCAGATCGGAAAGCGAGGTCGCTTCATACCCATGTTGCCAGAAGAGAGTCATGGCCTTATCAAGCGCTGCATCCCTGTCGAACACTTTTGGTCGGCCACGGCTTTTCTTCGCGCAACTCGTCACGTCGGTTGTCATTTGCCGTTGGTCCTCTGTTGGTTTGTTGAATAATCATTATAAAAATAATCGCGGGTGACCACCAGCACTGATGAGAGAAAAATAAATTAATCATATGGGTATGAAAAATAACGAATTTAAAATTTAATTAATGTTCGTTATAAAAAGATGTTGACGCGTGAGCTGGATCACATTTATGATTTACCTATCGATCGTTAACTAAATAGATAACGACCTCCAAATCATCTGCCTAAAGGTAAAAATCATGAAAAACGTAAAAACCCTCATCGCTGCTGCTGTTCTGAGTTCACTTTCTTTCGCAAGCTTCGCTGCTGTTGAAGTGCAATCAACCCCTGCTGACCAGCATAAAGTCGGGACTATCTCTGCTTCTGCCGGGACTAACCTGGGCTCACTGGAAGATCAGCTGGCGCAGAAAGCTGACGAGATGGGTGCAAAATCTTTCCGCATCACCTCCGTGACCGGTCCTAACACCCTGCACGGCACCGCTGTTATCTACAAATAAGCCTGGCTAAACCCTCATTTATGCCACTGCGATGCCACTGTAAAAAAGCCCTGCTCAGCAGGGCTTTTTTTATTGGGGATCACATCGACTGCTGGGTGACATCCTGATGCCGGGTGACATCGGTGGGCATCCCGGAACGCGCCTCCATCGCACGCTCCATCACGATGCCATCCGTGCGGGCATTCGTTTTAAAGCTCACCATCGCGGCATTCAGATTAATTGGCAGTGTCTGCGGATCGTCGCCAATGTTTTTCGATAACGGCTGGTGAATTTCAACCAGTCTTACGCCACCCGGCTCCTCAGAAACCTTAATGGGCGTATTAATAATATTCACTCGGGTACCAGGCGTGATCACGCTATAGAGCGTCTTGATATCATCATCGCGCAGACGAATACAGCCGGAACTGACGCGCATCCCGATACCGAAATCCGCATTTGTTCCATGCAGAAGGTAAACGCCACCATAGGCCGCAAGACGGATCGCGTGGTGACCCATCGGATTCTCCGGACCCGCTGGCACCACAGCCGGCAAATCAATCCCCTGTGCTTTATAGCGAGCACGAATATTAGCCGTTGGCGTCCAGGTTGGGTTGGCACGTTTATCCGATACGGTGGTGACCATTGTTGGGGTCAGCGTGTCGCCGCCCAGTTGGCCAATACCGATTGGATAAACGGTGACTTCATTTTTACCCGGTGGGTAATAGTAAAGACGCAGCTCGGCAAGGTTTATCACGATCCCTTCGCGCGCTACATCCGGGAGAATAGTCTGCAACGGGATGGTCAGGACGCTGCCAGCGCGTGGCACATAGGGGTCGACGCCAGGGTTAGCCTGCAGCAGAGCCAGAAAGCCTACGTTATATTTTTTGGCAATCGCTTCGAGTGATCCTCCATTATTTTCAACCACATGGAAACGGTTTTCGCCCACGACCTTGCTGCCAGCAGGGGGAAGAGGCCAGGTATTTGCGCGTGCAGGAAGCGCAACAGCGACCGTTGCTGCCAGCGCAAACACGGTTATCCAGCGGGTAAAACGCGAAGAGGTCATCATCACCATAATCCATATAAATAATAAGGTTATTGTTTTATAAGGCGTTAACGATAATTATGGCGAATGGGTATGTCGGGAAATCCAGGTGAAGTGCAAAGAGTTTGTAAATTGTCCCCCCGTAAGCATTGCGCCAACGGGGGGAAGGGGAATTATGCGACAGCGTTCTCTTCCAGCTGACGCATAAAGTGACGAACCCACTCCATCCGGTTTTTACGATCCGTCAGCTCCTGCGTAAATTTCAGACGCGTTGGACCATCCAGACGGAAATGCTGCGGCTGTTTCTGGAGCAGACCGATTAGCCACATCGGATTAACGTGATTCTTCTCGGCAAATTCAATCACGCCACCTTTTTCATTGCCTTCGAGCTTACGAATGCCCAGCTTCTGTGCCTGCTGGCGCAGCCTCGCAATATCCAGCAGGTTTCTCGCGGCATCCGGCAACAGGCCAAAGCGATCGATCAGCTCTACCTTAATTTCATCCAGTTCGTTCTCATTTTTCGCACTGGCGATACGTTTGTAGAACGACAGACGCGTGTTCACATCCGGAATAAAATCATCCGGCAGCAGGGAAGGCATGCGCAGTTCCACCTCAGTTTGCTGGCTGGTCAGATCTTCCAGCGATGGCTCACGTCCGGCCTTCAGGGCATCGACCGCATTTTCCAGCAGCTCCATATAGAGCGAGAAGCCGATGGTTTCCATCGAGCCGCTCTGGTCTTCGCCCAGAAGTTCACCTGCACCGCGGATCTCAAGGTCGTGTGTCGCCAGCGCGAAGCCCGCGCCCAGATCTTCCAGCGATGCGATAGCCTCCAGACGTTTTTGCGCATCGGTGGTCATCGCTTTCGGATGCGGGGTCAGCAGCCAGGCGTAGGCCTGATGGTGCGAGCGGCCAACACGGCCACGCAACTGGTGAAGCTGCGCCAGTCCAAAGTGATCCGCGCGCTCAATAATGATGGTATTGGCCGTCGGAATATCGATCCCGGTCTCAATGATGGTGGTACACACCAGGACGTTAAAGCGCTGGTGGTGGAAATCGTTCATCACCCGCTCCAGCTCGCGCTCGCGCATTTGACCGTGACCGATAGCGATGCGCGCTTCCGGCACCAGTTCTGCCAGCCTGTCCGCCGCTTTCTGGATATTTTCCACGTCGTTATAGAGATAATAGACCTGACCCCCGCGCAGTACTTCACGCAGAATAGCCTCGCGTACGACCAGGTTGTCGTACTCACGAACAAAGGTTTTTACCGCCAGACGACGTGCCGGCGGCGTGGCGATAATCGACAGGTCGCGCATGCCGCTCATCGCCATATTCAGCGTTCGCGGAATCGGTGTGGCGGTGAGGGTGAGGATATCGACGTCGGCACGCATCGCTTTAATACGCTCTTTATGACGGACCCCGAAGCGGTGTTCTTCATCGACGATCAACAGCCCCAGATCTTTCCACTTCACATCACTCTGCAGCAGCTTGTGGGTGCCGATCAGAATATCGATCTTACCCTCGCTGGCCTGTTCCAGAATCTGCGTCTGCTCTTTGGTGCTGCGAAAACGTGACAGCATCTCAATACGAACCGGCCAGTTGGCGAAACGGTCGCGGAAGTTGTCAAAATGCTGTTGGGCGAGCAGGGTGGTAGGCACCAGCACCGCGACCTGTTTGTTGTTTTCTACAGCGAGGAAGGCGGCGCGCATCGCCACTTCGGTTTTGCCGAAGCCGACATCGCCGCAAACCAGCCTGTCCATCGCCAGCGGCTGGCACATGTCGCTCAGCACAGCATTAATGGCCTGGGCCTGATCCGGGGTGGTTTCAAACGGGAAGCTATCGCAGAACATCTGGTACTGTTGTTTATCATGCCTGAAGGCAAAGCCTTCTTTGGCCGCGCGTTGGGCGTAGATATCCAGCAGTTCTGCCGCCACATCACGCACTTTTTCCGCGGCTTTCTGCCGCGCGCGCGCCCAGGCGTCGCCGCCCAGTTTATGTAATGGCGCATGATCTTCTGCACCGCCGGCATAGCGGCTGATGAGATGCAGGGAAGAGACCGGCACATAGAGTTTGGCGTCATTGGCGTAGGTCAGCATCAGGTATTCGCCCTTGATGCCACCGGCTTCCAGCGTCGTCATGCCCTGATAACGGCCCACCCCGTGCTCCAGGTGAACAATCGGCTGGCCGGGGTGCAGTTCGGCGAGGTTACGGATCAGCGTGTCCGGATTAATGGTGCGACGGCTGTCCTGACGGCGGCGCGCCACGCGTTCCCCCAGCAGGTCGCTTTCGCAAATCAGCGCCAGATTGTTGAGGGTATCCACAAACCCGTGCTCGGCGGAGCCAATCATCAGATAACGGCCATTACCGGTGGCTTCACTCAGGCGCAAAATACGTTTCGGCGCGATTTTGATCCGCCCCAGCAGTTCACCCAGCGCTTCCCGGCGGCCTTCGCTTTCAACGGAGAACACGACCGGCCCGGTAAAGGATTCGAGGAACTTGCGCAGATTATCCAGCGGCGACTTCTGCTGCGCCTGAACGGATAAATCCGGTAGCGTGCGGAAGGCGAGGTTGGTATTGGCGGCCTTGTCGGCGAGCGAATCGGTTTTGAGCTGCATACGCGGCCAGCGTTTCAGCTCGGCGTTCAGCTCGTCGGTGCGCAGCCACAGCACCTCCGGTGGCAACAGCGGACGCATCGGGTCCACGCCCCGGTTTTCAAAGCGGGCGCGAGTTTCGCTCTCAAAACGGCTGGCGCTGGCGTCGATATCACCGGTGTTAACAATCAGCGTATTGGCCGGGAAATAGCTGAACAGCGCGGGCAGAGGCTCGTTAAAGAACAGCGGCTGCCAGTATTCAATACCCGCCGGCAGCGTCCCTTTACTGACCTGCTGATAGATATGTTCGGCATCGCGTTTGACGTCGAATCTGTCGCGCCACTGGCTGCGGAACAGCTCGATTGCGGTTTTGTCTGTCGGGAACTCATGTGCGGGCAGTAAATTGATGGAGTCCACTTCTTCCAGCGTGCGCTGCGTGTCGGCGTCGAATACGCGCAGGCTGTCGATTTCATCATCGAAGAAATCCAGACGATACGGCTGGTCGCTGCCCATCGGGTAAAGATCGAGCAGTGCACCACGCGTGGCATATTCCCCGTGCTCCATCACCTGATCGACATGGCGATAACCGGCGCTGTCGAGCTGTGCACGCAGGGCGTCCCGGGACAGGCGCTGGCCTTTTTTCATCACCAGCGCATGGCCATGAAGATAGCTGTGCGGACAGACGCGCTGCATCAGGGTGTTTACGGGGACGATCAGCACGCCGCGCTGCATCGTCGGTAACTGATACAGGGTCGACAGACGAGAGGAGATGATCTCCTGGTGCGGCGAGAAACTGTCATACGGCAGCGTTTCCCAGTCGGCCAGACTGAACACCAGATTGTCAGTGAACTGGCGAATTTCATCATGCAGGCGCAGGGCATTTTGCATATCCGGGGCAACCAGTACCACCGGACCCGGGTGTCGCTCAGCGATTTCTGCCACCAGCGTGGCGCACGCCGCGCCAGTAAGTTCGCCCAGCTGGCGCTGATCGCCCGCTTTGACAGGCAAGGAATATCGATAGTGTTCAGGCATGGCTATGTCAGAGTCTCTTGGGGATATACCAACAGTATTGGGGCATATCACTGATACGCAATGTCTTTATTATCCTCGATCGTTTTACATAATCAAACCGGAACCGCACAGGGAGGAAATTCGCCCCCAAAAGGGGGCGAAAAGCGCATCAGCGGCTGGCCAATGACGGAGAAAGCGTGGAAGGCGGGGAGAAGAACACATCACCAAACAGTGCGGTGGAGACCTTACGCACCCCAAGCCCGGCAACGGTGCAGAGCAACAGGCTGGCAAACGGGTAGACCAGAATCAACGTCAGCTCCGCCCAGACCGGCCAGTATGCGGCATTCATCTCACCAATCAGGAACAGGCTAAAGGCCTCAATCAGGATGCGATGGGTGGTATAAATCGCGATGGTATTAGAACCGATCACGTTAAGCAGATTATTAGGATGGACGGCATAACGTTGCTCAATGCTGTAGAAAAGCTTCATGATCAACACAATCGACAGCAGGGAGAGCAGCAGCGGGACGTTAGCAAACCACAGCACCACAGAGACGGCAGCGAAGGCGGCTAACGCCAGCCAGGCGCGACGCAGATTGAACCCTTTCATCCACGCCATCAGCTCAGCGCCATACCACGCGCCGAGGCTGTAGTAGATCATGTTGCGCACCACGCTGTTCATTCCCCACCACGGCAGCGGCAGGAAGTTTATCGCGACGCTCGCCAGTGCCAGCAGCCCCAGTACCGGCAGCTTCCAGCGGCTCAGCAGTTTACACAGCGTGAAATAGACCACCAGGGCATACAGATACCAGAGACTGGTGCTGGCGGTGAGCATTCCCTTCACAAACCCGGAAAGGGAATCGGCATAGGCCGCATTGGAGGAGGTGGCCAGTTCACGCTCGGGAGCAAGCCAGGCGTTGAGGTGGCTCAGCGCCTGCCATTGCAGAACGCCCCACAGCGCCAGTACCCAGACAATGCTCCAGATCCGTTTATCGAGACTGGTACGCCAGTCCACCTCATCGATGTAACGTCGAATCAGATAGCCGGAAATGAAGAAAAACACCGGCATGCGGAAGGGAGCAAGATAGAGATTAAAATAGACCCAACATTTGGCGAGAAGACCGGATAACGGATGTTGTAACCCATTGAGATGGGGATAAAAGGTGATGACTGAATGGTAGATAACCACCAGGCAGATACACAGCCCTTTTATCTGGTTAATCCATAATGCTTTTTGCTTCATTGTTCGCGACTACCTTTTTGCCATAAACGAACGAACAATTGTTGTTAAACAAAACCGTGATGTAACGGGTAACAGTCTGTATCAGGAGGTTTTTCGGAAAAGGTGGAGGCCGTACAGGGAGGTTTCAGAGAGTAGTACCCTGATTTATCTGAATTTTTCAGAAAAATGATTACCAAAGCTTACGGTTTCAGTCATTTACGCTTAAGGGATTCGCTTATATACTCGTGGGTCTGCTATCAGCAAACAGACGGATTTCATGTACCAACCTGTCGCACTCTTCATAGGCTTACGTTACATGCGTGGGCGCGCCGCGGACCGCTTCGGTCGCTTTGTCTCCTGGCTTTCGACTATTGGCATTACGCTTGGCGTAATGGCTCTGGTGACGGTTCTCTCCGTCATGAACGGCTTTGAGCGCGAGCTGCAAAACAACATTCTGGGGCTGATGCCGCAGGCTATCCTCTCCTCAACCAACGGTTCCGTTAACCCACAACAGCTCCCGGAAAGCGCGGCGAAGTTACAGGGTGTCACGCGCGTTGCGCCGTTAACCACGGGCGATGTGGTGCTGCAAAGCGCCCGTAGCGTGGCGGTCGGCGTGATGCTGGGCATTGACCCGGCGCAAAACGACCCGCTGACGCCGTTCCTCGTGAACGTGAAGCAGACCGACCTGGAAGCCGGCAAATATAACGTGATCCTCGGCGAGCAACTGGCCGGGCAGCTTGGCGTCAACCGTGGTGACCAGCTGCGCGTAATGGTACCGTCGGCCAGTCAGTTTACGCCGATGGGACGTTTGCCAAGCCAGCGCTTGTTCACGGTGGTTGGCACGTTTGCCGCCAACAGCGAAGTCGATGGTTATCAGATGCTGGTGAATATTCAGGACGCGTCACGTCTGATGCGCTATCCGGCGGGGAATATCACCGGCTGGCGCCTGTGGCTCGACGCCCCGCTAAAAGTGGATACCCTCAGCCAGCAAACGTTGCCGGAAGGGACCAAATGGCAGGACTGGCGTGAACGCAAGGGCGAGCTGTTCCAGGCCGTGCGGATGGAAAAAAATATGATGGGGCTGCTGCTGAGCCTGATCGTGGCGGTCGCGGCCTTCAACATCATCACCTCACTGGGGTTGATGGTGATGGAAAAGCAGGGTGAGGTCGCCATTCTGCAGACTCAGGGGCTAACGCCGCGCCAGATCATGGCGGTATTTATGGTGCAGGGTGCCAGTGCCGGGATTATCGGTGCGCTACTCGGTGCGGCGCTGGGGGCGCTGCTCGCCAGCCAGCTTAACAATTTAATGCCGATCATCGGCGCTCTGCTTGATGGCGCTGCGCTGCCCGTGGCTATCGAACCGTTACAGGTGATTGGAATTGCGCTGGCTGCGATGGCCATTGCGCTGCTTTCTACGCTTTATCCTTCCTGGCGCGCTGCCGCCACTCAACCCGCTGAGGCTTTACGTTATGAATAAGATCCTGTTGCAATGCGACAACCTGTCCAAACGCTATCAGGAAGGCACTGTGCAGACTGACGTGCTGCACAATGTGAGCTTCAGCGTGGGCGAAGGTGAGATGATGGCGATTGTGGGCAGTTCCGGCTCCGGCAAAAGTACGTTATTACACCTGCTCGGTGGGCTGGATACACCCACCAGCGGTGACGTGATTTTCTCCGGCCAGCCGATGAGCAAAATGTCATCTGCGGCAAAAGCGGAGCTGCGTAACCGCGAGCTGGGCTTTATCTACCAGTTCCACCACCTGCTGCCGGATTTCACGGCGCTGGAAAACGTGGCGATGCCGCTGCTGATTGGTAAAAAGAAACCCGCAGAAATTAACACTCGCGCCAGCGATATGCTGAAAGCGGTTGGGCTTGGGCATCGCGGTAACCATCGTCCTTCTGAACTTTCTGGCGGTGAACGCCAGCGTGTGGCCATTGCGCGTGCGCTGGTCAACAATCCGCGCCTGGTACTGGCGGATGAGCCAACGGGTAACCTGGACGCCCGCAACGCGGACAGTATTTTCCAGCTGCTGGGTGAGTTGAATGCCTCGCAGGGAACCGCGTTTCTGGTGGTAACCCACGATCTCCAGCTGGCAAAACGGATGGGACGTCAGCTTGAGATGCGCGACGGTCATCTGAACCCAGAACTGACCCTGATGGGGGCGGAGTAATGGCTTCACCGTTATCGTTACTCATAGGGTTGCGTTTTAGCCGCGGACGTCGTCGCGGCGGCATGGTGTCACTGATCTCGGTGATCTCCACCATCGGTATTGCGCTGGGAGTGGCGGTGCTGATCGTGGGCCTTAGCGCCATGAACGGCTTTGAGCGTGAACTGAATAACCGCATCCTGGCGGTGGTCCCGCACGGTGAAATCGAACCGGTTAATCAGCCGTGGACGCACTGGAGCGATGCCCTGAGCAAAATCGAAAAAGTGCCAGGCATCGTGGCGGCCGCGCCTTACATTAACTTTACCGGGCTGGTCGAGAGCGGCGTTAACCTGCGCGCCATTCAGGTAAAAGGGGTGAATCCGGTGCAGGAAGAGCGCCTCAGCGCGTTGCCGAAATATGTGCAAAACGGCGCGTGGGCAAACTTTAAGGCCGGTGAACAGCAAATTATTATGGGCAAAGGCGTTGCCGAGGCCCTGAAGGTTAAGCAGGGCGACTGGGTCTCTATCATGATCCCGAACGCCAGTGCCGACCACAAGCTGCAGCAACCTAAACGCGTACGTCTGCACGTCACCGGTATTCTTCAGTTAAGCGGCCAGCTCGATCACAGCTTTGCGATGGTGCCGATGGAAGACGCGCGCCAGTATCTCGACATGGCCGACAGCGTGACGGGGATTGCCATTAAGGTCAACGACGTCTTCAACGCCAATAAGCTGGTGCGTGATGCCGGCAGCGTGACCAATAACTATGTCTACATCAAAAGCTGGATTGGCACTTACGGTTATATGTACCGTGATATCCAGATGATCCGCGCCATTATGTATCTGGCGATGGTGCTGGTGATTGGGGTTGCGTGCTTTAATATCGTCTCGACGCTGGTGATGGCGGTCAAAGACAAGAGCGGCGACATCGCCGTCCTGCGTACCCTGGGGGCAAAAGACGGTCTTATTCGCGCCATCTTTGTCTGGTACGGTCTGCTGGCTGGGCTGTTCGGGAGCCTCTGCGGCGTGGTGATTGGCGTGGTGGTTTCTCTGCAGCTGACGCCAATTATCAATGGCATCGAGGCGCTTATTGGCCACCAGTTCCTGTCAGGTGATATCTATTTTATTGACTTCCTGCCGTCTGAATTGCACTGGCTGGACGTTTTTTATGTGCTGGTAACGGCACTTTTACTGAGTCTGCTGGCAAGCTGGTATCCGGCGCGTCGCGCAAGCCGAATTGATCCGGCGAGGGTATTAAGTGGCCAGTAATTACGTCATGATTTAGCGGTCGTCAGGCCGCCAAATCAAAAAGAGGAATGCGTGATGTATTATGGATTTGATATTGGCGGCACCAAAATTGCGCTGGGCGTGTTTGATAAAAACCTCAAACTGCAGTGGGAAACCCGCGTTCCCACACCACGCGAAAGCTATGATGAATTTTTAACCGCCATTGCCGCGCTGGTGGCGCAAGCTGATTCACGTTTTGGCATGAAAGGCAGCGTCGGCATTGGTATTCCGGGAATGCCCGAAACTGACAATGGTACGCTGTATGCGGCCAACGTTCCTGCTGCCAGCGGTAAACCGCTGCGCGCCGATCTCTCCGCCCTGCTTGAACGCGACGTGCGTTTAGATAATGATGCCAACTGTTTTGCGCTCTCCGAAGCCTGGGACGATGAGTTTCAGCGCTATCCGCTGGTGATGGGGCTGATCCTCGGCACGGGCGTAGGGGGAGGGATCGTCATCAACGGTAAGCCGATTACCGGGCGCAGTTACATTACGGGAGAGTTCGGCCATATCCGCCTGCCGGTTGATGCCCTGGCGGTCGTCGGGCGCGACTTCCCGCTGACCCGCTGCGGTTGCGGTCAGCACGGCTGTATTGAGAACTACCTCTCCGGACGTGGGTTTGCATGGCTTTACGAACACTTCTATCATCAGAAACTTGAAGCCCCTCAAATCATTACCTTGTGGGAGCAGGGGGATGCGCAGGCGCGAGAGCACGTTGAGCGCTATCTGGATCTGCTGGCGGTGTGTCTGGGAAATATTCTCACCATCGTCGACCCGGATCTGCTGGTGATTGGGGGAGGGCTTTCAAACTTTAGCGCGTTAACGGAACAGCTGTCCGGGCGTTTGCCCCGACATTTATTGCCGGTTGCCCGCGTGCCGCGTATTGAACGTGCGCGACACGGGGACGCAGGAGGGATGCGCGGAGCCGCATTCCTTCATCTCACCGATTAGTTTACGAGGTTTTTATGCTGTCGCGTCGCTTAGGTCGACTCAGCCGTTTTCGCAAAAATAAACGCCGCTTACGTGAGCGCTTGCGCCAGCGGATCTTTTTCAGAGACAGAATGATGCCAGAAGCGATGGATAAACCCAGAGTGGTGGTGCTGACCGGGGCGGGGATCTCCGCAGAGTCAGGTATTCGTACTTTCCGCGCTGCGGACGGGTTATGGGAAGAGCACCGTGTTGAGGATGTGGCGACGCCGGAAGGCTTTGCCCGCGATCCGGATCTTGTGCAGGCGTTTTATAACGCCCGCCGTCGTCAGCTGCAGCAGCCAGAGGTTGTGCCTAACCCGGCGCATCTGGCGCTGGCGAAGCTGGAAGAGGCGCTTGGCGATCGTTTTTTGCTGGTTACGCAGAATATCGACAATCTGCATGAACGGGCCGGTAACAAAAACATCATCCATATGCACGGTGAACTGTTGAAAGTTCGCTGCGCCTGGAGCGGTCAGGTGCTGGACTGGAAAGAGGACGTGCTGCCTGAAGATAAGTGCCACTGCTGCCAGTTTCCGTCGCGCCTGCGCCCGCATGTGGTCTGGTTTGGTGAAATGCCGCTTGGTATGGATGACATCTACAGCGCGCTGGCCATGGCGGATGTCTTTATCGCTATTGGCACGTCTGGCCATGTCTATCCGGCGGCCGGCTTTGTTCACGAAGCGCGGCTGCACGGCGCGCATACGGTTGAGCTGAATCTGGAGCCGAGCCAGGTGGGCAGCGAGTTCGAAGAGAAGCACTATGGCCTGGCCAGTACCGTCGTACCGGAGTTTGTCGATAAGCTCCTGAAAGGGCTGTAATCGCGATAGCCTGAAAAGGCACCCGTCCTGCGGGTGCCTTTTTTGTTTATGGCGTAAAGTAGGCCAGCGTTTTCTCCAGCGATTTTGCCTGTTCGTCCAGTGACAGGGCCGCTGCCGAGATCTGTTGTACCAGGGACGCGTTTTGCTGGGTCGTGCTGTCCATCTGATTGACGGCAATGCTGACCTGGCTAATTCCCCGATTCTGCTCATCCAGAGCCTGAACAATATCGTTTATCACCAGATGCACATGCGACACGGCCTCAATGACCTGCTTCATCATGACGCCGGTTTCATTGACCAGCTCAACGCCTTTGCTGACACGGCCTGAAGACTCGGCTATCAGCTGGGAGATCTCTTTTGCCGCGTTGGCGCTTCGCTGGGCAAGGTTGCGCACTTCACCCGCCACCACTGCAAAACCGCGCCCCTGTTCGCCCGCGCGCGCCGCTTCTACGGCGGCATTCAGCGCCAGAATATTGGTCTGGAAGGCGATACCGTCCACAATGCTGTTGATCTCTCCAATCTTACGGGCGCTTTCGTCAATTTCCCCAATCACCACCACGACATCGTTGACCAGCGTCTCGCCATGTCCGGCAAGGGTCGCGGCGCGATCGGTAAGGGTGGTAGCTTTGTGCGCATTGTCGGCGTTATTTTTCACCGTGACCGAAATCTCTTCCATGCTGGCCGCGGTTTCGACAATCGCCGCTGCCTGTTCTTCGGTGCGTGAGGCCAGATCGAGATTGCCTGCCGAAATTTCACTGGTGCCACCGTGAACGGAGTGGCTGGCTTCGCTGATGTTACCCACGATGCGCTTGAGCTGCATCTGCATGGTGTGCAGGGCGTAAAAAATACTGCTGGTATCCCCGGGACGCACCGGGATAGCGTTGTTCAGGTCGCCTCCGGCCACGGCCAGCGCGATCCCGGCGGCATCTGACGGTTCGCCCCCCACCGGACGGTCCACTTTACGGGTAAAGATTTGCGCCATGACCAGGCTGACAACCACAATGCTTAACACCATCAGGAGGATGGCTTTCAGTAAAAATTGTCTTGCCTCGGCCATCACTTCGCTGACCGGGGTGACAATAGCCAGCTTCCAGGGCGTCTGACTGTTGCCGATGGTAATCGCCTGCCAGGTGATAAACGCCTCTTCCTTCAGTTGAGGATCGTTTGTGCGTATCACCTCATCCCCTGTGACGGTTCCAGTGTAAGGCTTGCCTACGGCACGTTTATCCGGGCTGGAAACCACGTTGTTGCCCGCCGACAGAAGCAGGGCGTAGCCTGTACCGTTCCACGGTTTAATCGCCCCGATCATCGATTGCAGGGTAGCGAGTGAGAAATCCGATGTGACGGACCCCAGGAACTGACCCTCACGCATGATGGGGGCGGCAATCGAGGTGAGCATTACGTCCACCCCATTGTAGGGATAAATATAGGGTTCGATGATGACATCTTTTTGCCGTTGCTTCGGCAGCAGATAATAATCACCGCTGCCGGGCGTTTCGATGTCCGTCAGCAGATGTAATGCCGGTTTGCCTGTGGCGTCGCGGTCAACGTAGCGGGCGTAACGTCCGGCGGGATCTTCACCGCTCTGACCGGCAAAGGTGGCATCGTTGCCATCGAAGGCATCAGGTTCAAAGGCCATCGACATTGAAAGAAACTGAGGGTGCGCTGAGAGATAATGGATTAGCAGCTGGTTGAGCCCCTGTCGATCAGCGATGCCCGCGTCGCGCAGTGCCTGAGCGCTATTTCCCATGTCACGCGCGGCCGTCAGGGCGGAATCCATCTGTTTACTGACCTGCAAAGACTGCACTTCAGCAATCTGGCGGATGTGTTTTTTAGCCAGCACTTCTTGCTGATCCATCCACTGCCACATCATAAAACCGATCGTTGCCGTAAAGCCCACCGTCACGGTGAGGAAAATGGACAATAGCATCAACGTCTTGACTCTTATTTTTTGTTTTCGGACCATGGCGTCTTTCATTCTCAACTCCCGTAATGACGTGCATGTCGGGCAGGCACAGATCACTTATCGGATATTTCGCCATGTTTCTGTAGAGCACCGGGTATATTTAATTTAAATTTTTGATCGCTAATTCCCGTTAATTAGTGTGGATGCTTTTATTTTGTGCATTCAATCAAATTAGTGTTCGATAATGCTCGTTATCGTTGTGCAGATAGGGGATGCTAATAAATATAAAGACGTTCAGGAGGATGGGATATGTATGGATTTATCGCGAGACAACCCATTTTTAACCTCGATATGAATACCGTGGCCTATGAGCTGCTTTTCAGAGACGGAATGACCAACCGTTTCCCCGATGTGTCGGCGGAATATGCCACGTCCAGAATGATATCAGACCAGTTCTTATCCGTGCCGTCCCAGCGCATCGCCGGGGAACATACGTCGTTTATCAATTTTCCTTCCCGGATGATCATCGACCGCAGCGCTGAGGCGCTGGACAAAAACAACGTGGTCATTGAGATCCTGGAAGATGCTGACCCGGGTGAGGCGCTTTTGCAGGCCGTGAGAGAAATGTATGAGCACGGGTACTGCTTTGCGCTCGATGATTTCACTCTCGCACCGGAATGGGATGTTTTCTTGCCCTTTATTTCCATCATCAAATTCGATGTCCAGAATTACACCTTAGCGCAAATTAAAAATTACCTGAGTGAGCGTAAAAGCCTGACCGGGCATATTAAATATCTGGCTGAAAAAATTGAGACTAAAGAGGAATTCAAACAATACAGCGATGCCGGATTTTCTCTTTTTCAGGGATATTTTTTCTGTCGTCCGGAGGTGATTAAATATAAACGGCTATCGCAAAATCAGCTTGCAATTTTCCGTCTGCAAATGGAAGTAGGGCGCAATAAACCTGACTTTCGAATCATCGAGGCGTTAATCAAAAGCGACCTCACGCTGTCCTATAAAATCATGCGCTATATGAAGCACACCGCTTTTAAACACATGGGGGCCTGTAATTTCAGCAAGTTAACCCTGAGTGAAGTGCTGAGGTATCTTGGAGAAAATCAGCTCAGAAGGTTTGTAGCCGTTGTAGTGCTGGCAAGTGCAGCCAACGACACCGTCACCGAGCTTTACCCGATGAGTATGATGCGCGGGAAATTCTGTGAACTGATTGCCGAAAAATTGAACGAGCCGATGCTGGCTGAGAATGCGTTCATGTGCGGTCTGTTCTCACTGCTTGATACCCTGCTTGAGCTGCCGATGGCAGAGCTGATGACGCAAATTGCTGTCCCGCAGAGCGTGAGTAATGCGTTGTGCCATCAGGAAGGACAGTTAGCAGACATGGTTCGCCTCTGCCATTTTTACGAGCAACAGCAGTGGGATGAGGCAAGCAGAATAAGTCACGCGCTGGGGCTGGCAGAGGAAGAGATCGTAGAGGCGATGAGGAAGGCCACGATCTGGGCCGGGGAGAACGCCGTCAGTTAATCGTTCCTCACTCCGCTAAGACGGAGTGAGGAAGAAAGCCTGGCCGCTTACCGGCCCGCTTTTAATTTCTGGTAATACTCTTCGTAGATGCGGCTTGCGTCACCGACATCGTTTTGCCACTCGCCTTTACTGATGGTTTGCGCATCCGGATAGAGCGATTTGTCGTTCGCGACGGCCGGGCTGAGCAGCTTGCGCGCGGCGAGGTTCGGGGTGGGATAACCAATGGTCTCCGCAACCTGTTTCGCGACGTCCGGGCGCAGCAGGAAGTTAATCAGCTTCAGGGCACCGTCAACGTTCTTCGCGTTTGCAGGAATAGAGAGGCTATCCATCCAGAAGATCCCGCCTTCTTTCGGCCACACTACCTCCAGCGGCGTACCGGCCTGACGGGCAACATACGCGGAGCCGTTCCACACCATACCCAGATTCACTTCGCCTTCCATATACGGGTTTGCCGGGTTATCAGAGTTAAATGCCGCCACGTTAGGCATCAGCTTTTTCAGCTCGTTATAGGCCGCTTCAATCTCTTTCGGGTCCGTCGTATTGCCTGAGTAGCCGAGCTTACGCAGCGCTACCTGGAACACTTCGCGCGCGTCGTCGGTTAACAGCAGGCTGCCTTTGTATTCCGGTTTCCACAGATCGGCCCAGCTTGTAACGGTTTTCGGATCGATAGCCTCGCTGTTGACCCCAATGGCGGTTGCGCCCCAGATGTAAGGAATGGAGTAGTCATTATTCGGGTCAAACGGCTTATTGAGCATCTCCGGATCGAGATTGTTGAAGTGAGTGAGCTTCGTTTTATCGATCTTCTGAATCATGCCCTCTTTGCGCATTTTATCGACGAAATAGGTCGACGGGACGACCAGATCGTACGCGCCTTCTTTGTAAGTTTTGAGCTTGGCGTACATGGTTTCATTCGACTCATAGGTAGAATAGATAACCTTGATGCCCGTCTCTTTCGTGAACTGCTCGAGCAGGCCAGGTGGCACATACTCGGTCCAGTTATAGAAATAGAGCGTTTTGCTGTCATCAGCGTGCGCGGCACCCATTCCGAGCACCAGTGCCGCAGCGGCAAGCATTTTTTTCATTTCATTGTCCCCTGAGATTTTGTTTTATCACGAGCAATAACCTGGCTGGCAATCACCAGCACCAGCGAGAACACTAACAGTATGGTCGCCAGCGCGTTCACCTCGGGCGAGACGCCGACTTTCACCATTGAATAGATCTTCAATGGCAGAATTTCATAACTCGGGCCGGTGACGAAGGAGGAGACCACCACATCGTCCATCGACAGGGTAAAACTCAGCAGCCATCCGGCAGCAACGGCGGGCATCGCCAGCGGCAGGATGATTTTGCGCAGGATCGTCATCTCACTGGCACCCAGATCTTTTGCGGCTTCCAGCATGCGTACGTCAAACCCTTTCAGGCGTGCGAAGACGGTGACCACCACAAACGGCAGGCAGAAAGTGATGTGGGAGAACAGCAGTGACCAGAAGCCCAACTGGACGCCCAGCAGCATAAACAGCACCAGCAGCGAAATCGCCATGACGATATCCGGCGACATCATCACCACAAACAGCATCCCGCTGACGAACGGTTTACCCCGGAAGCGATAGCGATAGAGCGCCACGGCGGTAAGCGAACCAATCAGCGTGGCGAAGGTGGCGGAGAAAATCGCCATCGTCAGGGAGTGCTGAGCAGCCTGCAGCAGGCTGTCGTTGTTCATCAGCAGGCTGTACCAGTTGGTAGTGAAACCTTGCCAGTTGATGCCGAAACGCGAGCTGTTAAACGAGTTCACGATCAAAATAATGATCGGAATATAAAGATAGGCATAGATGGCGGTCATAAAACCGCCGCGAAGCAGTCGACCGATCATTCGAGTTCCACCTTTTTATTCAGTAATCGTGAAGCACGCCAGTAGATCAACAGCATCAGGCCCATCACCACCGTGAGCGTAATGCTGGTAGCGGAACCGAACGGCCAGTCGCGAATGTTCAGGAACTGACTCTTAATCACGTTGCCGATAAGCAGGTTTTTCGCGCCGCCCATCAGGTCGGACACGTAGAACAAGCCCATTGCCGGCAGCATTACCAGCAGACAACCTGCAATGATGCCAGGCATGGTCAACGGAATGATAATCCGGATAAAGGTCTGCAGTTTGCTGGCGCCCAGGTCTCTCGCAGCTTCCAGCAGCGGTTTATCCAGCTTCTCAATGCTGGAATAGAGCGGCATCACCATAAAGGGCAGCAGGATATAGACCAGACCCACAATGACCGCACCCGGCGTAAACATGATGCGCACTGGCGTATCAATCACGCCCAGCCACAACAGGAACTCGTTCAGATAGCCTTTGGTGCTGAGGAAAATTTTCAGCCCGTAGATGCGGATCAGGGAGTTGGTCCAGAAAGGCACGATCAGCAAAAAGAGCAGCAGTGGACGCACTTTTTGCGGCAGACGTGCCAGAAACCATGCAAAGGGATAACCCAGCACCAGGCAGGCAACGGTGGCGATCAGCGCCATATTAAGCGAGTGCAACAGCACGTCAAAATAGAGCGGATCGAGTAGACGCGAGTAGTTGTCCAGCGTAAAGACCAGCTTTACGAAGTCAGTATCGTCGCGGGTCAGGAAGCTGGTGGCGATGATCATCAGGTTGGGTAAGAAGACAAACAACACAAGCCAACCGACGATAGTAGCAATCACCACATTCTGGAATTTACTTGTGTTCTTCATCAGCCAGTACAACCTCCCAGCTTTCTACCCAGTTGATAACCATTTTCTGGTCGAGGGAGTGGTCGAAATCAGGGTCGTCCTCATTAAAGAACTCACTGACCATCACCATCTTACCGTTTTCCAGTTCGACGACAGACTCCAGCGTCATCCCTTTATAGTTGCGCTCCCGGATATAGCCAATCAGGCCCTCGGCATCAGTATTGCCGTGGATCTCTTCAACGCGCAGATCCTCCGGGCGCAGCAGGACGTTGAGCTTTTGCCCTTTTTCGACGGCAAAATTCACGGTGATATTGCACTCGCGGCCTTCTACGTTGGCCCGCACGCGCTGTTCGTCCAGGCGTTCAATCACCGTGGCGTTGAAAATGTTGATCTCCCCAATGAAGCTGGCCACGAACAGGTTTTTCGGCTCTTCATAGATTTCACGTGGCGTGCCGTCCTGCTCGATTTTGCCGTCACGCATCACCACGATACGGTCCGACATGGTGAGTGCCTCTTCCTGATCGTGGGTAACGAAGACAAAGGTAATGCCGAGCTTGCGCTGCAGGGCTTTAAGCTCGTTCTGCATCTGCTTGCGCAGTTTATAGTCCAGCGCGGAAAGTGACTCATCCAGCAGGAGCAGACGCGGTTTATTGACCACAGCGCGGGCGATAGCAACGCGCTGCTGCTGGCCGCCGGAAAGCTGGTGTGGCTTACGCTGGGCAAATTCTTCCAGTTGCACCATGCGCAGCGCGTCGGTAACGCGAGCAGGGATCTCGCTGGCCGGGGTTTTTTGCATCCGCAGGCCAAATGCGACGTTCTCGAACACGGTCATGTGCGGAAACAGGGCATAGCTCTGAAAGACGGTATTCACGTGCCGCTCTTCGGCGGGGACCTGGGTGATATCCTGGTTTTCAAGGTGGATGTGACCGCTATCGACGTTTTCCAGTCCGGCGATAAGGCGCAGTACGGTTGTCTTGCCGCAGCCAGAGGGGCCAAGCAGCGTGAGGAACTCACCGTCATTGATGGTCAGGTTGAGCCCGGAAATAACATCTTTACCATCAAAACTTTTACGAATTCGTTCCAGTTGCACCAGCGGTGAACGTGAACGGGATTGTGTATTCAATTTTTGCGCTGTCCCATATAGACGCTCCGGGATGCAGACCGAAGCGGGGTTTGTGTGTAACCACCTTGGTGACTCGTAATGAGGGCGGACATTCTACGGCAAACCACTGTAATCGCCAATCCTTGTCACTGATTCATAAGCTACATTTACTAACGGATACGATATAAACGGAAAATATTCTCGTTTGCGGGATAAAAGTGACCTGACGCAATATTTGCCTTTTGATGCTTATTGATAATGTTGTCACAAAAAGTGAGGGTGACTGCATGGATAAATTACTTGAGCGTTTTTTACAGTACGTTTCGCTGGATACCCAATCTAAACCGGGTGTCCGCCAGGTGCCAAGCACCGAAGGCCAGTGGAAGTTATTAAACCTGCTCAAAGAGCAGCTCGACGCCATGGGGCTGGTTAACGTCACGTTAAGCGAGAAAGGCACTGTGATGGGAACGCTGCCTGCGAATGTCTCCGGTGATATCCCGGCGATTGGCTTTATCTCCCATGTCGACACCTCTCCGGATTTTAGCGGTAAACATGTGAACCCGCAGATTGTTGAAAACTACCGCGGCGGCGACATTGCGCTGGGGATTGGTGACGAAGTACTGTCGCCGGTGATGTTCCCGGTGCTGCACCAGCTGCTTGGTCAGACGCTCATCACCACCGACGGCAAAACGCTGCTGGGTGCCGATGACAAAGCGGGGATTGCCGAGATCATGACGGCGCTGGCGGTGCTGAAAGAGAAAAATATCCCGCACGGGGATATCCGTGTCGCCTTTACGCCGGATGAAGAGGTCGGCAAGGGGGCAAAACACTTCGACGTAGAGGCCTTTAACGCGAAGTGGGCCTACACCGTCGACGGTGGCGGCGTAGGGGAACTGGAGTTCGAGAATTTCAACGCGGCGTCCGTGACAATCAAAATCGTCGGAAACAACGTTCATCCTGGCTCCGCCAAAGGGGTCATGGTGAACGCGTTGTCGCTGGCGGCGCGTATTCATGCGGAAGTTCCGCCAGAAGAGAGCCCGGAACAGACCGACGGTTATGAAGGTTTTTATCACCTGACCAGCATTAAGGGCACCGTAGACAGTGCGCAGATGCACTACATCATTCGCGACTTTGACCGTAAAGCATTCGAAGCGCGTAAACGTAAGATGATGGAGATAGCCAAAAAGGTTGGTAAGGGCCTGCATCCGGATTGCTATATCGAGCTGATTATCGAAGACAGCTACTACAATATGCGCGAGAAAGTGATGGCGCATCCGCATATCCTTGATATCGCGCAGCAGGCAATGCGTGACTGTGATATTGAACCGCTGTTAAAACCGATTCGTGGCGGCACAGACGGTTCGCAGCTGTCGTTCATGGGGCTGCCTTGCCCGAATCTGTTTACCGGTGGCTACAACTATCACGGCAAGCACGAGTTCGTGACGCTGGAAGGAATGGAAAAAGCGGTGAAGGTGATTGTGCGAATTGCGGAGCTGACCGCGGCGCGGTAATGACAAAAAAAGGCCGGGTCAGGCGAAGCCGCCACCCGGCACGCTTTACTTTACGGTTTAGTCCTCAAAGAACCAGTACCCGCTGTTCACCAGCGCGGCGAGCATCGCGAGGAAAGAGGGATCTTCCAGCGCATCGCCAAAGGTATCGGCCGTTAAGGTCAAGTGGCTGGCAATAGCCTCCAGCGCCGGACGGTGAGGGGAGTCCAGCTTCTCGCCGTTAACGAAAACATCTTCACCGATGCGCAGTACGCGCAACCCGCCCAGACGAACCAGTTTGTCGCCCTGCTGCAATGCGTCATAAATCTCGTCGGCCTGGTATGGCGGCTCTGGCGGTGCCACATCCAGCTCATGGCGTGACTGGCTGATAAACTCACCAAACCACTGGCTGAAATGCGCCGGTTCATTGATCAAATCCAGCATCATACCGCGAAGCTTGTCCAGTTCGGCTGGCACAATATCGGCCGGGTGCTCGCGTGCAGGCACATCCGGATCGCTGTAACGATGGCTGCCCAGTTCACGTTGCAGCACGTAGTCAGCAAAGCCGCTGATCATTTCGCGACCGCTTGGTGCGCGGAATCCGACGGAGTAGTTCAGCGAGTTTTCCAGCGAATACCCTTCGTGCGGGAACCCTGGTGGGATATAGAGAATATCACCCGGCTCCAGCTCTTCATCGATAATCCCTTCAAACGGATCGACCTGAAGCAGGTCCGGATGCGGGCAGTGCTGTTTCATCGGCACTTTGTCGCCCACGCGCCAGCGCCGGCGGCCTGTACCCTGAATGATAAACACGTCGTACTGGTCCAGATGCGGCCCAACGCCCCCTCCTGGCACGGAGAAGGAGATCATCAGATCGTCCATTCGCCAGTCGGGCAGGGCGCGGAAGGGACGCATTAACGCCGCAGTCGGTTCATGCCAGTGGTTAACCGCCTGAACCAGTAATGACCAGTTGTTTTCACCGAGGTGATCGTAGCTTTCGAAAGGACCGTGGCTGACCTGCCATTTCCCGTCCTGGTGGCTTACCAGGCGGCTGTCGACTTCGCTCTCCATGGCCAGACCGGCCAGTTCGTCAGGGGAGAGGGGATCGACAAAATTGCTGAACCCGCGTTTAAGAACGACCGGGCGTTTCTGCCAGTAACGTTCAATAAATTCGGGCCAGTTAAGTGTTAAGTGATAATCCATATTTTTTTATTCCGCAGGCTCTTACTGACTCGGATTATAACGGAAGCACAGGAGCCTGGGTGCGAGATCCTCGCATTTTTCACATAACGGGTTAACTATCGTTCGATGTGGGCTGCTGGCGACCGAAAATGACCTCCATTCTGGCGCCTCCGAGTAAACTGTCTTCGGTTTCAATTTTTCCGTCGTACTGGTCGACGATTTCGCGTGCCACCGCTAACCCAACCCCCTGGCCGGGGCGCAACGTATCCGCACGCTGACCGCGGTCGAATACCACATCACGTTTATTGCGCGGGATCCCCGGACCATCATCCTCAACGATAATATGCAATTCGTTATCCGTCTGACGCGCGGAAACTTCTACGAATTCCAGGCAATATTTACAGGCGTTATCCAGCAGATTGCCCATCACTTCCATGAAATCATTTTTTTCACCAACAAAGCTGATTTCGGGAGAGATATCGAGGCTGATATTGACCCCTTTGCGCTGGTAAACCTTGTTGAGCGCGGAGGTGAGGTTATCCAGAAGCGGTGCCACAGGATGCAGTTCGCGACTCAATAACGCGCTGCCGGAACGCATGCTGGCACGGTGCAGATAGTAACCAATTTGCTGAGAAATACGGCTGATCTGTTCCAGCATCACCGGCTCGGCATCATCAACGCTCAGCTTTGAGCTGCGCATCGAACGCAGGGTACTTTGCATCACCGCCAGCGGCGTTTTCAGGCTATGCGTGAGGTCGGTGAGGGTGGTGCGGTATTTATCATAGCGCTCACGTTCGCTTTTCAGCAGACGGTTGAGGTTACGCACCAGGCTTGTCAGCTCGCGGGTAGTCTCCGGGTTGAGCTTCTCACGATGATGTTCTTCCAGCTCGCGCACCTCTCTCGCCAGCGATTCGATGGGGCGTAAACTCCACCACGCGGCGAGCCACAGCAGCGGGATCACCAGCAGCAGATTCGCGGCCAGAACATAGACGAACCAGTTCCATACCATATAAGAACGTTTAAGCTCGACCGGGATGGTATCGACCACCACGATGGTTAACTGCGGCATGTTCATCGTGGCCGGGTAGAGGTTAATCGCCACGGAGTGCGTCATTTCTGTTTCGGCATCGTCTGCGCGGATCTCATTCAGCTTTTGCTGCAGGGAGCGGTCCTCGCGCAGCAGCGAGCTGGTGGTGTTCAGATCGGCTTCAAGTTCGTGGAAACCATTGGTCTTAAGCCATTCCGGACGAATACTTTTAACCAGCCATGGGATATCGCGTTGTGCCCAAAGTAGTTTTCCCTTTTCGTTATAAATCAGGGCCAGCGTCGGGCTTTGCTGGTTAAGGTTTTCCGGCATTTCGACGGTGATCGTGTTGTTTTCCCATTTCGCCAGGGTATAAAACAGGTTGCTTTCACCACGCAACAGTCGAAAAGTTGTTTTATCAAAACTGACGCTGTAGCCCACCAGAGCCACCATGCCGTAGGAGAGGGATAACACCAGCACGACGGCGGCCGTTGCCAGTAAAAAGCGAACCCGCAGCGAGAGGGGCAGAATATGACGCAAGATCCCTTTCATTTAGCGTATTTCGAACAGATAACCCTGACCACGGACGGTCGTGATCACGTCCTGCGGGTACTCCGCCTGAATTTTCTTGCGCAGACGTCCCATCAACACATCAATCGTGTGGCTCTCACGCAGCTCGGCATCCGGATAAAGCTGAAGCATTAAGGAGTCTTTGCTCACCACTTTGCCGCTGTTGCGGATTAACGTTTCCATGATGGTGTATTCAAACGCGGTCAGCTTAATGACTTCATTATTGATCGAGAATTCACGACGGGAGAGATCAACCTGGAAAGGGGGAATCGAAATCACCTGGGAGGCCAGGCCGCTGTTGCGGCGTAGCAGTGCCTGCATGCGTGCCGCCACTTCTTCGATGTGAAACGGCTTGGTGACGTAATCATCCGCGCCCGCGCTGAGCACTTCAACCTTGTCCTGCCAGCCTTCACGTGCGGTCAACACCAGAACCGGAAGGGAGACATCATGGCTGCGCCAGCGACGAATCAACGACAAACCGTCTTCATCAGGCAATCCGAGATCGACGATGGCGATGTCCGGCAGGTGCTCATTGAGATAATAATCGGCTTCTTTTGCATCTTCGGCATCGTCCACCTGATGTCCCATCTCCTGAAGCTGAACCTTCAGGTGATGGCGTAACAATGCGTTATCCTCAACAACCAGTACGCGCATCATCTTTTCTCCCTATATGAATGGTATGAATAGTTTAACGCTGATTATGGAGTTTGAAACCAGCGTCATGAAATTAAATGACTTTTTTCATGCTCCCGTACTGTTTGGGGCGTCCTGGGGGCATCGCTGTCGGCATCTGATTGTTCAGCATGTTGACTTGACCCTGGCGCATATCTCCTATCAAACTGGAATAAACCTCGTCGCCAATCCCAAGAAATCGAATTTTTTGAAAAATAGATCTCATTTGCTCGTGATTTTTTCTCTGGTGGAAAACGAAACGTAGATTTTGCGGCTCGGTTTTTCCAGATCAACATCATCCCATGCCAGGGCTCAAATCTTGCCAGGCCTCATTCCCGAGTGGAGGAGTACTACGATGATCAACGCCAATTTTCGGGGAGGGCTGCAATCAGTGCCAGGTTCTCATGAAGTAAAAGTGGATCGGGATCTGCCTTAGATAGCCTAAGCCACGATACACCCTCATAAGGAGCGTACAATATAAACCGACTTCGATTTGCATGCTGCAGCATTTCCTATAAAACAGCTATTTGTTTATTAATTGTTGAAGGCGCATGGTCCTTTTTGACCCTGTCAGGGACTGAAGCGTTTAAGACCTGCCGGTGGGCAGTTCTTTGCTGCACTTCAGCATATCTCCATGATCAATAACTGACCGAACTGGATTTCACTTGCGATGACAATGCCAGGATTTCCAGCTTTTTTGATATAACTGCTATTTGCAATCCAGTCAGGGAGAATCTCGTGCCAGCAAATACCGCGATAAGTGAAACGCGATCCTGATTTTTCCGTTATGAAATTTTACGAAAACTATATGTATTCAGTACGGGTATAATGGTGTGAATTACACAGAAGCAGAAAGAAGAGTCACAATGTATTTCACTGCGGTTTAGCAAACACACTCTTTACAGAATGCGACTCAGTAGTCTTTGGCAATAGATTAAAAAACTGAATGTTTTATGGAATGGCAAAATTCCGGAGGGGTTCTCAATTTTATCGATATTAGAGAACCCTCCTATATTGAACGGCCAGTCAAGCCTCCTTATGAATTTACTGTTTTAACCTTTACCTTGATTTATGACCTTATTGAAAAGTGGAAGAATCGCTCTTCTGTATTTGTGTTTGATTTTCGTTTTAAATGTTCTACGTGACATAAGAAGATTCCATAATTCCTTTTTTCTTAAATGGATGGTTTGTGAATCTTCCGGAATGTTGATAGTAGAATTTTGGGCTTCTTCAGAGAGATGAACTGGATGAGGCACTACCGAATATACTTCAACCAATGACATATCTTCGAATAGTCCCCATTTATCAGCCACAATCCAAACAGGATTAAGCCCTTTGAGTAAAGAGCACGCAGCCTTGTTGTTGATAATATAACTGTGCGTGGTAGTGGCATGTAAGGTCTTATGCAAAGAATAGCCGGTGGAAATATTTTTTATTTTTTTTTGGAAAAACTTATTTGTACGGCTTAGTAAAATGACAGAAGGACGAACCTCTGGGACAGTAATGTGTTCCAAAACGTTTTTAAAATCATCATTTAAAACAACGTCATCCTCAAGAATAAGGGCTTCGCCGATCTTCTCATCAATCATTTTTTTATAAATTTTTTGATGACTTAATGCGCAGCCGATCTCACCAGGAAGGAATGCATAATTAACGTTGGCAGTAACTCCCTTCCTTTCTTCTTCAGACATGAGTCTGCCATCTACTGCTTCGATAAACTCAGCTGAAAGACCTAAGGCATTCAGTTGCGCTTCCATTTTTTTACGACGTTCAACTGATTTTTTTAGATTTACGATAAAAATTTTCATTGTAGTTCCATGTTAAATAGCGAATCCCATCAGGAGATGCTTGCCCCTATCTCACGCATTTTTTCTAGTACTTTCTTCAACTCTTTATCATTCAATGCTAACTGTGCGGCCATGAAAAAGAGCATATGCATTCCCATAATTCTGGGCGTTTCGCCACCAGTATATTTCCTCCAGTGATTGCTGCCGGCAAGACCAGCTAAATCCGCCATTTGGAGACCTGTGAGACCAAGTTCTTCTTTAAGGTGCGCAAGGTCTTCTGTTGTAGGTGGTGTGTAATTATCGATCAGCGACATAATGCACCGGTAAGAGCCCCGCGAGGCTTATTTGTTAAAAGAATTTAATATACACAGATATAATGACTACTCTGGCATCAAAAGGTATAGCATTCATTGTTCTCACTTACGGGATGATGCGCACAAGCGATTCGGGGCCATAAGGATGAAGGTTAGCCCCTTTAGGGCTTGTTGTCAATATGGATAACTATATGGTGAGACGGATGAGCGCTCTATTGCTATTTCTGAGTTCTCTTTTCCACGGTCACGCTGATTATGTTGTTGTGGGGATAAACATTAAGTAAACCGGGGAAAAGCAGCCCCCTTTCCAGGCGGAAAGGGGGAAGGGAGGTTACTTCAGCTCGTCAACCATGGTGATGGCACGGCCGATATAGTTTGCCGGGGTCATCGCTTTCAGGCGGGTTTTTTCGTCTTCCGGCAGTTCCAGACTGTCGATAAACTGTTTCATGCCTTCGGCGTCTACGCGTTTGCCGCGCGTCAGCTCTTTCAGTTTCTCGTACGGTTTTTCAATGCCATAACGACGCATGACGGTCTGAATGGGCTCTGCCAGCACTTCCCAGTTGTGATCCAGCTCGTCCAGCAGACGGTCGCGGTTCACTTCCAGTTTGCTTACACCTTTCAGGGTGGACTGATACGCGATCAGCGCGTAGCCGATACCCACGCCCAGGTTACGCAGCACGGTGGAGTCAGTCAGGTCGCGCTGCCAGCGGGAAACCGGCAGTTTGCTCGCCATGTGCTGCAGCACCGCATTCGCCAGGCCCAGGTTGCCTTCGGAGTTTTCGAAGTCGATTGGGTTGACTTTGTGCGGCATGGTTGAGGAGCCAATTTCACCGGCGATGGTCTTCTGTTTGAAGTGGTTCAGCGCGATGTAACCCCACACGTCACGATCGAAATCGATCAGAATGGTGTTGAAGCGAGCGATGCAGTCAAACAGTTCCGCGATATAGTCGTGCGGCTCAATCTGGGTGGTGTACGGGTTCCACTGAATGCCCAGTGAGGTCACGAACGCTTCGCTGAACTGATGCCAGTCCACTTCCGGGTAGGCGGCGATGTGGGCGTTGTAGTTACCTACCGCACCGTTGATTTTACCCAGAATCTCGACCTGCTCCAGCTGACGATACTGACGTTCCATACGGTACGCCACGTTTGCCATCTCTTTACCCATCGTGGAGGGAGTGGCCGGCTGACCGTGGGTACGGGACAGCAGCGGAATATCACGATATTCGACAGACAGTGCTTTTACCGCGTCGATGATTTTACGCCAGTAAGGCAGCACCACTTCTTTACGCGCGGTGGAGAGCATCAGCGCATGAGACAGATTATTAATGTCTTCTGAGGTACAGGCGAAGTGAATGAATTCAGACACGGCATGCAGAGCAGGCACGCTTGCCACTTTCTCTTTCAGGAAATACTCAACCGCTTTTACGTCATGGTTGGTGGTGCGCTCAATAGTTTTAATGCGCGCAGCATCTTCTTCGTTGAAGTCAGCAACGATTTTATCGAGGTAATCGTTTGCCTGGGCGTCAAAAGCAGGAACTTCCTTGATTGCTGCCTGGGCGGCCAGCTTTTGCAGCCAGCGTACTTCAACCTGAACACGGAACTTCAGCAAACCATATTCGCTGAAGATCCCGCGCAGCGCGCTGACTTTATCGCCGTAGCGTCCATCTACAGGGGATACGGCGGTCAGTGAGGATAATTCCATAATTCGCAACTCCGGGAGGTTAACAATGAGCAAGAATTTGTTTTGCCTGAGTCGTCAGGCGATTACGAGAAAACATTAACTGCAGGCGGCCACCGCCAACCTGATGCCACAGCACGGCGGCACGAATACCCGCCAGCAGGGAGGCGCGTACTTTTGCCTGAACCTGCGGGCTTTGCAGCACGGCAGGAGAGCCGGTGACCTGAATACGTGGGCCCAGCGGGCTGATGACGTCAACATAAATGCCGGCCATGGCACTGAGCAGCGTTTCGGACTGCAGATCAAAATGGTCGAGCTGGCGCTGCAGCCCGGCAATGCGGTCACCGAGCGTATCAAGGGCGCCTTTAGCCGCGCTGAGCTTACGCTCCAGCACCATCAGGCTTAACGTGTAGCGGGTTAGCTCCGCGTTCAACCCCTGACGGCTACTGGCGTTAAGCACGCCAAGCAAAGTTTCAAGACCGAGACGAAGATTGGTTTCACTCCCACCGAAGACACCCAGAGTCGAACCGGGGTTGAGGTCGATAACGCTGTTGAGTGAAACGTGCAGCGCGTCAGCATCGCAATGACCCTGATGCGCCAGCTGTTGCACCAGACGGGCAGACTGGCAAATTCCAGCCAGTGCCAGGGTGATGTCATAATAGTTCTTCGCCACACGTTCTCCTTTATGTGTGCAATCGTGTTAAACGGCCGGCAGAGGCAGGCGCTGTTCAATGATCCCGCCGCCCAGACAGATTTCGCCGCTGTAGAATACGGCGGACTGGCCTGGGGTGACCGCCGCAACCGGCTCGTCGAAACGCACATCAATGCGTTCATCATCCAGCGCGGTGACGGTACAAGGGATATCGGTCTGGCGATAGCGTGTTTTTACCGTGCAGCGCAGCGTACCCTTCAGCGGCTCACGATCGACCCAGTGCAGCTGTTGTGCGATGAGGCCGACGGACATCAGACGCGGATGGTCGTGGCCCTGAGCAACAACCAGAATATTGTTTTCGACATCTTTATCTACGACGTACCACGGATCTTCGCTGCCTTCTTTGGTGCCGCCAATACCCAGCCCTTTACGCTGGCCCAGCGTGTGGTACATCAGCCCCTGATGTTGACCAATTTCATCACCGTCGACGGTAACGATTTTGCCCGGCTGTGCCGGCAGGTAACGACCAAGGAAATCGCGGAATTTACGCTCGCCGATAAAACAGATACCGGTAGAGTCTTTTTTCTTCGCGGTGATCAGATCCAGCTCTTCGGCGATTTTACGCACCTGCGGCTTTTCAAGCTCGCCTACCGGGAACAGGCTTTGCGCAATCTGTTCGTGGCTGAGTGTATAAAGGAAGTAGCTTTGATCTTTGTTGCCATCCAGACCGCGCAGCAGCTGGCTTTTGCCATTCACATCGGCACGACGCACGTAGTGCCCGGTCGCAATATAGTCTGCGCCCAGATCTTCTGCGGCGAATTCCAGGAAGGCTTTAAATTTGATCTCTTTGTTGCACAGAATGTCCGGGTTCGGGGTACGACCGGCTTTGTACTCTTCCAGGAAAAGCTCGAAGACGTTGTCCCAGTATTCTGCGGCAAAGTTAACGGTGTGCAGTTCAATGCCCAGCTTATCGCACACCGCCTGCGCATCGGCGAGATCCGCAGCAGCAGTGCAATATTCCTCGCCATCATCTTCCTCCCAGTTCTTCATGAACAGGCCCTCCACCTTATAGCCCTGTTGTTGCAACAGGTAGGCGGAAACGGAGGAATCGACACCGCCGGACATGCCGACGATCACTTTTTTCTGGCTGTTATCTGACATGGAATACTCACGACATTGAACTTCAAGGCGGCATATTCTATCACGCCCCCCCACCATTGGCACCCTCTGTAAACGGCCAGTTAAATTCTCCAATCACCTCAAGCGGCAGGCGACCAGCAGACTGCCAGCAGCGGATACTCTCGGCAACCAGCGGCGAGCGCAGGTTTGGCGCGTTCAGGATCTCTTCGGCAGTGACCCACAGGCAGCGATCGATATCATCGTCCTGCGGCTCTGTGGCGCACGTTTCGCTAAGCTCGACGGCAAATAAAAAGCGCAGGAACGGGGTGTGATCAGGGGCAATCCACTGGTGCATACGGATGAAGTGCTGCGGCTCCGCGTGGATACCGGTCTCTTCCCACAGTTCGCGTTTGGCGGCCTGCAGTAAGGTTTCATTGGCTTCAAGGTGCCCGGCTGGCTGGTTCCACAGCGCCTTGCCGTTAATACTCTCTTCTACGACCAAAAACTTACCTTGCGCGTGAACCACGCAGGCGACCGTGACATGCGGTTTAAACATAGTGACTCCTTAAGGGGTAACGTCCCGCCATTCACCGTTTGCCAGTGAATCCAGGGTGTAGTTGCCCATGGCGTAGCGAATAAGTCGCAGGGTAGGGAAGCCCACGTGTGCGGTCATCCGACGAACCTGGCGATTACGGCCTTCATAAAGGGTGATCTTGAGCCAGCTCGTCGGGATGGATTTGCGCTCGCGGATCGGCGGCGTGCGTGGCCACAGCCATTCCGGCTCGCTGACGAGCTCAATACCTGCAGGCAAGGTAGGACCATCGTTTAACGTCACGCCGCGGCGTAATGTCGCCAGCGTCTCTTCATCCGGTTCACCTTCAACCTGGACGAAGTAAATCTTTCCCGTGCGTTTGCCCGGCTGAGTGAGCCTGGCCTGTAAGGCACCATCGTTGGTTAAGACCAGAAGTCCTTCGCTATCCCGGTCCAGACGGCCGGCGGCGTAGACGCCCTGAACAGGAATGTAATCCTTCAGCGTGCTGCGTCCGGCTTCGTCAGTAAACTGCGGCAAAACATCGTAGGGTTTATTGAACAAAATCACCCGCTTTGGCTGGGATTCTTGTGGTCTTCTGGCGGCTTGTCGTGAGCTGAATCGCTCAACCCGGTGTTTTGTAAAAGAAGTTTTCTTCATGGTATTTTCAGACGTTATCAATTGCCGCATTATAGCCTATTAACGAAGACCTTTCATGGCGTCGGACAATCAGGTACTATCGAAGGGCTCATTACAATTTATTAACATAAGATCAGTAACAACCAGAAGCGCTCGAAGGAGAGGTTAATGGAAAGCAAAGTAGTTGTTCCGGCGGAAGGTAAAAAGATCACCCTGCAAAACGGCAAGATTAACGTTCCTCACAATCCGATTATCCCGTTCATCGAAGGTGACGGTATCGGTGTAGACGTTACCCCGGCAATGCTGAAAGTGGTTGATGCCGCTGTTGAGAAAGCCTACAAAGGCGAGCGTAAAATTTCCTGGATGGAAATTTACACCGGTGAAAAATCTACTCAAGTTTATGGCCAGGACGTTTGGCTGCCAGCTGAAACGCTGGACCTGATCCGCGACTACCGCGTTGCTATTAAAGGCCCTCTGACAACTCCAGTCGGTGGCGGTATTCGTTCCCTGAACGTTGCGCTGCGTCAGGAGCTGGACCTGTACGTGTGTCTGCGTCCGGTTCGTTACTATCAGGGCACCCCAAGCCCGGTTAAGCACCCTGAACTGACCGACATGGTTATCTTCCGCGAAAACTCAGAAGACATCTACGCGGGCATCGAGTGGAAAGCGGACTCTGCTGACGCAGAGAAAGTGATTAAATTCCTGCGCGAAGAGATGGGCGTGAAGAAAATTCGCTTCCCTGAGCATTGCGGTATCGGTATCAAGCCTTGCTCCGAAGAAGGGACTAAACGTCTGGTGCGTGCGGCCATTGAATACGCGATCACCAACGACCGTGACTCTGTGACGCTGGTTCACAAAGGCAACATCATGAAGTTCACCGAAGGCGCATTCAAAGACTGGGGCTACCAGCTGGCGATGGAAGAGTTCGGTGGTGAGCTGATTGACGGTGGTCCATGGCAGAAGATCAAGAACCCGAACACCGGCAAAGAGATCATCATTAAAGATGTGATCGCCGATGCGTTCCTGCAGCAGATCCTGCTGCGTCCTGCTGAATATGACGTTATCGCCTGTATGAACCTGAACGGTGACTACATCTCCGACGCCCTGGCGGCGCAGGTTGGCGGTATTGGTATCGCCCCTGGTGCGAACATCGGTGACGAGTGCGCACTGTTCGAAGCGACCCACGGTACGGCACCAAAATATGCCGGCCAGGATAAAGTGAACCCAGGTTCTATTATCCTGTCTGCAGAAATGATGCTCCGTCATATGGAATGGTTCGAAGCCGCAGACCTGATCGTTAAAGGTATGGAAGGCGCGATTAACGCGAAAACCGTAACGTACGATTTCGAACGTCTGATGGAAGGCGCTAAGCTGCTGAAATGTTCAGAGTTTGGCGACGCGATTATCGCGAACATGTAATCCAGAGTCTGGGTTAAACAAGAACGGGAGCCGATGGGTTCCCGTTTTTTATTATCCTATTTCGTACGGTTATCAAAACCCCTCCCTTCAATAGCATTTACCGTCCACGCTTTACCGGGCCATCATGCGCTTTCGCCGTTTGATTCGGCGATGTATGCCCCAAAATTTCTTGAATATCTTAATTCCACGTCTCACTAAATTCATTGTTATGGTGTACGGCCTCACCCGGTGCCGCGCTCATGAATACCTGATATGACTTATCGGGTACGACGCGGTTACGGTGAAACTCTCATTAATTCTTTTGTCAGCATAACTTTCTGGTGTGCGGAATATCACTCGTATTACGGGAGATAGCACAACGTGAATTAGCATCATTTTAAGCAGGCGGCTGATATAAATATCCCTGTCGCAGCAAGTTATTTAATCAAACGGTATTGCTGCGCTGGCACTGTCCACGGTAGTGGGAAAAGCCAGACAAACTGTACGAAAAAATAAAGCCGGGCAATGTCAGTTTTATTGTGTACGTAGCAAACACGCATGGTCATTCATTGCCATGTATTTTCCAATCGAGATCTAAGGATATTCTACAAATGAGTACTTTTACTGTAGTACCCGCAAATCAGTCTGCAGATAATAATGCGAAAATGATTTATCAGTGGTTGAGTGGTCTGTCCGATCGACAGGGTAAAAAGCTCATTTCAGGTATTTTTGGTGGCTATAGCAATATCGGCGGCGTCGATGCTTTTTCCCTGCAACAAGGAAAAGACCTGCAGGCCCTGACCGGGAAATTCCCCGCTATTTATAGCGCTGACTATGCTCGTGGCTGGGATGCCTGTACCCCAGGAGAGGAAGACAGTTTGATCGATTTTGGTTGTAATGTCGATTTGATCGACCACTGGAAAAAAGGCGGACTGGTCGCGATCAGCCACCATTTACCAAACCCTTGTTTTGCGGGTAATAATCCTGGTGATGGAAAGGGGGCTCTCAAGCATCCTGTGAGTAATGATGAATTTTCTGCAATCTTACAGTCTGGAACACCGTCGCGTGGACGCTGGCTGGCAATGCTTGATAAGGTCGCTCAGGGCCTACAGCAACTGAATGAGAAAGGTGTCACCGTCTTTTATCGACCCTTGCATGAGATGAATGGCGAGTGGTTCTGGTGGGGGGCAACCGGTGAGAATACAAACGATACTGTACGTATGGATCTGTATCGACGCCTGTATCAGGATATCTTTAACTATTTCGTTAAAACGAAAGGGTTAAACAATTTACTCTGGGTCTTCTCTCCTGATGCAAACCGGGATTATAAGACATCTTATTACCCTGGCGCAGAGTATGTTGATATTACTGGCCTGGACTTGTATACAGACAATCCTGCCACTGTAAACGGTTACGATGAAATGGTGGCATTGAATAAGCCGTTTGCCTTTGCAGAAGTGGGGCCATCAACAATTAACGGCCAGTTTGATTATGCAAATTTAGTGAGTATTATTCTTCAGAAATACCCTAAAGCAACCATGTTTATCCCCTGGAACAATGACTGGAGCCCGCTGAAAAACCTGAATGCCTCTGGTGCATACAATAATGACCGGGTAATAAATCTCGGAGATGTATGGAACGGCAGCGTTCTGAGTTAACGTTCGTTCCGGTGTCACGTTGATGCACCATATAAAATGGTTGAAGTCGCTGGCCCGATCGTTAACGCTATAGAAGATGCTAAAATGTTCAGAGTCTGGCGACGCGATCATCGCGAATATGTCATCCAGATTCTGGGTTAAACATGAACGGGGGCCAGAAGGTCCCCGTTTTTTTCCTCTGCCTGCGGGAGACAGCAAGATGTTAGCTACGATCCTTGTCGCTATTGTTGCATTAATTCATCTCTACATACTTGTTCTGGAAATGTTCCTGTGGAACACAAAAACAGGCCACAAGGCATTTAATCTCAGCCCTGATTTTGCACGCGATACCCGCGTGCTGGCCGCAAACCAGGGGTTGTATAACGGTTTTCTGGCAGCGGGACTGCTCTGGGGACTGTGGCTTGGTGAAAGCGGTGTTCCTGTGGTCTTCTTCTTTTTGACCTGCGTGTTGATTGCGGGCATTTACGGTGCCATGACCGCCAGCCGAAAAATACTCTGTGTTCAGGCTTTACCGGCGCTGGCTGCATTGATTGCATTGTGGTTGCGTTGATTAACAAGGCTTTGGTCTAAGAGTGCCGTCCGATATACTCAGGCATTACCCTTAAAGGTCAGAGAAGAGACTGTTTATGCACAATGAAATTCCACTTAAGTATTATGACATCGTCGATGAATACGCGTCGGAAGCCGCGGAGCCGGTAAGTGAGGCAGAGCGCGATCCTCTTGCCTGTTATTTCCAGTTGCTGCTCACCCGTTTATCGAACAATGAAGAGATCAGCGAGGAAGCCCAGCAAGAGATGGCGAGTGAAGCCGGCATCCGTAGCGCGCGCATTGATGATATTGCGAACTTCCTCAATCAGTGGGGAAATGAATAGTCTGCCTCAAAAACCGTTGTGCTGATGCTTTGCTAAACAGCTCAGCATCACGCTATCGGACCACATGCATTTTTTATCCGGGATGTGCGTTGAGGGTTTACCGATGAGCAGGGCGAAAATAACGATCAGGAAAAAGAGTACCAGCGGAAACAACAGAGAATTTTTCACGTTTTAACCAAATGAGAGTGTGCTTCAGGGTAATCTACGGTCTGAATGTGACGACTATATGTTTTTAGGAAAGAAATGGAAACGTCTGATCTGGAAAAACATTACCACGACACCAACGCGAAGACGCTGGCGCTCTGGGAAAAGCGGGACGGTATCGGAGCGGTAAGGGAGCCGTTTTATGCTACGCAAAAGCTCGCACTGGCGACAGGTTTCCAGCCGGAAATGGCCGCGTCTGTCGACATGTTGTTTCAGGAACTGCGGGCGTTGACCCGCCACGACTCGTTAGTAGACCTCCAGCCGCCATCCGGCTTCCATTTCACCTTCGTACCCATAACGCTCCCTCTCTACGACGAGAATGCACCGTTACCGGCGAAGACGCATCAGCTTATCGACGCATGGATCCCTTTTGCCGGTCTGGGTATCACGGTTCGGGAACTCAGGCTGGTGGCATTGCCCAACCAGCTCTTGCTTGCAGGCATACCCGATACACTTGCCTTGAGGCAGCGGCAGGCGTTTTGTGAACGTCTGTTAACCACGGACTGGCAAGAGGCGTTGCGCTTACGCCATGGCAATACCCCTTTACCAGCGCCGTTCTGGCACACTACGCTGTTACGCTACCAGGCAGACTGTCTGCCTGAATCGCTGAGGGCGTTTTTCCGTGAGCGCCGCATGCAGCGTTACGGTGAGGTTTGCGGAGAGCTAAAACTCAACGTCGTGAATTATAACTGGACGCTATGCAGAGCCGTCACGTCGTCAATGTTGACATGCTAACGCGCTGGTTTTTGCTTATCGTTGTTAAGTTGCTGCGTCAGTTCACCAATGGTCAGTGATTTAGAGAAATACCATCCCTGAATCAGGGCATCAGGATACCGGTCAGCGATAAAGCGATATTGCGTTTCGCTTTCCACACCTTCAAAGACGAGCGTTTTATTCAGTCTGGCGAGGGCGTCACTAAAGATGACGAATATATTCTGTTTATAATGCTCATTAATACCATCTACCAGCGATTTGTCTATTTTGATCTCATCGTATTCCAGAAGCGATATGCGGGCGAGGTTAGAGTTTTGCACTCCAAAATCGTCAATTGATATTCTCACACCCAGTGATTTTAACGCCTGACAAAACCCTTCGAGAACATCCGCAGTGGAGACCGCCTTTTCAGAGAGTTCGACTTTTATCAAGGAGAGTGGAATGCTATTCACTAAACACTCACGACACAGAATCTTAATGAATTGCCCGTCTTCAATCTCGGTTCGACCAATGTTTAATGAAATCACCAGCTGATGTTTAATCGCCAGCGAGGCGATTTCTGCCAGGGATTTTTCGATGATATTGATATAATACTTTTGATACAGGCCAATTTTCTTAATTAAGGGAATAAAGAGCTCAGGCGAGACCTCTCCATGATTGCTATCGCGCCATCTCGACAGAACTTCAACGCCCACCATTTTTTTATCCTGGATTCGAATAATGGGCTGGTAGTTAACGCTGATGGTATTGGCTTTTACCGCGTTAACCAGCGTGCGCTCCAGTGAGAACCGATCTTCATAGATGCGGAAGAAAAACAGCGTGATCGCTATCCAGATGAAAGCCGAAATTGCCGTGAGAAGGGTAAACACCACCAGCGACAACGAAGCCAGCCCTGCGTTGTGATGCTTCACGATCACACACAAATCCCATACGGCGCTGCACTGCGTCAGGGTTAAGGTAAACAGATTCGAATGCAGCCAGCTCTGTTCTTTTATCACCGGGGAGGCTGAGAAAAATGTTCTGCCGAAATCTTTGGTCGTCGTACTTAGTGAATAGTTCGCCGTAATCGGCGTGAACTTATCGTAAGCATAGCGGGAGGTGAATATAATCACGTTATTATAAATTGCCGCATTGCCTGTAAAAAAATCTTTTCTGGAAAACTGTGCCAGAAGAAAACCCCGTGGCGTTTTATGCAGCTCTGCAGGAAGGGCAGCGGGAGTGGCGAGTTTACCCCAAAAAGCAGTACAGGCTATTTTCCCCTTTTCAATAAAACCGATATCCCCGAAATAGAGGCTATCTAACTTTATCTGCCTGTAACTATCAAGACTGGTTTTATCACAACCCTGTGTAGTAATGCTTTTGAGCGCCTGCGCCACACTTTGAGAGAGGCCTTCTGAATATTGTAAAAGGGAATGGGAAACCTCGAGCTGTTTGCTCTTTTGCTGGGCCAGGATAACCGCATTAACCGCGTAGAGAGAGAGGGCGACCAGCAACGTTGAAATGATAGCAACGGCAATGATCTTTTTCATTTTCCAGTGGTCCCGTCCGCTCCCTGATTTCACAAATCTTAACACAGCCAGGGCAAGGCACAAGCCTGATAATAACGGAGGTTTATCTTATTCAGTCAGAGTAACTCATGCGGAAGTACCAGTTTTTTAAGATAAATCTTAACTAAACTTTTCACATTGCTTTAAGCAGCGCAGAGTTTGCCAGGCAATCGCCTTATACAGGTCATAAATGAGCATTTTTCTCTTAAGGAAAAAATCGTGCGCAACCTTATGCTCCCCATTCTGTGTGCCTTATTTGTGTTTCTGAGTGGCATGCTGATCATTAACTGGCAGTTGTGGCATATGGCCCGGTCAAATTATGCCGAAACCGCCGCCGCAAGCACGCGTAAAATTGAGGCCATTCTTGCTGAGGCTGTCAGTGCTGCAGATACAGCAAAACGGGTCGCCGCTGCAGGGTGTACCGACACCGGACAGCGTGAACTGGGTTCGGAAGCTGCGCTGAAACCGCATCTTCGCGCCATTATGATTGAGCAGCAGGGCAGGATCGTCTGTACCTCCCTTCCCGGAAACGGCGTATTGATTATTCGCCCGCAGACGCTGCCCAACAAAGGATTGATGCTGCTCCCCGGTAATCGCCTGGTGAACGGCATTCCGGTGTTACTTTTTCAGATGCCCGTCGCGAAAGGGCGCGTTATCGTAAGCGTTAGCGACGCGCATTTACGGGATGTTATTGCGAGTGCAGCAAACAACACGGGACTGAGGCTGGTTGTTGGCGATAAAGCAATAGCCGGCGCGGGCGATGTGACCGGCTGGCCCCCCGTGAAGTGGGCGGGTTCCTTAACAGCATCGGCACATTTTCCGTTTAGCATGGCCTGGCAGCCTCCCGCCTTTTTCAGCCTGACGCGTTTACTGCATCAGGGATGGAGCCTCATACTGCTTATCCTTGCGTTATCTGTAGCTGTTGGCATTCTTATCCGTCGCTACAGGGGGAAAAGCAGCTCGTTTGAAGACGATCTGCGTAAAGCCATCATCCACGGCCAGATCGTTCCGTACTATCAGCCGATCGTGAATGGCGATACCGGCGGTTTGTATGGCGTGGAAGTACTGGCAAGGTGGAAGCACCCAAAATCAGGCTTTATCCCACCGGATGTTTTTATTCCGATTGCCGAGCGCAGCGGCCTGATAATTCCGCTGACCAAAGGGTTAATGGCGAAAGTGGTGACCGAGCTTAAGCCGCTTTTGCCTAAGTTGCCGGACGGATTTCACATCGGGGTGAACATCAGCGCCAGACACATCAATGCGCCTTCTTTTATCGCTGACTGCCGGGTCTTTGGAAAAGGCTTTTATGGTAAAGAGGTCAAACTGGTTCTCGAAGTGACCGAGCGTGAACCGCTGATCGATAATCCTCATCTGGTGGAAAATCTCAATGCGTTACATAACGCCGGTTTCGTCATTGCGCTTGATGACTTTGGGACCGGGTATTCCGGACTCTCCTGTCTGCACGCGCTGGCGATTGATTATATTAAAATCGATAAAAGTTTCGTGAACCGGGTATCAGAGGCGAAAGACTCTACGATCCTGCTGGACTGTGTGATTGACCTGGCGAAAAAACTCTCACTGCATATCGTGGCTGAAGGGGTAGAAACGAAGGAGCAACTGGACTATCTCAACCGTAATCAGATTACCCTGTTGCAGGGATACTATTTTGGTAAACCGGTCTCGTATAAAGAATTTATTAAAGTCATCTTATCTAAGCCCCTGGAGAAGGTCAGTCTGTAAGAGATTTTTTTCTGTGAAAGGGGCCCAGTAATAATATCTGATGCCCGTTTGCGAAAAGCGAAATATCATCAGATTTCTGTTGTATGCTTAAGTGCAATTCATTTTCCTCTTATCCTGAGCTTTGTTACAGTGACTCTAGTTGTCAGCCAGGGATGTCAGGCGTGATAAGGTGGAAGAGCTCGTGCATGTGAAAAATACTTTTTACACAACAACTATTACCGTCATCATTGTCTCATTGATCATTTCGCTGTCGCTTGCCGTCCAAATTACCACGTCCAGGCAGCAGTCAATCCAGCAAATAAATACCAGCGTTGCCAACCTGAGCCATACCTTAGACGTGTACAGCGAAGGGATCATGCGCCAAAGTGAAATGTTGATTACTTCGGTTTCCGACATAATCAAAATTTATGGCATGACCCCGCAACAGGCCAAAAATATCCAGCGGATGATAAGCAATCAGGATAATCTTCTTATCCAGATAAATAATGTGGTTGTTTACGATGCGCAAGGGAATATTTTTACGGCACTGCATGAAAGTTTTTCCGGACCCCGGAAAGGGGTGGACAGGTCGTTTTTTATCTACCACAAAGAAAATAAGAGCCAGCAGATTTTTATTGGTCAGCCGGTGGTCAGCAGAACGAATGGTAAATGGGTCATAACCATTAGTCGTCGGCTGGAAACCCCTACCGGCGCGTTTAACGGTGTCGTTGTGGTTACGCTGGGTATCGAAAATTTTCTGGCGTTATACGGGCAGATCAATATTGGTCACTCAGGCGTGATCGGCTTAACAACCCAGTCAGGCGTGTTGCTGGTGCGTCATCCGTTTAAAAATAATTACATTGGTGCGATTGTTTCGGATTCGCCTCTCTTCAGGACATACCTCAAGGTACAAAACGCGGGTATCGCCAGCTCTGTCTCACGGTTTGATAAAATCGAACGCATTTATGCCTTCGAGAAGAACAAGCGCTACGGGCTCGTCACCACCGTGGCGGTCAGTACGCATGAAGCGCTCGCCCCCTGGCGCAAGCAGGCTCTCCAGCTTTCTGTACTCATTTTGGTTTTTACCGCGATACTCATTGCGGCGTCCTGTTTCCTCTATTCCGATTTATCCAGAAAAACACGGGATAACAGAGCGCTGAAGATTATTGCGTCTGAAGATGCGCTAACCGGGCTTTTCAACCGACGCATTTTTGATGAAAAAATTCTGTCAGAAATTGCGGCCTGTGCGGCCAGCGACGCCCCGATTTCGGTGTTGATTGTCGATGTGGACTACTTCAAAAAATACAACGATAACTATGGTCATCCCGAAGGGGACCGCTGTTTAACCCTGCTGGGAAATAGCCTCAGGGAGAGCCTCAACCGGGACAACCAGGTTGTGGCGCGCTATGGCGGGGAAGAGTTTGCACTGATCCTGCCTGACACGGATATCCAGGAAGCGCTCCGCCTCGGTCAGACGATCATTCGCAATGTCTTTTCGCTGCATATTGAACATGCTTTCAGTCCCTTCGGGCGGGTCACGGTTAGCGTCGGGATCTCCACTGCGCGTGCCGTGGATATCGCGGGCAGCCAGCAGAACATCATTATAGCCGCCGACCAGGCGCTCTATCAGGCAAAACGTGCAGGGCGAAACCGGCACGCTTTTGTTGCAGTGTAGGCAAAAAAAAGCCCACTTTAGAGTGGGCAAGAAATACTGGAAGCAATGTGAGCAATGTCGTACTGAATACCTGAGTGTTTCGCTCAACTATTCAGTGTTGAGAAAGATAATCTTTCTCAACAAAAGATGCAACCCCACATTTCTTGTGGTGCTGTTGATGAATAAACGCGCACTCTCTCACTGTGATGCTTATCACAAATTTCCTTTCTGAAATCCTGTGCTATCCTTTCTTGTGTCGTTGATTTAATGACAAAAACCATACGGAGAGGAAACTTATGGGAATTTTATCCTGGATTATCTTTGGGCTTATTGCAGGTATTCTGGCGAAGTGGATTATGCCGGGCAAAGATGGCGGTGGGTTTATCGTCACCGTAATACTGGGGATTATCGGTGCAGTGGTGGGCGGTTGGATCAGTACGCTGTTCGGCTTTGGTAAGGTCGATGGCTTTAACTTCGGCAGTTTCGCTGTCGCGGTGATCGGTGCGTTGGTTGTTCTGTTTATCTACAGAAAAATCAAAAGCTAAGCCTGATAAATGTTGAAAAAGGCTGCCATATGGCGGCCTTTTTACGTGGTGGGTTTACCACCAGCCTAGCTGCGAGCCTGCAACAGCCACGATTGCCACGATCAGCATAATGAGGGTTGTTTTTCTCATTTATGCCCCCGGAGCAGCGTAACCACCGACAAAAAACCAGGCCAAAAACACTACCGCCGTTATAAAAATAACGACCGGGAAGAGGATCCCTATTCTCATACCATCACCTGTTTCGGTTTTTATAACGCCGTAGAGTGTACGGGGTTAATCCATCGCGAGAAAGCACGTTTTGCTTTTTCCTTTCTTATGCTGATACATCGCGACATCAGCCGCGCGTAACGCACTGTCCGGATCGGTCACGGTGGGGTCAACTTCAATCACACCGAAGCTGGCGCCCGGATAAATAATGTTTACGCTCCCCAGCCAGTATTCCCCTGCAATACGGGCGTCGAGGCGCGTTTTAAGCAGGTTAATCTGTGTGCTCTCACCCGTACTGTTGGTTTGGCTAAGTGAGGCCACCAGAAACTCATCACCGCCCAGCCGGCCGATTATCTCGTCCGCCTGTTTTTCTTCAGTCAGACGTTTACCCACTTCAATCAGGAACCGATCGCCTGATTGATGCCCGTAACGGTCGTTAATCAGCTTGAAATCATCAAGGTCGATAAACGCGATGATGGCGTTGCGTTTAAGGTGCTTTGCCAGCGAAAACAGGGTCGTCAGCTCTTCGAAGATGGCGCGGCGGTTTGGTAATCCGGTAAGGGCATCGGTATAAGAGTGCGCAATGAGTGCCGCATTGGCTTCCCGAAGCTGGATCACCAGCGACTCTTTCTGAATATACTGGGCAATCAACCCGGCGAATAATTTCAGAACTTGTTCACCGCGGTCACTGGGATGTTTCTTTTCCGTGCTGGTGGCGCAGAGCGTGCCATAGAGTGAACCATCCGCAAGGTGAATAGGGATACTCATGTAGGTTGTAATGCCAAGGGCTTTCGCGGCATCGCAATCCGGCCAGCGCTCAGCCACCTCGTTACTGAACAACGTACCACTCTCAATGGCGCGCTTACACAACGTGTCGCCCCACGGAACGCTCAGCCCCTCTGGGATCTGCATCTGCTTGCTGTTGCGGGCGTAGAGGATATGCTGCAGCCGCGCATTGATATCGACCTTCGTCAGGTAGGTGGACTCCATTTCAGTCACAATCTCCAGCATCTCCAGCAGCTGGCGGACGAGACTTTCAAGGGACTGCTCAGTGGCGAGCGTTTCTGAAACACGGGCAAGGATAATATCCGACATGACGTAGGCTCACTCCCATGCAGAAGACGTCTGCATCTGCATGTTATGCTGAATTTTTCGACTTCGGGCATAGTAAAACATGAATATAAAAATATTAATATTCATCACAGGGGAGTGGGGGAGAAAAAAAGCCCCGATGTTGAGACCGGGGCAAAGACATCTTGATTACGGAATGATGTTCTCTGGTCATTGAGAACACGTGCCACTGTAGTGTGGAAAAGTGCAGTTAAGATGGAGAAATCGTGGAGAAAGCGGCGATGACCCGTTACCCTTAAAATCTGATGAAGTTAAAAGGATCAATGAGATGAGATTACTGCTTCTGGCACTGGCGTTACCGCTGGCCGCCTGTACCTCCAAAACATCCCCGCCTGATGCCCCGAAACCGCCCCATGTTATCGGGATGGCTAATCCCGCCTCCGTCTACTGCCTGAATAAAGGCGGGGAACAGGTCCCGGTTCAGAGCCCGCAAGGGGTTCGCACGGAGTGCAAGTTGCCCGGTGGCGAAGTGATCGATGAATGGGCGCTTTATCGTCGCGATCATCCGCAACCTGCCAGGTGACAGCGGGACAGTGGCTGCGGTACACTTCTCTTTAGGATTATTCTTAGCCTTTCGATGGCTACCGTTATCGTGAGAGAAGTATGTTTCAGCTTAAACCGGGCAGCATGGCGATGATCATCGGTGCCCGCACGGCGTCCGGCCGTCGTAATATTGGTAAATCTGTTGAACTGTTTGGCCTGTGTCAGCCCGGCCAGCGTTTCGTTAATCCGGTCAATGGCGTCATGACGCAGTTACCCGCCACCTCTGATCGCGCGCTTTGGCTGGTGACCGGTGATGTCTTCGCGTTTGACAATCAGCACGGCTTTGCGTTTATTCGTGCCGAACATCTGATGCCGCTTACCCCGGATACGGCGCCGCAAATCCTTGATGAACTGATGATCGACTGACTAGACATTACGCAGCCAGTCGGCTAACACCAGGGCGTGATTGTGTTCCTTATCTTTCGCGCCATAGAGAAGGGTTAAGGTCTGCTTGCTGGCCAGCGCCGCAAGACGCAACCCCTCGTCCTTGTGCTGCGCCAGCTCTTCCCGGTACGCCTTGCTGAAGGCGTTGAAATCAAGGGTTTCGCTATGAAACGCCTTGCGTAAATCGTTGGACGGGGTGAGCGTTTTACACCATTCATCATACGCGAGATCGGTTTTCTTCACGCCACGCGGCCAGAGTCTGTCTACCAGCACCCGATAACCATCGTCCGGGCTTGCCTGTTCGTATACGCGTTTACACTGGATCATCTTTTCTCCTCAGCTGCAGCAAAACGTTCTGCGTATTACTCTAGCACTTTGTCTTTACCCACCCAATTTAAGGTATTGTGATAATTGCAGAAGATCGGTAGTCTGAGGTTCCTTATGTTATCTGCTAATACTCAGGCATAAGGAACCTTTCATGGAACACCTCCCGGCTAAAACCACACTGCGCATTGCGCTGGTTGGCGATTACAATCCCGATGTTATTGCGCACCAGGCGATCCCGCTGGCAATTGACGACGCCGCTGCCGTTCTTGACCTCACCGCTGATTATGACTGGCTCGCGACCACGGAACTGACCAGCCCGGAAGATCTGGTAGGTTATGACGCTATCTGGCTGGTTCCCGCAAGCCCGTACAAAAACACAGCGGCGGCCTTTATCGCTGCACGCTACGCACGCGAAAACAGCATTCCCTTCCTCGGCACCTGCGGCGGGTTCCAGCATGCGCTGATTGAGTACGCCCGTAATGTGCTGGGCTGGCACGATGCGGCGCACGCCGAAACGGATACCGAAGGCACAATGGTGATTGCGCCATTAACCTGCTCGCTGGTGGAAAAAACCGATGCAATTGAGCTGCGCAACAATACGCTCATCGCCAAAGCCTATGGCAAACCGGAAATCGTGGAGGGATATCACTGCAATTACGGTGTGTCGCCGGAATTTGCACGGGAGCTGGAGAGCGGCGAAATGCGCGTCACCGGCTGGGACGAGCAGGGTGAAATTCGCGCCGCGGAGCTACTGACCCATCCGTTCTTCGTGATCACTTTATTCCAGCATGAACGTGCCGCGCTGGAAGGTCGACCGGTGGTGCTGGTACAGGCAATGCTGCGCGCGGCACGCGGATAAAAAAGGCAGACCTGGTGGTCTGCCATTCTACTAACGGGGCGTGACCTCCCGGTCACGCCCGGCAAGCATACCGCAAACGGCCATGATCACGGCGGCCAGTGCACAGGCCAGAAGCGAATACCGCCAGTCACCGGCAGCATCGTGAATTTTGCCCATCAACGGCGGGCCACAGGCGGCCAGCAGATAGCCAACCGACTGTGCCATGCCGGACAAGGCCGCGGCCTGATGCGCAGAGCTGGCGCGCAGCCCGATGAAGGTCAGGCCAAGGATCATCGTTGCCCCGGTACCAAAACCAAACACCAGCGTCCACATGACCGCCATTCCCGGCGCAAACCACAATCCTGCTGCGCTTATCGCGCACAACAGCGCCACGACGCCGGCGATTGCTCGCTGATCCTTCAGACGATGGAGGATCAGCGGCACAGCGAGACCCGGCACGGCGGTGGCCAGCTGTAAGAGTCCGTGCACAGAACCCGCCTGGGCTTCGCTATACCCGTGGCTGAGCAGGATCGCCGGTAGCCAGCCGATGATGACATAGTAAATCAGCGAGTTAATCCCCAGAAAAAGGGTGACCTGCCAGGCGAGGGCAGAGCGCCAGATGGCGCGGTTATGTAACGCGCCTGCACCGGTCACCGTCGCAACGTGTTTCTGACGCCACTGTGGCAGCCAGAGCAGTAGTGCAGCCAGCGGAAAGGCCATCAGCATTAGCAGGGCGCCATGCCAGCCGGTTTCCCCCTGCGCCAGCGGAACAATCAGTGCGGAACCTAACGCCGCGGAGATCCCCATCGTCAGGGAATACGCACCGGTGAGTCTGGCAACCTGTCCCGGGAAATCACGTTTAATTAACCCAGGCAAAAGCACATTGCCCAGTGCGATACCGCAGCCAATCACCGCCGTACCGATGAAAAGCAGGGGGGCGGAAGGCAGGGAGCGCACAGCAATGCCGACGCAAATCAGCAGCAGGGCGATAAACAGGCTGCGCTCCATGCCGATACGCCGGGCAACACCTGCGGCAAGCGGGGAGATAAGGGCGAAAGCCAGCAGAGGCAGGGTGGTCAGCAGACCGGTTTGCGCCGTACTCAAGCCATAATCGAGACGAATGGTATCGAGCAGCGGTGCTGCTCCGGTAAAGGTGACGCGAAGCGTAGTGGCAATCATCAGGATACCTGCGATCAGCAGCGCGCCCTGTTTTCCTGAAACCCGAATTGCAGTAGTCATTGTGTTCTCATACGTTCAAGCGAGCGCACACAATACCGATTTTCTCCACGGTTGAAATCAGGCTAAAATGACAGTTTATCGCTAATATCGGACAACCTGATGATTGGTCTCGGACTGGACGGCTACGATCCCGATAGCCAGCATGATGCAGCTGTCGCGTTTCGCATCCGCGTGGTGGCGCAGGAACAATACATTCCGCGACACCAACACCGTAAGGGACAGCTGATTCTGGCGCTGGGGGGAGCCATTACCTGCGAAGTGGAAAACGCCATGCTGATGGTACCGCCCCAGTATGCCGTGTGGATCCCTGGCCAGATGCCGCACAGCAATAAGGCCACGCCGGGTGCCCAGCTTTGCTTTTTGTTTATTGAACCCGGAGCGGTAAGTTTGCCCGATCGCTGCTGCACCCTGAAGATCTCCCCTCTGGTGCGGGAACTGATCTTATCGCTGGCGGAAAAATCACGTGAAGCGCTTTCGCTTGCTGCCACATCGCGTCTGGTGGATGTTCTTTTTGACGAGCTACCGCTGCAGCGTCAGGAACATTTGCAACTGCCCGTTTCGCCTCATCCAAAAATCCGGCTGATGAGCGAGAAGATGGCGGAAGAGCCTGCCGCCTGGCAGACGTTGGCGCAATGGGCGAGCCACTTCGCCATGAGTGAGCGCAATCTGGCGCGCCTGGTGGTGAAAGAGACGGGCCTGAGCTTTCGCCGCTGGCGGCATCAGCTGCAGCTTATTGTGGCGTTACAGCTGTTGATTGGGGGAAAGTCGGTACAGCAGGTGGCACAGTCGCTGGGGTACGACTCCACCACCGCGTTTATCACGATGTTTAAGAAGGGGCTGGGGCAGACGCCAGCGCGCTATATTGCCAGCCTGACTATGACTTCCCGATAAACAGTGAGACCAGCCCGGCTGCAATCAGCGGGCCCACCGGAACGCCACGAAAGAGCGCCACACCGAGCACGGTTCCCACCAGCAGACCGGCCACCAGCGAGGGCTGGCTGCTCATCAGCGTAACGCCACGCCCGCCCAGCCACGAGACAAAAACGCCTACCGCTATCGCTATCAGCGATTTCCAGTTCACAAATGAGTGCAGCAGCGTCGAGGCAGGCAGCGTACCGCTGGCGATAGGTGCCATCACCCCAATGGTCAGAATGATGATCCCGATGGTGAGACCTTGTTTTTCTATCCACGGGAAAAAGGTGTTTAACGGGGTCACGCGCACAATGATCAGCACCAGAATTGAGATAGCGACGGTGGTGTTATGGCTGACAAAGCCAAGCGCAGCGAGGGCCAGAAGAATGAGCAGAGTCGGGTCAAACATAAGGAATCCTTGCCAAAAGAGTAAGCCTGCTTACTTTACGCGGAAACACGGCTGAAGACAGTTTTTAAAAAGATTTTACTGCTGTCATAACCCTGTCATTTACGGGGGATAAAACAGGGGCAGGCATCGAAAAAGGGGCGCAAAAATGTACGATCACATGTTTGTCGAAACGCTGATCATTTCTTCATCGTTTTTCGCTGTTGCCATTATCCTGGTCGCGTCAGTTATTTTTCTGGAAAAAAAAGGCTGACGGGATACCAGCCTACACGATTACGCTTTATGGAACGTCACCAGCTCAGGACGGGCGATACGCAAATAATCCTGCGTATCCATAATCACGGATTTTTCCAGCAGACCGGCGTTAAACGCGATTTCATCGAAACGCTCGAACAGGAGCGGGTCGGCCACCAGTGCCAGATCGGGATGGAAGCTAAAAGGCGGAATGGCGCCAAAAACGCAGGCGGTCAGGGTATCGACTTCGGCAGGGCTTGCGAGAGACGCTTTTATCCCCCCAAAATGGCTGGCAAGCTGGCTTAAATCGGCCTGCAGATCGGCGGCGAGGATCGCCAGAACGTGTTTTTTTACGCCGTTTCCCTTCACCTTACAGACCAGTGCTTTTGCCCCTTGCCCCAGATCGGTTCCGCGGATCTCACTCACCGCTTCACATTTCCCCACGGCGTCATGCTCCATGACGCGAAATCGCGCGCCCTGCTGGGTTAACAACGTAATGAGTTGCTGGTGGGTTGTTGTTCCCTTAACGTCATCAGACATAGCGATTTACCTGTTAAATACCAATACGCAGCGTTTAACCTTAGCACAGAATATTTCGCCGTTGGGATAGGCAGGACGTAAAGAAAACAGCCAGCGGATTCGCTGGCTGTTGGGTCAGGCATTGCTGTTGGCTGACTGTTTATGGAACAGTTCCCTGAACACCGGATAGATATCATCCTGATCGCGGATATGCTGCATGGCAAAGTTATCGAACATCGATTGCAGATGTTCATACTCACGCCACAGCGTCTGGTGAGCACGGCGGGTAATTTCGATATAGCTGTAGTAACGCACCACCGGCAGAATTTTCTTCGCCAGAATGTCGTGACACAGCGGGGAGTCATCTGCCCAGTTATCGCCATCTGATGCCTGCGCGGCATAGATGTTCCACTGCGCCGGGTCGTAACGCTCTTTCACCACTTCATCCATCAGTTTCAGAGCGCTCGACACGATGGTGCCACCGGTCTCCTGCGAGTAGAAGAACTCATGTTCATCCACCTCTTTCGCCTGAGTGTGGTGGCGAATATAGACCACTTCCACGTTCTTATAGGTTCTGCTCAGGAACAGATAGAGCAGGATATAAAAACGCTTCGCCATATCCTTGGTGGCCTGGTCCATCGAACCGGAGACATCCATCAGACAGAACATGACCGCCTGGCTCGACGGTTCGGGGCGTTTTTCGTAATTTTTGTAGCGCAGGTCGAAGGTGTCGATAAACGGTACCCGGTCTATTTTAGCCCGGAGCTCGGCTATCTCTTTGCGCAGGCGTTCCTCTTCCAGCAGTTGCGCCGGTTCAGTATTTTCCACCACCTTCAGGCTGCTCTCCAGCTCGCGGAGTTCGCGCCGTTTACCTGCCGTCATGGCCGTGCGTCGCGCCAGAGAGTTCTGCAGCGAACGGACCACGCTGATGTTGGCGGGAACGCCGTTTGCGGTATATCCCGCGCGATGGGTTTTGTACTCGTTAAGCTGACGATGCTGGTTCTTTTTTAGATTCGGCAGCGCCAGATCCTCAAACAGCAGGTCGAGATACTCATCTTTTGAAATCTGGAAGACAAACTCATCCTGTCCTTCACCGTCCTGGCTGGCCTGTCCCTGACCGCTTCCTGAACCGCCCCCGCCGCCTTGCGGGCGCTCGATTCTGTCGTTCTGCACGAAGTGGTCATTACCTGGGTGTACGCGATGGCGCAGGCCGCCACGTCCCTGATGAAACATCGGTTCGCTGATGTCATCGGTGGGGATGGAGACAGATTCGCCGCTGTCGACGTCGGTCACCGAGCGTTTATTGATGGCCTCGGAGATCGACTGTTTAATTTGCGCTTTATAACGGCGCAAGAAGCGCTGGCGATTTACCGTGCTCTTGTTTTTGCCGTTAAGACGACGGTCAATAAACCAGGTCATATATCCCCCGTACTGCATTTGCCAACTTGCAGTGTCCGGACGTGCCGGACATTTTTGTAGCCCGGCAGGCGTATGCGCTACCGGGCACTTGTACTTATATTAAGACGATTTACGTACGCGCAGATACCATTCGCAGAGCAGGCGAACCTGTTTGCGGGTGTAGCCTTTCTCCATCATACGGTCGACAAAATCGTCGTGCTTTTTCTGCTCATCGGTTGACGTTTTGGTGTTAAACGAAATCACCGGCAACAGCTCTTCAGTATTGGAGAACATTTTCTTCTCGATTACCGTGCGCAGTTTCTCGTAGCTGGTCCAGTTCGGATTACGTCCGTTGTTATGCGCTCTGGCGCGCAGGACGAAGTTCACAATCTCGTTACGGAAGTCTTTCGGGTTACTGATCCCGGCCGGCTTCTCGATTTTTTCCAGCTCTGCGTTCAGGGATTCCCGGTCGAACAGCTGGCCGGTATCCGGGTCGCGGTACTCCTGATCCTGGATCCAGAAGTCAGCATAGGTGACATAACGGTCAAAAATGTTCTGCCCGTACTCTGAATAAGACTCCAGGTAGGCGGTCTGGATCTCTTTGCCGATGAACTCCGCATATTTCGGGATCAGGTAGCCTTTCAGGAACTCAAGGTAGCGTTCAGCCTGTTCCTGCGGGAACTGCTCGCGTTCAATTTGCTGCTCCAGCACGTAGAACAAATGAACCGGGTTGGCTGCCACTTCCGCATGGTCGAAGTTAAACACGCGGGAGAGGATCTTAAAGGCGAAACGCGTGGACAGACCGTTCATCCCTTCGTCCACACCGGCGTAGTCGCGGTACTCCTGATAAGACTTCGCTTTCGGGTCGGTATCTTTCAGGCTTTCCCCGTCATACACGCGCATTTTCGAGTAGATGCTGGAGTTTTCCGGCTCTTTCAGGCGCGAGAGAATGGAGAAGCGCGACAGCGTTTCCAGGGTGCCTGGTGCGCAAGGTGCGTGTACCAGCTCACTGTGGTTAAGCAGTTTCTCGTAAATTTTGATCTCTTCGGAGATCCGCAGGCAATAAGGCACTTTGACGATGTAGACACGGTCAAGGAACGCCTCATTGTTTTTGTTATTACGGAAGGAGACCCACTCAGATTCGTTTGAGTGCGCGAGGATAATGCCGTTAAACGGCAGGGCGGAAATACCTTCCGTACCGTTGTAGTTGCCTTCCTGGGTGGCCGTCAGCAGCGGATGCAGCACTTTAATCGGTGCTTTAAACATCTCGACGAACTCCATAATCCCCTGGTTGGCGCGGCACAGCGCACCCGAGTAACCGTAGGCATCCGGGTCGTTTTGCGCGTAGTTTTCCAGCTTACGAATATCGACTTTACCCACCAGGGCGGAGATATCCTGGTTGTTCTCATCACCCGGTTCAGTTTTGGCGATAGCAATCTGTTCCAGAATGGATGGCCACACCTTGACGACGCGGAATTTGGTGATATCCCCACCAAACTCGTGCAGGCGTTTTGCCGCCCAAGGCGACATGATGGTGCCAAGATAGCGCCGCGGAATACCAAACTCTTTATCCAGAATTTGCGCATCTTCCTGCGGATTAAACAGGCACAGCGGATGGTCATTCACCGGGCTGCGTTCACCGTTAGCGCTCAGCACATAGATAGGGACGCGTTGCATCAGTGATTTCAGACGTTCAGCCAGTGATGATTTACCCCCACCCACAGGGCCGAGTAAATAAAGGATCTGTTTCTTCTCTTCCAGACCCTGGGCGGCATGCTTCAGGTAGGAGACAATCTGTTCGATGGCATCTTCCATACCATAGAACTCTTCAAACGCCGGGTAGCGGGCGACCACCCGATTCGAAAAGAGACGGGAAAGCCGAGGTTCCAGGGCAGTATCAACCATGTTTGGCTCACCAATAGCCATTAATAGCCGTTCTGCCGCATTGGCATAGGCACTGCGATCTTGCCGACAAATGGTAAGAAACTCCTGCAGTGTGAACTCTTCGTCCTTGGCAGCTTCATAACGCTGGCGATAGTGATCGAATATATTCATGGCATGCCGTCCTTTCGTTTTTTAGCACAGGATAAGAGCCGTTCGTATGAGTAGTGGAGGCTCCCGGAAGAGAATCTCTCGCACCTCACTGCCAGAGCAGCAACCTGTGTGCCAGGTCAGACGCTAAGAACCGCAGGGTGTTCAGAAAAAACTCTTCTTAATTTAAAGCGTAGATGGCATTTGCAAAACTTGCATGCCGATAAAATCTAATTTCAATGACATATCAATAACTCATCCAAAAATTTCCCCTGCTGTTTTAGGGTAAAAGCACGTTTTTCATTCAGTAGTCATATAAATGAAAGCAGGCTGTCACCTGAAAAGTTGAAAATAACGGGTTAATCAGACTGATTAGCAGGCAAAAAATTTTGGGATGTACGACAATGGCGGTTAAACTTCTCTCGCTGATTATTTGACTACAGGAAAGAATGGATTGTGACCAAACTCAAACTTCTGGCATTGGGCGTACTTGCCGCAACCGCTGTTAGCACCGCACAGGCGGCGGAAAGTCAGTGGACTGTTGGCGCGGGCGTTGGCGTGATTAACAGCCCATACAAACAGTATGATCGTGATGTTTATCCAGTTCCGGTTGTCACCTATGAAGGCGATAACTTCTGGTTCCGCGGTCTGGGCGGTGGCTATTATCTCTGGAATGATACGGCCGACAAGCTCTCCATCATGGCTTACTACGATCCGACGCACTTCAAGCCGGGTGACAGCGACAGCCATGCGCTTCGCCAGCTCGACAAGCGTAAGAGCACCATGATGGCGGGACTCTCTTATGTGCATAACACCGAATATGGCTTCCTGCGTACCGCGCTTGCGGGGGATACGCTGGATAACAGCAACGGTTTTATCTGGGATCTGGCCTGGCTCTATCGCTACACCAACGGTGCGTTAACACTAACCCCGGGTATCGGTGTGCAATATAACAGTGAGAACTACAACGACTACTACTATGGTGTTTCTAAGAACGAATCCCGTCGTAGCGGTCTGAAGAGCTACAGTGCGGACGACGGTTGGGATCCGTACCTTGAGCTGACGGCAAGCTATAACTTCCTCGGTGACTGGAACGTCTACGGTACCGGGCGCTATGAGCGTCTGAGCGATGAAGTGAAAGACAGCCCGATGGTTGATAAGTCCTGGGCGGGCATATTCTCAGTCGGTGTGTCCTACAAGTTCTGATTGTGCATTAAAACAGTGCAATCATTGCATCAAAACGGGGCGCTTGCGCCCCGTTTGCATTGGTGTGGTGCAACGAAAAAGAGGGGATGATATGAGCGTAAAAACCGTGACCTTTTCCGCAGGGCGTCCACTTCCGGCTATCGGACAGGGTACCTGGTATATGGGAGAAAAAGCCAGCCAGCGTAAATCCGAAGTGAATGCACTGCGGGCGGGCATTGATCTGGGGTTAACGTTAATTGATACCGCTGAAATGTATGCCGAAGGCGGAGCGGAAGAGGTGGTCGGGGAGGCCATTAAAGGCCAGCGCGACAACGTTTTTCTGGTATCAAAAGTCTACCCGTGGAACGCTGGCGGTCAGAAAGGCCTGGCGGCGTGTGATGCCAGTCTGCGACGTCTTGGGACAGACCATATCGATCTCTACCTTCTGCACTGGCGCGGTAACTATGGCCTGGATGAAACCATTACGCTGATGGACACACTCCAGCAGCAGGGAAAAATTGGCCGCTGGGGCGTCTCAAACCTGGATTATGAAGATATGCAGGCGCTGTGGCGTGAAGAGGGCGGTTCCGCCTGTGCCACTAATCAGGTACTTTATCATCTGGCGTCACGGGGAATTGAATTTGATCTGCTTCCCTGGTGTCAGCAACAGGCGATGCCGGTGATGGCTTACTGCCCGCTGGCTCAGGCTGGGCGCCTGCGTTCGGGGCTGATGAACCATCCGGTCGTGAATGCCATCGCGCATAACCACCGCGCCACTGCCGCCCAAATTCTGCTGGCGTGGGTTATCCGCCATCAGGGTGTTATTGCCATACCAAAAGCGGCCTCAATTGAGCATGTTAACGCCAACGCTGGAGCGCTGGAGATAACCCTCACCGCGGAAGAACGTCACAAACTGGATAATGCTTTCCCGCCACCCACCCATAAACGCCCGCTGGATGTCGTTTAATCCTGACGCATGCCCCTCTCCTTTACAGGAAGAGGGGCGGTAGCGTATTAGCGCTTCACAATACTGATTGTCTGCCCTAAGCGAGACGGTTTTTCTTCGCTGGTTTTTTGTGGCGCAGTGACGCACGCCGTTTCCACACAGACGAAGGTTTTGTAACCGTCATCAGGCACGTCGGCCATACTGACAGAAAGTGCCGGGCCTGGGTTCCAGCCCACCACGTTGCTGTGATGGTGGTGTACCACTTCGATACCACGGTTCAGGGCGCTGTCGTGGATCACGTTGCACGCTTCCGGATGCAGGTAAACGCGGTCAGTACGATCCGGGAACGTCTGAATGCCGTCGCTCAGTTTTCCTTCTTTCGCGTTATCCACTTTGTCGATAAAGGTATCGCCAAGGCCGCTCACCTTCACGGCACTGATGTCACCAACGTTGAAATAGGTGTGCAGGGCGGAGGTGGTTTCAAATTCACCGTGCGCTTCCAGTTCGATTTCGCAGGTTTTGCCCAGCTTGAAGCGTGCGTACAGGGTGAAATCGTGCGGCCACAGGGCACGGGTTTCCTCATTCGCCTGCAGCTCAAAGGTCAGTACCGCACCGTTATCGTCTTCATTGTGCGCTTTCAGCGTCCACTGCTGGTTACGGGCAAAACCGTGAGAGGGTAGGCCTTTCTCAGCGGAAGGACCAAACCATGGCCAGCAAATAGGCACGCCGCCGCGAATCGCATCCCCTTTTTTAAAGGAGGTCGCGTCGCTCAGCCACAGTGCTTCCGTTTCGCCTTCAGGTTTCCAGGAGAGCAGGTGTGCGCCGTTCAGCGCCACGGAGGCTTTTACGCGCGGGTGGTCAACGACGATGATATCCGCACCATCAATCTGTCGGCGGGAGAGCACAGGGGTAAGTTGTTCGACTACCGGAAGTGCAAAAATTTTATTAATCATTAAGCAATCCTCTGTCTAAAAACAATAAAAAAGGCGACCGAAGTCGCCTTTTTGGATCAAGAACTCATCTCAACTTATTTGGAGATGTGAGCGATCAGGTCCAGTACTTTGTTAGAGTAGCCGGTTTCGTTGTCGTACCAGGAAACCAGTTTCACGAAGTTGTCGTTCAGTGCGATACCTGCTTTAGCATCGAACACGGAAGTGCACACTTCGCCGTTGAAATCGGTAGATACAACGTCGTCTTCGGTGTAGCCCAGAACGCCTTTCATTGCGCCTTCGGAAGCAGCTTTGATTGCTTTCTTAATTTCTTCATAAGAAGCAGCTTTTTCCAGACGAACGGTCAGGTCAACAACGGATACGTTAGGAGTTGGAACGCGGAACGCCATACCAGTCAGTTTGCCATTCAGTTCTGGCAGTACTTTACCTACAGCTTTAGCTGCACCGGTAGAGGATGGGATGATGTTCTGAGCCGCGCCACGGCCGCCACGCCAGTCTTTGTGAGACGGGCCGTCAACAGTTTTCTGAGTCGCGGTGGTCGCGTGAACGGTAGTCATCAGACCTTCGACGATGCCGAAGTTGTCGTTGATTACTTTAGCCAGCGGTGCCAGGCAGTTGGTGGTGCAGGATGCGTTAGAAACGATGTCCTGGCCAGCGTAAGTTTCGAAGTTTGCACCACGAACGAACATTGGGGTGTTGTCTTTAGAAGGACCGGTCAGAACAACTTTTTTCGCACCCGCGGTGATGTGTTTACGCGCAGTTTCGTCGGTCAGGAAGATACCGGTAGCTTCAGCTACAACATCAACACCGATTTCGTTCCATTTCAGGTTAGCTGGGTCTTTCTCAGCAGTAACGCGGATGGTTTTGCCATTAACAACCAGGTGGCCGTCTTTCACTTCAACGGTGCCGTCGAAACGACCGTGAGTTGAGTCGTACTTCAGCATGTACGCCATGTATTCAGCGTCCAGGAGATCGTTGATACCAACGATTTCGATGTCAGAACGTTTCTGAGCAGCACGGAAAACAATACGGCCGATACGGCCAAAACCGTTGATACCTACTTTGATAGTCATATATTCCACCAGCTATTTGTTAGTGAATAAAAGGTTGCCTGTAAAATTACAAAAACCTTACGCAGCGTCAAGCGGAATCGTGTCAATCATTGCGACAAATCAATCCTGTGACTAACGTTTGTGCGACTGACTCGCCTCACTTTCCCTTTGAGCTAGCAACCACATGGGGGCTGCGCGCGGCATTTTAAAGTCCTCGCAGGATAAAAATGTGAACATGATCACAATTGCCTGACCGCCTTTTCGCGACACATAAGTTTAGAACAAAAGTGCACGCAAGGGTGTTAATGTTTTGTTAGAATCCGGGTTAAAAGATGTCTGTTTCTACAGCGAGATGTAAGCATATGTCGAACCAACGTAACCCTGACGATTTGAAAAAAAACCTCACCGAAATGCAGTTTTACGTGACGCAAAATCACGGAACCGAACCGCCTTTTACCGGCCGTTTACTGCACAACAAGCGCGACGGTGTCTACCACTGTCTGGTATGTGACGCCCCGTTGTTCAATTCCCAAACGAAGTTCGATTCTGGCTGTGGCTGGCCAAGCTTTTATGAGCCGGTTAGTGACGATGCGATCCGCTACCTGAGCGACACGTCGCACGGCATGGTGCGAACTGAAATTCGTTGCGGAACCTGTGACGCCCACCTTGGACACGTCTTCCCGGATGGCCCTCAACCGACGGGTGAGCGTTTCTGTGTGAATTCTGCGTCGATGAGCTTCACCGATGATGAAAACGGTGACCAGATCAAAGGTTGAAAAAACGATTCAGCAAATTATTCCTTTGAAAGGGAGAGATCGTGAATATTGATGACATGATTAGCGGTATGACGCCGGAGGTGTATCAGCGCCTGGTGACTGCTGTTGAACTGGGCAAATGGCCGGACGGTGTCGCGCTCACGCCGGAGCAAAAAGAGAACAGTCTGCAACTGGTGATGCTCTGGCAGGCGCGTAACAATACCGACGCGCAACACATGACTATCGACACTCAAGGCCAGATGGTGATGAAGAGCAAGCGCGAGCTGAAAGAGGACTTTGGTATCACGCCAAAGCCGATCGCGACGATAAAGATGCAGTAACGGTGGGGCGGCAGTCCTGCCAGCGCCCTCTCTCTGGAGAGAGGGCGTGCTTATCTTACTCTTTGGGTTTAATTCCCAGCGACTCCGCCAGCTGTTTCGCTAACTGGTTATTGTCATCCGCGCCGTACTCCCAGAACATCGCCCCGGCGAGACCTTTCTCCTTGATGTAATCCGCTTTGATGGCGACGGAACGCGGGTTCTCATAGGAAAGGGCAAACAGCGCCTTGCCGTCCGCCGCATTCACTGAAAGCCACGGCACTTGCGCCCGTTCGTCCCAGTGTTCGGTAAAACGCTTCTGCGGATCGTTTAAGAGCTTTTTCACAATATCGTTGTACTTCACATACGTATCTTTGGTCAGGTCGTAACCCAGTGACGCGAACAAGCCGGTTTCCTGAGGCCCAAAGTAGGGCTGGGTCACCGGATGGTTTTGCGCATCGGGTTTTGTCCAGTCAATACCGGGCTCCACGGCGCGTTTTGGCACGCGGCCGTAAAAACCAATCCCGAGGTTCATCTGCTGCGGCTTCAGCCCGGCCGCCAGATAGTTGTTCACCACAAAATCCACGCTGTATTTGTCTGCGGCGGCCACCGTTGGCCAGTCGCTGGAGTCATACAGATTGGCGTTGAAATACTGTGTGCCATACGCCATGTCGTAGGTCATCAGGTTGATGTAGTCGAGCTGCGGGGCAATGGCCTTAACATCCACCCAGCTTTTCGGACTTTCTGCATTTGCCCCCACCGCGATGGTGACCAGCTTTTTATGCCCGAAGGCGGCGCGCAATTCTTTCAGCAGTGCGGTGAAGTTATCGCGATCGGCTGGCGTGCTGGCCACCAGTCCCCATGCGCCATTTACCGGATATTCCCAGTCAAGATCGATGCCGTCGAGTGCATATTTTTCGACAATCTCCTGAGCCGAGCGGATAAACACCGCACGGCTCTCTTGGGTCGCGGCTGCGCCGGAGAATCCACGCGCACCCCATCCGCCCACGGAGAGCAGCACTTTCAGGTTTGGATTTTGCTTACGCAGCGTCGGGATTAGCGCCAGATCGGCGGCGACTTTTGGCGACAGCCAGATCTGATGAAGTTTCGCCGGATCTTTCAGCGCAGCATGGGTTTCGTCTTTCTCATCGTTATAGACCAGACCAAATGAGTAGTTCAGGTGGGTAATCTGACGAACGTCGAGCATATTGATATCACCACCGGGACCGGCGGTGACATCGCCACCGCCGTTAAAATATCCCACAGACATCAGGGGAGTGGCGGAAGCAACTGACGCGCAAAGCAGGGGTAATGCTGCCAGCAAAGGCAAACGTTTCATACAAGTTCCTCTTTGACTTAACAAAAATAACCACGCCACGGAAAAGGCGTGGCGAAAAAACAGCCTGAAGAGAATAGCATTGCCGCTTCGCTGGTGATGCGAGGGAGTTCACTTTATGGGGAATGAGACGGGGCGTGCCGGGCAGCACTGTGGCTTGCCCGGCGAGAAGGTCAGGCGTGCGTTTCCAGCCAGTCTTCCAGGGTATACAGGGTGGCGCCTTCCGCGGCCATATCCATAAACGCCTGGGCGCTGTCCTGCGCCTGAATGTTCACCCCACGACAGCCGTCGGTGATGACGCTGACGGTATAGCCTAGCTGGAGGGCGTCCAGCACGGTGAACTTCACGCAGTAATCCGTCGCCAGACCCAGCACAATCAGTTCGGTGATTTCGTGATGGCGTAACCACCCGTCCAGCGCCGTTTTCTGGCGATGCCCGTTATCAAAGAAGGCGCTGTAGCTGTCGATAGACGGGTTTTCCCCTTTATGAAACACCGCGTCGATGGCCTTCTGATTCAGCAGCGGATGCAGCTGCGCACCTTCCGTCTGTTGCACGCAGTGATCCGGCCAGAAGGTTTGTGCCAGGCCGTCAAGTTCACCCTGAGTGAAGGGCTCAACGCCGTGCTGGCTGGCAAAACTGCCGTGATCAGCCGGGTGCCAGTCCTGGCTTGCGACAACTGCCTCACCCCGCGTTTTGCACCACTCAATCAGCGTATTCGCCACGTCTACGGTGCTGTCACCTTCAGCGACAGCCAGTGCGCCGCCCGCACAGAAATCATTTTGCAAATCGACCAGTAACAGGGCGCGTTGCGTCATGGTGCCTCCTTATTCGTCCGGCGTCAGTTCGCCGCGCAGGTTTTGCATCATCGCGCTGCGGATGGACTGAATGTCCAGATCCTGACTCAGTAAATAGTGAAGTTTAGTCAGCGTGGCTTCAACGGTCATATCGAATCCGCTGATAACGCCTGCATGCGCGAGGGCGTTACCGGTGGCGTAACCGCCCATGTTGACTTTACCGGACATGCATTGCGTCAGGTTAACCACCACGATCCCGCGCTCGCTCGCTTCCTGCAGCTCTTTCAGGAACTCGCCGTTCTGCGGAGCATTGCCCACGCCGTAAGAGCGCAGGATCAGCGCTTTCACCGGCTGGCGCAGGAAGTTACGCACCACATCTGCAGAGATACCCGGGTAAATCGTTACCACGCCAATCGGTTGCGGCGTGATCGGATGAACAATCAGTTCGCCCGCCGTGCTCGGCGCAGGCGGGGTGCCCAGACGACGAATATGGATGCCCGCCTCCAGCAGCGGCTGCAGGTTCGGTGAGGCGAAAGCGTCAAAGCCATCGGCGTGCGCCTTCGTGGTCCGGTTGCCGCGATACAGTCGGTTGTTGAAGAACAGCGACACTTCGTTAATCGGGTAATTCGCTGCCACATACAGGGAGTTGAGCAGGTTGATCTGCCCGTCAGAACGCAGCTCCGCCAGCGGAATTTGCGAGCCGGTGACGATGACGGGTTTGCCCAGATTCTCCAGCATGAAGGAGAGTGCCGAGGCGGTAAACGCCATCGTGTCGGTACCATGCAGGATCACAAAGCCGTCGTACTGGTCGTAATGGGCTTTAATGTCGTCCGCGATATGCTGCCAGTCTTCCGGCGTCATATCGGAGGAGTCCATCAGCGGCTCGTATTCGTGGATGGTGAAGTCAGGCATTTCAGGACGGTGGAATTCAGGCATCAGCGCGAGCTGGCGCTGAAGGTGGCCGGAGACCGGGATATAGCCGTTTTCAGAGCGCTGCATACCGATGGTACCGCCAGTGTAGGCTACATAAATCGATTTCTTCTGCATGGTAGTGAGTTCTTGTTCTTCAAAAGAAAAAAATCCCCTCTTCACGGGAAGAGGGGACGGTGTTTAACGGACGTTTGCACAGGTCAGACAAAACGCGTAACGGCTTTGTGGATCGTTAAAGGCCGCCAGTTTGTCGCTTTCCGCTTTCATCGCTTTAGCCGCCGTTGCGACTGGCGCAGGCAGATACGCCTGCAGCGCCTCAGGCAGCATGGCGCGCACGGAGCCGGACATGCTGTTCATCACCAGGTCAAAGAACGACGGCTCGTCCTGGTAATACTCAACATGCCACTGCTTGAGCTTCGCCAGCTCGGCGGCTTTTTTCACCGCGTCATCAAAGTCGCCCAGGCTGTCTACCAGACCATTATTCTTCGCATCCTGGCCGGTCCAGACGTGGCCCTGCGCAATGTCGTCGATCTGTTGCGGTGTCTTTTTACGGGACTCTGCCACCAGCGTAATAAAGCGCTTGTAGCCGTTCTCGATACTGAGCTGCATCATCTCAGAGACTTCAGGCGGCAGCGATTTGGTGACCGACACATCCGCCAGCGGTGAAGTGGCAACGCCATCGGTATGGACGCCCAGATAATCCAGGCTGTTTTCCACGGTGTTAATCACCCCAAAGATGCCAATCGAGCCGGTCAGCGTGCTCGGGTTGGCGACGATGTAGTTAGCCGGGGTTGAAATCCAGTAACCGCCCGAGGCCGCCATTCCACCCATCGATACCACTACCGGCTTGCCGGCTGCACGTGCCGCGGCAAGTTCAGCGCGGATCACTTCAGAAGCGCTGACGCTGCCGCCAGGGCTGTTTACGCGCAGTACAATCGCCTTCACTTTCGGATCAAGGCGAGCATCACGGATTTGCGATGCGGTGGTATCACCGCCCACGTTACCCGGCGTTTCCTCGCCGTCCATGATGGCACCATTAGCAAAGACCACCGCGACGCTGTCACCGCTGTCATCCGGTTTTTTGGTCGCATAATCGTACATGCTGATAGCGCTGAAGTTTTTATCCTCTTTGCTCCAGCCAAACTGTTTGCTCAGTGATTTTTCGATATCCGCGCTGGTGCCCAGCGCATCGACCAGTTTGTTATCCAGCGCATATTTTGCGGTATCACCATCAGCCTTGCGCAGGCCTTCCAGCACGCCCTGCGCACCAGGGAACACCTGTTCAGCGGTTATCTGGCGGTTAGCGGCCACGGTGCTCAGATAGTTCTGCCACAGCTCACCAATCCAGCGGCTGTCCGCTTCACGGGCCGCAGGGGACATATCATCACGAATAAACGGCTCCACGGCGGATTTATAGGTTCCGACGCGGAAGACGTGGGTGGTGACTTTCAGTTTGTCGAGCAGCGATTTGTAATACAGACCGTTAGTGGCAAAGCCATGCAGATCGACCGTACCCTGCGGGGAGAGCCAGATTTTGTTGGCGAAGCTGGCCAGATAATACTGCCCCTGGCTGTAGCTGTCCCCGACCGCAATCACCGGCTTGCCGCTGTCACGGAATTCGCGCAGCGCTTTACCAATGTATTGCATCGAAGGCTGGTCGCCGCCGGCAAAATCTTTAAGATCCAGCACGATGCCGGTAATGTTGCGGTCGTCTTTTGCCTGACGAATGGTATCGACGATATCGAACAGGGAGTTTTCCTGAAGACGGTCTGATGTCGCGCCAAACAGCTGACGGCCAATAACGCCCAGACGATTGCTGGTGGACGGCTTATCGACGATGACGCCCGTGATATCAAGTAACAGCGCCCCGCGAGTCGAATGCTGCGCCTGATTTGCGTTGCTGATATGCATCCAGACGCCTGCGCAAACCAGAACCAGGAGGATGAAGAAGATATTCATCACCAGGTTGCGGACGAAGTTGAGCAGTCGCCACGTCCATTTAAAGAAACCGGCAATGATTCGCCAAAGGGTTCGCATGTATTCTCCCTAACCAGAAAATGACTGTTTCCGTCGCCACGGGACGGCAATGTGCGGTTATCGTAATGACCCAACCGTCACTTGTCAGCAGGAATCGCCTGCTACGCTGTAACAAAATCTGCCGCCGTGTTAATTTTGTGAGTAAATTTCAAGAAAGGAGTTAACCAATGGACGCACTTGAACTGCTTGTTAACCGCCGTAGCGCTTCACGTCTCACCGAGCCGGCGCCGGCAGGGGAGCAACTTGAGAATATTCTGCGTGCCGGCCTGCGTGCACCGGATCATGGTACGCTGCAGCCATGGCACTTCTTTGTGATTGAAGGTGAAGGCCGCGATCGTTTCAGTCAGATACTGGAGCAGGGGGCGGTTGCCGCAGGTCAGGATGAGAAGGGTATTGAGAAAGCCCGCAGTGCGCCATTCCGTGCGCCGATGATCATCGCTGTCGTGGCGAAATGTCAGGCCGACCACAAAGTGCCGGTCTGGGAGCAGGAAATGTCTGCCGGCTGTGCCGTCATGGCAATGCAAATGGCCGCCGTGGCACAAGGGTTTAACGGTATCTGGCGCACAGGGCCGCTGACCAACAGCCAGCCGGTTCGCGACGGATTCGCCTGTGGCGAACATGATAAAATTGTCGGCTTCCTCTATCTCGGCACGCCTCAGCTTAAAGCCTCCGCCACCATTAATGTGCCGGACACCACGCCTTTCGTCAGCCGTTTCTGATAACGCGCGCTAAACTGTCTGGATTCTGAGCATCTGCCGCAGAATTCAGACAGTCATACTTACCTCTTTATGGAATGAGCGCTACCATAGCGCGATTGAGATGACAGGAGACGTCCATGAGCGAGCAAACCATTCGTTTAACGCAATACAGCCACGGAGCCGGTTGCGGTTGTAAAATTTCCCCGAAAGTGCTGGAGACCATTCTCCACAGTGAACAGGCGAAGTTTGTCGACCCGAACCTGCTTGTCGGTAACGAAACGCGTGACGATGCGGCAGTTTATGACCTGGGTAACGGCACCAGCATTATCAGTACCACCGACTTCTTTATGCCGATTGTCGACAACCCGTTCGATTTCGGGCGGATTGCGGCCACCAACGCCATCAGCGATATTTTCGCCATGGGGGGCAAACCGATTATGGCGATTGCCATTCTGGGCTGGCCGATTAACACCCTTGCCCCTGAAATTGCCCGTGAGGTGATTGAAGGGGGACGTTTTGCCTGCCAGCAGGCGGGGATCGCGCTGGCCGGTGGTCATTCTATCGATGCGCCGGAGCCGATCTTCGGTCTCGCGGTCACGGGCGTGGTGCCCTCCGAGCGCGTGAAACGCAACAGCACCGCGCAGGCGGGCTGCAAGCTGTTCCTCACCAAACCGCTGGGCATTGGTGTCCTCACTACTGCGGAGAAAAAATCGCTGCTGAAGCCGGAACACCAGGGGCTGGCAACCGAGGTCATGTGCCAGATGAACCTCGCGGGTGCGGCCTTTGCGAATATCGATGGCGTGAAAGCCATGACCGACGTGACCGGTTTTGGCCTTCTCGGACACCTCTCCGAAGTGTGTCAGGGCGCGGGCGTACAGGCGCAGGTCTGGTATCAGGACGTGCCGAAGCTGCCGGGTGTGGAGGAGTACATTGCAGCGGGCGCCGTTCCAGGCGGTACCCAGCGTAACTTTGCCAGCTATGGTCATCTCATGGGCGAAATGCCTGAAGCGTGGCGCAATCTGCTGTGCGATCCGCAAACGTCCGGTGGTTTGCTGCTGGCGGTCACGCCAGACGCTGAAGCCGACGTTCAGGCGACGGCCGCAGAGTTTGGTATTACCCTGACGGCGATCGGTGAACTGGTGACCGCGCGCGGTGGCCGACCGATGATTGAGATCCGTTAATTCAATGCGGTTGTTTATTGCCGAAAAGCCGAGCCTGGCCCGTGCCATTGCCGATGTGCTGCCGAAGCCGCATCGCAAGGGCGACGGCTTTATCGAATGCGGTAACGGGCAGGTGGTCACCTGGTGTATCGGTCACCTGCTTGAGCAGGCGCAGCCGGATGTCTACGACAGCCGCTATGCCCGCTGGAACCTCAATGACCTGCCCATCGTCCCTGATAAATGGCGCCTGCAGCCACGGCCTTCCGTCACCAAACAGCTCAACGTGATTAAACGTTTTTTGCATGACGCGACGGAAGTCATCCACGCGGGTGACCCGGACAGGGAAGGGCAACTGCTGGTGGATGAGGTGCTGGACTATCTGGAGCTGGCGCCGGAAAAACGCCAGCAGGTCCAGCGCTGCCTGATTAACGACCTCAATCCGCAGGCCGTGGAGCGGGCCATTTCACGTCTGCGCGCGAACAGCGAGTTTATTCCGCTGTGCGTTTCCGCGCTGGCCCGCGCTCGTGCTGACTGGCTTTACGGGATCAATATGACCCGCGCCTACACCATTCTGGGGCGTAATGCCGGTTATCAGGGCGTCCTCTCCGTCGGGCGTGTGCAAACGCCGGTGCTGGGGCTGGTGGTGCGTCGTGACGAAGAGATTGAGAATTTCGTCGCCAAAGATTTCTTTGAGGTTAAAGCGCATATCGTCACGCCGAAAGACGAGCGCTTTACCGCCGTCTGGCAGCCAAGCGATGCCTGCGAATCGTATCAGGATGAAGAGGGGCGGTTGCTGCACCGTCCGCTGGCGGAGCACGTGGTCAACCGGATTACCGGTCAGCCTGCTATTGTCACCAGCTATAACGATAAACGGGAATCAGAACCCGCGCCGCTGCCGTTCTCGCTTTCCGCGCTGCAGATTGAAGCGGCGAAACGCTTCGGTCTGAGCGCGCAGAACGTCCTTGATATCTGCCAGAAGCTCTACGAAACCCACAAACTCATTACCTATCCGCGTTCGGACAGCCGGTATCTGCCAGAAGAGCACTTTGCCGGCCGTCACTCGGTGATGAACGCCATTGCCGTTCACGCGCCGGATCTGCTGCCGCAACCGGTTGTGAATCCGGACATTCATAACCGCTGCTGGGATGATAAAAAGGTGGATGCCCACCATGCGATTATCCCGACGGCGCGCGCCAGCAACGTTAACCTCACGGAAAACGAAGCGAAGGTGTATAACCTGGTGGCTCGTCAGTACCTGATGCAGTTCTGCCCGGACGCCGTGTTCCGCAAATGCGTGATTGAGCTGGAAATTGCCAAAGGGAAATTTATCGCCAAGGCGCGTTTCCTGGCGGAGGCTGGCTGGCGCACGCTGCTTGGCAACAAAGAACGTGACGAAGAGAATGACGGCACGCCGCTGCCGGTGGTCACCAAAGATGACGAGCTGCTGTGTGAGAAAGGCGAAGTGGTTGAACGCCAGACCCAACCGCCGCGCCACTTCACCGATGCGACACTGCTCTCGGCAATGACCGGGATCGCCCGTTTTGTTCAGGATAAGGATCTGAAGAAGATCTTGCGTGCTACCGACGGACTGGGCACGGAAGCGACCCGTGCGGGCATTATCGAGCTGCTGTTTAAGCGCGGTTTTCTGGAGAAAAAAGGGCGCTATATCCACTCGACTGAACCGGGGCGCGCATTGATCCACTCACTGCCTGAGCTGGCCGCAAGGCCGGACATGACGGCACACTGGGAATCTGTGCTAACGCAAATCAGTGAAAAGCAGTGTCGCTATCAGGACTTTATGCAACCGCTGGTGGGGACCTTGTACGAGCTGATTAACCAGGCGCGTAATACGCCGGTGAAGCAGTTCCGGGGGATGGTTGCACCGGGTGGTGCGCCGAAGAAACCGTTCAAAAAGAAAAAAAGCGCAGCCTGATGTGCTTTCGGTTGTCGCCCTCTCCCAACGGGAAAGGGCGACAGCGTGCTTAGATAACCCCTTGCCCAATCATCGCATCCGCGACCTTCACGAACCCGGCGATATTTGCGCCACGCACGTAGTTGGTTTGCGATGCCTCACCGCCGTACTCGACGCAGGCGTGGTGAATATCCAGCATAATGTGGTGCAGACGCGCATCCACTTTCTCTGCCTTCCAGCCGAGGCGCGCGGCGTTTTGCGCCATCTCCAGGCCAGAGGTCGCCACGCCGCCGGCGTTCGCGGCTTTGCCCGGCGCAAACAGCACGCCAGCCTCAAGGAACAGATCGGTCGCTTCGATGGTGGTTGGCATATTCGCCCCTTCGGCCACGGCCTTCACGCCGTTGGTAATCAGGGTGCGTGCGGCCTCGGTATCCAGTTCGTTCTGGGTCGCACATGGCAGGGCGATATCGACCGGCACGCCCCACGGCTGTTTGCCTTCGAGCCAGGTCAGACCAAATTCACGGGCATAATCCGCCAGACGGCCGTCGCGGCTGGCTTTAATGTCGCACAGGCGAGCCAGCTTCTCGGCCGTAAAACCGGCTTCATCCACCACGGTACCGCGTGAATCTGACGCGGTAACCACGCGGGCACCGAACTGCATTGCTTTCTCAATGGCGTACTGGGCCACGTTACCGGAGCCGGACACCGCCACGCGCATACCTTCAAACCCTAAGCCGTGGCGCTTCAGCATCGCCTCGGTAAAATAGACCAGCCCGTAGCCGGTGGCTTCCGGACGGATCAGGCTGCCGCCAAAGGAGAGCCCTTTGCCCGTAAAGACACAGGCGCTATTATTCGAAAGCTTTTTCATCATGCCGGCCATAAAGCCCACTTCACGCGCACCGACGCCGATATCGCCCGCCGGAACGTCAGTATCGGGACCAAGATGACGATAGAGTTCGGTCATCAGCGCCTGACAGAAACGCATCACTTCGCCTTCGCTTTTGCCTTTCGGATCGAAATCACTGCCGCCTTTCCCGCCGCCCATTGGCAGGGTCGTAAGGGCGTTTTTAAACGTCTGCTCAAAGCCGAGGAATTTTAAAATCGACAGATTCACGGAAGGATGGAAACGCATCCCGCCCTTAAACGGGCCGATGGCGGAATTAAACTGCACGCGCCACGCGCGGTTAACCTGGACCTGATTACGGTCATCTACCCAGGTCACGCGAAACTGGATCACGCGCTCCGGCTCCACGAGGCGCTCAAGCAGTGACATCTGGCGATAACGCGGGTTTTCTTCAAGGAACGGCCATAACGTGGTCATGACTTCACGTACGGCCTGCGCAAACTCACTTTGATGCGGGTCGCGCTGTTGAACATAAGAGAGGAAAGTTTCCAGAGAGCGTGTCTGATCCATAGATATAAGAACCCCTTATATTATTTTATGTATATTGCTTATACGAATTGTGTTGTTTTTTTGACTATACCATCCGTACCGCTTTGTGAAGCAAGCAGAAATGTATGCCGAAAGGGAAATTAATCAGCGGGGCTGCGTCATAACCAAAAGCGATGACGAGATAAATTAAAGGTTCTGCGCCGGTTTACCGTTATAGTCTTTATCAGGGCACAACAGGAAGATAAGTCTATGAACCGTTACGTGATAACCGCGTTATGTTTGATGTTTACCGCAGGCGCGCAGGCAGACCGCATTCGCCCGGATGTGGACGTGAATGTGCCGCCGGAGGTGTTCAGCTCCAGCGGCCAGCGAGCGCAGCCGTGTAACCAGTGCTGCATCTATCAGGATCAGAACTATTCGGAAGGGGCGGTGGTAAAAGCGGACGGCATTCTGTTGCAGTGCCAGCGTGATGAACGCACCATTAGCACGAATCCGCTGGTCTGGCGTCGCGTAAAACAATAAACGCCTCCAGCAGCGGGATGTCCGCAGGCGCTAAGTTGAAACCAAATGCATCTTCGGGCGTACACCACACCAGCGCACTGTGGTAATGCGCCGTCAGCGCGCCGCTGAACGCCGGAACGTGCCAGGCGTGAAGGTTGATTAACCGCTGTGACACCTCACGCTGATGGCTTGCCACATACTCACCAGGCTGCGCGTGGATGCCGAGTTCTTCGTGAAGCTCGCGGACAAGCGCCTCGGACTGCGTCTCACCGGCTTCTACTTTTCCGCCTGCGAATTCCCACATGCCCGGCTGGTCGGCATGAGCCGGGCGCTGGGCCAGTAAAATTTTGTTGTCTTTTTCGATGATTGCCGCAACGACATCGACTATTTTTAGCATGGTCGTCAATACTTGTTAGCGAAAAACACCATATTATCGTGCCCTTTCTAAGAGTCCAGCCATCAGGAGAATCAGGTGAAAGAGACGTCCACCTGGGTAGATCCCATCGCCACCCTTCCGGTCAGCATAAAACCGATTGCCGCCATGCAGAAAAAACACTTTGGTGCCGTGCTTAACCCCACGCGCTGGTGGGGAAGGATGCCACGTCTTTTCTGGCTGGTGGCATTGTTCGTCGGTTTTCTCGAACGTCGTCACGCGCGCCTGTCGCCGGTGCTCCGTTCGCTGTTAATGACCCGGGTATCGCAGCTTTGTCACTGCGCTTTTTGTATCGATGCCAACAGTTTGCGCCTGGCGGAGCGCTCGGGCGCATTGGATAAGGTTCAGGCCGTCAACGCGTGGCGTGATTCCGCTCTTTTTAGCGAAGAGGAGCGTGCGGCGCTGGCCTATGCCGAGGCTGTCACCGCGACGCCGCCCCGTGTGAATGACGAAATCAAAAGTGAGATCACACGCCATTTCAGCGAGGACGCGATCGCCGAAATGACGGCGCTGATTGCGTTTCAGAATCTCTCTGCACGCTTTAATGCCGCGCTGGACATCCCGGCGCAGGGGTTATGTGCCACGTTTAAAGAGGATCCCCATGCTTGATCGTCATCTGCACCCGCGGATTAAACCCACGCTCAACCGACTGGTGTCAGTACTGGATAAGCCGGGGATCACGCCTGACGGATTAACCCTGACCGGGTTTGCTATAGGCGTGCTGGCCTTACCGTTTCTGGCCCTCGGCTGGTATCCGGCGGCGCTCGTCGCCATCGTGCTGAATCGCCTGCTGGATGGTCTGGACGGTGCGCTGGCGCGCCGGCGCGGGCTGACGGATGCGGGAGGCTTTCTTGATATCGCCCTCGATTTTCTGTTTTACGCGCTGGTTCCCTTCGGATTCGCGCTGGCGGCCCCCGCAGAGAACGCGCTTGCCGCTGGCTGGCTGTTGTTTGCCTTTATCGGTACCGGGAGCAGTTTTCTGGCATTTGCCGCGCTGGCAGCGAAACACAACATCGACAACCCCGGCTACGCGCATAAGTCGTTTTACTATCTCGGGGGGTTAACGGAGGGGACGGAGACGATCGCGCTGTTCGTGCTGTGCTGCCTCTTTCCGGCGCACTTCAGCGTGCTGGCGTGGATATTTGGCGCGTTGTGCTGGCTGACCACCACAACGCGCATCTGGAGCGGGTATGTGACGCTGAAGTCACTTACCCGTTAGCGTGAACTTTCTGGCCCGCGTTTTCCGCTGGAGACGGGGTTCTGTGGATGACTGCTCCACTCGTACCAGCCGCCGTCATAGACGGCGACATTTTTCCAGCCCATCGCCCGTGCGTACATAAACGTCTCGGACGCACGCCAGCCGGTGCCGCAGTAAAACGCGACGTGCTGTTCCGGCAGGATGTTCCAGGTTTTCCACATGGCGGCGATGTCGTCAGCGCTGCGCATGGTGCCATCCGGATTATGGAAATCTTCCATATGGGTGGCGTCGCTACCGGCATGACCCCAGCGGGCACCGGCAATTTCACCTTTTGGCTTGATGTAGCTGTAGCCGCTGGTTTCGCCGATGAACTCCGGCCAGGAACGAATGCTGACCAGCGACGCGTCCTGGCGATGCAGCATCCCGCGTGCTTGCGCCATATCCACCATCAACTGCGGCTGGCCGGGGATCGGTGCACCAAAATCGGGGGCGGGCTTCACGTCTTTGGGCATTCCCCGTTCAACCGGCAGACCCGCGTCAGACCAGGCTTTCCAGCCGCCATCAAGAATGCGGACGTCCTTCACGCCCGCATACAGCATGATCTGCGCCACGCGGGCGGCGGCATATACGTCACGGCCATACAGAATGACGGTCGTATCGTGACGGATCCCGTGCTTCGCCAGCATCGCTTTTAGCGTGTCGTCAGAAACTTTATTCCACAGCGGTTCGCTTTCCACTTCGTTGGTATCAATGTAGCCGGCACCGGGAATATGGTTCAGCAGATAAAACTTCGGCGCGCCCCATGCGGCTTCAATGACTTTCCAGTCGCCCGTCGGCGCGGCAGTGACGGGTTTACCCTGCTGAAGCTGGTGGATCCACTCCGGGTAGACGAGTTGTTCAAAGTGCGGCAAACGCTGCAGACGCTCAGGTACCTGCAGGGCATCGTTGAGCACGGAAATCTGGTGGTAACCGGCTTTTTCCAGCCGCGCTTTGACCGCCTGATTATCGGCGTCGCGGCCGTAGAGCGCGATCGTCATGGCCGGTGTAAGCTGGTGCTGTCTGGCCCAGACGGCAATCTGGTCATCGCTCATCGCGCCAAGCCAGGAGGCGGAAAGGTTAAGTGCGGCGGGCTCATGCCCGGAGGGCGCGCTCAGCGTTTGCGGCCAGCCGTTGTAAAACGCGCTGGCGCGGGTGTCGATCACCGCACCGTGTTGTGCCTGAAGTTGAGACAGCGTCATGGCGTGCGGCATATCAGCAGCCAGAGAGGAAAATGAAGCGAGGCCGCACAGCATGGCCAGCGCAGTCAGTTGAGAAACACGTTTCATCGAATAACCTGACGTCAGTAAAAGAGGGGGGCATTGTCGTCTCTCCTGAAAGGTAAAACATTGCGTTAGCACATTATTGCCAGCGAGAAATCTCAATCACTTCGCCGCCCGGGGGCACGTCTTCGTCGTCATGCGTGACCAGAACCACCGGAATATTGCGTGCGCGGGTAGTGTCAAATACCCATGCCCGAAACGAGGCGCGTAACGCATTATCGAGACGGCTGAACGGTTCATCCAGCAGTAACGCCTGCGGCTCTGCAAGCAGGGCACGCAGCAGACTGACCCGGGCACGTTCACCGCCGGAAAGGGTCGCAGGATCGCTGGCGTAATGCCCGGCAAGCCCGGCAGAACCGAGCGCCTGCTCGACCGCTTCCCGCCGCGCTCGTCCGACAATCCGTTCAGGTAATGCCAGCAGCAAATTTTGTCCGACGCTGAAATGGTCAAACAGCAGGGCATCCTGAAAGAGGATCCCCAACCCGCGGGCCTCCACGGGCAGTCCGTCGCAGCGACGTTCATCAAGCCACAGTTCGCCCTGAGCCTGAAAGTCGTCTGGCAGTGCGCCCACCATCCAGGCAAAAAGGGTTGATTTTCCGCTGCCGGAAGGCCCCATCAGCGTGACTATTTCGCCGCGTGGTACACAAAAATTGACCTCGCGGAAAAGCGGTTCAATGGTGAGATTGCTGACCTGCAGCATTAACGTAATCCTCGTCGGTAACGGCTTGCGAGCCGGGATAGCAGGGCGGCGAGGGCAAACACGCTCCCCGTGACCAACAGCAACCCCAGCGCCCGGTTAGCCAGAAGTGGAATGCTGCCTCCACTGCTGAGCGCCACGGTTTCAGTGGTTAGCGTCGCAAAACGGCCCGCGCCCAGCCAGAGGGTTGGCATGTATTGCGCCATGCTGACGGAAAACCCGGTCGCGAAAGCCAGCAGCGCCGGGCGTACCAGCAAGGGGCATTTCAGTAAGCAGAAGATTTTTCCCCGCTGCCAGCCGAGCGTTCTGGCGGTAAGGATCAGCCGGGGATCGATCCTCTGCCAGGCTGGCTGGAGGACCAACAACATCCACGGTAAAACCCACAGCAGATGGCTCCACAGCACGGCGGCATAGTGCCCGTCGATACCCAGTCGCAACGCGATAACGTATTGCCCAGTAACGAGGGGCAGCGCCGGCAGCGCCAGCGGCAACCACACCCACTGTGTGCCTCGCTGCGGTCCCCACTCAAGCCAGAGAACAATTACCCCCAGCGAAATCAGGCTGGCGAGCAGGCCAAAGGTGAGACTGGCGCCAACCGCACCGATGTCGTCCCGCTGCGCCAGCATGAGCAGCACGACCGCGCAAAGCACCCCGCAGGCGGGCAGAAATCCGCTGAGCAGACGCGCTGGTGGTGCGATAAGCGACATTCGACGGCGTCCGCTCAGATCCGGCAGCGTGCGACGCCAGAGTCTCCATGCGCCGTAACCCAGTGCAGAAAGCGCGGCCAGCAGCAGAAGGAGAAGCAGGCACAGCAGCGTTCCCTTTGTCTGCTGCTGCGCATCGCCCTGACTGAGCCACTGCCACGCCAGTACGGCAAGCGTCGGGGGATTGCCGGGCCCGAGCACCATCGCCACGTCCACTACCGACAGGGACCAGGCCAGCACCGCCAGCATCACCGCGCCAAGAGCCGGCGCGATCGTCGGAAGGATGAGCCAGTTCAGCGCCTGAAAACGCCCGTAGCCGAAGGTATGCAGCACGACCTTTTGCTGCGCAAGGCGTTTTTCCGGCAGGACGGCGTAAAGGGCCCACAGCACAAACGCGCTCTCTTTTACCGCAAGCGTCAGCCCCAGCCCTGCACCGTATCGGTCAAGTGGTGGCGTACAGACGCTACACACCTGATACAACAGGCCCCCTTCGGCAAAAAGCAGTAAAGCGCTGGTGGCAAAGGCCACATGAGGAACGGCGAGCAGCCACGGCAGCCGGCTGCTGAGCCGTCGCCAGCGCTCGCCCGGCCACAGGAGGGCCACGATCACCAGAGCGATAAACATCGACCCCAGCGTCGCGATAAGCGTTGAGACCAGCGTGGCGACCGTTGCCTGTGGCAGCTGCGGGTCGTTAAGCAGCAACTGCCAGTTGTTCAGCGAGAATGCCGGGGCAAACAGTATGGCGGCGGCGGGAAGCAACGGCAGATAGATGACTGCCATCGCCAGCCAGACGAGCCAGCTCAGCGGGTGCCGTAACGACGCAGCCATTCCTGCTCCAGCGCGTTAACCCAGGCAGCGTGCGGCTCGGGAAGCATTTTCGGCAGCCCTGCCGGCGTATGCGCAGCGAGCAGCTTCGCTTCTTTTTCGGGCAGTGTTTTCGCATCCAGTACGCTCGGGTCTCCCCAGATGGCCGGGTCGGCCTTGCGAATTTGCGCCTGCGGTGAAAGGAGGAAATTGGCGACCACCTTCGCGCCTGCGCTTGCACTGGCATTCGACGGAATGGCCACAAAATGGACGTTGCCTATCATTCCGTTGTCAAAACCAACGCTGTAGCTGTCGGCAGGCAGTTCACCGCTGGCCACTTTTTGCTGCGCATGTGCCGGGTTAAAGGTCAGGGAGAGATTGAGACTACCGCTGGCAAGCAAGGTATCCATTCTGGCGGGCGAGGGAGGAAAGTCCTCTCCCTTTCGCCACAGCAGCGGGTGTAATTTGTCCAGGTAGTGCCACAGCGGAGCCGTCACCTGGGCAAAGGTGTTATCAGGGGCTTTTTGCAGCGCCTCCGGGTGAGCGGTGAGGGTCAGGAGCAACTGTTCCAGAAATGCCGTACCGGTAAAATCGGGCGGGCGTGGGTAGCTGACTTTGCCCGGATGCTGCTGCGCATACGCCAGTAACGCCTGAGGATCGTTTGGGGGCGCAGGCAGGCTTGCGTGGCGGGCAATAAAGGTGAGCTGTGCACCGCCCCACGGGGATTCCGCGCCATCGGTGGGGACAGCAAAATCCTCCATAACCGGTTTACGGGTATCGACATAGCGCCAGTTGGGCAAGGTCTGCGCCCATCCGGTTTGCAGCAGGTTAGCGGCTTTCAGGGTACGGAAGTTCTCACCGTTGACCCATAAGAGGTCGACTGAACCGTTTGTTTTCCGGCCTGCGGCGGCTTCTGTTTGAATACGTTTGACCGCATCGGCGGCATCCGCCAGTGGGACGATTTTAAGGGTTATGTCGTAATGCGTTTTCATCTCACCGCTTACCCACTCGAGGTAGCGGTTTACCGCCCGATCGCCGCCCCAGGCGTTAAACCAGACGGTCTGGCCTTTGGCTTGTTGTTGGATAGCCTGCCAGTTGTCCGCTGCAAACAGCGGGGCTGCCAGCAGCAGACCGCTCAGAAACGTGCAAAAACGCACACGGCGCATAATGCCTCACTTTTTTGATGAAGGGGTAAACCGGGAAAACAGCCAGCGCGTCGCCAGCGGCAATAACCCCAGTAGTGTAAAGGCGAATATCAGTCCCGGCGATAAAATATCGCGAAGCGAATTCACTTTCCCCAGCGCGCGTCCGGCGTTCAGAAAGATAATGGTTGCAGGCAGCATGGCGACCTGGCTCACCCACCAGTAGCGACTGACCGCAATACGTGTCAGCCCCATGAGCAGATTCACCAGAAAAAACGGGAACAAGGGCATCAGACGCAGGGCAAAAAGATACCCTGCACCGTCCCGCGCCATACCGGCGTTCACCGTATTCATCTGTGATGTGAATCGCCGCTGTACCCAGTCGCGCAGCAGATAACGGCTGGCAAGCATCGCCAGCGTGGCGCCGAGGGTAGAAGCAAACGAGACCAGCAGGGTGCCTTCCCACAGCGTAAACAGCGCTCCCGCCAGCAGCGTCAGTATCGCCGCACCGGGTATCGACAGGGCGGAGACCAACACGTAGAGGGCGAAAAAGAAAAACGCGCTTTGCCACGGCGCCTGTTCCACGTGCGAGAGGAGCGACTGCTGGTGCGTTTTGATGGTTTCCAGGGAGAGCGTCCCCGGCGGAAGAAAGACGAAGGTCAGAACAAATGCGCCCAGAAGGGCGCACATCAGGAGTATTTTTTGCGTGTTCACACGAGGTTACAGTTTGAATTTCGCCCAGACCGGCGCATGGTCAGACGGTTTTTCCATGCTGCGGATATCGTAGTCGATGCCGGTTTCGATGCAGCGTTCCGCCAGCGGCGGGCTGGCCAGCAGCAGGTCTATACGCAGACCGCGGTTGTCATCAAAGCCTTTTGAGCGGTAGTCAAACCACGAGAAGCGATCCTGCGTTTCCGGGTTGGCGGTGCGGAAAGTATCAACCAGACCCCAGCCGAGCAGGCGTTCCATCCACTCGCGTTCTTCCGGCAGGAAAGAACATTTACCGGTACGCAACCAGCGTTTGCGGTTCTCTTCTCCAATGCCGATATCGAGATCGGTCGGGCTGATATTCATGTCGCCCATGATCAGCACCGGATTCTCTTTTTTCAGTTCGGTGGTCAGGTAATCCTGCAGATCCTGATAAAACTTTGCTTTGGCCGGGAATTTTGTCTCATGGTCGCGGCTCTCACCCTGCGGGAAATACCCGTTAATCACCGTGATATTGCCAAGTGGTGAAGGAATTTCCGCCATGATGATGCGACGCTGCGCTTCGCCATCATCGCCCGGGAAGCCACGACGTACGGAAACCGGCGTCTCTTTGGTCAGCAGCGCCACGCCATAGTGACCTTTCTGTCCGTGATAGAAGACGTTGTAACCGAGCTTCGCCACCTCTTCGAGGGGGAACATATCGTCGTGAACTTTTGTCTCCTGCAGGCCGATCACATCTGGCTGATGTTGCTCAACAATTGCTTCAAGCTGGTGAGGGCGGGCACGCAGGCCGTTGATATTAAAAGAGACAAATTTCATAGTCGCTGCCAATGCAAGGTGAATAGTGCATGGATGGTAGCAGAATTTGCGTCATCTGTTACGGGGTTCGACCAATAACTGCGACAGATCATGCCAACGGTGCAATATTTGCACCATTCTGACGCGCATTGCCCCCCAACAGGGCGTAAAGAACCGATAAATTTCGCGAGCGATCACAATTCCAGAATTATATTTGGCTTCTGCATACTCTTTCTTATTTTCGTGCGGCAAAGCGCCGCTTGTCGTAAAAATATTCACTTTTTATGCAATAACAGTGAATAACTCCATATCGTAACTTATTGATATTCTGTAACCCTAACCCGTTTATGCATTTTTATCGCTGGCTGGCACGAAGGCTGCAATCTACATTCACAGTGCAAACACTCAATTATTTAACATCTAAATAACCTTTTATTTACCGGATGAGGTCGCTATGTCTCTGTCAATTACGCGTGAAAATTTCGATGAATGGATGATGCCGGTTTACGCTCCGGCGGCTTTTATTCCGGTACGGGGGGAAGGCTCACGCCTGTGGGATCAACAGGGCAAAGAGTATATCGACTTTGCAGGCGGGATTGCGGTAAACGCGCTGGGTCACGCGCACCCGGCACTGCGTCAGGCGTTGAACGACCAGGCGGCGAAGTTCTGGCATACCGGTAACGGTTTTACCAACGAGCCCGCTCTGCGACTGGCGAAAAAACTGATCGACGCAACATTTGCCGAAAAAGTCTTTTTCTGTAACTCAGGTGCGGAAGCAAACGAAGCTGCCCTGAAGCTGGCACGCAAATATGCACACGATAAATTTGGCGTTCATAAGAGCGGCATTGTGGCGTTTAAAAACGCGTTCCACGGCCGCACGCTCTTTACCGTCAGCGCCGGCGGTCAGCCGTCATACTCACAGGATTTTGCGCCACTGCCGCCGGATATTCGTCACGGCGTGTATAACGATCTGCAGTCCGCCAGCGAGCTTATCAACGACACCACCTGTGCGGTGATCGTCGAACCTATGCAGGGTGAGGGCGGGGTCCTTCCGGCGCAAAAAGCGTTCCTGCAGGGGCTGCGTGAGCTGTGCGATCGTCATCACGCGGTGCTGATTTTCGATGAAGTCCAGACGGGTGTGGGGCGTACCGGTGAGCTGTATGCCTATATGCACTACGGCGTAACGCCGGACGTGCTCTCTACGGCGAAAGCGCTGGGCGGTGGCTTCCCGATTGGCGCCATGCTGACCACTGATAAATTCGCCAGCGTAATGACCGTGGGTACGCATGGTACAACATACGGTGGTAACCCGCTGGCTACCGCCGTGGCCGGGCAGGTTCTCGACATCATTAACACGCCGGAAGTGCTCAAGGGCGTTAAACAACGTCATGACTGGTTTGTTGAGCGCCTGAACGCCATCAACAGCAAGACGGGACTGTTTAAAGAGATCCGCGGTCTGGGTCTGTTAATTGGCTGCGAACTCACACCTGAGTTTGCCGGAAAAGCTAAACTTATTTCACAGGAAGCGGCAAAAATGGGCGTGATGGTACTGATTGCCGGTGCCAACGTGGTGCGTTTTGCCCCTGCGCTGATTGTCAGCGAGGAAGAGGTGAGAACCGGTTTAGACCGTTTTGCACTGGCCTGTGAACATGTGAAGTCCGGGGTGTCATCATGATGGTCATCCGTCCCGTTGAGCGCGGCGATATCGCCGGGCTCATGCAGCTTGCCGGTAAGACGGGAGGCGGGCTGACCTCGCTTCCTGCCGATGAAAAAACGCTGTCGGCGCGCATTGAGCGCGCCCTGCAAACCTGGCAGGGGACGTTGCCAAAAAGCGAACAGGGTTATGTGTTCGTTCTCGAAGATACCGACACCGGTACCGTGGCCGGCATTTGCGCAATCGAAGTGGCCGTCGGGCTTAACGACCCGTGGTACAACTATCGTGTCGGTACGATGGTTCACGCCTCAAAAGAGCTGAACGTCTATAACGCGCTGCCCACGCTTTTTCTCTGTAATGACCACACGGGAGCCAGCGAGCTTTGCACGCTGTTCCTCGATCCTGCGTGGCGAAAAGAGGGCAACGGTTATCTGCTCTCCAAGTCGCGCTTCATGTTTATGGCCGCGTTCCGCGATCGTTTTAACGAAAAGGTCGTCGCCGAGATGCGTGGCGTGATCGACGACACCGGCTATTCACCTTTCTGGGAGAGCCTCGGCGAGCGCTTCTTCTCGATGGAGTTCAGCCGGGCGGACTATCTGTGCGGCACCGGGCAGAAAGCGTTTATCGCCGAACTGATGCCGAAACACCCCATCTATACCCATTTCTTAAGCCCCCAGGCGCAGGCGGTGATTGGCGAAGTGCACCCGCAAACCGCGCCGGCCCGGGCTGTGCTGGAAAAAGAGGGTTTCCGCTACCGTAACTATGTGGACATCTTTGACGGCGGACCAACCCTGGAGTGCGATATCGACCGCGTGCGCGCGATCCGTAAAAGCCGGCTGGTTGAGGTTTCCGAAGGCCAGCCTGCACCGGGTGAGTGGCCGGCATGTCTGGTGGCTAACGAGCAGTACAACAATTTCCGCGCCATGCTGGTGCGAACCAACCCGAAAAGTGAACGTCTGGTGCTGACGGCCGCGCAACTGGATGCCCTGAAATGTAACGCCGGCGACACGGTTCGCCTGGTGCGTCTCTGCCCTGAGGAGAAAACAGCATGACTTTATGGATCAACGGTGACTGGGTCACGGGCGAAGGCGAGCCGCGCATAAAGACCAATCCGGTCGGACAAGAAGTGCTCTGGAAGGGAAATGATGCCAGCGCCGGGCAGGTCGAACAGGCCTGTCACGCCGCCCGTCGCGCCTTCCCGGGATGGGCGAAACAATCGTTCTCCGTACGTCAGGGAATTGTCGAGAAATTTGCATCACTGCTGGAGGCCAATAAAGCCGAATTGACGCGCGTTATCGCTCAGGAAACCAGCAAGCCGCGCTGGGAGGCGGCCACGGAAGTGACGGCGATGATCAATAAAATCGCCATTTCGGTGAAGGCGTACCATACCCGTACCGGCGAGCAACATACCGATATGCCTGACGGCGCGGCCACGCTGCGCCACCGTCCGCACGGCGTGCTGGCGGTATTTGGCCCTTATAACTTCCCGGGGCATCTGCCGAACGGGCATATCGTGCCCGCGCTGCTGGCGGGCAATAGCGTGATTTTCAAGCCGAGTGAGTTAACGCCACTGACCGGTGAGGTGGTGGTGAAGCTCTGGGAACAGGCTGGTCTGCCGCACGGGGTGCTCAATCTGGTGCAGGGGGGACGTGAAACCGGCCAGGCGCTGAGTGCGTTGAGTGATATCGACGGCCTGCTGTTTACCGGCAGCGCCGGAACGGGCTACCAACTGCATCGCCAGCTGGCGGGGCAGCCGGAAAAAATTCTCGCGCTGGAGATGGGCGGTAACAACCCGCTGATCGTTGAAGATCCCGATGATATCGACGCGGCGGTGCATTTGACCCTCCAGTCAGCGTTTATTACCGCCGGACAGCGCTGCACCTGCGCGCGTCGTCTGCTGGTGAAACGGGGTGCACAGGGCGATGCCTTCCTCGCGCGGCTGGTGGAAATCAGCGCGCGTCTGGTGCCTGCGCAGTGGGATGCCGACCCACAGCCGTTTATTGGGGGGCTGATTTCCGAGCAGGCCGCGCTGAACGTGCTGAAAGCCTGGCAGGATCACGTGGCGCGCGGGGCGAAAACCCTGCTTGAGCCAAAGCAAATCAAGCCCGGAACATCGCTCCTGACGCCGGGCATTGTTGAGATGAGTGGCGCACGCAACGTGCCGGATGAAGAGGTCTTTGGCCCGCTGCTCTGCGTCTGGCGTTATGACGATTTTGACAGCGCCATTGAGATGGCCAATCACACCCGCTATGGCCTGTCGAGCGGTCTGATTTCCCCGCATCGTGAGAAATTTGATCAGCTGCTGCTCGAAGCACGCGCCGGGATTGTGAACTGGAATAAACCGCTTACCGGTGCGGCGAGTACGGCACCGTTTGGCGGGGTAGGCGCTTCGGGTAACCACCGCGCCAGCGCATGGTATGCCGCAGATTACTGCGCGTGGCCGATGGCGAGCCTGGAAACGCCTGCGCTGACGCTGCCGGAAACGCTGAGTCCGGGGCTGGATTTTACTCAGGGGGATCGTCATGAAAGCGCGTGAAGTCAACTTTGACGGGCTGGTGGGGCTGACGCACCACTATGCTGGCCTCTCGTTTGGTAATGAAGCCTCGACGAAGCACCGTTTTCAGGTCTCCAACCCGAAACTGGCGGCGAAGCAGGGGCTACTGAAAATGAAAGCCCTGTCGGATGCCGGTTTCCCGCAGGCGGTGATCCCGCCGCAGGAGCGCCCGAACGTGGCGGTGTTACGTCAGATCGGCTTTAGCGGCAGCGATGAGCAGGTTATCGAAAAAGCGGGTACGCAGACGCCGCACCTGCTTTCAGCAGCGAGTTCTGCCTCGTCGATGTGGGTGGCAAACGCTGCTACCGTTGCACCGTCGGCCGATACGCTGGATGGCAAAGTGCATTTAACGGTAGCGAACCTGAATAACAAATTCCACCGTGCTACCGAAGCGGAGACGACCGAGCGCGTTCTGCGTGCGATTTTCCGTCATGAGGCTCACTTTGAGGTCCATCAGGCATTGCCACAGGTGGCCATGTTCGGGGATGAAGGAGCGGCAAACCATAACCGTCTTGGGGGGGATTATGGCGATCCCGGTGTACAGCTGTTCATTTACGGGCGAGAAGAGGGCGGTCATTCGGCGCCTGTCCGTTATCCCGCCCGTCAGACGCTGGCGGCAAGCCAGGCCGTCGCGCGGCTGAACCAGGTGAATCCCTCACAGGTGATTTTTGCTCAGCAGAACCCGCAGGTGATTGACCAGGGGGTTTTCCACAATGACGTCATTGCCGTCTCTAACCGCCAGGTGCTGTTCTGCCATGAGCAGGCGTTTGCCCATCAGGAGAAGCTGCTCGCTACGCTGCATGAGCGGGTGCCGGGGTTTATGCCGATTCAGGTGCCGACCCAGGCGGTCAGCGTGCAGGACGCGGTTGAAACTTACCTCTTTAATAGCCAGCTGTTGAGCCGTGAGGACGGCAGCATGATGCTGGTGCTGCCGCAAGAGTCGCAGAACCATAAAGGAGTGTGGCGTTATCTGTCTGAACTGGTGAAAGCCGATAACCCGATCGATGAACTGCGCGTCTTTGACCTGCGCGAAAGCATGGCCAACGGCGGCGGTCCGGCCTGTTTACGCCTGCGCGTAGTGCTGACGCAGAATGAAATGCAGGCTGTTAATCCGGCCGTGATGATGAATGAGACGCTGTTTAACTCCCTGAATGACTGGGTGGACCGCTACTATCGTGACAGATTAACGCAGGCCGATCTGGTCGACCCTCAGCTACTGCGTGAGGGGCGTGAGGCACTGGACGCGTTAACAACAATCCTGCAGTTGGGATCGGTTTATCCGTTCCAGCGCTAAAGGAGTGGCTATGGAAAATTTACTGGCGTTGACACTGGCCGATGAAACCCCCGAACAGCGTGAGGGGGAGGGCCCCTCATTTCACTGGCGGTGGCTGGGTCGCGGCGTCCTTGAACTGACACCGGCCGCGAAGAGTGAGTTATCGCTGCTGCTTTCAACCGGCATCCATGGTAATGAAACCGCGCCGGTTGAAATTGTCGACCTGCTGCTTCGCGCGTTGTATCGGGGAGATATCACCCTGCAGTGCCGTCTGCTGGTGGTGCTTGGCAACCCGCCTGCGCTGGCGCAAAACAAACGTTATCTTGAGAGCGACCTTAACCGCATGTTTGGCGGCCGCTGGTCACAGTTTGTGCCGGGCGATGAAACGTCGCGGGCGCAGTGGCTTGAGCACGTGGTTGCCACATTTTTCGCCGCGGCCGGTCCCGTGCGCTGGCATCTCGACCTGCATACGGCAATTCGCGCCTCTTATCATGTGCGCTTTGGTGTTCTGCCCCAGCGTAACCAGCCGTGGGATGAGGCGTTTCTGAGCTGGCTGGGCGACGCCGGGCTGGAGGCTCTGGTGTTTCATCAGTCGCCGGGGGGCACATTTACCCATTTCACCTGTGAGCATTTCGGCGCGCTGGCCTGCACGCTGGAGCTGGGAAAAGCGCTACCGTTTGGCCAGAACGATCTCACGCGCTTCGCGCCAACGCATCTTGCGCTTCGCGCGCTGCTCGGAGGATTGGCACCCGAGCCAACGGAACAGACTGTTGTGCGCTATCGGGTCGTACAGCAGATCACTCGTCGCAGCGAGGCCTTCCGGCTGCATATGGCCGCCCACACGCTGAACTTCACCCCTTTTCGCAAAGGCGTTCTGCTGGCGGAAGATGGCGACGAGCGTTACGAGGTGCAGAAAACCACTGAATATGTTCTGTTCCCAAATCCATCGGTAGCGTTTGGCCTGCGCGCCGGGCTGATGCTGGAAAAAGTGTCCTGAACATCTCCCCTCTCATTGCCTGAGAGGGGAACGTCAAAATATTTTTCTTAGCGATTAAAGCGCAATGACAACTATTGCAGAATATTCCTGGTGAATTGCTTTATTATTGGTCTTCACTTCGCTATACTTTTTTAAATTGCTTTGAAAATCATCATTTTGAATATTTTCGTTGCAACTCTCCATCCTTTATCCTTAATTCCTCCACATTTGGCGATAATTTGTTTTTTACACTTTCATTGTTTTACTGTTGCTCTGATTAATTGACGATAAACCCCGTAAAGTTAATCTCGTCAACACGGCATAGCGCCGAAGAATAACTGAAAGTAAGGAAATAAATTATGCGTAAGTTTACTGCACTGTTTGTTGCTTCTACCCTGGCTCTGGGCGCTACCAGCATGGCGTTCGCTGCAGATACCGCGACCACCACCACTGCCGCGCCTGTCGAAGGCAAAATGATGATGCATCATAAAGGCAAGCCGGGTATGCACCACGAGATGATGATGTTTAAAGATCTGAACCTGACGGATGCACAGAAACAGCAGGTCCGCGACATCATGAAAAGCCAGCGCGACCAGATGAAACGTCCGTCACTGGACGAACGCCGCGCGATGCATGACATCATCGCCAGCGACAGCTTCGATAAAGCAAAAGCCGAAGCGCAGATCGACAAAATGGCTGAGCAGCATAAAGCCCGCATGCTGGCGCATATGGAAACCCAGAACAAGATCTACAACATTCTGACGCCGGAACAGAAAAAACAATTTAATGCCAATTTTGAGAAGCGTCTGACAGAACGTCCAGCAATGGAAGGTAAAATGCCAGCACCAACCGAATAATCGGTTCAACATCTTAAGACCGCCGGGATCCTGTCCACAAAAGCGCTAACGCTGTGGACAGGACCGGCGGTTTTTCTTTCCTGCCCTCTTGTCTGCCGCCGCCAGAGCGGTATTCTCCTGTAGTCGCTTCAGAGAATGTTTGCAGAGTCATGGCGTTATAATTTTTATTAACGTTCCGCTAAGGCCTGCCCGCTCTGCTGCCGATACTGTGTCTGTGAAAACCCAACGATAACAAACAAGACAGCAACGATAGCGATATCCTTGCCCTGGCACAGGTTGTGCCTTTCAGGAGTGGTGATGGAGTTCTTTGATATCCGTAAGATGCCGGTCAGCCTCTGGCGCAATGGCGCAGGCGAAACGCGGGAAATTTGTTGTTTTCCGCCTGCAACGCGTGATTTTTACTGGCGTGCCAGTATCGCGACCATCGCCAGCAATGGCGAATTCTCCTCTTTTCCCGGTGTCGACCGGGTGATTACCTTGCTTGAAGGGGGGGAGGTAACGCTGGATGCCGGTCAGGCGTTCTGCCATACCCTGAAACATCATCAGCCATACCATTTTTCCGGCGATCAGCCGGTGAAAGCGCTGCTTTCCGAAGGACGGATGTCGATGGATTTCAACATCATGACCCGGCGTGACCGTTGTCAGGCGAAAGTGCGTGTCGCTGACCGCACCTTTACCACGTTCGGCTCCCGCGGGGGCGTCGCGTTCGTGTTAAGCGGGGCGTGGCAGCTTGGCGATAAGTTGCTGACGGCCGATCAGGGCGCCAGCTGGGAGGAGGGCGTCCATACTCTCCGCCTGCTGGAGGCTCAGGGCACCTTATTATTCAGCGAAATTAACTGGCTGCCGGGGCACTAAGCTCAATGACCTCATACTTGCCGGTTAACACGGGCTTGCAGAGAATTTTGTAGCCATCGTGGTCGAAACCGGCGGGTGTGCGCAGCAAGGTTGCCGCATCGTTTACATCGTCAACAGCGCCCAGCCAGAGCCAGTTATTGATGATGTGATACTGGGTCATCGCGTCACCGACTTCTTTTAGCGCAACGGCACCCTCCCACGGCCAGCAGTTAACGCTAAGCGCCGCCAGCCCTGCAAGGAGCCGGGCGTGGTGTTCCTCAATGCTTTCTTTCCCGCAGCAGGCCCCTGCGCAGCGCTTTAACGCTGAGCGGAAACAGGCACGCCCGCGGGTGGTTGCTTCGAGGCCTAGCAGGCTGTAGCACAGCTGTAACTCATCGGCCAGCGTTTGCAGAGCCTGCAGAGCCGCCCGTTTATTTGCGAACAGCCCGTAGAGATTGGGGGCGTGAGAAAAATCGACTTCCCGTGCGTAGACAACCTGCGGCTTACCGGCGTTTATCTGCAGGGAGCAGAGCTGCCGGTTGCGGCGCAGGCGCTTATTGAACAGCGGCTGTTGCTCTTTGATCAGCCGGGCTTCCAGTAAGAGCGCGCCCATCTCTCCGGCGGTACGAAACCAGGTGATGCGTCGCGACTGGCGCAGCATTGCCGCCTCGTCTGGCGTACGCAGATGAGACATGACCCGGCTGCGAATATTTACGCTTTTGCCAATGTAGAGCGGAAGGGTGTCACTCTCACCGTGAAAGATATACACGCCCGGCTGTTTAGGCAGTTCCTCAAGCCAGGGGCGAAGATGTTCGGGATATTCGTAGATAGCCGCCGCTTCAAACTCAAGACGCGGGGCGGATTGACGCCTGCTCACATACTACTCCATATACTGTTCAGGCATACAGTGTAGCAGAGCCGGTTTGGTTAAAAAAGAGCCGGATGGCGCAACGGACGGTGCGGGCGAACACCCCCTCCCCAGAGAGAGGGTGCCAGAGTGTCACTTTTTCCAGAAATCATCGAACACGGTGATCGGTGGGCGACGCTTGTGCTCGGTTTTCAGATACCAGCTTTCAATGATCTTCGCGGTACCTTCATCCAGTTTTTTGCCTTCCAGATAATCATCAATATTGTCATAGGTGACACCCAGGGCCGCTTCATCCGGCAGGGAGGGGCGATCGTCTTCCAGATCTGCCGTTGGCGCTTTCTTGTAAAGGTGCTCCGGGCAACCCAGCGCGGCAAGCAGCTGCTTACCCTGACGTTTGTTCAGACGGAAGAGCGGGTTAATATCGGTACCGCCGTCGCCATACTTGGTGAAGAAACCCGTGATGGCTTCTGCAGCATGGTCGGTACCGACCACAACGCCTTTGGTCATCCCGGCAATGCTGTATTGCGCTTTCATACGTTCACGGGCTTTTTCATTGCCGCGGACAAAATCGCTCAACTCAATGCCTGCTTCGCGAAGCGCCTGCTCGCTGGCCAGCACCGATCCTTTGATATTGACGGTGAGCACGCGATCGGGCTGGATGAAGGCGATGGCATCCTGGCAATCCTGTTCATCGGCCTGCACGCCATAGGGAAGACGCACGGCAATAAACTGCAGCGCGTCATCACCCGTCTCTTCGCGGAGCTCTGAAATTGCCATCTGGCAGAGTTTACCGGCCAGGGTAGAGTCCTGACCGCCGCTGATGCCCAGCACCAGGGATTTCAGGAACGAGTGAGTTTTTAAATAAGACTTTAAAAAATCCACGCTGCGGCGGATCTCTTCTTGTGCGTCTACCGCGGGCTTTGCGCCCAGCGCCTGAATAATCTCTTGTTGCAGAGCCATCACGCCCTCCATATGCAGAACATAAACAGATTGTGTTAACTGTTAAAACTAACCCTTTGAACGAGAAACGACAAGGATCACAGTTTCGAGTGCGCTAAATTGCGGCGATTTAGCAGGTTATCGTTGTTTTATTAGAATTTTCCGAAATTCGTCTGGCGGAATTCACAAAGTTGAACAATAGTACTTTTTATTCCATGCTTAGATAACACGCTGATAAACAAGAGGACGGAATATGAACAAGAACGTAGCAGGAATTCTTAGCGCAGCGGCGGTACTGACTATGCTGGCAGGGTGTACGGCCTACGACCGCACCAAAGATCAGTTTACACAGCCCGTAGTGAAAGATGTCAAAAAAGGCATGACCCGTTCGCAGGTGGCTGCGATTGCCGGCAAGCCTTCTTCTGAAGTGACAATGATTCATGCACGCGGTACCTGCCAGACCTATATCCTGGGTCAACGTGATGGTAAGGCAGAGACCTACTTCGTTGCGTTGGATGAGACCGGTCATGTGATCAACTCCGGTTACCAGACCTGTACTGAATACGATACCGATCCGCAGGCACCTAAGGCGCAGTAACCCTTCTTGCCTGAGTATGTTAACAAACCGGCCGTTGGGCCGGTTTTTTTATACATACGTAAATCTTATTTCTTCTCGCGAATTATTTGCCTGAAATGTGAAGGTAGTCAACACGCCAGGTCAATGAGAGACAATTTGCCCCTGTGCAGAATTATCTCCTGTCTGTACCATTGCGTATACTCACTCCAACGACAAACAACAGTAAGCAAACTACCTGTCTGCCAGGATAGCGAGTCGAGTGATAGCGCGATGGCAGGTAGTCATACGAGAGGGAAGTTACTATGGAAAAGAAACATATCTATCTGTTCTGCTCAGCAGGCATGTCAACCTCGCTTCTGGTGTCAAAGATGCGTGCTCAGGCTGAGAAGTATGAAGTCCCGGTGGTAATCGAAGCGTTTCCGGAGACGCTGGCGGGCGAAAAGGGCCAGACAGCCGACGTCGTTTTACTGGGGCCGCAAATTGCCTATATGTTACCCGAAATTCAACGTCTGTTACCCAATAAACCGGTCGAAGTGATCGATTCGGGATTGTACGGCAAGATTGATGGTTTAGGTGTATTGAAAGCTGCTGTTGCAGCCATTAAAAAAGCTGCTAATTAATTTTTATTTTTCCCGTCAAAGAGTTATTTCACACACAATACGCCGTAACCTGCGTTGCGGCATTTAAGGGTATTTTCCTATGAGTAAAGTCATCGCTTCACTTGAAAAGGTACTCCTTCCTTTTGCTGTTAAAATAGGAAAGCAGCCTCACGTTAATGCCATCAAAAACGGTTTTATTAGATTAATGCCGTTGACGCTGGCTGGGGCAATGTTCGTTTTAATTAACAACGTTTTTCTGAGCTTTGGTGAAGGTTCCTTTTTTTATTCATTAGGAATTCGATTAGACGCTTCCACAATTGAAACCCTTAATGGTTTAAAAGCCATCGGCGGCAACGTATATAACGGTACGTTAGGTATTATGTCGCTGATGGCACCTTTCTTTATTGGCATGGCACTGGCGGAAGAGCGGAAAGTGGATCCGCTGGCCGCAGGTTTATTATCCATTGCCGCCTTTATGACCGTGACGCCATACAGCGTCGGTGAGGCCTATGCCGTAGGGGCCAACTGGCTGGGGGGCGCTAATATCATCTCCGGTATCGTTATCGGTCTGGTGGTTGCGGAGATGTTCACCTTTATTATTCGTCGCAACTGGGTTATCCGTTTACCGGATAGCGTGCCGGCGTCCGTTTCTCGTTCATTTTCCGCGTTGATTCCAGGCTTCATTATTCTCTCCATCATGGGGATTATCGCCTGGGCGCTCTCTCATTGGGGCACTAACTTCCACCAGATCATCATGGACTCTATCTCAACGCCGCTGGCGTCAATGGGTAGCGTGGTCGGTTGGGCGTATGTGATTTTCACCTCCCTGCTGTGGTTCTTTGGCGTGCATGGTTCACTGGCACTGGCGGCGCTGGACAGCGGTATCATGACCCCATGGGCACTGGAAAACGTTGCACTTTACCAGCAGTACGGCTCTGTTGACGCGGCGCTGGCAGCCGGTAAAACCTTCCATGTGTGGGCGAAGCCGATGCTCGACTCTTATATCTTCCTGGGGGGTACCGGGGCGACGCTGGGTCTGATCATCGCGGTCTTTATTGTTTCTCGTCGCGCTGACCATCGTCAGGTTGCGAAGCTGGCACTGCCGTCAGGCATCTTCCAGATTAACGAGCCGATTCTGTTTGGTCTGCCAATCATCATGAACCCGGTGATGTTCATTCCGTTCATTCTGGTTCAGCCACTGCTGGCGGCCATAACCCTGACGGCCTATTACCTGGGCATTATCCCGCCCGTCACCAACATTGCGCCGTGGACCATGCCGGCGGGTCTGGGGGCGTTCTTCAACACCAACGGTAGCGTGGCTGCCTTCCTGCTGGCGATATTCAACCTCGGGATTGCAACACTGCTCTATATGCCATTCGTGGCGATAGCAAACAAAGCTGCAACCGTTATCGATGAAGAAGAGAGCGAAGAGGATATCGCCCTCGCACTGAAATTCTAAAATTGCACGGCGCGGGGCAACCCGCGCCAGCCAAAAGGAGCTTAAAAATGTTAGATTTGGACAGTATTGTCGCAGAAGAAACCGCAGAGAACGATCTGGAAGAGGTGGTGATGGGGCTTATCATCAATTCCGGGCAGGCGCGTAGCCTGGCGTATGCCGCGCTCAAACAGGCCAAGCAGGGTGATTTCGCAGCCGCGAAAACCATGATGGCACAGTCCCGTACGGCGCTGAACGAAGCGCACCTGGTGCAGACAAAGCTTATCGAAAGCGACCAGGGTGAAGGCAAGATGAAGGTCAGTCTGGTGCTGGTGCATGCGCAGGATCATCTGATGACGTCGATGCTGGCACGTGAACTGGTGGCCGAGTTAATTGAGCTTCACGAGAAGATGCAGTAAGGCAGAGTTTGCAGCAGGAGGTCAGCGCGATGGAAATAAAAACCGCACTTGAACAGCAACTGTTTAATGGCAAAAATTTTCACGTGATTATTTACAACAAGACGGAGAGCGCGAGCGGTCTGCATCAGCATGACTACTATGAGTTCACGATTGTTCTGACCGGTCGCTACTACCAGGAAATCAACGGCAAGCGCGTCCTGCTTGAGCGGGGAGATTTCGTCTTCCTGCCGATGGGGTCCCATCACCAGAGCTTTTATGAATTTGGTGCAACCCGCATTCTTAACGTAGGTGTCAGCAGACGCTTCTTTGAGAAACACTATCTGCCGCTGGTGCCGTTCTGCTTTGTGGCCTCGCAGGTCTATCGCATCAAAAACGAGTTCATGACCTGGATTGAAACGGTTATCGCCTCGCTTAACTTTCGCGAGAATGAATTTGATGAGTTTATTGAAACGGTGACGTTTTATGTGATGAACCGTCTGCGCCATCATCGTGAAGAGCAGCAGGTAAGCGATGATATTCCGCAGTGGCTGCGCAGTACGGTTGAACTGATGCACGATAAAGGGCAATTCAGCGAAAATGCGCTGGAAAATATGGTCGCTTTGTCCGGTAAATCACAGGAATATCTGACCCGAGCAACTCAGCGTTATTATCGTAAAACGCCAGTGCAAATTATTAATGAAATCCGCATTAATTTTGCTAAAAAACAGCTGGAAATAACCAACTACTCGGTTACCGATATTGCTTATGAGTCAGGCTACAGTAGCCCCAGTTTGTTTATTAAGACCTTTAAGAAATTGACCTCGTTCACACCGAACAGTTACCGGAAGAACCTGACGGTAATTAATTAAATTTCGGCGGATTTACCCGCCACAAATATTGCCTTGATTGCTTGCCCACAGAGCGGGAAGAGTACGCTACACCTTGCAGGCGATTAACCTGATATGCTAAGGGAGATATTATGCAGAAGAAATTAAAAGTCGTAACCATTGGCGGCGGCAGCAGTTATACCCCGGAATTACTCGAAGGTTTCCTGAAACGTTATCATGAATTACCGGTCAGCGAATTATGGCTGGTGGACGTTGAGGAAGGTCAGGAGAAACTGAATATCATTTTTGAGCTCTGCAAGCGGATGGTCGCGAAAGCCGGTGTGCCATTGACCGTGCATAAAACCCTCGACCGTCGCCTGGCGCTGCAGGATGCCGACTTCGTGACGACCCAGCTGCGCGTCGGCCAGCTCAAAGCGCGTGAAATGGATGAACGTATTCCACTGAGCCACGGCTATCTGGGGCAGGAGACCAACGGCGCGGGTGGCCTGTTCAAGGGGCTGCGTACCATTCCGGTCATTTTTGACATCATCAACGATGTGGAAGCGATCTGCCCCAACGCGTGGGTGATTAACTTCACCAACCCGGCCGGGATGGTGACCGAGGCGGTCTATCGCCACACCGATTTCAAACGCTTTATCGGCGTCTGTAATATTCCGATTGGCATGAAGATGTTCATCAGCGATGTGCTGGAGTTGACCGATACCGACGATCTTTCTATCGATCTCTTTGGCCTGAACCACATGGTGTTTATCAAAGATGTCATCGTGAATGGTCAGTCTCGCTTTAGCGAACTGCTTGACGGCGTAGCCTCCGGACGCCTGACCGCTGCGTCAGTGAAAAACATCTTTGACCTGCCGTTCAGCGAAGGGCTGATCCGCTCGCTTAATCTGCTGCCTTGCTCATACCTGCTTTACTACTTCAAACAGAAAGAGATGCTGGCCATCGAGATGGGTGAGTACTATAAGGGTGGCGCACGCGCTCAGGTGGTGCAGAAAGTTGAAAAGCAGCTGTTTGATTTGTATAAAGATCCGAACCTGAACGTGAAACCGAAAGAGCTTGAGCTGCGCGGCGGAGCGTATTATTCCGATGCGGCGTGCGAAGTGATCAACGCCATTTACAACGACAAGCAGGCCGAGCACTACGTCAATGTGCCGCATCACGGCCATATCGACAACATCCCGGCTGACTGGGCCGTTGAGATGACCTGCATTCTGGGACGTGATGGCGCCAGGCCGCATCCACGGATTACCCACTTTGACGACAAAGTGATGGGGTTGATCCACACCATCAAAGGGTTTGAAGTGGCAGCCAGCAACGCGGCGCTGAGCGGTGAACTCAATGACGTTCTTCTGGCACTCAATCTCAGCCCGCTGGTCCATTCCGATCGCGATGCCGAGCAACTGGCCAGCGAAATGATTCTGGCGCATGAAAAATGGTTGCCTAATTTTGCCGCCACGATTGAGAAGCTGAAATTCAAACAGCACTGAGAGGATGTGTGATGGAAAACCTGCTGATCGTCAATGCTGATGATTTTGGTCTCTCAAAAGGTCAAAACTACGGCATTATTGAAGCCTGCCGCCGGGGTGTGGTGACCTCAACAACGGCACTGGTTAATGGTGACGCGGTTGAACACGCGGCGCAGCTCAGCCGCGAGGTGCCAGCGCTGGGCGTCGGCATGCACTTTGTATTGACGCTCGGGATGCCCCTTTCACCGATGCCGGGACTGACGCGGGACGGACAGCTGGGCAAATGGATTTGGGAGCAGGCAGAGCAGGGCACGCTGCCGCTCGAGGAGATTACCCGCGAGCTGGACTGTCAGTTCAACCGTTTCGTCGATCTCTTTGGCCGTGAACCCACGCATATTGACAGCCATCATCACGTGCATATGATCCCGGCACTTTTCCCGTCAGTGGCGGAATTTGCACAGCGCAAAGGCGTGGCAATGCGCGTGGATCGTGAGGTGCAGGCGCTGCACGGGCTGTCATTGTCTTCTGTGCCCACAACGGACGGGTTCAGTAGCGCGTTCTACGGCGACGAGATTAGCGAAGCGCTGTTTCTGCAGGTGCTGGATGAGTCCGCCGCGCGCGGGGAACGGTCGCTGGAAGTGATGGCACACCCTGCGTTTGTCGATAACATTGTGCGTAAAAGTGCCTACTGCTGGCCGCGACTGGCGGAACTGGATGTGCTGACGTCGGCATCGCTGAAATACGCCATTGCCGAGCGTGGGTACCGTCTGGGCACCTTTGAGGATGTATGAAAATAGCCCGGAGGCGCGGTGCCTGCCGGGCTGAGTAAACGATGTCAATCAACGCCGGGTCGGGCAAAGCCAGACCCGGCTTTTCTTTTATGCCGGTATACGATCAATCTTACTGCTGCGTGACCACACACGGTGCGCTGCGAGCAGATCGAACAGCTTCGTCATAAACGCATCATCGACATTATCGCCTTCGACAATGCCATCTTCACCTTGCTCAGCCACCTTCAGGTGCGCTTTAAACTGTCGCGCATCGCCGGACAGGGCGATCGGCTTCAGGTGCTTATAGGCTTCCAGCAGATAATAAATCGCATCGCCATTGTTCAGCAGACTGTCGATGTCGCCGCACGGCACAATCACCGCATCAACGGTGAGCGATGGTGCTCCGGCAAAGGTGGCCGCAACCGGCAGCACTGAACCGTCGTCGGCGGTCACTTCCCCCATGCGGGAATAGAGCAGTTTGGCGTGAACGCCTTTGGTTTTCAGCGCCTGCATAATCCCCAGCACGTCGCTGGCACGGGTGTTGTCATTCAGCAGAATGGCCACTACCCGGCCCTTTATCGAGCCACCCGGCACCGCATACAGACTCAGGGACGGATCTTTCTTCAGGCCGTTAACGTCTTTCGGTGGGACCGCATTGCGTTGCTCGTCCGTCAGCGTAATGCCAAGGTTATCCGCCACGCTCTGGGCAAGCTGAATATCGATATGGGCGAGCTGATCGACCACGCGCTCGCGGATGTAAGTCCGCACCACTTTGCTCAGTTCAAAGCTAAAGCCGCCGATAATGTGCTGTTGCTCGATCGGCGTCTGGCTGTTCCAGAACAGGCGAGGTTGGGCATAATACTCGCCGAATGACGGGCTGCGCTCGCGGATTTTATTGCCATCGATGCGCTCCTGGTACGACTCAAAACCACCGCGTTTCGGTCCCGGCGGCGTTTCGCGCGGCCAGTTATCGTTGATGGAGTTCGGCTCATAGTTAGCCGGATTGGTATCGATATCCTGGCGATGCATCCCGTCGCGCTGGAAATTGTGGTACGGGCAGGTTGGACGGTTAATCGGAATTTCGTGGAAGTTGGGCCCGCCAAGGCGACTGATCTGCGTATCGGTATAGGAGAACAACCGCCCCTGCAGGAGGGGATCGTTCGTGAAATCCAGCCCCGGAACGATATGCCCCGGGTGGAACGCGACCTGCTCATTTTCGGCAAAGAAATTGTCCGGGTTACGGTTGAGCACCATTTTACCCACCAGCTGAACCGGCACCAGCTCCTCTGGGATCAGCTTAGTCGGGTCAAGAAGGTCGAAATCGAAGTTAAACTCATCCTCTTCCGGGATCAGCTGTAACCCCAGTTCATATTCCGGGAAGTCACCGGCTTCAATCGACTCCCACAGCTCACGACGGTGGAAGTCCGGATCGCGCCCGGTCAGCTTCTGGGCTTCATCCCACACCAGCGAGGCTTTGCCCGCCACAGGCTTCCAGTGGAAGCGTACGAATGTGGCTTTCCCGTCCGCGTTGATCATCCTGAAGGTATGAATACCAAACCCTTCCATCGTGCGGTAGCTGCGCGGAATGCCCCGGTCTGACATCGCCCACATCACGTTGTGTAACGTTTCTGGCTGCAGTGAGACATAATCCCAGAAGGTGTCATGCGCACTTTGTCCCTGCGGTATGGCCCAGTGGGGCTCCGGTTTTACCGCATGGACAAAGTCAGGAAATTTATGCGCATCCTGAATGAAGAACACCGGGGTGTTATTGCCGACGAGATCGAAAATACCCTCTTCGGTATAAAATTTGGTGGCGAAGCCGCGGATATCACGCACGGTATCTGCCGAACCCGCGCCGCCCTGCACGGTTGAAAAGCGGACAAAGACCGGTGTGATTTTGTCCGGATCGGAAAGGAAATCCGCTTTGGTTATCTCTTTGAGGCTTTTGTAGGGCTGGAAGTAGCCGTGTGCCGCGGAGCCACGCGCGTGAACGATGCGCTCAGGTATACGTTCATGGTCAAAATGGGTGATTTTTTCCCGCAGAATAAAGTCTTCCAGCAGGGTCGGTCCGCGCGTTCCCGCACGCAGCGAGTTCTGATCGTCAGCAATGCGCACGCCCTGGTTGGTGGTAAGTGCAAAACCTTCGCCGCCTTTACGGTGGGACTCAAGGGATTTCAGCTTCTCGTTTCCGGTATCCGGGGATTTCATACTTCCCGGCGCGGTAGGCTGTTCGCCAGGTGCGGAAGGGCCGGGGGACGGGCGGTGAGAGCCGTCCGCTGGGGCCAGAGAGTCCATGCCTGGTTGAGATTCTTCAGTGCCATGAATGGGTGATTGATGTGTTTTATCTTTGTTCGACATTGCACGCTTCTCCTTTATCCATTGCTAAAAACCTTGTTAACTATAGAACAATGTGGCGAAAGGGCGGGCGAACTAAGAGTTTTCAGATGACCTGGTTAAGGAATGCGCTATCAGAGCGATGCAGGGCGCGACGCGTGGGGGGAGGATCGGCTATCATAGAATTTTCCTGCTTCCAGAATGTGCTTTAGTGAACCCGTCGCTTATGAAACCTTTTCGTCAACAAAACCGCCCTGTCATTAGCTACGTGCCCCGCGTCGAACCCGCGCCGCCCGAACACGCCCTGAAGGTGGATGGTTTTCGTGATGTCTGGCAACTGCGCGGTAAATACGTAGCGTTTGTTCTGATGGGAGAACACTTCCGCCGTTCGCCCGCGTTTTCGGGGCCGGAGTCGGCCCAGCGATGGGCGAACCAGGTCCGCCAGGATGAAGAGATTGAAGAATAACAGCCAAAAAAAAACCGCCATCAGGCGGTTTTTTTTATTCATCCGTGATTAACGGTGCGCCAGTTCAGCGTCGTCTTCACTTTCCAGAATGGTTTTATCGGTCTGCTTCAGCCACTGGCTGGTCAACGTACCGGCGGTCATGGAACCGCTCACGTTCAGCGCAGTACGACCCATATCGATCAGCGGCTCAACGGAGATCAGCAGGGCAACCAGCGTCACCGGCAGACCCAGGGCCGGCAGGACAATCAGCGCGGCGAAGGTTGCGCCACCGCCAACACCCGCAACGCCTGCGGAGCTGATGGTAACAATCCCGACCAGCGTGGCAATCCAAACGGGATCCAGTGGGTTGATACCCACGGTCGGAGCCACCATTACCGCCAGCATTGCAGGGTAGAGACCTGCGCAACCGTTCTGACCAATGGTGGCACCAAAGGAGGCAGAGAAGCTGGCAATAGATTCCGGTACGCCCAGACGACGGGTCTGCGCTTCAACGTTCAGCGGAATAGACGCGGCGCTGGAACGGCTGGTGAACGCAAAGGTCAGTACCGGCCACACTTTACGGAAGTATTTCAGCGGGCTAACGCCATTGACGCCCAGCAGGATACCGTGCACCACGAACATAATGCCCAGACCCAGATAAGAGGCGACGACGAAGCTACCCAGCTTAATGATGTCCTGCAGGTTAGAGCCGGCAACCACTTTGGTCATCAGCGCCAGAACACCGTAAGGGGTCAACTGCATCACCAGACGGACCAGCTTCATTACCCAGCTTTGCAGGGTATCGATAGCCACCAGCACGCGCTCGCCTTTCGGCGCGTCGTCTTTCAGCAGCTTCAGCGCCGCCACACCGAGGAAGGCCGCAAAGATCACCACGCTGATAATGGAGGTTGGGCTGGCACCGGTCAGGTCAGCAAACGGGTTCTTCGGCACGAAAGAGAGCACCATCTGTGGCACCGTCAGGTCAGCGACTTTACCCACGTAGTTGGTCTGAATCGCCGTAAGACGCGCCGTTTCAGCCGTACCCTGGACCAGACCTTCAGCGGTCAGCCCGAACAGGTTGGTGACCAGCACACCGACCAGAGCTGCAATCAGCGTGGTAAACAGCAGCGTACCGATGGTCAGGAAGCTGATTTTACCCAACTGGGTGGCGTTATGCAGACGGGCAACGGCGCTCAGAATAGAGGCAAACACCAGCGGCATAACGATCATCTGCAGCAGCTGGACATAGCCGTTACCGACGATGTTGAACCACTGAATAGAATCTTTCAGAACTGGATTATCGGAGCCGTAAATAGCCTGCAACGCCAGACCAAACACGACACCCATGGCCAGACCAACCAGCACTTTCTTCGCGAGGCTCCACTGTTTGTGGCGCGCCTGCGCGAGAAGCAATAGCAATACAACGAACACCACAATGTTCGCGATGAGTGGAAAATTCATCCCCGTTCTCCTGATTTATTATACGGTCGGTTTTTACCGATCCTGTTGGCGCAAGATTATCAGAAGTGTGATGTGGTGCTTATATCCAAATGGAATGGGTTATTACAAATGGAAATAATTTGTGTGCTTAGTGTTCAATCTGGTGATTAATGAACCGATTAAACTGAAATTGCAGCGAATTGATCATCTGGGATGACCAGCGCACTGCACTGTTTTCGGGCAAGGTTTGCGGCATCCAGACGGCGTAGGCAAAGAGCGCCATACACAACACACGCTCAAGCTGATTACCTTTCTGCGGCGCAAGAATGGGCAAACGGAAACGCCAGCGGCATGGCCAGAGCAGCGGCACGCCCGCAGGCGTCAGCATATCGGCAAGGATATGGCTTAAATAACCCAGCACCATTCCCTGGATAGCATCGGCGGGCACTATCCAGCTATCAGGGACTTTTAAATAGAAAAGGGTGAGCAGGCCGAATACGGCCAGCAGGCTGTGGGTAAACCCACGGTGACCAAACGCGCGGGCGATGGGTTTTGATATCCACTTTAGCCGCTGTCCCAGGAATGACTTTGGATGGTCGATATCGGGCAGCAGACAGGTCAGCACGGCGGACGGGACAATATGCCACCAGTCCCCCTGTGCGAGCACAGGGGTAAGTTCAGCGTTTTTGGCAAAAACTGCGCACGCAATGGAAAAAAGCAGATGGCCTTCCGCCGTCATGATAAAACCCACAAAACTGTCAATTCATACAGTATAGGGTTTTTATACAGTAGACGAAAGAGGTGACGGTGTAACTGTATGTCACAAACGCGCCTAGCGCGCCAGCCAGCCCCCGTCGACGGCTAACGTATGACCGTTCACGTAATCCGAGGCGGCGGAGGCTAAAAAGACCACCGGTCCCTGCAGGTCTTCCGGAACTCCCCAGCGCCCGGCAGGTATCCGGTCGAGGATCTCCTGGCTGCGCTGCTGATCATCTCGCAGTTGCTGAGTGTTGTTGGTCGCCATATAGCCCGGCGCGATGGCATTAACATTGATGCCGTGTGTCGCCCATTCATTGGCCAGCAGACGCGTGATCCCCAACACGCCGCTTTTGGACGCGGTGTAAGAGGGCACGCGGATGCCGCCCTGGAATGAGAGCATCGAGGCGATATTAATGATTTTCCCGCCCTGGCCCTGCGCAATAAACTGTTTAGCCACGGCCTGGGAGAGGAAAAAAAGCGATTTCAGATTCAGGTTGATGACGTCATCCCAGTCCTTTTCGCTGAACGCGAGAGCATCTTCACGGCGTATGGTCCCGGCATTGTTCACCAGAATATCGACTCGCCCCATCTCAGCAACCGTGCTGTCAACAACGTTCTGAAGACTCTCCTGCTGACTGAGGTCGGCCCGAATCGCCCTGAACCGCCTTCCGAGTGCGCTAATGCAGGCAGCCGTTTCCTCCGGCGCTTTGCGGTTAACACCCACGATGTCGCATCCCGCCTGCGCCAGCGCAATGGCCATGGCTTGTCCCAGACCGGTATCGCATCCGGTGACGATGGCCACTTTTCCTGACAGAGTGAAGTTATCCAGTATCATACGCGCCTCAGAAGTAAGGTTATTGTCATTCTGACGCTAAGGATAGAAGCGGGGGATAAGAAAAGCAAACAAAATGAAACGATGTTTTGTTTTTAAAGCAGGCAGCCTGACGCTGCCTGAAAGGGGCGGGTTACTCGCCGCGCAGGTGCTGCGCCGTCAGCTCAACCAGTGAGTTCAGCTTTACGTCGGCAAGGGCAAAACGGGGATCGTGTCGGCCTTCCTCCGCGGGAACAACAATCGAGCGCATGCGCGCGGCCTTCGAGGCCACCATTCCGTTAACGGAATCTTCCAACGCGACACAGCAGAGGGGATCAAGACCGAGCTTAGCGGCACAGTCGAGATAGACCTGCGGGTGCGGCTTGCTGTATGGCAACGTTTCCGCTGAGGCCAGCGCGTCGAAGCTGTCGCGCAGCTCAAACATGGTCAGCACTTTTTCCAGCATATGCAGCGGTGAAGCTGACGCCAGGCCGACTTTCAACCCCTGCGCTTTACACAGCGCGACGGCTTCACGCACCCCGGGCAGCAGGGGCTTGCTCTCTTCCACCAGTGAGATGGCGCGGCTGATAATGCGCGCGGTCACTTCGTCGCGATCGGGTCCTACCCACGGCTGCTGGGCATACCACAGGTCCACCACCATATCGATGCGCAGACCAAGCGTATCCGGAAGTTCATTACGGCGGCTGATATCAACGCCCAGGCTGGCGATAACGTCCAGTTCGGCGCGATCCCACAACGGTTCGGAATCGATCAGTAATCCATCCATGTCAAAAATTGCGGCAAGAATCTGGCGCGGTGTCGACATCACAACGTCTCCTTATCCAGGGTGTACGACAGACGATAAATGCTAAGTGCACTCTGCAATTTAGCATATTGCCTTTAAAGAGCGGGCGAAAATGATGGTCAGCAGGTAGACTTAGGCAGAAATAACGCGTCTTTATGAAGGGGAACTGATGACGTATCAACAAGCTGGACGCATTGCTGTCTTAAAACGTATTGCTGGCTGGGTAATTTTTATTCCAGCCGTCATTTCGACGCTGATCTCTGTGCTCAAGTTTATGTACGATCACAGTGAAAAACAGCCAGGTATTAATGCGGTAATGCTTGATTTTGCTCATGTCATGATTGAAATGATGCGTTTTAACACGCCGTTTCTGAATGTCTTTTGGTTCAATTCGCCGACGCCGAATTTTCATCAGCAGTTGAATCTCGGGTTTTGGGTGATCTACGCGCTGATCTTTATTGGTATGGCGTTGCAGGCCTCTGGCGCACGCATGAGCCGTCAGACGCGCTTTTTACGCGAAGGTGTGGAAGACCAGATGATTCTCGAACAGGCGAAAGGCCCGGAAGGGATGAGCCGCGAGCAGATTGAGTCCCGCATTGTTGTGCCGCGTCACACCATTTTCCTGCAAATTTTCCCGCTGTATATCCTGCCAGTCATTATCATCGTGGCGGGGTACTTCTTCTTTTCGCTGTTGGGATTCCTGTAACCGATAAGGGTGGCGACATAGCCACCCGTCCCGCCATTACGCGGCAAGCACACGTTCAAGTGCCCTCTGGGCATTGACCAGATGCTCTCCGCCAAACAGAATGGCGCGGTTCATCAGTGTGTAGAGTTGATACACCGGCTGGCGCTCAAGAAAACCCTGCGGCAGAGGCAGCACGGACTGGTACCCGTCGTAAATTTGCGGCGGTTGCTCAGGGTGCAGTGGCAGCATCGCCAGGTCACACTCCCTGTCGCCCCAGTAACAGGCCGGGTCGAAGATATAGGGGCCGTCAGGACCCAGCGCGCAGTTATCTGACCACAAATCGCCGTGCAGCAGAGACGGCTGAGGCTGGTGGGATGCCAGACGCTGCTGAATGTGTTCGACGATGGCATCGATATTGCCAAACTCCAGACCTTTCTCCGCAGCCAGTTCCAGCTGCCAGCCAATGCGTTGCTCAGCAAAGAATGTCGACCAGCGTCGTTGCCAGGCATTAGGTTGTGGAGTGGTGGAGAGGTCGTTGTCAAAATCGAGACCAAACTGCGGCTGGTCGCTCCATTGATGCAGTCGCGCTAACTGTTGGCCGAGAATGAAGGCGTTATGGGCGTCTAACGGGCGGGCAGGAAGAAATTCCATGACCAGAAAACTGTAGTCGCGGTCGCTGCCCACGGCCCAGACCTGCGGGACCGTCACCGTTTTACTGCGCGACAACAGTTCCAACTGGTCGGCTTCGGCGGTGAAAATCGGAAGCAGCTCTCGCTCATCGCATTTAACAAAGAGATCGCGCCCGGCGTAGCGTAAGTGCCATGCGGCGTGGATTTCTCCGCCTGGCAGTTCGTTCCGCAGTTCAATTTCACCTTCACCCAGTTGCTCACTTAAAAGATGACTGATAGCCTGCCACATGTTGTCTCTCCCATGTTGTCTGCCAGATCATAAAGTTAGCGCATAATTGCGGTAAAAAAATACGAACTAACGCACACCTGAGCGGTTTAAATTCATGCAGGGCACTTATTGTTCTTTTTTCTGCCAGTTTTCCCAGGTATCAAGATCAATTTCTGCCGTTTTGTCGGTCACGCTTTCGACCAGACTGGCCGCCAGAGCGTGAACCTCTTCTTTACTCAGGGCGCTGATCAGGCCAAACGTCAGGGTGCCTAAATCATGGATATTGCCCTCGTCATCCGTGAGTGTGAGCAGGAAATTGGCCCGGGTAAAGGCGTTGTTGAGCTCATTAAGTTCGGTCAGCGACGCTTGATGAATGTTGATGGTAACGACGTAGCGGGTGATGTCACCACTGCTCATAATTCACCTCATTGTTATCTTGGAAGTTTTCTTAGCATAGTCGATAGGCTGCGTTTGGCGACTATGCCGCGTATTTCCCCTTCACAGAGAAGGGGAAAAGGGGGATTAATTTCGGGACAGGTAATCGACAATTTTTTGCGTGTCGCTAAGCGAACAGAGACGTGTGCCTTGGTTGATGGTGGCAGCGCTACCCGCTGCGACGCCGTAGCGTGTCATCTCCAGTAATGAAGCACCCTGGGCCAGTTTCAGGGTCATCGCTCCAACCATGCTATCACCTGCGCCCACGGTACTCTGGCTTTTCATCGGCGGCGGAACAACCTGAACGGACCCCGTTTCGTCCACGGCCAGGGCACCCTGCGGGCCAAGGGAGACCACGACCCGTCGCGCTTTGCCGCTGTGAACCAATTCCTGCGCGGCGGTGAGGACATCGTCCGGCTGGTTCAGTTCGCGGTTCACCAGCGCGCTTAACTCTTTCTGATTGGGTTTAACCAGCTCAAGATTGCCCGGCGTCAGGGCTGCCTGCAGCGCCTCGCCGCTGCTGTCGACAATGCAGCGGATACCGCGTTGCTGCGCGGCCCGAATCAGCGCCGTCAGTTTTTCCGTGCTGACACCGGGCGGCAGGCTGCCGCTTATCACCAGCAGAGCTCCGCTCTCAATGGCCAGCACCTTCTCTTCAAGCTGACGAAACTCATCTTCACTGAGTTTTGCACCCGGCATGACGAAACGGTATTGCTCGCCGCTGGACTCCACGTGCACATGCAGGTTTTGCCGCGTCCAGTCTTTGGCCTCGACGGTCTGCGAGGCCACCTGTTCATCGGCCAGCAGAGAGACCAGGTGCTCACCGGTCGCGCCACCTGCGGGGAAAATTGCTGTCGCCTTTCCACCGAGGTGCGTTATGGCTCGCGCCACATTGATACCGCCGCCGCCGGGCTCAAACACCGGGGCGCTGCAGCGCAATTTACCTTCCGGGTAAATCTGGGGCGTCAGGGTGGCGGAATCGAGGGAAGGGGAGAGCGTCAGGGTGTAGATAGAAACCATCATTACCTCCTTTTAGCGTGGGTTCCTTTTAGTCTGGCACCATTTGTCAGGAAGGCAATGTAAATAACAGTATGATTTTAAATATGAATACTGACATAAAGTCTGCTGCGGCTTATATAAAATAAAACGCTTTTTGAGATCGTTCTTATTCAAAAAATGAAATAAGAAATCATTGCTATGTTATTTGCGGCTTTTTATAATTTGTTACCTTTCTCTGGACGCCTTGTCATTGATCCTCAAGAAAGTTTCCGGGACCGTGTGGTCTCTTTTTTTGTTGTACGGACTCCTTAATAAAATGAAGCTTTTGAAGACAGTACCCGCTGCACTGATGCTGGCGGGTGGCGTGTTTGCTGCAATGAACGCGACCGCAGATGATTCCGTTTTTACTGTCATGGACGATCCAGCCACCGCGCAAAAACCGTTTGAAGGTAACCTGAACGCTGGCTATCTTGCACAATCCGGTAACACGAAAAGCTCCTCTCTCACGGCGGACAGTACGCTGACCTGGTACGGTAATACCACCGCCTGGTCTCTGTGGGGAAATGCCAGTAACACCTCCGCGAATGACGAACGCTCTTCCGAGAAATATGCGGTTGGCGGACGTAGCCGTTACAACATGACCGACTTTGACTACCTGTTTGGTCAGGCCAGCTGGTTAACTGACCGTTACAACGGCTATCGCCAGCGTGATGTGTTCACTGCCGGTTACGGTCGTCAGTTCCTGAACGGACCGGTACACAGTTTACGTTTTGAATTCGGTCCAGGTGTGCGCTACGACGAGTACACCGACGGCGAAACCAAAACTCAACCGCTCGGTTACGCTTCCGGCACCTATGCCTGGCAGATGACTGACAACACCAAATTTACCCAGGGGGTGTCTGTGTTTGGTGCCGACGATACGACGCTGAACTCAGAAACAGCGCTGAACGTGGCCATCAACGAACACTTTGGCCTGAAAGTGGCCTACAACGTCACCTGGAACTCTTCTCCTCCTGATTCTGCTCCGGATCATACCGACCGCAGAACCACGGTTTCACTGGGTTATAAAATGTAATATTCTCGGGCCGATTACGCTATCGGCCCGTTTTTTATTTTTTGAAACTGTGCTGTTTTATATTAAACACTGTTTTGAAATATCTGGTCTGCTGATATCTCCATAATTTCTTCATAATGCACTTTCATTAATTTGCGGCTTATTTGACACGAATTGATAACGTAATAGGCTAGGCAAAAGTGTGATCTGGATCTACACTCTTAGCATGGGCAGAATTCGGCCTTAAGGTATTTAGCATTATTAGTATTAAATGTAGAAAGAGAAAAAATATTATGAAAAAAATCAAAACTGCCGCAGCAGCGATGGTGCTTTCCGCACTGTCTTTTGGCGTATTTGCTGCTGATGAAACCACCCCGACAGCCAGTGAGACCCACAGCCAAATCGGCATTGCGAAAGCCGCTGACGTTGAAGCCGGGTCTAACATCGCGCCAGCCTCTCAGTCCACCGGTCAGTCTATGAATGATGCTTTTGACGTCCATAAACTGGTTGCAGGTGAATGGTCCTGATGGGTTTTGCCGTGTTGTTATTGACGTTTAAACGCTAATTCATCGCGCCAAAAAAACCGGATTTTGTGGTACCGGTTTTTTCGCGGCAAACCTATTTGACGTAAACGTATCGTCCGTATTTCGTCCTGGCGGTGAATACCCGCAAGATGAATACCCGCAAAAGGGTATTACGGATAACGACGTTATTCCCTGCGCAGTTATTTATATCCCCGTTCAGCCCCAAATCATTGCCGCCCAACGCAGAAGCAGCATCGCGCCGCAGATGGCAATCAGCACCAGTACCATTTTCCAGTGTTTTACGGCAAATCGTTTTGTTGGCATAACCTGATCCTTGTAAGTTGATGCGAACAGTCTACCAAACAGGGCGGGGAAATGCCCCTTCTCCAGTGGTGAATCAGGTTATGCCTACTTCCGGTTCGGTTAGAACCAGTGGAATCGTTCTGCAAGAATCAACAATAAACCGGTGGCTGAAAAGATGTTCAATATCACAACCGTTCTACTTGATACGTTCATGGTATGCACCTTTGAGTTTAAAGACTTGTTCAAGAGTAGCCCAGCATCTCTGGAATGCGAGCGCCGGAGATATGCGCCCTGCAAATTCATGCGAAAGTGCCAGCGCAGCAATCTGCCAGCAAAGGGTGCAATCTCTCTTTTGTTAGTGTTACCATTGCAGGGCTTGCCGTAAATCCGCATTTATCTGATTTTCGGCGGGTGAATGATCGCGAGCCAATTTGACGATTGTTGGTCAGATGGTGTCGTAATCTATTGTCAAATCACGATTATTTTCTTTGTATATGCTCTTATGTGTGGGGCATCACTGCAAATAAGGATATAAAATGCCTGTAATTACTCTTCCTGATGGCAGCCAACGCCATTACGACCACGCTGTAAGCCCAATGGATGTTGCCCTGGACATTGGTCCTGGACTCGCGAAAGCAACCATCGCTGGCCGTGTTAATGGTGAGCTGGTTGATGCATCTGACCTGATTGAAAGCGATGCGCAGCTGTCTATCATCACAGCGAAAGACGAAGAAGGTCTGGAGATCATTCGTCACTCCTGCGCGCACCTGTTAGGTCATGCGATCAAACAGCTGTGGCCGAACACCAAAATGGCGATCGGTCCGGTTATCGACAACGGTTTCTACTATGACGTTGATCTTGACCATACCCTGACTCAGGAAGATATCGACGCGCTCGAAAAACGTATGCACGAGCTCGCTGAAACTAACTATGACGTCATTAAGAAGAAAGTCAGCTGGCACGAAGCGCGTGAAACCTTCGTGAAGCGTGGCGAGAGCTATAAAGTCTCTATTCTTGATGAAAACATCTCTCATGATGACAAGCCTGGCTTGTACCATCACGAAGAATACGTCGACATGTGCCGTGGACCGCACGTGCCGAACATGCGCTTCTGTCATCACTTTAAGCTGATGAAAATCGCGGGCGCCTACTGGCGTGGCGATAGCAACAACAAGATGTTGCAGCGTATCTATGGTACCGCGTGGGCCGATAAAAAAGCCCTTAACGCCTACCTGCAGCGCCTGGAAGAGGCGGCTAAACGTGACCACCGTAAAATTGGTAAGCAGCTTGACCTGTACCACATGCAGGAAGAAGCGCCGGGTATGGTGTTCTGGCACAATGACGGCTGGACTATCTTCCGTGAACTGGAAACGTTTGTACGCTCCAAGCTGAAAGAGTACCAGTATCAGGAAGTGAAAGGCCCGTTCATGATGGACCGTGTGCTGTGGGAAAAAACCGGCCACTGGGACAACTACAAAGATGCGATGTTCACCACCTCTTCTGAGAACCGTGAATACTGCATTAAGCCAATGAACTGCCCTGGCCACGTTCAGATCTTCAACCAGGGTCTGAAATCCTACCGCGATCTGCCGCTGCGTATGGCAGAGTTCGGTAGCTGCCACCGTAACGAGCCATCAGGTGCATTGCACGGTCTGATGCGTGTTCGTGGCTTTACTCAGGATGATGCGCATATCTTCTGTACTGAAGATCAGGTTCGTGATGAAGTTAACGCCTGTATTCGTATGGTCTACGATATGTACAGCACCTTTGGCTTCGAGAAGATCGTTGTCAAACTCTCAACGCGTCCGGAAAAACGTATCGGTAGCGATGAGACCTGGGATCGCGCAGAAGCGGATCTCGCCGTGGCGCTGGAAGAGAACGGCATTCCGTTCGAATACCAGCTGGGCGAGGGCGCATTCTACGGTCCGAAAATTGAATTTACCCTGTATGACTGCCTCGATCGCGCATGGCAGTGCGGTACTGTACAGCTGGACTTCTCCCTGCCGCAGCGTTTAAGCGCCTCTTATGTTGGCGAAGACAACGAACGTCAGGTACCGGTTATGATTCACCGTGCAATCCTCGGTTCTCTGGAGCGCTTCATCGGCATCCTGACTGAAGAGTTTGCCGGCTTCTTCCCAACCTGGCTTGCGCCAGTGCAGGTCGTGGTGATGAACATTACCGATTCTCAGGCTGAATACGTTAAAGAATTGACGCAGAAACTACAAAATGCGGGCATTCGCGTAAAAGCAGACTTGAGAAATGAGAAGATTGGCTTTAAAATCCGCGAGCACACTTTACGTCGTGTCCCGTATATGTTGGTCTGTGGTGATAAAGAGGTGGAAGCAGGCAAAGTTGCCGTTCGCACCCGCCGTGGTAAAGACCTGGGGAGCCTGGACGTAAGTGAAGTGATTGAGAAGCTGCAACAAGAGATTCGCAGCCGCAGTCTTCAACAACTGGAGGAATAAGGTATTAAAGGCGGAAAACGAGTTCAAACGGCACGTCCGAATCGTATCAATGGCGAGATTCGCGCCCAGGAAGTTCGCTTAACAGGTCTGGAAGGCGAGCAGCTGGGGATTGTGAGTCTGAGAGAAGCGATCGAAAAGGCTGAAGAAGCTGGAGTAGATTTAGTTGAAATCAGCCCTAACGCCGAACCGCCAGTTTGTCGTATCATGGACTACGGCAAGTTCCTTTATGAAAAGAGTAAGTCTTCTAAGGAACAGAAGAAAAAGCAAAAAGTTATCCAGGTTAAGGAAATTAAATTCCGTCCTGGTACCGACGATGGCGATTATCAGGTAAAACTCCGCAGCCTGATTCGCTTTCTGGAAGATGGCGATAAGGCCAAGATCACACTGCGTTTCCGCGGTCGTGAGATGGCCCACCAACAGATTGGTATGGAAGTGCTTAACCGCGTCCGTGACGATCTGAGTGAACTGGCAGTAGTCGAATCCTTCCCTACGAAGATCGAAGGCCGCCAGATGATCATGGTGCTCGCTCCTAAGAAGAAACAGTAAGGCCTTCAAGCAGCAAAACCTGTGGAGCCTTCGGGTCTCATAGGTTTTGTTCGCCTATGTTTCGTTTATTTAACAATGCGAAGTGGAAGTAATTAAGATGCCAAAAATTAAGACCGTACGCGGTGCTGCTAAGCGCTTCAAAAAAACCGGTGGTGGTGGATTTAAGCGTAAGCACGCAAACCTGCGTCATATTCTGACCAAAAAATCTACTAAGCGTAAACGTCACCTGCGTCCAAAAGGCCTTGTTTCTAAAGGCGATCTGGGTCTGGTTATCGCGTGCCTGCCGTACGCATAAGCCGTTAACGTTTAATTTTTTACTAAGAATATAGATACAGGAGAGCACATATGGCTCGCGTAAAACGTGGTGTAATTGCACGTGCACGTCACAAGAAAATTTTGAAACAAGCTAAAGGCTACTACGGTGCGCGTTCACGCGTATACCGCGTTGCCTTCCAGGCTGTTATCAAAGCAGGTCAGTACGCTTACCGTGACCGTCGTCAACGTAAGCGTCAGTTCCGTCAACTGTGGATTGCGCGTATCAACGCAGCAGCACGTCAGAACGGTATTTCTTACAGCAAATTCATCAACGGCCTGAAAAAAGCCTCTGTTGAAATCGACCGTAAGATCCTGGCTGACATCGCAGTATTCGACAAAGTAGCGTTCACCGCTCTGGTCGAAAAAGCGAAAGCAGCACTGGCATAAGCCAGTTGAAAGAGGGGGCTTCGCTCCCTCTTTTCATTTAACACCATCAGAACATTGACTTTTACCCGTGCAACCTTTTCAATAAGGTCTTAACGGTTTTTTACCACACAAGGTAACGCAAGCATGAATGCTGCTATTTTCCGCTTCTTCTTTTACTTTAGCACCTGAATTCAGGAGGCTAGCGCGTGAAAGATGAAACGAAAAACAGCGCCAGATAAGCCTCCTGATGGAGGCTTTTTTTGTGTCTAAATTCGAGAGAATAACTCCACCAAATCGGTGTCTGCACCGACATAATGAGGAAAATCATGTCACATCTCGCAGAGCTGGTTGCCAGTGCAACAGCCGCCATTAATCAGGCCTCAGATGTTGCCGCGTTAGACAATGTCCGCGTCGAATATCTCGGTAAGAAAGGGCATTTAACCCTTCAAATGACAACCCTGCGTGAACTGCCGCCAGAGGAACGCCCGGCGGCGGGTGCGGTCATTAACGAAGCCAAAGAGCAGGTGCAACAGGCACTGACCGCGCGCAAAGCTGAGCTGGAAAGCGCGGTGCTGAATGCGCGTTTGGCGGCAGAGACTATCGATGTCTCCCTGCCGGGTCGCCGTATTGAAAATGGTGGCCTGCATCCGGTTACCCGCACCATTGATCGCATTGAAAGTTTCTTCGGTGAGCTCGGCTTTACCGTGGCGACTGGCCCGGAAATCGAAGATGATTACCACAACTTCGACGCTCTCAACATTCCAGGCCATCATCCGGCACGTGCTGACCACGACACTTTCTGGTTCGACGCCACCCGTCTGCTGCGTACTCAGACCTCGGGCGTTCAGATCCGTACCATGAAGGAACAGGAACCCCCGATCCGCATCATCGCACCGGGCCGCGTGTACCGTAACGACTACGATCAGACCCATACCCCGATGTTCCATCAGATGGAAGGTCTGATTGTTGATAAGAACATCAGCTTTACCAACCTGAAAGGTACGCTGCACGATTTCCTGAACAACTTCTTTGAGGAAGACCTGCAGGTTCGTTTCCGTCCGTCCTACTTCCCGTTCACTGAACCGTCTGCGGAAGTTGACGTGATGGGTAAAAACGGCAAATGGCTGGAAGTGCTGGGCTGTGGCATGGTGCATCCAAACGTTCTGCGCAACGTGGGTATCGATCCAGAAGTCTACTCCGGCTTTGCGTTCGGTATGGGCATGGAACGTCTGACAATGCTGCGCTATGGCGTGACCGATTTGCGTGCATTCTTCGAAAACGATCTGCGTTTCCTCAAACAGTTTAAATAAGGGCAGGACAGAACAATGAAATTCAGTGAACTGTGGTTACGCGAATGGGTGAACACCACGCTTGATAGCGAAGCGCTTTCCAACCAGATCACCATGGCGGGTCTGGAAGTTGACGGTGTTGAGCCGGTTTCTGGCGCTTTCAATGGCGTCGTTGTGGGCGAAGTGGTTGAGTGCGGTCAGCACCCTAACGCTGACAAGCTGCGTGTGACAAAAGTTAACGTAGGCGGCGATCGCCTGCTGGATATCGTCTGCGGCGCGCCAAACTGCCGTCAGGGCCTGAAAGTGGCCGTGGCGACCGTGGGGGCAGTACTGCCGGGCGATTTTAAAATTAAAGCAGCGAAACTGCGCGGTGAGCCGTCTGAAGGCATGCTGTGTTCGTTCTCTGAGCTGGGTATTTCCGACGATCACAATGGCATCATTGAGCTGCCGCTTGATGCGCCTATTGGTACCGACATCCGCGAATACCTGAAACTTGATGACAACACCATTGAAATCAGCGTGACGCCAAACCGTGCGGACTGCTTAGGCATTATCGGTGTGGCCCGCGATGTGGCCGTGCTGAACCAGACTGAACTGAACGTACCGGAAATCGTACCGGTTGACGCTACCATCAGTGACACACTGCCGATTCAGGTTGAAGCCGCTGATGCGTGCCCACGCTACCTTGGTCGTGTGGTGAAAGGCATCAACGTAAAAGCGCCAACCCCGCTGTGGATGAAAGAGAAGCTGCGTCGCTGTGGTATTCGTTCTATCGACGCCGTCGTTGACGTGACCAACTATGTTCTGCTGGAGCTGGGTCAGCCTATGCACGCGTTTGATAAAGATCGTATCGAAGGCGGTATTGTGGTGCGTATGGCGAAAGAGGGCGAAACCCTGGTTCTGCTCGACGGTAGCGAAGCAAAACTGAATGCTGATACGCTGGTGATCGCGGACCACGTTAAAGCGCTGGCGATGGGCGGTATCTTCGGTGGCGAACACTCCGGTGTAAATGATGAAACGCAAAACGTTCTGCTGGAGTGTGCGTTTTTCAGCCCGCTCTCTATCACCGGTCGCGCACGTCGTCACGGCCTGCATACCGATGCCTCTCACCGTTACGAGCGTGGCGTCGATCCGGCACTGCAGCACAAAGCGATGGAGCGTGCGACGCGTCTGCTGATCGACATCTGCGGCGGTGAAGCGGGCCCGGTTATCGACGTCACCCACGAAGCGACGTTGCCGAAGCGTGCGACCATTACCCTGCGTCGTAGCAAGCTGGATCGTCTGATTGGTCACCATGTTGCTGACGCACAGGTCAGCGATATCCTTCGCCGCCTGGGTTGTGACGTGACCGAAGGGCAGGACGAGTGGAAAGCCGTTGCGCCATCCTGGCGTTTCGACATGGAGATCGAAGAAGATCTGGTGGAAGAAGTGGCTCGCGTATACGGCTACAACAACATCCCGGATGAGCCTGTTCAGGCGGGTCTGGTGATGGGAAGCCACCGTGAAGCAGATTTGTCTCTTAAGCGTGTGAAAACCATGCTGAACGACAAAGGCTATCAGGAAGTGATCACCTACAGCTTTGTTGATCCAAAACTGCAGCAGATGATCCATCCGGGCCAGGAAGCGCTGATCCTGCCAAGCCCAATCTCCAGCGAAATGTCTGCGATGCGCCTGTCCCTGTGGACCGGTCTGCTAGGGACGATTGTTTACAACCAGAATCGTCAGCAAAACCGCGTGCGAATTTTCGAAAGTGGTTTACGCTTTGTACCGGATAATCAGGCAAATTTAGGCATGCGTCAGGATCTCATGCTGGCTGGTGCCATCAGCGGTAACCGTTACGAAGAGCACTGGGACCTGGCAAAAGGCACGGTTGATTTCTACGATATGAAGGGAGATCTGGAAGCAATTCTCGATCTGACCGGTAAATTATCTGAAATTGAATTCCGTGCAGAAGCGATCCCTGCGCTGCATCCAGGCCAGAGCGCAGCTATCTATTTAGACGGCAAACGCATTGGTTTCATTGGCGTTGTTCATCCTGAGCTGGAGCGTAAGCTGGACCTGAACGGCCGTACCATCGTGTTCGAGCTGGAATGGAGCCCGGTTGCAGACCGCGTCATTCCTCAGGCCCGTGACGTCTCACGCTTCCCGGCAAACCGCCGTGATATCGCGGTTGTGGTCGCGGAAAATGTGCCCGCAGCAGATATTTTGGCCGAATGTAAGAAAGTTGGCGTAAATCAGGTAGTTGGCGTAAACTTATTTGACGTGTACCGCGGCAAGGGCGTAGCAGAAGGTTTCAAGAGCCTCGCTATTAGCCTTATCCTTCAGGATACCAGCCGTACACTCGAAGAAGAGGAGATTGCCGCTACCGTCGCCAAATGTGTAGAGGCATTAAAAGAGCGATTCCAGGCATCATTGAGGGATTGAACCTATGGCGCTTACAAAAGCTGAAATGTCAGAATATCTGTTTGATAAGCTTGGGCTTAGCAAACGAGATGCCAAAGAGCTGGTAGAGCTGTTTTTCGAAGAGATCCGTCGTGCTCTGGAAAATGGTGAGCAGGTAAAACTCTCCGGTTTTGGCAATTTTGATTTGCGTGACAAAAACCAACGTCCGGGCCGTAACCCGAAGACGGGGGAAGATATTCCGATTACAGCCCGCCGCGTGGTGACCTTCAGACCCGGCCAGAAGTTAAAAAGCCGTGTCGAAAACGCAACGCCCAAAGCAGAGTAATATGAACTAACTAAAAAGGCCGCTCACGCGGCCTTTTTTCTTTGCGCTCTCTGGCAAACCCGCCGTAAAATCAATTACATCACACGCTACTAAAACCATGTCCATGCTTGATTATGCCCATCGCCAGCACCGTTTAGATCAACGACACCTGCTTTTGCTCGTGCTGCTGCTCATTGTTACCGCAGGCGTTAGCCTGTGCGCCGGGGAACAGTGGATAGGGCCTGAACACTGGTTTGAGCCTGAGGGGCAGCTTTTCGTCTGGCAAATCCGTCTGCCGCGCACGCTGGCAGTGATCCTGGTGGGTGCCGCGCTGGCACTGTGCGGCACCATTATGCAGGCATTATTTGATAACCCGCTGGCGGAGCCCGGGCTGCTCGGTGTGTCGAATGGCGCGGGCGTAGGGCTGGTGGCGGCGGTGATGTTGGGCGGGGGGGAACTCTCCTCATGGGGAATTAGCCTCAGCGCCATTATCGGCGCGTTGCTGATAACGGTAATCCTTTTGCGCTTTGCCAGACGGCACTTATCAACCAGTCGGCTGCTGCTTGCCGGGGTGGCTCTGGGGATCATCTGTAGCGCGCTGATGACCTGGGCGGTGTATTTCTCCACGTCCTTTGACTTGCGTCAGTTGATGTACTGGATGATGGGCGGCTTCGGGGGCGTAGACTGGCGCCAGGGCTGGCTGATGGCACTGCTGATACCGGTCTTGCTGTGGGCAGGCCTGCAGGCACAGCCGCTGAATATTCTCGCGCTGGGGGAAACCTCGGCCCGCCAGCTTGGCATGCCGATAGGCTTCTGGCGTAACGTGCTGGTCATTGCCATTGGCTGGCTGGTTGGGGTGAGCGTGGCACTGGCCGGGGCGATTGGCTTTATTGGGCTGGTTATCCCGCACATGCTGCGTCTGTGCGGGATCACCGACCATCGAACCTTACTGCCGGCCTCGGCGGTTGCCGGGGCGGTAACGCTGCTGGTGGCGGATATCATCGCCCGGCTCGCCATGACAGCCGCTGAGCTGCCAATAGGCGTGGTGACCGCCACGCTGGGCGCGCCGGTATTTATCTGGCTACTATTAAAATCCGGACGTTAAATCACTACCCGTAAGATAACCTGAGGGAATGCTATGCAGTCTGATATTTTGAATACCGAAGTGACCACCATTGAGGGTGAGAAAACCACGCTGGAAAGCTATAAAGGCAACGTGCTGCTCATCGTGAATGTGGCCTCCAAATGTGGCCTGACGCCACAGTACGAGCAGCTGGAAAACATTCAAAAAGCCTGGGAGAAAGACGGTTTCACCGTGCTGGGCTTCCCGTGCAACCAGTTCCTGGGCCAGGAGCCGGGCAGCGAAGACGAAATCAAAACGTTTTGCAGCACCACCTACGGTGTGACGTTCCCGATGTTCAGCAAAATCGATGTTAACGGTGAACATCGCCATCCCCTGTATGCGAAGCTGGTGGCGGCCGCGCCGACCGCCGTTGCGCCGGAAGGCAGCGGTTTTTATGAGCGCATGGCCAGTAAAGGACGCGCGCCGCTCTATCCGGACGATATCCTGTGGAATTTTGAAAAATTCCTTATTGGTCGTGACGGACAGGTGGTGCAGCGTTTTTCACCGGACATGACGCCTGAAGATCCGATTGTGATGGAGTCTATCAAGCTGGCGCTGGCGAAATAATGACGTTGCTGATGCAGCTCACGGACGTCGCCGATACGGGGCGTCTCGAGCCGATAACCGGTGCCATCAATGCAGGCGAAATCCTGCATCTTGTCGGGCCGAACGGCGCAGGAAAAAGCACCTTACTGGCGCGCATGGCAGGGCTGACTGCCGGCGCGGGGGAGATAACCCTGCTGGAGCATAACCTTGCTGACTGGTCGCCAGTCTCGCTGGCGCACAGGCGCAGTTATCTGGTGCAGCAGCAGGTCCCGCCCTTTGCGATGCCCGTCTGGCACTACCTGATGCTGCATCTGCACGATAAACAGCATACGTCGCTGCTCACTGAGGTGGCGGCGGGATTAGGGCTAGAAGATAAACTGTCCCGGCATGCCAGCCAGCTTTCCGGGGGCGAGTGGCAGCGCGTGCGTCTCGCGGCCGTCATTTTGCAGATTCACCCGGCCGGCAATCCGCATGGCAGACTGCTGCTTCTGGATGAACCGATGAGCGGTCTGGATGTGGCACAGCAGGCCGCGCTGGACACCCTGTTAAGCTCCCTGAGCAGAAAAGGGATCGGCGTGGTCATGAGCAGTCATGACCTGAACCATACGCTGCGTCACGCCCACCGGGTATGGCTGTTGGCGCGAGGAAAGATGATTGCCAGCGGCACGCGCGATGCGGTATTGACGCCGCCAAATCTTGCCCGCGCGTACAATATGTCTTTCCGCAGGCTGGATATAGAAGGGCATAAGATGCTGATTTCTACCGTGCAGGCGTAACCGTTTCTTGCCTGTTAACGCCGTTGCACGCTAAATTACGAAAAGAACAAAAAAAGCAGAGGATTCGTCTGAAAATGCGATTCTGGTTTCTCCTGATGGCCGCGTTATTTCTTGCGGGATGCAGTAGCCATCGTGCGCCGCCGCCTAACCCGCGGCTTTCAGATTCTATTACCGTCATTGCCAGCCTTAACGATCAGCTGAGCAACTGGCGCGGCACGCCCTATCGTTATGGCGGCATGAGCCGTGGGGGCGTGGATTGTTCTGGCTTTGTTCTGATGACGTTTCGCGATAAGTTTGATTTACAGCTTCCGCGCGAAACGCGCAAACAGGCGGAAATTGGCACGGAAATCGATAAAGATGATTTGCTGCCCGGCGACCTGGTTTTTTTCAAAACCGGCTCGGGTGACAGTGGGCTTCACGTCGGTATTTATGATACCGATAATCAGTTTATTCACGCCTCGACCAGCCGTGGGGTGATGCGCTCGTCGCTCGATAATGTTTACTGGCGTAAAAACTTCTGGCAGGCACGACGTATTTAGTCTGTCAAAGAGCAGTCTCTTATGATGGCATGATAACTAATAAATCATGCCATTTTTTCTCAAATAAGAGTTTTAAAGTTAAATTTACGAAAAATGACTTATCTCCTCAGGTGTCTGTTTTATCTAAAACTGGCTATTACTGAGCAACCAGGATAAGATTATTTTAGATTCAGGGATAAATCTGAAAAATAATACGGAACTAATGAAATTAATCTTATTAAAATCAAGACAGTGGAATTGTGTCGGCAATTGCTCCAGGATGTCCTCTCTCATCTTTAATGCGGGGCGAGTGCAATGATTATTACGCTAGATAATGCTTACCAGTCTGAACTGATGCTTCTGCCTGCCCGAAATAGCGCCGGCGAGCTTAAAGGTTTAGAGGTTCTGGTTAACTTTACTGGCGTCGGTACCCACGTTCGGATCCCCACCGAACTCGTTATCCCGCGGCTTTCTGCTGAAGAAGAGTTAGCGTTGTTTAACGAGAAACTGCAATTGCTTGATACCTGTAAACTGTTTTTTATTCAGCATCAGTTAATTGCATGGATCAATATTACACCTGTAATTGTTGAATTTTTATTAAGTAATGGGAACGCTGTTTCAATACTTGAGCGTTATCCGTTTCTTGAGTTTACTGTTAATGAGAATTATCCAGGTTTAAATAACGGGAAGGACGATCTGCAACTGGCGAGAATGGCAATCCATTTTCCGCTGGTGCTGGCAAACTTTGGCGCAGGCGCAGCGTCGTTGAAAGCCGTTTATGATGGATTGTTTAAACGGGTCATTCTCGACAAGGGATTTATCCAGCAGCGTGCTTCTGAACTCTCTTTTGAGCCTTTTTTGCGAGCAATCCTCTGGCAAATAACGCCTCACTGTCAGTCCGTGCTCGTCGGCGGCATTGATGACCACGGTTTATTGCAGCGCGTCTTGTCCTTTAACTTTGGCGCAATGCAGGGGGCGCTCTGGCCGGCCGTCTCTGCAGAGCACGTCACCACGCTCGTTCAGTGATAACCCTCTCTTTCGCCCGTGTTTAAGTCCGGGTAAACCCTCTACACTAAAAGCAGGAGGACCTATGACCCTGTCTTTTACTGCTCACTGGCATGACGAGTTGCCGGGTTTTTATACCGCACTCAAACCCACACCGTTACAAAATACCCGTCTTATCTGGCATAACGATCGGCTGGCAGATGAGCTGGCTGTTCCACCTGAGATGTTTCATCCCTCCGACAGCGCTGGCGTCTGGGGAGGCGAAACGCTGCTTGCCGGTATGCAGCCTCTGGCTCAGGTCTATAGCGGACATCAGTTTGGCGTCTGGGCAGGACAACTGGGCGATGGCCGGGGGATCCTGATGGGCGAACAACGGCTGCCCAACGGGGAGACAGTGGACTGGCACCTGAAGGGGGCCGGCCTGACCCCTTACTCGCGAATGGGCGACGGGCGCGCGGTATTGCGTTCGACTATTCGCGAATGTCTGGCATCAGAAGCGATGCACGCGCTGGGGATCCCCACCACTCGCGCACTGTCGATTGTAACCAGTGACACCCCGGTGGCACGTGAAACGATGGAAAAAGGGGCGATGCTCATGCGCGTTGCGCAAAGCCATCTGCGTTTTGGCCACTTTGAACACTTTTATTATCGTCGTGAGCCGGAAAAAGTCCGCCAGCTTGCGGATTATGCCCTTCGTCATCACTGGTCTCATTTCCAGGACGAGGCCGATAAGTACATTCTCTGGTTCCGCGATGTGGTAGCCCGTACCGCAACCATGATTGCCCGCTGGCAGACGGTCGGGTTTGCCCATGGGGTGATGAACACGGACAACATGTCGCTTCTCGGGTTGACCTTTGATTACGGTCCGTTTGGCTTCCTTGATGACTATCAGCCGGGGTACATCTGCAACCATTCTGACTATCAGGGACGTTACAGTTTCGACAATCAGCCGGCTGTTGGCCTGTGGAACCTGCAGCGCCTTGCGCAAACTCTGTCGCCGTTTATCGACGTTGATGCCCTGAATGATGCGCTCGACAGCTACCAGGACATTTTACTGCGCGAATACGGCGCGTTGATGCGCAACAAGCTGGGACTGGTGACGCAGGAGAGGGGCGATAACGACATCCTGAACGCTCTGTTTGCCCTCATGGAACGTGAAGGCAGCGATTACACCCGCACCTTCCGGATGCTGAGCCAGACTGAGCAACACAGTAGTGCCTCACCGCTGCGCGACGAATTCATTGACAGGCAGGGCTTTGACGACTGGTTTGCGCTTTACCGTGCGCGGTTGCAGCAAGAGCAGGTCGACGACGCAACCCGGCAGACGCAAATGAACGCGGCGAACCCGGCGATGGTATTGCGCAACTGGCTGGCGCAGCGGGCCATTGAACAGGCAGAGCAGGGGGAGTATGACGAATTACATCGCCTGCATGTGGCTCTTCGTACGCCGTTTGCTGACCGTGATGACGACTATGTCAGCCGTCCGCCGGACTGGGGAAAACGCCTTGAAGTGAGCTGTTCGAGCTAGCCCGGGCCGACAAAACCTGGCACCTTGCGGTGCCAGGTTTTTTTATGCCGATACCGCGGTCACTGTGCGACCCATCCGCCATCCATATTCCAGGCGGCGCCGCGGACCTGTACGGCGCTGTCACTGCACAAAAACAACGCCAGCTCGCCTAGCTGTTCCGGCGTAACAAACTCACCGGCGGGCTGTTTCTCAGCCAGCAGTTGCTCACGAGCGACATCCGGTGCGACGCCATCAGCAATACGTCTGTCGATTTGCTGCTGCACCAGCGGGGTCAGCACCCAGCCCGGGCAGATGGCATTGGCGGTAATACCGGTGCGGGCGGTCTCCAGCGCCAGGGATTTGGTAAAGCCCACCACGCCATGCTTGGCGGCAACATAGGCGGATTTCTCTTTCGACGCGACCAACCCATGCACGGAGGCGATATTAATGATGCGCCCCCAGTTTTTCGCCTGCATCGCAGGCAGCGCCAGCCGGCTGGTGTGAAAGACGGAAGAGAGGTTGATGGCGATAATGTCGTTCCATTTCTCCACCGGGAACGCATCAACAGGTGCGACGTGCTGTATACCGGCGTTGTTGATCAGAATATCGACTCCGCCATACCGGGTTTCGGCGTAATGCATCATGGCTTCAATCTGCTGGACGTCACGCAGGTCCGCATCGTGATAGCCCGGCGTTTTACCCCGTTTCGCGATTTCGTCTCTCGCCGATTCACTGTCGCCGAAACCGTTAAGAATCAACTGCGCGCCAGCCTTCGCCAGCACGCCAGCGATCCCAAGTCCAATACCGCTGGTCGAGCCGGTCACCAGTGCGGTTTTACCGTTCAGATTCATTTTATTCTCCTTACACAATGCCGGTGAGATAGAACACGGCAATGACAAAAAGCACCGCCAGACTTTTGATGAGGGTGATAGCGAAAATGCCGCCATACGCCTGACGATGGCTCAGACCCGTAATGGCAAGCAACGTAATCACGGCCCCGTTATGGGGAAGCGTATCCATGCCGCCGCTGGCCATCGAGGCCACGCGGTGGAGAACCTCCAGAGGGATATTGGCTGCGTGGGCGGCCGCGACAAACGTATCGGCCATGGCCGCAAGGGCGATGCTCATCCCGCCCGACGCCGAACCGGTGATCCCGGCAAGCACGGTCACGCTGATGGCTTCGTTGAGCAACGGGTTCGGGATAGCGGCGAGCGCTTTGGATAAGACCAGAAAACCGGGCAGCGCAGCGATCACCGCCCCGAAACCGTATTCAGATGCGGTATTCATTGCCGCCAGAATGGCGCCGCTGACCGCCGTCCGGCTGCCTTCTGCCAGCCGTCCCCGGATATTGCGAAATCCAAAAAGCAGTACCATGACAATACCCGCGATCAGCGCCGCTTCCACGGCCCAGATGGCGGTGATTTTGCTGACCTCGGTGACAATCGGCTTCGCCAGTCCGGGCAGGATAAGCTCATGTTGCGTCCCGTACCAGCCGGGGATCCAGCGGGTAAACAGCAGGTTGAGGATCCCCACCAGCAGCAGAGGGGAAATGGCGATCAGCGGATGGGGCAGGTTAATGTTGTCCGGCGTTTCAGGTTCATTTTTCAGATCGAAACCGTAGCCCTCATTGTTGTTGAGCGCCTTTCGCCGCTGACGCTCCAGCCAGAGCAGGCCAAAACAGAGGATAAACAGCGAGCCAATCAGCCCAAGCCACGGGGCGGCCCAGGCGTTAGTGCCAAAGAAGCTGGTGGGGATAATGTTCTGGATCTGCGGCGTACCGGGCAGGGCGTCCATGGTAAACGAGAACGCACCCAGAGCCACGGTCGCCGGGATAAGACGTTTGGGGATGCCGCTCTGGCGGAACAGTTCGGCCGCAAAAGGATAGACGGCAAAGGCCACCACGAAGAGCGAAACGCCGCCGTACGTTAACAATGCACACACCAGCACAATGACCGGAATCGCATGGCGGCGCCCGAGGATCTGGATCGCTGCAGCGACGATAGCGCGTGAGAAACCGGAAAGCTCAATCAGCTTGCCAAACACGGCACCCAGCAGGAACACCGGGAAGTAGAGCTTGACGAAGCCGACCATCTTTTCCATAAACAGACCGGTAAACGTCGGGCCGACGGCCCCCGGGTCGGTCAGCAGCACGGCACCCAGCGCCGCGATGGGGGCAAACAGAATAACGCTGTATCCGCGATAGGCCGCAAGCATCAGCAATGCCAGCGCCGCCAGGGCAATCAACACACTCATTATGACTCCTCACTATCATTGTTATATTCGGGTACCAACGAGATGTCCGGGCGCGGTTAGCGCGCAAGGGTTAATGCAATGCCTTGCCCACCTCCCACACACAGGGTGACGAGCCCTTTTTTCGCGTCGCGGCGTTGCATCTCATGCAGCAGCGTGACGAGGATCCGACAGCCAGAGGCGCCGATGGGGTGGCCAATCGCAATCGCACCACCGTTAATATTCACCTTACGTTCATCCCAGCCGAGCAGTTTGCCAACGGCCAGCGCCTGCGCGGCAAAGGCTTCATTTGCTTCAATGACGTCCACTTCATCCAGCGCCCAGCCAGCCCGGGCCAGAGCCGTCTGGCAGGCGCTGACCGGCCCGATGCCCATCACCGATGGATCAACGCCGGTCACGGCATAACTCACGACCCGTCCCAGGATCGGTAATCCGCTTTCCCGCGCTTTTTCACCGCTCATTAACAGCACCGCAGCGGCACCATCGTTCAGGGTTGAGGCATTACCCGCCGTCACCGTTCCATCTTCACGACGAAAGGCAGGGCGCAGGTGCGCGAGTTGCTCAGCGGTGGTTCCCGGCCGGGGTTGTTCATCACTGCTGACCAGGCGCGGCGGCTTTTTACCCTCGCTCACCGTGACCGGAGCCATCTCCGCGTCAAACAGACCGCGCGCAATGGCCGACGCCGCTTTTTGCTGCGACCGGGCGGCAAAAGCGTCCTGCTGCTCGCGGGAGATACCATACTGGCGGGCAACGTTTTCCGCGGTGATGCCCATGTGATAATCGTTAAATGCGTCCCACAGGCCGTCCGTTATCATGCTGTCCTGCAACCCTGTATGACCAAAACGCAACCCTGACCGCGCACCGTCCAGCAGGTAAGGGGCATTGCTCATGCTCTCCTGGCCGCCAGCGATAACCACGTCGGCATCGCCGCAGCGGATAGCCTGCGCGGCGAGCTGCACCGCTTTTAAGCCAGCACCGCACACCAGATTGACGGTTGTCGCGGGCGTACTGACGGGCAATCCGGCCGTGAGAGCGGTCTGACGGGCGGGGTTTTGTCCACACCCTGCCGTCAGCACCTGACCGAAAATCAGTTCGTCTACCTGATCTGCGCACAGCTGGCTGTTCTCAAGCAGGCGACGAACCGCTACGGCACCCAGTTCAACCGCGGAAAGGGAGGAGAGCGATCCGCGAAAACTGCCTACAGGGGTTCGCGTGGCCCCGACAATCATGACCTCATTCATGTTCACTCCTCAGTTGAAGCGCATCTCGCGCACGTCGTCCGCCACGATGATTTTCCCGGCTGTTTTACTGACGATGTCGTCAATACTGACGCCGGGGGCGTATTCCCGCAGAATGAACGCGCCGTCTTCAATCTCCAGCAACGCAAGGTCGGTTAACACCCGACGGATGCAGCCAGCGCCGGTCAACGGCAGCGTGCAGCGCGGCAGCAGTTTTGACTCTCCGTTTTTTGCGGCATGGGTCATCACCACAATGATGTTCTGCGCCCCGGCGACCAGATCCATCGCGCCTCCCATCCCTTTCACCATCTTGCCCGGGATCATCCACGAGGCGATGTTGCCTTCGACATCCACTTCGAACGCCCCGAGTACGGTCAGGTCAACATGACCGCCCCGGATCATGGCGAACGACTGGGCCGAGTCGAAAATGGCGGCACCGATCCTCGCGGTGACGGTCTGCTTACCGGCGTTGATCATGTCGGCGTCAAGGCTCTGCTCATCCGGAAAGGCTCCCATCCCCAGCAGGCCGTTTTCAGACTGGAGCATCACGTCCATTCCCGCCGGAATATAGTTCGCCACAAGGGTCGGGATCCCTATCCCCAGGTTGACGTAGTAACCGTCGCGCAGTTCTCGGGCAACGCGCATGGCCATCTGTTCACGGGTTAACATCTTCAGACTCCCTCTGCGCGCAGCGTGCGCTGTTCAATGCGTTTCTCGAACTGGCCGACAATCAGCCTGTCGACGTAGATCCCCGGGGTATGAATGGCCGACGGGGGCAGTTCGCCCGGGGCGACGATCTCTTCCACTTCTACCACCGTTATCCGGCCCGCGGTGGCCATCAGCGGGTTAAAGTTTTGCGCGGTATGGCGATAGATAACGTTGCCGTACCAGTCCGCTTTCCAGCCCTTGATCAGCGCAAAATCGCCGGTGATGGCCTCTTCGAGGACATAATGCTTGCCGGCAAACTGGCGAACTTCCTTGCCAGCAGCCACGGGGGTACCATAGCCGGTGGCCGTATAAAACGCCGGAATACCCGCTCCGCCAGCGCGAACCTTTTCTGCCAGGGTTCCCTGTGGGGTGAGTTCCACTTCCAGCTCGCCGCTCAACACCTGTTGCTCGAACAGCGCGTTTTCGCCCACGTACGACGCCACCACTTTTCGTACCTGGCGCGTCTCAAGGAGTATCCCGAGACCAAAACCATCGACGCCGCAGTTGTTTGAAACCACCGTCAGCCCCTGCACCTGACGGCGTCTGACTTCGGCAATCAGGTTCTCAGGAATGCCGCACAGGCCGAAGCCGCCTGCCAGCAATGTCATTCCGTCCGTCAGCCCGTCCAGCGCCTGCGCATAGCTGCCGACGCGCTTATCCAGTCCCGCCATAATCATCCCTCCCGTTATCCGTGCCGGTATCATTAGGGGCGGCGACTCATTTGTTAATTTTGAATTTGTGACCCACTCATTTGGTTTTTTTATTAATTTCCTGTTAACTAAATTTTTTCAATTAGTTAACAAGGTGAAAAATGAGAATGAGTGTCAAACAGTTACGCGCGTTTTTAGCGGTAGCTCACACTCTGAATTTCGCGCATGCCAGTGAACGGCTGAATCTTTCCCAGCCGGCGCTCAGCCTGACGATCAAGGGTCTGGAGGAGGCGCTGGGGGGACCGCTGTTGCAGCGCAGCACCCGCAAGGTGGCGCTGACGCAGGAGGGGGAAACCTTTTTACCGATGGCGCGGCAGCTGCTGGCGGACTGGGATAACGCCGAAGAGGCCATGCATCAGTGCTTTACGCTGCAGCGCGGCAAAATCTCAGTCGCGGCGATGCCGTCATTTGCGGCGAATGTCCTGCCGGAGGTGCTCAAGGCATTTCGCGATCGCCACGCCGGGATCAACGTCACCGTGCACGATGTTATCAACGAGCAGGTAATTGAAATGGTGCGGGAAGGGCGGGTCGAGATGGGGATCGCGTTTGAACCGGCGCCGACCCATAACCTGCTTTTTACGCCGTTGGGTCTCGATCGATTTGTCGCCATTGTGCCGAAATCATCCGCTCTGGCAGCCAAAAAACGCCTTTCATGGGAGGCGCTACTGACGCTGGATTTCATTACCCTGCAGCGCCCTTCGGCCGTTCGTCTGATGATGGAAGAGGAGCTGGCCCGCAGCGGTCGTAAACTGGATGTGGCGCTGGAGAGCCATCAGCTGGTGACGGTGGGCAGAATGGTCGCCAGCGGTCTGGGCGGCAGTGCGGTCCCGGCACTGTGTGAGGCGCAGATGACCTCGTTAGGCGCGGTCTGTATTCCACTCGATAACCCGCCGATTGAAAAATGCATCGGCGTGATCCACCCCGGGCATACGCAGCTTTCAAAAGCGGCGCATGCCCTGCTTGAGACGCTGAAAGATTTTTATCAGCCCGGTCAGGGGGCGAGAAACACCTGCGGTGAGGCGTGAACCGGATGTGGGCCAACGTATACCTGAGCGCCATACCACCGGGCCAGCGCGTCGGCCTGTAAAACCATTTCCGGCGTGCCCTGAGAAACCAGCGTGCCGTTATGCAGCAGCAGGATCCGGTCCGCCCACAGCGCTGCCAGATTGAGGTCGTGCAGCACCACGCACACGTGAAAATCGCCCTGACGGGTCAGGGATTTCAACAGCCGCAGCAGATGCTGCTGGTGGTAAAGATCCAGCGCGGAAGTGGGTTCATCGAGAAACAGCCAGCCGCGTGGCCCGCCGTCATGCCAGAGCTGCGCCAGGGCGCGGGCGAGCTGGATCCGTTGTTGCTCGCCACCGGAGAGGGCCGAAAAGTGTCGGTCTGCGAGGGGCAGGCAGCCCGTTATCGCCATTACGGCTTCGACAACCGGGGCTTCCGGGTAGCGCGTCCAGGGCGCGCGGCCCATACCCACCACCGCGTCGACCGGCCAGTCGAAACCGAGCTGCGTATTCTGGCGCATCACTGCCCGGCGGCGTGAAAGCTTTTGCGGGTGCCACGCCTCAAGCGGCGTACCCGCCAGGCTGCATTGCCCGCCAGAAGGCGTGAGATAGCCCGTGAGCAGGCGCAGTAACGTCGATTTTCCGGCACCGTTAGGCCCAATCAACGCCACCATTTCCCCCGGAGATAACGCCAGCGACACGTCGTTGATAAGCGTCCGTTGCCCGACCTGATAAACAAGACGTTCCGCGCGGTAGCGTTCAGCCATGTGCGCCTCCACGACGAAAAATGAGCCACAGGAACCACGGCGCGCCGAAGAGACTGGTCAGTAAACCGACCGGCATTTCAGCCGGTGCGACCAGCGTGCGCGCCACCGTATCGGCAACCAGCAGCAGCGACGCCCCGGCCAGTACGGAGCCGGGGATCACGGCCCGGTGATCGGCGCCCAGCCACATCCGTATCAGGTGCGGCACCACCAGACCGACAAAACCAATCACCCCGCTGACGGCAACCGCGGCGGCAACCAGTAAGGCGCTGCACAGCAACAGGATCCGCTGTACCGTCGCCACCGCCACGCCAAGGTAGTGCGCTTCTTCTTCACCCAGCTGCAGTAAATTGAGCGTGCAGGCAAGACGCCAGATAATCAGAACGCCTGGCACCATCAGCGAGGTGACGGCCAGCAGCGTAGACCACTGCGCCTGACCCAGGCTGCCCATGCCCCAGAGGGAGAGCTGGCGAAGCTGGGCATCATTGCTGAGCCATGACAGTACGCCGACTGCCGCACCGCACAGGGCATTGAGGGCAATGCCTACCAGTAACAGCCGTGAAAGTGTGCTGTTACGCTGCTGGCTAAGGACAAAAATGACGAAGGTGGCCGCCAGCGCACCCCCAAATGCCGCGATCATGGGAGCGTAAAGCATCATCAGCGCGGGGAGCGAGAGGGGAATGACCACCCACAGCGCTACGGCCAGCGCAGCGCCGCTGCTGATCCCAAGCAGCCCCGGATCCGCCAGCGGATTACGAAAAAGCCCCTGCATAACGCAGCCTGCCAGCGCCAGCGAGCCGCCGGTGACCAGCGCCAGCAGAACCCGGGGGAGACGAATGGTCAGCCAGATCTGACGCAGGGTTTCATCACTGCCGCGCCACAGCAGACTGACCGGCAGATGCAGTGCGCCAGCCCCGGAGGCCGCCAGCGTCATGACCGTCAGGATGGCGGCCAGCATCCACAGCGACAACGCGATCCGTCGGGACATCAGGGCAGTTGCTCCGCCCGGGTGCGCAATTGCTGTATGGCCTGCGGCGTGCGCACGCTAAAGCCCAGCAGCGCCATATCGTCGATGGCCAGCACCTGCCTGTTCCGTCCCGCCGGCGTTTGCGCCAGGCCGGGAAGTGTCCACACATTCGCTTCGCCACCCAATGCCTTTACGCCGTCCTGCGAAATCACGACAAGGTCAGGCTGGCTGGCAATCACGCCTTCCTGGGACAGCGGCTGATAACGGGTAAAGCCCTGCATCGCGTTTTGCAAACCCGCTGCGCGAATGGCTGCATCCGCGGCGGTCTGTTGTCCGGCAGCCATCGCGGTCATCCCGCCGTGGTTGAGGATAAACAGCACCCGTTTGTCGAGTGGCGAGGTGGGCAGGGCTGTCAGCGCCTGGCGCAGCGTAGCGCGCAGTGCGTCACCCTGTGCTTCGCGATGCGTCGCTTCGGCAATGACTCGCACCTTGTCGTCAATCACGCTCAGGTCATGACTGCCGGGAACGGTGACGACACTGACGTGACTTTGCTCGACCTGTTTTAACGCCAGCGAGGGCTGCGCCTGGGCACTGGCCAGCACCAGCGTCGGGCGCATGGATAAGATCCCCTCCGCGTTAAGCTGGCGCAAATAGCCGACGTCGGGCAGGGCGTTCGCCGCCTGCGGCCACTGGCTGGTGCTGTCGCGGGCAACCAGTGACGATCCCGCGCCAAGGGCATAAACAATCTCAGTCACGTCACCCCCCAGGGCGACAATTTTCTGCGGTGTGGCCGCGAACGTCACCAGCGGCAGGGCGCAGAGCAGGGCGAGCCATTTTTTCATGCGGCCAGCCCTTTTCGGGTCAGGGCGTCGACCTGGCTGCGCCACTGACGCTGCTCTGGTTCACCTTCGCTGCGTTGACCGTACAGTTGAGCGATTTGCGTCCCGTCGGCGGCGAAGAGCTCCAGGCTGGTGACGTGCCCGTCAGCGGTGGGTTTACGCGTCACCCATGTTTCGGCGATGGACGTATCCCGCAGATGCAGGGTAAAGGTTGGGTTGAAGATGTTGAGCCAGCCTTTCATCGGGACGACGTTTTCCACCACGCCGGTAAAGATCTGCACGCAGCCGCGGTTGCCGACGAAGATCATCATTTCATTCCCCTCCAGGCGGACCGTTTCCAGCAGCTGTGCCAGAGCGGTGTTGTCTACCCTGCAGGCCAGATCGTCGCCCACCAGACGAAACGCCTGCTGGCGGCTCAGATTGTGGCGCTTCAGCAGGCCGAAGAACTGATGCACGTCGGTCATGGCGCGCCACTCCTGATCAACGAGGGCGGCATCAGCCTTTTCGTTGTGGGCAGGGACATCGGCATGCTTCAGTGCCAGTGGCGGATTATCGGCAAAGATAAAGCGCGTAAGCAGGTCGCCCCAGGCAGAAATATCGGTGTTATCGGTCGTGTAAACTTTCAGCAGGGCATCGCCCTGAAGGTCGAAGAACTGAATGCTCTGACGCTCACCGCGGGCGGTGGTTTCACAGATGTGGAACGCGCTCGCCCACTGGTTGAGAAACAGACGCAGATCCAGCGCCCGCGGATTCAGTACCAGCCCGGCGTGGCCGCCAAGGTGTTGATGCGTAAACGCGCCCACCTGCTCGTGAACTGCATAGTCGTTACGACAGATGCATTTGGTCTCGCCCACGGCTTCCAGCGCGCCGATGATTTCGCGGATGTCGCCGTGCAGGCGCCAGGCGTCGTGGCCCACGCGGGCGAAGGTCAGCTCTGCTTCGCTGATGTTCATTAAGCCTGCGATGTCACGTGCGTATTGACCTGGATTTTCTTCTTTCAGCGCAAGCCAGCGTGTGTAGTGATTCATTGTCTCTTCCTTTCGAATAAGGGCCCCGGCAGGCCGGGGCGTGGGGATTACCACTGGTAACTCACAAAAATCTTACCGTTGCGTCCGTCCTGAGGAATGCCCTGAGGAGACCAGTACGCCTTGTCGAACGCGTTACCCAGCACCAGCGTCGTGGTTACCCCTTTGAGCTGCTCCTGGCCTTTATAGCTTACGTAGAAATCGTTAACCGCATAGCCAGGCTGTTCGCTGTAACTACTGCTGATATGGGTTGAGCGATCGACGAAGGTGCCGATCCAGCCGACGGAAAAACCGCTTTGCGCCACCGGGATATCCAGCTTGCTGGTGACGGTATCCGGGTTGATGCTGGAGATATACTCGCCCGTATCGGTATCTTTTCCCCGGGTGCGGTTATAGGCGACGTCGAGGTTGAACAGGTCGGCCGTGTATTTCGCAATCACGTCCCAGCCCCAGATTTTGGCGTGGGGAACGTTCATGGACATGGTGGTCGCAGCCGCAAAATCGACGCTGGTGGAGATGTAGTCTTTGGCTTTGGTGTCGAAGTAGCTGGCCTTGAATTCCAGCGCATCGTTAGCAAGCATGACGTCGTCAAAGCGCAGTCCGAAGCCAAACTCCTGCGTTTCATTGGTTTCCGGACGCAGGTTCGGGTTCGGTACCCAGTAGTTAGTGTAAAAGCGGCCGATGGAGAAGTGTTTGGCGTCGTTATACATTTCACCCATGGTCGGCGCACGGAAGGCCTGTGCGTAAGAGCCGAACAGCATCAGCCAGTCGGTCGGGCTGACGGTCAGTCCTGCACGGGAGGACCATCTGTCCGCGTTCACATCGTCGTATCCTTCACTGCTCCCGCGGTAATTATCGTAACGGGTACCGCCGAGAAGCGTGACCGGCAGGTCGCGCAGGGTGATCTCGTCCTGCAGCCAGCCGGAGCTGAAATCGATTTTAGCCTCCGGGAAGCCGGTGGTGGTGCCCCCCGGATGTTGCTCCTGACGGTAGTATTCGCCGCCATAGGTCAGAAGATGTGAGGCAAACGTGTCGCTGAACAGACGGGTGCGGTTTTCCACTTTGCCACCTTTGGTGGTCTGCTTGCGAAACTCGCCGGTGCCGTCAATGTTCTGGGCGTTAATGCGCGTTTCAGACCAGTAGAGTTTCGCATCGGCATTCAGCCAGTCGTTGCCCTGGGGAGCCAGGTGATAGCCCAGCTGAACGTCTCGCTGAATGGTGGAGCGATCGGTCATGGGATTGCTGCTGGCGTCTGCGGCGGGGGTTTGCGGGTTTTTTGGCTCCTGCGCCGCGTTATTGTAATAGCGCAGGGATCCGCTCAGCGTCTGGGCCGGGTCGATGGCCCAGCGGCCTTTTGCCAGCATGTTGTTGATGGATTCGTCATTCGGCGCTTTTCCACCGTCGCTCTGGCGCAGATCGCCGCGATCGCGGCTCGACCAGGCAACCAGTCCGTCCAGGGTTTCGGTACGCCCGTAAGCGCTGGCCCCCATGCCCAGACTGTGATCGCCCGTCGCGCCCGTACCAAACACGCGGTAGCCGCTGTTTTTGCCCGGTTCCAGCAGGTCATTTGCATCGGCGGTGTCATACGCGATCACGCCCCCCAGCGCGCCGCTGCCGTACAGTAAGGCTGACGGGCCGCGAACCACTTCGATACGTTTAATCAGGGCCGGGTCGAGGAATGTGCTGTTCAGGTGGCCAGTGTCGGTCCCCTGGCGCACGCCGTCCACCAGCACCAGCACGCCGCGACGGTCGTAACCGCGCAGGTTGACGTCCTGACCGTTGGTGCGCCCGGTGCCGTCAAGCATCAGGCCTGGGACGTAGCGTAGCAGGTCGGCGGCGGAGCTGGCGGTCTGATTTTCCGGGGCCGCGGTGTCAATCACGCTGACCATCATCGGGGCTTCGAAGGCGCTGCGGGCGTTGCCGGTGGCGATAACGGTCATGTCATCTGTGGCCGCAAACGTGACGCCCGGCAGGGCGCTGACAACGGATAGCGCAAGGCAGGACGGACGCAAAAATGCGGAATGCAGGTGTGGCATAGCAACTCTCCATAAAGAATCGAAAGCGCTGGCTGCCTGGGGATCACCTGGGTGGCTGGCGAAGGTATTGTGATATTTATTTGGTGAGGATCAGCTTCCCGGCATGGGTCTGGCGCAACAGATAAAGCTGGCCGTCATGCTCGATGATCACGCGTCCCTCGTCCCCCAGCAGGCTTTTACTGTCGATCCGACGATCGGTGCGCGCTGGGGCAGGTGCTGTGTGTGTGTTTTCGGGCGTTGCCGCGTTGTTATCCGTACGTGACATAATGTTTATAAATAACAATCAATGTAACAATGATAATCATTATCAACAAAGTGAAAATTCACGGCAAGCGTTTTTGTGAAAAAACTGTGATGGGATCAAAACAGAAGAGGATGTGGCCGTGCGCGAACGTAGACCCTCTCCCGCAGGAGAGGGTAAAAGGCAAGGACTAAAAACGTGAATCGACCGCTGCCGCCAGTTTCTCCAGCAGCAGTTCGCTGTCTTCCCAGCTCAGGCACGGGTCGGTGATCGACTGGCCGTAAACCATTGGCTGTCCGGCTACGATTTTTTGCGTGCCTTCCCGGATAAAACTTTCGGCCATAATGCCCGCGATGGCGGTTGAACCGCTGACGATCTGCTGGCAGATCTCATCACACACGTCCAGCTGGCGGCGATGCTGTTTCTGGCAATTGCCGTGGCTGAAATCCACCACCAGGTGTTCCGGCAGGTCGAACTCGGCCAGCGTTTCACACGCCGCAGCAATATCTTGCGCGTGGTAATTAGGCTTTTTCCCGCCACGCATGATGATATGCCCGTATGGGTTGCCGCTGGTCTGATAAATGGTCATCTGACCGCGCTTATCCGGCGACAGGAACATATGGCTGGCACGCGATGCACGGATCGCGTCAACGGCAATTCGCGTGTTGCCATCGGTACCGTTTTTAAATCCAACCGGGCAGGAGAGGGCAGAGGCCATCTCACGGTGGATCTGGCTTTCCGTGGTGCGCGCACCGATAGCGCCCCAGCTGATGAGATCGGCGATAAACTGTCCGGTCACCATATCGAGAAACTCGGTGGCCGTCGGTACGCCCAGCTCATTGACCTGCAAAAGCAGTTTACGCGCCAGCTCAATGCCATAATTAACACGGTAGCTGCCGTTCAGGTCCGGGTCGGAAATCAGCCCTTTCCAGCCCACGACGGTGCGCGGTTTTTCAAAGTAGGTGCGCATGACAATTTCAAGGCGATGCTGGTACTTGTCCCGCAGTCCCTGAAGCCGTTTTGCGTAATCCATTGCGGCATCCAGATCGTGGATGGAGCAAGGGCCAATCACCACCAGAAGACGTTTGTCTTCGCCATTTAGGATTTTTTCAATGCGACGGCGGGATGCCGTGACATGTTCCGCTACACCCGCGGAAACAGGATGCCGCTGTGCCAGTTCAGCCGGTGTGACCAGGCTGTCAATGCGCGCAGTGCGGAGTTCATCGGTTTTATTCATGAAATGTCTCAGAAAAATTTTTGCTTCATCGGCAGACTACCGGGAAGTGATGGGCATCACCTTAAACCAATCCCTGCTGAATTCAAGTTCGGCGCGTCTGCGCGCCGAGGATGTGGTGATGATACCCGATTCTGAGTTATTGTACTAGCATGTTAGTACATGCGTCGGTTGAGCCCCATGATATCGAGGATTTTGGTGGCGATCTCTTCTACCGAATAGTTAGTGCTGTTTAGCCACGGGATCTGGTTTTTGCGGTACAGCGCTTCCACCTCGGAAACCTCCATTCGACACTGGCGCATTGAGGCGTAGCGGCTGTTCTCACGGCGTTCTTCACGTATTGCCGCCAGCCGTTCCGGGTTGATGGTCAGGCCAAACAGCTTGTGCTGGAGCGGCTTAAGGGCGGCTGGCAGCACCAGATTGTCCATGTCGTCAGCAATAAAGGGGTAGTTGGCGGCGCGGATACCGAACTGCATCGCCAGGTAAAGGCTGGTCGGGGTTTTCCCGCAACGCGAGACGCCAAGCAGTATCACCTGCGCCTGGTCGAGGTTACGCAGCGAAATACCGTCGTCGTGCGCCAGGGTGTAATCAATGGCGGCGATACGCGCATCGTATTTGGTCAGGTTGCCGGGGTTCAGCCCATGCGTTCGGTGAGCGATAGGCGTCGGATCGAGTTTCAGTTCGCTCTGCAGCGGGGCCACCAGCGCCTGGACGATATCCTGACAAAACCCTTCACTTTGCAAAATAATCGCGCGAATTTCAGGGATCACGATGGAGTAGAAGACCAGCGGGCGGACCCCCGTCTGCTGGAAGATGGCGTTAATCTGGTCCTTCACCGCCTTTGCACGGCTCTCATTTTCCACAAACGGCAGCGTGATGCTGTTAATCGAAACGGGGAACTGCGACATCACCGCATGTCCCAGCACTTCGGCGGTAATCGCCGTACCATCAGAAATATAAAAAACGTGGCGATCGACAGCATTATCCATTTTACCCACCCTGAATATCGTACGTAATTGTCTGAAAGCATAAATTAAAAAAGTAAATTACACAGCAAAGAACTTATCCTAATTATAAATGAAACGGTGTTTTTGATTTTCCTGAAAAGTGGATTTCATTTTCCAATTAGCGACTTAATTTTTAGGGTTTTTGGCTGAATATATAGGAATCATCGGGTTAGCGGATGGTGGGAAAGTATCCGAAAAGTTGAAAATTTAAATTGCTTACACGATTCACCGTTTTTTTAGCGGAAATAATTATGCCAGTATAAATACGTAGTCAGGTGTTTCTTACTCCGATCAAATATCACAAAAGGATTGTTTCGATGTCCAACAATGGCTCGTCACCGCTGGTGCTTTGGTATAACCAACTCGGCATGAATGATGTAGACAGAGTTGGGGGCAAAAATGCCTCCCTGGGTGAAATGATTACAAATCTGTCGGGTATGGGTGTCTCCGTACCGAACGGGTTTGCCACAACCGCCGATGCCTTTAACCTGTTTTTAGACCAGAGCGGTGTAAACCAGCGCATTTATGACCTGCTGGATAAAACGGATATTGATGATGTGACCGAGCTTGCGAAAGCCGGTGCCCAAATCCGCCAGTGGATTATCGACACACCTTTCCAGCCGGAACTGGAAAAAGCCATTCACGAAGCCTATAACCAGCTCTCAGCAGATGATGCCCAGGCGTCGTTTGCCGTGCGTTCTTCTGCCACCGCGGAAGATATGCCCGATGCGTCATTCGCCGGACAGCAGGAAACCTTCCTTAACGTCCAGGGTTATGACGCCGTGCTGGTGGCGGTGAAGCACGTTTTCGCGTCCCTGTTCAATGACCGCGCCATCTCTTACCGCGTGCACCAGGGCTATGACCATCGCGGCGTGGCGCTTTCTGCTGGCGTACAGCGCATGGTGCGCTCCGACGTGGGCTCTTCCGGCGTGATGTTCTCCATCGACACCGAATCCGGCTTCGACCAGGTGGTGTTCATCACCTCGGCGTGGGGTCTGGGTGAGATGGTAGTACAGGGCGCGGTGAACCCTGACGAATTCTACGTTCATAAGCCGACGCTGGCCGCAAACCGTCCGGCGGTCGTTCGCCGCACGATGGGCTCGAAAAAAATCCGCATGATCTATGCCCCGACGCAGGAGCATGGCAAGCAGGTTAAGATTGAAGACGTACCGCAGGAAATGCGTGACCGTTTCTCCCTGACCGATGCAGAAGTGCAGGAGCTGGCGAAACAGGCGGTACAGATCGAAAAACACTATGGCCGTCCGATGGATATCGAATGGGCCAAAGATGGCAACACCGGCAAGCTGTTTATCGTGCAGGCGCGTCCGGAAACTGTCCGCTCCCGCGGTCAGGTGATGGAGCGTTATACCCTGCACGCACAGGGCAAAATCGTGGCGGAAGGCCGCGCGATTGGTCATCGCATCGGTGCCGGTCCTGTCAAAGTGATCCATGACATCAGCGAGATGAACCGCATTCAGCCAGGCGACGTGCTGGTGACCGACATGACCGACCCGGACTGGGAACCGATCATGAAGAAAGCAGCGGCCATCGTCACCAATCGCGGTGGCCGTACCTGCCACGCGGCAATCATCGCCCGTGAGCTGGGGATCCCTGCCGTTGTCGGTTGCGGTGACGCGACCGAACGCATGAAGGACGATCAGAAAGTGACCGTCTCCTGTGCGGAAGGCGATACCGGTTACGTGTATGCCGATATTCTCGACTTCAGCGTGAAGAGTTCAAGCGTCGATACCATGCCGGATCTGCCGCTGAAGATCATGATGAACGTTGGTAACCCGGATCGTGCGTTTGACTTTGCCTGCCTGCCGAACGAAGGCGTTGGCCTGGCGCGTCTGGAATTTATCATCAACCGTATGATTGGCGTTCACCCGCGCGCGCTGCTGGAATTTGACGACCAGGACGCGAAGCTGCAGAACGAAATCCGCGAGATGATGAAAGGTTACGACTCGCCAAAAGAGTTCTACGTCGGTCGTCTGACCGAGGGGATCGCCACGCTGGGCGCGGCGTTTTATCCGAAGCGCGTGATCGTGCGTCTGTCCGACTTTAAGTCAAACGAATACGCGAATCTGGTGGGGGGTGAGCGTTACGAGCCAGAAGAAGAGAACCCAATGCTCGGCTTCCGTGGCGCCGGACGTTATGTTTCTGACAGCTTCCGCGCCTGCTTCGCGCTGGAATGTGACGCCGTGAAGCGCGTGCGCAACGACATGGGACTGACCAACGTTGAGATCATGATCCCGTTCGTGCGTACCGTGGATCAGGCAAAAGCGGTGGTGGAGGAGCTGGCACGTCAGGGTCTGAAGCGCGGCGAAAACGGGCTGAAGATTATCATGATGTGTGAAATTCCGTCCAACGCCCTGCTGGCTGAGCAGTTCCTGGAGTACTTCGACGGCTTCTCTATCGGCTCGAACGACATGACGCAGCTGACGCTCGGTCTTGACCGTGACTCCGGCGTGGTCTCTGAACTGTTTGATGAGCGTAACGAGGCGGTGAAAGCGCTGCTGTCGATGTCCATCCGCGCCGCGAAGAAACAGGGTAAATATGTCGGGATTTGCGGTCAGGGTCCGTCTGACCATGAAGACTTTGCCGCATGGCTGATGGAAGAGGGGATTGACAGCTTGTCTCTGAACCCGGACACCGTGGTGCAAACCTGGCTGAGCCTGGCCGAACTCAACAAGTAACGCCATCAGCACCAGAAAAAGGCGAGGATATATTCCTCGCCTTTTTTTATTTCATGCCTTATTTGCTCCCCATCACAAATAAAGTAAAAAACCAAATATCATAATTTGTCTGTTAATTTAGACAATTGTTAGCGCGCAAAGCGTTGCTAATACTTGAGCCTTACCGCGCATTTCCCTCGCTGATGCGCAACTGGTTGAAATACGTTTTAACCTGATAAAAAGGCAAATAACAATGACAATCTCCTCTGTATTGCGTACCAAAGATAAAATAGGTTATGGCTTAGGTGATATGGCCAGTGCGCTGGTCTGGCAAACGGCAACCTTATTTCTCGCCTATTTCTATACGGATGTTTTCGGTTTGCCGGCGGCCATCATGGGTACCATGTTTTTAGTGGTGCGCGTGGTGGATGCTTTTGTCGACCCTTGCATCGGCGCGCTGGTCGACCGCACCCAGACGCGGCACGGTCGCTTTCGTCCCTGGCTGCTGTGGTTTGCCATCCCATTTGGCGTAAGCTGCCTTATCACCTTCTATGTACCGGACGTCGGGCCGACGGCGAAAATCGTCTATGCCTGCGTTACTTACGCCATCTTAAGCCTTATTTATTCCGCGATTAACGTCCCGTATTGCGCTATGCCCGGGGCGCTGACGCTGGATCCGCGTGAGCGTCACTCGCTGCAGTCCTGGCGCTTCGGCCTGTCGTTCATCGGCGGGTTGATTGTGACGGTGATCGCCTTACCGCTGGTCTCGCTGTTAGGCCAGGGCAACGTTCAGAAAGGCTATTTCTATGCCATGAGCATGATGGGCCTGCTGGGTATTATTCTCTTCTTCTGCTGTTTCCTGATGACCCGCGAGCGTTATTCCCCGCGTAATGACACCTCGGGTTCGATGATCGGTGATTTAAAACTGCTGGCCGGAAATAGCCAGTGGCGAATTGTTTTCCTGTTTAATATTTTGCTGTTAACCGCAGTGGTGACGCGTGGTTCTGCCACCATGTATTACGTGAAATATGTGCTTCTGCGCCCGGAGCTGGTATTTGCCTTTATTGTTTCCGGGATGGTGGCGTCCTTAACGGGGGCTTTATTATCTGAACGTTTGCTGGGGAAATTTGACCGCGTCCGTGCCTATCAGTGGACCATTATTTCCTTCGTGATTTTTGGCGCGCTGATTTTCTTCCTGCCGCCTTCGCAGATCTGGCTGATTTTTGGCCTCAACATTATCTTTAGCTTTATTCAGAACCTGACCACGCCGCTGCAGTGGACCATGTTCTCTGATGTGGTCGATTATGAGGAGCATCGCAGCGGCCGTCGTCTGGATGGTCTGGTCTTTTCTACCGCGCTGTTTGCCATCAAATTTGGTCTGGCGCTGGGCGGGGCGGTGGTCGGTTGGGTTCTCGGGATGGTGGATTATGCGCCCGGTCAGGCAACCCAGGCACCGCACGTGCTCTCTACCATTAATGCGCTCTTCACCCTCATCCCCTGCGTGCTGTTCCTCTGTATGGTCGCGCTGCTGACCATTTACAAACTCAACAGCAAGCTCGTCAATTCCATCGCCCGCGAGCTGGCCAGCAAACGCGAGGTGCGAGACGAGACAGGACAACTCACCCCGGCCACCCATTCCGCAATACAGGAGTAACACATGACTGCGATTTATAAGGACGCGGGACGTCCCGTGCATGAACGCGTCGTCGACCTACTGGCACGCATGACCCCGGAAGAGAAGTTCGCCCAGATGCATGCCTACTGGTTGATCCTCGATGAAAACGGTAACCACCGCGAACGCAGCGATCTGAGCGATGAATTCGCGGGCGTGAGCGAACAGGCTGCGCTTAGCGAACGGCTGAAACTGGGGGTGGGACAGATTACGCGTCCACTGGGCACCCATATCGTTGATGCGAAAACAGGCGTGCGTGCCGCTAACCGCCTGCAGCGCATGATGATGGAAGAGACGCGCCTCGGTATTCCGGCGCTGTTCCATGAAGAGTGCCTGGTGGGGCTGTTGTGCAAAGATGCCACGCTGTTCCCGTCGTCGCTGAACTACGGTTCGACCTGGGATCCGCAGCTGGTGCTGCGTGCGGCAGAACAGATTGGCAAAGAAGCACGCTCTGTTGGCTGCCAGCAGGGGCTGGCCCCGGTGCTGGATGTCTCTCGCGACGTTCGCTGGGGACGCACCGAAGAGACCTTCGGAGAAGACCCGTGGCTGGTGGGGGTGATGGCCACGGCATACGTGAAGGGTTTGCAGGGCGATAAGCGTGATCTTCTGGCAACGCTCAAACATTATGTGGGCCACTCCTTCAGCGAAGGGGCACGCAACCACGCGCCGGTGCATCTTGGCTTTAGCGAACTGAACGACACCTTCCTGCTGCCGTTTGAGATGGCGGTGAAGCTGGCCAATGCCGGTTCGGTGATGCCTGCCTATCACGATATCGATAACCAGCCCGGACACAGCGACCACTTCCTGATGACAACCGTGCTGCGTGAACAGTGGGGGTTCGATGGGATCATCGTTGCGGACTACGGCGGCGTGAGCCTGCTGCACCAGCATCATGGCATCTCGCACGATGCCGCCGAATCTGCAGCGCTGGCCTTCAATGCCGGGCTGGATGTCGAACTACCAAAAGATGACTGCGCGCGTCATCTGGCAGAAGCCGTTGAGCGCGGACTGATTTCCATGGCGAAAGTCGATGAAATAGTGGCACGCGTCCTGACCGAAAAATTCCGTCTTGGCTTGTTTGAAAAACCGTATGCCGATGAACAGGGCATCGATTTGCAAAATGAGGCAACGCGTCAGGTTGCAAGGGAAGTGGCGACCCGTTCGCTAACGCTGCTTGAGAATAACGGCATTTTGCCCCTCGGCGGCAACCCTCGCGTGGCGGTCGTCGGGCCAACGGCAGACGATCCGCTGGCGCTCCTCAGCGGTTACAGTTTTCCGGTGCACTTAATTATTAGCGACATGGTGGAAGAGACCTCGCAGGTCACGACACCGCGCGCGGCGCTTGAGCAGTATCTGGGGGCCTCGCGGGTACGTTATGCCAAAGGCTGTCACATTATCGAAAAACGGATGGCGGGTGCGCCGGTGTTTCCGGGTGACAGCGGCGGTAAACCCATGCAGCAATCTCCGGTCTCGCAGCGTACCGACCTGATCCCTGAAGCCGTGAAAGCCGCACAGGAGAGTGACGTGGTGGTGGCCTGCGTTGGCGATCTCGCCGGGCTGTTCCAGAGCGGAACCGTCGGGGAGGGCTCTGATACCGACTCTCTGAATCTGCCGGGCGTACAGCAACAATTGCTGGCTGCGCTGGTAGCCACCGGCAAGCCGGTTATCGTGGTCATGACCGGCGGGAGGCCTTACAACCTTCAGGGGCTGGAAGATAACGTCGCCGCGCTGATGATGGCCTGGGCGCCAGGGCAGGAGGGCGGCTGGGCGATTGCGGATGTATTAACGGGCCGCGCTGAACCGCAGGGACGTCTGGTGGTCAGCGTGCCGAAAAGCGCGGGAGCAATGCCCTATTACTACAACCACAAGCTCAAAAGTGGCGGCACACCGTTCGCTTTCCATTTTGGCTCCCGCTATCCCTTTGGCTTCGGTCTCGGCTGGACGCAGTTTAGCTGGGGAACGGCGCGCGTGGCTGAACCCCGCGTTCCGATCGACGGCGAGGTGGTCGTAAGCCTGGATATCACCAATACCGGTGAGCGCAGCGGCAGCGAGGTGGTACAGGTCTATGTCCGGGATAACGTCGCCACGCAGGTGCGGCCGTTGCAGGAGTTGAAGGCGTTCCAGCGCGTCACGCTCTCACCGGGTGAAACCGCCACGCTCACCTTTACGTTGCCCGTTGAGATGTTCAACTTTACCCGTCGTGACGGCAAACGGATCGTCGAACCGGGTGAATTTGAGCTGCAGATTGGTGCATCGTCGGCGGATATTCGCGAGGTAGTGACGGTCAATGTGACCGGGGAAACCCGTGTATTGTCAACGGAATGGCGGATGCTCAGCACCTGTGACGTCAGCCGCGCGTAATCAGGATAAAAAAAAGCCCATCGTGGGAGATGGGCAAAGACTACACACAGCAATTCGTTGTTTCACTCAGGGGATTTCCATGCTTATAAATCAAGGTGTTGATTTATAACCGTGTCCTAATAGTAGGCATGTCAGCTTTTAGCGTCGATCAGATTCGTCTCAATAGTTAAAGAGACGTAAAGATTTCTTGAGGTTAATAGGGGACTTAGAGCCGTAATAGCGGGTCTGACCAGTGCGCAACGAATAAATACTTTAGCAACGTTTAAGTATTAAAGGAGAATATGTAGGCCGGGTACGCGACTGCGTTACCCGGCCTGTCCATTACTGCTTGTTCTTATCTTCCAGCTCTTCCAGTTCGCTCAAAATCACGTCCGGGTCCGTTCCCGGAGGCGGGATTTCGTGCACCCAGGCGGAGAACAGACGCCAGGTCACGGCCAGAAGCACCGGGCCAATAAACAGACCAATCATCCCAAAGGCAATCAATCCACCAATGACGCCTGAGAGAATAAGGATCAGCGGCAGGTCTGCGCCCATGCGAATAAGGATGGGACGAATAACGTTATCCATGGTGCCAACCACGCAGCTCCAGACCAGCAGAACGGTGCCCCACGTGGTATCACCGGTCCAGTACAGCCAGATAATGCTGGGTACCAGCACCAGCAACGGACCCAGTTGCGCAAGGCAGGTCATCAGCATGACCACGGTGAAGACGGTGGCGTACGGCACGCCAGAAATCGCAAGACCAATACCGCCCAGCACCGCCTGAACCAGCGCCGTTACCACGACGCCAAGCGCAACCGCGCGCACGGCCTGCGCCGCCAGCAGAACCGCGGCATCACCCCGTTTGCCCGCCAGGCGAGTGGCAAAATGACGCACGCCTAAAGCCACCTGCTCACCGCGCCAGTACAGCAGGGCGCTAAAGACCAGCATCAGCGTACAGTGCATCATAAAGCGGCCAATGTGCGCTGCCTGACCCACAAACCAGGTGGTAGTGGTGCCAATATACGGGCGCACTTTCGCCATCAGCGCGCTGCCACCCATCTCCAGCAGGCCATGCCAGCCGCTGTAAAGTTTTGCGCCAACAACCGGAATGCTGTTAAGCCAGGCGAGATCCGGCGGCGTCAGATCGCCACTGGTCACGGCGCGAATCACCGGGCCGCTGGAGTCGACAAGGCTGTTGACCAGCAGCGCAACGGGAATAATGAACAGCAGGAACAACAGCAACGTCATCACCAGGACCGCCAGCCCACGACGTCCGAAGAGCAGTTTCTGCAACCGTAACAGTAAAGGCCAGGTGGCAACCACAACGGTTGCAGCCCAGGCGAAGCCGAGAATGAAGGGTTGAACGATCCACAAACACGCAATAATCATGAGGGCCAGGAACAGCACCGACAGCAAAATTTGCGCAACATCCCTGGGCTGGCGAAGATTGACCATAAATGAAACTTTCCTTAATTGAACACCAGCGTGGCTGGCGGGAACGGAAAACCGCGATTCTCTAATCATTAATGATTTCAGCGATTTTTGACAGGCGAATTCTGCCTGTAATTCTGCAGAGCGTATAAGAAAAAAATGTGATAAAACTTTTACGATACACGCAAACGATTTCACACCTCTAATTAGGGTCGACAGTAATGATCCCACAGATTTCTCAGGCACCTGGCGTCGTTCAGCTGGTGCTTAATTTTTTGCAGGCACTGGAGCAACAGGGTTTTACAGGGGATACCGCCACACATTATGCCGACAGGCTGACAATGGCGACCGACAACAGTATCTACCAGCTTCTTCCCGATGCAGTCGTGTTTCCCCGTTCAACGGCCGATGTGGCGCTTATTGCGCGACTGGCAACGCAGGAGCGATTTACCTCGCTGGTGTTCACGCCACGCGGCGGCGGCACCGGCACCAATGGTCAGGCGCTGAACCAGGGCATCATCATTGATATGTCGCGCTATATGAACCGCATCATTGAGATCAATCCCGAAGAAGGATGGGTGCGTGTCGAAGCGGGCGTCATCAAAGATCAGCTTAATCAGTACCTCAAGCCTTACGGTTACTTCTTTGCCCCCGAGCTCTCTACCAGCAACCGTGCGACAATTGGTGGGATGATTAACACCGATGCCTCCGGGCAGGGGTCGCTGGTCTACGGTAAAACCTCCGATCACGTTCTTGGCGTGCGCGCGGTGCTGCTGGGCGGCGATATCCTGGATACCCAGCCGATGCCGGTCGAACTGGCGGAAACGCTGGGTAAAGACAACACGGCCAACGGGCGGATTTACCGCACCGTGCTTGAGCGCTGTCGCGATAACCGCCAGCTGATCCTCGACAAATTCCCTAAACTGAACCGCTTCTTAACCGGCTACGATCTGCGTCATGTCTTTAACGATGACCTGACGCAGTTTGATTTAACCCGCGTGCTGACCGGCTCCGAAGGGACGCTGGCATTTATTACCGAGGCGCGGCTGGACATTACGCCGCTGCCGAAAGTGCGTCGGCTGGTGAACGTCAAATACAACTCCTTCGATTCTGCCCTGCGAAATGCACCCTTTATGGTTGACGCGCGGGCGCTGTCGGTGGAAACCGTCGACTCTAAAGTGCTTAATCTGGCTCGGGAAGACATCGTCTGGCACTCGGTGAGTGAGCTTATCACCGATGTACCTGATAAAGAGATGTTGGGTCTCAACATCGTTGAATTTGCCGGCGATGACGAAGCGCTGATTGAAAGCCAGGTCACCACGCTCTGTCAGCGGCTGGACGAACTGATTGCAGCAGGCGAAGGTGGGGTGATTGGCTGGCAGCTTTGCAGCGAACTTTCCGGCATTGAGCGTATTTACGCGATGCGTAAAAAAGCGGTGGGGCTGCTGGGCAACGCGAAGGGGGCTGCCAAACCGATTCCCTTTGCTGAAGACACCTGCGTCCCGCCTGAGCATCTGGCGGATTACATCGTTGAATTCCGCGCCCTGCTGGACAGCCACGGTCTGAGCTACGGCATGTTCGGCCACGTGGATGCCGGGGTGCTGCATGTGCGTCCTGCGCTGGACATGTGCGATCCGCAGCAGGAGATCCTGATGAAGCAGATCTCCGACGATGTGGTGGCGTTGACCGCGAAATATGGCGGCCTGCTCTGGGGAGAACACGGGAAAGGGTTCCGCGCGGAGTACAGCCCGGCGTTCTTCGGTGAAGCGCTCTACGCTGAACTGCGTAAGGTCAAAGCGGCATTCGATCCGGATAACCGTCTCAACCCGGGTAAAATTTGCCCGCCAGAGGGCGTCGATGCCCCAATGCTGCAGGTGGACGCCGTCAAGCGCGGCACCTATGACAGACAAATCCCGATTGCGGTGCGCGCCTCCTGGCGCGGTGCAATGGAATGTAACGGTAACGGTCTGTGTTTCAACTTCGACGTGAAAAGCCCAATGTGTCCGTCGATGAAAATTACCAGTAACCGCATTCACTCGCCCAAAGGCCGCGCGACGCTGGTCCGCGAATGGCTGCGTCTGCTGGCCGACCGCGGGGTTGATCCGCTGAAGCTGGAACAGGAATTACCGGAAAAACGCGCCAGTCTGCGCTCGCTGATTGAACGTACCCGCAACAGCTGGCATGCGAACAAAGGCGAGTATGATTTCTCCCACGAGGTGAAGGAGGCCATGTCCGGCTGCCTGGCCTGTAAAGCCTGCTCAACCCAGTGTCCGATCAAGATTGATGTGCCGGAGTTTCGCTCACGCTTCCTGCAGCTTTACCATACCCGCTATCTGCGTCCAATGCGTGACCATCTGGTGGCGACGGTGGAGAGCTATGCCCCGCTGATGGCGCGTGCGCCGAAGACCTTTAACTTCTTCATCAATCAGCCGCTGGTGCGAAAGCTTTCCGAAAAACATATCGGGATGGTGGACCTGCCGCTGCTGTCAGTCCCTTCGCTACAGCGTCAGCTCGTGGGGCACCGCTCGGCGAACATGACGCTGGAGCAGCTTGAGGCGCTGACCCCTGAGCAGAAAGCCAATGTGGTGCTGGTGGTGCAGGATCCGTTTACCAGCTACTACGATGCCCAGGTGGTGGCCGATTTTATCCGTCTGGTAGAAAAACTGGGCTATCAGCCGGTGGTACTGCCGTTCTCACCAAACGGCAAAGCGCAGCACATTAAAGGTTTCCTTACCCGTTTTGCGAAAACGGCGCGGAAAACCGCTGACTTCCTCAACCGGGTGGCGCAGCTAGGGATGCCGATGGTTGGTGTCGATCCGGCGCTGGTGCTCTGCTACCGCGATGAGTATAAGCAGACGCTGGGGGAGCAACGCGGTGATTTCCACGTCATGCTGGTGCACGAGTGGCTGCCGGCGGCGCTGCAACAGGCGACCGTGAAGGATGTGAGCGGTGAATCGTGGTATCTGTTCGGTCACTGCACGGAAGTGACGGCACTGCCGGGCGCCCCGGCGCAGTGGGCTTCTATCTTTGCCCGCTTCGGGGCGAAGCTTGAGAGCGTCAACGTGGGCTGCTGTGGCATGGCAGGTACCTACGGGCACGAAGTGAAAAACCACGCGAACTCGCTCGGTATCTATGAGTTGTCGTGGCATCAGGCGATGCAGCGTTTGCCGAGGAACCGCTGTCTGGCCACGGGCTACTCCTGCCGAAGCCAGGTGAAACGGGTTGAAGGGAACGGGGTGCGACACCCATTACAGGCTTTACTGGAGATAATTGGATGATCTGGAAACGAGCCGTGACGCTGCAGGCGCTGAATGCCATGGGCGAGGGGAATATGGTAGGGCTGCTGGACATTCAGTTCACTCGTATTGGCGAGGATGAACTGGAGGCTACGATGCCTGTCGATCATCGCACGCATCAGCCGTTTGGTTTATTGCACGGCGGCGCATCCGTCGTGCTGGCCGAAACCCTGGGGTCCGTGGCGGGCTATCTTTGCACCGAAGGGGAGCAAAAGGTCGTCGGGCTGGAGGTGAACGCGAACCATATTCGCTCGGTGCGAAGTGGACGGGTGCGCGGCGTTTGTCGCGCGCTACACGCCGGTAGCCGCCATCAGGTGTGGCAGATTGACATTCTTGACGAGCAGGATCGGCTCTGCTGCTCGTCGCGACTGACGACGGCGGTCGTGTAAAGTTTTCAGATGTTTTGCCTTTGGTCAAAAACTAGCCAGTCTCTTGTGATATACTGGTCAGGTTTTGTACATAAGCGAGGACATCATGGATACTGAAATAACCCCAACACAGCTGGCAATTGAATATTTACGTCGTGATAAAAGCAACCTGTCTCCGGCGCAGTACCTGAAAAAGCTGAAACAGCTTGAACTGGAGTTCACAGATTTGCTGGCGCTCTCTTCAAATGAGCTTAAAGAAGAGATCTACTTTGCCTGGCGGTTGGGCGTTCACGTCCATTGATCGTGACAGTAAAAAAAGGCCGCGTCAGCGGTCTTTTTTGTATCTGACGTTCAGTACCGGGCAGGCAGTTTATTGATTTTAACGAGCCTGCCATCTTCTATCTCAATGAACCCGCCTGTTTTCAAATCCGCCAGAATACGCATCACCCCGCTGCGCGACAGCTGGGTTTTTTCGCGAATATACCGCTCTGCGGTGATGGCGTTGCGATAACTCTCATCTTCATCCATCAGCTTTATCAATTGCTGGCGAATCATCTCATAGGCCGTGGGCGCGCCCTGAGGCATCACATTATTGTATAGCCGGTTATAAACAAACATCAGGTGCTTAGACAACAACCCCCATAACCCATTCTTTTTGATAACGGCTTCTACCTGAGCGGTGGTAAGCATACCCGTCAGGCAGGGGGTCACGGTTTTAAGATAATCATTGAAGTAGATATCTGTCAGATTGGCGAGGCCAAAAAGCGCCGGGCTACGTGCGGTGGTGAGCATCATGTTGTCGCTTCTGCGGTAGATAGCAACGGTGTCTTCGAGGATCAAATAGCACACGCTCTGGCCATTAACCTGGAGATCCAGCTGTTCGCCGGGAGCAACGTTGCGCGTGGTACAGTAGGGTTGCAGGAATGAAATCAGTTCTCGCGCGTAAGGAGAACCACGATGCATTTTTTCAGTAGAGGACATAACCTATAACCCGTAGCGATAACCCCCCTGATTATAGCGTTACTCCTTATCGTAAACACGAGGCTAATCAGTATTTACGTGGTAAATGACGGATTTCCAGCAGCACGCCACGCTCCATCGTGATGTACTTTCCGGTACGCAGTTCCGCGAGAATACGCATAATCCCACTGCGTGAAAGGTAGGTTCGACTCTTGATATACGCTGCCGCCGTGATATTTTTCCGTACGGCATCTGGCTCCTGCATCAGTTCGACCAGCTGGAACCGGATTATGTCATAGGCTGACATCTGCGATATTTGCGCGCAGTGCTCGTATACCCGGGAGGCGGTATAGATGAGTAGCTTTGAAAAATGTTCCCATAAGTTTTTCTCCGCCACGATCTTATTAAAATTATCCAGAGAGACATGCGCTATTTCTGAGGTTTCAAGCGCTCTGACGTACAGATGTTCAGAGGAGAACTGGCTGCTGACACCCAGAATAAAAGGTGAGGATTCTGAGTTTAAAACAATACCATCGCCACGACGATGCAGTGCAACGCTGCCGTGTAACAGCAAAAAACAGAGGCGAACATCATTATTGTGATACTGAATAATTTCGCCTTTCGCGAGAATATGCCTTTCCGTAAAAGGCAGCACAGTACTGATTAACTTATCAATATGGGCATACGGCTTTAAATCCAGTACGGTAGATTTTACATCGGTGAGGACCGCTGTCATTCGCGTGTTCATAAGGTGCTCCACTGCTTTCATTGCGATCATGGGTGACCGGCGTAGAGAATTATCTTAAAAAACAGCGACTACGGGAATATGCAGCACAGGTCTAAAAGTAGACTTTCAATATTATCCTGACTAACATTTTGAATTTAATGATCTTAACACTCCGGTCTATTATTAGACTGCCCGTTATATGCATAAGGCATTCCTTATTTACAATGTTTTATTTTTGTTAATTACGGGTCTACGGAAAGACTCCGAAAATGATTGTCGACGTCAACGGAGTTGTATAAATTTTATTTCATCGACAGCAAGTCATATGCGTCTTCAGACGTTTAATGAAATAAAGTTATTTCATTTTTTTTGCTGCTGTCTGTAAAAGGCAAAGCATTAAGCGGGTGAAAAAACCGACGCGTCTTTTTGTCTGAATGTTAATAATAAATAAAGTGATACAGGATATAGCATGATGAAAAAAACACTTCTTCTGGCAACGATCGCAGCAGGTTCCGTACTGACAATGGCCAATGCGTTTGCCGCTGCAGGTACCGTTAATTTTAACGGTAATATTCTGGATTCTGCCTGTGATGTTGATGTGGCATCGCAGAACCAGGTGGTTGTACTTGGGGATTATTATAAAACAGAGTTTACCGCGACGGGGGCGAGAACTGCGGCAACGAAATTCGATATTATTTTGAAAAATTGCCCGGTCTCGGTCACGAATGCCAAAGTGCGCTTTGACGGTACTCCGGATGCGTCTAATAGCAATCTTCTGGCGATTGACACCTCCGTGGCGGGGGCCGCAACGGGCGTGGCGATCAACCTGATGACTGCGGATAAAGCCGACCTGCCTCTGCATGGCAGCAATGGTTACACCTACATGCTCAGCAGCTCCGCAGACAATACGCTCAATTTCTATGCCCAGTATATTTCGACCACGGCCAGCGTCACGGCGGGCCCGGCGAATTCTGTCGCCAACTTCTCGGTGGTTTATAACTAGCTCTTTTGCCTGAACGTCGGGGCCGCCCCGGCCCCCAATTTTATGAGGAACAGAATGTATTTTTTCAGAACCCCTTTACTGGCAACAGCGTTGTTATCTCTGATGCTGTCAACGGCTCATGCCGGCGTCATTATTGGTGGTACGCGCATTATTTTTGATGGCGCTAAAAAGGAAACGTCACTCAGTGTGAATAACCCTGATGGTACGCCGTATTTAATTCAGTCATGGATCGACGTGCAGGAAGGGGCGTCAGGCAAGGTGCCTTTTATTATTACGCCGCCTTTGTATCGTCTGGATGGCGGGCAAAAAAACGTTGAGCGCATCGTGATGACGGGGGCACTGCCTCAGGATCGGGAAAGTTTATTCTGGCTGAATATTAAAGCGATACCGTCTGCCTCAACGCAGATGAACGCATTACAAATTGCGGTTAAAACGCGCATCAAACTGATTTATCGGCCCGCTGAGCTGCACGCGTCCACGCCTGACGAACAGGCCAGTCAATTACGCTGGCGCAGAACCAGAAATGAACTTCAGGTTAATAACCCGACAGCGTATGTCATCAATTTTAATGAAATCACCCTTGGGGGTAAAAAAATCGATGACGTGTCGTATGTCTTACCCGGTGGCTCAGTCCGTTTCACGTTACCGCAAGGGGCCAGCAGCAGCGTACTGACGTTTAAAGTGATTAATGACTTCGGCAGCCCTGGGGGCGCGCATCAGGCAACCTTATAACCGGTGAAACGCGGGCATTGCCTGTCATAAATGAGTTAAAAGCGATGGCAATACACTATTTTCGGGCTCGACCTGCACCCCTGGCGACAGTGATCGGATTAATACTTGCAGGTTCATCGCAGGCGCTTTTTGCCGGTGAGACATTTAATGCCGAACTGGTTGAACTTGATAATCCGGGAAGAGGGAGAACGGATTTATCGGCATTTGAATCCGGATCGCAGGCACCCGGCACCTATCACGTCGATATTGTTCTTGATGACCAGCTAATGGCGACCCGCGATATCACCTTTACTGCAGTAAAAGACGAAAAGGGCAATGACGTCCTCCGGCCGTGCCTGAGTCTTGACCAGTTAAAACAGTGGGGCGTGAGAACCACGCTTTTCCCGCAGCTGGCGGCGAACAACGGTGAATGCGCAAACCTTCAGGCGATCCCGCAGGCCAGCAGCGATTTTCAGTTTGGCGCACAGCGGCTGGTGATCAGCATTCCTCAGGCCGCCATCGACCTGCCTGCCAGGGACGCGGTCCCGCCAGAGATGTGGGATGAGGGGATTAATGCCGCCATGCTTAATTACAGTCTGAGCGGCGCAAACGCGTGGGCGAAGAACACTCGCGGCAGCCAGAATGATAGCCAGTACGCCAACCTGCGCCCCGGGGTCAATATCGGGCCGTGGCGCTTACGTAATTACACCACCTGGTCACGGGATTCCAGCGGTGAGGATCGGTGGGACAACGTGTATACCTATGCGCAGCGCGCCGTCATTCCGCTGAAAGCACAGCTGATTATCGGGGACAGTACCGCACCGGCGGATGTATTCGACAGTATGCCATTTCGCGGCGGTCAGCTGGCCTCGGATGATGACATGCTGCCGGACTCTCTTAAAGGCTATGCGCCCGTGGTCCGCGGCATCGCGCGAACCAATGCGCAGGTGGTGGTCCGCCAGAATGGTTATCAAATTTATCAGAGCTACGTGGCGCCAGGCGCGTTTGAAATCTCGGACATGTATCCCACCGGCGGCGCAGGCGATCTGGATGTGACCATCAAAGAGGCTGACGGGAGTGAGCAGCATTTCACGCTGCCTTATGCCTCGCTGCCGGTCCTGCAGCGGGAAGGACGACTGAAGTATGCGGTGACGGCCGGGCAGTATCGCGCCTACAACAGCCGCGTGGAGAAAACGTCTTTTGGTCAAATCACCGGTATTTATGGGATTCAGCACGGCATCACCCTTTACGGTGGGATGCAGGGGTCTGATAAATACCGTTCAGTGGCGTTTGGCATCGGTAAAAATATGGGGGATATCGGCGCGATCTCTGCCGACGTGACCCAGGCCTGGTCAACGCCGAATAACACCGACAAAACATCCGGTCAGTCCTTGCGCGCGCGTTACAGCAAAAATATGGCGAAGACCGGGACAAACTTTTCAATTGCGGGATACCGATATTCAACCCGTGGCTATTACGGGATGCAGGACGTGCTGGATTCCTACGGCGACAGCAGTGCCCTGCAGGACCGGCGGCGTAACCGTGCTGAACTGACCATGAGCCAGACGCTGGGCGGCGCACTGGGTTCACTGACGCTCAGCGCCGCACGCGAAGATTACTGGAATTCTGGTCAGGCGATGGCCTCCTGGAGCGTGGGCTACAACAATGACTGGAACAACGTCAGTTACGGTTTGACCTGGACCTACAGCAAGAATGGACGCGGGAGCGCGCAAAACGCGGACCACGATCGGTTGCTGGCCTTTAACGTCAGCGTACCGTTGGACAAATTCTTGCCGCGTACCTGGGCTAACTATGGCATGAACGCCAGTAAGCACAACGGCACGACGCACGTGGTCGGGCTGAACGGCGTGTCTCTGGAAAACAGCGCCCTGAACTGGAACGTGCAGCAAGGTTATGGCACACAGGGCACGGGAAATACCGGCAACCTGAACGGCGACTATAAAGGCACCTATGGCGAAATTGTCGCGGGCTACAGCTACGACAAACACAACGAGCGCCTGAATTACGGGTTGCAGGGGGGCGTCATTGCTCACCGTGACGGCATCACGCTTTCGCAGCCGCTCGGTGAAACCAATATCCTGGTGAAAGCGCCGGGTGCACACGGTGTCGATATTCGCAATCAACCCGGGGTTCGTACGGATTACCGCGGGTATACGGTGGTTAATAATCTGTCGGTATACCGAAAAAACGACATCACTCTTGAGCCGGAAACTATGCCGGATGACGTGGAACTTGAGATTAATACGCGCACCGTAACACCGACCCGCGGGGCGATAGTGGAAGCCGATTATGTGTCTAAAATCGGGCGCCGGGTGCTAATGACCCTGTCCGACGGGCAATATGCCGTTCCGTTTGGTGCAGTTGTCACGCTCAAAGGCGACAGCAACAGCAGCTTTATTGTGGGCGACCGTGGTCAGGTCTATTTAACGGGACTGCCCGGACAGGGAGAAATCGTGGCAATCTGGGGAAATCAACCCGGTCAGCAGTGCCGCGCGCAGTTTAGCCTGCCTGCACAACCCACCTACGGCGGAATAACTGACGTTAACGCGCTTTGCCGCCAGGAAGGTTAAAAATGAAATTTGCTTTATCTCTGATCCTGCTCTGTTTACTGAGCGGGTGGAATAGCGCCCGTGCCGGCACCTGTACAACCATCACGCCGCAAATATCGACGATATCTGTGGGCACGATTAACGTGCAGCGTGATGCCCCCGTGGGCACCATTATTTTTTCTCGCGCCGCCTCATCAACGGGAACCTATTTAACGGGATGTTCTAACCCGCTGATGCTGGGATTCAGTATGCGATATAACAATGGGAACCTGAGCAGCTACGGTAACCATGTTTATGCCACCAATGTCAGCGGTATTGGTATTCGCTTTTCCTCGGGGAATTATTTTGAAAACCCGGCTTACACGTTTTCGTATAACGCGGTGACGTCGTATGTGGATTGGTTTGGTGGAAAAGTTGAGCTGGTGGTGACCGGCCCGGTAACGTCGGGCGCTTTAACGCCGGGGGTTATCGGAACCGTGGCGCTTCAGGGAAGTGACGGTGTTTATCGTGACGGTCTGACGGTCCAGTTAACTGACGGCACAATTAATGCGCTGGCATGCACGATAACGACGGCGCAGTTGACGTTCCCGATAGGCGATATTCCGGCCTCATCGTTTGGCTCCGTTATTGGAACCACGCCATCCGGCGCCCAAAATACGCAAAATCTGGGGTTAACCTGCAGTGCCGGCACCAATATCAGTGTGTCACTCAGCGGTATGCAAAATCCGGACAGCGCCAATACCAGCGTCATGGCATTAACCGGTCAGGGGAATGCCGGTACGGCAAAAGGGGTAGGGGTTCAGCTACTTTATAACGGTTCTCCTTTGGTAATGAACGGTCGCCTGTTATTAAAACAGTCTGCGGGAGGACAGGAGACGCTCCCGTTAACCGCGCGCTATTACCAGACGTTAACCACCGTGGAATCAGGCTCGGCAAATGCGTCAGCCACGCTCACGATAACCTATCAATAACCGGTGAGATGATGAAAATAATTCCCGCGGCGTTGCTTGTGTCGGGTTTACTGTGCGGCAAAGCGCTATGTGCAGACAGCGTAAATATCGGGGTCACCGGAAATATCGTGGCCTCACCCTGCCTGTTTAATAACGGCAATACGAATCTCGATATTAATCTGGGCAATATCCAGGCGAGTAATATGGTGACGCCAGGATCATCCTCAGACCCGGTTACGTTTGATCTGTTATTTACCCAATGTCCGGTGGGGACGCGTAGCGTCACCGCTACCTTTACGGGTACACCCGACCCTGTTGCCGGCGCCGACTATTACATTAACCGCGGTACGGCCACCCACGTGGCGATAGCAATGCGCGAGGCCGGAAGTGGCATACTGAAAGGGAACGGCTCCAGCATGACGGAATATGTCGCCTCAGACCGGACGGCGAAGATGGCCATGCAGGCTGCGGTTATATCCACCGGAGGCAGGGCGACGCCCGGCACCCTCAGCGCAGTGGTGGTCATTACGCTGCAATACAATTAAGTCGCGCGGGATTTCACGCGCATTTTTGCTTCCCGTCGGTGTGGTCTATGTTGAATATTTTAATTAGCGAGACGGATTCGTTATTTCAGTCTGGTCTGCAGTATTTTTTTATGGATTTCTTTTGGCGTAATTTTAATGACTGTATTCACTTTGATTATGAAATGACGCCGCATAACGTCAGCACGGCGGATATTATTGTCCTCTCTTTATGCCAGGGAGAAACCCTGACCTGTTTTCCGGAATTACAGTCACGGCAAAAAGGCATTGTGATCGGCTGGGTTGACGATGAGCAACGCTCTACGGCGTCGCAATCCTGTTATCAGGATATTATTTTCATCTCCCGCAGGGCCTCTCTTGACATGATTGGCGAGACGGTAGGGTGTGCGTGGCGTAAAACGCAGTTGAAGGGACATGTGCTGCAGAAAACGTCCTGTTTCGATTGCGAGCATAAAATATTATCACCGCAGCAAATACGCATCGTCATGAACCTGTATAAAGGCTTATCCGTTATGCAGACGGCAGACGCGTTACAGATCGGCTATAAGACCGTTTTTGCGCACAAGTACATGATCATGCAAAAATTTAACCTGCGAAGTGATTATGAGCTTATCGCGCTGCTCAACAGGATGGTGAAGAAAAAAGGCACCCCCAATATTTTTCGTTATTCTGTGAGACAGGGTTTCCAGGACCGCCCCTGTCTGGAGGCGTAAAGGCACTTTTATTGATGACAGGAATAACGGAAACAAGTGTTCGGTTATGAAACTTTAGAGTTGCATCTGCAGCATGTTATTTTTACGTTTTATATAACGATTAATTAGCGATGCAAATTCATAAAACCCTGAAACCGATTTTTGTGACCAGGTTCAAGTGTGTGGGGCCGGAATGTTTAATTTCCTGCTGCCGCGGCTGGACAATTTCCATTGATAAAAAAACGCATCAAAAATATCTTTCATCAACGCATCCCGGTATCGCTGCAATCGCCAAAGACAATCTGATTCTGCAGCGTAAAGGCAAAGTAAACTATTCCCGTATTAAACTGGATGAAAATGGGGAGTGTCCGTTTATCGATGAAAATAAGCTCTGTATGGTACACCGTGATTTAGGTGAAAGTGCCTTATCGCACACCTGCAGTACTTATCCCCGAAGCTCCACCCGCTATCTGGATGAAACTCGCCACAGCATGACCCTTTCATGTCCGGAAGTGGTCAGGCGGGTTCTCTTCGACCCCGATGCGATGTTATTGCAGGAGCAGGATGAACTGCTGGCCGTTTATAAAACCAATCTGATTGGTCAGCGCCAGTCTATGCCTCAAAGCAGCCAGGTCATTCATCTCCTTGCGTGGAAAATAATCCAGTCGCCAGCGAGGAATGTTGAAGAAAATTTGATGGCTCTGGCTCAGTTGATCCTGACCTTACAGCATGTGAACTTCGATTTGCACAATCAGTATGAGCAGGTTGAACGCTTTTACGAAGCCTTGCTGGAAGCGTTGCAGAGCGGTAAATCGCTGCTCTCTGAAAGCAATGTCGGGCGATCAAATGCGATGAAATATCTGGCGTTGTCGATCCTCGGCACGAACGTGGCGCGAGATTCTGCACGGGATGGGTATATCAACGAAGGGCATCGGCAAATTGCTGACTTTTTGAATTTCAGCCATGACAGCGATCCCGCCAGGCTGGCGCAGAAATTCGACGCGATTAACCAGCAGTGGGGGAAACTTTGCCAGGAATCCTGTTTGTCAGAGCCGTACGTATTACGCAACTATCTGTTGTACAAACTCTACAGCGGCTATTTTCCGGGTAAGAATACTGCCACCATTATGCGTCAGTTTTATCGCATCGTTCTGGACTTTTTCTACCTGAAAGTTTTCCTGAGCGTCAAATCAATGGATGAACGACTGGACCAGCAGATGGTCATGAAAACCATCGCCAGCTTCTCAGAAAAGACCCTGCACAATCAGACCATTGATGCCCGTATGGATTTTGCTATCGATAAGATTAACGGTGGGGACGACCTCTCGTGCCTGCTGCTCATTGGCTAACGTATAACGAGGCTCGCCGTGGCGAGCCTCTTTTTCCTCAGACGTTCACCGCCGTGATTAACCGCGTCTTCATGGTCTGATAAGACGACGCTGCAAAGTCTTCCGCCCAGCGTTGGTCTTCAATCGCCTCAAGCTTAACCGCACAATACTTGGTTTCTGGGGTTTTGGAGACCGGGTCAAGGTTATCTTGCGTCAGTTCGTTACAGGCACCAATCCACCACTGGTAAGTCATATAAACCGCGCCGGCATTGATGCGCTCGCTGATGCTGGCACGGGTAATGACTTTGCCCCGACGGGAATTCACCCACACCAGCTGTCCGTCTTTAATGCCCAGGTTGTCCGCATCAAGGGGGTTCATTTGTACACGGCCTGGTTCGTCGGCAAGGCTTTGCAGCGCGGCGCAATTGCCGGTCATTGAACGGCAGGAGTAGTGGCCGACCTCACGCACGGTGCAGAGCACCAGCGGATACGTTTCGTCCGGGATCTCGGCAGGCGCGCGCCAGGCTGCCGCAAAAAGCTGGCCTTTGCCGCTCGGCGTATCGAACTGGTTATCTTTATAGAGATACGGCGTCCCCGGGTGATCGAGCGTTGGACACGGCCATTGCACATGGCCCATTTCACCCATTTTTTCATATGTCACGCCATAGAACAGCGGACAGAGCTCGCGCATCTCGTCCCAGATCTGCTGGTTGGATGCGTAATGCATCGGATAGCCCATTTCGGTAGCAAGCAGGCTGATGATCTCCCAGTCACGTTTCACGTTGCCGCTGGCCTCAATGGCTTTACCGAAACGCTGGAAACCGCGGTCGGCACAGGTAAAGACGCCCCCGTGTTCTCCCCACGATGTGGCAGGTAACAGAACATCCGCCACTTCCGCCGTTTTCGTCATAAAGATGTCCTGAACCACCACAAAATCGAGTGCTTCAAAACCGCGGCGCACCAGCCCCAGATCGGCTTCAGTCTGCAGCGGATCCTCGCCCATGATGTAATAGGCTTTTACCTTGCCTTCCAGCGCAAGGTGAGGGACTTCGGTGATACGCGTTCCAACCTCTTTGTCCATAATCCCGACATCGATTCCCCAGGCAGTGGCGAATTTCTGCCGGACCGCCGGGTCCGTAACGTCCTGATACCCCGGGAACATATTGGGCAGAACGCCCATATCACATGCGCCCTGAACGTTGTTTTGACCACGTACTGGCCCAACGCCGACGGCAGGTCGACCAAGATTTCCGGTCAGCAGCGCCAGGCTGGAGAGACCTTTGACCACGTCTACAGCCTGACCAAACTGCGTTACGCCCATGCCCCACATGACGGTGGCGGAAGGCGCAGCCGCGAACGTCCGCATCGCCTGACGCACATCCCGGGCTGGAATGCCGGTGAGATGTTCGACGTTTTCGGGCGCGTAGTCTTTGACCGTTTCCCGATAAGCGTCAAGCCCTTCGGTGAAGCGCGCGACGTAGTTTTTGTCGTACAGCTCCTCTTCCAGAAGGACATAGCCAAACGCATTGACCAGCGCCATGTTGCTGCCGTTTTTCAGCTGCAGGTGCTGGTCGGCAATGCGTGCGGTTTCAATGCGACGGGGATCGCAGACGATGATTTTCGCGCCATTTTCGCGGGCTTTTAAGACCCGACGGGCGACGATGGGGTGCGAATCGGCGCAGTTATAGCCAAACACCAGCAGGCATTTTGAGTTTTCAATATCGTTAATGGAATTGCTCATTGCACCGTTGCCGAGGGTTTCCTGTAACCCGGCAACAGAAGGGCCGTGACAGACGCGCGCGCAGCAGTCCACGTTGTTGGTATTCAGCACCGCACGGGCAAATTTTTGCATCACATAGTTCGTTTCATTCCCTGTTCCCCGGGAGGAACCGGTGGTCATGATGGACCGTGGGCCATACTGCTCTTTTATGCCCCTGAGTTTATGGGCGGTATAGCGGATAGCCTCTTCCCAGGTGACGGGGGTAAAAGCCTCTCCCTTGTGGTAGCGGATCATGGGCTGAGTCAGACGGGGGGTAAGCAGACGCGTATCGTTCAGGAAGTCCCAGCCATAAAAGCCTTTCAGGCACAGGGTGCCCTGGTTTGTTACGCCTTCGGCCGCTTCGGCACGGAGGATACGGTTATTTTCGACGACAAGGTTTAATTTGCAGCCTGCACCACAGTAGGGGCAGACGCTGGCGATTTTTTTCATCAATAACAGACCTGTTAAGAAATGAAGCAAAGTTGACTGGGTAGCCCAGTCCCGTAAACGGGAGTAAGCAGGAACCATGCCACATTTACTTTGTAGGTTTTACAGGGTGTTATACGAGGAGGGAACGTGTCATCGTCAACCCGATCGTCAGTTTTGACGATGACACGTTAGTATTCACAGAGGGGAGGGTTTTTAGAGATCGTCCATGGTGTGACCCACAACGATTTCCAGGGTCTTACGAATGACATCTGCCTGCACAACGTCGTTTGTGGATTCCAGCGTCTGGATCAGCCACAAAATGATCGCTTTGTTGGACAGGTGTCCTTCAGAAGCCAGAACACAGCGTACTGCAGTAGAAAAAACAGCGGACTCTTCAGCAAAACGATCGCCTGCGTGACGGAAATATTCCGACAGCGCGCTTTCTAAAAAAGCGGAATGGTATTCGGGTTGAAGCTGAATATTTTGTCTCATTTGTTCTCACCGTAGCTGTAAAATTGCAGTCAATGTATTTTCCTGGGATCGGACGGTTTTCCATTTCCAAATAACGGCACTACATTGTCTCTTTTAACGTTGAGAGATCCCTCTCTATCAGTTCGTCCTTGCGCGGTTCTGCGACGTTTCAGGGCGATGTTGTTTGAACCGATATCGGCAATCACCATCGCAAGTGTCTCCCGCCGCTGGGGATCCTTTTCATGCGCTTTCATATCCCGCAGACGCTGAACCAGAGCTTCGGTTGTGACGGGGCCTCGCTCTTTCAAAAGAGAAAGAACGGCTTCACCGATAAGCTGGTCAATCAGTCGGTCTGCATCACTGCTGTTCATAACATTACCGTTCGAAAAGCAGACCAAGCAGCATGTGGTAATGCTGTTCCTCTTCAGGCCCATCGGCCTTTTCGAGGCGGCTTAAGAGTTTGGTACAGAGCGATTTGCGATTCAGATTTCGCCCGTCGCTAAGAATCTCAACCACGACCTGACCGAGCGTCTCCTGTTGGGTAGGAAGCGCGGCCTTCTCGAAGTAGTGCGCGATCGCTGCTGCTGAATCTGCGACATAATCCTTCTGCTGCATGTTTCGCTCCTGTAAAAAAATGTAATCACTAACGTTACATTTAAGGTATACACAATTTCCAAATCTGTACATAGAAAATGTACAATTTTTTAAAATAATTGTGATATATTTTATAAATTCTATGTTTATCAGGCGGTTGAGTCATAAAGGTGAAGCATTTTCGTTACAGAATATATTGTACAATACGCACGGTGATGGATAAGTTGTACAACGCAGGAAACGGATGCATTAGGTGCCGTAAATGGTTGAGATGTAAATTATTTGTCACGTAATTAATATGCTATAACAGATGTTTACCGACGTGTTTTTGTGGCCAACCCCTAACCCCCTTCAGGATAAGCATGCTTACAACCATCATATACCGCAGTCATATCTGCGAGGACGTTCCAGTGAAAGCGCTGGAAAACATGGTAGCTGCTGCAAATAGTAAAAACCGGCAATCCAATGTCACGGGGATCTTGCTGTTTAACGGCACGCATTTTTTTCAGTTGCTCGAAGGCCCAGCGGAAAACGTTTCATCCATTTACGAGCAGATTTGCCAGGACACGCGCCACCATAACGTGGTGGAGCTGATGCGCGATCACGGCCCCTCCCGACGCTTCGGCAAGGTTGGCATGGAGCTTTTTGACTTGCGTCAGTTCGACAGGGAAGAGGTGCTTCAGCAGGTTCTCGACAAAGGCACCAGCAGGTATCAACTAACATATAGCGATCGCGCCCTGCAGTTTTTCCGCACCTTCGTGGAGGCCACGGAGAAAGCCAACTATTTTGAACTGCCTCCTGCAGATGCCTGGGATTTTATCCCGGAAGAGACGCCTTTATCGGCGCAACCGGAGGTGGTGGCTAAAGGCGCGGATTGCAGCTTTGCGTTCCAGCCTATCGTGGATCCGTTTATGCAGCAGGTCGTCTCCTGGGAGGCCTTGATCCGCACGCCCACCGGTGAATCGCCCGGGGCCTATTTTGCCCAAATTCCTCGTGAAGAGGTGTACGCCTCTGATTTGAAAAGCAAGCAGGTTGCGCTCTCCATGGCGAGCGCTCTGGGATTACAGGATCAGACATTATCCATTAACCTGCTGCCCATGACGCTGGTCAACGTGCCTGGCGCCGTGGATTTCCTGCTGACGGCCATTGACGCGAATGGCTTTGTGCCGGAGCAGATTGTGGTGGAATTCACCGAGAGCGAAGCGATTTCCCGTTTTGAAGAGTTTACCCATTCGGTCAGGCAGCTAAAAAGTGCCGGTATCAGCGTAACCATCGATCACTTTGGTGCCGGTTTTGCCGGTCTGCAGTTACTGGCGCAATTCCAGCCTGACAGAATTAAGATTAACCGCGATCTGGTCGCGAATGTGCACAAAAGCGGCCCGCGGCAGGCCATCATTCAGGCGATTATCACCTGCTGTTCCTCGCTGGAGATCCAGTTCTGTGCCGTTGGCGTTGAGAAGCCTGAAGAGTGGATGTGGCTGGAGTCTGCAGGCATTTCCCAGTTCCAGGGGCATCTGTTTGCCAGCCCGCGTCACGGGGGAATTCCGGCGATCGCGTGGCCAGAGAAGAAGTTTGAATTTTGAGAAAGCTGTACATAAACCTGCAAGCTTGACTGTACGCACGGCAAAATTTGTACAACAATACATTAACGGGTGAAGGGACTTGTATACCCTTCACCCGCTCAAAAAGAGGCCTTAGTTATACAAATGGTTTGTACAATCTGATAAGGTTGGTCTGGTTGGGTATGGAAGTTCTAAGCGTGAGGGAGTTAATGGCCTATTACAGTATCGGCGAAGTGGCCGAACGATGCGGTATCAACCCCGTTACGCTGCGTGCCTGGCAGCGCCGTTATGGATTGTTGAAGCCGCAGCGAAGCGAAGGGGGCCATCGTCAGTTTGACGATGAAGATATCCTGCGTATTGAAGAGATCAAACGCCTGATGAAAAGCGGCGTTTCGGTCGGCAAAGTCAAAGGCTTGCTGGAAAACAAAGAAGTGATGACTCAGGGTAACTGGGCATCAATCCAGGAAGAGATGATGACGGTTTTGCGTTACGCCAGCCCGGCAAAGCTGCGCGCCAAAATAGGCGAGTTCCGCCGCGATCACGCGATGGATGCGCTTATCGATAATATTATTTCTCCCGTTCGTCAGCGAATGAATCAGGATCAAAATACGGTGCGTCATATGGCGAGCCTGCTTGACGGTGTGCTGATAGAGTTTGCTGTCGCAAGCCTGGCGGAGTCACGTAAGAAAGCCGGTAAAGATGCTCTGCTTATTGGCTGGGAGTGCGATGACCGGACCCACCTGTGGCTTGAGGCTGCGCGTCTGGCACAGAAGGGGTGGCATATTGACGTGCTGGCCGACCCGATTGATTCCCCTCGTCCGGAGCTTTTTCCTGGGCAAAGAATTTTCGTCTGGACCGGTAAAGCCCCGACGCCGCGTCAGCAGGAACTGCTTGACCACTGGCGTGAACAGGGTTTTGTTGTCTCCTTTCATCATTAATTTCCGCAGGCCTTGAAGGCCTTTTTTTTTGCTCGTCGTTCCCCTGGATAAAATCTATCTTAAAAATAGGCATTTCCGATGCATATTTTACTTTTCCCCTTTACTCCGCTTTTCTGATTCGATAACCCATTATTTTTCAAAGTATTGAACAATTAAATCCATCCCGCCCGCATCCGCTGACAGGGTCTATGCTTAATAAAAGTATGCAAAAAGGGCGATTTAGCCCAATGCCCCTGCTGACAGAGGGTTGAAGTGATAATCGTTATCACTAACATGGTGTTATGCCCTGGGGCTTATTAGATGAGGTGGACCTATGGAATTGCATTCAGAAACCTTCAATCCTGCCGACTTCGCCTGGCGTGGCTTAACGCTCACGCCAGCGGCGGCGGCACATATTCACGAACTGGTGGCGAAAAAGCCAGAGATCCTCGGCGTGCGCCTGGGGGTGAAACAGACCGGCTGCGCAGGATTCGGTTACGTGCTCGATACCGTCACAGAACCCGAGAAGGATGATCTGGTATTCGAAACTGACGGCGCAAAATTGTATGTCGCCCTGCAGGCCATGCCGTTTATTGACGGCACGGAAGTGGACTACGTACGTGAAGGTTTAAACCAGTTATTCAAATTTCATAACCCGAAAGCCCAGAACGAATGTGGGTGCGGCGAAAGCTTTGGGGTATAGGCGGTACTATGTCTCGTAATACTGAAGCAACGAGTGATGTTAACACCTGGAGTGGCGGCCACCTCAATTATAAAGAGGGGTTCTTTACCCAGCTGCAGACCGATGAACTGGCGAAAGGCATCAATGAAGATGTCGTCCGGGCGATCTCGGCCAAGCGTAATGAACCTGAGTGGATGCTGGCGTTTCGTCTGAGCGCCTTCCGGGCCTGGCTGGAAATGGAAGAACCTCACTGGCTGAAAGCGCATTATGACAAGCTGAACTATCAGGATTACAGCTACTACTCTGCGCCATCCTGCGGGAGTTGCGACGACACCTGCGCCTCACAGCCTGGCGCGGTGCAGCAAACCGGTGCGGACAACAGCTTCCTGAGCAAAGAAGTGGAAGAGGCGTTTAACCAGCTGGGTGTGCCTGTTCGCGAAGGGAAAGAGGTGGCGGTGGACGCCATTTTTGACTCCGTCTCAGTGGCGACAACCTACCGTGAAAAACTGGCAGAGCAGGGGATTATTTTCTGCTCCTTCGGCGAAGCGATTCACGAGCACCCTGAGCTGGTGAAAAAGTACATCGGCACCGTGGTGCCGAGTAACGATAACTTTTTTGCCGCGCTAAACGCGGCGGTAGCGTCTGATGGCACCTTTATCTATGTGCCAAAAGGCGTTCGCTGCCCGATGGAGTTGTCGACCTATTTCCGCATCAACGCGGAAAAAACCGGTCAGTTCGAACGCACTATTCTGGTGGCCGATGAAGGTAGCTACGTCAGTTACATTGAAGGGTGCTCCGCACCGGTCCGTGACAGCTACCAGCTTCACGCCGCGGTGGTTGAAGTCATCATCCATAAAGATGCCGAGGTAAAATACTCCACGGTGCAGAACTGGTTCCCGGGCGATGGCAACACCGGCGGTATTCTGAACTTCGTGACCAAGCGTGCGCTGTGCGAAGGCGAAAACAGCAAAATGTCCTGGACCCAGTCGGAAACCGGCTCTGCGATCACCTGGAAATACCCGAGCTGTATTCTGCGTGGGGATAACTCGATCGGTGAGTTCTACTCCGTGGCGCTGACCAGCGGCCATCAGCAGGCAGATACGGGTACCAAGATGATCCACATCGGTAAAAACACCCGGTCGACCATTATTTCCAAAGGCATCTCCGCCGGGCACAGTCAGAACAGCTATCGTGGGCTGGTCAAAATCATGCCGACGGCCACCAATGCCCGAAACTTTACCCAGTGTGACTCGATGTTAATAGGCGCAGACTGCGGGGCACACACCTTCCCGTACGTTGAATGCCGTAACAATACCGCCCAGCTTGAGCACGAGGCGACGACGTCACGTATTGGGGAAGATCAGCTCTTCTACTGCCTGCAGCGCGGGATCAGTGAGGAGGATGCCATCTCAATGATTGTGAACGGCTTCTGTAAGGATGTGTTCTCTGAACTGCCGCTGGAATTTGCCGTTGAAGCCCAGAAACTCCTCGCCATTAGTCTTGAACACAGCGTCGGTTAAGGAAAGCACATGTTAAGTATTAAAGATTTACAGGTTAGCGTGGAAGACAAAGAGATCCTGCGTGGTCTCAATTTTGACGTCAAACCGGGTGAAGTCCACGCCATTATGGGGCCCAATGGCTCCGGGAAAAGTACGCTCTCCGCGACGCTGGCAGGACGCGAAGATTACGAAGTGACCCACGGGTCGGTCGAGTTTAACGGCAAAGATTTGCTGGAGATGTCGGTGGAAGAGCGGGCCGGTGAAGGTATCTTTATGGCCTTCCAGTATCCGGTGGAGATCCCGGGGGTGAGTAACCAGTTCTTTCTGCAAACGGCGCTGAACGCGGTACGTAAATATCGCGGACTGGAAGCGCTGGACCGCTTTGATTTCCAGGACCTGATGGAAGAGAAGATTAAGTTGCTGAAAATGCCGGAAGACCTGCTGACCCGCTCGGTCAACGTCGGTTTTTCAGGCGGTGAGAAAAAGCGTAACGACATTCTGCAGATGGCGGTCCTTGAGCCTGAACTGTGCATTCTGGATGAAACCGACTCCGGTCTGGATATCGATGCCCTGAAGATTGTCGCCGACGGGGTGAACTCCCTGCGCGACGACAAGCGCGCGTTCATCATCGTCACTCACTACCAGCGTATTCTGGATTACATCAAGCCGGATTACGTCCATGTGCTTTACCAGGGGCGTATTGTGAAATCCGGTGATTTCACGCTGGTTAAACAACTGGAGGAGCAGGGTTATGGCTGGCTTACCGAACAGCAGTAATGCGCTCCAGCAGTGGCACCGTCTGTTTGAAGCGCAGGGCAATACGCGCTCGGAACAGGCGCAACAGCACCTGCAGCAGATGCTGCGTCTCGGTTTGCCGTCACGCAAGCAGGAGAACTGGAAATACACGCCGCTTGATGGCCTGCTGAACGGCGAGTTTGTCACCCGCCTGGCAGACATCAGCCCGGCGCAGCGCGATGCCCTGGCATTGACCGTGGATGCCGTGCGTCTGGTCTTCGTTGATGGTCAGTTCCGCCCTGAGCTGAGTGACAGCACCCAGGACAGCGGGTTTGAGATTGCCATTAACGATGACCGTCAGAGCCTGAGCACCCCGGTACAGCCCGAGGTCTTCCTGCATCTCACCGAGAGCCTGGCGCGGAGCGTGACGCATATTCGCGTTAAGCGTAACCAGCGTCCGGTAAAACCGCTGCTGCTGATGCATATCACTCAGGGAGCAGACGGCGACGAGATCAACACTGCTCACTACCGCCACCATCTTGAGCTGGCGGAAGGGGCGGAGGCCACGGTGATTGAGCATTACGTCAGCCTCAACGAGGCCCGGCACTTTACCGGGGCGCGTTTGACAATGCATGTTGCCGCCAATGCCCAGCTTCACCATATCAAACTGGCGTTTGAAAACCCGCAGAGCCACCACTTTGCGCATAATGACATGCTGCTTGGACAAGATGCCGCGGCATACAGCCACAGCTTTTTGCTCGGCGGCGCGGTACTGCGCCACAACACCAGCACGCAGCTTAACGGCGAGAATACAACGCTTCGCATCAACAGTCTGGCGATGCCGGTTAAAACGCAAGTGTGCGATACACGTACCTGGCTTGAGCACAACAAAGGCTACTGTAACAGTCGCCAGCTGCACAAAACCATTGTCAGCGACAAAGGGCGAGCGGTGTTTAACGGCCTGATTAACGTGGCGCAGCACGCGATTAAAACCGACGGGCAGATGACCAACAACAACCTGCTGTTGGGACGCCTGGCGGAAGTGGACACCAAACCACAGCTTGAAATCTATGCTGATGACGTGAAGTGCAGCCATGGCGCGACGGTCGGGCGAATTGATGACGAACAGATGTTCTATTTACGCTCCCGCGGTATCGACCAGCAGGCGGCGCAGCAAATGATTATCTATGCGTTTGCCGCTGAATTGACGGAAGCGCTGCACGATGGCCTGTTAAAACAGCAGGTGCTGACCCGTATCGGGCAGCGTCTGCCTGGAGGCGAAGCATGAGTTTTCCCGTAGAGAAAGTACGGGCAGATTTTCCGGTTCTGACCCGTGAAGTGAACGGTCTGCCCCTGGCGTATCTGGACAGTGCGGCCAGCGCGCAGAAACCGAATCAGGTGATCGAAGCGGAAGCGGAATTCTACCGCCACGGTTATGCCGCCGTGCACCGGGGGATCCACACCCTGAGTGCGGAGGCGACCCAGCGTATGGAAAATGTGCGTACCCAAATCGCCGCTTTCCTCAATGCACGCTCGCCAGAGGAACTGGTGTTTGTGCGTGGTACCACCGAGGGGATCAACCTTGTTGCCAACAGCTGGGGCAACGCGCAGGTCCACGCGGGGGATAACATCATCATCACCCAGATGGAGCACCATGCCAATATCGTGCCGTGGCAGATGCTCTGTGAGCGTGTCGGTGCGCAACTGAGGGTGATCCCATTGAACGTTGATGGCACCCTGCAGCTTGAGCAACTTGACGCGTTGCTGGATGCGCGTACGCGGCTGGTGGCCGTGACCCAGGTTTCTAACGTGCTGGGAACCGAGAACCCGGTGGCAGCGATTATTGAGAAAGCCCACCAGGCTGGCGCGAAGGTGCTGATTGATGGTGCGCAGGCGGTCATGCACCACGCGGTCGACGTCCAGGCGCTGGACTGCGATTTCTACGTCTTCTCCGGGCACAAGCTCTATGGGCCGACCGGGATTGGCGTGCTGTACGTGAAAGAAGATATTCTGCAGGCGATGCCACCGTGGGAAGGGGGCGGCTCGATGATCGCGACCGTCAGTCTCTCAGAGGGGACCACCTACGCACGCGCACCGTGGCGCTTTGAAGCTGGCACGCCGAATACCGGCGGGATTATCGGGCTGGGGGCGGCCATCGCCTATGTCACGTCTGTTGGCCTTGACGCGATTCAGGAGTACGAACAACTGCTGATGCACTACGCGCTGCAGGAGCTTGCCAGCGTACCGGCGCTGACCCTGTACGGCCCGGCGGACCGCCAGGGGGTAATTGCGTTCAATCTCGGTAAACACCATGCATACGATGTGGGCAGTTTCCTCGATAATTACGGCGTGGCCGTTCGCACCGGACACCACTGTGCTATGCCGTTGATGGCGTTTTACCAGGTGCCGGCGATGTGCCGCGCATCGCTGGTGATGTACAACACAACGGAAGAGGTCGACAGGCTGGTGGCGGGGCTTAAACGCATTCACCAGTTGCTGGGCTAACGGAGAGGCGAAAGATGGCAGATCTGCCGGATAAAGAAAAATTACTGCGTAACTTCGGGCGTTGCGCAAACTGGGAAGAGAAGTACCTCTATATCATTGAACTGGGCCAGCGTTTACCGCCGCTCAGCGAAGAGGCACACAACCCGGAAAATATTATTCAGGGCTGTCAGAGCCAGGTCTGGATTGTGATGGATCAGACGCGCGACGGCGTGATCGAATTACAGGGCGACAGCGATGCCGCTATTGTGAAAGGGCTTATTGCGGTGGTATTTATTCTCTATCACCAGATGTCAGCGCAGGATATTGTCGCTTTTGATGTCCGCCCGTGGTTTGAAAAAATGGCCCTGACCCAACACCTCACCCCGTCCCGTTCCCAGGGGCTGGAAGCGATGATTCGCGCCATCCGCGCCAAAGCTGCAATCCTTAGCTAGACTTACAGAACAGCATTCATTCTGTTTCGCGAGGTGGTTCCCGCCTCGCTGGTTTTTCAGCTTTCTGGCATCCGGCCAGTGAATAAGGAATCTCAGCATGAAGCGCGCGTCTCTAATAACTCTATTACTCCTGGGTTCGCTCGGTGCTCTTAATTCGGCCCGCGCGATGGATTACCCGTTGCCGCCCGCAGGCAGCCGTCTGATTGGGCAAAATCAAACCTACACGATACAGGAAGGGGATAATAAACTTCAGACCATCGCTCGCCGGTTTAATACTGCAGCGCAGCTTATCCTTGAAGCCAATAATACCATTGCGCCGGTAAACCCTGCGCCGGGGACGGTGATCACGATCCCTTCGCAGATGCTGTTGCCCGACACGCCCCGTGAGGGGATTGTCGTGAACCTGGCGGAGCTGCGGCTTTACTACTTCCCGCCGGGCGAAAACATCGTTCAGGTTTTCCCTCTCGGCATTGGGCAACTAGGACTTGAAACGCCGGTCACCACCACCCGGGTCAGCCAGAAGATCCCTAATCCTACCTGGACCCCAACACCGGGCATCAGAGCGCGCTCTCTGGAGCAGGGTATTAAATTACCGCCCGTGGTCCCGGCCGGGCCAAATAACCCGCTAGGACGCTTTGCATTGCGTTTAGGCGTGGGTCACGGGGAATACCTGATCCACGGCACCAGCGCACCGGACAGCGTCGGCCTGCGGGTCAGCTCCGGCTGTATGCGCATGAACGCGCCGGATATTAAAGCGCTGTTTGAGCAGGTGCGGGTCGGCACGCGGGTGCAAATCATTAATGAGCCGGTGAAGTTCTCCGTCGAGCCTGACGGTAAACGCTATATTGAAGTGCATCGTCCGCTGGCGCAGGTTGAGGGTGAAAACCCCCAGATGACACCCATTTCGCATTCCGCAGACTTTGCGACGTTTGTCTCGCAGTCAGGAAGTGATAAAGCGCTTATCGATAAAGCCTTGTCACGCCGCGCGGGGATCCCGGTAGCCGTGTCGGCCGATAACGGCGCGTCAGCGCGTCAGAACGTGTTGTCAGTACAGAACAGTCGGACATCCGCTGCGGTCGCGGAAGATGACGGTGAGAAGGTGACGCAGTAGGAGTTTGACGCAGACAAAAAAAATGGCGCACAATGTGCGCCATTTTATTAACAGGTACTATTACTTACGGTATTTAGTAGCCTGGTTGTCCAGACGCTGGTTAGCGCGAGCTGCGTCGTCTTTAGCAGCCTGAACGTCGGAACGCATTGCGTTCACGTCGTTGCTCAGCTGGTCAACTTTAGCGTTCAGAGTCTGAACGTCAGAAGACAGCTGATCGATTTTAGCGTTGCTGGAGCAACCAGCCAGCAGAGTAGAACCCAGGATTACCGCGCCCAGTACCAGTTTAGTACGATTCATTATTAATACCCTCTAGATTGAGTTAATCTCCATGTAGCGTTACAAGTATTACACAAAGTTTTTTAGGTTGAGAATATTTTTTTGATGGGAATACGCCTATTTTTGATCGTTCGCTCAAAGAAGCATCGAATCGGCCCTTTTTTGGCAAAAAGCTCTGTAAAAAAAGGCATTTTTCATCGGATTCATCTTAGATAATTCGCAATTAAATAGAGAAACCCGATTTGCTTTTTGAATGACTTTGGCTAATGCATGAAATAAAAAAAGCGTCCCGGAGGACGCTTTTTATGAAAATTAATTCGTTCGGGAATTATTACAGCACGTGAACAGATGCTGTGTTGGTGGTTCCGCTTGGTACCAGCGCACCAGAAACCATGACCACAACGTCGCCTTTCTGTGCCAGGCCGCTTTCCAGCGCCAGCGCTTTACCCTGAATGTAGAAATCGTCGGTAGACGCGATTTCTTTCACCAGATGCGCAACCACGCCTTTGCTCAGCACCAGCTGACGGGCAGTGGTTTCGTTGGTGGTCAGCGCCAGGATCGTCGCGTCCGGGAAGTATTTACGGACTGCGCGAGCAGATTTACCGCCCTGGGTGGCAACCACAATCAGAGGCGCTTCCAGTTTCTCAGCGGTTTCTACCGCACCGCGGCAGACTGCTTCGGTAATACGCAGTTTGCGGCTGTCGTTGTTGAAGTCCAGACGGCTGGTCATCACGCGGTCAGTACGTTCGCAAATGGTCGCCATAATGCCAACGGCTTCCAGCGGGTATTTACCTTTCGCGGATTCGCCGGACAGCATGACTGCATCGGTACCGTCGAGGATGGCGTTAGCCACGTCGCCAGCTTCTGCGCGGGTTGGGCGTGGGTTTTTGATCATGGAATCCAGCATCTGCGTTGCGGTGATAACCACTTTACGCGCGCGAACACACTTCTCGATCATCATCTTCTGCGCGAAGATAACTTCTTCAACCGGGATTTCAACACCCAGGTCACCACGTGCAACCATGATGCCGTCTGACGCTTCGAGGATTTCGTCGAAGTTGTTCAGGCCTTCCTGGTTTTCGATTTTGGAGATGATCTGGATCTTCTCGCCGCCGTGCGCTTTCAGGTGCTCACGGATTTCAACCACGTCGGAACGTTTACGGATGAAGGATGCCGCAACGAAGTCGACCCCTTGCTCGCAACCGAAGATCAGGTCTTGTTTGTCTTTTTCAGCCAGGGCTGGCAGCGCGATGGAAACGCCTGGCAGGTTAACGCCTTTGTTTTCACCCAGGTCGCCGTTGTTCAGCACTTTACAGATAACCTTGTTACCTTCGATGGCGGTCACTTCCATGCCGATCAGACCATCGTCTACCAGCACGGTGTTGCCAACGGACAGGTCGCTGGTGAAACCTTCATAGGTGACCGCAACGATTTCGTTGTTACCGACAACAGTCTTGTCAGTGGTGAAGGTGAAGGTCTGGCCCGCTTTCAGAGAGACGTCGTTACCGCCTTCCAGTTTGATGGTGCGGATTTCTGGACCTTTGGTATCCAGCAGGATGGCTGCTTTTTTACCGGTCTTGCTCATCACGTTGCGCAAGTTCTGAATACGCTGACCGTGTTCAGCATAGTCACCGTGGGAGAAGTTCAGACGCATAACGTTCATGCCGGCGTCCAGCATTTTGCTCAGCATCTCTTCAGATTCGGTTTTCGGGCCGATAGTACAAACAATTTTCGTCTTTTTCATGACAGTCTTAGTCTTTAAGTTGGGAAGGATATGGAAATCTCGCTCCGGGGGCGCACCGCCGCGGAGTCAAACCTGTGTTGCAAAAGAGTATATGACACGCACTAAGGATAGGAGACATCAAATGAGCGTGCAGAAGAAAGTGTGCCTGAGTGACAGCCCAACGAAGGAGAGGAGTAGTTGTACGTTGTTTTTTGTATTCCAAGCGCTGAAACCATTCACCAGGGATTAGGCGCGCATTATACGCTGATTTTAAGATAAAAGGAAAATGAAAACAGCGTTTCAAAAATAATCTGTGCAGATCCACATGAGATTGTTATCAAGGCGTTAAGGTTAGATGACATCTTATCGCGGCAGGTGCGTGACCTGCCGCATTTTGCTTAGTTTTTCAGCGCCTGGCTGAGGTCGGCAATCAGGTCTTTGGCATCTTCAATGCCCACGGACAGGCGAATCAGCTGCGGTACGATGCCGTTGGCCAGCCGCTGCTCAAGCGGAATCGAAGCGTGAGTCATGCTGTAAGGCTGGCTGACCAGACTTTCCACGCCACCCAGGCTTTCGGCGAGGGTGAATAATTTCAGTGCGCGGATCACCTCTGTGGCCCGTTGCGCATCGCCTTTCACCACCAGAGAAATCATGCCGCCCGGCAGCGCCATCTGCGTGCGGGCAAGCGAATATTGCGGGTGTGATTCCAGCCCCGGATAAAATACCTTTTCGACCTGCGGTTGTTGCTCCAGCCATTGCGCAATGGCCAGCGCGTTGGTGCTGTGTTTTTCTACCCGCAGCGACAGCGTACGAATACCGCGCAGCGTCAGGAAGCTGCTAAACGGATCCAGTACACCGCCGACTGCGTTCTGCAGGTAGGCAAGCTTGTCCGCCAGCGCGGCGTTATCCCCCACAACTGCCAGTCCGGCGACCACGTCCGAGTGACCATTCAGGTATTTGGTGGCAGAGTGCACGACGATGTCGAAACCCGTTTCCAGCGGGCGATGGATGACGGGCGACGCGAAGGTATTATCGGCCACGCTGATGACGTGATGACGACGGGCGATGTCGGCGATAGCCGCCAGATCCGCCAGTTTAAGCAACGGATTGGTTGGCGTTTCAACCCATACCATTCGCGTATCCGGCCGGATGGCGGCTTCAAGACCGGCCAAATCGTCCGGCTTGACCCAGCTCACCTGCAGGCCGGTGCTACGTTTACGCACATTTTCAATCAGGCGCCAGGTCCCGCCGTAGACATCGTCAATGGCGACGATATGGCTGTCTTTATCCAGCAGTTCAAGCACGGTAGAGATGGCGGCGAGGCCGGAAGCGAAGGCATAGCCGCGGGTCCCGCCTTCCAGTTCGGCGATGGCGGTTTCCAGCGCATGGCGGGTCGGGTTGCCGCTGCGCGAATATTCATAGCCGGTGTGCTCGCCGGGTGACGGTTGCGCAAACGTGGAGGTGGCGTAAATCGGGGGCATGACCGCGCCATGCCGATCGTTAAACTCACCGCTGTGTACGCTCAGGGTTGCCAGATTTTTCATCATGTATTCCTTTATTGCTGAAGACGGTTGCGCCAGGCGGTAAGAACATCGCTGCGCGTAATCAGGCCCAGGAAGCGGTCATTGTCATTAATGACCGCCACCAGACCGCGATCGAAAATGGCGTTCAGGGCGCTTTCCGGGGCGTTTTTATCGAGGAACTCCACCTGACGGGTCATTGCCGCGGTCACGGGAAGCGAGAAGCGGTCGCCATCGCCACCGATATGGCGCAGAAGATCCCACTCGTCGATGATGCCCACGACCTGACCGTTCTTCAGGACCGGCAGCTGGGAGATGTCATACAAACGCATCCGCGCCAGTACGGTGGAGAGGGTGTCATCCGGCGCGGCGGTGACGGTTGCGCCTTCATCGTGGCGCAGGGCAATGTAGTCGGAGAGATCGCCAGCCTGCGGCCGGGAGATCAAACCCTGCTGGCGCATCCAGTCATCGTTGAACATCTTTGAGAGATATTTGTTGCCACTGTCGCAGGCGAAGGTCACAACCCGTTTCGGGGTGGTCTGTGCCTGGCAATATTTCAGCGCAGCCGCCAGCAGGGTGCCGCTGGAGGAGCCTGCCAGGATGCCTTCCGTTTTCAGCAGCTCGCGGGCGGTGGTGAAAGCCTCGCGATCGGTGATGCGCCAGGCACGATTCACCCCTTCGATGTGTGCCAGCGGAGGAATAAAGTCTTCACCAATCCCCTCAACCAGCCACGAGCCCGCATCCTGATAGCGTCCCGTTTCTACCTGATCGGCCAGGACCGAACCGGCCGGGTCGGCCAGCACAAATTCAGTCTGCGGTGAGTGCTCAGCGAACCACGCCTGTAGCCCACCCAGCGTCCCGCCAGACCCCACGCCGACGACGATGGCGTCAATCTTACCGTCAAGCTGTTCATACAGTTCAGGCGCGGTGGTAGTGCGGTGCGCCAGCGGGTTGGCTTCGTTATTAAACTGATCGATGTAATACGCCCCCGGCAGTTCATTCGCCAGACGTTGCGCGTAATCCTGATAGTAGGCAGGGTGGCCCTTATTGACATCGGAGCGGGTCAGTACCACCTGCGCGCCCAGTGCCCGCAGGTGGAAAATTTTCTCGCGGCTCATTTTGTCTGGCACCACCAGGATCAGTGAATAGCCCTTCTGCGCGGCGATCAAGGCCAGGCCAAGACCGGTATTTCCCGCCGTCGCCTCAATAATGGTACCGCCTGGCTGGAGCTGGCCGTTACGCTCCGCTTCGTTAATCATCGACAGTGCAACGCGGTCTTTAATCGAACCGCCCGGGTTCTGGTTTTCCAGCTTCAGAAACAACGAGCAGAGACCGGTATGAAGCTTATGCAGCTGGATAAGCGGGGTGTGGCCAATCAGTTCGGTGACGGAGTGGTAAATCGTCATGGTGTTTTCCTTTCAGGAGGTCATGACAGGATGATAGGGCGGGCAAATTAACCCCTTAAAGAATCCTTCACTCCGTTTTAGAACAGAAAAGAATATAAATGCCGTTTTTGGATGGAGGGATAGCAAGACGTAAAGTGCTCTGGATGTGAGGATGGCTATATCAGTCAAAAATGCTGCAAAATTAACCGTTTTCATCAGGTGATAAATTGCTGATATGCACATGGCAGATAATCATTTCTGAAATTGGTCTAAATGCCTGCCGGCGCGAAAATCGCTATTTATTCCTGCAAGTTATAACAAATTCCTTTTTGTTCATTTAAAAGGTGATAACGCCTGTTTACTATCATTTGGACATCCATACTGCTAAACCGCCATGCGCGGGACGGATTACACATAAGAATGATTGTACTCAGCAATATTTCGAAGGTTTTTGACAACGGGAAGGTTGCACTCACAGCCGTTGATAACGTCAATTTGACGATAGAGCAGGGGCAGATATACGGCATTATCGGTTACAGCGGCGCGGGTAAAAGTACTCTTATTCGTTTGCTGAATGGACTGGAAAAACCCACTCGCGGCAGCGTGACCATCAACGGACAGGACATTTCTGCCGCAAAGGGCGAAGCACTGCGCCAGGCGCGTCTGAAGATCAGCATGGTCTTCCAGCACTTCAATCTGCTTTGGTCGCGCACGGTGAGTGAGAATATTGCGTTCTCAATGCAAATCGCCGGTGTGCCAAAAGCCAACATTAAGGCTCGCGTGGCCGAACTGGTCGATCTCGTTGGGCTGAAGGGACGCGAGAACGCCTATCCCTCGCAGCTGAGTGGCGGGCAAAAACAGCGTGTGGGGATTGCGCGTGCATTGGCCAATAACCCCGACGTATTGCTTTGCGATGAAGCCACGTCAGCCCTCGACCCGCAGACCACCGATCAGATCCTCGATCTGCTGCTGGACATTAACCGCCGCTTCAGGCTGACCATTGTGCTGATCACGCACGAGATGCACGTGGTGCGCAAAATTTGCGACCGCGTGGCGGTGATGGAGAACGGCAAAGTGGTGGAAGAGGGGGAGGTGCTGAGCGTCTTTACCCGTCCGCAGCAGCCTATCACTCAGCAGTTCGTCCGCCAGGTGAGCCAGTATGCCGAGGAAGAGACGTTTAATACGGAGCTGGCAGCGGACCTTGAAGGTAGCGTCATCAGGTTGACCTTTACGGGCCACAGCACCCATAAGCCGATCGTGGGCGAGCTGACTCTGCGCTACGGCCTGCCATTTAACATTCTGCACGGAAAAATGACCCAAACGGCCCACGGCGTATTTGGGCAACTCTGGGTACACGTCGTGGCATCGGATGAACAACTGAGCAATATCCTCGCCGACCTGAAGCACAGCGATATTGAAGGCGAGGTAATTAAACATGGCTGAGACGCTTTTTCCTCATCTGAAGTGGGAGCAACTCTGGGCGGCGACGCTGGAAACGCTGTACATGACTGCCCTTTCCGGCGTGGCAACCTTTGTTCTTGGGATCGTCCTTGGCCTGGCGCTGTTTTTAACCGCGCGCGGCGGGTTGTTCCACAACCGCGCGGTCTACAGCGTGATTTCAATTGTGGTGAACGTGTTTCGTTCTATCCCGTTCATCATTCTGATTGTGCTGTTGATCCCGTTCACGAAAACCCTTGTCGGCACCATTCTTGGCGCCAACGCGGCGCTGCCGGCTCTGATTGTCGGTGCGGCACCGTTCTACGCACGCCTGGTCGAAATTGCCCTGCGTGAAGTGGACAAGGGGGTTATTGAAGCCACGCGCTCAATGGGCGCACGGCTGAGCACCCTGGTGTTTCGGGTTTTACTGCCGGAGTCATCACCTGCACTGGTATCAGGTATTACGGTAACGCTGATTGCGCTGGTGAGTTACAGCGCCATGGCGGGGGTGATTGGCGCAGGCGGTTTGGGAAATCTGGCTTATCTGGAAGGATTCCAGCGCAACCATGGCGACGTCACGCTGGTGGCGACGGTGACCATTCTGATCATCGTTTTCATTATCCAGTTCTGCGGCGACGTCCTGACCTCACTGTTAGATAAACGATAATCTCTAATAACACACAGGAACCATCATCATGAAAAAAACACTGACACTGATCGCCGCAGCAACCCTGAGCGCCCTGAGCTTTACCACGTGGGCTGATACCCTGACCGTGGGGGCATCCAACACGCCGCACGCCGAAATTCTGGAGCAGGCGAAGCCTATCCTGGCGAAGCAGGGTATCGATCTGGAGATCAAACCTTTCCAGGACTACATTCTGCCCAACACCGCGCTGGCGGGTCATGATATTGACGCTAACTATTTCCAGCATATTCCTTACCTGAACAGCGTGCTGAAAGATCACGCCGGTGATAAGGATTATGATTTTGTCAGCGCGGGCGCGATCCACATCGAGCCAATCGGGATCTATTCCAAAAAATACAAATCCCTGAAAGATCTGCCGCAGGGCGGCAAAATCATCATGCGTGATGCTGTGTCTGAAGAGGGCCGCATTCTCTCTATCTTCGAAAAAGAGGGGGTGATCAAACTGAAGCCGGGCATCGACAAAGTGACCGCGCGTATCAGCGATATCGTGGAAAACCCGAAAAAACTGCAGTTTACGCCTAACGTGGAAGCCTCTCTGCTGCCACAGATGTACAACAATGACGAAGGTGACGCGGTCGTAATTAATGCTAACTACGCGATTGATGCGGGCCTTGATCCTGTACATGACCCGATTGCGGTAGAGAGTGGTGAAAATAACCCGTATGCCAACATCATTACCGTGCATCGTGGTGACGAGAAGAAGAAAGATATCGTCGCGCTGGTGAACGTTCTGCACTCCAAAGCGATCCAGGACTGGATCCGTACCAAATACAAAGGCGCAGTGATCCCGGTAAACAACTAATTTATTGATTTTACGAATGAAGCCCGGCGGGACTCTCGCCGGGCTTCTTTTTTGTATCCGGGCGATGAATCATTTAAGCTGAGAGTTTAGGGCAATGGAGTGATGACGATGGGTAATGTGACCAAAGACGAAGCGCTGTATCAGGAGATGTGTCGGGTGGTCGGGAAGGTCGTTCTGGAGATGCGTGATTTGGGGCAGGAGCCGAAGCATATTGTCATTGCGGGGGTGCTGCGTACGGCGCTGGCGAACCAGCGCGTAAAACGTAGCGAGTTAACCACCCAGGCGATGGAAACCGTGGTCAAAGCGCTGGCCGGTTGAAGCGCCAGCGTTTCGCAAGCTGCTCAAGGGAGCAGCAGAGCAGGTAATAGACCACACCCGTAAAGATAAAAATGGCTGCCGGGTAAATTTGCACCCGGTTGTTCACCTGGCCGGCCACCGTGGTGAGCTCAGGGACATTCACAATAAACGCCAGCGACGTATCCTTCAGCAGGCTGATAAAAATCCCCACCAGTGACGGCAGAATATTGCGTAGCGCCTGCGGTAGCAGCACGCGCGACAGTGTTTGCCGGGTACTGAAACCCTGAGACAGGGCGGCCTCGTACTGCCCTGACGGTAAGGCGCTGAGTCCGGCCAGTACTGAATGCATAACCGAGGCCGCGGTAAACCAGGCCAGGGCCAGCGTGACGGTGAGCGCCCCTGGGAGATCGCCGCCGGTGATGAGCGGCAGCAGATACCACATCCAGAAAATCACAAAGATTAGCGGGATCCCGCGAATTAATTCCGCCCATACAAAGAGCGCCTTGCGCACAAGCCCCGTAAAACGCCAGGCCAGGCACGCGAGAGCAATTCCACCGGGCAGGGCGAGAGCCGCCGCGCCCAGCGCCATCAGCAATGAGAGCAAGACCCCGCCAGGCTCCCCAACTGCCGCACGTCCCCAGAGCAGGTAATCCAGGTTATCGGTAATGACATTAAGTCCGGCAAGCATGGTTTCCCCTCCCTGATATTGGGCCGAGGCGCACCAGCACCGCCCCCATCAGCATACCGGTAAGCAGGTACAGGACGGTGCCGACGGTAAACGCCTCCAGCGCATGGGCGTTGTAGCTTTCAATCTGTCTCACCTGATAGGTCAGTTCGGCAAAGCCAATACCGCTGGCGAGCGATGAGAGTTTCATCAGATTGAGATACTGCCCGACAACGGGTTGCCAGGCGTTGGCCAGCCCTTGCGGCAGAAGGATGTAACGAAATAAGCGCCACGCGGAAAACCCCTGTGCGAGCGCCGCTTCCCGTTGCCCGGCAGGAACTGAACGTAGTCCCGATGCCACTTCCTCAATCAAGAAAGCCGAGGTGAATACGCCTAACCCCCATGCAGAGCATAAAAACTCAGGGGTAAACCACCAGACGTCACCGGGTAAAACGGACCAGCGGTGATCCGCATTCACGGCATCCCGGAACGCCTGCGGTAACCCGTTCCAGGCGGCAAAATACCAGAACAGCAGTTGCACCAGCAGCGGCGTATTGCGAAACAGCGACACCCAGCTACTGACGACCGCGTTCCCGACACGTCCACCCGTCAGGCGCAGAAGCAGAAAAAGCAGCGCGAGCAGGGTTGCCAGCAGCATCCCCGCGAGCGTCACCCACAAGGTGGTGAGAAATCCGGATACGATCCACTGCAGGGGCTGTCCGGTCAGCACGCCCTGCCAGTCAAGTGTGGGCATTAGAGATGCTCCTGATGCAGCGGGTTCAGGACTTTTTGCAGGAATCGCTGAGCGCGTGGGTGCGACGGTTGCCTGAAAAATTGCTCCGGTGGCGCGGTTTCAAGAACGTGCCCGGCGTCGATAAACACAATCCGGTCGGCAATTTCCCGGGCAAATTGCATCTCATGCGTCACCACAATCATGGTGATCCCGCTGTGCGCAAGCGCCTTCATCACGAACAGCACTTCGCCAATCATCTCCGGGTCAAGCGCGGAGGTTGGCTCATCGAACAGAATGATTTGCGGTGAAGAGGCCAGTGCGCGGGCAATCGCCACGCGCTGTTGCTGACCGCCGGAAAGTTCGGCAGGGAAATGGTGTGCTTTTTCCAGCATCCCCACTTTTTCCAGCAGTGCCAGCGCCCGCGCCTGAGCTGGCTGGGCCTTCCAGCCGTGAACATGCTCCAGCGCCAGCGTGATGTTTTGACTGGCGGTGAGGTGGGCGTAAAGATTGAACTGCTGAAACACAAACCCAACGCGGCTGCGCAACTGACGCAGCGCGGTACCGGAGAGCCGTCCGGTGGGTTTGTTATCGATCAGGATCTCGCCACCGCTCAGGGTTTCAAGCTGATTGATAAGCCGGATCAGGGTAGATTTACCGGAACCCGAAGGCCCGAGAATGGCCACCACTTCACCTGGCGTGATGGTGAGGTTAATGCCCTTTAAGACCTGATGGTTACCGTAATGTTTCTGCACATCGCGAAACTCGACGCTGGCGTGTTCCAGATGTGAAAAATCCGCGGCACCGGCCGCGGAGTGTGAAAAAAGCGCTGAGAGCATATTACTGAGCTTCTATTTTAAAGGCACGAGGCTGTGGGGAGGGGGTATCCGGACCGAACCAGACGTCATAGATTTTTGCCGCCTGACCGTTCTTCTCAAGGTTAACAAGCTCGTCGTTGACGGCTTTCAGCAGTGCGGTTTCGCCTTTTTTTACCCCCACGCCAATCTCTTCTTTGCTGAGCAGATCGGGCAGGATTTTGAAGTTCGCCTTGTCCGGCGCCTGCGCCAGCAGACCGGCCAGAATCGTACTGTCCTGAGTGATAGCCTGCACGTTACCGTTGCGCAGGGCCGTCAGCGCCAGCGGAATATCGTCATAAGAGAGCACGCGGGCGTGCGGGAAACGCTGGTGCAGCGCCTGTTCACCCGTTGTGCCTTTTACCGCGCCAATGCGCGCCCGGCTATAGGCATCAAGCGTATCGGCAGCTTTTACCGGTACCAGGAACTGTTGGCCGGTCACGAAATAGGGAAGGGAGAAATCAACCACCTGCGCCCGTTCCGGGGTAATGGTGATATCTGCCACAATCAAATCCGCCTTACCGGACTGCAGGAGGGGAATGCGGTTAGCCGGGTTGGTGGCGACCAGTTCAAGCTTCACGCCAAGTGCACTGGCAAGCGCTTTGGCGAAATCGACGTCGTAGCCGACAATCTCATGGGTCTTTGCATCGATGGAGCCAAACGGCGGATTGGCATCAAAGGTGGCAACTTTGACCACACCTGCGGCTTTAATATCCGCCAGTTGATCGGCCTGCACCTGCATCGAGAACAGACCGCCTGCCGCCAGTAAGCCCAGCACCAGTGTCCTTTTTTTAAACCCTTTCGTGTTTGCTGCCATAGTGATTGTTCATCCCGTTGTTTTTGTTTTACCCCGTTACGCTCCCATAAGCGAAAGCTCTCGCCAAATAAGAAATCGTTCTTTGCTATTAGCAAAAAAGCATTAGTGAACAAGGTGTTAATGGTGAGTAAAAGAATGGAGGGCTATTTGCAAATCCTGCACATCGACAGTGGATTTTGGTATTTCCTCTGTGCGGGTGTTGGGTGTTTAACTTAGGGCAAGTGAAGCGAAAGGGGGAAAGACGATGAAAAAGTGGATAAACACGTTACGGCGGTTTTTTGCGACCCGATCAGCGAATGCGGAGAACAGCGCGCAACGTGTTCTTGAGTCCGTACTGCCTGTCGCCAGCCTGTATGGCGTAGACGTTGCCAACATTGATCCGGAGTGGTTCCATGATAAAACGTCACGCTGAACTGCGCCGCACGCGCGAAATGTACTGGAATGAGCTGTGCGAAATTTTGTTCTGACAACGGTTAACTGCTAATGTCGGCAGGATGAATCTCCTGACCCGTTAACGGAATGAATAACACTCTTTTCAGGCGCACGGTTATTGTCTGGCTGCTGGCGTGCCTCATCAGCGGCGTTTTGCTTTATGCCGAACAGATCCGCCGCCAGTTCTGGGAACGCGATCGTGAGTTTTCGACACGCTATTCCACCCTTAGCGCCGTACTGACGCAAAATGAATCTGTTTTGCCGTTACTCAACGGCGAGGAAGACCTCGCAGCCCTGCGCAAAAAATTCCCGCACATCCTCGCCCTTGAGAAAACCTCAGGCCGTGCGCTGAACGCTGCCCGTGTGGAATCGACCCGCGATTGTCAGTACTGGCTGTATAATCCCTGGCGTCAGATCCGCGTACTTATCGATCTTGCGCCGCTGCTCAGCACCCAACATACCTTTGATGCACTTGCCATTCGCTTCAATGACGCAAATAACGCGCCCCCTGCCGGGGCTTTCTGGCACTGGCAGCGGACCTTCACGCAACCCACACAACCTTTTACCCTTATGGCCACGGCAAAGCCGCACTGGCTGGCCGTCTCCTGGTGGGTATATCCGTTCCTGTTCTTCGGCTGGGCGGTGCTTATCGCCGCGGCCAGCCTGCTGCTCTGGCAACGGCGGCAGCGCCAGCACGCCGAACAGCGCGCACACTATTACCAGCATGCAAGGCTCAACACCCTGGGAGAGATCACCGCTGGGATCGTGCATGAGATTAACCAGCCGCTGACTGCCGTTCAGACCTGGATCCAGGGGGCTCAGCGCCAGCAACTGCAGGCGAATCCGCAGGCCGTATCGCAGGCGCTGGCTGCCGCGCTGGTACAAACCCAGCGTATCAGCGCGCTCTTAACCCGCTTTCGCGAACATGTGGTTCAGGAAAAAGTCACCTTGCGCGATATCGACCTGAAACCGTGCTGGCAGCAGGTGGTCGATCTCCTGGAACATGAACGCCGCTCTGAACATATCGCGGTGAGCCATGCGTTCGCGGCAGGTGCCACGCGGGTTCTGGCAGACCGCCTCTGGCTTGAACAGGTGCTGCATAATCTGCTCAGTAATGCCATTCAGGCCCAGCAAGAGTGCGCGCAAGGGTGGGTAAAAATAACCAGCGAGAAACGGGAAAACTGGATTTATATCACCCTCACCGATGGCGGACCTGGCTTTAGCCCGGAGGCCTTGCAGAACGCCTTTATGCCGTTTTACAGCGGGCGGACGGAGGGAATAGGGCTGGGAATGACGTTAACGGAGTCGTTGATGACGCGCATGAACGGATCAATTACGCTGGGCAATGCGGCCCAGGGCGGGGCGCAGGTCCGGTTACAACTGGCGAGTGGAGAGGTAAATACGCGTGGATAACACAGTCTGGCTGATTGATGACGATGAATCCATCCGTGAGTCGCTGGCCTTCTTACTCTCGGGAATGGGCTGGCAGGTCAATGGGTTTGAAAGCGTGGACGCGTTTACGTCAGCGCACGGTGGGCGCGCGGCGCTCGTCGGCTGTCTGCTGCTGGATATGCGCATGCCGGGAAAAGGCGGGCTGACCTGGCTGGAGGAGGGCAAATGGCCCTGGCCGCTGCTGCCGGTTATCGTCATGACTGGACACGGCACCGTTGATGCCTGCCGCCGCGCCTTTCGCAATGGCGTCTTTGAATTTTTCACCAAGCCGCTGGATGCCGATAAGCTCATTGAAACGGTAGGGCTCGCCTTCGAAGAGAGCCAGAGACGACTGACCCGCTGGCAGGAAACGTCGCGGATTAAAGCGCGTTTCGAACAACTGACGGCGCGTGAGCACGAGGTGCTGGCGGTGCTGATGGAAGGACGCAGCAATAAAGAGGTGGCCCTGCAGTTGACCCTCTCGCCCAGAACGGTTGAAGCGCACCGGGCCGCGGCGTTCGCCAAGCTTGGCGTGACCAGCCTGGTGCAGGCAATCCGCGATTACGACAAATTACAATCCGTATAACTACCAGGATAATTGCGTAATCAACCGAATTACGCCTCATCGCGCGTCTGAGTACGATTGAACGGTATTCAATCATTCGAGGACGTGCGATGAAAAAAGTAATGATGGCAGCCGCGCTTGTCGCCGGTAGCGTAAGCCTGACGGCACAGGCCGACGCGTTGAACCAGAAAAACCTCTCCCTGGCGCAGGCCAACGCGCTGGCGACCTCCGCCATTCAGGCCTGCGTAGCGAAAAACTACCAGGTGACGGTCACCGTGGTGGACCGCGCCGGTGTGGTCAAAGCGGTGCAGCGTACCGACAATGCCGGGCCACACACGGTAAAAGCCAGCGAAATGAAAGCCTATACCGCGCTGAGTGCAAAAAATGCGTCAGGCAAGGTTATGGACGCCGCGCAGAGCAATGCCGGCGCACAAAACATGCGTGATATTCCGGGCTTCCTGCTGCTGGCCGGTGGTCTGCCGGTGAAAGAGGGGGATGAGGTGATTGGCGCAATAGGGATCGGCGGTGCGCCGGGTGGTCATCTGGATGAAGCGTGCGCGCAGGCGGCGATTGACGGGCTGAAGAAATAATATAAAAAAGCACCGGGTTTTCCGGTGCTTTATCATCAGATCTTGCAGGCATCACCGCAGTCGTCATCGGCGATAATCGACTGCGCTTTTTTATCAGCGTCGTCGAGACGTTCCGCGTTACGCTCTTCAGCTTCATCCAGCCCGTTAAAGACCAAGTTTTCGAGATCAATTTCCATATGGCACCTGCTTTGTTCGGTTTTTGATACTGGCACAGTATAGGGCAAAAAGAGCCGGCAATGTACCGCGCAGCACATAACGATAATCCCTGCCATACTCAGTGCTTTATCGCTGAGGAGAGCTCATGATTATACTGTGTAAAACCTGCGGTACCTCTTATGACGCAACGCCGGCGCGATGCCCTGTGTGCGAGGATGAACGCCAGTATGTTCCGGCCAGCGGCCAGGCGTGGAGTGATTTTGCGACGGTGACGGCCACACACAGCAATAAATGGCAGCAGCTGGAGCCGCAGCTGCTCAGTATCAAAACGGTGCCCGCTTTTGCCATCAACCAGCGCGCGCTGCTTCTGCGTACCCCCCACGGCAATATCCTTTGGGATTGCATTGCGAATCTCGACCCGGCAACCAGAACCATCATCACGGCGCTCGGCGGCATCAGCGCGATCGCAATTTCACATCCTCACTACTACACCACGATGCAGGAGTGGGCCGGGGCTTTCGATGCGCCGGTTTACCTGCACGCGAACGATCGCGAGTGGGTTATGCGCGACAGCCCGATGCTCCACTTCTGGCAGGGCGATACGCTGGACATTTTCCCCGCGGTAACGTTATTACGCCTCGGAGGACATTTCGCTGGCGGAACGGTGCTGCACTGGCAGGAGGGTGATGGTGTCTTACTGTCAGGCGATATTCTACAGGTCACGCCGGGCAAAGATGCTGTCTCGTTTATGTGGAGCTATCCGAATATGCTGCCGTTGCCCGCCCGCAGCGTCGAAGACGTGACCGGGCGGCTGGTGGGGAAAAAATTCGCTCGCCTGTACGGCGCTTTTGAAGGGCAAAATATCCTGGCGAATGCAGATGAGATTGTGCAGCGGTCGGGCCAGAAATATATTGCTTGTCTGAAGTAAAGTCCGGTGGGTAAACTTTACTTGTGTGATCCCGATCATACCTAAACTAAAACAGATAAAAGAGAAATTGCTATGCAACATATCATTGAAGGTTTTCTCAGCTTTCAAAAAGAGATTTTCCCGCAACGTAAAGAGCTCTTCCGCAGTTTAGCGTCCAGCCAGAATCCCAAAGCGCTGTTCATCTCATGCTCTGACAGCCGTCTGGTCCCAGAACTGGTCACTCAGCAAGAGCCAGGACAACTCTTTGTCATTCGTAATGCTGGCAACATCGTGCCACCGTTCGGCCCTGAGCCAGGCGGTGTCTCCGCAACGATTGAATACGCGGTTGTTGCGCTGGGCGTGACCGATATTGTTATCTGCGGCCACTCCAACTGTGGGGCCATGAAAGCCATTGCCGACAATGCGGACCTCGAACCTATGCCGGCGGTTTCTCACTGGTTACGCTATTCCGATGCGGCAAAAGCGGTGGTTGAGAAGAAAACCTGGGATAAGCCAATCGATAAAGTGAATGCGATGGTGCAGGAAAACGTGTTTGCGCAGCTGAGCAACATTAAGACTCACCCGTCAGTGGCGGTGGGCCTGCGCAACAACGCCATCCGTCTTCACGGCTGGGTGTATGACATTGAAAGCGGCAAAATCCTTGCACTGGATAAAGAGACGAAAACCTTCGTCTCTTTATCCGATAACCCGCAGGTTTACTTCGAGTAATCCCGCGTTGCAGGGCACGGATGCCCTGTCAGTCATCACTGTACGGTAATTTCCTTCTTGAACCCGATGCGGTTTTCTCTGCGGCTTTTGCCATCGCCTCTGCTATCTCTGCACATTCCGCCAGTCCCTGAACAAAAGGGTGATCGTGCATCAGCCACGGGATTGCGCCAAATGCAATGCGTCCGCGAAGCGTTTCCGGCGCTTTTAACGTGTAATCCTCGCCAATATCCGGGATCTCATCGCCCGTCGCCTGTAGCTGCTTGCGCAGCGTCGGGAAGGGCAGATCTTTTGTTTTAAGCGGCTTTTGCCCGCGGGCATCAATAAAGACGTCGAAACGGTAGGTCGTCTCTTTTGTGGTGATGACCGTCTGCGCGCTGCCAATATCCAGCGTGTAATCATCACCCAGCGCCACAACGCTAATGATGCCGGCCTCACGAAGCGCGAGAAGCCTGCGAATGGATTGCGGGGGAATGGCGGCATAGTTGTCGATAAAGACGCGTGCCAGCCCGTTTTTAAAGCGTTCAGCGTCCTCCTCGGTAAGATGAGGAACCATCTCCTGAACCACTTCATGCAGCCGAAGCACGGTGTAGCGCCAGGCCACCGTGCGCCGGTCACGTTTGTTCCGCTCGACCTCATTCAGGTTCTCTTCAGCCCAGGTAAACGGACCGTGCTGTTTTCGATCCTCAAACCACGCTTCGCGAAGGCTGTCCGCCGTCTGCATGCGCAGCGATATTTTCTCACACCAGGCCGGGTCGGCGAGTTCAAGCTCTTTCACCATCAGGGCGAAAATGCGGTCAAGCAGACCGTCTGATCCTTTGGCGATTTCGGCTTCGAGTACCGATTCGGTTAATACCGACAGCGGTTCGTACGGAATAGGGCAGTAAAAATCGGCCTCTGGCAGAATCCCGGTCCTGGACATGAGTACAATTTTTAACGCTTCACTTCCTTTATCGAGGAGGAACGTGCCGTCGCGAAATTCACCGTGCTGCATGACCACGGCCATCGCCGCGTCTAGCCCGCTTAAGGATGTTCCCATAATACCGACGCGGCAGGGGCGGATGCGGGCATCCATCAACCCTGACCACGGGCTTGGGAAATACGCGCGCGTGGCTTCCTCTTCTTCTGGCCAGACATGCCCGGTGGCGATCACGGCGAGATCGAATCGTTCCGGAAACGGCGTGTCATTGACCGAAAGCGTCACGCCGGAGGAGGACGGGGCAACATCGGTGACGGTGGCAGACGTGTGGATCTCAACCTGAAATCCCCGTCTCTTAGCTTCCTGGACTATCGTCTGGAAACTGTCGCGAAAATACTCGCCCAGCAGAATACGGGGCAAAAACTGTCTGTCATGCAAGGCGGCTTTATCAACCTTAAAGCGCGCCAGATGGGCTTCACTCTGGCGCTTAAGCCAGTCGAGGTAGGTCATAAAAAGGGGCGGGATCTCAATGCTGGCAATGTTGGCCAGCATCAGGCGAGAGTTATCGTCGTCGTTGTAGGGCATTCCCACGCCAGCTTCGTCTGCCTGTTCAAAAACGGAGACAGAGAGCGGCGACGCGTTCTTAAGAAGAGAATAAAAGGTGTAAATCCCTGTAGGGCCGGAGCCGATAATGGCGATTTTCTTCATCGACAGTCTTCCTGTTTTTTTTCCATAAGAAAAGCGTAGCAGGAGAATAATGATGAAATTGGGGTATTAAGAAAAATCAGGGCTTAAGAAGAGGATTTGCACCATTTCAGGACTGAAATGGTGCGTCCGAGTGGACTCGAACCACCGACCCCCACCATGTCAAGGTGGTGCTCTAACCAACTGAGCTACGGACGCAGAATGGTGCGTTCAATTGGACTCGAACCAACGACCCCCACCATGTCAAGGTGGTGCTCTAACCAACTGAGCTATGAACGCAACGTGTTGTCGGTGACAACGGGGACGAATATTAGCGGCACAGCATCGTTGAGGCAAGAGGGAAAATGCATTTTTCTCTCTGATTTCACGCGATTGCTTTATTACCGCGCAAAGTGAAGAGAAAGTAGCCGCCAGCTGGCGGCTACTGCGTATTTAACGTGCAGCGCGTTGCAATATTACCGAGGATGACTGGCGTTGCAGGAAGCGCATGCGCAGCATCATCATAATTGCCGCAGAGGTTAAGCCGATGATAAAGCCCATCCAGAATCCTGCCGGCCCCATGCGGTCAACCACCAGATCGGTAAGCGCCAGGATATAACCACACGGCAGACCCAGCACCCAGTAAGCGATGAAGGTGATAAAGAAGATCGAACGCGTATCTTTATACCCACGCAGTACGCCGCTGCCAATCACCTGTATGGAGTCGGAGATCTGGTACACCGCGGCAAGCAGCATCAGATGGGATGCCAGCGCCACCACTTGCGGGTTGTCGTTGTAAAGCAGGGCAATTTGCTCACGCAGCGTGATGGTAAACAGTGCCGTACAGATGGCCATACAGACACCGACGCCAAGCCCCGTGCGGGCCGCCGTTTGCGCATCCAGCGTCGAACCTTGCCCCAGACGAAAGCCCACGCGAATGGTCACCGCTGCGGCCAGCGACATCGGCAATACGAACATCAGGGAACTGAAGTTCAGCGCAATCTGGTGACCGGCTACGTTCACAATGCCGAGCGGAGAAACCAGCAGGGCGACCACGGCAAACAGCGTCACTTCAAAGAACAGCGCCAGCGCAATCGGCAGGCCTAACTGCACCAGACGCGTCATGATGTTCCAGTCCGGCGTGCTGAACGAACGTTCATTGCGGATATCGCGCATTGAACGAGCACGTTTCACATAGGAGATCATACTGAAGAACATCACCCAATAGACAGCAGCCGTCGCCACGCCGCAGCCGACGCCGCCGAGCTCCGGCATACCGAAGTGACCATAGATGAAGATGTAGTTCACCGGAATATTCACCAGCAAGCCGATAAAGCCCATCACCATTCCGGGCTTGGTTTTCGCCAGACCTTCACACTGGTTACGCGCGACCTGGAAGAACAGATAGCCAGGCGCACCCCACAGCAGGGCCCGCAGGTAGCCGACGGCTTTGTCAGCCAGTGCCGGGTCAATATTATGCATGGCGCGGATGATATGACCGGCATTCCACAGCACAACCATTATCAGCACGGAGACAAACCCTGCCAGCCAGAACCCCTGTCGAACCTGATGGGCAATACGTTCACGTCGCCCTGAGCCATTTAGCTGAGCGATAACCGGGGTGAGGGCGAGCAGCAGGCCGTGGCCAAACAGGATGGCCGGAAGCCAGATCGAGGTGCCTATTGCCACGGCGGCCATATCGGTGGCGCTGTAGCCACCCGCCATTACCGTATCCACAAATCCCATTGCGGTCTGGGCCACTTGCGCGATGATCACTGGTATAGCCAGTGCCAATAACTGGCGCGCTTCATTCATGTACTTCTGCACGTGAACACCTTTATATTCTAGTTATTTGAGAGACTAAAAAGGCCGCCGTAACTGGCAGCAAGAAGAAAATGCAGGGGGGTGCCAGCTATTGTAGCGGGGTTTAACTATTTATCTAGTGAAAAAATCGCCACAAAATGCGCTCCGCTGGCAACCTGTTTTTCCAACTGTTATTGTGGTGGGATTAAACGGTGTCACCACCGTCCGGAAAAAACAGGAGTTGTGAGCATGTTTACTGGTATTGTGCAGGGCACCGCCAAAGTGGTGTCCATTGATGAAAAACCTAATTTCCGAACTCATGTGGTTGAGCTTCCGGAATATATGCTTGATGGCATTGAAACTGGCGCCTCGATTGCACATAACGGCTGTTGCCTGACGGTAACCGAAATTAACGGTAACCAGATTAGCTTTGATTTAATGAAAGAGACGCTGCGCATCACCAACCTGGGCGAGCTGGTGGTGGGGGATACCGTAAACGTAGAGCGTGCGGCCAGGTTCAGCGATGAGATTGGCGGCCATCTGATGTCAGGCCATATTATGACCACCGCGGAAGTGGCGAAGATTGTCACCTCGGAAAATAACCGTCAAATCTGGTTTAAAGTGCAGGATCCTTCATTAATGAAATACATCCTGTATAAAGGATTTATTGGTATTGATGGGATTAGCCTGACGGTTGGGGAAGTGACGCCGACCCGTTTCTGCGTGCATTTAATTCCTGAAACTCTCCAGCGTACAACCCTGGGGGCGAAAAAACTGGGGCATCGGGTTAATATCGAAATCGATCCACAGACTCAGGCGGTTGTGGATACCGTTGAGCGGCTGTTGGCGGCAAAAGAAGCCGCAATAATAAAGACCGCAGAAGAAGAATAAAATGAACCCCGGATATCCGGGGTTTTTTTTAGCGTGCGACCCGCAAACCGTGTTCTATCCCTCGGCTGAAAACAACCTGCCAAAGTTGAATATCACGCGCGCGAAAGGCGCCTGCGCAGGCATTGAGATAATAGCTGAACATCCGTTTAAACCGTTCAGAATAGTTGTCCGCAATTTCTGGCCAGGCTTCCTGGAAACGTGAATGCCATGCCATCAACGTGGTGTCATAATCCGCGCCAAAGTTATGCCAGTCTTCCATAATGAAATGAGGTTCACTGGCGTTAGCAATCTGGCGAACGGACGGCAAACAGCCATTCGGAAAGATGTATTTGTTGATCCACGGATCGACGTTATTGTCGGTGCGCTTAGAACCAATGGTGTGCAGCAGGAAGATGCCGTCAGGTTTCAAGTTACGGTCCACCACGCTGAAGTAGGTGTCATAGTTTTTCGGCCCCACGTGTTCGAACATGCCTACGGAGACTATGCGATCAAACTGCTCGTTCAGGTCGCGATAATCCTGAAGGCGAATATCCACATCAAGGCCCTGGCAGCGCTCCCGTGCCATTTTTTGCTGTTCAGCTGAAATGGTCACACCGACCACGCTGGCACCATAATGCTTCGCCATAAAATAGGCCAGACCACCCCATCCACAGCCGATATCCAGCACACGCATGCCCGGCTGTAGCTGCAGTTTTTCACAAATCAGACGCAGCTTCGCCTGCTGGGCTTCTTCAAGGGTTGAGGCCTCTTTCCAGTAGGCGCAGGAATATTGCATGAAAGGATCGAGCATGCGGCTGAACAGGTCATTACCGAGGTCGTAATGCTCCTTGCCGACGATCCATGCCCGTTTTTTGCTTTGCAGATTAAACAGCCGGGCGGAGGCGACACGTAATGTATCTTTCAGATTACGGGGGAGCTGGTTTTCCAGACCGGCGCGTAAAACGCTGGAGAAAAACATATCCAACCGTTCACACTCCCACCAGCCGTCCATATAACTTTCCCCCAGGCCTAACGATCCCTCTCGCAATACGCGTTTAAAAAAGTCGGGATGCTTAACCTGTGGATCGGATGGCGAAGATCCATTAATAGTGATGCCTGCGCGACCTAACAGTTCACTGACGATCCGGGACCAGTTATCGTCCGGAACGCTGACTTCTTCTATACACGATGAACTCATAGCTTCTCCATCACCTTACTGTGATCAGAACCTTCAAACAGCGTAGACGCTTTTTATGGTTTGTGAGAAATCTCACGGTATTTCCCCGTGAGGCTAGTATCCGACGTAGAACAGAGGAAGGGAGATAACCCTTGCCGAAATGCCTTCCATGGTAAAACGGGAGCGCTCCGGCTCCCGTTAACACTTAATATTTATCGTATTTAATCGAACCAAATTTAGTATAGGCCTCAAAATTTGGTGATTCAATAGAAAATTCTTAGCAACCTAATCACTGATATTTAACATAATTTCTGGCGCGATTATGCATGCGAGGTTTTCACCTCTGTGCGGTCATCCTGCTCACGTTGTGCCGCAGACTGCATACGGTATCCCAGAAGGGCCAGCGCAACCGTAACCAGCATGACGCTGGTGGTGGTCAGGAGCGGCGTGGCAATCAGCGCAGAGACCACCAGGCTTGCCAGGAAGCACAGACCCAGCTGCAGGGTATTCTGAAGCGCGGCCGCACGGCCTGTTGCCTGTGGGAACGGACGTAACGCCTGGGCTACGACGATAGGGTAAATCGCACCGTTCGCCACGGCCATCACGCAGAAGGGAATCAGAATTTCTGCCAGACCTGCGCCCGGGATAAAGCCAACAGCCCAGGTGGCGATCACGCTCAGCGCGTAGAGTACCAGCAGCCAGGGCAGCATCTGCTGACCTTCCCATTTTTGCAGCGCCGCGCGACAGCCATAGCCCCCGACCAGAAACGCGATGGTCTGCGGGACATAGCTCAGACCGATGGCGGCCGGGCTGTAACCCATATCGTGAAGAATGAACGGCGAACCGGTCAGCCACGCGAAGAAACTCGCCGAGCAGGCGGCATAAATCAGGACATTACCGCGGTACGCTTTGGTGCTCAGCAGAGAGGTGAAGGTCACCGGTGTCGTGTCGGCAGGCGTCTCTTTCTTATGTGCCGCCTTGAGTGTGAATGCCGGGATCATCAGGACCAGCGTGATGGCAAACAGCGTAGCGAAAATGGCCTGCCAGTCGAAATGCGCCAGGATCCAGCTCCCGAGCAGCGGGGCGAGGGCAGGCGAAAGCCCTACCAGCGGCATAATGGTGGCGAAAATGCGGTTTGTACGGTTGGCCGGATAGTAGTCGGTGACCAGCGCCTGCCAGGTCACCGCGGCAGCACAGACGCCAACGGCCTGCACGAAGCGCAGTACCAGCAGCCAGGTTGCATCGCGTACCCATAACATTCCCAGACAGCCGACGGCAAAGATAGCCAGCCCCAGCAACAGCACCGGTTTACGGCCAAAGCGGTCAGAGAGCGGCCCCCAGAGCAGCTGCGCGAAGGCAAAGCCCGCGAGGAATAAGCTCAGGCTGGCGCTGATGGCTGCCGCCGGGGTCTGTAAATCTTCCTGCATTGCGGCGAAGGCGGGCAGGTACATATCAGTGGCTAAAAAGCCCAGCACGCTTAAACCACCGAGCCAGACTAAAAATCCTTTCCTGGGTTGCATTGTTTTTTTCTCCTGAGGGAGGCAGGTCTATGTTTGCGCAGAGTGTAGGGAGTGCAAAGCAGCTTGTGAAACGCTAATATTTGGCGAGTGCATTCAAAATTTTTGCAGGCAGAAAATGTGGTCAGATTATTCTCTTGAAGTGGTCGATGCTGTTGCGCGCAACGGCAGCTTTAGCGGTGCAGCGCAGGAGTTGCACCGCGTCCCCTCGGCAATCAGCTATACGGTGCGTCAGCTTGAAGAATGGCTGGCCGTTCCGCTGTTTGAACGGCGTCACCGTGATGTGGAATTAACGCCCGCCGGGGCATGGTTTTTGAAAGAAGGGCGTTCTGTTATCAAAAAAATGCAGATCACCCGCGAACAGTGTCAGCAGATCGCTAACGGCTGGCGAGGACATCTTTCGATTGCCGTGGATAACATCGTAAAACCGGAACGTACCCGGCAGATGATTGTCGATTTCTATCGCCATTTCTCGGATGTCGAATTGCGGGTATCCCAGGAAGTGTTTAACGGCGTCTGGGATGCGCTGGCGGATGGCAGGGCAGAGATGGCGATCGGTGCCACGCAGGCGATCCCGGTCGGGGGACGCTTTGCCTTTCGCGACATGGGCATGCTCAGCTGGAAATGTGTGGTGGCAAGCGATCATCCGCTGGCGGCCCTGGACGGGCCGCTCAGCGACGAAACGCTCCGTAACTGGCCCTCGCTGGTGCTGGAAGATACCTCGCGTTCGTTGCCCAAACGCATTACCTGGCTGCTGGATAACCAGCGACGGGTGGTTGCGCCGGACTGGGAATCCTCAGCAACATGCCTCAGCGCAGGGCTGTGCGTTGCCATGGTTCCTGGCCATTTTGCACGGCCCCGAATCGACACCGGTGAATGGGTTGAACTGACGCTGGAAAATCCTTTTCCGGATGCGGCCTGTTGCCTCACCTGGCAACAAAATGATGTGTCGCCCGCAATGGCCTGGCTTCTGGATTACCTGGGAGACAGTGAGACGCTTAACCGGGAATGGCTACGGGAGCCAGTATAACTGGCCCCGTAAAAGATTAACGACGATAGTCGCGGAACGGACCATCCGCAACGGAACGGCGTTCGATAAGACGCGGGTGAACTTCAATGGACTGAGACTCTTCACGCTTGTTGACGATCCTGTCCATCAGCATATTGAAGGCCGTTTCACCCAGCGAGTCTTTTGGCTGGTGGATGGTGGTCAGCGCCGGGGTAAAGAAGCGCGCGTTGCGCACGTTGTCATACCCGATCACGGAAATGTCCTGCGGCACGCGCAAACCCAGTTCATCGGCGGCACAGAGAGCACCCATCGCCATAATGTCACCGCCACAGAAAACGGCTGTCGGGCGATGCGGCTGGGAGACAATCTGCTGCATTGCGCGGTAACCGGATTCCGGTTCAAAGTCACCCTGCACGATCCAGTTTTCCGGCACGGTAATCAGCGCCTCTTCCATTGCTTTCATAAACCCGGCCAGACGCCCGGCTCCGGTGTTGCGCTCCAGTGGACCCGGGATCACACCAATCTCACGGTGACCGCGTTCAATCAGATAACGGCCTGCCATATAGCCGCCTTCAAACGCGTTATCGATGACGGAGTCGGTGAAGTCTGCACGTGCTTCGCCCCAGTCCATGACCACCATAGGAATATGGCGGTACTCTTCCAGCATGGAAAGCACGGACTCCGGATACTCTGAACACATCACCAGCAGGCCATCCACACGCTTTTGCGCCATCATGGAGAGATAAGCGCGCTGTTTTTCAATGCTGTTCCACGCGTTGCCCAGAATCAGGGTATAGCCTTTCTGGAAGCAGTTTTTCTCGACCGCTTCAATGATCTCGGCAAAATAGGCCGCTTCACTGCTGGTTGCCAGCAAACCAATGGATTTGGTGTGATTAACTTTGAGGCTGCGCGCCACCGCACTCGGTGAATAGTGTAATTCTTTGATTGCCGCCCAGACGGCGTTGCGCGTCTCTTCCGCCACAAAGCGGGTTTTGTTAATTACATGTGATACGGTTGTAGTGGAAACGTTTGCGCGTTTTGCTACGTCTTTAATTGTTGCCATTAAATGTCACTCCAGACCATATCCTAAACTCCTGAAAAACTTGAAGGTAAACGTTTGCCTTCTCTCACCTTTATCACGCAATCTTGAATTGCGGCACGCCGGGAAAACGACACAGGACGTCAGGAGGGGGTCAATGGCCGGTACGCTAATAAATTTAGCGTGGAATTTTGTCCTATCTTGATGAAAAGGGGAAGAGCTAAAGTGGTTATCAGTTTAAATCCAGGAAGATTTTTGAACTAAACTGTGTAAAAATGAGCAGGCTCACTTTTCGTGGGGAGATTAAAAGGAGAAAAATTGATGAGCTACGATCTGAAGTTTTCGCTGGTGACCACCATTATTGTACTGGCTCTGATTGTTGCGGCGGGTCTGACGGCTGCATTGCACTGATTTACACGGAGGGAGATCTCTCTCCCTCTCAGTTTTCCTGATTGTTACGCCTGCGGCAAAAATCTTTTGCCAATTTGTTAACTTCTCATTTTTTGTGATTGATGTCATGCTTTCGGCTTCTTTGTTCTGTTTCACGACATGACACGGCATCCGGAGTTGACGCATGAAAATCAATTTTCCCCTGCTTGCCCTGGCGATTGGCGCTTTTGGGATTGGCACCACTGAATTCTCCCCGATGGGGTTACTGCCTGTTATCGCCCGGGGCGTGGATGTTTCTATCCCGGCGGCCGGGATGCTCATCAGCGCCTACGCCATTGGCGTGATGGTGGGGGCACCGCTCATGACGCTTCTGCTTTCACACCGCGCGCGCCGCAATGCGCTGATTTTCCTGATGGCGATATTTACGCTGGGCAACGTGCTCTCCGCGATTGCGCCGGATTACACCACCCTGATGTTGTCCCGCATTCTAACCAGCCTTAACCACGGCGCGTTCTTTGGGCTGGGATCGGTTGTGGCCGCAAGCGTAGTGCCAAAACACAAGCAGGCGAGTGCCGTGGCAACCATGTTTATGGGTCTGACGATTGCCAACATTGGCGGTGTACCTGCCGCAACCTGGCTGGGTGAGGCGATCGGCTGGCGCATGTCGTTCCTGGCGACGGCCGTGCTGGGTGTTATCGCCATGGTGGCGTTGTACTTCTCCTTGCCGAAAGGCAGCGCTGGTGAACGTCCTGACGTCCGCAAAGAGCTGTCGGTACTGATGCGCCCGCAGGTGCTCTCCGCGCTGTTGACCACCGTACTGGGTGCGGGCGCCATGTTTACTCTGTACACCTATATTTCACCGGTGTTGCACGATATCACCCACGCGACGCCTCTCTTTGTGACCGCGATGCTGGTGCTGATTGGTGTCGGGTTCTCTATAGGCAACTATCTCGGCGGGAAATTCGCCGATCGTTCCGTGAGCGGGACGCTGAAAGGCTTTTTAACGCTGCTGATTGTCATCATGATCGCCATTCCATGGCTGGCGCGTAATGAAGTCGGGGCGGCGATGGCGATGGTTGTCTGGGGGGCTGCGACCTTTGCCGTGGTTCCGCCGCTGCAGATGCGCGTGATGCGCGTTGCCCATGAGGCACCGGGTCTCTCGTCGTCGGTCAATATTGGCGCGTTTAACCTTGGCAATGCGCTCGGTGCCGCTGCCGGTGGTGCCGTCATTTCTGGCGGCCTGGGATACAGCTTTGTGCCGGTGATGGGGGCGATAATTGCCGCACTCGGCCTGCTGTTAGTGATGATGTCTGGCCGTAAACAGCCGGAAGCAGCGTGCGCTGCTAAATAATAAAAAAACGCAGAAGGGCAAACCCTTCTGCGTGTCTCTTACGCGGCGAAGTTCTTCGCCACAAACGCCCAGTTAACCAGTGCCCAGAAGTGCTCCAGGTAGTTCGGACGCGCGTTACGGTAATCAATGTAATAAGCGTGTTCCCAGACGTCCACGGTCATCAGCGGCGTTGCGCTGGTGGTCAGTGGCGTACCCGCGTTCGAGGTGGAAACGATAGCCAGTTTGCCATCCGCGTCTTTCACCAGCCACGTCCAGCCAGAACCGAAGTTCTTGACTGCAGCATCCGTAAACTTCGCTTTAAAATCAGCAAAGCTGCCAAATGCCGCGTTAATCGCGCCAGCCAGTTCACCCGTAGGTTCGCCGCCTGCATTCGGTGCCAGGCAGTGCCAGTAGAAGGTGTGGTTCCACACCTGAGCGGCATTGTTAAAGACACCGCCCTCTGAACTGCGGACGATCTCTTCCAGCGTTTTGCCTTCAAAATCGGTGCCCTTGATCAGGTTGTTCAGATTGGTGACGTACGTCTGGTGATGTTTGCCGTAGTGATACTCCAGGGTTTCCGCAGAAATGTGCGGGGCCAGGGCGTCTTTTGCATATGGTAGTGCAGGTAATTCGAACGACATTGCTTCTCTCCTTATTGTTTTTTATGTTGCCAATAACCACACAGACAACAGGGACAGGATAGCAAATTGAAAGGGTATGCAAAAGAGGAACTTACCCTGCCACGGCTGTGGCAGGGCAGGGGTTAGCGAATGGTTTTTGGCGTCATCACGCGGCGTGCGCCGACATAGTGACGTACCCAGTAGTCTTCACTGAGAGAGGTTATCTGGATGTCCTGCCCGCTACGTGGGGACTGGATAAATTTCCCGTTGCCTACATATACGCCAACGTGGTCAGCCGTGCCGCGCCCCTGAGTGCGGAAGAAGACGAGATCGCCATTCTCCAGTTCACCGCGGTTGACCGGTGACGCGTCGCGCAGGTGATACATCTCATTGGCGGTACGTGGAATTCGGAACTTCACCAGATCTTTATAGGCGTAATAGACGAGGCCGCTGCAGTCGAAACCGGTACGCGGTGAGCTGCCGCCCCAGCGATAGGGTTTGCCGATCTGCCCCATCAGTTTATTCAACGCCGTTTTTTGCGCTTTCTGCACGCGAACCTTATGCACTTCCGCTATTTTCGTGACCTTCGTGCATTTCGCTTTATGACCTTTGCGGGGGATGCATTTTTCCGTCACGAGATTAGCTGCAGTTTGCGAGGCTTTGCTTTTGGTTGCGTGGGCAGTGCGGGAAGGTTTTGTTTTCGTCTTGCTGGAGGCGGTCTTTTTAGTCTGGGTGGTGGTCTTTTTCTTGTCGTTCTTGCTGGTGGTTTTTTTCTTACGGTCTGTGGTTTTGGCCAGATGCGTTTTTTGTACAGCAGAGTGCCGCGCCTGTTGAGAGGCGTTCGCCACTGGCGTGAAAGTGAGTGTTGTAAACAGTAAAGCACAGAGCGTGATCGAGATTTTATTTATCCGCGCCACTGGGCAGTCCCCTGATAAATGCAGGTCATCAATAATACCCGCGAATGATTTACAAAGCCCGTCGATTCTAATCTATAAAAACCCGATAAGTTAATAGCATTTTTCAATCTACAATCCTGTTTCGTTAGCAAGTGCAAAAAAATTCATCAATCTGTCGCACTATTGTTCACTCCCTAAACAAAACCCTGAGTGCCGCAGGGTTAAACACCATTTGCAATGCAACTTTTCATCACTCGCGGTAAAATAAGAAAGACGTGACAAAAATGTTATTTTCCGATGGCAGTCTGAACCGCTACAATGACAGACGAATGCCGTAACAGAAGTTAAAGGAAGCAAGACATGAGCACCACTATTGAAAAAATCCAGCGCCAGATCGCTGAAAACCCGATTCTGCTGTATATGAAAGGTTCTCCGAAGCTGCCAAGCTGTGGCTTCTCCGCGCAAGCGGTTCAGGCGCTGTCTGCCTGTGGTGAGCGTTTTGCTTACGTTGATATCCTGCAGAACCCGGACATCCGCGCTGAGCTGCCTAAATACGCTAACTGGCCGACGTTCCCACAGCTGTGGGTAGACGGTGAGCTGGTCGGCGGTTGCGATATCCTGATCGAAATGTATCAGCGCGGCGAACTGCAGCAGCTGATCAAAGAAACGGCTGCGAAGTACAAAACGGAAGAGCCAGACGCGGAGTAAGTTATCTGCGAAGACAAAAAAGCGACCTCATGAGGTCGCTTTTTTTTATTCTTCACTGTCACCCATCGGCAGCGGCCAGCCGCCCAGACGCTTCCAGCGGTTCACAATTTCGCAAAACAGCTCCGCCGTCCGCTCGGTGTCATAAAGTGCGGAATGCGCCTGCGTACCGTCAAACTCAATGCCTGCCGTAATACAGGCCTTTGATAATACCGTTTGTCCCAACGCCAGACCGCTCAGTGCCGCGGTATCGAAGGTCACAAACGGGTGGAAAGGGTTACGCTTGAGCGACGCGCGCTCGGCAGCGGCCATGGTAAAGGTGTGATCGAACGTGGCGTTATGCGCCACCATAATGGCGCGGCTGCAGTTGCTCTCTTTCATACCTTTACGCACCATTTTAAAAATGGCGTGCAGCGCGTCATATTCACTTACCGCACCACGCAGCGGGTTATGCGGATCGATGCCGTTAAAGGCCAGCGCTTCGGGCTGTAAGTTGGCCCCTTCAAACGGTTCAACGTGGAAATGCAGCGTGGTGTCCGGTGTAAGCCATCCCTGTTCATCCATCTTCAGCGTGATGGCGGCAATTTCAAGCAGCGCATCGGTTTTAGCGTTAAATCCGGCTGTTTCAACATCGATCACAACAGGATAAAAACCACGAAAACGGTCGCACAGACCGCTAAATTGAGCGTTATCGGACATCAGGGTCTCTTACATGGGGAAAAAAGCAGTGCGCATTATGGCAAATTTTGGATGGGGATGCAGTAAAAGTACGGGCGCATGTTGCGCCCTGCGGGATCAGTTGCCCAGACCGCGACCAGCGTCTTTGGCTTCAATCAGCTCGATTTTGTAGCCGTCCGGATCTTCAACAAACGCGATCACGGTGGTGCCGCCTTTGACCGGGCCAGCTTCGCGCGTCACGTTACCGCCGTTGCTGCGAATACGTTCACAGGCTTCGGCTGCGTTGTCCACTTCCAGCGCGATATGACCATAAGCGGTGCCCAGCTCATAGCTGTCCACGCCCCAGTTGTAGGTCAGTTCGATGACCGCTTCGTCCGTTTCCGGGCCGTAACCCACAAACGCCAGCGAGTATTTATATTCCGGGTTTTCGCTGGTGCGCAGCAGTTTCATACCCAGTACGTTAGTGTAGAAATCGACAGAACGTTGCAGATCGCCAACGCGCAGCATGGTGTGAAGTAGGCGCATAATTTCCTCATTAACCAATGGAATAGAATATCTATTTGAACAGAAACGATGTTTTAGTATAGCGGCGAAAGGTCGCCGCTATCAATGAGCAATGAAGAGATTACAGGGTAGGGTAGTCGGTATAACCTTCAGCGCCGCCGCCGTAGAAGCTTTCCGGACGCTGAGGGTTCAGCGCGGCTTTCTGCTGCAGACGGGCGACCAGATCAGGGTTAGCGATAAAATCGCGACCAAATGCAACGGCGTCGATCAAACCTTTGCTAATCAGATCTTCAGCTTTCTCAGGGGTATATGCACCTGCACCGATGATCACACCGTGGAAGCGTTCGCGTACTTTCTGACGGAAGGCTTCAGTGTAAGGCTGACCACCGGCCCAGTCTGGCTCGGACATATGCAGATACGCGATACCCCGTTTTGCCAGCTCTTCAATCAGATAAAGGGCATCCGCTTCTTCGTCCGGGCCGTTATCAACGTTCTGGAAAGAACCAATCGGGGAAACGCGGATACCAATGCGGTCCGGGCTCCACTCCTGACATACGGCATCCACCACTTCCAGCACCAGGCGCGCACGGTTTTCAACGCTGCCGCCGTACTGGTCGGTACGATGGTTAGAGGACGGTGACAAGAACTGGTGCAGCAGATAACCATGCGCGGAGTGCAGTTCAACCAGGTCGAAACCGGCTTCACGCGCATTCGCCACGGCCTGGCGGAAATCGTTAACAATCCCCGGGATCTCGTCCAGTTCAAGAGCGCGCGGCATAGACGTATCAACGCGGATCGCATTGCCGTTTTCATCACGCAGGGAGGTGCGGGTGTTCGCGCTCAGGGCAGAGGCGGAAACCGGTGCCTGACCGCCAGGCTGGATGCTGCTGTGAGAGATACGACCGGTATGCCACAGCTGGACCGCAATACGCCCCTCTTCAGCGTGAACGCCAGCCGTGATTTTTTTCCACGCGGCAATCTGTTCCGGGCTGTGCAGACCTGGTGCGCCAGCGTAACCCTTAGCCTGAGCAGAAATCTGAGTGGCCTCGGTGATGATCAGGCCAGAGCTTGCGCGCTGACGGTAATATTCACCCATCAACGGGGTAGGGATATCACCCGGCTCAATGCTGCGCAGACGGGTAAGCGGGGCCATGAACACACGGTTTGGCGCGGTAACGGCACCCACTTTCAAGGGGGTAAATAATTTTTCAGCGGACATAAAGGCTCCTGAGTAGACCAGTCGTCTAGTAATTACGTAAATAAAAACGCCTGCTATACGCGAGGCGTAGTAATGCTGCTTTTTACATGTGCCAGTGCGCTTTCAAGCGGCACCGCACTGCGAGAAATCTTGGCCTGCAGGTTCGCGCCTAACCAGAGGGCGTATAAAACCTGCGCCTGGGTTAAGGGTTCGCCGGGAAAAATCAGCGTTTTTTCATCGCGGCCTTTCTCCAGCGCCTGTGCCATGAGGGCGATAACCCCGCGGGCCCCTTTATCCATTGCTGTGCGCATATCTTCTGAAAGATCGCACACTTCGGCAGAAAGTTTTACCGTCAGGCAACCGCTGATGATGCCCTGCTGACAGAACTGGTTCAGCGTTTCCTGATAGAAGTGCAGAACACGATCGCGATAATTACCTTCGCCCGTGGCAAAGTGCGCTGCCAGGCGCTGATGGTAGCTGGCATAGTGCCGCTCCAGCATTGCCACGCCAAACGCCTCTTTGGACCGGAAGTAGTGATAAAACGACCCCTTCGGTACCTCAGCGGTTTTTAATAACTCGCTCAACCCCATACCGGTGAACCCGCGATGCATGCAAAGTCGCTCGCCGGTCGCCAGTAAATGTTCTCGGGTATCGTGTTCTGTATTTCTGCTCATGGCCGCACTCTAATAGACCGTTCGGTCTATTGCAAGCGTGTTCAGTGGCGACATGCGTTCAGAATATCCAGCTGCTGTTGATAAACCTTTGATTTAATGTCCATCATACCCAATACGGTAGAGAACAAATTGTCCTGCGAAACCGCATTTTTTGCTGCATAGTCACGTAAACACTGCGCGTTGACGCCGAAATTTTTCGCATAGTCTGGTGATAACCAGAACATAAACGGAATGTGCGTTTGTTGCTCTGGTGCCAGCAGATACGGCGTGCCGTGCAGATAAATCCCGCTTTCGCCCAGCGACTCCCCGTGATCCGAAAGATAAATCAGGGCGGTATTCATGCTCACCTGACGCGCTTTCAGGGCATCGATGGTTTTGCTGACCATGCTGTCGGTATACAGGATGGTGTTGTCATAGGTATTCATCAGCGCCTGGTGATCGCAATCCTGAATTTCATTGGTATCGCAGGTTGGCGTAAATTTGCGGAAATTATCCGGATAACGGCGATAGTATGCCGGGCCGTGGCTGCCCATCAGGTGGATGACCAGTACGGAGTCCTGCTTCAGGCCATCCAGGACATTGTCCAGACGGGTGAAGTTCACATCGTCAATGCAGGAGTTGTCTTTGCAGAACTGATCGAGTTTCCACTGGGTCATGTCGGTATGGGGAACGCGATCGCAGGCGCCTTTACAACCGCCATCATTGTCACGCCACAGCATATTGATCCCCGCATGGGCGAGCACGTCCAGCAACCCTTCCTGGTGATGGGCCAGGTCGGCATCGTATTTACTGCGCGTCATACCGGAGAACATGCAGGGCACGGAAACGGCTGTTTCGGTGCCGCAGGAGGAGGCCTGCGGGAAGTTAATCACATCCTGCTTTTTCAGCTCGGGGTTTGTTTCACGCCCGTAGCCATTCAAGGAGTAGTTCGCGGCGCGTGACGCTTCGCCGATGACCAGCACCAGAACGGTTTTCTTTTGTTGGCCTGCAATCAGCGGCCCTTTATGGGCATCTTCACCGATCCGGACCAGTGTTTGATCGCCTGCAAACCAGCGCATTTTGCTGTATTTGACCATCGCGCTGACATAGTTAGCGGGGGTCACCATTTTGACGATGCTTTTGTTATTGCGAAACAGCGACGCGTAGTCTTTATAAAACAGGGCGGCGATGAGGATGATAACCAGCAGGGCGCCGAGCATTGCGGCAAAACGGGTCAGCAGGGCGTACCACCATTTCCCGGTGCGAATGCGGATCATGGCCAGCACCACGGACGGAACAAGACCGGCAACGACAATCCACAGGATCATCTGCGGCGTCACCAGGGCAGTGGCTTCCTGAGAGTTGGTTTCGAACACGTTAACAATCATGTTCTGATCGATAACCGCGCCGTAGGTATACATAAAGTAAGTCGCGGCGGCGCATCCGACGGTCAAGACAATCAGCAGCGGCTTACGGATAAACGGGATATTAAGCAGACTAAAAACAATGACCCAGCCGCAAAACAGCACCAGTGGAACGGACGCGGCAAAGAGGACGTCATGGATATGCGCGGGCGCGATAATTGCCCAGCTACGCTGAATAAACAGCGCGTTTAATACGGTAAAGAAAAGTGCACAGCCCAGAGTAAATTTTATATCGTTACATTGTAACTTTTTAATTAGCCACATCGATCAGAAAACCTGCAATTTTAATGATGGGGCGAGTATAGAGAACGAAGATTAGTGAAACCTTAATGCCACAAAACTGTGGTAAAGCCCTTGCACGCGGGACGTTTACCGTCTTCACTGTAGGTGATAGTCGTTATCGGGAGGTGAGTGTGGCAGAGCAACTGGAGTTTTTCCCCATCCAGAGCCCGTGCCGGGGTATTTGTCAGGTGGATGAACGCGGATATTGCCGTGGCTGCATGCGCACGCGCGATGAGCGTTTTAACTGGCAACACTTCAGCGACACGCAGAAACAGGAGGTGCTCCGTCTCTGTCGACAGCGACTTCTGCGCAAAATACGCGCAAACAAAGCCGGTGACACCGAAGAACCCCAGCAACCTTCACTGTTTTAACACGGTAATTGCGTATACTCATGACATCACGTCCTTGAGGAAAATGTTATGGTTCAGCGAATTACCCTTGCCCCCCAGGGGCCAGAATTCTCCCGCTTTGTGATGGGCTACTGGCGCCTGATGGACTGGAATATGTCCCCCCTCCAGCTGGCAAGCTTTATTGAAGAGCATCTCGACTTAGGGATCACCACGGTCGATCACGCTGATATTTACGGCGGCTATCAGTGTGAAGCCGCGTTCGGCGAGGCACTCAAGTTGGTTCCTGCGTTACGCGAACGCATGGAGATCGTCACCAAATGCGGGATTGCCACGACGGCAAAACCGGAGCATGCTCTCGGCCATTACATTACCGACAGCGCGCACATCATTAAGAGCGCCGAACAGTCGCTGGTTAACCTGGCGACCGATCATATCGATCTGCTACTGATCCACCGCCCCGATCCGTTGATGGATGCCGATGAGGTGGCCGAAGCGTTTTTGAATCTGCATCAAAGTGGCAAAGTGCGTCATTTCGGCGTATCAAACTTTACCCCTGCACAGTTTGCGCTGCTGCAGTCTCGTCTGCCGTTTACCCTGGCCACCAACCAGGTTGAAATTTCTCCGGTTCATCAGCCGCTGCTGCTGGATGGCACGCTCGATCAGCTTCAGCAGTTGCGTATCCGTCCGATGGCGTGGTCGTGTCTGGGCGGCGGACGTCTGTTTAATGATGATGAATTCCAGCCGCTGCGGACTGAGCTTGAGACCATTGCCCGCGAACTGAATGCCGGAAGCATCGAACAGGTGGTGTACGCGTGGATCCTGCGTCTGCCGTCAAAACCACTGCCAATCATTGGCTCGGGCAAAATTGAACGCGTACGCGCCGCCATTGCCGCGGAAGAGTTGCAGATGACCCGTCAGCAGTGGTTCCGCATCCGCAAAGCGGCGCTGGGTTACGACGTACCGTAACCGGTAAAACGTGACTTTCCGGTGAAATCTTTGCCCCTGGTATAAACTTAAGGGGCAAAAAACAACCCGTGGAGGTCATATGAAGCGTTTTACTCTGGCTCTCGTCACGCTGGTGGTCTGTGCAGGTGCGCAGGCGGCCAGTGATGAAGTGGAAATGAATCTCGTCACCTCTCAGGGTGTAGGTCAGTCCATCGGCACGGTGAAAATCACTGAAACCGACAAGGGACTGGAATTCGCGCCCAATCTCAAAGCCCTTCCTCCTGGCGAACATGGTTTCCATGTCCATGCCAACGGTAGCTGTCAGCCCGCCTTAAAAGAGGGAAAAGCCTCGGCTGCGGAGGCGGCAGGCGGCCACCTCGACCCACAACATACCGGTAAGCATGAAGGTCCTGACGGTATGGGACATCTGGGTGATTTGCCGGTGCTGGTGGTGAATAACGACGGCAAAGCCACGGATCCCGTCGTCGCGCCGCGGCTGAAAAAGCTGGATGAAGTGAAAGGCAAGGCGCTGATGATCCACGTCGGCGGCGACAATATGTCCGATCAGCCAAAACCGCTTGGCGGTGGCGGGGCTCGCTATGCCTGCGGGGTGATGTGATCCCCAATTGTACCCGGAGCCGGTGCCTGTTCCAGCTGCGACAGCGAGCAGTGCAGGCGCCAGATTATCGAGGCTAAATCTCGTGCTGCAGGCGAGTGGTGGTGCGCAAGGGTATCGCAAATTCGCTGAAGTTCAGCAAGCGTGGTTTCCAGTGGACGCTGCTGGACACCGCGTTCGCTCATGACATCGCGTAGCAGGGTGATGCAGACATCACGAACCTGCGACAGCGGGTCGGACCGTGTTTCCCATGCCCTAAGTTGCCAGACCACGTGAGAGCAGTTCAACAGCACCACGCCCCAGCGCAACAGCCAGCGGCGCGAAAGGGAGTCCTGGCTGTTATTGAGCTGGCTGACATAGTGATAGACCAGCGATTCATACTCACTTTCACGTAAATGCGGTTTTCGACTCAACTGGTCGACAAAACCTCTGCGTAACTCGCGGATATGCCGGCGACTCTTGCGCGCATCTGAACCCGGACGTAACACCGCAAATGCCAGCCACGCCAGCCCAACGCCAAGGATCTTCGCCAGGTTGTCATTGAGAAAATCGGCGTAGTCATAAACCGGCGGGTTAGTGACGGAGATAAACGAGCCCATAAACACAATCAGCTGTCCCCACAGCCCGGCGAGTTTGGGCATTTGCAGCTTCAGCAACTGCATGGTGGTTAACAGCGGGAACAGGAACAGAAGGAACTGCCACAGGTCGCTTATCTGCACCATCAACCCAAACTTCACGGCAAAACTAAACAGCGAAAGCAGCACCAGGGTGCGCAGCAGCAGCGTGAGGGAGTTGAACGGTGACGCGGCGACGGAGTACAGCACGCAGCTGATAGCAGCAAGCGTCAGGGCCGCAGGGCCTGACTCCCACTGGGTGGTGATACTCCACGCGCCGACCAGCGTGAGCGCGCAAAAGGTACGAAAACCGCTCCACAGTGCCTCCATCGAGTCTGTGTGTCGTGCCAGCGCCGGGCTACCGGGGACAGCGAACTCGGTGACCGGGGTGGCATTTTCCACGGCGTTAATCCAGCGGCTGCTGCGCAGATACAACCGGCAAAAATAGTTGAGACGCTGCCAGAAGGCGCGGTGACGGTAATCGTACTCATCAACTGGCGCGAGCGGGGCGATAATCTTCGCAACGGTGTAGATGTCGGCATCCGGGCGTGCAAGTGCCGCGAGCAGCGTTTCAATCACGGCGCGCGTATGTGCAGGGGGTGAAGGCCAGTTGAGTAGCATCCGGCGCAGACTGGAGATTGAGCTGGTCATACGCAACTGCTGATGCAACAGATAGTTAAGCAGGGTGTTCTGACGACGAAAGCGATAGTGGCTCCAGAAGGCCTGAATGCGTAACAGATTCATGGTCAGGATCTGGCCGATCACCTTTTCGTGCGCGAGACGGATGTCGTCGTTGGTATCCGGTTGCCAGAGCAGGCTTGCGTGCTCCAGTAAACGGGTATGCATGGTCTTCAGGGCGGTAATAAGCGCGGTGCCATCGGAGGTGCTCGGCAGTATCATCATCATGAAACCGCCGCTCAGAATACCGACAATCACTTCACAGACGCGCGCCTGTGCGATGTCCCACAGCTCGGTGGTATCGAGCACATTCACCACCGGAAAGGCGATAATGGCGGCGGTATAGCCGGCCAGCTGGAAGGCATAGGCAACGTTATTCGTAAAGTGCGCGCAGGCCCAGGTACAAAAGCCCAGCCATATCGCCATGCTCAACAAAAAAAGCCACGGATCGTTCAGCGTATGACCTGCAATGATTAACGCTGCGGTGGCACCCAACAGGCTGCCGGCAATACGTCCAAGACTTTTGCTGATCACCCCGCCGACGGTGGGGAAACTCACCACCGCGGCAGAGGTCATTGCCCAGTAGGGCTGATCAAGGTTGAGGTAATAGGCGACAGTCAGCGCCAGACACATCGCAATGCCATTACGCAGCGCATAGCGCCACTGCGGACGTGTCGCTTTCATCCACGGCGTATTTCGCCAGGAGAAGGCCTGCAGGTTCATCAACGGGTCCCGATGGCGACGGTGCAGGTTGTGCCGGAGACCAGCGTCATGCCCTGCGGTAAACGATCAAACTCCACACGAACCGGTACGCGCTGGGCCAGACGCACCCACGGCACGTTCGGTTTGATGTCCGGTACCAGGCCTGAATCCATTTCAACACTCTGATCGTAAATGGCGCGGCCGATGCTGGAGACGTGACCCTGTAACCGCTGCGAGCCGCTGTAAAGCGTAATGGTAGCGGGAGACCCTTCGCGAATATGGCGAAGCTTGGTCTCTTCAAAATAACCCACCACATAGAACGAGTGGCTGTCGACAAGGGCGAAAACGGGTTGCCCGGCGGTGGCATAATTCCCCACGCGGGCTGACAGGTTGGTGATCCATCCATCGACTGGCGCGGTAATAACGGTTTGTGTCAGCTCCCACTGCGCCTGTTTGAGCGTAGCCTCCGCGACGTTCACGCTCGCCTGCATGGCCTTAACGTTGATATTGGCAGTATCTAAATCTTCTGCGGAAATATAGTTGCGCGACAAATGCCGGCGGCGATTGGCTTCGTTATTGGCTTTTGCTAAATCAGACTGGGCCTTCGCCAGCTGTGCCTGGGCGTTAAGGATCGCAATATGATAGGGGGTGTCGTCGATACGGAATAACACGTCACCCTTTTTAACGTACTGGTTATCTTTCACAACAAGCGTCGTAATGCTGCCCGAAACCTGTGGGGTAATGCTGACCTGCTCAGCCCGCACTTTGCCGTCACGTGTCCAGGGTGACTGCATATAAAAATTCCAGAGCCACCACCCGGCAACCAGGGCCAGAGCAAGAACAATCAGCGTGGAAAAGTACTTCAGCGTTTTCAGGGACATATTCACCACACAATCAAGACAGCTAGGCCCAGGCATACGGAAAGGGCAAACAGGGAGAGATCCATTAACATGGGGTGCCAAATCTCGCCGGAGTACATCCAGTCGCGAAGCAGGCGATGGGCTATGAGCCAAATCATAAAGCCGACCAGGACGGCCTTAAACAAGGGCGGAAAGTAGACTGACGCACCGAAAATCAGGTCCTGAAGGGGGAGTCCCACGGAGCTTTGAAAAAACGTCACGGGCAGAGATCCTTTGCAGTGAACAAAATGCCGCGAGGGCGAGTCTTAATCTGATGGAACATCACAATTCAGTGTAAGTCATCCTTTTAAGTTCGATGAATGCAGTATTGCATTTGTTTTGCCAATACAAATGCTGCACACTATTCTAAAATCAGTATAATAACTTAGCAAGCTAATTATAAGGAGATGAAATTGGAATCGCCATTAGGTTCTGATCTGGCAAGGTTGGTACGCGTCTGGCGTGCTCTGATTGACCATCGCCTGAAACCTCTGGAATTGACACAGACGCACTGGGTCACGCTGCATAACATTCATCAGCTGCCACCCGACCAGTCACAAATTCAACTGGCAAAAGCGATCGGCATTGAGCAACCGTCACTGGTACGTACGCTTGACCAACTGGAAGAGAAAGGACTCATCTCCCGGCAAACCTGCGCCAGCGATCGTCGCGCTAAGCGGATTAAGCTCACTGAGAAAGCGGCCCCTATCATTACTGAAATGGAAGCCGTTATCACCAAAACGCGCGGCGAAATCCTTTCCGGGGTTTCACCCGCAGAGCTTGAACTGCTCATCAGCCTCATTGGACGCCTCGAGCAGAACATCCATGAGCTGCAGTCACGCGACTGACACCATCACAAGGCCTTGCAGCAGCAAGGCCTTTTTTACCTCGATACAACGACACGGTTACGCCCGGTCTCTTTCGCTTCATACATCGCCTTGTCAGCATTCTCCACGCACGCTTCAGCGGTCGTCGTCGGAGAGGTGGCGGTAAATACCCCCATGCTAATCGTGATGGATTCAGGTAACTGACCCCCGCTGCTGACCTTATCAAAACTGCTCAGCTTTAGCCGTATGCGTTCAGCCACCTGGTACGCTGCCTCCGACGAAGTATTGGTCAGCATCAGGACAAATTCTTCCCCACCAATACGTGCCGCAATGTCCTGCGGGCGGACGGAATCCATCAGCAGGTTGGCAACAAACTGCAATACTTTGTCTCCCTGCAGATGGCCGTAGCAGTCGTTGATGCGCTTAAAACGGTCGAGATCGCTGACGATAACCGACACAGGGTGGTTGGCTTTGCTGATGCTGAGTGCCTGATTTAAGGCGTCGTAAAAATAACTGCGGTTGTAGAGGCGCGTCAGCGGGTCGCGGATCGAGTTCTGATAAGACTGCTGATACTTTATGTGCGAGTCGCGATACAGGTTAAAGACGTCGTACAGCAGGACAAAAATAATCATCAGCGTCGCCACGGTTTCGAATAAGCGAGCGTGATACCAGGACGTGTCCTCAGCATGCCCGCCGGCTAACAGTAATGAGAGCGTCAGGACATAACAAACACATAAGAAATTACCGCCAACCCAAAAAAGATTCCGCACCCGGGTAATCGTCATTAACGTTGCTAACGCCACAACCCAGAGAAGAATCAAAAAGATATTTATGACCTGGCTCCAGAGAACCATAAATTGCCGGGTTTCATTATCCACCAGATCCAGCGTTATCAGTGCCGAGTGGCTGGAGCAGAACCAGGCCAGGGCGACCATAGAAACCGTAAACAGCAGTGTACCGATAACCACGGCAATATGCGCGGGGCGTGAAAGGGGATAATCCCGAATAGAATAGAGCAAAGCTGAGACTATTATCAGCACCGCCATAAGAATATGACGGAACATAAAGAAGATCATGGCGTCGTTATAGTCGACAACATTGAACTGATAGAGATCCAGCCATGACGGGAAGCTGGACAGGGTGCCGGCCATCAGCATCGTCGACCCGGCGAAGGCCGAGGCGAGGGCGATAAGGTACAACCGCCGTCTGTCACACCAGTATTTCATGACCATGAAGCAGGCAATAAACAGGTGGAATACCAGCAAAAATATGGTAAGTGTCGGGAATAGCAGCGGTGAGAATGAAGGGACTAATTCGACCAGTTTTACAAAGAGACCTTGTAATATTCCAACGACGACGATGCATCCAAAACAGAATGTAATATAAGGGTTCTTAAAATATCGTTGTAGTGCAAGCATAGGGATTTGACGGAATAATAAAATTAAAAAATGTAAAGTAAGAAAGAGAGTAACAGGCGTGGAGAGTAAATACTTTGCGCAGGAACAAGATATACCGCGCTTAATGATTCATGGCGGAAATGTTTTTTGTAAATATATTGCTGGTAATTATATTATATGTAAATAGATTTGTTTACGGGCTTTGCTAAATGGATTTGTTCAATGGATGTGGTCTGATGACCACATCCAGTTTGAATTAGCGTGGAGAAACGGTGACCTGGCTTCCGTTGCTCGCCAGAACAACGCGCTGGCCGGCAGAGAAACGGGTATTACCTTGTTTCTGTACTACCATGATGGTGCTGCCGTCATCTTTACGGATTTCCAGTTCTACGCCCTGGCTTTTGTTCATTGCACCCTGAACGCCCTGGCCTGCAACACCACCCGCAACGGCACCTGCTGCTGTGGCCAGCGAACGACCTGTGCCACCGCCTACGGTATTACCGAGGAAGCCACCCAGCACAGCACCGCCGATGGCACCCATCACGTTGCTGTCATCGCCACCCTGAATTTGTACAGGGCGTGCGTTAACAACGGTACCGTAAGTGACGCTCTGAACCTGTTTGGCTTCAGAAGCGCTGTACACGTCGCCAGAAAGTGAACTGTCATTCACACAGCCTGCAAGGGTTAAACCGATCAGCGAAACGCCCAGTACACGTAAAATCATTTGAATCTCCTGTTCACCAAAAACGCCCGATGGCGGGCATCCGTTATGGCTAAATTATATGGCATAAGGGGCCATAGTTCATATCTTTGCACTAACAATAAGAAAATTGTACTTGAATTTAACTTAACGAGACATAAACGGGCACCCGGCAGGTTACCTGTCTGAGATTGTTAAAAAATATTATCGCCGGATAGCAAAGCGGCGCTGTTTATGGTTGAGTGGAGAGCATTAGCCCACGCAACGTAAGGAAAGCGCATGAAATCGGGTCGCTACATTGGTGTGATGTCGGGTACCAGTCTGGATGGCGTAGACGTCGTTCTGGCCGCTATTGATGAAAACATGGTGGCACAGCAGGCGAGCCTGACCTGGCCTATCCCCCTGGCGCTGAAAGAGGACATTCTCAGTGTCTGTCAGGGGCAGCAACTGACGCTTTCTCAGCTTGGTCAGCTTGATGTGCGGCTGGGGGCGCTGTTTGCCGATGCAGTACTGGCTCTGATGCATAAAGAAAAGCTTCGCCCGCAGGATGTCGTCGCTATCGGCTGTCACGGACAAACGGTCTGGCATGAGCCGGTCGGCGATGCACCGCATACCCTGCAAATCGGCGACAACAACCAGATTGTGGCGAAGACGGGCGTGACCGTAGTCGGTGATTTTCGGCGTCGCGATATTGCGCTTGGCGGGCAGGGCGCGCCGCTGGTGCCCGCTTTTCATCAGGCATTGTTGACCCATCCGACAGAGCGCCGAATGGTGCTGAACATTGGCGGTATAGCCAACCTGTCTCTGCTTATCCCGGATCAACCCGTACGCGGCTATGACACCGGCCCGGGTAACATGCTGATGGATGCCTGGATCTGGCGTCAGCGTGGTCAGGCGTATGATAAAGACGCGCAGTGGGCCAGCGAAGGCAAAGTGATCATCCCGCTGTTGCAGTCCATGCTAAGCGATCCGTACTTCGCCCTACCGGCGCCCAAAAGCACGGGGCGTGAATATTTCAACTATGGCTGGCTCGAACGTCAGCTGGCGCAGTTCCCGGCGCTTGCACCGCAGGATGTCCAGGCGACGCTCGCCGAGTTAACGGCGGTTTCGATATCGGAACAGGTTCTTCTCAGCGGTGGCTGCGAACGCCTGCTGGTGTGCGGCGGTGGCAGCCGTAACCCGTTGGTGATGGCACGTCTTGCCGGGTTATTGCCGGGTACCGAGGTGACGACCACCGATGAAGCCGGCATCAGCGGCGATGATATGGAAGCGCTGGCTTTTGCCTGGCTTGCCTGGCGTACCATTGCCGGGCTACCGGGCAATTTACCGTCGGTGACTGGCGCACGTGAGGCCAGCGTCCTCGGGGCCATTTTCCCGGCGAATCCACGTCATAATCAGAGTTAACTGAAATTCAGCGCTGCGTGTGGTCGTTAGAATGGAATGAAACAGGAGGGCAGCCATGCCCTCCAGGACCAGGAAAGTCTTCGGAATACGCCCATGAAAAAACTTCTTCTTATTGCCGCGCCTTTATTGCTGTCAGGATGCAGCGTCTACAACCAGTTCCTTGATCGCATGCAGACCGATACCCTGGAGTATCGCTGTGATGAAAAACCGCTGACCGTTAAGCTGAACAATCCGCGTCAGGAAGCCAGTTTTGTCTACGACAACAAATTGCTCACCCTCAAGCAGGGCATTTCTGCCTCCGGCGCACGCTACACGGACGGAATTTATGTCTTCTGGTCTAAAGGCGACAGCGCCACCGTCTACAAACGCGACCGTATTGTGCTGAACAATTGCCAGCTCGAAAATCCGAAGCGTTGAGATTTTTACAGGGGCGGCGCACAATAGCGCCACCCAATGTCAATGTCAGCTAACGCCATGTCAGATAACGACGAACTGCAGCAAATTGCGCATCTGCGCCGTGAATACACCAAAGGCGGCCTGCGTCGCCAGGATCTTCCCGCCGAACCCCTCGTGCTTTTTGAACGCTGGCTGAAACAGGCCTGCGAAGCGAAACTCGCCGACCCAACGGCAATGGTTGTTGCAACGGTAGATGAAAACGGTCAACCGTATCAGCGTATCGTCCTGCTCAAACATTATGACGAGAAAGGCCTGGTGTTTTACACCAACCTGGGCAGTCGTAAGGCACACCATTTAGAAAACAATCCTCGTATCAGCCTGCTGTTCCCGTGGCATATGCTGGAGCGTCAGGTGATGGTCACCGGCAAAGCAGAGCGTCTCTCCACGCTGGAAGTGGTGAAGTATTTCCACAGCCGTCCGCGTGACAGCCAGATTGGCGCCTGGGTCTCAAAACAGTCCAGCCGTATTTCGGCGCGTGGCGTGCTTGAAAGCAAATTCCTCGAACTGAAGCAGAAATTCCAGCAGGGCGAAGTTCCGTTGCCCAGTTTCTGGGGGGGCTTCCGCATTCCGATCGAGCAGATGGAATTCTGGCAGGGCGGCGAACACCGTCTGCATGACCGCTTTTTATACCAGCGTGAAAATGGCGGCTGGAAAATCGACAGGCTGGCACCGTAATCGCCGAAATTTGTTGATTTAAGCGCTAGCGCAGGCCGCGCTTGCGCTTTATTCTATGTACCTTTCGCATCAGGCGAAAAGTCGTGTACCGGCAAAGGTGCAGTCGTTTATACATGGAGAATTTGATGGCAAGCAGTAACTTGATTAAACAATTGCAAGAGCGGGGCCTTGTGGCTCAGGTGACGGACGAGGAAGCGTTAGCAGAGCGACTGGCGCAAGGCCCGATCGCGCTCTATTGCGGCTTCGATCCTACCGCTGACAGCTTGCATTTGGGGCATCTTGTTCCATTGTTATGCCTGAAACGCTTCCAGATGGCGGGCCATAAGCCTGTCGCACTGGTTGGCGGCGCGACCGGTCTGATTGGCGACCCAAGCTTTAAAGCTGCCGAGCGTAAACTGAACACCGAAGACACCGTGCAGGAGTGGGTGGATAAGATCCGCAAACAGGTTGCGCCTTTCCTCGACTTTAACTGCGGTGACAACTCTGCGATTGCTGCCAACAACTATGACTGGTTTGGCGGCATGAACGTGCTGACCTTCCTGCGCGACATTGGCAAACACTTCTCCGTTAACCAGATGATTAACAAAGAAGCGGTGAAGCAGCGTCTGAACCGTGACGACCAGGGCATCTCCTTTACCGAGTTCTCCTACAACCTGCTGCAGGGTTATGACTTTGCCTGCCTGAATAAACTGCACGGCGTCTGCCTGCAGATTGGCGGCTCTGACCAGTGGGGCAACATCACGTCGGGTATCGATCTGACGCGTCGTCTGCACCAGAACCAGGTCTTCGGTCTGACCGTTCCACTGATCACCAAAGCCGACGGCACCAAATTTGGCAAAACCGAAGGCGGCGCGGTATGGCTTGATCCGAAGAAAACCAGCCCGTACAAATTCTACCAGTTCTGGATTAACACGGCGGATGCCGATGTTTATCGCTTCCTGAAGTTCTTCACCTTTATGGACATTGAGGCGATCAATGCTCTGGAAGAAGAAGACAAAACCAGCGGTAAAGCGCCACGCGCTCAGTACGTACTGGCTGATGAAGTGACCAAACTGGTTCACGGTGAAGAAGGTCTGGCCGCGGCAAAACGCATTACTGCAAGCCTGTTCAACGGGACGCTGAGCGATCTGAGCGAAGCGGACTTCGAACAGCTGGCGCAGGATGGCGTGCCTATGGTTGAGATGGAAAAAGGTGCCGACCTGATGCAGGCGCTGGTGGACTCCGAGCTGCAGCCATCTCGCGGTCAGGCGCGTAAAACCATCGCCTCGAACGCTATCACCATTAACGGTGAAAAACAGGCCGACCCGGAATACACCTTCGCTGACAGCGATCGTCTGTATGGCCGCTACACGCTTCTGCGTCGCGGTAAGAAAAACTACTGTCTGGTCTGCTGGAAATAATTAAAAGTATCCAGGGGCGTGGGAAACCACGCCCCTTTTGTTTTTTCAGGCTTTGGTAAGTAAAAATGAAGAACATCCTCGCCATTCAGTCCCACGTTGTCTTTGGGCATGCTGGCAACAGCGCCGCGGAATTTCCGATGCGCCGCCTCGGTGCCAACGTCTGGCCCCTCAATACCGTGCAGTTCTCAAACCATACACAATACGGTCAATGGACCGGCTGCGTGATGCCGCCTTCGCACCTCACCGACATTGTGCAGGGCATTGCCAATATCGATCAGCTAAAACGCTGTGATGCGATACTGAGCGGATATCTCGGTTCGGCAGAGCAGGGAGAGCATATCCTGGGCATTGTCCGCCAGGTGAAAGCGGCAAACCCGGCGGCGAAATACTTTTGTGATCCTGTTATGGGGCATCCGGAGAAAGGCTGCATCGTGGCCCCCGGCGTGGCTGAATTCCATGTGCGTCACGCGCTGCCGGCCAGCGATATTATTGCGCCGAACCTCATTGAGCTGGAAATTCTCTGCGAGCATCCGGTGAATAGCGTAGAAGAGGCGGTAAGCGCTTCTCGCGAGCTAATAGCCCAGGGGCCGGAGATTGTCCTGGTGAAACATCTCGCGCGCGCAGGGCTGAGCAGGGACCGTTTTGAGATGCTGCTGGTGACGAAAGACGAAGCCTGGCATATCAGCCGTCCGCTGGTGGACTTCGGCATGCGTCAGCCGGTGGGTGTCGGTGATGTGACAAGCGGCTTGCTGCTGGTGAAATTACTTCAGGGGGCCACGCTGCGGGATGCGCTTGAGCATGTGACTGCTGCGGTGTACGAAATCATGAAGGCGACAAAAGAGATGCAGGAGTATGAACTGCAGGTGGTCGCGGCACAGGATCGTATCGCGAAACCGGAGCATTACTTCAGCGCAACCCGGTTATAACGGTTCACGTTCCTGTCAGCCGGGTCGCGACAGCGCCACCCGGCAATACAGTGCGCCGGTCAGTTCAACCCTTCTGCTTTAAGCGCTGCAGCCACCGCAGGACGCGCGGCTACGCGATCCATGTACGATGCAATGTGGTTCAGCCCGTCCATGTTGAGCTTAATGGCCCGTGCCCAGCGCAGCACGGTGAACAGATAGGCATCGGCAATCGTAAAACGCGCGCCCCCAATCCACTGATCGTCTTTCAGCGATGCGTTAACGTACTGCAGTTTTTTCTCCAGCTGAGCACGTACGGTCGGTTTGTACTCTTCCGGCGTTTCCGGACGGAACAGCGGCGTAAAGCCTTTGTGCAGCTCGGTCGCAATGTAGTTCATCCACTCCAGCGTTTTGTAGCGAGAAACCGTGCTTACCGGTGCCAGCAATTGCCTGTCGGGCACGCTATCGGCGAGGAACTGCATAATCGCCACGCCTTCGGTCAGCAGGGTACCGTCATCCAGCAGCAGAGCCGGAACTTGTCCCTTCGGGTTAATAGCAAAAAAATCATCGCCGTTTTCCAGGCGTTTTTTCATGAGGTCAACGCCATCCAGCGTGAAATCTTTGCCGCTCTCGCGCAGGGTAATGTGGGAAGCAAGAGAGCACGCGCCCGGTTTGTAGAACAGTTTCATCGGTAACTCCTTTTTGCTGAGGTTTCAGCTATGTTAGTGCGCGAACGGGTAAAAAAAAAGCCGCTAATACATTAGCGGCTTCTGATCAGTCGTTTCTCAGTGACATTATGCGGTAGCGGTTTCGGTCGCTTTCGCCGTCTTGTCGTCGTCCTGAGTCATGCGATTCAGCTTCGGCGCAGTCAGCATCATCAGAACCGCGATAACCGCAGTAGCAATACCAATCTGCATGAACACGGTACCGTAGACGTTCAGAGAGACCAGTGGGTCAGTCACGTTATCCGGCACGGCCATCAGGTTTGCAATTTTACCTGCGATGATGGCGGCACCCGCAGTGGTCAGGAACCAGCTACCCATGATGAAGCCCATCAGACGCTGAGGAACCAGTTGTGCAACCATCGCCAGGCCCAGACCGGAGATCATCAGTTCACCGATAGACTGCAGCGCATAGCTCAGGATCAGCCAGTTAACGGAGACGATACCTGCGTCAGTCGCAAATTTCGTACCCAGCGGCAGTACCAGGAATGCGCCAGAACACAGCAGCATACCGATAGCAAATTTGTGCGGCATCGGCAGACGGTCGCCCATCTTGTTATAGATAGCAGCCAGAATCGGGCTACCAATCATGATCCAGAACGGGTTCAGGGCCTGATACTGCTCCGGCTCGAACGCGATACCCAGGATTGAGTGTTCAACGTTACGGATAGCGAAGAAGTTCAGAGACGTTGGCATCTGGCTGTACAGAACGAAGAAGATAATCGCTTCCAGCATCAGGATGAAGGCCACAATCATCTTACGACGAGCGGCACCCTGCATGGCGAAGGCTTCTTTCGCGAAGATGATCACGATACCCAGCGCAACCACACCCAGAACGGCACGCGCGATGCCCTGGTTATGCAGCAGCCAGGTTGCGATTGCCGCGAGGATCACCACGCCGACAATGGTCGCCAGCAGTTTGCCAATGTGAACCGGTTCGAAGTCAGGTTTGGAGCCGTAGTCTTTAACCCAGCGTTTGCAGAAGGCAAAGTTAACCACGGTGATCAGCATACCGACAACGGACAGGGAGAACGCAACGCTCCAGCCGAATTTAGCGGCCAGCCACGGGGTTGCCAGCATGGAGAAGAAGGAACCGATGTTCACGGACATGTAGTACATTGTGAATGCACCGTCCAGACGCGGGTCATCTTTGTTGTAACAGGTAGAGAGCAGGGAAGACGGGTTCGCTTTGAACAGACCGTTACCGACGGCGATAGTCGCCATACCCATATACACCACAGCGGCATCGTGACCAGACCATGCAACCAGCGCATAGCCAACGGCCAGGACAATCGCACCCAGCATAATGACACGTTTAGTCCCGAGGACTTTATCACCCAGCCAGCCGCCGATAGCGACCAGACCGTACACCAGGGCACTGAAAGAGGAGAACAGCGTAATGGAATCTGCTTCGGACATACCCAGCTGTTTTACCAGGTAAACCGCCATGATCCCTTGCAGGCCGTAATAACCAAAACGCTCCCATAACTCGATAGAGAAGATGAGATAGAACGCTTTAGGTTGTTTAAAAGCGTTAAGACTTACGCTTTCATCTGTTGGTTTATTGTTTGCAGTCGACACATATACCTCTTTTTTTACATCCCATATTAACGGGGGTGTTCATCGCGTGATGGCCGTAGTCCATCCGCCTTATAGTTATATTGGGAGGAGAAACGGCGGGTAATGTTCACTATCCTGCACCGTCTGGCAATACGTTTGTAATAATCTGTTACATATAACTGGGCCGCTATAATCGGCGGTTCATACAAATGTTATTCAGCGTTAAATTTCATACGATCTGTAAAGGGAGTTTTTTTGACTGGCATTCACCCGTATTTTGCCCTCAATGGCGATATGTTCTGCTATTTGAGGTTTATTGCAGTGATATAGCCCATATTCTGAAAAATAGCTGGTCTTATGTGTTGCTCATGATGAGTTTGATCTTGTCTGGCAAAGGGTTTACGCCGCTTTTAACAACAAAAATTCAACATGAAGTTATCAGGGTGATCTTGATCACATATGTATAGAAATTTTCGGCTATGAAAAAAGTATTAACCTGTTTGAGCGTTAAAGGCTCGAACAAGTGATAAGGGAAGCGGTAAGGAAGGCGGATAAATTATGGTCAAAAGAAGGTCTTCTGGTAGACCCTCTTTTGGTAAGGAATTGCCGTTGCGTCAGAAAACGAAAAGCGCAAGATATCAGGGATACACTTTCTCTTTGTACTCGCAGAGATCTTCGATGATACAGGAGCCACAGCGAGGCTTACGGGCAATACAGGTATAACGGCCATGGAGAATGAGCCAGTGATGGCAATCCACCTTAAATTCGGCGGGAACCACTTTTAGCAGTTTCTCTTCAACCTGCTCGACATTCTTGCCCGGTGCGAAGTTCGTGCGGTTAGAGACGCGGAAAATATGGGTATCAACGGCGATAGTCGGCCAGCCAAACGCGGTGTTAAGTACCACATTCGCAGTCTTGCGTCCCACTCCGGGTAATGCTTCCAGCGCGGCGCGATCTTCCGGCACTTCACCCCCGTGCTGTTCCAGCAGGATCCGACAGGTTTTGATCACGTTCTCAGCCTTGCTGTTAAACAGACCGATGGTTTTGATATAGGACTTCACCCCGTCCACGCCCAGTTCCAGCATCGCCTTTGGCGTGTTGGCGACCGGATAAAGCAGGGCGGTCGCCTTATTAACGCTCACGTCGGTAGCCTGCGCAGAGAGCAGCACGGCGATCAACAGCTCGAACGGGGAGTTAAAATTCAGCTCCGTCGTCGGGTGTGGGTTCTCATCCCGCAGACGGGTCAGGATCGCAATGCGCTTTTCTTTATTCATGAGGCCTTCTCGGGTATCCCTTCCTGTACGCTGCGCTCAGCCGCGCGGCGCTTACGTTTTTCATCTATCAGGTATTTTATCGCTAGCATCATGCCGAGGCCAATAAACGCGCCTGGCGGCAGCATGGCCAGCAGGAACGGCGTATCGGTGTGGAAGACTTCGATGCGCAGCGCTTTAGCCCAGCCGCCGAGCAGCGCATCTGCGCCATCAAACAGCGTTCCGTTACCCAGGATCTCACGCATTGAGCCGAGCACGAACATGGCACCGGTTGCCCCCATACCAATAGAGAAGCCATCCAGAGCCGACATCGCCGGGCTGTTTTTCACGGCAAAAGCTTCCGCGCGCCCGACCACAATACAATTGGTTACGATGAGGGGAATAAAGATCCCGAGCGACTGATACAGACCGAACGCATAAGCGTTAATCAGCATCTGGACGATACTCACCACCGACGCGATGATCATGACGTAAATCGGAATACGGATTTCCGATGGCGTCCAGCGGCGCAGGGCAGAGATGGACAGGTTGGTCAGGGTGAGAACCAGCGTGGTTGCCAGCCCCAGACCCAGCGCGTTGGTGGCGGTGGATGTCACTGCCAGCAGCGGACACATCCCCAGCAGCTGTACCAGCGCGGAGTTGTTCTTCCACAATCCCTGGACGATAACCTCTTTAACCTGGCTCATGATTACTCCTCACAGGCCGGAAGATTGTTCATCTGCGCGGGCAGCGTTTCCGCATACAGCCCGGCTCGTTTTACGGCATTGACCACGGCCCGTGGGGTAATGGTTGCCCCCGTGAACTGGTCAAACTCGCCGCCATCCTTTTTCACAGCAAATGCAGGATCCGCTTCGCCGTGGATCACTTTTCCGGCAAAATGCAAAATCCAGTCGCTCAGACGGGTTTCAATTTTATCCCCCAGGCCTGGCGTCTCATGATGTTCCGTCACGCGCGTACCCAACACGGTACCGGAGAAATCGCTGCCGACCAGCAGTTGAATCGCCCCGGAGTAGCCATCGGGCGCCGTCGCTTCCATTACCGCGCCTACCGCGTTATCCCCCTTACGGGCAATAAAGACGCGGTGCGGGCCTTTGCCTAACTGAGGTGCCTGGACCACGAAGCAACTTTTCTGCAGGTCATTATCGTAGAAATCAGGGGGGATCACCTGATCGAACAGGGCTTTTTGCTGCTTCACCGCCTGTTCGTCGATGGTCGATTTGGTCAGGTTGTTCACCAGGGCCGTCAGTCCGGTGAGGACCGCGGCGAAAATGGCCAGCGTGACGCCGTGTTTTTGCATTGTTTTCAGCATCGCGAAACCCTTAACGGTGGCCGTACACGCGCGGACGCGTGTAGTAGTCGATGAGCGGAACGGTGATGTTTGCAAGCAGAACCGCGAATGCCACACCGTCCGGGTAACCGCCAAAGCTGCGGATGAGCCACACCAGCAAGCCGGCCAGTGCACCGAAGATCAGGCGGCCACGGTTCGTGGTAGATGCCGTTACCGGATCGGTCAGGATAAAGAACGCACCCAGCATGGTTGCCCCCGAGAGCAGATGCATCTGTGGGCTGGCGAGCGATTCTGGCGAGAACACCCATCCCAGTGTGGCGCAGACCGCCAGCGTCACGAGGAAGCTGACCGGAATATGCCAGCGGATCGCTTTCTGCTGCAACAGGAACAGCCCGCCCAGCAAATAAGCAAGGTTCACCCACTGCCAGCCCGCGCCCGCCAGCATGCCGCTGAAGATGGCAGATTTCATAATCTGATCGACGGAGTGTCCGGCATGCAGGGAGGTTTTAAACGTATCGAGTGGTGTGGCCTGGCTGATGCCATCCACGCCCATACGCAACGCGTTCATATCCGCACCGAGCGCGGTATGGCCGGTAAAGATAACGTGCAGGGCATCCATAAAGCCGGGTACCGTCGCGGCAATGTCATGCGGCGGCAACCAGCTGGTCATCTGAACCGGGAAGGAGATCAGCAGTACGACGTAGCCAATCATCGCCGGGTTGAACGGGTTATGGCCCAGCCCACCATAAAGCTGTTTGGCAATAATGACTGCAAACACCGTACCGAGCACCACCATCCACCACGGGGCAAACGGTGGAATACTGATTGCCAGCAACAGGCCAGTCAGCAGTGCTGAGTTATCGGCAAGTATGCGGGAAACCGCCAGCTTACGCAGTTTAAGCACCAGGGCTTCTGCCCCTAAGGCGCTGGCACAACCCAGCACTATCTGGAACAGCGTTCCCCAGCCGAAAAACCAGCACTGAACGGCAATGCCCGGCAGCGCCGCCAGGCACACCAGCATCATGATGCGTGATGTCTGGCGCTGATTATGGGTGTAAGGGGAACTTGCGATTCTGAAAACCATTTAATCCTCGTTAACTGCTTGCTGTGCGGCTTTCTTCGCCTGAACGCGCGCAATGGCGGCGGCGACTGCGGCTTTACGTGGGTCGTCGTTTGCGGCCGGCTGCTGTTCTTCCTGCTGCGCTGCTTTACGGGCCTTGGCGCGGGCAATGGCGGCTTCAACAGCCGCCTTACGCGGGTCGACAGGTACTTCAGGTTCAGCGGCTTCAGGCTGCGCCGCCGCTTTACGCGCTTTGGCACGGGCAATGGCGGCTTCGACAGCCGCTTTACGCGGGTCGGCGGGGGCTTCAGGCGTAGCGGTTTCAGTCTGCGCCGCTGCTTTGCGCGCTTTAGCGCGCGCGATCGCCGCTTCAACAGCCGCTTTACGGGGATCTACGGCCTCCACTTCTTGCTCAACCACCACGTTTTGCTCGCCGGCTTTGCGCGCTTTGGCGCGCGCGATCGCCGCTTCAACTGCCGCTTTACGGGGATCTACGGCCTCCGCGTCTTGTTCAACTACCACGTTTTGCTCGCCGGCCTTACGGGCTTTGGCGCGGGCAATGGCGGCTTCAACGGTGGCTTTACGCGGATCGATCTCCGCGTCAGAGGAGGCTGACCGTGCTTTTTCTGCCTGACGGGCGCGCGCAGCCGCTTTACGCGCTTCGCGGGCGGCAATCGCTTCGCTGTTATCCGGTTTTTCACCGGCCGGGATCACCAAGGTCTGGGCTGCCGTCGCTTTTTTCTCCCGCACGCGTGCCAGTGCGGCATTAATCGCATCCTGGTCTTTTTCGCCGGGCTGAACTGCGGCCTGTTTGTGACGCGCCTGACGGGCCAGTTTTTCACGCTCCAGACGCGCCTGACGCGCTTCAAAACGTGCTTTCGCTTCGGCTGCGCGTTTCTCTTCCATGGAGATGGCATAAATCTCGGCCTTCTCCTGGCGGAAGTACTGCACCAGAGGAATGTTACTTGGGCAGACCCAGGCGCAGGCACCGCATTCGATGCAGTCGGCCAGGTTATGGGCCTGCGCTTTATCGTGCAGCTGACCTTTGCTGTACCAGTACAACTGTTGCGGAAGTAAATCCGCCGGACAGGCATCGGCACAGGCGCTGCAGCGGATACAGCCTTTTTCCTCCTGCTCTTCACCCATTTCGGTCGGGGAGGGGGCAAGCAGGCAGTTTGTGATTTTTACTACCGGGACATCGAGCCACGGCAGGGTAAAGCCCATCAGCGGGCCACCCATGATCACCATCTGGTCGCTGCCCGGGCAAAAATCAGCCTGTTCCAGCAGATGACGAACCGGCGTACCCAGACGCGCCCAGACGTTGCCCGGACGTGCGACAGATTCACCGGTCAGCGTAACCACGCGCTCGGTCAGCGGTTCACCGTCCACCACCGCACGTTTCACGGCGTAGGCTGTCCCGACGTTTTGCATCAGCACCCCGATGTCCGAAGAGCGTCCGCCATGCGGAACCTGCTTGCCGGTCAGAATTTGCGTCAGCTGTTTGGCGCCGCCAGAGGGGTACTTGGTTGGGATAACGCGCAGGCCGATATCGTGGCTGCCGTTGAGGACGGCGCGCAGCATCGAAATAGCCTGTGGCTTGTTATCTTCAATGCCAATCAGCACTTCGCGCGGCTGCAGAATATGGGCAAGAATGCGGATCCCTTCCACGACCTGCGCGGCGCAGTCTTGCATCAGACGATCGTCGGCGGTGATGTAGGGTTCACATTCTGCTGCATTGATGATCAGGGTCTGAATTTTATCGCCGCCGCCGTGCAGTTTGACGCCGGTAGGGAACCCTGCGCCGCCCAGGCCGGCAACGCCGAATTGATGAATACGCTCGATAAGCGCTTCGCGGCTCCGGTTGCGGTAGTCGCTCCAGCCGTCACGTTCTATCCAGCGGTCTTCTCCGTCGGCTTCAATAATGACGCTCAGCTCGGAGAGCGCAGAGGGGTGTGCAACGGTATGGGGGGCGATCGCCACCACTGTACCGGACGTCGGAGCGTGGACCGGCAGCATACGTCCGCGACCGAACGTTAACGGCTGGCCGCGAAGGACGGTATCGCCTTCTTTCACGCACAGTTCACCCTCAGCACCGATATGCTGTTTCAGCGGCATGACGTAACGGGACGCCAGCGGAATTTGGCGCAGCGGCGTGCCGTTGGACTGGGTTTTCATTTCAGGTGGATGGATACCACCGTCAAAGTCCCAAATCTTCTCTTTTCTGAAAGCAGAAAATAACTTAAGCATGTTGTTCCACAGGAATGATGCGAACCGGAATGGTTTGAAGATCCCACTTCCAGCTTTCGGTAGTCGGTTCAACCGGGCGCAACGCGATACATTGCGTCGGGCAGGGCGCCACGCAGAGGTTACAGCCGGTGCACAGATCCGCCACGACGGTGTGCATGGCGCGCGTTGCGCCAACGATGGCGTCGACAGGGCATGCCTGAATGCATTTTGTGCAGCCGATGCAGTTCGCTTCGTCAATCACGGCGAGGGCGCGAACCGGCTCCTGCACATCTTCATCGCCGTCAACAGGTTGCGGGTCAACGTTAAGCAGGGCGGCTATTTTCAGCATTACCGCTTCACCGCCGGGTGCGCAGCGGTTAATTTTTTCACCCTGCACGCCTACCGCTTCGGCATAGGGGCGGCAGCCAGGATAGCCACACTGCCCGCACTGGCTTTGCGGCAGAAGCTCATCGATTTTTTCTACAACAGGATCGTCCTCTACCGCGAAACGGCGGGAGGCGTAACCCAGAATAAGGCCAAACACCAACCCCAGCACGCTGATAGAGGTGATGGCTATCCAGACAGTACTCATTACAACTTCACCAGACCACTAAAGCCCATAAAGGCCAGAGACATTAAACCTGCTGTCACCAGGGCGATCGCGTTACCGCGGAATGGCGCAGGGATATCCGCTGCTGCCAGGCGCTCGCGAATCGAGGCGAACAGCACCATCACCAGAGAGAAACCGACGGCGGCAGAAAAACCGTACAGCGCCGATTGCATGAAGTTATGCCCAAGGTTGATGTTCAGCAGCGCCACGCCAAGTACTGCACAGTTGGTGGTAATCAGCGGCAGGAAGATACCCAGCAGGCGATAGAGAGCCGGGCTGGTTTTACGCACCACCATTTCTGTGAATTGCACTACCACCGCGATGACCAGAATAAAGGACAGCGTACGCAGATAGATTAAATCCAGCGGGATGAGGATCCAGTTATCAATCAACCACGCGCAGATAGACGCCATCGTCATCACGAAGGTGGTGGCCAGCCCCATGCCCATTGCAGTTTCCAGCTTTTTGGAAACCCCCATAAATGGACACAGGCCAAGGAACTTCACCAGGACGAAGTTGTTAACCAGCACAGTGCCGACAAAGAGCAGTAAGTAATCGGTCATTATTTAGCCTGAAATAAAAAAGCCGCCTATTATCGGACAAACCACCGCAGGCGACAACAGGTTATCTGTAAGGTTATTACGGGTTCACAAAGGTGTTCTTCACCCGCGTCGAACGCTTGAAATAGGGCACCAGCAGCGCCGCGGCCAGTAACGGAAAAAGCAGCTGGCGAACGGCCAGGGCATCAGAAACTGGCGAAAAAGCAAAGGCTTTCACCGCCAGCAGGACCGAAATCAGCAGCCAGATAATGTAGTGTTTAGGGACACCCTTACGGCGCTTAAAGAAGGCAATGGTCAGCCATAGCGTGTAGTACCACATCCCGATCGCAAAAACGAACGACACAAACCACATCGTAATATTAAGCACACTTTGCGACATCAGGGTCTGGATTGCATGAGGTGTAATCAGTGCGGTGGTATAAAGCAGCAGCGCAAGTGATGCGCTTAATAAGGCAACCAGCAGCCATGCCAGTGGGGCGATTAACCAGCCTCCAATTCGTTCTCCAGGCGTTGCGGTCATGAACTCTCCCATAATCTGCGCGAAATGTTGTACAGCCAGTTTGCAGGGCGGAGAGTATATAACATTTCGCGCGGATGGCTACTTTCTTATAAAACGTAGCGCCATACAGACTTAGGCACTTCACCGACGTTGAACAAACGGCCACCGGAGACCAGCTCCGCACGGCGGTGGTCAGCGGCGCGATACATATTGATGATTTCCTGATTATCCGACAGCGTGTAGTTCAGATGGTCAAACAGTTTTTCCAGGCTCTCAAGCGAATTGATCTTGCGAAATTTTAATAAATAGTCCTGAACTGTCATATTAATAAGTTTCCATATAAAAGTGAGTAATACCAGTTAAGGTAATTCGTCCGAATAATAAACGGATTAATAAAGACGTAAACAGCCCACTCAGATAACGCGACTAAATTAGGAGTTTTCTTTGCTGAAAGTACAGGCATCAGACGATGCCTGGAAGAGAAGGTTAACCGTGTTCACCAGGGCTGGCAATAAGTAACTGACATATTATGTCACTCTTTATTGCGGTAACCGGTTACTTAGGTTGGGCGACGGTGACAGGCTCCGGCGGCTGGTAGTTATCGATATGGCTGGCAACGCCAAGCAAAATGACCGATACCCCAAGGACAATCCATCCCGCTAATTCAATGATTCGATTAATAATTGACGTCATGACTGGTACGTGTAATTTATCCATAAATACAGGTTGCAAATGTTACAGCGCCGTTTCCCCCGCGGCAAGTGCTTTGGGAACGGTTCCCCTAAACAAAATCAGAACGTTAAATCTATGTAACAAAAACAACCGGCATAGCCTGCTATTTTACGTCATATGGCACATGATTAATCTGTAAGAACGTCAGAGTAGCCAGTGTGAAATAAGATAGTCATAAAAGAGGGCAACATTATGAGTGATAGCATCCGCGTCGGGCTTATTGGTTACGGGTACGCGAGCAAGACTTTTCATGCGCCTCTGATTGCCGGGACGCCGGGCATGGCGCTGGCGGCAGTTTCCAGTAGCGATGCCACGAAAGTGCATGTCGACTGGCCCTCCGTGCCGGTTGTTTCTGAACCTAAGCATCTTTTTAACGACCCTAATATTGATCTGATCGTCATTCCCACCCCCAATGACACGCATTTTCCGCTGGCAAAAGCCGCACTGGAAGCCGGTAAGCACGTTATTGTCGATAAACCCTTCACGGTGACGTTGTCACAGGCACGCGAACTGGATGCGCTGGCAAAAAGTTTTGGCAGAGTGCTTTCGGTATTTCATAACCGCCGCTGGGACAGTGATTTCCTGACGGTAAAAGCGCTCCTTAATGAAGGTACGCTGGGCGAAATCCTCTTTTTTGAATCGCACTTTGACCGGTTCCGCCCTCAGGTCCGAAACCGCTGGCGTGAGCAAGCCGGGCCGGGCAGCGGCATCTGGTACGATTTAGCGCCGCATCTTCTCGATCAGGCCGTAAATTTGTTTGGCCTGCCGGTCAGTATGACGGTCGATCTGGCCCAGCTCAGACCCGGAGCGCAAACCACCGACTACTTTCATGCCGTCTTGAGTTACCCGCAGCGGCGTATTGTACTGCACGGGACAATGGTGGCAGCCGCCGAATCAGCGCGTTATATCCTTCACGGTACGCGCGGGAGCTATGTGAAGTTTGGTCTCGATCCTCAGGAAGAACGCCTGAAAAACGGCGAGCGTTTGCCGCAGGAAGACTGGGGCTATGACATGCGGGACGGGGTTGTGACGCGGGTGGAAGGCGAGGAGAGGGTTGAAGAAACGTTACTGACGATCCCGGGTAACTATCCGGCGTATTATGCTGCTATCCGTGATGCGCTAAACGGGACGGGGGATAACCCGGTTCCGGCCAGCCAGGCGATTCAGATTATGGAATTGATTGAACTGGGGATTGAATCAGCCAAACACCGCGCAACGCTCTGTCTGGCGTGATTCTGGCAAAGCCGGGTAAGGGGACGACCCCACCCGGCAACGGGCTTAGCCGCGGGCGACCTTATCCCGCAGCGCCTGTTTCTCTGCTGGTGTCAGGAAGGCGATGTCCAGGCCGTTAATCTGCGCCTGGCGGATCTGATCCTGACTCAGGCCAGCCTGCGGTGCGGCGACGGTATACTCATGAATAATATCCACGCCCTGTACTGCCGGATCGTCCGTGTTCAGTGAGGCCAGAACACCGTGCTCCAGGAAGGTTTTCAGCGGGTGATGCGCCAGTGATGCCACTGTGCTGGTCTGAATATTGGACGTCAGACACGATTCAATACCAATACGCTGCTCGGCAAGGAAATCCATCAGGGCACGATCTTCAACGGCTTTGACACCATGACCGATACGCTCTGCACCCAGCTCACGGATGGCCTGCCAGATGCTTTCAGGGCCTGCCGCTTCACCGGCATGTACGGTAATGTGCCAGCCGGCGTCACGCGCGCGGTTGAAATGAGAAAGGAACAGACTGCCTGGGAAGCCGAGTTCATCACCCGCCAGGTCAACGGCAGCGATCGCATCACGATGCGCCAGTAACCCTTCCAGCTCCTGCAGACAGGCCGCTTCACCGAAGGTACGGCTCATAATGCCAATCAGGCGAGCCTGAACGTCGAAGGTTTTACACCCTTCGCGCACGCCGTCAATTACCGCTTCAACCACGCCTGCAACGGGCAGGTTGTGGGTCATCGCCATATAGCCTGGCGAAAAGCGCAGTTCAACGTAGTGCAGGCCATTACGGGCGGCATCTTCAATATTTTCGAAAGCAACACGGCGGCAGGCATCCAGCGAGGCCAGCATCTTCACGCCCCAGTCGAGTTTGCTCAGGAAACTGACCAGATCCGGTTCATTTGAGGTGACCTGAACGTGGGGGATTAGGGTCTCAATCGTTTGTGCAGGGAGCGTGAGATTGTACTGGCGGCCAAGATCGAGGATGGTTTGGGCACGAATGTTACCGTCAAGATGGCGGTGAATATCAGTTAGTGGCAGGCGTGTATCAATCATGGTCGCACTCTTTTCTGGTTAAAGTGCGTCATATTATAAAAACAAAACGAGGTAAAAAGCTATTTGCGCAAGGGAATATTCCGTTGCGCAATCTGATTACAGGAGCGTCGTTATGCCGGCGATCAGCCGCTGAACCCCTTGCTCAAGCTTGCTACGCGGGCATCCCGCATTCAGACGGACAAAACCGTTACCCTCTTCGCCGTAGGTGTATCCCGGCATGATGGCGACCTTTTGCTGCTCAATCAGGACTTTTTGTAGCATTTTGTCGTCAAGGTTGAGTGGACGTAAATCGATCCAGGCCAGATACGTGGCTTCGGGTGGCTGCCAGTTGAGCGTCGGAAACGCGCGGTGTAATTCGCGTGCAATGTACGCCAGATTTTCTTCCAGATACGCCCGCAACGCATCCAGCCATGGCTCTCCCTGCTGATAGGCAGCAATGTGGGCCGTCAGCGCCAGCACGGAAGGGGAAGAGAGCCCGTCACGACCTTTTAATGCGCTGAGGTAACCGTTACGGCTCTCTTTATCGCCAATCAGCCCCCAGGCACCGGTGAGCGCCGGTATGTTAAAACTTTTTGAACCAGAGCTCAGAAGTGCCCATTTGCCGCCTGCCACTTCATTCCACGGCGTATGGCGACGGCCTCCCCACACCATATCCATATGAATTTCATCGCTGATCACCGCCACGTCATAACGGGCGCACAGTTCTGCCATGTGACTCAGCTCTTCACGGGTCCAGACTTTACCCGTGGGATTTTGCGGGCTGCACAGCAGCAAAATTTTGTTTTCCGGTTTTGCCAGCGCCGCCTCAAGTGCGGCCCTATTTCCCTGCCAGCCCGTGGCATGTTTTTCCATCGCCACGCCGACCACCTGTCGGGCATTCCCCTCGATAGCCTTATAGAACGCATCGTAAGCGGGGGTGTGGACCACCACGCCGTCGCCGGGAGTTGACCAGAGGCGAATCAGTTCGGATACCATATAAATAACGGAAGGCCCGTACACGAGCGAGTCGGTATCAATGTGGCTGTTAAAGCGCTGCCGGAACCAGTACGCCACAGCGGCGAGAAACTCTTCATTTTTCCAGCGGCTGTAGCCAAACACCCCGTGATGAATACGTTGGTGCAGCGCTTCGGTGATGCAGGGCGCGGTCGCGAAATCCATATCGGAGATGGTGAAGGGCAGCAGATCGGCCGCGCCAAAGCGGTCGGCGACATAGTCCCACTGCGTGCACCAGGTGCCGTGTCGATCCACGACGGTTGAAAAATCGAACATGACTCAAGTCCTTAAAGAAAAACCCCCTCAGCGCGAGGGGGTGAGGCATCAGGCTTCCACTGTACGCATCAGGGTTGCCAGCTCATCTTTCACTGACTGAACCTGCGGGCCGATAACCACCTGCAAATTATGTTGATTTAACTGTACCACGCCGATGGCCCGGTTGGCTTTCAGGGCGTTGGTGTCCACTTTCGACATGTCCGCCACCGACAGGCGCAGTCGGGTGATGCAGTTATCCAGAGAGGTAATGTTATCCGCACCGCCCAGCGCCGCCAGAATAGCAGGGGTGTTATAGCCGGACTTACCCACGGTTCCTGCAACAGCCTGCTCAACGCTGCTGGCGGTATCGGTATCCCGCCCAGGCGTTTTGAGGTTAAAGCGGGTGATGGCGAAGCGGAAAATTCCGTAGTACACCGCGAACCAGATAGCGGCCACCACCGGTACCAGGTACCACTTGGTCGATAACCCGTGCAGGATCCCGAACACCACAAAGTCGATGACGTTGCCGTCGGTATTCCCGATGGTGACGCCCAGCACCGCCATCACGGTGAAGCCCAGACCGGTCAGTACCGCGTGGATGAGATACAGCACTGGCGCGACAAACAGGAACAGGAATTCGATTGGCTCCGTTGTACCGCCCACGACACAGGCGATAACACCGGAAATCAGCAGCCCTTTAATTTTATGGCGGTTTTCCGGACGAGCACAGTGATACATGGCCAGCGCCGCACCCGGCAAGCCGCCGAGGAAGGCCGGCATTTTACCCTGTGACAGGAAGCGGGTTGCACTTTCAGAGAAGCCGTGCGTGGTCGGGCAGCTCAGCTGTGCCTGGAAGATGGTCAGCGCACCGCTCACATCGTGTCCGCACACCTCCATTGTGCCGCCCGCTTCGGTAAAGCGGATCAGCGCCACCAGAATATGTTGCAGACCAAACGGCAGCAGCAGACGTTCGCCGGTTCCGAAGATCATCGGACCAAAATCGCCCGCACCGTTGATGATGCTGCCAATCCCGTTAATCCCCAGCGCAAAGACCGGCCAGATCAGCGGAATAATAAGGCCAAACAGACCCATGACCACAAGGGTTACAATGGGTACAAAGCGGGTGCCCCCGAAGAACGCCAGCGCATCAGGCAGGCGGATATTGTGGAAGCGCTCATGCAGCATCCAGATAATCACCCCGGCGATCACCGCGCCGAGGATCCCGGTATCAATGGACTGAATCCCGATAACGCTCTGAATGTTGTTCGCTTTAAGCACGGCGGCATCGGTGGTGGGCAGAATGCCTTTAGCCGTCAGCCAGAAGTTCACCGCAAGGTTCATTACCGCATAACCGACAAACCCGGCAAAGGCGGCCACGCCTTTGTTCTCGCGTGCCAGACCCAGCGGGATAGCAATACAGAACATCACCGGCAGGAAGCTAAAGGCGAAGGAGCCGACTTTACTCATCCAGATAAAGATCGCCTGCAGCACAGGTGTCCCGAGGAACGGGATCAGCGTGATGACGTCCTTACTGCTCAACGAACTGCCGATCCCGAGCATGATCCCGCAGAACGAGAGGAGTGCCACGGGCAGCATAAAGGTTTTACCCAGTTGCTGGAAAAATTCCCACAGCGATATTTTTTGTGCTGCTTTCGCCGTCATAAAACGACTCCTTTATTGTTAAAATCAGTTTATCTGCTTCAATGCTGCGAGAAGATAAAACGTTTTATCAAAGTTTAGTGCGCTCTGAATCACATTCTCAGGCTTTGACTGGTAGTATAAAGATTACATATTGATAAAACGTTTTACCGATCTCATTTCAGGGAGTCACGCCGACACATGGCTGTAGCGAAAAAAATCACCATCAACGATGTCGCGCTGGCGGCGGGGGTTTCCGTCAGCACCGTTTCACTGGTGCTCAGCGGGAAAGGACGCATTTCTCCCGCGACCGGGCAACGGGTTAACGAGGCGGTTGAGCAACTGGGCTTTGTACGTAACCGCCAGGCATCAGCGCTGCGCGGCGGCCAAAGCGGTGTGATCGGTTTGATTGTGCGTGACCTGACCTCTCCCTTTTATGCCGAACTGACCGCGGGCCTGACCGAAGCGCTTGAAGCGCAGGGACGGATGGTCTTTTTGCTTCACGGCGGTCGCGAGGCCGATCAGCTCCTTTCCCGTCTGGATATGCTCCTTACGCAGGGCGTCGACGGGGTGATCGTCGCCGGCGCGTCGGGTGTGAGTAATGACTTGTGCGAGCGCGCCGCCGAAAAAGGCGTGCCGCTGGTGTTTGCCTCGCGCGCCAGTTATCTGGACGAAGCCGATACCCTGCGACCGGACAACATGCAGGCCGCACAAATGTTGACGGAGCATCTCATTCATCGTGGGCATCAGCGCATTGCCTGGCTTGGCGGAAAAAGCTCGTCCCTGACGCGAGCCGAGCGGGTAGGCGGTTACTGCGCGACGCTGATTAAATACGGCCTTCCGTTCCACAGCGAATGGGTGGTGGAATGCGAATCCAGCCAGAAGAAAGCCGCGGAAGCGATAAACGCGTTATTACGGAGTAGCCCGACGATAAGCGCCGTGATTTGCTATAACGAGGTGATTGCGATGGGAGCCTGGTTTGGCCTGATCCGCGCCGGGCGTCAGAGCGGAGAGGGTGGGGTTGAAACCTTCTTCGGCCACCAGGTGGCGTTAGGGGCATTTGCCGACGTCGGTGAAAACGCGCTGGACGATCTGCCCATTGTCTGGGCCACCACACCAGCCCGGGAGATGGGTTACACGCTGGCGGACAGGATTATGCAGCGCATCGAAAAAGCAGACGTGCAGGCCGGGCACCAGATTGTGTCGGCACGGTTAGTGACGGTGAAATAGTATTTCGTGGCACCAGGCTGAGTACCTGCAACCGGTAGTAAAAAACCCCTCAGAGAGGGGTTTTGATGATTACTGCTGTGGTGCAGCGGGTGCAGCGGGTGCAGCGGGTGCAGCGGGTGCTTCAGGCACGGCCGGCGCTGCAGGTTCAGCCGGTTCCGGCATCCCCAGGGCAGGCATACCAAACATCCCGACAAAATCTTCCAGCGGCATTTTATCGCCGTTCAGCGTGACCTGACCGTTGGCATACTGCAGGCTGGTGGAAATGGTGTTGTCTTCCATCTTCGTGATGCGGAACATCTGGCCCATTGCCGCCAGGCCTTTCACCTGCTGGCTCGCCAGCTTGCCGGCATCTTCATCGCCATACCCTTCAAGCTTCGCAATCTGGGTCATAAACTCGGTCGCCATATCCACAGGGATGGTCAGCTTGCTGTCGAGTGACTTCACGCTGCGATCCACTTCCTGCGCCAGCGTCTGAGGTTCACCCGTTGCGGTTGCCGGGTCTTTCAGGAACAGGGACAGGTTAAAGTTGGTTTCGCCTTTGCTGTTTTTCCAGCTCAGCGGGGCCACGGTGATAACCGGCTCGCCTTTCAGCAGGATTGGCAGGTTGTTCATCAGCACCGCCATGGCCTGCTGCTGGTAAACTTCCGGATTCTGCTGCAGCGCGGCATTGCTCAGCAGTGCCTGGCTCTCTTTGCTGTATTTCTGGCTAAATTCATGCCACGCCTGGCCGTCGATATTGCCAATCTTCAGCGACAGTTTGCCGGTCCCGAGATCCTGGTTCTGCACTTTCAGGCTCTTCAGGGCGTAATCCAGTTGGGTATTGATGCTCTTACCGTCTTTAGACACGTCGGATTTGCCGTCCACCTCCATGCCTTCCAGCACGGCCATCTCTTTACCTTCAACCGCGATAGCAATCTTGTCGAAAGAGAGTTTCTGATTACCGATACGCTCTTTAAAATCGGTCATCTTGCTGTCGCCGTCGGCTTTCAGGTTATTGAACGTCAGCTGAACCTTTTGACCGTATTCATTGACGGCATTGATCAGGCCGCTCTCTGCTTCACCGGTCAGGGAGAAGACATTTCCATCGCGGTCAGCATCAACCTTGAAATTCCCCCCGCTAAAGGTCACTTTCTCGTTATCTTTCTCGTAGTTCAGTGCTTTCAGATCGATACTGGAACGTGTGTCACCGGCGTAGCTGATGCGGGTGTTAACCTCGAAAGGTGACTCATTCTTTGCCAGATCAAACAGAGGTTTGGTTAAGTCGTTATTCACCAGTACAGTATGAACGGACGCCATCGACGGGATCAGGTTAAAAGACGTTAACTGTGCCAGCGGGAACGGACCGTGACTGACCACTTCATCCAGCACCACGCTTTGGCCCGGTTTCAGCCAGCCATTTTCATTACCGGCAACAGGCTTGACAACCACCTGCATATGGCTGGTAAAGACACCACGCTGATAATTCTGGTAGGCAAGCTCCACGCCTGCTTCCGGCGCGCCACGCTTAAGCTCTCCGTTAGCCTGTGCCACCATCTCAGCCAGACGGCTTTCCAGCTGTTTCCCGGTAAACCAGGAGGCACCTGTCCAGACCACGCCTAACGCTACAATCACTCCTACCGCTACGACCGATTTTTTCATTGCGACTATCCCTAAAATGAAACCAGGCGGTAGAAACCGCCCGGTGATGTAAAGTCTTCAACTAGCTTAGCAAGAGTTGTTAAAAAATTCAGTAAGTGCTTATAGCTTATTAAAAACACGCGCCAGACGACCGGTACCGCTCACGCTCACCGGCGACTCGTTTGCCGCTACAAATGCCGATTCGCCTGGTTTGAGCACCAGACGCTCGCCACCTTTATGCAGCGTTGCTTCACCCTCAACGCAGAACAGGATTGCCGCGCTCTCCTGCGCGATGGCGGTTTCTGCCGGGCTCAGGTCATGCAGTGAGAAGGCAAAATCATCCACCGGGATTGGGAAGTCCAGCTCCGCACCCTGTTTAACAGGCTGAGTCAGCAGATGATCCGCAGGCTTCGCCTCAAACTTCACGTTGGCAACCAGCTCAGGGATATCAATGTATTTCGGCGTCAGGCCTGCACGCAGTACGTTGTCTGAGTTGGCCATCACCTCCAGCGCTACGCCCTGCAGGTAGGCGTGCGGGGTTTCAGCAAACAGGAACATCGCCTCGCCCGGGTTCAGCTTCACCACGTTCAGCAGCAGAGGGGAGAACAGGCCGCTGTCGTCCGGGTAGAATTCAGAAATCAGGCGGATGGTATCCCACGTCTCACCGTGCTGGCTGTCCAGCGCCGCTTTCAGCACCGCCAGGGCGTGAGATTTCTCTTCACCCTGCATGTTCAGAAGGCTGGCGAAAAGCTGGCTCAGGCCTTCTGCATTCGGGTTTTCCAGGAAGTGAGCGATAGCGTTGTTAGCACCCGCCACCGGCTGCAGCAGGGAGATAATTTCTGAGAACTCGCGAAACGCGTTCATCGCCAGGAAGGGGGTCAGCGCAAAGACCAGCTCCGGCTTGTGGTTAGGATCTTTGTAGTTACGCTCGGCGGCATCTAACGGAATACCGGCCGCGTTCTCTTTCGCAAAGCCCATCTCAGAGGCTTTTTTATTCGGGTGAACCTGAATCGAGAGTGGCTGGTCGGCGCACAGCACTTTAAACAGGAACGGCAGCTCACCAAAACGGCTGGCAACCTTGTCACCCAGCAGGGTGGCTTTGTCGGCATCAATCACGTCGCGCAGAGAGCGAACCTGGCCGCTTGCGTCTTCAATTTTTGAGCTGCTCTTCGGGTGCGCACCCATCCACAGCTCTGCCATTGGCAGGTTGTTTGGGTTCGCGATACCGTAGAGATCCGTTAACGCAGTTTTACTTCCCCAGGCGTAGTTTTGCACTGAGTTAATGAGTTTTTGCATTATCAAGCCCTGATTCAATGGTGGAATTAACTCCGGGTATTAAAGCAATAAACCACATGGAAGTAACCTGCGGATGTAAAAAGTCGTACTAGTCTCAGTTTTTGTTAAAAAATTGTGTAGGATAAGCTGACTCGCTTTTAAGCGGGCAGCGGAACATCTGCCCAAATAATCAGACTGAAGCAGTAAGTGAGAGAACAATGTCGAACAAACCCTTTCATTACCAGGATCCTTTCCCCCTCAGTAAGGATCAAACCGAATATTACCTGTTAACCCGCGATCACGTCTCCGTCTCTGAATTCGAAGGGCAGGAGATCCTCAAGGTCGATCCGCAGGCGCTGACGTTACTGGCGCAGCAGGCTTTCCACGACGCCTCGTTTATGCTCCGCCCTGCGCACCAGCAGCAGGTTGCCGATATCCTGAGCGACCCGCAGGCCAGCGAAAACGACAAATACGTCGCCCTGCAGTTCCTGCGTAACTCGGATATCGCGGCGAAAGGTATTTTACCTACCTGCCAGGACACCGGCACGGCCATCATTGTGGGTAAAAAAGGCCAGCGCGTCTGGACCGGCGGCGGCGACGAAGCGGCGCTGGCGCACGGCGTGTACAACACCTACACCGAAGACAACCTGCGCTACTCGCAAAACGCGGCGCTGGATATGTACAAAGAGGTCAACACGGGCACAAACCTGCCTGCGCAGATTGACCTGTATAGCGTGGACGGTGATGAATACAAATTCCTCTGCATCGCCAAAGGTGGCGGTTCAGCGAACAAAACCTATCTCTACCAGGAAACCAAAGCGCTGCTCACACCGGGCAAGCTGAAGAATTATCTGGTTGAGAAAATGCGCACGCTCGGCACCGCTGCCTGCCCGCCGTACCATATTGCCTTTGTGATTGGCGGTACGTCAGCAGAGAGCACCCTGAAAACGGTGAAGCTGGCGTCGACCAAATACTACGACGGCCTGCCTACCGAAGGGAACGAGCACGGCCAGGCGTTCCGCGATGTTCAGCTCGAACAGGAACTGCTGGAAGAAGCGCGTAACCTCGGCCTGGGCGCGCAGTTCGGCGGCAAATATTTTGCCCATGATGTGCGTGTGATCCGTCTGCCGCGCCACGGCGCCTCCTGTCCGGTCGGGATGGGAGTCTCCTGTTCTGCGGATCGTAACATCAAGGCGAAGATCAACCGCGAAGGCGTCTGGATCGAAAAACTGGAGAACAACCCAGGGAAGTACATTCCTGAAGCGTTGCGCAAAGCGGGCGAAGGTGAAGCCGTTCACGTTGACCTGAACCGTCCGATGAAAGAGATTCTGGCGCAGCTGTCTCAGTATCCGGTGTCGACCCGTCTCTCTCTTAACGGAACCATCATCGTTGGTCGTGACATCGCTCACGCGAAATTGAAAGAGCGTCTGGACAACGGTGAAGGGCTGCCGCAGTACATCAAAGATCACCCGATTTACTACGCAGGCCCGGCCAAAACGCCGGAAGGCTACGCCTCTGGCTCGTTAGGCCCGACCACAGCAGGCCGTATGGACTCGTATGTTGACCAGCTGCAGGCCAACGGCGGCAGCATGATCATGCTGGCAAAAGGAAACCGTAGCCAGCAGGTGACGGATGCCTGCCATAAACACGGTGGCTTCTACCTGGGCAGCATCGGCGGTCCGGCTGCCGTACTCGCGCAGGGCAGCATCAAGAGCCTGGAGTGCATTGAATACCCGGAACTGGGTATGGAAGCTATCTGGAAAATTGAAGTGGAAGATTTCCCGGCGTTTATCCTTGTGGATGACAAAGGTAACGACTTCTTCAGGCAGATCCAGTCCTCTCAATGTTCGGCGTGTGTGAAGTAATCTACTATAGCCGGGTGGCGTTCACGTCACCCGGCACATCAAAGAGCGCACAAAGCGCCATATCTTTTCTGTAAAGCAATCAATACTTATCTCTGAAGCATGTGAGCAATCCCGACAGTGTTATCAAGGAGAAAGTAATGACTACGGTACGCCGTGAGAAAGACTCTATGGGCGCGATCGATGTCCCGGCTGACAAGCTATGGGGCGCGCAAACCCAGCGTTCGCTGGAACATTTCCGTATTTCGACCGAGAAAATGCCCGTCTCGCTGATTCAGGCGCTGGCGCTCACTAAACGTGCGGCCGCCAAAGTGAATCAGGATTTAGGCCTGCTGGCGGCAGATAAGGCCACCGCGATTATCACTGCTGCCGATGAAGTGCTGGCCGGCAAGCATCCTGATGAATTCCCCCTCGCCATCTGGCAGACCGGTTCTGGCACCCAGAGCAACATGAATATGAATGAGGTGCTGGCGAACCGGGCAAGCGAACTGCTGGGCGGCGTGCGCGGTATGGAGCGTAAGGTTCACCCGAACGATGACGTAAACAAAAGCCAAAGTTCGAACGACGTCTTCCCGACGGCGATGCACGTGGCGGCGGTGATTGCGCTTCGTGAACAGCTGATCCCGCAGCTCAACGTGCTTAAAACCACCCTTGGCGAGAAAGCGCAGGCTTTCAGCGATATCGTCAAAATAGGACGTACTCACCTGCAGGATGCCACGCCGCTGACGCTCGGCCAGGAGATTTCCGGCTGGGTGGCAATGTTAGAACATAACCTCAAGCACATCGAGTACAGCCTGCCGCATCTTGCAGAGCTGGCGCTGGGCGGAACGGCGGTCGGTACGGGGTTAAATACCCATCCGGAATATGCGGTGCGCGTTGCCGACGAGCTGGCGGCCATCACCGGGCAGCCGTTTATCACGGCGCCGAATAAGTTTGAAGCGCTGGCCACCTGTGATGCGCTGGTTCATACCCACGGCGCCCTCAAGGGTCTGGCGGCGTCGTTGATGAAAATCGCCAATGATGTGCGCTGGCTGGCCTCGGGTCCCCGTTGCGGGATCGGTGAAATTAGCATTCCGGAAAACGAGCCGGGTAGCTCTATCATGCCGGGCAAAGTAAACCCGACCCAATGTGAAGCCATGACCATGCTCTGCTGCCAGGTAATGGGTAACGACGTTGCCGTTAACATGGGCGGCGCATCCGGTAACTTTGAGCTGAACGTCTATCGCCCGATGGTGATTCACAACGTGCTTCAGTCCATACGCCTGCTGGCGGACGGTATGGAGAGTTTCAACGAGCACTGTGCGTCAGGCATTGAGCCAAACCGCGAGCGCATCAGCCAGTTGCTCAATGAGTCGTTGATGCTGGTGACCGCGCTGAATACCCATATCGGCTACGACAAAGCCGCCGAGATTGCGAAAAAAGCGCATAAAGAGGGGCTGACGCTGAAAGCCTCCGCTCTGGCATTGGGTTACCTGACGGAGGCTGAGTTTGATGCATGGGTACGCCCGGAATCGATGGTCGGCAGCCTGAAATAATCACTGCGCCACATACAGGTGCAGCCGCGGAATAATCAGCTGCAGCGGTTGCGCCTGAGGTCTGTAACGATGCTGGACATTTTCAGCATCGTAATTCAGCAGTTCGCCAATATCCGGCACAATGGCCCCCTGATCGGCATCATAAAGAGCGATCAGCGGCGTCGGGCAGGCATACTGTACCTGCTTTTGCTGGCCGGAATACCAGACGCGTGCGATAGGCTGCACCTTCACCGGACGCTTAATCTTAAGCCGGGTATCCGCCGGCAGTGAGGCGATGCTGTGGTACTCCTGCTCAAGCCGTTCAATCCACTGCTCGCGTGACCACGGTGCGACAGTCCGCGGTGCCTTCAGACTCTTTTCCAGCTGCGCCAGAATGTCATCCCGGGTGAAGTTTTTAATGATGTGCTTGTTGGCCCAGCCGAAGCGAAGCGTGGCGGGATGACGCAGTACCGTGAGCGTACGGTAGGCATTCAGGGTGATTAATCCCGGTAGCTGTCGGTGTACCCATTCAAAACGGGCGGCAGGGGCCAGACCCGAATCTTCAGTGATGATCTTTTCAAACGTCGCCTTAAGCGTGTTGATATGCGCAATCTGGTTTTCCAGCGCTTCTCGCGTTGTTGCATCAGTTTGCAGGCAGATTACGCCCGGCAGACGAACGGCCGCCTTACTGCTGCGGTTTTCTGACTGCTGCTGGATAAACAGGCGACGGTAGTGCCGCAGCGTCAGTTCCAGCGCCGCTTTGCCGATATGCTGCTGTACCTCTATGGTTTCCAGCGGGTCGTGTTCAGCGCCTTTCACCACATCCGGCAGGGTAAAGACGCGCGCGGCTAACAGACGGCAGGTCTGCAAACGTTCGGTCAGGGTCAGTAACTCGTGTTCAATGTCGCGGAACGTGCTGTTCAGCCTTTCGATGAGATCGTACGTCGCCATGATAACTCTTCATTAGTTACAACATACTTATCATATAGCACAGCACGCCGGGTCAGGCCAGCGTGCGATAAAGGTCAGGCAGGGACGGGAAGGGTGATGTTGTGATATACCGGCCAGCTAAAGCAGAAGCGCGCGCCGCCGAGCGCGCTCTCTTCACAATGCACCGTGCCGCCCATCGCCTGCGCAATGGAGTAAACAATTGCCAGCCCGAGGCCACATCCCCCCGTGGCACGATCGCGGCTGGGGTCGAGGCGTACAAACGGCTCAAACACCGTTTCACGCGCTTCCGGGGCGATGCCCGGTCCGTCGTCCTCAACCGTCAGACAGGCCTGACTACCCTGTAAATCTAAGCCAATCTGCAGCGTGCTCTCGCTATAACGCATGGCGTTGTTCATCAGATTATCCAGCACGCGTTCCATCAGACGCATATCCAGTGCGCCATAATCGCCGGGCGTGACGTGTGTCAGCAGGGTACGTTGCGGGTTTACGCTCTGGACATCATCGATATGGGTTTGTAACCAGCCGGGCAGGTCCGGCGTACTGAGGTTCAGTTCGTTTTGCGGGCGATCGAGGCGCGCGTAGGTCAGGAGCTCCTCAATGAGGCCCTCAAGCTGACCAATGTCGCGGTTCAGCGCCTGAGACTCGGCCTCCGTCAGGTTTTCGCTCATCTCCAGCCGATAGCGCAGGCGTACCAGCGGCGTACGCAGCTCGTGAGCAATTCCGTCAATGAGCTGTTTTTTACTGATAATCAGCGCATTGATGTTATCGGCCATCTGGTTAAACGCCACGCCAAGACGTTCGAAGCTGGAACCGCTGTCGAAGTGAATGCGCTCGGTAAAATGCCCGTCACCAAAACGTTGCGCAGCAGATTCCAGTTTCAGCATGTCCTGCCAGTGTGGCCTCATCCAGATAAAGACCGGGAACGCGAGCGAAATGGCAATGAAAGCCAGCAGGGCAAGGTCCAGCAGGCGCATCTGATGCAGATAATAGAGATAAGGTACCGGCCCCACGGCCAGAACGTAATGGCTCCGTGGAATGCGCTGGATAAAGGTATATTTCTCATCCAGCGCCACAATGTCCCCGTCACGCAGTCGCTGCATGGCGGGTGGCTCTAAATCGAAATCCTTCATCGGCTCGATGCGCAGATCAAACGACAGGTTCAGATCCAGCTCTTTTAAGGTCTTGGCCCAGTCGTGTGGCGGAATCTCTCGCAGCTCGCTGCGCATCAGGTAGAGCGAGCTTTTCATTAAATCATCCAGTGACTGCCTGCCCGCACGTTCGGCGGTGAATTTATAGACCAGCCCAACCAGCATGGTCATCACCAGGAAGCAGACAAACAGCAGGAGATAAAACTGTACGAACAGCTTTTTCATTCAATCTCACCGAAAATCAATACGTTAACAACCTGCGTCGAAGACAAACACGCAAACCCAAACTAGTTACACATACCGCTCGGTTTTTTACGGGGCCCGCATTGTGAGTAATCCCACAGAACGTACCCTTTTGATTTCATACAGTCTTCTATTTTTTTGATCCTGGAATCCTGCTGTTCTATCGTTTCGCCCGGCAGCAGGCGGTTACGACTGAAGTTTTCGTCCCATGAATTGAGCGAATACTTTCGATCAACGCCGCAGGCGTACAAATCCTCACGGCGTTGTTGCACATTGGTATGGCCCGGGGTCCTGGGATTCTGGATAGTCTGAATATACGGAACATAGTCATAATGACTTGAATCCATATCTGCGACAACGCACCCGGTTAACCCAAAACAGCAGATCAGGCTGAGTGTTCTTATTTTATGCAACTGTCAGACCTCGTCTGCGTAATGTTTTAAACAGTGTCGTTCGGGGAACCGGCATCAGGTTTCCCAGGCGTGAGGCGCGAACAGATAGCCCTTGTTACGCACGGTTTTAATGCGGTACGGCTCAGTGGCATTATCCTGCAGTTTTTTACGCAGGCGCGAAATAGCCACGTCAACGCTGCGATCCATTCCGTCGTAGCTGACGCCGCGCAGGTTTTTCAGTAATGCATCGCGGTCCATGATCTGCCCGGCGTGGGTTGCCAGTTCCCAGAGCAGGTCAAAATCTGCCGTGGAAAGGGCGATAAGCTCGCCAGAAAGCAGAACCTGACGGTTAATCGGATCAATAGACAAGGTACCAAAACGCATCGCTTTGTGCGGGGTCAGCGACTGAGCAGGCGCTTCTCGTTCAACGCTGGCACGCTGGCGTAAATGAAGGCGCAGACGAGCAAGGAGGACGGCAGGGGGCGTGGTTTTCAGAATGTAGTCATTGGCACCCATTTCGAGTGACAAAATATGGTTCATGTCGCTGTCCAGCGAGGTCAGCAGCACGATAGGGCCCTCCCACCGGGCGCGCAGATCGCGGCAGACCGTCATGCCATCTTTGCCGGGCAGCATAATGTCCAGCAGCACCAGGTCCGGGTTTTCACGTAAGACCACCTCTTCGGCACGATCGCCACGAGGCTCAACAATGACGTCCATATCATGTTTACCCAGATAGGCGGCGATCAATTGCCCCACTTCGGGCTCGTCTTCAACATAAACAATCTTATTCATACAACGTCTGTTATTGCGAAAAAAGCCAACATACACCGCACAACCTTAACGTTCCATTAATCTTTCATAATTAACGCCAGTTCCGTTATTCTGGCTCATAGTGTTATTTGATTGTTATAGGGAAAAAGATGGGGCTGGTGATAAAAGCCGCGTTGGGTGCGCTGGTGGTGTTACTGATTGGTATTCTGGCTAAAACCAGGAATTATTATATTGCCGGGCTGATCCCACTCTTCCCGACCTTTGCGTTAATAGCGCACTATATTGTCGCCTCAGAACGAGGCACGGAAGCATTGCGTACGACTATCGTGTTCGGGATGTGGTCGATCATCCCTTATTTTCTTTATCTGCTTTCGCTCTGGTACTTCACCGGTTTTATGCGACTTCCCCTGGCGCTGAGCGGGGCCGTTGTCTGCTGGGGGCTCAGCGCCTGGGTGCTTATCTTCTTCTGGAGCCGCTTTCACTAGCGCAGCGGTCGACCGCCGTCCACGGCAAAGGTTCTGCCAGTGACATAGCAACTGGTGAGCAGATAATCGATAAGATCGATAACCTCTTTTTCACCTGGCGCAATTTTCATCAGCGATTTATTTAGCGCCTGCTGGCGATACTCCGCATCATCGTCTTCGTTGAATAAAATCATCGCCGGGGCGATGGCGTTCACCTTAACTTCAGGGGCAAGTTTACGGGCGAACGAGCGCGTCATGTTATCGAGTGCGGCTTTACTGGCCGCATAGGCGATGTGCTTGTCGCTGCCGCGCTCCACGACGTAATCGGTGAAATGAATAATATCACCCGCCGCATGTCCGTGACCACGCAGCAGGTCGAGCAGGGCATGGTTCAGCAGATAGGGCGCATTGACGTGGATCTGCAGCATGCAGGAGAGCGTTTCGCTGAGTGGCGTACCGGATTTTTCGGGAAGCCAGGCGCTGGCATTATGGATAATGGCGCGCAGCCCGGGGGTGGTAGATTTTACTTTTTCAGCGAAGGCCAGAATACCGTCATCGGTTGAGAAATCGGCCTGAATGCAGATCGCACCGGCTTTGCGTAGCCCCTCAATCGAGGGATATTCGCTGCGGTAACTGATGATGACCGGATGGCGAAGATTGAGAAAGTGATGGGCAAGGGCGAGGCCGATACGACGGCCTCCACCAGTAATCAGTATTGGGCGTTGCTGCGCGTTTCCCATCGTGTTCTCCTTTTCAGTTCAACAATGGGAAAGGCGATTCTATCCCATTAACATCCAGGTTGCCGGTACGGCAGCAACCAGTAACAGCCCGATTAAGGCCATCTCACGGCGTCTAAGCGCGTTCTCTAACTGATGCGTGCGGCGGGCGTAGATAAACACCAGCAGGCCCGGTGCATACAACACCACCGACAGCAGCAGATGCATAGGCCCGGAAGCATACAACAACCACAGGCCGTAAATACAGGCTCCGACGCCCACCACATAGTGCGCCGGACGTGTGGCGATTTTTAACAGATATGCACCCACTAAGAAATAGGGTACCAGAATCATCTCCGAGGCGATGGTCAGCAGAGTGTTATAGTCTGAACCTGTGAGCCAGATCAGCACCAGACAGACCTGAACGCTGATGTTGGTCAGCCAGAGTGAGGCCGACGGCGCGCTGTTTTTGTTTTGACGAGCAAACAGGCGTGGAAATGCTTTGTGCGTTGCGGCCAGGAACGGCACTTCTGCCGCCATAATGGTCCAGCTCAGGTACGCGCCACACACGGAGATAATCAGCCCCGCGGCAATCACCACGTCACCCCACGGTCCGAACATTTTCACCATCAGGCCCGCCATCGACGGGTTACGCATTTCGGCCAGCTCAGGACGCGCGACCACCCCCAGCGACAGCAGCGTCACCATCAGATACACGCCCAGCGCCGCCAGTACCGCCAGCAGCGTGGCGCGACCCACATCGCGCTTATTCCGCGCCCGGGCAGAGACCACGACGGCCCCTTCAACACCGATGAAGACCCACAAGGTGATCAGCATGGTGTTTTTGACCTGCTCCCAGACCGGTACGCCCAGCGCGACACCGCTGAAATCGAGACTGAACACATCGAGACGGAACGCCATAAAGGCCAGCACGATAAACAGGCCGAGCGGAACCAGTTTGGCCAGAGTTGCCACCAGATTAATGCTGGCCGCCGTCTGTACGCCACGTAGAATCAGCCAGTGAACAACCCACAGCAGTACCGAGGCGCCCACAATGGACTGCCAGGTATTGCCGTCGCCAAAGAACCGCAGTTCAGGGGTATCGGTAAAGAAACTGAGCGCCGAAAAGACGATCACCAGGTAGGAGACGTTTGCGATGACCGCACATAGCCAGTAGCCCCATGCGGAACAGAAGCCAATCAGTTCGCCGAAACCTTCACGGGCGTAAGTGAAAATCCCTCCATCCAGATCCGGGCGGATGCGGGTCAGAAGCAGCATTGCGAACGCCAGCAACAAAATCCCGGCACCCGTGATGCCCCACCCTATAAGCAGTGCGGCAGGGCTGGCGACCGCTGCCATATTCTGCGGTAAGCTGAACACGCCCGCACCCAGCATTGAGCTCAAAACGAGTGCAGTCAAAGCACTCAGGCCTAGTTTCTTTTCCATTGGCTTCCTGTTATGAAAGGTCCAAATCCAGAATAATTATTTCGCACAGGCGCATAAAAATGGTGGATCACACTAAGGCGCGGGATTTTACGGAGTGTCACGAAAGCATGCAATGACGTGGGGCCGAATTTCAAAAAAAAGTAACAAAAAAGGCGGCATTGCGCCGCCTCGGGTCAACCGTTCTGTTACTTGTACAGGTCGGCGCTGATGGTCACGTTGTTACCACGTTCCTGCCACTGGCGGGTGATGTGGTAATACTTCGCCCCTTTCTTCGCCGCACGTTTCGCGACCTGATAAGAGACTTCCGTCATGTTGCCGTAGTTGCCGGTAAATTTAATGCTGTCGAACGGCACCATCTGCGCTGCAGTGGCTTTGTTCAGCTCTTCAATTTTGGTTCCGTCTGGCAGGGTAACGGAGTAACGGCCACCTTTGGTGGATTGCGTTTCGAAGAAACGGCCCACTTCAGCGCTTGGTGCGGCAGAGGTGGCTACGCCTGGAATTTCCACTTTCTTCGCTTCTTCGCCGCCTTTTGCTATCGCCGCACGACCCGCTTCGGAATCAGCAGGGATGGCGTCCGGGCTTTGCAGAACGCGTTTTTTCGCATCTTCTTTATAGATGAACGCGGTAATACGCTGGTTGCCACCCTGGTTAGCATCGACCTGACGCACGATAAAGAAAGAGTACGCGCCTTTTTCTTTTGCGGCTTTGGTGATGGCATCGTTCACTTCAGGCTGGCTGCGATAGAAGCCCTGCACGGTGACGGTGTCATAAGGTTCCAGCTCAATCGCCTGATCTTTTGGTAATTCAACGACGCCGTTAATCACGCGGTTTTTCGGTGCGTCAGCTTTCGGGGCATTGTCTTTATACAGCGCAATGGTCACGCGCTGGTTACCGCTGTTGCCGGAGTCAGACTGATCAACAACGTAAAACGAGGCCGCACCGTTTTTATCGGCGGCTTTTGATGCGGCGGCGACGGCATCGCCAATAGAATTATAACGACCCACAATGACCGTATGGTCAAAAGGTTTTAACGCTGCCGCTTGCTCCGGCGTTAACTCTGTCGCGGCATTCGCAGACAGGGCGGTCGCGGAGAGAAGTGCGGACGCCAGGAGTGTGTTCTTAAGCTTCATAAAAATAATCCTTCGCCTTGCGCAAACCATGTACTGGTATTGTTGTTAATTTGAGACGGTCCCGATTATGGCATTTAAAACCCGTCGCTGTCTGCGCCATTTTTCACAGCCTGTGCTCACTGAATCATCTGATTTGATAACATTTAGTGATATGTTGAAAAAACAGGCGTCTGACAAGCAAAACTGATAAAGCTTATGACTTTTACAAGTTAATTTAATGTTAATAAGTTGTTCTCTAATGGCGCTATATCATGTTTTTACCGCTTCGCTTGCGCTATTTATCGGTCTCAGCGATGAATTTAAGGTAAATATCACTGTCAGCGACGCAGATCACTTATTTTTCACAGATAAAGTAAGAAATAGTGTTTTCTGGCGGTAGATCACGGGCGTTATTTTCAGTAGGTTATAGAAAGTTTGTTACTGTTTTATTTTCTGGGGTTAATCATATGTCGTCGCTGTCCTGCTGGCGAAAGTTGATACAAACCGCGGGCATTTATCGACAAACCATCATCAAAAACCGATGGAAGGGAAAACTATGCGTATTGGGGTACCAAAAGAACGGTTAGCCAATGAAACCCGCGTAGCGGCAACACCGAAAACGGTGGAGCAACTGCTTAAACTGGGTTTTACCGTCGCAGTTGAACGCGGCGCGGGCAAACTGGCGAGTTTCGATGACGAGGCCTTTATTCAGGCTGGCGCGGAAGTGGTGGACGGTGCTGAAGTCTGGCAGTCGCCCGTTATTCTCAAGGTTAATGCGCCGGAAGAGAGCGAGATTGAACTGCTGAATCCCGGCACGACGCTGGTGAGCTTCATTTGGCCTGCACAGAATCCTGAGTTGATGGAGAAGCTGGCAGCACGTGGCGTGACCGTGATGGCCATGGACTCCGTACCGCGTATTTCGCGCGCGCAGTCGCTGGATGCCTTAAGTTCCATGGCGAATATCGCCGGTTACCGCGCGATTGTTGAGGCGGCGCATGAGTTTGGTCGCTTCTTTACCGGTCAGATCACCGCGGCAGGGAAAGTGCCTCCGGCGAAAGTGATGGTGATTGGCGCGGGCGTGGCGGGTCTTGCGGCTATCGGCGCGGCTAACAGCCTGGGCGCTATCGTACGCGCTTTTGACACCCGTCCTGAAGTAAAAGAACAAGTCCAAAGTATGGGTGCCGAATTCCTTGAGCTGGACTTCAAGGAAGAAGCGGGCAGCGGTGACGGTTACGCGAAGGTCATGTCCGAAGCCTTTATCAAAGCGGAAATGGAACTCTTCGCCGCGCAGGCAAAAGATGTCGACATCATTGTCACTACCGCGCTTATCCCCGGTAAACCCGCGCCGAAGCTGATTACCCGTGAGATGGTTGACTCAATGAAGTCGGGCAGTGTGATCGTCGACCTGGCGTCGCAGAACGGTGGCAACTGTGAATACACCGTGCCAAATCAGGTGACCACAACCGCTAACGGCGTGAAGGTGATCGGGTATACCGATTTGCCGGGCCGTCTGCCAACCCAGTCTTCTCAGCTGTACGGTACCAACCTTGTTAACCTGCTGAAACTGCTCTGCAAAGAGAAAGACGGCAACATCACCGTTGATTTTGACGATGTTGTTGTGCGTGGCGTAACGGTGGTGCGTGAAGGCGAAATCACCTGGCCTGCGCCACCGATTCAGGTGTCCGCGCAGCCTCAGGCGGCACCGAAAGCGGCACCTGAGCCTAAAGAGCCTGCTAAACCGGCTTCTCCGTGGCGCAAGTACGCGATCATGGCGCTGGTCATTATTCTGTTTGGCTGGCTGGCAGATGTCGCGCCGAAAGAATTCCTCGGCCACTTTACCGTCTTCGCGCTCTCGTGTGTGGTGGGGTACTACGTCGTGTGGAATGTCTCTCATGCGCTGCATACGCCACTGATGTCGGTCACTAACGCCATCTCCGGGATTATCGTGGTCGGGGCGCTGCTGCAGATTGGCCACGGCGGCTGGGTAAGCTTCCTGAGCTTTATCGCGGTGCTGATCGCCAGTATCAATATTTTCGGTGGGTTCACCGTGACTCAGCGCATGCTGAAAATGTTTCGTAAAGGCTAAGGGGTAGCATATGTCTGGAGGATTAGTCACAGCCGCATACATTGTTGCTGCAATCCTGTTTATTTTCAGTCTGGCGGGGCTTTCCAAACACGAAACGTCTCAGCAGGGAAATAACTTTGGTATCGCCGGGATGGCGATTGCGCTGATTGCCACCATCTTCGGGCCGGACACCGGCAACGTTGCATGGATCCTGGTGGCGATGATCATCGGTGGCGCGATTGGTATTCGCCTGGCGAAACGCGTTGAAATGACCGAGATGCCGGAGCTGGTGGCCATTCTGCACAGCTTCGTGGGGCTGGCGGCGGTGCTGGTGGGCTTCAACAGCTACCTGTACCACACACCCGGTCTGGAACCGATTCTGGTCAACATCCATCTGACGGAAGTGTTCCTCGGCATCTTCATTGGTGCGGTGACCTTCACCGGCTCAATTGTCGCGTTCGGCAAACTGCGCGGTAAGATCTCTTCTAAACCGCTGATGCTGCCAAACCGTCACAAGCTGAACCTGGCGGCGCTGGTCGTGTCCTTTGTGCTGCTGGTGGTCTTCGTGCGCACTGAAAGCGTGGGCCTGCAGGTGCTGGCGTTACTGGTGATGACCCTGATTGCTCTGGCCTTTGGCTGGCACCTGGTGGCCTCCATTGGTGGTGCCGATATGCCAGTGGTTGTCTCCATGCTGAACTCCTACTCCGGTTGGGCCGCGGCGGCAGCTGGCTTCATGCTGAGCAACGATCTGTTGATCGTCACCGGTGCGCTGGTCGGTTCTTCTGGTGCGATCCTGTCTTACATCATGTGTAAGGCGATGAACCGTTCGTTTATCAGCGTTATCGCGGGTGGCTTTGGTTCTGATGGCTCCTCAACCGGTTCTGACGAAGAAGTGGGTGAGCACCGTGAGATCACCGCGGAAGATACCGCAGAGATGCTGAAAAACTCACACTCGGTCATCATTACCCCAGGCTACGGCATGGCGGTGGCACAGGCTCAGTATCCGGTTGCGGAGATCACCGAGAAGCTGCGTGCGCGCGGTATCAAGGTTCGCTTTGGCATTCACCCGGTAGCGGGGCGTCTGCCAGGCCACATGAACGTGCTGCTGGCGGAAGCGAAAGTGCCTTACGACATCGTGCTGGAGATGGATGAGATCAACGATGATTTCACCGATACCGACACCGTCCTGGTTATTGGTGCCAACGACACCGTTAACCCGGCGGCGCAGGACGATCCGCGTAGCCCAATCGCCGGTATGCCGGTTCTGGAAGTGTGGAAGGCGCAGAACGTGATTGTCTTCAAACGTTCCATGAACACCGGTTATGCAGGGGTTCAGAACCCGCTGTTCTTTAAAGAGAACACGCACATGCTGTTTGGCGATGCAAAAGCCAGTGTCGATGCTATTCTGAAATCGCTGTAAATCAGCGACAAAAAAACCGCCGTTTCCGGCGGTTTTTTTTATGTCTGAACTTAGTCGTCTTCCGGGTCGTCCAGTTCAACCGGTGTCTGATACTCATCCGGCTTGATGACCAGCAGGTCACAGCGCAGATGGTCGATCACCTGTTCGGCGGTATTGCCCAGGAATGCGGCAGAAATACCGGTCCGGCCAATGGTACCCAGTACCACAATCCCCGCCTGCAGATGTTCTGCTAAATCCGGGATCACCTCTTCAGGCAACCCTTTTTCCACATGTGTCATTTTCTCATCGATGCTGAATTTCTGGCGTAACGCCTTCATGGCCAGCAGGTGCTGCCCCCGGATCGCATCGTTATACACGCTCGGGTCAAATTCAGGCAGCTCGATGGCAATATTAATCGGTGTTACCGGGTAAGCGCCCACCAGATGGACTTCAGTGTGGTTAACCTGCTCGGCAAGCTGGATCGTCTCCTTGACCAGCTTTTCATTGAGCGAATTGTGGTAATCCTCCTCGCTCGCCAGGTTGACCGCCACGACGGCCTTGCCGCCTTCTGGCCACGGCTGGTCTTTTACCATCCACACCGGGCAAGGGCATTTACGCAGCAGGTGCCAGTCGGTAGGGGTAAAGATCACGGATTCCAGCTTGTCGTGCTGGTGCGCCATTTTCAGCAACAGGTCGTGCCCACCGGCGACCACTTCCTGGATAATGGCTTCGAAAGGTCGGTTATGCCAGACCACTTTAATATCGATAGGAACACCCGCTTCCAGGTAATATTTGGCCTGTTCACGGATCCACGCGGTACGCTGGCTGATCACTCCCTGACGCATTGCGGTGCGTTCGTCAGGCGACAGAAGGGTGGTCATCTCATATGAGAAGTCATAGATCGGCAAAAACGCTTTGATTTTGCCACCAATCCGTTGATGTAGATACACAGCACGTCGTAATGCCGGCTGATCGTCCTGGTTAGGATCGATAGCCACCAGCATGTTTTGATACTTTGCCATACAGGTCTCCTTACTACTGTCACCACAGTCTGTAATTAAAAGAGTAACCTATATATCTTGAATGAAACAGGGGGGAAGTTTTTGTCAGATCAATAAATCATGAAAATCTGTCACAGAAAAAGAACCGTTGTTGTTACCGCGATAAAGGCAATCAACAGCAGTACCATCACCGCAATCGCAAACGTCGTTGAATCCTGTACGTAGGTTTTTTCTTCACCCTTCATTGGCCCGACAAGCATGATCCAGATGAATATGAAGGTCACTGAGGCGATAACGACTGAAACGAAAAATAAACTTTCTCTCAATTCATAACCTCAACAAGAACCTTTCAGGGACTGAGTGGGGCGGTGCCAGGGAAACGTGGTGAAACGGAAGTGGTGACGTACCAGACCAATAAATCATAAAAATTTATCGGCCTGGCATCAATCATGCGGGGGCGTTATGCCACGTTGCGGGAGTGACCGGCAAGAACGGCCAGAGCTTCACCGTTTTCGATGGTAATGTATTTACCCTTAACGGCCAGCATTCCGCTTTTCTGGAAACGACCCAGCAGGCGGCTAATGGTTTCCACGGTCAGGCCCAGGTAGTTGCCGATATCGCCACGCGTCATGGTCAGACGGAATTCACGCGGGGAGAAACCGCGCTCCGCGAAGCGGCGTGAGAGGTTATAGATAAACGCGGCCAGGCGTTCTTCTGCATTCTTTTTAGAAAGCAGCAGAATCATGTCCTGATCGCCTTTGATCTCACCGCTCATCAGACGCATCATCTGCTGACGCAGATTGGGCATTTTGCCTGAGAGATCGTCCAGCGTTTCAAACGGGATTTCACAAACCATTGAGGTTTCCAGCGCCTGAGCAAAGCTCGGGTGATGGCCAGTACCGATGGCATCAAAGCCAACCAGGTCACCCGCCAGATGGAAGCCGGTGATCTGCTCATCACCCTGTTCAGTGATGGTGTAGCTTTTGATGGTGCCAGAACGGATAGCATAGAGCGATTTCAGTTCGTCTCCCGCTTTAAACAGCGTCTGCCCTTTCTGAATAGGCTTTTTGCGCTCGATGATATTATCAAGCTGATCGAGTTCATGCTCATTCAGAGTAAACGGGATACAGAGCTGGCTGATGCTGCAATCCTGGCAATGGATAGCACAACCGCCAGACTGAATGCGTCGTATAATTCGCTTTTCCGGGATCATAGGTTTGCTCAAGCCTTAATTGATATTGGTCAATTTTAACATCTTTTTGGTAAGTACGTAAGCCTGCCAAACCATCAATAAGGACAAGAGACGGCAACCTGTTGCCATCTTCTTGAAATTCCACAGCTTGATTATGGATTTTTAGCCTAACCGGAAGAAAATTAAGCACTAAAAGCCTGGAAACTAGAGCAGGAGATACCCCTCGTGACGCAGTAACCACTCCTTGCGCTGCACGCCACCGGCATAGCCGGTCAGGGTGCCGTTGCGGCCAATCACGCGGTGGCAGGGGACCACAATACTGACGGGGTTAGCGCCATTTGCCGCGCCGACCGCGCGGGCCGCGCCGGCACGGCCGAGCTGCCCGGCGAGCTGGCCGTAATGCATGACCTGTCCGCACGGAATACTGCGCAGCGCCTGCCAGACTTCGCGCTGGAAAGGTGTGCCTGCCGTGGCGGTCGGCAGGGTGTCAATGATGCTGAGATCGCCCTCGAAGTACGCCGTCAGTTTGTCGCTCAGGCCGCCGGGGTTGGTGGCGCTGATACGTTCATAACCCTGCGCGCGATAGTGCACGTTGAGCAACGTGTCCATCCTGTCGCTGTGTTCTTCCCACTCAACGGCGCGCAGACAGAACTGCTCGTCTGCAATCACCCACAGTGGACCAAGCGGCGTGGCAATTTTATCTTCGAGTAATCTCAGCATCGATAATCCTTTAGTGCAGTCTTGGGTAAATCCCCGGCCCAATCGGCAGACCGACAAGATACCATGCCACCAGCATCACCAGCCATACCCCTAAAAAGATAAGCGGATAGGGTAAAACCAGCGAATAGTAGGTACCCAGTTTTGCCTCTGGTTTATAGCGCTGCAGGAAGCCTAAAAACAGCGGAACAAACGGTGAGACCGGTGCCAGCGGGATGACGGAGGAGTCTGCGATACGGAACAGGATCTGGGCAAACGCCGGGTGGAACCCCAGCATCATAAACATCGGCACAAAGATGGGGGCCAGAATCGACCAGATTGCCGAGCCGCTGGCGATAAACATGCACAGCAGTGACGACAGCAGCGCAAGGCCGACAAATGCCGGGACGCCGCTTAACCCCGCCGCTTCCAGCGCATCGGTCAGCCCCACGGCCATAAATTTGCCCATGTTGCTCCAGTTAAACATCGCCACGAACTGCGCCAGCGGGAACACCATCACAATAAAGCCCGCCATCTCTTTCATGGGTTCGATCATCAGCTGCGGCAGATCGCCCTGACGGCGAATTTTGCCGGTGGCGATCCCATAGGCGAGCGAAACGACAAAGAAAAACAGAATAATCAGCGGCACAATGCCCTGAATAAACGGCGAGGGGAGAACGGTATGTTTAACCGGATCGCGCAGGATGCCGTTTTCCGGTACCACCATCAGCGCGACCGCGGCAATAAACGCCAGCGAGACCACGCCTGCCACGCGCAGGCCAACGCGTTGCTCTTTACTCAGCGTCTCCAGCTTCTCATCGCTTCGGCCTTCCCATTTCCCTAAACGCGGCTCAATGAGCTTATCGGTAATCAGTCCGCCCACCAGGGTCAGCAGGACCACCGAGCTGGCCATAAAGTACCAGTTGTCGATGACGCTGACGTGCATCGCGGTGTCGATGGTTTTGGCCGCCTCCGTGCTGATGCCTGAGAGCAGGACATCGGTGGTCACGATCAGCAGGTTGGCGGTAAAGCCGCAGCCTACGCCCGCAATCGCCGACAGCAGACCCGCCACGGGATGGCGTCCGACGGCGAGGAAAATCAGAGCGCCCATGGGCGGCATGATCACCAGCGCGGCATCAGAGGAGATGTGGCTAAAGAAGGCGATAAACAGCACCATGTAGCTGGCGTAACGTGCGCTGACGTGGGAGGCCATTTTCACCATCAGCGCCGGTAACAGTCCGACACGCTCGGCAAGCCCGGCGCCCAGTACCAGCGCCAGAATGGCTCCCAGCGGGGCGAAGCCGCTGAAGTTTTTAACCACATTCGGTAAGAACCAGTGCAACCCTTCGACACTCAACAGGTTCTTGACCGCCACCAGACTGCCATCGGCCGGACTGCGCACGCTGACATCAAAGGCGGACAGCACCGCTGTCGCCACCATCAAAACCACGATCAACCAGATAAAAAGCAGGAAAGGGTGCGGCACTTTATTGCCGATCCTTTCAACCCAGCCATAGAGCTTACCGGATGGGGAATGCGAAGGTATGGAAGACATACTCATGGGCGTTCCTCGGGACTGTTGTTGTGTTGTTGTGTTGTTGTGTTGTGTTTTATTATTTTAAAGGTGACGGTGTCACGCCTGCCGGAATCGGACACACGTACGGCTTTTCGGTGATTTGTTGTTCGAACTCTTCCCGGCATTGTTGCAGCAGCGTTGCATCCTGGAGCAGATTTAGCGCGGTTGCGCCCATCACTTTTCCGGCCAGCAGCATGCCCTTATGAGCAATCGAGGTTCGCCCCTGAGCCACGAGTTGGCAGGTATGCAAAGGCGTTCCGATGGTAAAGCAGGGGCTGAAACACTGTGCCACCGGCATTTTCCAGCTGACATCGCCCACATCGGTTGACCCGGCCAGTACGTTATCGGTAATGGCATAAGGTGCGACCTCATCTGTCAGTAACTTCTCCTGCTGACGGCGCGCAAAAGCGTTACCGGCTTCTCCCCCCGTCGCGGCAATGTTCTTCAGGCTGTTTTGCAGGTCATTTGGCGTTAGCGTGGCACGAATATCCTGCGCAAACTGGCGCTCCTCTTCCGTCCACTCCGGCGTGCCGTAATGCTGCAGGGCGCGATACATCGCCGCTTCGAGCGTGCGATTGGGCAGGTAGCTGGAACAGGCTTTATCAAAGCGACACGCAACGGTGGTTTCGGTCATCATTGCCGCGCCCTGAGCGATTTTCTCGATACGTTCGTAGATCTGCTGCGCATCGGCCATTTCCGGCGCGCGGATCAGGTACAGCACTTCAGCCTGCGCCTGCACCACGTTGGGTGAGATTCCACCGGTATCGGTGATAGCGTAATGAACGCGCGCTTTCTCAATGATGTGTTCGTTGAGGAAATTGGTGCCGGTGGTCATCAGCGTTACGGCATCCAGCGCGCTACGCCCCAGATGTGGCGAGTTAGCAGCATGTGCCGCCACGCCGTGAAACCGCCAGGCGGCCTGAATATTGGCCAGCGTGCTGACGTTAAACATGCCGGCAAATGCTTCAGGGTGCCAGGTGACGGCGGCATCAACGTCATCAAACAAACCTTCGCGCACCATAAAGGTTTTCCCTGAACCGCCTTCTTCACCAGGACAGCCGTAGAAACGCACGGTGCCGTTCCCCCCGTGCTGCTCCAGCCAGCTTTTCACCGCAATGGCACCCGCCAGCGCTGCCGTTCCCAGCAAATTGTGGCCACAGCCGTGGCCGTTGGCACCCGGCGTGGCGGACTGTGCCGTCGCGCAATGTGCCTGCTGGCTCAATCCGGCCAGAGCATCATATTCCCCCAGCAGGGCGATAACGGGTTTACCGCTGCCGAAGCTGGCGATAAAGGCATTCGGAATCCCGCCGGCTTCACGGGTCAGGGTGAAACCTTCCGCTTCCAGCGCGCCGGCAATCCGTTCCGCGGACCAGAACTCTTCAAAACGCGTTTCAGGGTGATCCCAGATGTCGTCGGCAATGTCGGTTAACAGCTGACATCGTGTGTCGATGGCATCGGCAATAAAAGCGTAGTTCTCCTGCATTACACACCTCGCGTCCACGGGAAATTAAGCGCAGTGCGCGCCAGCGTTTTGATAGCGAGGTTCATGACCTGCTCATCAAAATCAAATTTTTCATTGTGATGACCTGCGCTTAACTCGGTACCGAACACCATATACGACGCCATTCCGCCATTCTGCTGCACGCGGGCCATCATCAGCGTCGCGTCTTCGGAACCTGCGGGGGCGTTGACTCTGTCAATGGCCTGCACCACGCCGGTCACCTGGCTTGCCTGCTGGCGCAGATAATCTACCCAGGCCGGTGTAGGGGCACTGGCGGTGGCGGCGCCCATCAGACGCATCTCGACGCTCACGCCGTAGAGTGCCGCCGCACCGGTAATCACGGCCTGCGCGCGTTCAAAGACGTACTGGTTAATGGCTTCGCTTACGCCGCGGGTTTCAACCTTGAGCAGGGCGTTAGCCGGCACGACGTTGCGTCCGCTGCCGGCCTGCATCACGCCGACATTCACCCGCGATGCACCTTCGCTGTGTGGGGCAATGCTGTGAAGCGCGATAGCGGCCTGAGCCGCGGCGAGCAGGGCATTACGGCCGTCCTCCGGTTTACCACCGGCGTGTGCGGCAACCCCGGTAAAATGCACATCGAACTTGGTGGTGGCCATAAAGTTATCGCTGCCGCAGATCACCACACCGGCGGGCACACCGGTGCCAATGTGAATCGCGGTGAAGTAGTCCACATCGTCGAGCGCCCCGGCGGCCACCATGGCGCGAGCGCCTCGGGTGCCTTCCTCGGCAGGCTGGAAGATCAGTTTGATGGTGCCATTGAGTTGCGATTCATTCTGCTTAAGCACGTGCGCCAGCCCCAGACCAATGGTGGTGTGGCCATCGTGACCGCAGGCGTGCATCATCCCCGGGTTGCAGGAGGCAAATCCGTCGCGGAACGGGCGATGGCTGTCATCGAGTGCTTCGCTTAAATCCAGCGCGTCCATATCCACGCGAAACGCCAGCGTCGGTCCTGGGCGGCCGGTATTCAGGGTCGCCACAATGCCGGTAAATCCCCCTTCAAACGGGGCCAGCCATTTCTCTGGTGCGCCTTGCGCCCGGGCGCGGGCAAACTCTCGCGCCAGCGTGGCGTCATCGGGTAATCCCATACGGCTTTCGGCGTCCACCACGTCGCGGCCCATCGCCAGCGAATAACCCAACTGGTCTAAGATTTCCGCGACTTTCGCCGCCGTGCGAAATTCGAGCCATCCGGACTCCGCGAAATGGTGAAAATCGCGACGCCATGCGCTCAGTTGTGGGGCTAATGTCTGGATGTACTGCGCCAGTGATTCCATATCTGTTCCTGTCATCATTAAAATATGTGAACTGCTTCACGCTGTGATAGTTTTTACTTATCACTAACCGTTTTTTCACAGTTTTAACCGTTCAGGAATTACCCTCGCACATCCATTTCCATTAAAGTAGATGACAGTTTCTTTACTCTGATAAACAACGGTTATCGGTCGGGCTATGTCATTTCAGATTAAATTTCATCAAATCCGGGCGTTTGTTGAAGTCGCGCGTCAGGGCAGTATCCGCGGTGCCAGCAGGACGCTTAATCTTTCGCAACCGGCGCTGACTAAATCGATCAAAGAGCTGGAAGAGGGCATGGCGGCGCAGCTTTTTGTGCGCAGGAGTAAAGGCGTCGCATTGACCGAGTGTGGGGAAGGGTTTTACTCGCGCGCCAGGCTGATTCTGGAAGAGTTACGCGCGGCGCAGGATGATATCCGCCAGCGCCAGGGGGAACTGGCCGGGCAGATTAACATTGGAATGGGAGCCAGTATTTCGCGAAGCCTTATGCCCGCGGTGATCACCCGCTTTCATGCACAACATCCGCAGGTAAAAGTCCGGATTATGGAAGGGCAACTGGTGTCGATGATCAATGAATTACGCCAGGGCGAGCTGGATTTCACCATCAACACCTATTATCAGGGGCCGTACGATCATGAGTTTACGTTTGAAAAATTGTTTGAAAAGCCTTTCGCCGTATTTTGTCGGGAAGGACATCCGGCGACGGGCGCGACATCCATTACCGAATTGCTTAATTATAACTGGACAATGCCGACGCCACGCGGGAGTTATTATAAGCAATTAGAAGATGTGTTTACTCATCGCTCGCAAATACCGCGCATTGACGTTGTCTGCGAAACGTTTTCTTCCTGCATTAGCCTTGTTGCACAAAGTGATTTTTTAAGTATCCTGCCAAAGGAACTGGGCTGTGACCCGCTGCTGGCGCACCGTCTGGTTATGCTGCCCGTTGTCGAATCGCTACCTAAAGCGGCCTATTATTTAATTCAGCGCCGTGATTCTCGTCAGACACCCCTGACCGAATCGTTAATTACGCAATTCAGAAGAGAGGCGCGGAAAATAGTATCGGAGTGAAGCGGGGAGTAAAATAAAAAAACAGAGCCTGTCCGACATCAGACAGACCCTACAACACACAGCAGTGCTTCCCTTCGCAGATCCTGAATGTTATATCCGTGAAGCAGGTTTATTTAATTATAACAGCCCACCCTCAAAAAGATATGTTTTAGCATGATTGATTCCACATTTTTTTAACCTAAACTTTCTGTTTTATGTGTGCTGAAATTTAAGTTAAGTCGCGTTTAACTTTTGCGGAGAAATAATTTTTATATTCATCAGATTAATATTTATGCCCTCATCCTGGGGGGCGGTTATTGAGGCCCATGCCTGGCGCAGGTATAGTACAGGCTCAGATGTAGCGGGAGGATGTCCATGAACCCTGACGACAAATCACTTTTTCTTGACGCCATGGAGGGTATCCAGCCCCTGAAGCGCTGCACGGATATTCACTGGCAGCCGAGCCGCAACACGCGAACGCGTCAGGAGATTGATACCGAGCAACTGGATAACTTCCTGACCCTGGGCTTCCTGGAACTGCTGCCCCTGGAGGAGCCGCTGGCGTTCAGACGGGAAGGGGTGCAACAGGGCGTTATTGATAAGCTCCGCTCGGGTAAATATTCCCGCCAGGCCAGTTTAAATCTGTTACGCCAGCCCGCCGAGCGTTGCCGGCAGATGCTGTTTTCCTTTATCCGCCAGGCTGGACGCGATGGATTACGTAACCTGGTGATCATTCATGGAAAAGGGCGGGAGCAGAACGCCCATCCCAACGTGGTACGCAGCTATCTGGCGCGCTGGTTAACCGAGTTCGAGGAAGTGCAGGCCTTTTGCGTGGCGCTGCCGCATCACGGCGGCAGCGGAGCATGCTATGTTTCGCTACGAAAGTCTGACGAAGCGAAACAGGAGAACTGGGAACGGCACGCTAAGCGCAGCCGTTAAGCGCTTCTGGCGGGCGAGACGTTCGCCCGCCTGTCACTCAGAAGGTTTCCCAGTTGCTGTCGGTGGCGGTGTTGGCCGTTGCCGGGCGTAACAGCTGTGGGGTTTTCACCGTGGCCGGGCGGGGCGCGGTGGCTTTTTCCTTTCCGTTCAGGCGAAACGCTGCCACAGCCTGGCGCAGTTGTTCCGACTGATCTTCCAGGGCCGCCGCCGCCGTGGCGGATTGCTGTACCAGCGCGGCGTTTTGCTGTGTGACGCTGTCCATCTGCGAAACGGCCAGGCTCACCTGTTCAATGCCGCGGCTCTGTTCATCGGACGCCGACGAAATCTCGCCCATGATATCGGTCACGCGGGTGACGGCCGCGACAATCTCCTTCATGGTTGCGCCCGCTTCGCTGACCTGCTCTGAACCGGTATTCACCCGGCTGACGGAGTTCTCAATCAGCCCTTTGATCTCTTTCGCCGCCTGCGCACTGCGGCTGGCCAGCGTGCGGACTTCACCTGCAACGACCGCAAAGCCACGACCTTGCTCCCCGGCACGCGCGGCTTCCACCGCCGCGTTAAGCGCCAGAATGTTTGTCTGGAAGGCAATGCTGTCAATCACGCCGGTAATGTGCGCAATTTGCTGCGAGCTGTCGGCGATTTCGGTCATGGTACGGACAACGTTATCCACCACGTGACCGCCACGGGCCGCCGTTTCTGAAGCGTTCTTCGCCAGTAGCGTAGCCTGACGGGCGTTGTCGGAGTTCTGTTTAACCGTTGCGGTCAGCTCTTCCATGCTGGCAGCCGTCTCCTCCAGCGAAGCCGCCTGTTGCTCGGTGCGGGCAGACAGATCGTTGCTTCCGGCGGCAATTTCACCTGCGCCTGTGTAAATGGAGTCGGTGCTACCACGCACGGCGCTGACGGTGGTCACCAGCGACTGTTGCATCTCATGCAGACCCGCTGCCAGCTGACCCATCTCATTGCGGCCAGACAGGGCGATATCCTGCGTCAGATCGCCGCCCGCAATGGCGCGAATATGGTTCATAATCATGTGGAGCGGTTTTAACAGCAGGTGTTGTAAACCCTGCCAGATCACCACCAGCACCGCGATCACGGCCAGGAAGATCGCTGCCAGCGTCCATTGCATCTGGGTAAAGCTGCTCTGGTTCTCTTCGGTTGCGGCTTTCAGCAGGGTGTTGTTTTCGGCGCGCCAGCGGTTATAAACCCCTTCCATATCGTCCTGGGCCTGTTGGGCATCCAGATCGCCATAGGCCTGGTAGTTGTCGGCACGCAGATACGCAATGGAGAGACGCATCACTTCATGCATCTGGCTCCATGATTTCTGCATTTCATCGGTTAATGCCGCGTTCTGGCCGTTAACCTGCGGCATTTTCTGCCACTCTTTGTTATAGGCTTCAGCTTTAGCCAGAGAATCAGCCGCGGTGCCAAGCAGTTTGTTGATCGCCGCAAGGGACGCCGGGTCGCGCTGGTTTTTCAGGTAGCGGATCGCCACGCGGGTGACGGTGACGCGCGTTTTGATCAGCGTGTTCACGCTGTCGCTCAGGCTCTCCTGCTGGGCATTGAGCACCCCGGAGTTCTGGAAGTTATGGCGGTCGTTGCTGACGGCAGAGTAGAACAACCCTCCCGTGACAACTTGCAACAGACAGAATATGGTGAGAGCAAAGATAATACCGGTAATCACGTGCAGATTTTTCAGCATAGCGGTCGTCCGTTAGAGAAGATGCAGGGTTACACAAATACTATCGTCGTAGAGAAATTAAACTTTAATTTAACTCGCGCTTAACTACGGGGTCTGTTAAGGAACTCGTTGTAAATCCGGATCATTTTTATGAGGAAGGTCGACATGAGCAGCATTGATAAAAGCGGGACGTACGCACTTGGGTCGCGGACGGTTAAACGGCTTGGCTATGGCGCGATGCAGCTTGCCGGGCCGGGCGTGTTTGGTCCTCCAAAGGACAAAAATGCCGCGCTGGATGTGCTCCGCGAAGCGGTGGCTGCTGGGGTGAATCACATTGATACCAGCGATTTTTACGGGCCGCATATCACCAACCAGCTGATCCGTGAGGCGCTTCATCCGTACCGCGACGATCTGACGCTCGTCACCAAGATCGGTGCCCGTCGCGGCAGTGATGCCTCCTGGCTGCCGGCCTTCTCCGCGCAGGAACTGACGCAGGCGGTACATGACAACCTGCGTAATCTGCAGCTGGATGTGCTGGACGTGGTTAATCTGCGCATCATGTTCAGCTCACACGGGCCAGCAGAAGGCTCAATTGCTGAACCTCTCGCCACGCTGGCCGAGTTACAACAGCAAGGTTTGGTGCGCCATATTGGCCTGAGCAACGTCACGGCCACCCAGGTTGCGGAAGCGCAGAAGATGGTGCAGGTGGTGTGTGTGCAGAACATGTACAACATCGTGAACCGTGGCGATGATGCGCTGGTGGATTCGCTGGCGCAGCAGGGGATTGCGTATGTGCCGTTCTTCCCGCTGGGCGGTTTTACACCCCTGCAATCATCCGGGCTGCAGGCGGTCGCTGATTCGCTGGGCGTAACGGCAATGCAGGTCGCGCTGGCGTGGTTGCTGCAACGCTCGCCGAACATCCTGTTGATCCCCGGCACCTCCTCCGTGGCGCATCTGCGACAAAATCTTGCGGCGGCGGAGCTGGTACTTCCGGCTGACGCGCTGGAAACGCTTGATTCGCTGGCGGATTAAGACAGACAGGCATAAGCCCAAAGCAGTGCTTTGGGCTTTTTTGTCCCTCTTGAAACCTGAATGTCGCTGCCGCAGGCGTTATCTGGCTATTCTTTCGCCGATGCGCAGGATACGGCTGAATTAAATCCGCTCACACTTCAATGCGTTTGGGGATAACCCCCGTAAAGGACCTTGATCCTTGTCCATAATCCGTAATACTGTAGTTATATACAGTATCTGGCGAGAAAGGCATTTATGGACACTCTCTTTTCTTATTATCCTAAGCAACCCCTTGAATTACCGTTATTTGTAGAACGCGTAGCGTGTGGTTTTCCAAGCCCGGCACAGGATTATGTGGAAGATCGTCTCGATCTTAACCGCCTGGCCGTCAGGCATCCCAGCGCGACCTACTTTGTGAAGGTGAGCGGAGACTCGATGATCGGCGTTGGGATCGGCGATGGCGATCTGCTGGTCGTCGATCGTTCGTTAAACGCCGTGCACGGGGATATTGTGGTGGCATCCGTCGCGGGTGAGTTTACGGTCAAAGAGCTGCAGACCCGCCCGATCCTGAGGTTAGTGCCGCATAACGTTCGCTATCAGCCGATCACGTTTCAGTCCGAAGAGGAACTGCAGATCTTCGGTGTTGTCACCCACACACTCAAAACGCATAAACATGTTCGCGCTGGTTGATGTGAACAGCTTTTATGCCTCCTGCGAGACGGTGTTTCGGCCCGATCTGCGGGGTAAACCCGTGGTGGTGGTCTCCAATAACGACGGCTGCATTATTTCGCTGTCGCGGGAGGCAAAGCAGTTCGATATAAAAATGGGCGAGCCGTATTTCAAATTCAAAGAGAAGCGCTTTCCCGCGCGGGTTTACGTCTTCAGCTCGAACTATGCGCTTTATGCCGATCTCAGCAGCCGGGTGATGCAGACGCTGACCGACTTCGCCCCGGCCATAGAGATTTACTCCATTGATGAGGCGTTTGTGAACGTTGCTGGCGTCAGCAACTGCATGGCGCTGGAGGCGTTTGGTCATCATATGCGCACGCAGGTGTTTAAAAATACGGGATTAACCGTTGGCGTAGGCATTGCCCCCACGAAAACGCTGGCGAAGCTGGCCAACTATGCGGCAAAGCGGTGGAGCAGCACGGGAGGCGTAGTGGATTTATCGGATCGCGAGCGGCAGCGTAAATTGCTGGCGCGCGTACCGGTAGAGGAGGTGTGGGGCGTCGGGCGGCGCATTACCAAAAAACTTAATGCGATGGGCGTCACCACGGCGCTGGATCTGGCACAAGCTTCCTCGTGGGTCATCCGCAAACATTTTAATGTTGTCCTGGAGCGCACGGCGCGCGAGCTGCGCGGCGAGCCCTGTCTTGATCTGGAAGAGTTTACGCCTACGAAGCAGCAGATTATCTGTAGCCGCTCGTTTGGACACCGTATTACGCAATACGAGGAGATGCACCAGGCCATTTGTGCCTACGCTGAACGGGCTGCGGAAAAGCTGCGCAGCGAGCATCAATATTGTCGCTTTATCAGCGTGTTTTTGCGTACCAGCCCGCATGCGGACAACGAGGTTTATTACGGCAATCAGGCGTCTGTCACCCTGATGACGCCCACCAATGACTCGCGCGATATCATCCGTGCCGCCACCGATGCGCTGGGGCGCATATGGCTTGACGGCTATCGCTACATGAAAGCGGGGGTGATGCTGGCGGACTTTTTCAGTAGCGGCGTCGCCCAGCTGAATTTATTTGACGATAACCGTTTGCGCGCCAACAGCGCGGCGCTGATGGAGTTGATCGACAGCGTGAATCATTCCGGGAAAGGGAAGATATGGTTTGCCGGGCAGGGGATTGAGAAATCCTGGGCGATGAAGCGCGAGATGTTGTCACCGGCTTATACGACGCGGTACGCGGATTTGCCGGTAGCGAAGTAGGCGCCGGTTATTTGGCAAGCGTCGGCAGGATTTGTTCGATCACCTGTATCACGCTTCTGACGCGTTGTGGGATAAAGCGGGCGTCGGGGTAGACGGCATAGAGATAGCGGTCAGGTAACCGCCAGGCCGGTAATACCGGCACCAGCGTGCCGGCTTGCAACGCCTTTGCCGCAAGCGGCAGCTGCATGCCGCCAATCCCGATGCCTGACTCCAGCGCCTGTAACAGGGCGTCACTGGTGTTGGCACGAAAAACGGTATGCACTTTCACGTCAATTGTTTCCTCACCGGCGATCAACCGTAGAGGCGCATCCCGCGGGATGCCGCTAAATCGCACATGGGGATGTGCCGCCAGTTCGCTGACGGAGTGTACCGCCTGAAAGCCGGGAGCAGCGAACAGCGCGGTTTCAATCCGCATCAGCAGACGTGCCGCATGCGACTGCGGAGGCTCAGCGCTAAGGCGTAGCGCGACATCCACCCCTTCGCTCACCAGGTCGGCGATGCGGTCATCCAGGGACAGCGTCAGGTGCAACGCCGGATGCAGGCGCTGAAGCGCCAGCAGAGGGGGCAAAACGATCTGCCCCAGACCGCTTGGCAACTGAACATGGACGCTGCCCTGAAACTGATGATCGGCAGGGTTTAACCGTCTCTCCGCTTCCTGCATGGCATCCAGCAAAAGCTGCATATCACGGCGATAACGTTCACCCTGCTCGGTGAGCTTCATCATTCGCGTTGTCCGATGCAGTAATACCACCCCGAGCTCCTGTTCCAGGGCGGCAATCTGCTGGCTGACGGCAGACTGCTTCATTCCGCTCTGGCGAGCGGCTGCCGAAAAGGAACCCGCTTCTGCGACGCGCAGAAAGGTGGAAATGGCGTTGAGCTTATTGTTCATTTAATGTTTTTTCTTATAAGTGCCATCGAATTCAGGGGATATGTAGGGAAAAAATAATATATCACACTGTGTCTGTCACCTTAACTGGAGAAACACCGTGAATAAGATGCAGCCACAAAACGTCGCGCTGGTCGCTGGCGCCAGCGGGATCGTAGGCAGACAGCTCGTCAAAACGCTCCTGGACAACAAATGGCAGGTGATTGGCCTGAGCCGCCATGCCTTATCCCATCCTGATGCTATTTCGCTGATCAACGTTGATTTACTGGATGCGGAGGATAGCGCCAGGGCTTTGCAAGCCGCTGGCGAGATCACCCATATTTTTTACAGCGCCTGGATGAATGCCGGGAGCTGGACGGAAATGGTTGAACCGAACGTCACGATGTTGCGCAACCTGGTCAGCAATATTGAAAAAACGGCACCTTTGCAGACGGTAAGCCTGATGCAGGGATACAAAGTGTATGGCGCGCACCTGGGACCGTTCAAAACCCCGGCACGCGAAAGCGATCCGGGCGTACCCGGGGCAGAATTTAACGCCGCTCAGCTCGCGTGGCTCCGTGATTTTCAGCGGGGGAAACGCTGGCACTGGAATGCCATCAGGCCAGGCGTGGTGGGCAGTTCGGTGCCAGGCAATACCATGAACCTTGCGCTGAGCATCGCACTGTATGCGTCCCTGTGTAAGGCTCTGGGTTTACCTCTGCGTTTTCCCGGTTCGGAACAGACCTGGCACAGCATTGTTGATCATACTGACGCCGGATTGCTGGCGGAGGCAACGCTGTGGGCAGCCACATCACGTAGGGCTGACAACCAGGCTTTCAACGTGAATAATGGGGACATCTGGCGCTGGAGCGAGCTGTGGCCACGTATCGCACGCTGGTTTGAACTGGACTCTGCGCCGCCGGTCAGATTGTCATTCCATCAGCTGTTTAAGGATTATCGTGCGTTATGGCGCGACATTGCCGGGGATCGGTTGGTGGAGGCGGATATTTTGCAGCTGAACGACGGACATTTTGCCGATTTTGTCTTTAGCTGGAATTACGACATGTTTGGCGACGGCAGTAAGCTCCGCCGGTCAGGGTTCACGCGAATGCAGGCAACCGATGAGATGTTTTTCAGCCTGTTCTCGCAGCTAAGAGCGGCACGTATTATTCCGTGAAAAAAAGAGTGCGTTTCTGACGGCAGTAAAAAACGCGAACCCGAATGCAGGGAGTAAAGAACGCTCAATGTTCACTTTCTGGAATAAGGCCAGAGGAACCGGCCAGTTCATGACAAAGCGCGCCAATCCGATCCACCGCATTCAGCAGGAGGGGCGTGGGTTCGTTGGCACAATTTAATCGCAGGTAATTCGTTAAGTGTGCGCGGGGGGAAAACAGCGGCCCGGGGCTAACGCCAATGTTCAGTGCCAGCGCGCGGCGGTGCACCTCCAGTGCATTCACCTGGTGTGGAAGTTCAACCCACAACAGGAAACCGGCAGCCGGCACGTTAACGCGTGTGCCGGGAGGGAAGCTTGCCTTGACGCGCGCAATGACGGCACCAATCCCTTCTGCGATGCGCCGCTTTAGCCGCCGCAGATGACGATCGTAGTCGCCACTGGCCAGGATTTCGCTCGTTGCGGCTTCAAACAGCGGCGCGCCTGCCCAGTCTCCGGCCATACGCGCCTGCAGGACCTGGGCGTGGTAACGTCCGGCCGCAATCCAGCCGATGCGCCATCCGGGCGCAAGCGTTTTAGACAATGAACTGCAGTAAATGACATTCCCGCTCTGGTCGAACGCTTTACAGGCCGGAGGACGTTGCCCTTCGCCGACCAGATCGCCATAAACATCGTCCTCAATTAACGGGATGCCTGCATCTTCCAGCAGGGCAACAAGTTCCTGCTTGCGGGTGACGGACATACTGGCGCCCAGCGGATTTTGCACGGTGGGCGAGGCCAGAACGGCCGCTGGATGATGGCACCGAATAGCATCGGCGAGCGGCGCCAGCAACAACCCTTCTTGAGGATCGGTTGGGATCTCCAGCGCCTTCAGGCCCAAATCTTCCAGCAGCAACAGCGTACCGAAATAGGCGGGTTGTTCTATCGCTACCACGTCGCCAGGCTGGCACACAGCCCGCAACGCCAGACGCAGCGCCTGTGTCGCGCCAGCGGTGATGATGAGATCCTCTGCACCAAAACGGCCACCCCATTGCGCTGCCCGGGCGGCAATCTTACTGCGCAAATCAACCCGTCCCGGAGGCAGGCTATAGCTTTGCCCACGCGCTTCCAGACGTCGACCTGCAGACTGCAGCGCACGTTGCAGGGTATCGCCTGGTAGCCACGCGGGGTCGGGCAAGGCAGCCCCCAGCGGTACCAGCCGGGCTTCTGCACTACTGAATAACGATCGCGCGACGGCTGACATTGTCACAGGCACGGGGCCGGACAGGGAACGCGTGGGCTGCACGCATCGGGACTGGCGGGTCTGACGGACGTAGTAGCCCGAACGCGGACGCGCAACGATCAGGCCTTCGGCCTCAAGACAGCGGAGTGCTTCCAGTGCTGTCGGGAGACTGACCTGTTCGCGCTCGGCCAGTTTACGTGCAGAGATCATCCGGTCGCCGATTTGCAACGCGCCTGAAGCCAGCGTAAGACGCAGCATCTCAGCAATCCGACGGTAATGGGGGGACGGGGCGGCCATGGGGATCTGTGCAGTCAAATTTTCGATAAAACTGACTATACAGCCAATGAAGTGCCCCATCTATAGTGTCCGGCATGTTCCAGACAAGGAGGCACTATGCACAGCGACAATTTCGATATTTCTGCCTATTTCAGGCGCATAAACTATACCGGCCCGGCGGCTGCCGATACTGCAACCCTGCATGCGCTGATGCGCCATCAGCTCTTTTCGATACCCTTTGAAAATGGGGATGTACAGGCGGGTAAAGTCGTTTCGCTGGTCCCCGAAGACATTGCCGATAAGCTGTTGAGGCAGAAGCGCGGCGGTTACTGCTATGAGGTGAATGGGCTATTTGCGATGGCGCTGGAGGCATTGGGCATTCGCTGGCGTTTTGTCGCGGCGCGCCCGATGTTCTACCCGGTGCGTCGGCCTAAAACCCATATGGCACTCATTGCTGAGATTGACGGTCGTCAGTGGCTTTGTGACCTCGGGTTCGGTAGCTACGGCATCCGTGCGCCGATGGCGTTAGACATGCTTGATACGGATATCCGGCAGGATTTCGACACGTTCCGGCTGACCCGTAACGCTGAGGGTGAGTATCTGCTTCAGGCATGGGTGGAGGGTAAATGGGCCAGTCAGTACGGCTTTGACCTCTCTCCTCAGGAGTGGATTGATTTTGTGCCTGCCAACTACCTTAACTCCACGCACCCGGACGCCATTTTTGTGCAGAAACTGCTCGTCGTACAGCATCGCCCGGAAGGACGCCAGATTTTGCTGGGTAACGTGCTGAAAACGATCACCGCGCAGGGCGTTGAAACGCAGCAGCTGGCAGAAGATGATATTGCCTCTGTACTGAAAAATTGTTTTGCGCTGACGGTTGAGTGATCCGCAGGGGGACGCTGGACTGTATCGAGTCTGCGCATGCGTCCCCGGCTTATCATCGACAATGCGAACTGTTAAAGACAGAGGCTACCTGAGACGCCTTCAGGGCAGAAACCGTATCCGCTACGTAAAAAGCGTCGTAATAATCGACCCTATAATATACAGGGAAAGGATGCCCTGGATGCTACTTAAAGCCCACCGCAAATAGCGCCACTGGTAGCGTTCTCTGGCATTGGCCTCGGCAATGGGGCCGGTAGCGTCAGGGGCTTCTTTTCTGAAGCGCTGCAGGGTTTGATGACACCACCACACCAGCAGTAATACCAGCACGGTTTTCGTGAGCAGTGAGCCATAAGCATTGAAAAAAACGTCCCAGTAGCAACGGAGTGTATCCATATCCTTTTACCTGTAACTGTGCGGCCCATATGACGAAGAGGGGCAATATTAAGGAATTATTTTTTCTTATTCATCATCGCTTTTAGATCGGCAAACGGGTTGAAAGTGGCCACGCCCATGTCTTTTTGCGCGTCTTCACCCGCCACAACGGTGGTGCCGTACTGATCTGCTTCGGTGTATTTCGAGTGTTCATGGTCGTGGCAAAACAGGCACAACAGCTCCCAGTTGCTGCCATCTTCCGGGTTATTAGTATGATCGTGATCGATATGGTGAACCGTGAGCTCGCGCAGGTTTGAATAGACGAACTCGCGTGAGCAGCGTCCACAGACCCAGGGATAGATTTTTAATGCCTTTTCACGGTAGCCACTTTCCAGTCGCGCGTAGTTTTTAGGGATCAGAGCCATTGCCGGTTTTACCTGCCAGGGAAAAAGAAAGACGCACTATATCTCATTATGGGGCGTCATTGCGATCTGCTCAATTCAGTCAATTTATTTGAATTATTCCGTTAAATAAAGGGCATTTATTCTCCCCGGGTAATGCGTAAAGTAGAGATAACGCAAAGCATCATCAGGATATCTCGTTATGAAAAAGATCGGCTTTTTGTCATTTGGTCACTGGACACCGTCACCTCAGTCCGGCACGCGTTCCGCGGCGGACACCCTGTTGCAATCCATCGACCTGGCCGTCGCCGCTGAAGAGCTGGGCGCAGATGGTGCCTATTTCCGTGTGCATCATTTTGCCCGTCAACTCAGCTCTCCATTCCCCTTACTGGCGGCGATCGGTGCCAAAACGAAAAGCATCGAAATCGGTACTGGTGTGATCGATATGCGCTATGAAAATCCGATGTACATGGCGGAAGATGCGGGCGCGGCGGATTTAATCTCCGGCGGACGTTTGCAGCTGGGGATCAGCCGGGGCTCTCCGGAGCAGGTCATTGATGGCTGGCGTCATTTTGGTTATGTCCCGCAGGAAGGGGAAAATGAATCAGATATGGCACGCCGACACACCGAGGTACTGCTTGAGGTGCTGCGCGGAGAAGGGTTTGCAAAACCGAACCCACAACCCATGTTCCCAAATCCACCGGGACTGCTGCGCCTGGAGCCACATTCCGAAGGTTTACGTGAGCGCATCTGGTGGGGCGCAGGGTCGAACGCGACAGCGGTATGGGCTGCAAAACTGGGGATGAACCTGCAAAGCTCAACCCTGAAAGATGATGAAACCGGTGAGCCATTCCATATTCAGCAGGCAAAACAGATCCGCGCTTACCGACAGGCCTGGGCGGAAGCCGGGCATACTCGTCAGCCGCGCGTCTCGGTCAGCCGCAGTATTTTTGCGCTGATGGACGATCGTGACCGCATGTACTTCGGCGCAAGCCGGAACGACAGCGATAGCGTGGGTTACCTTGATGAGAAAACGCGCGCAATTTTCGGACGCAGCTATGCCGCTGAGCCTGAAAAGCTGATTGAGCAGTTGAAACAGGACGAAGCGATTGCCGAAGCGGACACCTTATTGCTCACCGTGCCGAACCAGCTCGGTGTGGATTATAACGCGCATGTTATCGAATCCATTCTGAAGCATGTTGCACCGGCAATGGGATGGCGCGAGTAGCCATTTTGTTGTGCGCCGAACGCCGCGCGCGAAGGCCGTAACGCCTGCCTGTCTCGTCACCCCCGGTAAGGGGGACGAGGCAGGCATCTGCGGAGGTTATTCGACTGGCTTATGGCTCATATCGCTCAGCAGCACGGCGATACTTTGCCCGCCCGCCGTCTGTTCGAGGCCAATCTTCACAATGATGGTCAGCGGAACGGAGAGCAACATGCCGACCGGGCCGAGCAGCCATCCCCAAAATATAAGGGACAGAAATACCACCAGTGTGGACAATCCCAGACCGCGCCCCATCATGCGTGGCTCAAGAATATTCCCGAACACCAGGTTAATCACCAGATACCCGGCCAGCAGAATCAGCGCATCATAGAACCCACTGAACACCAGCACCTGCAGAATAGGGGGAATGGCGGCCAGCACCGAACCGATGTTGGGGATATAGTTGAGCGCAAAGGCCAGTAATCCCCAGACGAATGCAAACCGGACATCCAGCGCCATCAGCATTCCCCAGACCACGGCCCCGGTGACCAGGCTAATGGCGGTTTTCAGGACCAGATAGCGGGAGACGCTATCCAGCGCGCGTTGAATCGCCCCCATGCCTTCAACCGGACGGACCATTATTTGCTGCAGTTTTGCGGGCAGTTGCGGCACTTCCAGCAGCATAAACACCACCGTTAAAAACAGCAGGAAAATCGAGGTCATGGCGTTAGAGAGCTGCGCCAGCAGGCCGGTGACGAGGGTCATGGCGGCATTCGGATCAATGTACTTCAGCAACTCCTCAACGGAGACTTCGATTCCCGCACGCTGCAGCCAGGGTTCAAGCTGCAACAGCGGTATCGCCAGCGACGAGCGGTATTTCGGTAACGTTCGCGTCAGTTCATTCAGGGAGGTGCCGAGATAAGCGACCAGCAGCACCATGGCAATAATAATGATGCTGATAAGCATCGTGATTGCCAGCACGCGCGGGATGCGGAACCGCGTCATGCGCTGTATGAGCGGGTTAAGGATCACCGCAATAAACAGGGCCAGAATAAACGGCACGATGATGTCGGCGGCAAAACGAACGCCCGTCAGTATGATCACCAGCATGCCCAGCATGATGACAATTTTTAGCCCGTTCAGGGTAATGATGGGTTTAGCCATGGGGGTTCCTGAATAATATTTTTATTTATAATAAAGGCGAAAGCCGTTTCAATAAACTAACCAAAATCAAACGGGATGGGTAAAGAATTGAAAAGACTTTGAGTAAAAGCCTTACTTATGGTACAAATTTGGCGTGTTCAACTACCGAGGACAATTTTCATCCGCAAAGACGAGAAGCAACAACGCGGATAATTGTAATTTTATGGACAATTTGTTCAGGACGTATTCTTCAAACAACACCGCTGTATTTTTCACTTCCTTCTGCCTTCTTTCTGGTGAGCAACACTGGCGCAACGCGCTATAGTCACATCTTCTGCCTGAGCTGGCGCTACGCGCTTAGCTGTCTGATTTAATTTCATATTTTTGGGTTTGCTGCACGCAGCAGGCCACGATGGATTATATTCTCAAGCAGGAGAAAAACATGTTTTACTGGATTTTATTAGCCCTTGCTATTGTCGCTGAAATTACCGGCACGCTGTCTATGAAATGGGCAAGCGTCAGCGATGGCAATGCCGGCTTTATTTTAATGCTGGTGATGATTTCACTTTCCTATATTTTCCTGTCGTTTGCAGTGAAGAAAATTGCGCTGGGTGTGGCCTATGCGCTGTGGGAAGGGATCGGTATTTTGTTGATCACCCTGTTCAGCGTCTTATTATTTGACGAAACATTATCAACAATGAAGATTGCCGGGTTAACGACGCTGGTAGCAGGTATCGTGCTGATTAAATCGGGTACACGCAAACCGACTAAGCAGCCGAAGGAGCAGACCCATGCAGCAGTTTGAATGGATCCACGCGGCCTGGTTGGGGTTTGCCATCGTGCTGGAGATTTTAGCGAACGTCCTGCTAAAATTCTCTGACGGTTTTCGTCGTAAAATTTACGGACTGTTGTCGATTGCCGCCGTACTGGGGGCGTTCAGCGCCCTGTCACAGGCGGTGAAGGGTATCGATCTGTCCGTGGCCTATGCGCTGTGGGGCGGGTTTGGTATTGCCGCCACCCTGGCAGCCGGCTGGGTGCTGTTCGGTCAGCGTTTAAATAACAAAGGTTGGATTGGACTGATATTGCTGCTTGCCGGCATGATCATGATAAAACTCGCCTGATACACGTTAAGCCATTATTTACAGGCAGCGAAATTCGCTGCCTGTATTACTCTTAAAAAAAGCAAAACATTGAAGAGGATGGCTAATGTATCGCACATTAAGCTGGCGCAATATTCCCACCGCGAGAACATTGTTTGCCATGATCTTCATGGCGGGGATCGGCTTAATCATCTCCATTGTCGCGCTGCTCTATTTATCTCTGCACCTGATCAGCACCAAAACCAATGAAATTGACGAGCACCGCACCACGCTTTCCGTGCAGGGTGCGATACAAACGTCGGTTAACCGTGTCTCGACCCTGGTGATTGATAATGCCGTCTGGGACGATGCGGTACGCGAGGTCTACCGCCCAAAGCTCGATACCGAATGGTTATACAACACCTGGGGAGCGGGCTTTAAAGTCAATAACCTCTATGACGGCACTTTCGTGCTGGATGAGCATTTCAACGTCATCTGGGGATCGTTTCAAAGCCAGCCTTTTGCGGAGACGAATCTCGACTTTTTTGGCAAAGGCCTGCAAGCGCTTATTCAGCAGCACGGACGTGAGTTACCCAGCCAGAAGAATATTTATGCCGGGATCACCCGAACGCGTCACGGCGTCGCGTTTGTCGGAATAGGGCTGATTCGACCGATGATCGGGCGATTGCAGGTTAACGACGGTACACGCCGCTATCTGGTGATTACCCGCCATTTGAATGGCGGCATATTATCCGATCTGGGGCAGACCTTTCAGATTGATAACCTCAACTTTACCCCGGATAAAATCAACAGTCTGAGTATGCCGCTGCGCAGTTCTGCAGGGGAGTTACTGGGGTACCTCAACTGGCAGGCACGCCTTCCTGGCGCGCAGGCGGCCCGGGCTGCATCATCCGATATTACGCAGATAGTGGTGCTGGCATCAGTGCTGATCCTGCTGTTCATTATGGTGAGCTGTGTGGGCCTGTACAAACTGGCCCGCGGAGAAAGCCAGGCGCGTCTGGTCGCCAGAACGGACTGGCTAAGCCATCTGCCGAACCGCCGCGCACTCATTGAAGCGCTGGACCGCGTGAGTTTGCGTGGCGATATTGACGTCAAAAGCGTGGTGTTTATCGATCTGGATGGCTTCAAGGACGTCAACGATATCTACGGCCACAGCGTCGGTGACGATCTCATTGTGACCATCGCCAAAACGCTGAATGAATGCGTTCCACCGGGTGGAATGCTGGCGCGCATGGGAGGCGATGAGTTTGCCATGACCATCGGCGGTGAAGGGGCAGAAGCGCTGGCGACCACCTTTGCCGAATCCGTACTGGATTTTCTCAATACCCCCATTCGTCTGGGGGAGCGCACCATTCATATCGGTGCCAGCATCGGGATTGCCAGCGGAACCCTGATTGAATGCACCAGTTCCGAGCTGTTTCGCCGCGCCGATATCGCCATGTACCATTCCAAAATTAGCGGGAAAGGGCGTGTCACCCACTATGACGCGGCGCTGAATAACGCCCGGGAACGCAAGCTTGCGATTGAAAACCAGATCCGTAACGGACTGGAGCGAGACGAGTTTGAGGTCTGGTACCAGCCGATTATTGACGCCCGCAGTCAGAAAATGAGCAGTGTGGAAGCGCTGGTTCGCTGGCCGCGTCGTCCGGAAGGTGAACTCGGTCCGGATACCTTCATTTCCATTGCGGAAACGAGCGGGCTGATTTACAAACTGGGCCAGTTTGTTTTGCAGCGTGCCTGCCAGGATCTGGAGCCGTACAGCGAATTAAAGCTCTCCGTTAATATCTCCCCGGCGCAGTTTCGCGATCCTGAATTCGAAGAAAAAGTGGCCTGGGTTCTGGAAAGCACCCGTTTCCCGGCCAGGCGACTCCAGCTCGAAGTCACGGAGACCTATGTGCTGGAAAACCCCGAGCGTGCCCGCACGGCGATTGCCAACCTTAAAGCGCTGGGCACCGCGGTGGCGCTGGATGATTTTGGCACGGGCTATTCGAGTATTGGCTATTTGCGGCGTTTTAATTTCGACACCATTAAGATCGATAAATCACTGGCCGGGCTGGTGGACAACGATGAGCAGGCGGCGGCGCTGGTGAGCGGCACGGTGAGGATCGCCAATGCCCTGGGCATGGCGGTGGTCGCTGAAGGGGTGGAAAACGAAAAGCAGATGAAATTGTTACGACTGGCTGGCTGCGATCAGCTGCAGGGGTTCTGGTTCAGCCAGCCGATGCCGATTGAATCAATCAGGGCGTTACGTCAGGTCAGACAGTGCTGAGCTACTGCTGCGCCAGTGCTTCCAGCTTGTCACGAAACCCGGTCACGGCTAAGGCCCGGTTATCTGCACGCCATCTGTCTTTTGCCGCTGGCGCAGAGCTTTGAACCCCAATCAGCTGCCAGCCGTTATCCGTTTTTAACATCAGCGGCGAGCCGCTGTCACCGGGTAACGTATCGCACTGATGTGAGAGCACGCTGTTTTGCGCCCATCCTGTGACAATACAGTCCGTGTGGGTGTAAAGCGCGTCCAGATGATCGACAGGGTAGCCTGATTGCGTCACCTTACGGTCGGCGGCTTTCAGTGCGGCAGTGAGCGCGGCTTTGTCTCCGTCAAATAACGGAAGCGGGGTAATGCCAGAAGGCGGGTAGCGCAAAATGATCAGGCCAAAATCCCAGGATGCCGCTGACGGAGGCACTATCCAGCCGTCACCGTCGGGCTTCAGACGTTTGCCGAGAGAAGCATCAACCCGTCCCTCAATACCGTGAATTTCATAACGCCACATCCCTTTTTGCGACACAAATCGCAGGGCAACGGCTTTGTCTGGCTTGCCGTCTGGCGGTGTCAGCAGGCAGTGGCCAGCCGTCAGGGCTAGTTGCGGGGTAATCAGCGTAGCGGTACATAAATTACCGCTGGCGGTTTCCAGTTGCCCGATAGCGTCCCAGGGTGCCTGGGTAGGATCGGCGACGCGCGTACGATCGTCATGACCGAAAAACAGCGTTTTAAGCTCTTTCGCGCTAATGGTTTCATCACCGCCATCATCCGCCTGTGAGAATCCAGAAAAAAGACCAAACGTTCCCAGTAACAACACAACAGATTTACGCATATCACACTCTGGTGGGGGCAATTATGATTATTAAAAGTGAACCCTATGAAAATACTATAGACGGGACAGCGCTAAAGTGGGAGTAAAATCAGCGTGCTACGATCAGGAAAGATAAAAATGGCTTGCGATGAGCGCGCATAAAATAAGCAGGATAAGAATCAGCTCAAACCGATAGCGCCGCAGCATACGCCCTCCGGATAAAAAAAACGGCGCTGGACCTTTCCGGTTCAGCGCCGGTTTACCAACGTGCCCCGAAAGGCACGGTTAAGCTTGTACTCTTACGCAGCTGGCTGTGCAGCTGGTTTAGCAGCTTCGTGTTTTACTGCTTTTTTGTGATGCTTTTTAGCCGCCTGGGCTTTCTGTTCTACAGCAGGTTTGGTCGCTTTTTTGTGGTGCTTTTTAGCGGCCTGCGCTTTCTGCTCTACAGCCGGTTTAGCGGCATCTTGTTTAACGGCTTTTTTGTGGTGTTTTTTAGCAGCCTGGGCTTTTTGCTCTGCAGCAGGTTTAGCGGCTTTATGGTGTTTCTTGTGGTGTACGGTTTTTGCCGGAGCAGCAGTCGTTGTTGCAGCTGGAGCAGCAGCAGCCGGTGCAGCAGTGGTTTCAGCAGCAAATGCAGCAGAAGACAGACCCATAGCAGCGGCAACAACCAGAGCTAATACTTTTTTCATGTTCATACCCTCGAATTTGGTTTTTCATTTAACCCCACTGCGGGGCCGTTGAAAGAACTATATCCCTGTAAATTCGGGGTTTCCGTGAGTGATTGGTATCGGCGTGTAACGGAATGTACAAAGGGCGGTACAGGGTGCGCAAAAGGAAAACGGCCGGAGCGTACTCCGGCCGCTGGATTACAGATAACGGGACGTCAAATGCTCGCGGAAGTAACGGATATTCAGGTCTTCACCCGTCGCCTGGGTAATCAGTTGCGAAGTGGTGAAGCGGCTACCGTGCTGCCAGATGTTCTGACGCAGCCAGTCAAACAGGGCGGAGAAATCGCCCTCAGCGATGGAGGACTGCAGACCCGGTAGCGCTGTTTTGGCCGCATGGAACAATTGTGCGGCGTACATCGCGCCGAGCGTGTAGGACGGGAAGTAGCCAAAACCGCCGTCGGTCCAGTGAATGTCCTGCATACAGCCGTTGCGGTAGTTATCTTTGGTTGATAACCCGAGCCAGGCCTGCATTTTCTCATCCCACAGTGCCGGAATGTCATCCACCTCGATATCGCCATTGATCAGCGCACGTTCAATTTCATAGCGCAGCACCACATGTGCCGGGTAGCTGACTTCGTCGGCATCGACGCGGATATAGCCCGGCTTCACGCGCTGGTTCCAGGCAATAAAGTTCTCTTCACTGAACGCCGCCTGACTGCCAAAACGGGCGTGAACCGCAGGGAGGAGATGTTTAAGGAAAGCGTCGCTGCGCCCCAGCTGCATCTCAAAGAACAGGCTCTGGGATTCGTGGATCGCCGTTGAACGGGCCAGCGCGACAGGTTGACCGGCCCACGTTCGCGGCAGGTTTTGCTCGTAGCGCGCGTGTCCGGTTTCGTGGATCACGCCAAACAGCGCGCTGAGCAGCTCGTCCTCATCATAACGCGTGGTGATGCGCACATCTTCCGGCACGCCACCGCAGAACGGGTGTGCACTGACGTCCAGGCGACCGCCGTTAAAATCAAAGCCGAGCATCTTCATGGCTTCAAGCCCGAGTTCACGCTGCGTTGCCGTCGGGAAGGGGCCCTGCGGCGGAACGAACGACTGCTGAGCCTGTTTTTCCACAACGTTTGCCAGCAGGTCCGGCAGCCAGGATTTCATATCCGCGAACAGTACGTCCAGACGCGCGCTGGTCATGTCCGGCTCGAAAATATCCAGCAGCGCGTCGTAAGGGCTGCAGCCTTTGGCTTCAGCACGCAGGCGAGCCTCCTCACGGCTCAGTTTGACGACCTCTTTCAGGTTGGCGGCAAACCCCTGCCAGTCATTGGCCGGGCGCTGAGTACGCCAGGAGTGCTCACATTTGCTGCCTGCCAGCGATTTGGCTTCCACCAGCGCTTCCGGCAACAGCGACGCCTGCTGGTAATGACGCGTCATTTCACGCAGATTGGCTTGTTCAATATCATTCAGATCCTCACCGGCCGCGGCGGACAGCCATTCACCCACCTTTTTATCGGTCAGGATCTGGTGTTGCAGAACGCTCATTTCGGCCAGCGCTTCACCGCGCGCGGCACTGCCACCCGGCGGCATCATGGTAAACATATCCCAGCTGGCGATGGAGGAGAGGTGGGAGAAACGGGAGAGGCGCTGGAAGGTGCGGGTGAGTTGTTGGTAGTGGCTGTTTTCGCTCATTTCGTTTTCTCTTTGCAAGGCGATGTTTCAGGCATGAAGAGTGAGTAGTATCAAAATTCCCGCCTGAATCCAAGCCATTACCCCTTAGAGTTTGGTGCTATTTCGTTCAGTAACGCTGTGTTATAACCCTAAAAAAACGACTGCCGGATGGAAAATGAACAAGGTTGTGAGTGTAGGGATTGCAGTGTTGCTGACGGGATGCCAGACACATCATCATGACGTGATCCCGTTCAACACCGAAGAGGACTCCGCGCACGCATGGGCGTTTGCGTATGTGGAAACAGTGAAACAAAGGATGACAACCACAGAGCAGTATGAAGGGAAGCTCTGCTCGTTAAAGATTCACCAGCCCAAAGACGCGGCCTATGTGACCCACATTCAGGTGGTAAAAGGCAGCGATCCTGAGCTGTGTAAGGCCGCCATTGCGGCCTTACAGTCTGCCAGTGACGATCATGTGCTCCCAGTGGTACCTGATGAGCGTATCGGGGAAAACTACACGCTCGATTTCAAACCCTGAATCAGTGCAGCCGCTGGTGTAAACGGGTCCCTACCAACAGCGCCCCGCAGAGCATCAGCGCAATAAAACCGCCCACGCCGTTCCAGCCATAGTTATGCCAGAACACCCCACCCAGCGTCCCCGCAAAGCTGGAACCGAGGTAATAGCTGAACAGATACAAAGACGACGCCTGGCCTTTGGCCCGGCGAGCGCGTGGCCCAATCCAGCTGCTGGCCACCGAGTGAGCGGCGAAGAAACCGGCAGAGAAAAGCAGCATCCCGGCGAAGATAAGCCACAGGGAGGCGAAAAGGGTCATCAACAGGCCGAGCAGCATGACGGCCGTAGAGACCAGCATAACCGGACCGCGTCCAAAGCGGGCCGTCATCGCTCCGGCTTTAGGTGAACTCCACGTGCCGGTGAGATACGCCACAGAGAGCAGACCCACCACCGCCTGGCTCAGGTGCCACGGGGAGAGCATCAGGCGATAACCGATATAGTTAAACAACGTAACGAATGAGCCCATCAGCAGAAAGCCGGTCAGGAACAGCAGCGGCAACCCTTTGTCACGCCAGTGCAGACGGAAGTTGATGAACAGCGTTTTCGGGCGCAGGGAGGTGGAACGAAAATGACGTGATTCCGGAAGGATTTTCCAGAACATCAGCGCAGACGCAAGGGCAAAGCAGCCGATCACCGCCAGCGCAATGCGCCAGTTAAAGAAGTCCGTAAACACCCCGCTCAGCAGACGTCCACTCATTCCGCCAATCGAGTTCCCGCTGATGTACAGCCCCATAGAGAAGGCGACAAAGCTCGGGTGGATCTCTTCGCTGAGATAGGTCATCCCGACCGCCGCCACGCCACTCAGGGATAACCCAATTAACGCGCGCATCACCAGGATACCGTGCCAGCTGGTCATCATCGTGGAGAGTAACGTACAAATCGAAGCCAGCATCAGGGCGGTAACCATCACCTGTTTACGGCCAATGGCGTCGGAAAGTGGCCCGGTGAAAAGCAGACCAATCGCCAGCATGCCGGTAGAGATGGAGAGCGAAATACTGCTGCTGGCAGGCGATACGCCAAATTCATGGGAAAGAACGGGCAGGATCGGCTGAACGCAATAGAGCAGGGCGAAGGTTGCCAGACCCGCTGAGAAAAGCGCCAGCGTGACGCGCATAAACTGGGGGGTACCACGTTTAATGAACTGAACCGGCTGCGATGCTGCGGGTAAATCATCAATATCTCTGGCCGGATCGATATCAATGGTAGATGTACGACTCACACAATGTCCTTGCTTAAACATCCCCGTGGTTTCGGGTGACGGGTATGACCACACGATCAGAGTAGGAAAATGTAAATATTCTGTCTAATATATTAATAATCTCAAATGATACTTTAAAAATATGAATATCGAACTGCGTCATCTGCGCTACTTTGTCGCCGTCGCTGAAGAGCTTCATTTTGGCCGCGCGGCGGCAAGACTGAATATCTCACAACCCCCGCTAAGCCAGCAGATCCAGATCCTTGAGCAACAGGTCGGGGCGCGCCTTCTGGCACGGACCAACCGCAGCGTGAGCCTGACGGCGGCCGGGAAGCAATTTCTGGCCGACAGCCGACAAATCCTCAGTATGGTGGATGAGGCGGCAGCCCGGGCAGAGCGGCTTTATCTCGGGGAAACCGGAGAGTTGCGGATTGGGTTTACCTCGTCTGCACCGTTTATCAGCGCTGTTTCGCAGACCCTGTCGTCGTTTCGCCGGCATTTTCCGGATGTGCATATTCAGACGCGCGAAATTAATACCCGCGAGCAAATCGCTCCGCTGAATGAAGGTTCTCTTGATTTAGGTCTGATGCGTAACACCCAACTCCCGGATACGCTGGCGTGGCAGGTTATTCTGCGCGAACCGTTGATGGCAATGATTCCGCACGATCATCCGCTCGCCTCGCGTTCGGCGGTCACGCTGGCAGAGCTGGCAAAAGAGCCGTTTGTTTTTTTCGACCCGCAGGTAGGTACCGGTCTGTACGACGATATTCTGGGCCTGTTACGACGCTACGATCTTGCCCCGATCATTACGCAGGAAGTTGGGGAAGCGATGACCATTATTGGGCTGGTCGCGGCGGGGCTGGGCGTCTCTATTCTTCCGGCCTCGTTTAAACGGGTACAATTGCGTGAAATGCGCTGGGTTGCTATCGCCGAAGACGATGCTGTTTCGGAAATGTGGCTGGTATGGTCGAAACATCATGAGCAGAGCCATGCAGCGCAGCGGTTTAAAGCACAGCTGTTAAGCGCCTCTGCAGGACGATATTTAGAGGGAAAAGTGGGTAAAAATGTGCAGTAAATCACATGGCTAAGTAAATATTTGACGACGGCCATTGAAGTGCTTCACCATAGCCCACAGTTTATTTCGATGCTCGAAAATAAGGGAGTACGAGGTGGTTGCTGATAGTCAGCCAGGGCACATTGATCAGATTAAGCAGACCAACGCTGGCGCGGTTTATCGCCTGATTGATCAGCTTGGCCCGGTTTCGCGTATCGATCTTTCGCGCCTGGCACAACTGGCACCTGCCAGTATTACCAAGATTGTTCGTGAAATGCTGGAAGCCCACCTGGTCCAGGAGACGGAAATTCAGGAGCCGGGCAGCCGCGGCCGTCCGGCGGTCGGCCTGGTGGTGGAGACCGAAGCGTGGCACTACCTGTCACTGCGCATTAGCCGGGGAGAGATCTTCCTTGCCCTGCGCGATCTAAGCAGCAAGCTGGTGGTAGAAGACCGGCTGGATCTGCCGCTCAAGGCTGAACAATCGCTCCTCGATGCCATTGTCACCCATATCGATCACTTCTTTATTCGCCATCAGCAACGCCTTGAACGCTTAACGGCCATTGCGATCACCATGCCGGGTATTATTGATACCGAAAATGGAATCGTGCACCGCATGCCGTTCTACGACGATGTCAAAGAGATGCCGCTGGGCGAGGTGCTGAAAAATCACACCGGCGTGCCGGTCTATATTCAGCATGACATCAGCGCCTGGACGATGGCGGAGGCGCTGTTTGGCGCATCCCGCGGCGCAAGGGACGTGATTCAGGTGGTGATTGACCATAACGTCGGGGCGGGCGTCATCACCGACGGACGCCTTCTGCATGCCGGAAGCAGTAGCCTGGTCGAAATCGGCCACACGCAGGTCGATCCCTACGGCAAGCGCTGTTATTGCGGCAACCATGGCTGTCTGGAAACCATCGCCAGCGTGGAAAGCGTGCTGGAGCTGGCGCAGGTCAGGCTCAGCCAGTCCATGAGCTCTTCGCTGCACGGACAACCGTTGACCGTCGATTCACTGTGCGCCGCAGCGCGTCAGGGGGATCTGCTGGCAAAGGATATTATTACCGGAGTGGGGAATAACGTTGGCCGCATTCTGGCCATTATGGTGAATCTCTTCAACCCGCAAAAAATCCTGATTGGCTCACCGCTGAGTCAGGCGGCGGAAATCCTCTTCCCGGCGATCTCGGCCTGTATTCATCAACAGGCGCTCCCGGCCTACAGCAAAAATATTGCCGTGGAAAGCACCCAGTTTTCCAATCAGGGCACCATGGCTGGTGCAGCCCTGGTCAAGGACGCCATGTACAACGGCTCGCTGTTGATCCGCCTGTTACAGGGTTAACTCTTTTCCGCAGATGTACGAAAAATTGCGCTATCTCAAGCTGGGTAGCGCACGCATCCCGTAGACTTCCCCCACTGAATTATTTCTCTGGTTTATATTTTCGAAGCATACCCAAGAGGTGGAATGAGTCATGCTTAAGCGTTTCTTTGTTACGGGTACAGATACCTCTGTCGGCAAGACCGTTGTATCCCGCGCGTTGCTACAGGCTCTGGCAGCAAGCGGTAAACGCGTTGCAGGGTACAAACCGGTCGCAAAAGGCAGTAAAGAGACGCCCGAAGGATTGCGGAATAAAGACGCCCTGGTGTTACAAAGCGTCTCGTCACTGGAACTGCCATATCACGCGATCAATCCCATTGCCTTAAGCGAAGATGAAAGCAGCGTGGCGCACAGCGGTCTGATTAATTACACCCTGTTGTCCGACGGTCTGGCGAACCTGAGCGAGATGGCCGACCATGTCGTGGTGGAAGGTACCGGCGGATGGCGCAGCCTGATGAATGATCTGCGCCCGCTTTCTGAGTGGGTGGTGCAGGAGCAACTGCCGGTGATCATGGTGGTCGGTATTCAGGAAGGGTGCATCAACCATGCGCTTCTGACGGCGCAGGCGATTGCCAATGACGGATTGCCGTTGATTGGCTGGGTCGCAAACCGTATCAACCCGGGCCTGGCGCACTACGCTGAAATCATCGACGTGCTCAGCAAAAAACTGCCGGGACCGTTGGTGGGCGAGCTGCCTTATCTGCCGCGTGCCGAACAGCGTGAATTAGCGCAGTACATCGATCTCTCTTCCCTCGGTCGCATGTTGTCCGTAGATCGAGTCGTGGCGTAACGTCCGCGACAAGACGGACGCGATCACGCAGGCAATCAGCAAACCGGGCAGCAAAAAATACTGCCCGGTCATTTCACAGACCATCAACGCAGACATAATGGGCGCATGGGTCGTTGCGGCGAGTAACGTCGCCATGCCTGCCAGCCCCAGCAAAATCACCGTTTCAGACCCCGGAAACCACAGCCCGAAGAGTTGTGCAAACAGCATTCCTGTGGCCATGCCGACAAACAACGTCGGTGTGAAAACCCCGCCCGGCGCGCCAGAACCACTGCTTGCCAGTACCGCCAGTAATTTACAGATAAATACACCTGCTATCACGGACAGCAGCGGTGGGGCGAGCAGAAAAGCCTGAACCACGCTGTAGCCATTCCCCCACACGTCAGGCGTCAGGAGCGACAGCAACCCGACGATCGCTCCGCCGAGCGCCAGTTGCCAGGGCGGCGAGAGCCTGAGACGCAGAAATAACGAATGGCAGAACGCCATTAGCCACATCAGCAGCGGTCCGCACAGGCCCGCCAGCAGGCCTGTCACGACAAGCAGGCCATAATCTGCCGCACTGAGTAGGCCACTCAGATGGACGTCATAGAGCGTACCGGCACCGGGCGCTAAGAGTCGCGTGGTAAGCAGGGCTACCACCGCCGCAATCACCACCGGCCCGAGCGAGGCCAGCATCAGCGTGCCAAACAGAATTTCGGCAATAAACAGGCTGCCGGCCAGGGGCGCGTGATAGGCGCTGGCCATCCCGGCCGCGGCTCCGCAGGCAATCCATAATTTCCATTCGGATTTCGGCGTAAAGCGTTGGGCGAAAAAGGAGGCGGCCAGTGCCGCAAGCAGGATCATGGCACCTTCGCGGCCGATGGCGCTCCCGCTGGAGACAACCAGCAGTGACGCAAGGGATTTTACGAGGCTCGAGCCATAATCAAACTGGCCGTCGCCCGTCTCCAGTGCTTCCATATAATCTGTCGGCGCATGAGGACGTTGCGCCGTAAGCCGCTGCCATCCCCACAACAATAACCCCGCCGCCAGCCCTCCCAGCGCGGGCGTGAGCGCGCGACGCCACGGGGATAACGCAGCCGCGGCATTCACCAGACTGCCGCTGTTGTTACTGAGAAACAGCCACTCCAGCAGATACATGCTGTGGCGGAACACCGCGACGGCCAGCGCGGCCAGTATGCCGGTAAGGGTGGCAATCAGAAGTCTGCGAAACATCGCGCGGATGTCGGGATAAGCGTGAAGACGTTGCATGGGCCGCAATTAAACGTGGGAGATACAATATTGTGAGGGGAAATCGCGGGGTTAGCAAAAGGTATGCGTGCGATGAACCGTGTTGGCCTGAGCAAATGCGCTGTGGGGGAGCGTGCTGCCGGGCAGGTCAGCGCCATACGTCTGGCCCGCCCGGCGGAGTGTTTTCGCTTAACTCTCGCTGTGAATATTCAGCGCCCGGCGCGTACGGCCGGAGCTGAGATACTCGGCAATATAATCCTGTGAGATCTCGCCGTTATAGCGGCCCTCTTCGTCGACAATCGGCATCCAGCTGGTGTTGCTCTCATACAACCGTGAAAGCACCACGCGCAGGTTATCCTCCGCTTTGCCGGTCATACGGAACGGATGCAGGATATCGGCACAGGTGCCGCTGGCATTACGCGCTTCCCGACGCTTCACAAAGCCCAGCGGTTTACCCCGATCGTCCACGACGGTAATGGCGCGAATATCGTTGTCATCCATGATCGCAAAGGCGTCAGAAAGCAGGGTAGAGCCCCGCACGGTGAGGGTCGGTTGCTGGTCGGTGACATCGCCTGCCGATACCAGCAGCAAACGCTTGAGCGTACGATCCTGGCCGACAAACGAGCCGACGAACTCATTCGCCGGTTTTGCCAGCAGTTCGTCCGGGCTGGCGCACTGGACAATACGCCCCTGGCGGAAGACGGCGATACGATCCCCAAGCTTCAGGGCCTCGTCGATGTCATGGCTGACCAGCATCACGGTTTTTTTCAGTTTGCGCTGCATCTCCAGGAACTGGTTCTGGATCACCTCGCGGTTTATCGGGTCCACCGCACCGAACGGTTCATCCATCAGCAGTACCGGAGGATCCGCCGCCAGGGCACGGATCACGCCGATACGCTGCTGCTGACCGCCGGACATTTCACGCGGATAGCGGTTGAGAAATTTATGCGGGTCCATGGCCACCATATCCATCAGCTCTTCAGCGCGGGTTTTACATCGGGCTTTATCCCAGCCCAGCATGCGCGGCACCACGGTGATGTTCTCCTCAATGGTCATGTTCGGGAACAGACCAATCTGCTGAATAACGTAGCCAATATTGCGGCGCAGGGTCACGGTATCCATCCCGCTGGTGTCTTCGCCGTTAATCAGGATCGTGCCGCTGCTTGGTGCGATCAGACGGTTAATCATCTTCAGGGTGGTGGTTTTCCCACAGCCTGACGGGCCGAGCAGGACGCACATTTCCCCTTCAGGCACGTTGAGGTTGACGTTGTCGACGGCCTTAACGCTCTGGCCGTGTTTCTGTGAAAATTGTTTGGTGAGGTTTTCCAGTTTTATCATTATCGTATCCCCTTTGGAGTCAGAACGACCTGCAGACGATGCAGCAGCCAGTCGAGCACAATCGCTAAAAGACAGATCATCAGCGCACCCGCAATTAACATACGAATATCGCTACCGCCGATGCCGTTAAGCAGCAGCAGGCCAAGGCCGCCAGCGCCAATCACTGCGGCAATGGCCATCACGCCGATGTTCATCACGACGGCGGTGCGGATACCGCCAAAAATCACCGGCAGTGCCATCGGGATTTCAACCCAGCGCAAACGCTGCCAGAAGGTCATCCCGATACCGCGTCCGGCTTCACGCAGGCCCGGCGGCAGGCTGTCCAGCGCGGTATGGGTGTTACGCACAATTGGCAGCAACGAGTAAAGAAACACCGCCGTGATAGCGGGCAGGGCACCAATGCCCTGACCGATCAGCGAAAAGAGCGGGATCATCAGGCCAAACAGCGCAATGGACGGTATCGTCAGCACGATGGTGGCAATCCCCAGCACCGGCGTCGCCAGCCATTTGTGGCGGACAATCAAAATCCCCAGAGGGACGCCGATGAGTATGGCTAGCCCAACCGCCAGCGCCACCAGCCACAGGTGTTGCAGCGTCAGGGTTAACAGATAGTCCCAGTTATCCAGAATGTAGTGAATCGTCTCCATAGCGCCTCCTACAGCAACTGTTTGCTACGCAGGAAATCACGGGCGACCTGCTGCGGTGACTGATGGTCGATATCCACCTTCTTATTCAGTTCGGTGATAACGTCGTTATTGAGCTGGGCGGAGAGAGTATTCAGCGCCTCTTTCAGACTCGGATTGGCATCAAGGGTGTCTTTACGCACCACGGGAGTGACCGCATAGCTCGGGAAGAAGCCTTTATCATCTTCCAGCACCTTCAGGTCGAAACCTTTTACCCGCCCGTCGGTGGTATAGATAAGCCCGGCATCGACGAAACCGTCCCGCACCGCGTTATAGACCAGGCCCGGGTCCATCTGGCGGATCTGCGGGCGATCCAGTTCCATGTTGTATGCCGCCTGCAGCGGTTTCATCCCGTCGCTGCGTCCGGCAAATTCGAGGTCCAGACCGAGCAGCCAGTTTTTATCCGGATCGGTTTTACGGATCTGCTCAATCTTTGCGACCATTTCAGACATGGTGTTGATGTGTTCCGCTTCGGCGCGTTTACGCTGCATGGCGAAGGCGTAGGTATTGTTCATATCGGCGGGGTTGAGCCATACCAGACCGTGCTTCGCGTCCAGGCGTTTCACCGTCTCGTAAGACTCCTGTGGCGACATTCGCTTGTTGATGTGGTTAAAAATGATTAACGACGTGCCGGTGTACTCCCAGGTCATATCAATTTGTTTGTTGATCATCGCGTTGCGGGAAATGACCGTGGCAATATTGGTCTGTGGCTGGACCTGAAACCCCTTCTTTTGTAAATACTGGACGGTCATGGCCGAGAGAATGTGCTGCTCGGTAAAGCTCTTGGTCGCCAGGATCAGCGGGGCCGCTATCGCCTGGCTGGTGAACAGTGCCGCGGCACACAGCGCCGTCAGGCTGGATATCAGTCTCATAAAAGCTCCTTGTTATTGTTATCGAGCGAGATGCGGACTCATCACGCGACCCAGCGCAGCCAGCAGGGTGTCGAGGATCAGAGCAAACAGGGCGGTGGCCGCCGCGCCGAGGATCAGCGTCGGGAAGTCGTTGAGGTAGATACCGGGAAAAATCAGTTCGCCGTAGCTGCTGGCACCAATCAGGAAGGCCAGCGGGGCGGTACCCACGTTGATGGCGGTGGCAATGCGGATCCCGGAGAGCATTACCGGCCAGGCGTTGGGAAGTTCGACCTGGCGCAGACGCTGCCATTTCGTCATCCCAATGCCATTAGCCGCTTCCAGTAACGACGCCGGAACCGAGCACAGTCCGGCATAGGTGTTTCGCACTATCGGCAGCAGCGAGGCGAGGAACAGGGCGATAATCGCAGGCGTATCACCGATACCAATCACCACCATTGCCAGCGCCAGAACGGCCAGCGGCGGCAGGGTATTACCGACGTTAAAGATCTGCATCACGTATTCAGCGATACCGCGTGCTGACGGGCGGCTCAACAAAATGCCGCTGGGAATACCCATCAGCAGGGCAAAGAACATGGATGAGAATACCAGGATTAAATGCTGTTGCCCGAGGTAAATCAGGTCAACCTGACGCGCCTTAATTGTATCCAGCCCAATTCCCCAGGTGAGGAGGGCAACGACCACAATAATGGCGCCGACAAAAAGCAGCGAACGTTTGAGTAATGGGTGCATTGCGATGTGTCTCCCTGTGCGCATGCGTTATAGCAACCACGGGTTGCCTGTTGTTATGCCATGTTTCGGCAGGGGTAGATGACCTATAGCAAGCGTTTGGGATGGGTTCCAGCGAAGGGGGAAAATCAGTAACCCTATGAAATTAGTGACAACCTTAGGTTAAGCCTTATGGAGCAAGGGCTGGCTGTGGGGCAGACAGAATTGTCCTAAAGCGTAATTTAAAATGTGACAGTGTCACATGGCGTGAGCATATCCTCACGCCTGCGACCCTCATTATCGGCTGAAGGCGGCGCGAACCCGGCGAACGCGCACTGAGGTGCTGATGATGGAAAAGGCGGCGACAACGACGAGCATCACCCCAAGCGCCAGCATGGCGTTAAACCCAATCCACCTGAACAGGATCAGCCCGGCGATACCGCCGGTAATAAACGAGAAAATGGTGGTTAAGTGGGTTTTGAGCTGACTTTTTTGCGCTGCCGTATCTTTGGAATAATCCCGGCGGAGCATCGCCACCAGGACCGAGGCCAGGGATATTCCCGCGTCCGTCAGCGTGCCGGTAATATGGGTTGATCTTACCCGGCCGCCGGAAAGCTGGGTCGATGTTGAATTATGAATCCCCATCAGACCACAAAGAAAGATAATAATTTCACGGTTAGTCGTGAGGGCATGGAAATACATCTCGTAACAGGAAACGCCGGTCAGTAATAATCCCTCGACCAACAGTATCTGGCAAAAAACCAGCCTGATATTATGGATAATCCCCCATAACACGATGATACGGGCCATGATTGCGCCGGCAACAAAAGACAGAATAAGGGTGCCAAAGAACAAAATATCATTCAGATCGGTAGAGGAAACTTCGCTGGATAATTGGGAGGTATTGCCGGTCATATGGGAGGGAAAAAAGCCAAATGCCCCGAGGGCGATGGCGTTGAGCAAGCCTGCAGAGGTCGCCAGCCAGAGTGCGAGCAGGCGATCCTCCTGATGCGTTCGTTCTTTTTTGAGTTTAATCAGCAAGAATACCTCCGGGTTGAGCTTTGCCTGACTATTCAGGCTAGCAAAGCGGTGCAAGGGGCTGTCCAGGATATTGCTTAATTATTATTCCTGATAACGGCATTCAGGGTTTTGTAATTAAATAAAATATCCTTGCTGAATGTGTGTGGGCTGAAAACTTACACCATACCGTTATTCCCGTGACGTAAAAATGCCGGTCGCTGATTAAGTCGTTCGAACCAGGCGTTAATTGCCGGCACATCAGGCTTATCAAATGGCGTCATTTTCCAGCGGTTCACCGAAAGACCAAGTACCACGTCTGCAAGGGTAAACACCTCGCCCGCCGTATAGGCTGCAGTGCGTTGCAACTGCTCCTTCAGAATAGCGATGCAGTGGTTCCACGCTTTAATTCCGGCGGCAATACGCTCCGGGTCGTTATAGTCCGGGTTATTGCGTCCCAGTGCCGGAAAGACATACCGCCAGGCATTGTTGAATTCGCTTGCCTGCCAGTCCATCCAGCGTTCGACGTTGGCGCAGGCCTGCGGTTCCGTTGGCAGGAGATCCTCACGGCCGGCTTTACGTGCCAGATAACGGCAGATTGCGTTAGATTCCCAGAGGACGAACTCGTCATCGAGCAGCACGGGAACCATGGCGTTGGGATTCAGAGCGCGGAAGGCAGCGGTTTGCGTGGAGGCAAAACCGCTGCCGTAGTCTTCCTGGTGATACTCGATACCCGCTTCTTCGCAGGTCCAGAGCACTTTACGTACGTTGATCGAGGTTGTCTTGCCCAGGATGCTTAACATGATGCCGGTGTCCTTTTAGAGATGCAGTGTTTAAAAACTCTACACCGGTTCTGGCGAACGGGTGGAGAAATCTGGAAACGATATCGCAGGCAAGGAAACGAAACGCTTAGTCAGTGGTGACAACGAACATTTTTGCCTGCTGTGTCAGCTGGCGTTCAGCTTTGATCGGGGCATATTTTTCCGAATGGTAAAACGCCAGCGCCTGCTGCAGTGAAGGGAACTCAAAAATGCCAGCAAAGGGTAGCGGTTCTTCATCGCCTTCAAGGACTTCAACAACAGGACCAAAATGCAGAATTTTGCCGCCGGCCTCTTCAAGTGCCAGTCTGAAGCGAGGGGCAAGATTGGCCTGCCGTGCAGGGTCGATAACACGTAAATTGATATGGATAAATGCGGGCATCATGATACCTTGAATAGCGTTAATAGTGTATATACACTATTTTATCTCACCGTATCTGTCGAGCGTAAAGTATGAACACTGTTGATCTGGCGTTACTAAAAACCATCCCCGAGACCTGTCCGGCGTATCAGGCACGTGCAACCGCACGGGCTATTACGCGTTATTACAACGCCTGCTTCAGACCTTATGAATTGACGGCAGAACAGTTCAGCCTGCTGGTGGGGATCGGCGGTGGCGTAAATGAAACGGTGGCAGGGCTTGCATCAAAGGCCGGGGTGGATGCAACCACACTGAGCCGAAACATACGGATTATGGAGTCCCGTGGGGTTATTGAATCAACGGGGGGGCGCGGACGCCGTGGAAAACAACTTAGCCTGACCGCGCAGGGGTGGGCGCTTCTGACATCCGTGATCCCCGTATGGCAGTCCGCAAGAGAGGAATTGTCACGTAAAATGGGAAGTGAACAGCTCAGCCTGACGACGACGATGATGAAAGACCTGGCAAAAACCAGCACATCATTTTGAGCCTTTCCTGCTGTCGCAGACACGTACTGTGGGCAACGCCGTCAGCACCACGCGTCATCCCAAAGAACACCAGCACGGTGCACTCAACTCGCCGTGTCTCACCAAAACGGTGAAACAGCCTGCACAGGCAGGCTTAACAGTTTAATAATTAACATAAAAAATTCTGGCATATCCCTTGCAACGCTTAACACTGAAGGGCAGCACACCACAATTTGAAAAATAGCTGGCTAGGGTTCCGGTTCACTGCGGTGAATGGCTGGTCCAAGAGCTGGCGACCTCTGAGAGGTTACACGGCGGGACAAAAGCCCGGGAGACAGCAGCACCTGAAGGTGTCGCGCTGCCCCCTAATTTTGTGCCACTCAGAGGTCAAGCATGAAGAAAACGCCATTATTCCGCACCCTGGTACTCTCCCTGGCGATGCTGGTCAGTCTCCCCACCTTTGCTGCGGTGAAGAAAGAGTTCAACGTCTGCTGGACCATCTACGCCGGCTGGATGCCCTGGGGCACCCTCAGCAGTAGCAAAATCATCGATAAATGGGCCGATAAATACGGCATCAAAATCAATGTTGTTCAGCTCAACGACTATATCGAATCCATCAACCAGTACACTGCGGGCCAGTTTGACGGCTGCACCATGACCAATATGGATGCGCTGACCATACCGGCCGCGGGCGGCGTTGATACCACGGCGCTGATCCTTGGCAGCTATTCAGAAGGCAACGACGGCGTGGTGATGAAGGGCGAGGGCAAAACGCTCAACGACCTGAAAGGGATGAAAGTCTACCTGCCTGAGCTCTCTGTTTCCCACTATCTGCTGGTGCGCGGCCTGGAAAAAGCCGGCCTGGCCGAAAAAGACGTCACCGTGGTAAACACGTCTGACGCGGACATCGTCTCCGCTTTTGGCACGGCAAATGTGCAGGCGGCGGTAGCCTGGAACCCGCAGCTGTCGGTCATCAAAGGCACGCCAAAAACAACAGAAGTGTTCAGCTCCTCTCAGGTACCGGGTGAGCTTATCGACATGATGGTGGTCAACAGCGAAACCCTGAAAGACAACCCGGCGCTTGGCAAAGCATTAACCGGCGCATGGTACGAGATGATGGGGCTGATGAAAGCGCAGGATGCCACCGTGCTCAACGCAATGGCCGCCGCCTCCGGTACCGATCTGGCCGGTTATCAGGCGCAGCTGAAAACAACCCACCTGTTCTATACCCCGCAGGACAATATTGCCTTTTTAACGTCGCCGGAGCTGGCGAAAACCATGCAGCGCGTAGCCACGTTTTCGTTCGATAAAGGGCTGCTGGGCGATGGGGCGCAAAGCGCGGATTTCATCGGCATGCGCTTCCCGGGCAATGTCACCCAGGGCGATGCCAGCAACGTGAAGCTGCGCTTTGACGACAGCTTCGTGAAAATGGCCGCTGCCGGCACGCTGTAATAACGGACGGAACATCCATGCGACAAATTAATCGCCATCCCACGCCCGGCATGCGGCTGATGCTCGTGATGCTGCCTTTCGTCCTGCTGCTGGCCGCATACTTTTTCGGTTCTGCGGTCAGGCTGGAGGCTAACCCGCAGGACAAGCTGCTGCCTGGCCTGCAGCAGATGCTGGACGCGCTATCACGCATGGCGTTTACCCCGGATAAACGCAGTGGTGACTATCTGTTCTGGTTGGACACGCTGGTGAGCCTTGCCCGTCTGCTGACGGGGCTGGTCATCGCCTCGATCATCGGCCTCTGTGTTGGTGTCACCGCCGGTGTTTTCCCGCTGTGGCGCGCGTCGCTCTCGCCGCTGATGACGGTGCTGTCGATGATCCCGCCGCTGGCGATCCTGCCGGTGCTATTTATCGTTTTCGGGCTGGATGAACTGTCGAAAGTGATGCTGATTGTCATCGGCATCACGCCGATGCTGGCGCGCGATCTGGAGCATCGCGCGTGCGAAATCCCACCGGAGATTCTGATCAAAGCCCAGACGCTGGGTGCCAATAGCTGGACGCTGGTGTTGCGCGTGGTACTTCCGCAGCTGTTATCGCGGCTGCTGACCTCGCTGCGTCTGCTGCTGGGGTCGGCATGGTTGTTTCTCATTTCGGCAGAGGCCATCTCCTCAACCGCCGGGCTGGGCTATCGCATTTTCCTCGTGCGCCGCTATATGGCGATGGATGTGATCATTCCGTACGTCCTGTGGATCACGCTGCTGGCCTGGCTGATGGATCTGGCCCTGCGCCAGTTACATAAAACCTGGTTTCCCTGGGCGGAAGGAGGGAAAGCATGAGCTTTATCACCATCAACAATATCTGGCAGGAGTACGGCGACCACGTGGTGCTGGAGCGCCTCAATCTGCAGGTGAAAGAGGGCGAGTTCTGCTCAATGGTGGGGGCCTCTGGCTGCGGAAAATCCACGTTTTTGCGCCTGCTGCTCGGTCAGGAAGCGCCCAGCCGAGGGGCCATTACGCTCGACGGTAAACCGTTGCGCGCCGAGCCGGACAGCAGCCGGGGCGTGGTGTTTCAGCGCTACTCCGTTTTCCCGCATCTCAGCGTGCTGGATAACGTCACCATAGGGCTCGAACTGCCGCAAGCGCCGCTGTTCGGGCGCCTGTTTGGGGCAAAGAAACGCGCGGCGCGTGAGCGGGCCACCGGGATGCTGGAAAAAGTCGGTCTCGGGCATGCGATGCACAAATACCCGGCCCAGCTTTCCGGCGGTATGCAGCAACGTTTAGCCATTGCGCAGGCCTTCATTATGCAGCCGCGCGTGTTGCTGCTGGATGAGCCGTTTGGCGCCCTGGACCCGGGTATTCGTAAAGATATGCACGCTTTGTTGCTTCAGCTGTGGGGGGAGACCCGCATGACCGTCTTTATGGTCACCCACGATCTTTCGGAAGGCTTTAACCTCGGCACCCGCTTACTGGTGTTCGACAAAGTGCGCCTCGACCCGCAGGCGCCCAACGCCTTTGGCGCCCGTATTACCTACGACATTCCGCTCAACGAGACGCGGCTCTCCGCGCTGAGTGGAACGGCTCCCGATAACGTTTATGCATTAAGGGGTTAACACCGTGAATACCATGACCATGTTACGCGAAGAGATCCTGCCCGGTGGCGGTCACCTCTCGTTTGTGCTTAAGCGCGGGCAGATCCTGCGTATGACCGACATTGAAGGTGGAGCAAACGTCAGCCTGCTGATGCTGAATCCGCACGAGAAAAGTGAACGTCTGAACCTGCCCGACACCCTGAAAGGCCAGCACACCGCGCGTCTGACCGCCGGACACTGCTTTTACTCCGACATGGGACGCGTGCTGGCAGGCATCACCGCAGATACCTGCGGCTGGCATGACCCGTTTGGCGGCGTACTGAACGCCGCCGAGGTGACTGAAAAGTATGGCCAGGGACGCTATCAGGAACTGCGTAACGGGTTTTACCGAAACGGAACGGACAACCTGCTGGTGGAGATGGGTAAGTGGGATCTCAATCTCGAAGATCTGCTGATGGTGGTCAACTTCTTCAGCAAAGTCACCGTCGATGACCGCGGTCAGTTCACCTTACACGGCGGCTATTCGCAGCCGGGCAGTTACGTGGAGCTGTACGCGCCCATGGACACGCTTGTGGTGATGACCGCGCTGCAGCATCCGATGGATCCGTCCCGGGAATATGCCCCACGACCGGTCGCGCTGAGCTGGCGACAGGCTGAGGATGAAGAGGGGGCCGTTAACGCGCTTCTGACGCGCCTGGAAAACGAACGCGCCATGACCAATACCCGGCTTTTCGCCCTGTAAGGAGCAGTAAAATGACCATGATCTCTGAAAAGCATGTGCAAGACGCGGTATTTCGCCACGTGATCCCGGCAGGTGAACCGTACCTGTTCGAGGTGAAACAAGGGCAGACGTTGCGCCTGCTCGACCTGGAAGGTAACCAGGCGGTCGACACGCTGTTCTACAATGCCGATAACCCGCGTGAACGTTACGATGCGCAGCGCACATTGCGCCGTCAGAACAACGCCTATCTCACGCGTGGCAGCGTCCTGTACTCCAGCCTCGGTAACCCCCTGCTGACCATTATCGACGATACCTGCGGGCGTCACGATACCCTCGGCGGGGCCTGCGCCCAGGAGAGCAACACCGTGCGATACGCCCTCGATAAACGCCATATGCACAGCTGTCGCGATAACTTCCTCTGCGCCTGTCTGCACGATGGGCGTCTGCAAAAACGCGACATCACGGCCAACATCAATTTCTTTATGAACGTGCCGGTGACGCCAGAGGGCGGGCTGACGTTTGAAGATGGTATCTCCGCGCCGGGGAAATACGTCGACCTGCGCGCCGAGTGTAACGTCATTGTCTTGATCTCCAACTGTCCACAGCTGAATAACCCCTGCAACGGCTGGAACCCAACGCCTGCTGAGGTGCTGGTATGGAACTGACGCCCACCCGCTGGCAGCGACTGCGCCAGGCGCTGTACCGCCTGTTTGAAGTCCGTGCCGGACGCATTCTGCCGTAACCGCTTTTTCCCCCATGGACGACCATGGGTGAGCCGATTTTCGGCGGGACGACCCGCCACGATTGAGTCTGACCTATGTTGACGACACTCCTGATTGCGAACCGCGGGGCGATAGCCTGCCGCATTTTACGCACCCTGCGCACCATGAAAATCCGTGGTGTGGCAGTCTATTCCGAGGCGGATATCAGCAGCCTGCATATTCGCGAGGCCGATGAAGCGCTGAGTCTGGGCGATGGCCCGGCGGCGAATACCTATCTGGATAGTTCGAAGATCATCGCCGCCGCGAAAGCCAGCGGTGCACAGGCCATTCATCCGGGCTACGGTTTTCTCTCGGAAAACGCCGCGTTCGCCGAAGCGTGTGACGCCGCGGGGATTGCCTTTGTGGGCCCCACGCCGGAACAGCTGCGTCTGTTTGGGCTAAAGCATACCGCTCGCGCGCTGGCGAAAACGCACGGGGTTCCGATGCTGGAGGGCACCGACCTGCTGGCCGATGTTAACCAGGCCGTCAACGCTGCCGCCGAAGTGGGATATCCGGTGATGCTGAAAAGCACGGCGGGAGGCGGCGGTATCGGTATGCGCGTCTGCTATGACGCAGAAGAGCTGCGTGACGCGTTCGATGCGGTAGTGCGTCTGGGGAAAAATAACTTCAGCGACGCGGGTGTCTTTATCGAAAAGTACATTGAGCGGGCGCGCCATCTGGAAGTACAGCTGTTTGGTGACGGCAAGGGCGAGGTGATTGCCCTCGGCGTGCGCGACTGCTCTGTGCAGCGGCGTAACCAGAAAGTGCTGGAGGAGACGCCTGCGCCAAACCTGCCGGCGGGCATGGTGCAGGCAGTGTGCGAGGCGGCGATAACGCTCGGTAAAGCGGTCAACTACCGCAGCGCGGGCACCGTTGAATTCGTCTATGACAGCGACGCCGCCCGCTTTTACTTCCTTGAGGTGAATACCCGTTTGCAGGTGGAGCACGGCGTGACCGAACAGGTGTGGGGCGTGGATCTGGTGCGCTGGATGATCGAACTTGCCGCCGGAACGTTGCCGCCACTGGCGAAACTGCGTGACACCCTGAAACCGGAGGGGCATGCCATTCAGGCCAGGATCTATGCCGAGAACCCGGGCCGCCAGTTCCAGCCTTCACCGGGACTGCTCACCGACGTGGCTTTCCCGCCCGATGACCGCGTTACGTTGCGCATCGACAGCTGGGTTGAGGCCGGATGCGAAGTCCCGCCGTTTTTTGACCCCATGTTAGCCAAAATGATCGCCTGGCAACCGACACGCGAAGCCGCCATCGGCGTGCTGCATTCCGCGCTGGGGGAGACCCGTCTTTATGGCGTTGAAACCAACCGCAGCTATCTGCAGCAGATCCTGACCTTCGCGCCGTTTGCCGCAGGTGAGCCCTGGACCCGCTGCCTTGAGCATCTGATGTACCAGGCGTCCACGCTGGAGGTGCTCAGCGCCGGTACGCAGACCACGGTACAGGATTACCCGGGACGCACAGGCTACTGGGCGGTTGGCGTTCCGCCATCCGGGCCAATGGACAGCCTGGCGCTGCGTCTGGGTAACCGTCTGCTGGGCAATAAAGACGATGCCGCCGCGCTTGAGATCACCCTCAGCGGCCCGACGCTGAAATTCAACTGCGATGCGCAACTGGTGGTGACGGGCGCTGAAATTGCGCTCACGCTGGACGGTGAACCGCTGGCCTATAATCACGTTTTTCGCGTACGTGCGGGCATGACGCTGCGTATGGGAGAGGTCCGCTGTGCGGGCGTGCGCAGCTATCTTTGCCTGCGCGGCGGGTTTAACGTGCCGGAATATCTGGGCAGTAAAAGCACCTTCACGCTGGGGCAGTTCGGGGGGCACGCCGGACGGGCGCTCCGCACAGGTGACATTTTGCACCTGGCTCCGTTAACCGAGCCGGTTGCGGACGCGCCGCTGCCGCAGGCGCTGCACACGAGGCTGGACGCGGTGCGCGAACTGCGGGTGATTTACGGCCCGCACGGTGCGCCGGAGTATTTCACGCCGGATTACATCGCGACGTTTTTCGCCACCGAATGGGAAGTGCATTTCAACTCCAGCCGGACGGGGGTACGCCTGATTGGCCCGAAACCGGAATGGGTTCGCGACAGCGGCGGCGAGGCGGGCCTGCATCCGTCGAATATTCATGACAATCCGTATGCCATCGGCGCGGTGGATTTTACCGGCGATATGCCGGTGATCCTCGGCCCGGATGGCCCAAGCCTGGGCGGGTTTGTCTGTCCGGTCACCATCATCGAGGCCGATCTGCACGCGGTAGGGCAACTGAAGGCGGGAGATTACGTTCGCTTTGTGCCGGTGGATATTGCCACCGCGCGACGGCTGGCGCAGGCGCAGGAGCGCCAAATCGCCAGTCTGACCCCGCAACCTGTCACGTGGCAACCTGCCGGGCTGGACTCACCGATTGTGCTGACGCAGGGGACGGCCGATAAACGTCTGGTGGCGAGAGTGTCGGGTGATACCCATCTGTTGCTGGAGATTGGCGAGCCTGAGCTGGATCTGGTGCTGCGTTTTCGCGGCCACGCGCTGATGCAGGCGCTTGAGGACCGGGCGCTGAAAGGCGTTATCGATCTCACGCCGGGGATCCGCTCTCTGCAAATTCATTATCAGCCGGAAACGCTGCGCCTGGATAGCCTGCTGGAGGTGATCGCCGGGCTGTGGCAGGGCGTTTGTGACCAGGATTCGCTGGACGTGCCGTCGCGCATCGTCTGGCTGCCGCTCTCCTGGGACGATCCGGCGTGTCAGAAAGCCATCGACAAATACATGACCACCGTGCGCCGCGATGCGCCGTGGTGCCCGAGTAACCTGGAGTTTATCCGTCGCATAAACGATCTGGCTAACATTGATGAAGTGTATAAAACGGTGTTCGACGCCCGGTATCTGGTGATGGGGCTGGGGGATGTCTACCTCGGCGCGCCGGTGGCCACGCCGCTCGACCCGCGACACCGTCTGGTGACCACCAAATACAATCCGGCGCGCACCTGGACGGCGGAGAACTCGGTGGGCATTGGCGGGGCATACCTCTGCATCTACGGTATGGAAGGGCCGGGTGGGTATCAGTTTGTGGGGCGAACCCTGCAGATGTGGAATCGCTATCGCACGGTAGAGGATTTCGGCGGCAAGCCCTGGCTGCTGCGTTTCTTCGATCAAATTCGCTTTTATCCGGTCTCAGCCGGGGAGTTGCAAACCATCCGCCGGGATTTCCCGCTGGGGCGTTATCCGCTGCGTATTGAACACACCACGCTGAAACTGGCGGAGTATCAGCAGTTTCTGGCTGACGAAGCACCTGAGATTGAGGCATTCCGTGCGCATCAGCAGGTGGCGTTTAACGCCGAGCGTGAGCGCTGGATAGCGGGCGGGCAGGCGCATTTTGACAGCAGCGACGAAACGACGGATGACGGTGACGACGCGCCGTTACGGTCGGGAGAATCCGGTGTTGAAAGCCCGGTTGCCGGCAACCTGTGGCAGGTGAACGTTGTGGTCGGCAACACAGTGCGCGAAGGCGATGTGCTGGTGGTGCTGGAGTCGATGAAAATGGAAATCCCGTTAGTTGCCACTCAGGACGGCGTGGTCAGTCAGGTCCGTGTCCAGCCGGGGTCGTCGGTGCGGGCGGGCCAGTGCGTGGTCGTTCTGGAGAAAACAGCATGAAGCCTCTTTATGATTTACGTCTCTCTGCGCTGGCAGAGGCATACCGTGAAGGCCAGATCGCCCCGCGTGAGGTGATAACGGCCTTACGCGAGCGCGCGCTGGCGCTGAACCCGTCATTTAACGCTTTTATTTATCTGCTCACCCCTGAAGAGCTGGAGCCGTACCTCGCCGCGCTGGAGGGCGTAGCGCCGGACACGCTGCCGCTGTTCGGCGTGCCCTTTGCCATCAAAGACAATATCGATCTGGCGGGTATCGACACCACCGCCGCCTGTCCGGCATTTGCGTATCGGGCAGAACAGGATGCAACGATAGTTTCGCAGCTGATTGCGCTGGGGGCGATTCCTCTGGGGAAAACTAACCTCGATCAGTTCGCTACCGGCTTAAACGGTACGCGTTCGCCGTATGGCCCATGTCGTAACAGCGTTCATCCGGATTACCCGTCCGGTGGATCCAGCGCGGGGTCGTCGCTGGCGGTCGCCCTGGGTCTGGCGAGCTTCGCGCTGGGAACGGACACGGCCGGCAGCGGGCGCGTACCGGCCTCGCTGAATAATCTGGTCGGCCTCAAAGCAACCAAAGGTCTCATCTCCACGGCAGGGGTTGTGCCTGCCTGCCGCACGCTGGACTGCGTCACGTTTTTCACAGCGACGGCAGCAGAGGCCAGCCAGTTGCTGGCACTCACGGCGCGACAGGATCCGCATGACGAATACAGCCGGTCCAACCCGGCGTGGAACGGCCCGCAGGCTTTTGGTGTCCCTGCCGCGGGCTTTCGCTTTGGCGTGCCGGAGACGCTGGAGTTTCTCGGCTGTGCAGAAAGCGAGGCGCTGTATCACCGCGCAAAGACGAGGCTTATCGCGCTGGGGGGCGTGCCCGTGACTCTCGACTTTGCACCGTTTCTGGCGGCCGCGAAACTGCTCTATGACGGCCCGTGGGTCGCCGAGCGTTATCACCTCGCGGGTGCGCTGATTGAACGCCAGCCGGACGCGGTGCTGCCGGTTATCCGTGATGTCCTGCAAAACGCGCCTACAGCCACTGCGGTGGCGGCGTTTGACGCGCAGTACAAACTCCAGCGGTATAAAGCCGAGTGCGATGCCATGATGGCCGACCTGGATTGCGTATTAATTCCGACGTATCCCCGCCCGGTGAGTCTGGCTGAGCTGGCCGATGAACCGGTTAAAAGCAACTCGGCGCTGGGCATCTATACCAACTTTATGAACCTGCTCGACTATGCTGCCGTAGCGGTCCCGGTCGGTGAAATGAACAATGGGCTGCCATCCGGCGTCACGCTGTTTGGCCGCGCGTTTACCGATCAGTATCTGCTCAGTCTGGCCGATGCGTTACAACGTCACACAAAATTAACATTACCGGGCAATCGTGCCATGCTGGACGACGCGCCGACCTGCACCGCAACCCATGACCGCCTGCGGATAGTGGTCTGCGGTGCGCATATGGACGGTCTGGCGCTCAATGTTCAGTTACGAGAGCGCGGAGCACGCCTTGTCGACGCGACCACCAGCGCACCTTATTACCGTCTGTATGCGCTGGCGGACGGTAAACGTCCCGGAATGGTTCGGGTGGCAGACCAGGGGGCCGGGATTGCGGTCGAAGTCTGGGAGCTACCGCACAGCGAAGTGGGGTCGTTTCTCGCCGGGATCCCCGCACCCCTGGGGCTGGGAAAAATCGAGCTGCAGGACGGACGGTGGTTGACCGGGTTTATCTGCGAGGCGTATGGCCTGGAGGGGGCACGGGATATCACGGAATTTGGTGGCTGGAGAGCCTGGCTTGCCCGGAAACGGTGAGCAAGCCAGGGTGCTGGCGTTAGCGGTAGAGCGTTTTTTCCGCGACCGGAATAATTAACGTGTCCTGCCAGTCCGCGAGCGTCAGCTGTGCGAGTTTGCCCAGTGCGGTGTAGAACGGATGCCCGGCGTTTTCAACAAACACGGACAGGAAGCGGGTACTCCACGGCAGCAGGTGCCATGCCAGAAGCTGGTCGCGTTCAGCGTCGCGGCCATTTTCTGCCAGCCACGCGGCCAGTAACAGCAGGGTACCGATGTGATCTTCCGGTTCGTTTTGCTTCATCTCGAAGGCAATGTTGTTTTCACGCATCCACTGGCGCAGCGCGAGGGTGGAGTCGCCGAAGAGCACGGATTCCCGATCCAGCCAGACGGAACCCCACGGCGGTGACGGCAGGGCGTAAGGGCCAATAAACAGACGTTGCCAGGCATCTTTCAACGCTTCATCTGCTGGCGTTTTGAACGCATCTGCAACGGGCTGCAGCGTTTCCGGCGCCAGCGGCCAGTCCTGAATCCAGTCGCCTTCGGTGAGCGCCTGCACCAGCGGCGCAGTCTGCTCGCTATCCGGAGCAAAATAAAACAGCGCGCCCAGTACCCGGGCGCTGAACGCGAACGAATCACGTTGTGAGACTTCTTTCATGACTACCTTCCTTGCTCGCGCGGAGTAGCCCGCGCGACTGTGTTAACCCGCAATCGCCATACCTGCGGTCATGTGCAGACCATAGAAAAGACCACGGCCAATCAGTTCACCCACGACGACCAGTATCACGCCTGCAAAAAGAGCGAGGGCTTTAGGCTCCTGCCGACGCATCAGCGGGCACAACCAGCAGCCGAGTCCGGCGGCAAGCAGTACGATACGCCAGATTTGCAGTGCGCCATAGTCAGGCAGCAGGGCACTCGCCTGTTGAACGGAACTGTGGATTGTCGCCAGGTCATTGCTCTGCAGCACGATGACCGCCACGCAGGCCAGGAGTGCCAGCACGCTGACAGAGGCCGCGAATGTGCTTTTATATGTCGTGTTTGCCACGCGCAGCAACAGGGCTGCAAACAGCGGCCCTCCCAATACCAGCGTCAGGAAAAAGGCCAGCGTGGTGTAACCCGTGTACCAGGTCGGTACGGTATCAATTTGATAAACCCGGGTCATCGCCCAGACAAAGACAACGCCCAGGATCTGGCTAACGACCAGCCAGATTTTACCCAGTGCCGGGGGCATTTTACCGATAACGGATACCAGCCACCAGAAACCGCCAACGGCAAAGAAAATGGATCCCGCGGCAATTTCGTTACTGAGCGCCGAAGCACCCACGCGGTTGAGCGAGTTAAAGGCCCGGAGCGGGGAGCCAAGGTGCAGCACGGACGCCAAAAATCCGATGCCCATCACCAGCCACAGAAAGAACATACTGCGGACAAGGCGTGTTTTCACCGCGTCGTCTTTTTCAGTAAGCCAGACGAGCCCCATAACGATCAATGCCCCGGCGACGCACTGTCCGAAGACGGTGAAGATCACCAGCGGCCATTCATGCCATCCACTTCCCATCTCACACCTCCTTCGGGTTTGCCAGGTAACCGGTGGTATCCCCTGTCGGGCGGCTGTTGGCGTTAGGTTTAATCACGATGTTCGGCTTCGTGAAGTGCGCGGACGGCAACGGCGCGACGGCCGCCAGCTGACCATGTTTTTTACGCAACTCGTCGATAGGACCGAAATCCAGCGCGCGCAGCGGGCAGGACTCCACGCAGATCGGCTTTTTGCCGTCCGCCACGCGGGTGTGGCAGCCGTCGCACTTGGTCATATGGCCTTTGGCGGCGTTGTACTGCGGGGCACCGTACGGACAGGCCATGTGGCAGTAGCGACAGCCGATGCAGACATCTTCATCCACCACCACAAACCCGTCGTCACGCTTGTGCATCGCCCCGCTCGGGCAGACCTTGGTGCAGGCCGGGTCTTCGCAGTGGTTGCAGGCAATCGACAGGTAGTAGGCAAACACGTTCTGGTGCCAGACACCGTTGTCTTCCTGCCAGTCACCGCCCGCGTATTCATAAATACGGCGGAAGCTGACGTCCGGGGTTAAATCTTTGTAATCCTTGCAGGCGAGCTCGCAGGTTTTGCACCCGGTGCAGCGGCTGGAATCAATAAAAAATCCATACTGGGTTGTCATCGGTTACTCCTTACGCCTTCTCGATCTGCACCAGATTGGTGTGCTGCGGGTTACCTTTGGCCAGCGGTGACGGGCGGTGCGTGGTCAGGGTGTTGATGCATGAACCGTGGTCGACACGATCGCCGTTCATATTGGCGTCATGCCAGGCTCCCTGGCCCATCGCGCTTACGCCGGGCATGATGCGCGGTGTGACTTTCGCTTCGATGCGCACCTCGCCGCGATCGTTAAACACGCGCACCGTATCGCCATTTTTGATGCCGCGTTGCGCCGCGTCCACGGGGTTAAGCCAGACCTCCTGACGGCAGGCGGCTTTCAGCACGTCGACATTGCCGTAGCTGGAGTGGGTGCGGGCTTTGAAGTGGAAGCCGAAGAGCTGCAGCGGGAATTTATGACGTTCCGGGGCGTCCCAGCCGTCGAAGGTCGAGGCGTAGACCGGCAGCGGGCTGATGGTTTCGTCGTCGGCGAGCTCCCAGGTAGCCGCAATCTCTGCCAGTTTGCTGGAGTAAATTTCAATCTTGCCCGAGGGGGTGTTGAGCGGATGAACCTGCGGATCATCGCGGAATTTTTTATAGGCCACGAAGTGCCCGGCCGGATCTTTACGCTTATAAATACCCCTCTCTTTCAGTTCGTCATAGGACGGCAACTGCGGATCTTTTTCGAGCATTTTGGCATACAGATACTGCAGCCACTGCGCCTGGGTACGTCCTTCGGTAAATCGCTGATGAATATCCGGGCCGAGGCGTTTCGCCACTTCACTCATGATCCAGTAGATCGGTTTGCGCTCAAACTTCGGTGCGGTCACGGGCTGAAGGAAAATCAGGTAGCCCATGTTGCCTGCATAATCGTTAGGAATAATGTCTTCCTGCTCAACGGTCATTAAATCGGGTAGCAGGATGTCAGCATATTTCGCCGACGAGGTCATAAAGTTGTCGATCACCACGATGGTTTCGCATTTACTCTCGTCCTGCAGAATATCGTGGGTTTTGTTGATGTCGGAATGCTGGTTGATGATGGTGTTGCCAGCGTAGTTCCAGATGAATTTGATCGGCACATCCAGCTTCTCTTTTCCCCGCACGCCGTCGCGCAGGGCGGTCATTTCGGGTCCGCGCGCGATGGCGTCGGTCCAGCTAAAGCATGAGATTTGCGTTTTCACCGGGTTATCCGGCAGTGGCATACGCTCAATGGTGATTGTGTAGGTCGATTCACGTGCGCCGCTGTTACCGCCGTTAATACCGACGTTTCCGGTCAAAATCGGCAACATGGCAATGGCGCGGGAGGTCAGCTCGCCGTTGGCCTGGCGCTGGGGGCCCCAGCCCTGACAGATGTAAGCCGGTTTGGTACTGCCAATTTCTCGTGCAAGCTTGATGATGCGATCGGCCGGTATGCCTGTGATGCGGGAGGCCCATTCCGGCGTTTTGGCGGTGGCATCATCACCCTGACCGAGAATATACGCTTTGTAATGTCCGTTAGCAGGCGCACCTTCCGGCAGCGTTTTTTCGTCATAGCCGACGCAGTACGTGTCGAGGAACGGCTGATCGACAAGGTTTTCGTCGATCAGTACCCAGGCGATACCTGCGACCAGCGCGGCGTCCGTTCCCGGGCGAATCGGGATCCACTCGTCTTCGCGCCCGGCGGCGGTGTCGGTATACCGCGGATCGATGACGATCATGCGCGCGTGAGAGCGCTCGCGGGCCTGCTCGAGATAATAGGTTATCCCGCCGCCACTCATGCGCGTCTCTGCCGGGTTATTGCCGAACATCACCACCAGCTTCGTGTTTTCAATATCTGAGGTGCTGTTGCCGTCGTTGCTGCCGTAGGTGTAGGGCATTGCACAGGCTATTTGCGCGGTGCTATAAGTGCCATAGTGGCTTAAAAAGCCGCCGTAGCAGTTCATCAGACGCGCGACCAGCGAAGCATAAGGGGAGGAGCGGGTGATATTGCCGCCCACAATGCCGGAGGAGTAGTTAATGTAGACCGCTTCGTTGCCGTATTTTTCGACGACATCTTTCAGGCTGCGGGTAAGGGTGTCCAGGGCTTCATCCCATGAGATACGCTCAAATTTTCCTTCACCGCGTTTCCCTACGCGCTTCATGGGGTAGTTCAGACGATCGGGGTGGTTGATCCGACGGCGAATGGAACGCCCGCGCAGGCAGGCGCGAACCTGATGATTGCCATAAATATCCTCACCGGTGTTATCCGTTTCGACCCAGTAAACTTCTTCATCACGGACGTGAAGACGCAGCGCACAACGGCTCCCGCAGTTGACCGAGCAGGCACCCCAGACCACTTTGTCTTCAGCGGGCTTTACGGCGTTTTGTACCGCGGCAGCGGCGCGTTTGAGGCCAAAAGGCAGTGAAATCCCCCCGGCGGCAAGTGCCAGAGAGCCTATTGCAGTGGATTTAACCAACGTTCGACGGCTGATCCCGCCGTGATTTTCGACATCGGACATAACTCACCCCATCATTTTAATTGCGTATTATTTTCGCCCGTGATTACAACCGGGCTAATGATGGGGTGAATGTTACTTATTTGGAGGTATTAAATATTAATCCTCATCAAGTCAAAGGGAATTGGCCGCGAGAAAGTGATTAAAATCACTGAGGTTCGCCCTGACCATTATCCTGCATCCCTGATGCGGCACCGCTACCGGTGCGGGTATAGAGAATTTTAAAGGTATCGTTCGCACAATGACCGACAACCTGTGCATCCGGCTGGTCAGCCTGATCGTTTGGCACAATATTCAACGTAAAGCCGGACTCGGGCACGCCGTTATTGATGATTTTCTGCTGAATGTCGCTTTTTACGCGCTCGCAGGAATCCGGGGCAGCCAGAGCCGCTGTAGAAGCGCTCATTAACAGCAGGGCGGTAATCCAGGGTAACCGTTTCATCTGTAGCTCCTTTTCTCTGTGTGTCGGTTAAGCTTAGCAGGGTTCGTGTAAGCTTTTGTTATTGGAGATAACTTTCTGAACAATCTTATACAGGCTTCCTGCGCTCATTTTCCCCAATTTCCATCAACACGTCCTGCGGGCGGTTATACCCGCCCGGCATCGCGACGCTAAGCGCGGTGCGTTTTGCTCTGCACCTGTCGTTCGCCGGAGTGATGCCGTAAGTCATCACACATCGCCTGTAACTCATTGAACAATCTTGCTACATGGAAACCATCGCACACGGAATGATGGACCTGCACGGCGAGGGGCAACAATACTTTTCCACCCTGGTTGACGTATTTCCCCATAGTGAACATGGGGGCAAAAAAGTTCTGCATATTGGCTACGTTGATATTAAAACTGGTAAAACTTGACCAGGGGATCGCCGACACAAAAAATACATTTTCCCGCGACTCTTCCTTCGGCCAATAAGAAAGGCTATTACCATAGCGAGCAACATCTTCCGAATAAACGTTCTGGAAATGATCAATATTGCCATCGAAGTGACTCCATAAAGAAGAAAAGGTCTCCGTTTCATTATGGAAAATGGTATAGCTTGGATGAATTTCATTCCATATGACAAGTTCATTGTTCTTCATGGCCATACGGAATTCCGAATGGTTGTTGACGATTTTAGAAAGGAGGGAAATCATCGTCGGATAAAATTTCCAGCCCAGTTCTTTTATATCCTTGAGCAATGCGGTGATGTCTATTTGAACAGTTTGATTAAATGTAGATTGAGCAAAGGACTGAAATACCTCGAAATGTTCTTTTCTGGCCCAACGTGATAAGTCAACAGGCGTATATTCAGGGATTGTTTTTTTCATTTTTTAACCTTTGATGAGCAATCAAAAATCAGCGTTTTGCCTACGTTTTTTCATGAATAAAGAAAGCATAGAGATTCCAGGCGGTTTTGGACGCGAACGCATTTGTGAGGGTAGCGCATCCTTATAGAGGAAGAAAGGGGATGTTAAACATTTAATATATCAAAGAAAAAAGTTAGATGGCGCAATCTGCCGGCGTTTTCATGTTGTTAATATGCCACAGAATATCCGTCATGCGCTCAAAGCAGGTGTTTTTCCTGTTCAACAGAGGGCACAGCGCCTTCTCGTTCTGGCGAGGTTTTGCAGAGGGCAAGAGAGATTAATGCATTGATTGTACGTCTCTTTTCGCCTGACATTTTGCTATCGTGTGAACAACGGTATTTGCTAATATGATCGGGAATACTCTCCCTGATTCGGTAAATGATGTGAAGAACTACGCAGCGATAACGCTACTGGCAGCAACACTGGTGGGGTGCGACAACCCTTCCGCGCCGCTGTCGTTTACGCCCGAGATGGCGAGCTTCTCCAATGAATTTGATTTTGACCCTCTGCGCGGCCCGGTAAAAGACTTCACCCAGACACTGTTCAATGACAAAGGTGAAGTCTCCAAACGGGTAACCGGTACGATGTCGACGGAAGGGTGTTTCGATACCCTCGAACTGCACGACCTCGAGGCCAATACCGGCGTGGCGCTGGTACTGGATGCTAATTACTACCTTGATGCGGAAACCCAGCAGCGAAAAGTGAAACTGCAGGGGAAATGCCAGCTGGCCGAATTGCCGTCGGCGGGCGTAACGTGGGATACCGACGATAACGGGTTTGTGGTGGCGGCGCACGGCAAAGAGATGGAAGTGAAGTACCGCTATGATGCGGATGGCTATCCGCTGGGGAAAACCACCGTCTCCGGGGACCAGCATTTATCCGTCCAGTCGACGCCGTCTAAAGACCTTCGCAAAAGAATGGATTACTCCGCCGTGAGCATGCTGAATGACAAACCGCTGGGCAACGTCAATCAGAGCTGCGATTACGATCGACACAATAATCCGGTGAGTTGCGATCTGACGATCACCGACAACAGCGTGAAGCCCGCCGTTGAGCGCAAGTACACCATTAAGAACAGTATTGAATACTACTGAGAAAAAGCCGCGCAGGTTACTGCGCGGTGGGTTTCAGCAGGCTGGCGCCTGACGGTTTGTGTCCGGCCAGGTGCTGATGCTGGAAGATGCACATGCGAATGGTGTTGCGGTATTCACCGTTGATAAAGAACTCGTGAACCAGTTCGCCTTCCACCATAAAGCCCAGCTTGCGGTAGATATGGATTGCTTTCTCGTTCTCTTTATCCACGATGAGATAAAGCTTGTAGAGATTCAGGACGTTGAATCCGTAATCCATCGCCAGCTTCGCCGCCCGCGTGGCGAGACCTTTCCCCTGATGCTCAGGTGAAATGATAATCTGGAATTCTGCCCGACGATGAACGTGGTTGATCTCAACCAGTTCCACCAGACCGGCTTTTTCACCTTCACACTCCACGACAAAACGGCGTTCGCTTTGATCGTGAATGTGCTTATCGTAGAGATCCGACAGCTCAACAAACGCCTCGTAAGGCTCTTCGAACCAGTAGCGCATCACGCTGGCGTTATTGTCGAGTTGGTGGACGAAGCGCAGGTCTTCACGCTCCAGCGGGCGGAGCTTTACGTCACACTGCACTGACATTATGGCGCGACCGTGCGGCCAGTACGACGATCCAGGCAGCGCAGGGTATTTGGCTCCCAGTAGGCGTTAACGTTGGCACTTTGCTGACACTTATCGCGCGCGTCGAAAGCGACATCTTCTTTGTCCCACTCTTTTTCAACACGTTTGTTCACCTTCTGGCGAAGGCTACGGGTGTCATTCCATTGTTCTTTGTCCATCGCGGCGTTCTGACGGCTTTGCGCGCTGTCACCAGACTCAATAATGAGTTTGCTGGTTTCGGCGGTGGCAGAGGCGGCAAAGGCGAACGATGACAGCGCCAGCAGGGCTGTCAGACAAAGGCGTTTGCTTAATGTAGTCATAGCGTTTCCTTTTAAATGGGCGCAGATAATTAAGTTATCCCGTTCAGATTCTACACCAAAGAGAAATAACGGCATACCCGCGACACGGGTATGGAAAAGTAAACGATATCATCAGGTATGATGTCTAAATAAATCATCACATGACCGTAAATATGCTCAAAACCACTCTGCTTTTTTTTGCCACTGCGCTGTGTGAAATTATCGGCTGCTTCCTTCCGTGGCTCTGGCTAAAGAAGGGGGCAACCGTATTCCTGCTGATCCCGGCGGGCATTGCGCTGGCCCTGTTTGTCTGGCTGTTGACGCTGCACCCGGCGGCCAGCGGGCGCGTCTACGCCGCTTATGGCGGGGTTTATGTCTGTACCGCGCTGCTGTGGTTACGCGTGGTGGATGGTGTGAAGCTCAGCGCCTATGACTGGGCCGGGGCGCTGGTTGCGCTGTGCGGCATGTTGATTATTGTTGCCGGATGGGGGCGCGCCTGAGCGCCCGATTTTTTTGTGACCGTTCGCTGATTTTATGATCATTATACTTGTATGGTAGTAGTGCAGAAGAGTAAGTTTCCAGCATCACAATGAGCGATGTAAGGAAATGGATTATGAAGATTGTCGGGGCTGAAGTCTTTGTTACCTGCCCGGGGCGTAACTTTGTCACCCTTAAAATTACCACCGACGAGGGCATCGTCGGCCTGGGTGATGCCACCCTCAACGGACGTGAACTTTCGGTGGCCTCTTATCTGAAAGATCACCTTTGCCCGCAGTTGATCGGCCGTGATGCGCACCGCATTGAGGATATCTGGCAGTTCTTCTACAAAGGCGCCTACTGGCGTCGTGGTCCGGTCACCATGTCGGCCATTTCCGCTGTGGATATGGCACTATGGGATATCAAAGCCAAAGCGGCCAATATGCCGCTCTACCAGCTGCTGGGCGGCGCATCCCGGGAAGGGGTGATGGTCTATTGTCATACCACCGGACACTCCATTGATGACGTGCTGGAAGATTACGCCCGGCATAAAGAGATGGGCTTTAAGGCAATCCGCGTCCAGTGCGGCGTGCCGGGTATGAAAACCACCTATGGCATGTCGAAAGGTAAAGGGCTGGCCTACGAGCCCGCCACTAAAGGTGACTGGCCGGAAGAGCAGCTCTGGTCCACCGAAAAATACCTCGATTTCACACCGAAGCTGTTCGATGCGGTGCGCAGTAAATTTGCCTTTAATGAACATCTTTTGCACGACATGCACCACCGTTTGACCCCGATTGAGGCGGCGCGATTCGGTAAGAGCATTGAAGCATTCCGTATGTTCTGGATGGAAGATCCTACGCCTGCGGAAAACCAGGCCTGCTTCCGTCTGATCCGTCAGCACACGGTCACGCCGATTGCGGTTGGGGAAGTGTTTAACAGCATCTGGGACTGCAAGCAGCTTATTGAAGAGCAACTTATCGACTATATCCGCACCACCATTACCCACGCGGGCGGCATCACCGGCATGCGGCGCATCGCGGACTTCGCCTCGCTTTATCAGGTGCGTACCGGCTCACATGGACCGTCGGATCTGTCGCCTGTTTGCCACGCCGCCGCGCTGCATTTTGACCTGTGGGTGCCAAACTTTGGTGTACAGGAATATATGGGTTACTCCGAACAAATGCTGGAGGTCTTCCCGCACAGCTGGCGCTTTGATAATGGCTATATGCATCCGGGCGACAAACCCGGGCTGGGTATTGAATTTGACGAAAAACTGGCGGCGAAATACCCGTACGATCCTGCCTATCTTCCGGTTGCCCGTCTCGAAGATGGCACGTTGTGGAACTGGTAAACGAGGAGCGAACGATGAAAAGCGTAGTGATTCAACAACCCAACGCACTGGTGATTGAAGATCGTCCACTTCCGGAACCCGCGGCAGGTGAAGTGCGCGTCAACGTCAAACTGGCCGGTATTTGCGGTTCAGACAGCCATATTTACCGCGGGCATAATCCGTTTGCCCGATACCCGCGCGTGATTGGCCATGAATTTTTTGGTGAGATTGATGCCGTTGGTGAGGGTGTTGACCCGGCCCGCGTGGGCGAGCGCGTCTCGGTTGACCCGGTGATCAGCTGCGGACACTGCTATCCGTGCTCCGTGGGCAAACCCAATGTCTGTACCTCTCTGGTGGTGCTGGGCGTTCATCGCGACGGAGGCTTTAGTGAGTATGCCGTCGTACCGGCAAAAAATGCCTGGGTTGTTCCGGATGCTATTCCAGATAAACACGCGGTAATGATCGAGCCGTTCACGATTGCCGCTAACGTAACGGGGCATGCACAACCCACCGGGCAGGATATCGCCCTGATCTACGGCGCAGGCCCCATGGGGCTTGTCACCCTCCAGGCATTGAAAGGTGTCTATAAGGTGAAGCAGGTTATCGTTGTCGACCGGATCAATGAACGGCTGGCGATGGCGCAACGCAGCGGCGCGGACTGGGTGTTCAACAACGCGGAGCTGTCGTTACAGGCGGTGCTGGAAGAAAAAGGGATCAAACCAACGCTTATTATTGACGCAGCCTGTCATCCGACAATTTTACAGGAAGCCATCACCATTGCCTCTCCGGCGGCACGCATCGTGCTGATGGGGTTTTCCAGCGACCCAAGCCAGATTGTTCAGCAGGGGATCACCGGAAAAGAGCTGGCGATATTCTCATCACGGCTGAATGCCAACAAATTCCCCGTCGTCATCGACTGGCTGGAAAAGGGGTTGATCGACCCGGACAAACTGATCACCCACACCTTTGACTATCACCACGTAACAGACGCCATCGAACGGTTTGAAAAAGATCAGCAGCAGTGCTGCAAAGTCTTACTCACGTTCGGGCAATAATAATTCACGCGGTTAAGAGCCTGCGCAGACAGGCTCTGAGTGGTACGCATCTTACCTTGCAGAGATAGCCATTATGACGCAAACACAACCACAAAGAACGACTTCAGATCTGGTGAAAGCTGCCGTTTCCGGCTGGCTGGGTACCGCACTGGAGTTTATGGATTTCCAGCTCTATTCGCTGGGGGCCGCCCTGGTATTCCATGAGATCTTCTTCCCGGAACAATCGGCCGCAATGGCGCTGATTCTGGCGATGGGGACGTACGGCGCAGGCTATATCGCGCGCATTGTCGGCGCCTTTATCTTCGGGCGAATGGGCGACAGCATTGGCCGTAAAAAGGTGCTGTTTATCACCATTACTATGATGGGGATCTGCACGACCCTGATCGGGGTCTTGCCGACCTACGCGCAGATTGGGATTTTCGCGCCCGTCCTGTTAGTGACGCTGCGTATCATCCAGGGGCTGGGGGCAGGGGCTGAAATCTCCGGCGCCGGGACCATGCTGGCGGAGTACGCCCCTAAAGGGAAACGCGGCACTATCTCCTCGCTGGTGGCGATGGGCACCAACTGCGGGACGTTAAGTGCAACGGCTATCTGGGCAATTATGTTCTTCGCCCTCGACCGCGAACAGTTGGTTGCCTGGGGCTGGCGTGTCCCGTTTCTTGCAAGCGTGGTGGTAATGATCTTCGCCATCTGGCTGCGAATGAACCTCAAGGAGAGCCCGGTATTTGAAAAAGTGAACGAGGCTGAGACAACCGCACCGGTGACAAAACACGATTTATCATTTGCAGCGATGGTGAAGAGTAAGTCCTTCTGGCTGGCAACCGGGCTGCGTTTTGGTCAGGCGGGGAATTCAGGTCTGATCCAGACGTTTCTTGCCGGGTATCTGGTTCAGACGCTGCTGTTCGATAAAGCGATCCCCACCGATGCACTGATGATAAGCTCAATCCTCGGGTTTATCTCTATCCCGCTGTTGGGCTGGCTCTCCGATAAAGTAGGGCGTCGTCTGCCGTACATTCTGCTCAATATCTCCGCCATTATTCTGGCGTACCCGATGCTGTCGATTATCGTTGATAAGAGCTATGCGCCGGGCGTGATCATGCTTTCCATCATCGTTATCCATAATTTCGCCGTACTGGGACTGTTTGCCCTGGAAAACATCACGATGGCGGAGATGTTTGGCTCGCGTAACCGCTTTACCCGGATGGCTATCTCAAAAGAGGCGGGCGGGCTGGTGGCGGTAGGCTTTGGGCCAGTGCTCGCCGGGATCTTCTGCAATATGACCGGTTCCTGGTGGCCAATTGTCGCCATGATGATCGCCTACTCCGTGATTGGGCTGATCGCCGCCATCTGCATGCCAGAGGTCTGCGATCGTGATTTGAGTGTGGCGGAAGATGCGGCGGAGGGGCCGGCACGTGATTCCGTCGGCTATGGGGCGGTTTCATCGCGGCGGTAATGGTTTATATCTTTAGTGACCTATCACACAACTTTATGGTCATGTCACACCACATGCGTAAAAGTTAATATAAATCAAAATCTCAAACTGCAGGATCAGTATGGTTAATGGCAGTTCTTTTTTACCCCGACTGCCATTCTAGTTGGTGTAGTCAGCAGGCGCTGCTGCTCGTTTAGAGCGGCAGCGAATCCCAGCGTACATAACTTAACGAGTCTTAATCATGGAAAACCGGTTATTACAGGCGAAAGCGACGCTTCCTCAGTACGATCGCGAACGCCTCAAGGCACGCATTGTTCATTTAGGGTTTGGCGCATTTCACCGTGCGCACCAGGCGGTGTACGCCGACATTCTCGCCGCGGAACACAACAGCGACTGGGGTTACTGTGAGGTAAACCTGATTGGCGGTGAACAGCAGATTGCCGATCTGAACGCACAGGATCATCTCTACACCGTGGCGGAAATGTCTGCCGATGCGTGGACATCGCGGGTGGTGGGCGTGGTCAGGAACGCACTGCATGCACAGGTTGACGGGCTGGAACGCGTGCTGGCCGCACTGTGTGAGCCGCAGGTGGCGATTGTCTCACTCACCATTACTGAAAAGGGATATTGCCACTCGCCGGCGACCGGGAAACTGATGCTCGATCACCCGTTAATTGCCGCCGACCTGCAAAACCCGCATCAGCCGAAATCTGCGCCGGGTATGGTGGTGGAAGCACTCGCGCGACGCAAAGCTGCCGGGCTGCCCGCGTTTAGCGTCATGTCCTGTGACAATATGCCGGAGAACGGTCACGTCATGCGTAATGTGACCTGCGCTTATGCCCGCGCGGTTGACGGCGAGCTGGCAGACTGGATTGAATCCAGCGTCACTTTCCCGTCCACCATGGTGGATCGCATTGTTCCCGCGGTTACACCGGAGACGCTGGATAAAATTGAACAGCTGACCGGCGTTCGTGACCCGGCAGGCGTGGCGTGCGAACCGTTCCGTCAGTGGGTGATTGAGGACAACTTTGTCGCAGGCCGTCCGCAGTGGGAAAAGGCCGGGGCGGAGCTGGTTTCAGACGTCATTCCGTTTGAAGAGATGAAGCTGCGCATGCTTAACGGCAGTCACTCTTTCCTCGCGTATCTTGGCTATCTGGCGGGGTACCCGCACATCAACGACTGCATGGAAGACGAACACTACCGTACTGCCGCCCATGCGCTGATGCTGAACGAGCAGGCGCCGACCTTAAAAGTGAAAGGCGTTGATTTAGGCCACTATGCAGACCTGTTGATTGCCCGCTACAGCAACCCGGCGTTACGTCACCGTACCTGGCAAATCGCAATGGACGGCAGCCAGAAGCTCCCGCAGCGTATGCTCGATTCCGTGCGCTGGCATCTGGTGCATCAAAAAAGCTTCCCGCTGCTGGCATTAGGCATTGCAGGCTGGATGCGGTATGTCGGTGGTGTCGATGAGCAGGGCAACGCTATCGACGTGAGCGACCCGCAGCTGGCGGTCATTCAGGCGGCGGTGAAGGGAAGTGCTGAGGGCGAAGACCGGGTGAAGGCGCTGCTGGGCATTGAGGCCATTTTTGGCAAAGAACTCCCGCATGAAACCGTCTTTGTGGATGCGGTAATGCGTGCTTACCAGACGTTACTGCAAAAAGGTGCAAAAGCCACGGTCGCAGAGTACGCGGCGAACGGCTAAGTCATCACATGCCGCCGCGTGCGGCGGCATGATGTCGCATGAATCAGTGCATACCCAGGCGAATCAGTTCAATCGGTTCGAACTTACCTTCGCAACCTTCCACTTCTACCGTTTTGCTGCGACGCACCTGCGCGGCATCCAGCCCTTCGCTGTGGATCGCTTTAATCACGCCGGTGTGTCCTGTGCCATTGATCATTACACGGCTGCCGGTGGTAATTGCGTTACGGTTACGGTCGTATGTCATCATGGTATTTTCTCCTCTCTCTCTTATCCGTTACGGCGCTATTTTAGGTTTCACCGTTCACGGGGCACTATAAATACGCCTGTCTGCATCTCATTTTTTTGTTTTTGATCAAACTCACACTTTTTTCTCAATATTGGTGGGTGCTGACGGTTCACGACAGCAATTTACAAAGCCCACATTTATTTTCCTTTATTGATAGTTTCTGCAGGCAAGCGTTTAGGGTTTGTTTATATTTCGGCTGCCATTCTTGAAGCAGGGAATACCCCTTTCACAGGAATAAGGAGTCAGGCTTATGTATAAGAAGATTTTAATGCCTGTTGATGTATTTGAAATGGAATTGAGCGACAAAGCGGTTCGCCACGCGGCCAACCTTGCAAAGGCGGAAGGCGCGTCGATTACGCTGGTGAACATTCTCCCCAACAGCAGCCGCTCGTTGCTGCGCGGATTCAACGCCGATATCAAAAAGTTTGAAGCGTTTATGACCGCGGAATCCGGGAAGAAAATGAACGAGCTAAAAAGGCTGTTTGATCTCCCCGGGGAGAATATCCACAGCCTGGTCTGCTTTGGCAACGTGCGTGACGAAATTATCAAACTGAGCAAAGAAGGGGAATATGACGTGATCGTCATCGGGTCGAAAAACCCGAGCATCAGCACCCATCTGCTCGGTTCAAATGCGGAATCTATCCTGCGCTATGCGAGTATTCCGGTGCTGGTGGTTCGCTAATCTCTTCGCCGCAACCGAAACGGGGGCGGCGTATTTTACTCTTCGCTAAACCAGTCGCTGTTTTCCTGACGAATTAACTGTACGGATTCGCTGATTTCCTGCAGGTGCAGCGTCATCGCTTTTTCTACACCGTCCTGATCGCGTTTTTCCAGCGCACTGAAAATATCATGATGCTGTCGTAGCAACATTTCCGGTGGTGAGACGTGGTCGAGGCTCATATAGCGCACGCGGTCGATGGTGGCTTTGATGTTTTCAATCGTGTCCCAGGCCAGTTGACAGTCTGCAATTTGCGCCAGCTTCTGGTGAAACTCGTCATCAAGCTGGAAGAAGTCGTTGAGCTGTTTGCGGTCAATCGCAATACGCTGCTGATGCAGGTTTTGCTCCAGCAGGTAGCACTGGTTATCGTCAATCAGCGATGCGGCACGGCGCGCCACCGCGCACTCAATGGCCTGACGGACAAAACACCCGTTACGCACCTGGGAGAGCGAGATTTTGTTCACATAGCTGCCGCGCTGCGGGCGGATCTGAATCAGACCGTTTTCTGCAAGCTTGATAAACGCCTCACGCACGGGCTGGCGGGACACGTCAAACCGCACGGACACTTCTTTTTCAGAGAGCGGCGTTCCGGGTGGGATCAGGCAATGGACAATATCACGTCGCAAAATGCGATAGATTTGCTGGTTTACGGGCTGGGTAGGATTGAGTTGCGATTCAGCGGCCATGAGTTGTCATTTCTCAGAGAGTTAGCCTGAACATACTACCATTCTTTTATGGCCTGAAACAGACCCGGCCCGCAGGCCGGGAAGGGCAATGTTAGCCACGATGGACGCTAAGTCCGCCAAAACTCTGGCTGACTGGCATCATTTCTACCGTGTTAATGTTGACGTGTTTTGGCAGCGTTGCCACCCACCAGACCGCTTCGGTGACATCTTCCGGCGTCAGGGCGTTCGCATTCTCGTAGGTTTTGTCTGCTTTCGCGTCATCACCTTTAAACCGAACGTTGGAAAATTCGGTTCCGCCTACCAGGCCCGGCTCAATATCGGTCACGCGAATGGCGGTGCCGTGCAGATCGGTACGCAGGTTAAGGCTGAACTGACGCACGAAGGCTTTGGTCGCGCCATAAACATTACCGCCCGCATAAGGCCAGCTTCCTGCGGTCGAACCGATGTTAATAATGTGGCCGCGATTGCGCTCAACCATGCCTGGCAGCACGGCGCGGGTCATGTACACCAGCCCTTTGTTGTTCGTGTCGATCATGTTTTCCCAGTCTTCAACGCTGGCTTTATGGGCAGGCTCCATACCGAGCGCCAGACCGGCATTGTTGACCAGCAGGTCAATGGCACGCCATTCGGCCTGCAGGTTAGCAATCATCTCTTCGATGGCGGCACGGTTACGGACATCAAGCTGCGCGGTCAGGATGCTGTCACCCAGCTCATCTTTCAGCTCCTGCAGACGCTCCTGACGACGACCCGTCGCAATCACCTTATGCCCGTTGGCGACGAAGCGACGCGTGATGCTTTCACCAAAACCTGCCGTTGCCCCGGTAACTAAAATAATCATCTCACTGTTCCTCAACGCTTTTTGTGTTGTACTAACATAGCACGGCCGCGAAGGATGCGTTAAGGCAACATTTGTATGACGGCATTGCAGGCAGTGGCGGCCTGGCCTACTCTGGGAAGATAACCGTACTCAGGAGTGAAAGATGTCGGCCACTAATCCCTTTTTTGAAAGCAGCCTGTTGCCTTATCAGGCACCCCGATTCGACGAAATCAACGACGGCCACTACCGCCCGGCATTCGATGAAGCGATACGCCAGAAGCGAGCCGAAATTGACGCGATTGTCGCGCAAACGGCCGCCCCCGATTTCAACAATACCGTGCTGGCGCTCGAAAAAAGCGGTGCCATGCTCTCGCGTGTCAGCAGCGTTTTCTTCGCCATGACCTCTGCGCACACCAATGATGACTTACAGGCGCTTGAGGAGCAGGTCTCTACCGAGCTTGCTGCCCTGGCGAACGATATCTGGCTTAACGACACGCTGTTCTCTCGCGTGGAGAGCGTCTGGCAGGATTGTGCTGCGCTGGACGCCGAATCCCGTCGGCTGGCAGAAGAGACGTACCAGCACTTTGTGCTGGCCGGTGCGCGACTGAATGATGCAGAAAAAGCGGAGCTGAAAGCGCTGAATACCGAGGCGGCGACCCTCACCAGCCAGTTTAATCAGCGTCTGCTGGCCGCCACCAAAGCCGGTGGGCTGGTCGTGGATTATGCACATCAGCTTGATGGACTCAGTCCTGACGAGATTGCGACGGCTGCCCATGCCGCCGCGGAGAAAGGGCTGAACGATCGCTGGTTGATTCCGCTGCTGAATACCACTCAACAACCCGCACTTTCCGCGCTGCGTGACCGTCAGACGCGCGAAAATTTGTTTAACGCGGGCTGGACGCGTACCCAGAAAGGGGATGAAAACGATACCCGGGCACTGATCCTGCGTCTCACCGCGTTGCGTGCGCGTCAGGCAAAATTGTTGGGGTTTGAGGACTACGCAAGCTGGAGTATCGCCGATCAAATGGCGAAAACACCTGCCGCCGCGTTGGCTTTTATGCGCGGAATTGTACCCGCCGCACGCACCCGAGCGACGCTTGAGCAGGCCGATATCCAAAAAGTGATTGATGACGAGCAGGGCGGGTTCACCGTGCAGGCGTGGGACTGGGCCTTTTATGCCGAGCGCGTGCGCCAGGCGAAATATGCCCTCGACGAGTCGCAAATCAAGCCGTACTTTGCGCTCAACACGGTGTTGCAGGATGGCGTATTCTGGGCTGCAAGCCAGCTGTTTGGCCTCCGCTTTGTCGAGCGTTTCGATATTCCGGTTTACCATCCTGATGTCCGCGTGTGGGAGATTTTCGACCACACCGGCGAAGGGATGGCGCTGTTCTACGGTGATTTCTTTGCCCGCGAATCGAAAGCCGGTGGGGCGTGGATGGGGAATTTCGTCGAGCAATCGTATGAGTTTGCCTCGCGCCCGGTTATCTACAATGTCTGCAACTATCAAAAACCGGCTAACGGTCAGACGGCGCTGATCTCCTGGGACGATGTGGTCACTCTGTTCCACGAGTTTGGTCATACGCTGCACGGTCTGTTTGCCAGCCAGCGCTACGCCTCCCTCTCCGGCACCAATACGCCGCGTGATTTTGTCGAGTTCCCATCGCAAATCAACGAGCACTGGGCGAGCCATCCGCAGGTGTTTGCCCACTATGCCCGCCACTATCAGACCGGAGAGCCGATGCCGGAGGCGCTGCGCGATAAAATGCTTAACGCGACGCAGTTTAATAAAGGTTATGACATGACCGAGTTGCTTAGCGCTGCGCTGCTGGATATGAACTGGCACGGCATCAGCGAACCCGTGGACGATGTTGACACCTTTGAAGCGGCAGCACTGCACAAAGAGGGGCTGGATCTGCCCGCCGTTCCACCGCGCTATCGCAGCAGCTACTTCGCCCATATCTTCGGCGGCGGCTATGCGGCAGGGTATTACGCTTACCTGTGGACGCAAATGCTGGCAGATGATGGCTATCAGTGGTTTGTTGAGCAGGGCGGGTTGACGCGTGAAAACGGGCAGACATTCCGCGAGGCGATTTTGTCGCGCGGGAACAGTAGTGATTTAGCTGAACTTTACCGCCAGTGGCGTGGGCACGATCCGAGGATTGAACCGATGCTGGAGAATCGTGGATTGAGTGCTTAAGGGCTTTTTTAGTATGGGAACAAAACCGGGCGCGATGCCCGGTTTTTTTGACCGATTTTTCTTCCCCAAAATCATTAACGCCACATAAAGTGCCAGGATAAAATCTGGAAGGATGGCCATCGTTACCAGAAAGCCGGAATCATGTTGGGTGGCTTCTTCAGCCAGGGGGTGGCCCAGCTCAACCTTTTCGATGAGAACGCACTGTATGCTGGCAGCGAAAAGTTGATTGAGGTGCTCGATCACCTGAATGCGAAAGACGGGAAAGACACACTTTACTTTGCAGGGCAGGGCATATAGCAGTATTGGCAGATGAAACGTGAAATGCTGTCGCCGAGATATACGACCAGATATTCAGATCTGCTAAGGGTCCGGTGATTTTCCCAATTTCCAGGGCCGTTATGTGCCAGAAGCGGAAGGCGTTAATCAAGCCCATATCAAAGATTCAAAAGCTTTTTCATGTTAAAAGAAATTACCTAAGCCTTATGCTTGGTACAAGTGATGGAGTAGTCCGTACTGTCAAGACGAACTCAACTTACGCACTGCTCTTATGCCATGCCTTTGGAGCGCAAACTACAACCTTGTTTAAATATCAAACTTTGCGGTCTATCTGTAATCTATGATATTTATAAAGTACGATATATAGTTACAACTACGGTGATGAAGCGATCAAAACCTAAAGTTGACAAGTGAAAAATTTATACAAGCTTTCCTTGTCATTTTAAAAATGTTGGTTTTGATTCCCCTAACTTATTGTTTTTAGTGGTATTAAAAATGGAATATAATCCGGTAAAGATAAAAAGAAATCTTAGCATAGGTGATCTTGATGCTGAAACAGATAATGAATTCTTAGATACCTGCTTCGTCGATAAAGGATATCTTGAAGATTTATTGGATGTAAAAAACCCATGCTCGATTATTGTAGGTAGAACTGGTGCTGGAAAAAGTGCACTCCTCTATAAAGTTAGCACCTCTATAGATAATTATAATAAAATAGATCCTAATGATATATCCGTAAAGTTTCTAGAGCACTCTGACATAATTCAGTTCATGGACAAATTAGGCGTTAACTTAGATTTGTTTTACAAAATGCTATGGCGACATATTTTAATAATAGAATTAGTTCGACTGAGATATAAAATAAAAAACGAAGAAGAAAGTGATAATTTTTTTAGAGGGCTGATTGAAAGATTTAGCAGGGATGAAATTAAACAAAAGGCCATCTCTTACTTTAGAGAATGGGGTGATAAATTCTGGTTGAATACAGATGAGCAATTAAAGCAAATCACAAGAAAACTTGAAGATGAGACAAAGGCTAATTTAGGAGTTAAATATTCTGGAGTTGATGTTTCTTTAAGCGGAGCAAGTAAGCTAAGTGACGAGCAAAAAACTGAAATTACCCAAAGAGCTAGCCAAGTAGTTAGTAGTCTACAAATAAAGCAATTGAATGAAATGTTAGACATGCTGGCAGAATTCTCTTTTAAAGATCCGCAAAAGCATTATTATTTATTGATTGATCAACTTGATGAAGATTGGGCTGATACTACTACCCGATGCAAATTCATTAGAGCCTTAATCGAGGAGGTAAAGGGCTTTCGGAAAGTAAGGCATGTAAAAATATTGGTTGCGCTTAGGAAAGATTTGATTGACATGGTATTTGATAAAACTCGGGGGGCGGGTTTTCAAGAGGAAAAATACGAATCATATATTTTGCAAATTCATTGGGGGCATGAGGAACTAGTTGATCTTGTTCAAAAAAGAGTAAAAGAAACATTTAGAAGAGTTTATACAAAAGATCAAGTCGCCATCTCTGATATATTCCCAGAGGCTAGGAAAGTTGCTCATGGTAAAACCGCAATGGAATACATGTTAGAGCGAACCTTGCTTCGTCCAAGAGACATTCTTCAATTTATCAATGAAACTTTTAAAGCTGGATTCGATAAAGATAAAATAACTTGGACTTTAATCCATGAGGCTGAAAAAACTTATTCAGAAAAAAGGTTAAGATCTTTAAAAGAAGAGTGGGGTGAAACTTATCCATCTTTCGAAGATACAATCGAAATCTTAAGGGGGAGGAAATCTACTTTTGACTTTATTGATTTTAAAAACTCTCAGTTTGAATCAGTTATCACTAAACTTTCAACTAAAGAAAATGAGGACCCTTGCGTTATCACTGCAAGGAGTTATTTTGAAGTTAAGGGCTCTTCTGAAGATGAAATCCTGAGCACTATTTTGGCTTGTCTTTACAAAGTGGGGGCTATTGGGATAAAGCTTGAAACTAACAACTCTTTCATCTGGTCTTATAGAAACAAAAGCGCAATATCAGCAGGTGAGGCAGAAAGAGCTAACCAAATTAAAATACATAAAATGCTACATAAGACATTAGATGTAAGATCTAATAACAATATTTAAATATATTTTAAGATGCGCAGGTTGATTACTTGTGCATCTTAATTTCATTCAATCCTCGACTCGTTAAATGTCACGCGACATTACTGTTGGTCTTTTTTCAGATATAATATTAGGAGTTAACGTCTGCTTCTCGCTCACAGCGGACCTTGCGGCCCGTATGCCGGTCCGCTTTGTGCAGAAAGGTAAATTCAGCTGTATTCAATAATATCAAACCCTTCATCAGCCGTTGGTTCTGCGAAAAAGCGCGTTATGGTTTCAAATTGTTGATCTGAGGCTGTAAATTCATGCATTCCTTCTGCATTACGGGCGCGCAAGCGGGATTTACATACTTCATCAGTAACTTTCAGGTAATGCAGCCTGTTACTGGCACCTGACTCCTTAATGATGCTCATCATCCATTCACGATTGGTTTGTGTGTTTGCCGGAAAATCCAGAACTACGGATAAACCCGCTTTGAGTAGCGACACCAGATGAGGCTTCATAGCGTTTCTGAGTCTTGAGGAATACTGCACATAATCAGCTATGGATTGCATTTCATTGGCAAAGAGGGCAGCCAGCCAATAATCTTCACTGACAATTATGGTGCCGGGTAATGCACCTAACTTTGCTGACAATGTGGATTTGCCTGATGCGATTTTCCCACATAACAAGTGCAAAGTGGGTTTTTCTGACGTTGTTACTGAAGTGATATCCATTATTTACCTCACGGGATTGTTACCGGTAAGGCCCGCCTTACCGGCGGGAAAATGGCGAACGTTATCCCACCTGAGTCAGACAGGTGATAATAATCATTGAATGGAATAGGACAGAGTGTGTTTTCATTGTCATTCAAGTTAACAGGGCCTGAATGCAAAATCAGCAATTTTTTCCCTTATAAATTGAATGTCCACTCCAGTGAGTTTGGCCGCTTCGTGCCAAGAGCGGAAGTTATTTACACCTTGCTATGCAATTTACGGCCAGCCGGTCAGTTCGTCATCTCAGCTTCATTTCAATGGGTTGTAAACTTTGAAGCCGGGATTTTTTTCAAAAATCTCAGCAACAAAATCCATGAACACAATCGCGCGTTTTGGTAAAAGTCGATTTGCAACATAAACAGCCTGAATGGGAACGGGAGATGCAGTGTAATCCGCCAGTAATAATTGTAAGTTGCCATTTGCCAGTCCCTCCTCGAACAACCATTCTGGGCCCTGTGCGATCCCAACCCCAGCATTGACAAATTTCTGCACTGCTTCAGGTGAATTGACCCTGAGCCGGCCAGAAACAGGCACATCCATATCCCGAAATCTCCAGGTAGCGCCCGTTGATAACAGGGTATAGATCAAACAATCATGTTTTTTTAAATCCTCCGGGGTGTCAGGAATCCCATGTTCAGCCAGGTACTTGTGACTGGCAACACAGACTCGCTCATACATGCCAAGTCTGCGGGCACGCATTGCACTGTCCTCAAGGTGACCAATGCGGATTGCCAGCTCAGCGCCTTCATCAACGAGATTGATATAGCGGTCATTAATCTGTAGATCGAGTGTTAGCTCAGGGTAGCGTTCTAAAAAATCGGGTATGCGCGGAATCAAAAATGTGTGAGCCATTGCAGTGGGACAAGCAACGCGCAGTAACCCTGTGGGCGTCACATTTTCTCTGAAAGAAGACTCTGACTCTTCGACCGCTTCCAGAATACGCCTTGCTTCCAGATAATAACGTTCTCCTTCAGGAGTCAGGGAAAGCTTGCGGGTTGATCGGTGGAGTAATCTGGTCTGCAAATGCTCTTCGAGGGTTGCAACATGACGACTCACGTTCGGTTGCCCTAAGCCTAAATCCCTGCCTGCTGCAGAAAAGCTGCCTGTCTCCGCAGTGCGGACAAAGCATGTCATCAAAAGTAATCTGTCCATCCTAAACCTATTTATGCTTTTAACGCATGGAACATATTCATAAATACAATCTTATCACCCTTAAAGCATGAGTATAGAGTGGCGATCAAATCGGTCATTTGCCGATCAGCTGTTAAAACTCACGGGAGATATGTTCATGTCCAGATTACAAGGTAAACGCGCACTCATCACGGGTGGAACAAGTGGTATTGGTCTTGCAACCGCGAAGCTGTTTGTCGCAGAAGGTGCACGCGTAATGGTTACTGGTATTAACCCTGATTCTGTCGCAAAGGCGAAACTCGAGCTGGGTAAAGATGTGGTCGTCGTGAGCGCGGATTCTGCAGATGTGAATGCACAGAAAACGCTGGCTCAGACGGTTCAGGAACATTTTGGTGAGCTGGATATTGCTTTCCTGAATGCGGGTATATCAATGTATATGCCAATTGAGGCATGGACAGAAGAAATGTTCGACCGCATTTATGATATCAACGTTAAAGGTCCTTATTTCCTGATGCAGGCGCTGTTGCCAGTGTTCGCAAGCTCTGCATCAGTGGTCTTTAATACATCTATAAATGCGCACACGGGCCCGGTGAACTCTTCAGTTTATGGCTCCACCAAAGCCGCATTACTCAACATGTCGAAAACACTGTCTAACGAGTTACTTTCTCGCGGGATCCGTATCAACGCGGTGAGCCCAGGCCCGGTTGACACGCCGCTTTACGATAAGGCGGGGATCCCCGTGGAATATCATGATCAAGTGATGAAAGATATCGTTGCAACCATCCCTGCCGGTCGTTTTGGTAAGCCTCAGGAAGTCGCGCAAGCGGTGCTTTACTTTGCCTCCGATGCGTCTGCCTGGACCGTGGGTTCAGAAATCATCATCGACGGCGGCGTTTCAATCTAAGCCACCAAAATAAGATTTACAATTCATCAAGCCCGCCACCTTTTATGGCGGCGGGCTATTATTTTATCTGGGGGTTGAGATGTCTACCCATGACCTGACACTGATTAGCCACCCATTGTGTCCCTTTGTGCAGCGTTCAGCGATCGTTCTTCTCGAAAAAAATGTGCCATTTGACCGTGTAAATGTAGATCTGTCGGCGAAGCCTGACTGGTTTCTTGCTCTGTCACCCACCGGCAAGGTACCGCTACTTAAAGTGCATCATGCAGAGGGCGAAGATGCCATTATTTTTGAGAGCATGGTGATCTGCGAGTATCTTAATGAAACGCAAGATGGTGATTCGCTGTATGCTGACGATGCATTAGAAAGGGCTAGACAGCGAGCATGGATCGAGTTCTCTACATTAATGCTTGGAAATGCCTGGCAATTTTTAAATGCGACTGATCAGGCCATGGCAGACAGCAAACGCGCTGTGCTCCGTGAGCAACTTGAATATATTGAATCTGAATTGAATTCAGGGCCTTATTTCTCGGGTTCCAAATTCAGTATGGTTGATGCGATCTACGCTCCTGTTTTCCGTTACTTCTCCATCATTGATGCATCAGTATCTGAGGCGATTTTTGAGGGACTTCCGCGGATTTCCGCATGGAAAACTGCACTTGCGAAAAGGGAAAGCGTAAATGCCGCTGTATCACCAGATTATGCAGAACTTTTCCAAAATCATCTTCGTCAGCATTCTGCAATTCTCGCTGCCTGAAGATATTTTTTGAGAAACCGTGACCTGCTCTTCTCCCTGTTGATTATCAGATGCCAATGATAGTCCCAGCTCCCGGTTGTTACGACAAATGCGAACTTCCGCTTTTCGCTCACAACAGACCTTCAGCCTAGCCATCTTGTCCGCTTCGTGCCAGAAGCGGACATTTCTCGCTGTTAGGTGCAGGAAAAATCGTGTTTTTAGGCTTAGGAAAAGGCATAGGGGTATGCCGAATCTGAAAGCCTAAATCCTGATAGTTTTTCTCCAGTTGCCGTCACTAAACTAATTACAATTCCTGAGCCGTTGGTCTGAAAATAATTTCACTCACACCAACATCTTCTGGTTCATTAATTGCGAAGGCTACCATGCGTGCAAAGGTTTCTGCTGGCACGCCAACATTTTCAACGTAATCCTGGTTTGCAGCCTTAACATCTTTATCCGTTATATGCTCCAGCAGTTCTGTTTTAACAGCACCGGGGGAGACTAACGTGACGCGAATGTTATGTGCCGCCATTTCCTGGCGCAAACCATCGGTTAATGCACGAACAGCAAATTTTGTCGCCGAATAGACAGCAGAACTCTGGAAGACAAGGTGTGCAGCAACAGATGCGGTGTTAATGATATGACCTGTTTTTTGTGATTTCATATAAGGCAACACCGCAGCAATCCCGTGTAGAACCCCGCGCAGATTGACATCAATCATCTGATTCCATTCATCGACATTTCCCTGTTCAAGGCGGGAAAGTGGCATCAGGCCGGCATTATTGATAAGAACATCTACACGACCGAATTTGTTGACCGCAGTCTCAATGAGGTTGTTTACGTCATCAAGTTTCGTCACATCGGTTGCGACGGCGATGGCTTCTTTATTCTGCTTTTGGAGCTCACTCGCAATGGCCTCTATGCGGTCTATTCTCCGCGCTGCCATCACAACCTTTGCTCCTTTTTCAGCAAGATAACGTGCAGCCGCTTCACCCATACCGCTTGATGCACCCGTGATTACAATTACTTTGCCTATGATGTTATCTGTCATTTTTACTATTCCTGAATAGGTGATGGGCTGTTGTCACCACTATCAGACTGAGATCAGGTTCAATCTCTTCAGACTTCAGTGACACATTCCTGAACAGGGATAATCTTAGCAGCAGAGCATTAATTCGATAATGCGTATAAATTTATATTGATTATGAGTACAGCTCATTAATTGGAGATACGTTACGGGTAGTTCGTGTGAGCAGTAGGATCTGCAGCCGTTATTCCCGCGTCGATATTGCCTGGCTGAGAGCCGGTTGCGTCCCCTTGGTTGAGCCTCCCGACGGGTTAAACTCCCTTCGCGGGTGAGGGTAATGAAATAAAGGAGGTCATTCAGATTACGTTTCATCGATGAGATACTCACAAAACATAACTATAGCTTATAAGCCCATTAAGCAATCATTAGCTAGTCAACATACATCTATTGTGTAGAATTTCCAGTAAGAGAGGAGTCCGGAGATAAGCATACGTATCTGAACCCATTTGATAAATTGACTTCTTTTTAAAAGCTTATCTAAAATAATCATTGATGCTGCACCTGAAAGATGCAGCACATTTGCGGGAGAGAATCTGGATGAAAAAAATATTATTCCTGTTATTTATTATCATCACGAGCTTTTTATTCCCGGCTCGTGCCAGTAATTCTTTACAGCCAGACAAGGAAGAAGCTGTGACCATTAAAATGACTATCAATCAGCAAACTTTTTACGTTGAACTTAAGAATAATCCAGCCGCAAAGGCATTTATTGAACAGCTTCCCCTGACTCTAACGATGGAGGAACTTAACGGGAACGAGAAATTTGCTGATCTGCCCCGTCCCTTACCGACCCACCAGGTCAAACCTGGAACCATTAATCAGGGCGATCTCATGTTATATGGCCATCGTACCCTGGTACTTTTTTATGAGACCTTTCAGACAAACTACGGATACACACCCGTTGGCAGAATAATAGCGCCAGAAAATCTTGGTAAAATTGCAGATGAAAAAGAAGTAATAGCAACGTTTACCGCAGATAAAAAAGGTTGACCTGTATTATCAAACACTGAATCTGGATTACCTATAGACGCAAATGCTGGCAGACGATGGCTATCAGTGGTTTGTTGAGCAGGGCGGCTTAACCCGCGAGAACGGGCAGAAATTCCGCGAGGCGATTTTGTCGCGCGGGAGCAGTAGTGATTGAGCTGAACTTTACCGCCAGTGGCGTGGGCACGATCCGAGGATTGAACCGATGCTGGAGAATCGTGGATTCAGTGCGTAGCGCTTATTCAGATCAGCCACAAAACCGGGCATGATGCCCAGTTTTTGTTTGATTATGTCTTACCCACAACTTTAATTATTTATGCCGTGTAAAAGGTATAAAAATTTCTGATGCCGTATGAAACATTTTAATAATTGCCGAATATGATGTAATTCGTAATGACCATTAATGTGGGATGAGATATAACATGTTTTGAAAAATTAACATTCTCATAACGTCATTAAGGTTAAGCAAATGAAGCAGGTTGGTATTGTTGGTTGGCGAGGAATGGTAGGCTCTGTTTTGTTACAAAGAATGGTCGAAGAGAACGACTTCGACAATATTTCCGCGCATTTTTACAGTACTTCCAGTGCAGGTGCCGCTGGTCCCGTCATTGGTGGCTTCAACCACACACTCAAAGATGCTAATTCTATTAGCGCCCTGGCCGAAATGGATATCATCATAACCTGTCAGGGCGGGGATTATACCAAAGCAATTTATCCGGCGTTGATTAGCCATGGCTGGCAAGGCTACTGGATTGATGCGGCCTCAGCGCTCCGGATGGATGAAAAAGCCTGCATTATTCTCGACCCGGTCAACCGCACAAATATCGATCGTGCCATCAAAGAGGGAATTAAACTTTTTGTTGGGGGCAACTGTTCCATTACGCTGAGTCTTATGGGACTGTCAGGGTTAATTAAAGCTGACCTGATCGAGTGGATGAGTGTGATGACCTATCAGTCTGCATCCGGAGCGGGTGCTAAATATGTCCGGGAGTTAATTGCTCAAAGCGCTTATATCAGTAAACATTTATCTGCTGATGAGCTGGAATCCTCAGGTTCAGTGCTTCCTTTAGTCAATAAAGTGAGTGAATTAATTAACAGTGCTAACATGCCCATCCAGAATTTCGGCGCGCCTTTAATGGGCAGTATTATTCCATGGATTGACAGCGATTTAGGGGATGGTAATAGCAGAGAAGAATGGAAGGGTGAGGCAGAAACGAACAAAATTCTTGGTCTCTCTCCGGGTACGATTGCAGTAAATGGCTTGTGTATTCGGGTCGGTGTGATCCGTTGCCATAGTGCTGCAATAACCCTGAAGCTCAAGCGTGAAGTCAGCGAAGAAGAATTTGCAGAGCTTGTGACGCATTCCCATCCATGGGTTAACTATGTGCCCAATAATAAGGATGACAGTGTCAGTAAATTGACTCCCGCTAACATTAGCGGTTCGCTGCAGGTGGGTATTGGCCGTTACAAGAAAATGTCGCTTAACAATGACCCTATTTACTCGGTTCTGACGGTCGGCGATCAGCTGTTGTGGGGCGCTGCGGAACCCTTGCGACGGATGTTGAATATTCTGTCTGGCAAAGTCTAATCACGCTCACACGGCCGTGGCGCGCTGCGCGTAAGGCGTGGGTTTAACGAGAAGCTGGAGACTTAACTCCAGCCTCAAGGAATGGTTTCAATCTGAGGCCGTTTCGCCTGGGGCTTCCTTTAACGATTCGATACTTATCTCTGAGTCATTAGTTTCGAGTAACTGGGTTAATAAAATCAGGTTATTGAATTCGTTCAGTAACATTTCAGCGTCGGATTTGAGCGGCGTATCTGCTGCTTCAAGTGCCGCGTTGATCGCTTTTCTGACATTCTCGAGCATTTCGTTCATACCGCCATTTTTACCAATGGTCAGTAACAACGCGCCTATCAACAAAGACTGTGCTTCTACTTTGGCCGCCAGCTCTTTAGCTTCAGCGTCCATTTTGGAAATTTTTGCGATAACACTGAGTATCAAGTTTTTCATAATGCCCCCTTATTTTCTTTGCGAGATTAACTCCTTAATAAATTTTGAGCGAGGTTTATTTTATGGCGACAGCAATTGTCTTTGTTGATGAAGCAGGGCACGGTGCCAGCAGTGATCAACACCGTGCGCTTCCTGTTAACGGAAGAAGTCTGCCAGGGCCTCACTCAGGGCCTGAGGTTGTTCATCGGGAATGAAATGACCGCAATGAGCAAGCGTAATGCCACTCACCGTCTCTGCAAACTGGCGAAGCGGGGCAGCCATATCGGCAATCGAACCCTGATCGGCACTGACGGCCAGCAGCGGCACCCGAAGTTGTTGCGTTTCAGCCAGCGTCCGGTTCTGAACAGCGGAGACCGCCGCTTCTCTGTAAGGGGCCAGCCCGGCACGCAGCGCGCCGTTTTGCTGCATCAGGCGGACATACCGGGCGATATCCGCATCGCTAAAGGCCATCGGACTGGCGGTTTTTCGCCGCAGGAACCATTTGAGGTAAATCTCTTCACGCCCGCTAATTAAGGCTTCCGGCAGGTCGGGGAGAAGATGAAACGCGAAGTGCCAGGTTTTCCAGGCTTTTTCTGGCGTCGCGGGCAGGGCGTCCGGCAAAGTAATACCCGGGATACCGGCATCAAGCAGAGCCAGCTTGATTACCTGCTGTTCATAACGCAGGGCATACGGCCAGGCAACCCATGCACCTACATCGTGGGCGGCCAGGTAATGTCTTGTGATCCCAAGTGCCTGCACCAGCCCAAAAACCGAACTGGCAAGCGTAAGGGTATCGTAGCCAGACTGTGGCTTATCGGAGTCGCCCTGGCCCGGGAGGTCGAGTGCGATGATATCGTAACGATCGGCTAAAAGAGCCATCACCTTATGCCAGGCAAACCCGCTTTGCGGGAAGCCTGCAAGCAGCACGATTGTTTCACCTTGCGTCTGTCCGCCTCTGACATAGTGCAGGCGAACCCCATCGACCGTTGAGTAATAGTGCGCAAAACCGGGCAAGCCCGCGACAGGCTGCGACCACGGAAGGGGGATTGAATTCTCAGACATGATTACCTCCAGCTATTTAGGAAATGATCATTTCCTTTATGGGTAAATTTTTTAGGCGAGTAGCGCCATCACCGTCTCTACCAGCCGTTCGCGTGCCGGTAATTCTCCGGCTTTGCCCGCCACACGCATGCCCAGGACCAGGCACAGCAAAACGCCGCTCAACGCCTGCGAGTCGTGTCGAGAATTAACTGAACCGTCCTGCATACCCTGTTCGATCAGCTGGAGGATCGCGTGCTGATTTCGCGCAAGCGCGCTCTGCACCAGCCCGGCAATTTCGCCGTCAAACTGGCTGAGTTCAAGGGTGCTGCCGACCACCAGGCAGCCGCGGCGCCCTTCGACAGCGCTGGCCGATTCAAGATAAAAGTTCAGCAGCTCGGCTATTTTGGCCCGGCCATCAGGTTGTCGCGCCAGACGCTCGCGCAACGATTGATTGCGCAGGGAGGTATAACGTGCGAATACCTGCAGGAACAGGCCACGTTTATCGTGAAAGGCTTTATAAATACTGCCCGCAGTGAGCTGCATCGCGTCGCTCAGGTCACTTATCGACGCGCTGTGGTAACCCTTTTCTCTGAATACCGGCATCGCCAGATCCAGGGCCGCATCGAGATCAAACTGCCGCGGACGTCCGCGCTCGCGTGCGTTCTGTAGCTTCTCAGACATTGTGCTCATCATTTAGGAAACAATCGATTCCTAAATACTCCCATAAATGGGCGTATCTGGAAAGCGTGAAGTCCTATAAAAAGAGTTTGCCGCGGCAGAAGAGTGGAGAGGTCATTTTAGCTTCAACACGCTCCGGTATACTGCATCGTGATTTTAACAGGGCGTCGAACGTACAGGCCGTCGCTAACAGAGCCAGCCAATATGCAAAAGGCAGGAAGTATGTCTCTTCGTTCACTGCGGGCGTTGTGCCTGACAAGTTTTTTCATTGCTGATGTTCGCGATGGCCTCGGGCCCTTTCTCGGCATCTTCCTGACGGAACGTCACTGGACCCCGGATGATATCGGCATCCTGATGACCGCCGGGGGGCTGGCGGGATTACTGGCAACGCTGCCGGCGGGATTTATTACGGATACCTCCCGCAATAAGCGTTCGGTTCTGGCACTGCTTTGTATCGCCATTACGCTGAGTACGCTGCTGCTCTGGTTTAGTCAGCAGAGCGGCGTCGTCGCCGTCTCGCAAATTATCACCGGTATCTGCGCGGCGTTTGTGGGGCCACTGATTTCGGGTATTACGCTGGGTCTGACGGGCCCGAGCGGGTTTAGCGCGCAGATGGGGAAGAACGAGGCGTTCAACCACGCCGGCAATTTCCTGACGGCGGTGATTGCGGGCGGCATTGCCTGGTTCTGGGGCGTCGGGGGCATTTTCCTGCTGATGACCTGTACGACGCTTCTGACGTTGTGCGCGCTGCTTGCCATTCGTCATGCAGATATCGACAACGATGCGGCGCGAGGGCTGACCTCTTCAGCCCGTCAACCGGTCCCCGGCGTCGCGGTGCTGATTAAAAACCGGGCGCTGTTGATAACCGGGCTGACGCTGCTGCTGTTCCATCTGGCCAATGCCGCACTGCTGCCGATGCTGAGCATGAGGGTTGCTGCGGCACCGGCAACCATCAATCCCGGATTATTTGCGGCGGCCACCGTCATCATTTCTCAGGCGGTGATGATCCCCGTCGCCATGGGGGTGGCAGGTCGAATTGAGCGCTACGGTTACTGGCGTTTCATCATGCTGGCCCTGCTTATTATGCCCGTTCGGGCGGCACTGGCAGCCTCCACAGACGCCCCGTTGATGATGATCCCGGTACAAATTCTTGATGGTCTGGCCGCGGGGATCCTGGGCGTTGTCGTGCCGTCGTTTATCGTGGTGCTGTTGCGCGGGAGTGGGCACGTGAATGCCGGGCAGAGCGTGGTCATGCTGATGCAGGGTGTCGGGGCAGCAATGAGCCCGGCGTTAACCGGCACGATTGCAGGTCATTACTCTTTTGCGACGGCCTTTAGCGTGCTCAGCGCCATTGCGCTGCTGGCCGTCCTGCTCTGGTGGCGCTTTGCTCACCGGCGCTGGACACCAGACCGGGCGTAGCTGGCCGGGCAGGGCAGAGCCGCACCCGGCACATAGGTTTACACGATAGCGTTAGGGCACTCTTCACCCTTTTCCAGCTGCTGCAAGTTCCCCAGCGTGGTTTCTGAAATGCTGATCAGCGCTTCGGCAGTCAGAAACGCCTGGTGTCCGGTGAACAGGACGTTATGGCAGGCAGACAGACGGCGGAATACGTCGTCCTGGATCACGTCATTAGATTTGTCTTCAAAGAACAGATCGCGCTCATTCTCATACACGTCCATCCCCAGCGCGCCAATCTTCTGGGTCTTCAGCGCTTCAATAGCGGCCTGGGAATCAATCAACCCGCCGCGGCTGGTGTTGATGATCATCACGCCATCTTTCATCTGGTCAAACGCCGCCTGGTTGAGCAGGTGGTAGTTTTCCGGCGTCAGCGGGCAGTGCAGGGAGATAACGTCAGACTGTGAAAACAGCGTCGGCAGGTCGACATATTCCACGCCCAGATCCAGCGCGGCAGCGCTTGGGTACGGATCAAACGCCAGCAGACGCATACCAAACCCTTTCAGAATGCGCAGGGCGGCGACGCCAATCTTACCGGTACCGATAACGCCCGCGGTTTTACCGTACATGGTAAAGCCGGTCAGCCCTTCCAGAGAGAAGTTGGCGTCACGGGTACGTTGATAAGCACGGTGAATACGACGGTTCAGCGACATCATCATACCGATGGCATGTTCCGCGACCGCTTCCGGAGAATATGCCGGGACGCGGACCACCTTCAGCCCCAGCTCTTTTGCGGCATCAAGATCCACGTTGTTGAAGCCAGCGCAGCGCAGGGCAATATATTTCACGCCCTGTTTTTTCAACTCTTCCAGCACCGGACGGCTGCCATCATCATTCACAAAAATGCAAACGCCTTCACAGCCGTGCGCCGTTTTGGCGGTTTTTTCGGACAGCAGAAAGTCGAAAAATTCAAGCTCGAACCCGTAAGCCTCGTTAACATGTTGCAGATACTTTTTGTCGTACTGCTTTGTGCTATATACCGCGAGTTTCATAAGACTTTCTCCAGTGATTTTGCATTCACGTTAGCATGATTAAAATTATCTTACAATTTCTGAAATATTATTGAATTCAATAAGTTCTATCAATTATTTTAGAGCATCTTTACCCGTTAACTCTATGATATTCAATCTACACCCCTGCTTAAGTATAGATTTGATGCACCCTGGGGCGGAGGTGTCAGAAGGTGGGCGAAGTGGAAGCGTTACAGGATGGCAGATGTACCAGATTGCTAAAGAGAATTGATTATGTCACCACAACTTGAGTTATCCCTAAACCCACCTATGTGGCCCGCTTTTTGCTATTTTATTGTATCTATTGCAATTTTTGTCCTCCTGTATCTGGGGAAGATAAAAATCAACCGACTCCGCAAATACCCTCTCTTCATTGCTTATACATTGCTAGTGATTGCAGTCGCTGCCGTACAGATAAACATTTTTGCGAATGGTCATGAGTTTGTGAATGGATTTTTGCACATAGATTTTGATCCTTATCGGTATGACTCCGTGTACTGGGGTTCCCTGGTTTTTGCGATGGTTTACCTGCTGGCAATGCCGCGCAACAAATTCTAACTTTTGACGTTACAACGCTGAAAGTCATCTTGAAATACAGTCTAACCCATTGAATTTAAGATGACTTATTGACGTTAAGTATAATAAAATTTTTAGCGCATACGGTCAGAGCATCTATCCTTAAATTTGGCATTCTCTTCAACTGACTGGCTAAACATGCGACAATGATCGGCACTGTCGGCTTAATTCTTTCGCTAAATCAGGATATTAACTGCCCATGAGGGGTACATACAAAGCCGCAATCGCGCTCTTACTGCTGTTCATTCTGGTGCCGCTGACGCTGCTGATGACCCTTGCCCAGTGGGTACCAACCCTTGCCGGGATCTGGCTTCCTGTCGGGACACGCATCGCCTTTGAACAAAGTCCCAGACTCACGCGTCATGCCCTGATCATCCCCGATCTTCGCTATCTTGTGGATGACTGCGAAATTGCCCGAGTCGATAACGCGACCCTGTCGCACCCCAGCCGCTGGAAACTGGATGTCGGCGCGCTCGAACTGAACTCCGTTTGCCTCAATAAAATTCCCCAGTCCGCACCGTCCACGGTCGCGCCCAAAACGCTGGCGCAGTGGCAGGCGGTGTTACCGAATACCTGGCTTACTGTCCATCGTCTGACGCTCTCGCCCTGGCAGCAGTGGCAGGGAGAACTTCAGGCGTCGCTGACGCCCGCGCGTCAGGAGATTGCCTACAAAGGTGAGCAGGTTAGCATTAAAGGGATGCTCCGCGGTCAGACCCTCTCTGTCACCCAGTTCGATGTACAACTTCCCGACCAGCCACAGCCGATAAAACTGGTGGGACAATTCACCCTGCCGCTGGTGCCGGACGGCGTGCCGGTTAAAGGCCATGCGGTTGCGACCTTTAACGTGCCACAGTTAACCTCGCTGGTCGATGCCGATCTCGACTGGGAAGCCAATCAGGGGCAACTGGTGGTCATGGCGCGGGATAACCCCGATCCGTTGCTCGATCTGCCGTGGCAAATAACCGCGGAACAGCTGAATATCAGTGACGGACGCTGGAACTGGAACCTTTCCGGCATGCCGCTGAGCGGGCGCGTTGGCCTTCGTGTCGATAACTGGCAGGCGGGGCTTGAGAAAGCGACCCTGACCGGGCGTCTGAATGTGCTCACTCAAGGGGATGCGGGGAAGGGCAACGCGGTGCTGAATATCGGACCGGGCAGGCTCAGTATGGAACAAAGCGACATGCCGCTTCATCTGAGTGGCGAGGCGAAACATAACGACCTGGTGCTCTATGCCAGACTGCCGGCAAAACTGACCGGAAGCCTGTATGAACCACAGCTCTCCTTTGAGCCGGGCGCGCTGCTGCGATCACGTGGTCGCATTATCGATTCACTGGATATTGATGAAATTCGCTGGCCGCTGGCGGGCGTCAGGCTGACCCAAAAGGGTGTCGATGGACGCCTGCAGGCCATTTTGCGGGCGCACGAGAACGAGATGGGTGATTTTGAACTGCATCTGGATGGCCAGGCCAGTGACTTTTTACCCGACAACGGCCTGTGGCAGTGGCGCTACTGGGGCAAAGGGGGCTTCACCCCAATGAATGCGCGCTGGGATGTTGCCGGAAAAGGCGAATGGCGCGACAAACTTATTGAGCTGACCGCGCTTTCAACCGGTTTCGACCAGCTCAAGTACGGTGCCATGGAGGTCAGTAAACCCCGTCTGGTGCTGGATAACCCGGTGCGCTGGTATCGCGATCCTGACAAGCCGACGTTCAGCGGAGCGCTGTCGCTGAATGCCGGGCAAACCCGTTTCAGCGGCGGCAGCGTATTGCCGCCGTCGGTGCTGACCTTCAGCGTAGACGGAACAGACCCGACACTGTTCCAGTTCAAGGGCGATCTGCATGCCGATGCTATCGGACCGGTACAGGTGAACGGACGCTGGGACGGGGAACGCCTTCGCGGGCAGGCCTGGTGGCCGAAACAATCGCTCACCGTGTTCCAGCCGTTGATCCCGCCAGACTGGAAAATGACGCTGCGTGACGGCGAACTGTATGCGCAGGTGGCCTTCTCGGCCGCCGCGGGTCAGGGCTTTGAGGCGGGCGGTCACGGCGTGCTGAAAGCCGGTAGCGCCTGGATGCCAGACAACCAGATCAACGGCGTCGACTTTGTCCTGCCGTTCCGGTTTAGTGAGGGCACCTGGTCGCTGGGAACGCGCGGCCCGGTAACCTTGCGGATTGGCGAGGTGGTAAACCTGGTGACCGCGCGAAATATCACGGCGGACCTGCAGGGTGACTACCCCTGGAGTGAGGCGAACCCGCTTCTGCTCACCAATGTGAAGGTGGAAACCCTCGGCGGAAAAATCACCATGCAGCAGTTGAGGATGCCGCAACACGATCCGGCGCTGCTGCGGGTAGACAATATCTCCTCCAGCGAGCTGATCAGTGCCGTTAATCCGAAGCAGTTTGCGATGTCTGGCCCGGTGAGCGGGGCGCTGCCGTTCTGGCTGGACAATGAAAAATGGATCATCAAAGATGGCTGGCTGACCAACCCCGGCCCGATGACGCTGCGTATCGATAAAGACACGGCGGACGCCATCGTAAAAGATAATATGGTGGCGGGCGCCGCAATTAACTGGCTGCGCTATATGGAAATTTCTCGCTCGTGGACAAGAATCAATTTAGATAATCTGGGTGAATTAACCATGCAGGCGACCCTTAAGGGAACCAGCCGGGTAGAGGGTAAAAGCAGCTACGTTAATCTGAACTATACCCATGAAGAGAATGTCTTTACCCTCTGGCGCAGCCTGCGTTTTGGAGACAACCTGCAAACCTGGTTTGAGCAACACGCGGCAATACCTGGTATCCGCAGTTCGACTGGCAAGGAAAGTGAGGAACAACAATGAAAAAGATGGCTGGTGTGCTCACCGTTGCCGTTGCCGCGCTACTGACCGGCTGTACGCCGCGCATTGAAGTCGCCGCGCCGAAGGAGCCGATTACCATCAATATGAATGTCAAAATCGAACATGAGATCCACATTAAGGTCGATAAAGACGTTGAAACCCTGCTGAAATCACGCAGCGATCTGTTCTGAGGATGCCATGAAACGATTAGCTCTGATGTTACTGGCGCTCGGCATGAACGTGCAGGCGGCAACGCTGACCTTAAATGACGCCCGGACGCAGGGGCGCGTGGGGGAAACTCTGAGCGGTTATCTTGCGCCAATCAAACAGGATGCGGAAACCCTGGCGCTGGTCAATCGCATTAACGCCGCGCGCACGGAAAGCTATCAGAAGCTGGCTGACAGCAACAATCTGCCGGTGGACGAAGTAGCGAAAATGGCAGGGCAAAAGCTGGTTGCCCGCGCCCAGCCGGGCGAGTACGTGAAAGGCATCAACGGGAAATGGCTGAAGAAGTAGTTAGCGAAAGCGCTTACGATATTCGCCAGGCGAGACGCCAAAACGTTGCTTAAAAGCGGTTGAAAAATGGCTGTGGTCGGAAAAGCCCCAGCTGTAGCCAATGCCCGCCAGCTTTTCATCATCGCTGGCGGAGCGCAACACTTGTGCGCACAGGTCGAGACGGCGGTTTTTAATGTACTGGGCGACCACCAGCCCCTTATCAGCAAACATGCGGTAGAGGCTTCGCACCGACATCCCGCTCTGTGCGGCAATCCATTCCGGTCGCAGTGATTCAGACTGAATATGATCGTCAATCAATGACAGCACATTGCGGAACAGGCGTTCTTTACGTGGCTGAGCCACGTCGCGCTGCTGGAACGCGGGGCGAAGCAGACAGATCATCGCTTCCAGCGCCGCTTCACTCTCCCGGTCACTCAGATCGGCATTCCCCATACTTTCCATCAGCAGGTGGTGGCTTAACTGAACGGTGGGCAGCGTGCGCGAAAGGGTGAGCGCGCAGCTTACCTCCTGAAAACGACACTGTTGCTCAATAATCTGGCGCGGAACCAGCAGCGAAATCTGGCGGGATTTTTCATGCCAGGCAATGGAGCACGGGCGGGAAGCATCAAGCAGCGTGATATCGCCGGTCTTCAGCACCGCGCGGCGGTCGTCCTGTTCAATCTCCGCGCTGCCCTCCAGCTGAAATACGGTGTAGAACCAGGCATCGTTACTGTCGTTAATCTCATGGCGGGATCGGAACAGGTTAACGCCACCTGCGGTTACGGTGCTTAACTTCAGGCTACGGGCATAGCTGGTTTCCAGCTCGCCGACGAATTCCCCCTCCAGCGGACGCGCATTAAAACGCCCGCAGACCTGGTTAATTTGTGCCAGCCACTGTTGATACTGTTCCTCTTCGCTTGCACACGCCATCGCTTATCTCGCTGCACCGTCAATGTTTTTGCATTGTTGCATTTGTGTTGCATTTTGTCAGAGCTATGAGGCTGACTATAGGAAAGAACACTCTCCGGTAACAGCGTTATAAGACGGAATTATCACGATTTGCGGAGCCTGTCACAGGTGGCAAAGCGAATGTCACAGAGACAAAAGCGAGAATCCAAAACCCCTCTTAGACTGCATTAACACCCTGCGAATAAAAACGAAGGAGTACCCTATGTCTGAATCTCAGGTAGCCGTTCAGCCTGCCGTACAGCAGTTTTTAGACCGACATCATGGCCTGTGGATTGAAGGGCGTCAGGCCGCGTCGGACAGTGAAAAGCGGCTCAATGTCTATAATCCGGCAACGGGCGACGTCATCGCCTCCACCGCCGATGCCAGCGTTGATGATGTCGACCGCGCCGTGATGTCCGGCTGGCGTGCGTTTGTTGCCCGTAGCTGGGCCGGAAAATTACCGGCAGAGCGTGAGCGTATCCTGCTGCATTTCGCCGATCTGGTTGAACAGCACAGCGAAGAGCTGGCCCAGCTTGAGACGCTGGAGCAGGGGAAATCCATTCATATCTCCCGCGCCTTTGAAGTGGGCTGCACCCTGAACTGGATGCGCTATACCGCAGGGCTTACCACGAAAATTGCCGGTAAAACCCTCGACCTCTCCATCCCCTTACCGCAGGGGGCCCGCTATCAGGCGTGGACGCGCAAAGAGCCGGTTGGCGTGGTGGCCGGGATTGTGCCGTGGAACTTCCCGCTGATGATCGGGATGTGGAAAGTCATGCCTGCGCTGGCGGCGGGGTGTTCCATTGTCATTAAGCCTTCAGAAACCACGCCGCTCACCATGCTGCGCGTGGCGGAACTGGCAAGTGAAGCGGGCATCCCCGACGGGGTGTTTAATGTGGTCACGGGAAGCGGTGCGGTGTGCGGTGCCGCGCTGACCTCACATCCGCATATTGCCAAAGTGAGCTTTACTGGCTCAACGGCGACAGGCAAGCAAATTGCCCGCGCGGCGGCGGATACGCTCACGGGGGTGACGCTGGAGCTGGGGGGGAAAAACCCGGCTATCGTGCTGAAAGATGCTGACCCGGCCTGGGTAATTGAAGGCCTGATGACCGGCAGCTTCCTGAACCAGGGGCAGGTTTGTGCGGCGAGCTCCCGTATCTATATTGAAGCGCCGCTGTTTGACACGCTGGTCAGCGGGTTTGAGCAGGCGGTGAAATCCCTGAGCGTCGGGCCGGGCATGTCGCCGGAGGCGTTCATCAACCCGCTGGTCTCGCGCGCGCACTGCGATAAAGTGCAGACCTTCCTCGACGAGGCAAAATCGCGCAATGCGGAGTTGATCACCGGTAACCGGGGGCCGGATGGCAAAGGTTATTACGTGTCGCCGACGCTGGTGGTGAACCCGGATGCCGCGCTGCGACTCACCCGCGAAGAAGTGTTCGGCCCGGTGGTCAACCTGGTGCGCGTCGCGGATGGCGAAGAAGCGCTGGCGCTGGCCAACGACACCGAATTCGGGCTGACGGCCAGCGTCTGGACGCAAAATATCAGCAAGGCGCTGGAATACACCGACCGGCTGCAGGCGGGGACCGTCTGGGTGAACAGCCATACGCTGATCGACGCCAACCTGCCGTTTGGTGGCATGAAGCAGTCCGGCACCGGGCGCGATTTCGGCCCGGACTGGCTGGATGGCTGGTGTGAAACCAAATCGGTATGTGTGCGATATTAAAACAAAGCGTGTCGGGCTGGCGCAACGGCCACCCGACACGGCTATCGTGACCAGCGGTCCCGTCCGGCCGCTTTCGCCCGGTACAGCGCCTCATCGGCGCGGGCGATAATCTCCGTCCCCGCCAGACCCTCTGCCATTCCTGCAATGCCCATGCTTACGGTGACGTGATCGCTGATTTTTGAGGCATCGTGCGCTATTGCCTCCGCGCGCAGGCCGTCCTGAATACGCATGGCAACTTTTTCGGCTGTGTTTTCCGGGCAATCAAAGAGGATCACCACAAACTCTTCACCGCCGTAGCGAGACACGACATCGTCAGGTGTTCGCACCGACTGCCGGAGCACCTGCGCCACGCGGGTCAAGCATTCGTCACCGGCCTGGTGACCATAGGTGTCGTTGTAAAGTTTGAAATAATCTATATCCAGCATAATCAGCGAGAAGGCTTTTTTCTGCTCAACGGCATTCTCCAGCACCACTTCCATCTTGCGACGGTTGGCGGTCTGGGTTAACGGATCCTGATGCGCCAGCGCTTCCAGCCGCGAAATCAACAGCTGGTTTTGCTGGTTACGTCGCCAGGCCTCATCAAACCAGCTTATCAGGATGAAACGCCCGCAGAGCAAAATCAGCGTAAAGACGGTCCAGACGGCGGCAAAGTGAAGGTTGACACCATCATTGAGTACCCAGCTTGCGACCGGTAGCGTGACCCAGAGCGGGATCACGAAGGCGAGTAACCCACGGGGGTAAAAGTAGAGCGCCGTCAACCCGGCGAGTAACAGAATCGCGCACAGGGGCCAGACGTGGGGCAGCAACAGATCGGTGATAAACCAGAAACAGGATATCGACCAGATGACGCTACAGAAAAAGAGCACCACGCTGATGCCGGCAATACGTCGCCAGGCCATGATGATTAACGCAACTGACAGAATAATAATGCCGAACATCGAGGCATCGATAAACTTCAGCAGAGGCAGCGACCGGAGGTAGAGGGGGTCGTCGGGCTTAAGCGAGACGTGGCGCAGCAGGATCATCACGGCGAAGCTGATGTTGACGAATGCCAGCCACGGCAGGTTCATCGCCAGCCCGTGCATGACCATCGCCTGACGCGTCGGCCAGGCAGCCCGCTCTGGCGTCGTTTTTTTTCTTTTTTCCATAAATGCTCTTTATCCTTTTCTGGGAGCAAGTGAGACAGGAACGGGCGGAGGAACCGTCCGTACATATCGCCGTTACGGTGTCACAATATTAAACCATAAGAGCTAACCCATACAGCCAAGTATGGCATCGCGTTGGGCGCTGTCACGACGGAACTTAAGACTAGCCAGCAGAAGGTGTTAAAGAATGGCTGGAGTAAGATAACGATAAGCAGGACGAGACAGTCAGCAAATAAAAAACCGGGCGTTACGCCCGGTCTGTTTTTATTTCTGCTCGTCTTTTTTCCTGCCGAGTGTCGGCGTTTCGTCGAAGAAGTTCCACGGTTTGAGCAGGGTATGCACCCATTCCGTTGGCATGATTGGCCACTCTTCGGCGCGCGCGACGTGGGTTGTGCCGGTGGTCATCCAGACGACGTCATCCTGATCGTTTAGCGACTCGTTATCTTTGCTGTATTTGCCAAGCCCCGTATCGTGGGTTGAGCGGTTTGGGAATTTGCCCTCCGGGTACATCTCATCCGGATGGTAACGCGTCACCCACAGCTGTTTATCCATAAAGCTCAGGCGGTGATAGATCCACTCGTCCGGGGCAAATTTCGCGCCGGTCGCCACCGGGTGCGTCCCCCCGGCGTAAGGGATTATCTGATACGAAATTGGGTTCCCCATGCGGTTCTCTTTGCTGGTGTTGCTCAGCAGACGAATGGTGCCCGGGTCAAATTTCTGCGCCGCCTGCTGCTCGGTATCAATAGCGTACTGATTGATCTGCATGGTGCTGGTTCGCGGGCCGCCGGCGGTGTTCGGTTTCACTTGTGGATCCATTGCCACCAGCGTGTTGTTGATGCCATCCACATCCATATCGAGACGGAAGTTATAGATGTGCTGGTGGGTGGTCCCGACGATGTTGTGATCAATTAATGTGCCGTATCGGGTATCGTCTTTGGCAGTAGGGTCATGCATCGTTTTCGCCTGTACGCCTTTCACCGCCTCAATCCCCGTTGCACCGGCATCAATCCCGATGGTGCCATTTTCGTGGAATACCCAGTCGAAAATGTAGTCGTAGTTGCCAACGGTGCTCACCCAGCGAATCACCAGCTCGCGCCGCTCGGTACTGACGTTAGGCTGACCCATCTCCTGGTGTTTATATTCCGGTCCTGCGTAGCGTTCAAAAATGGCGATGGCGCGGGGGATCTCCATCGGCGCACCGGTATAATCGGCAATGGTTTCATTGAGCATCACGGCGTTGGATGGCACGTCTTTGCCGCGCACCAGCGGAGAGGTCAGGGTGCCCATGCCGTAATCGCCGGAATCCAGATAGGCTTTGAAGTACCAGCCCACGTCAGGGTCACCGTAAGGAACGATCATCCCGCCCAGGGAGCCCTGATACATAATCTGGCGTTTTTTGCCGTTGTCATTGTAGGTGACGGTAGAAATCATTGGGCCCACGCGGGAATCCAGACTCAGATGGAAATCCCAGTTCTGCCAGTGAATCATATCGCCGGTAATGGTGTAGTTTTTGCCTTCCGGCTCAATGATGTCGAGCGGCTTTTTCGGCGTGTTAATGCGATCACGTCCATCATACGGACGCGGCGTCATCGGCACCGGCACAACGGCACCTTCTTCAATCTTCTGGATCTTCTTCTGCTCAAGGTCGACCACTGCCACCAGGTTCTCAATCGGGTGCGCCCAGTAGTTGCCGTCGCCCACGTCCAGATAGCTCACCACTTTCAGCAGCCGGTCTTCCTGTTTCAGGCCATCTTTGCCGTCGAAATAGCCGACGGTCAGTGGCGTGGTGATCACTTTCTTCGTATCGGTAATGCCGCGCTTTTTCAGAACCTCGGCAAACTCTGCACTCTCGTTGATGATCTGCTGAACGGTCGCAAAATCATCCAGCAGCACCATGCCGTGGGCATCTTTAATGGCGTCCCAGCGCAGGATCTTTTTATCCTTCAGGTCCACCAGACTTTCAATAACGTGTTTCCCGTCCAGCATGGTGATGTTCGCCTGGCGGGGAGAGTCCACCGCCGTGCCGTTGAGCACAAAGTCCCACACTTTGGCTTTCTCGGGTTCGGCCAGGGCTATCTGGGTGAAGCGGGTGTTCGGTTTAAAATCCGCAGAGCCTTTCACAATCTCCACGGCTTGCTTAATTTCGTCAGCCGTTAGCGCGTTTAACGGGTGAGGGCGTTTTTCAACCTGGAAGGTCTGGTCGAGACCCGACTGGAAAACGTCGTTGATGAAGGTCTCGGAGATGAACGCTTTTTTGCCTTTCATGACCACCGGCACCTGCAGCGTGAGGGTTTTGCCGTTCACAATAGCGGTTTTCGCGCCGGGCTTGACCTTCACATATGCCCCGTCCTTTGCAATAGTGAACATCTGTGCGTAATCATCCCACTGCACATCGGCGCCAAACGCCTGCAGCGTTTTGTCCATCGGGACCATATGCGCCTCACTGCCGTGTGCGAAAACAGGTGATTGCCAGGCGCAACACAGCGCAACGGCCATAGCCAGTGCCGTTCTACGGGCAGAAAAAGAAGAATTGCTTCCCATCGTAGACCTCATCTTGTTGTGTTTATTGTGTTGTGACAGCCTTATCCTGACAGGCGCCCGAGAAAAGCGTTTGCCTGCATCTGCCAGGTTATTTGTTAGTCTTGCCAGGTTAAAAAAAGACCGGGGCGATATCACACCCCGGTCAACGTGCGAGAGAGGAACGTGTCAGAAGTCGCCGTGCTGGCGCGCCACCAGCGTCAGGATGGAGTAGAGCGCGACCGCCTGCTGGTGCTGGTTAAAGATCTCAACGGCCCATTCGACCACGCCGGTTGGCTTCTCATCGGCGGTCCGTTGTTTCTTGAGCGTTTTACGTTTACAGGTGAGGCGCACCTGAATGGTATCGCCCGGCTTAACCGGTTCGATAAAGCGCAGGTTTTCCATGCCGTAGTTGGCAATCACCGGCCCAACGCCGGCATCAACAAACAGACCCGCCGCGGCAGAGATCAGGAAGTAACCGTGTACCACCCGTTCGCCAAAGATGGATTCTGCCGCGCCGATTTTGTCCATATGGGCGTAGAAGTGATCGCCGCTCAGGCAGGCAAAGTTAACGATATCGGCTTCCGTCAGGGTGCGGCGCGGGGTCAGCAGGCTGTCGCCCGGCTGCAGTTCTTCAAAGTATTTCCGGAACGGATGAACGCGATCTTCCTGAACCGCAGCACCCCGTACCCACTGTTTGCCGATGGCGGCAAGCATGGTCGGGCTGCCCTGAATGGCGGTGCGCTGCAGATAGTGCTTCACCGCACGCAGTCCTCCCAGCTCTTCACCGCCACCTGCGCGGCCAGGACCGCCGTGCACCAGCTGCGGCAGCGGAGAGCCGTGTCCGGTGGACTCCCTGGCGGATTCGGCGTTAAGGATCTGAATTCGTCCGTGCGCCCGCGCCGCGCCGGCAATAAACTGGCGGGCGATAGCCGGGTCGGCGGTGACCAGCGTACCGGCCAGACTCCCGCCACCCGCCCGTGCCAGCTGCATCGCGTGGTCTGAATTGCGGGAGGGCATCAGCGTGGCGACCGGCCCGAAGGCTTCGGTGCAATGCACGGCGGGGGTTTCATCTGGCTGTGGGCAGAAAAGCAGCGTCGGCGGGAAGAATGCCCCCGCAGCCTGCAGATCGGCTTTTCCGCCGAGTCTGACCTGGCAACCCGCCGCAATCAACAGATCGACTTTCTCCTGCACGTCCGCGCGTTGCTCGCCGTTCACCAGCGCGCCCATCTTCACCCCGTCCTCTGCCGGGTCGCCGACGACCACGTTTTGCAGCCGCGCGATCAGCGCCTGGCTGACGGCATCCATCTGATCCTGAGGCACAATTATGCGGCGGATGGCGGTACATTTTTGCCCTGCCTTGACGGTCATTTCGCGTACCACTTCGCGAATAAACAGCGCGAATTCTGGCTGTTCCGGCGTCACATCCTCACCCAGAACGCAGCAGTTGAGGGAGTCGGCTTCCATGGTAAAGGGAATGGAGTTCGCCACGATATTCGGGTGAATGCGCAGGCTCTGGCCGGTGCTGGCGGAGCCGGTAAAGGTCACCACATCCTGGCTGTCGAGATGATTCAGCAGATCGCCCGCGCCGCCGCAGACAAGGCTGATAGCACCGTCCGGCACCAGACCGCTCTCCACAATCGCTTTCACCATCGCCTGCGCGACCTGCGCGGTGGCGGTGGCGGGTTTGATAATGGCAGGCATCCCCGCAAGCCAGGTGGGCGCCAGTTTTTCCAGCATTCCCCAGCACGGGAAATTAAAGGCGTTGATATGGACCGCCACGCCCGATTTTGACGTCAGTACGTGACGCGCAGCAAAGCCGCCTTCCTTCGACAACGGGATCAGCTCATCTTCCGGCCAGAGTGTTTCATCAGGCAGCTCGCGACTCCCCAGGCTGGCATAGGTGAACAGCGTCCCGATCCCACCCTCAATATCCACCCAGCTGTCCGCTCGGGTCGCCCCGGTCTGGGCAGACAGGGCATAGAACGTCTCTTTCTCACTAAGCAGATGTTTCGCCACCGCCTTCAGCATGGCGGCACGGTCGATAAAGGTCATGGCGCGCAGGGCTTCGCCGCCACGCGCGATCGCATAGCGACGTGCATCCGCCATGTCCAGCCCTTCGCTGGTCACGGACCACAGCGCTTCGCCACTGATGGCGTGATGGATAGTACGTTCGCGGCCCCGGCCAGACTGCCAGGTGCCGGACAAGAAGCTGGCTAACTGCTGCATCGCTTATCTCCAAGTGTTACGTAATTTCACTATCAATAGTTTAATCATGAATCATAAAAAGCAAGCTGAGTTTTAATGAATTGTTAACATTGTGATCCAGCGTAATGAAGTGGAAGGCCGGAAGCCCCGTTGTGCAGGCCTTGTGCAAAAAGCCTTGCGAGCACCATCACAAAATAGGGAAACATTTCTTGGGGTTATATTTAACCTTTGTGTAACTTTTAAGAAATGAAGTGATTCAGTATTTCACTTTAGGTGGTAAATAATCGAATCATAAAGGTGATGACGTGACGCAAGAACAACGCTTTGAGCAGCGCATAGCGCAGGAGACGGCGATTGAACCTCAGGACTGGATGCCTGATGCCTATCGTAAGACGTTGATCCGCCAGATTGGTCAGCACGCGCACTCCGAAATTGTCGGCATGCTGCCGGAAGGAAACTGGATCACCCGCGCGCCGACGCTGCGCCGCAAAGCGATCCTGCTGGCGAAAGTGCAGGACGAAGCCGGGCACGGTTTGTACCTCTACAGCGCGGCCGAGACGCTGGGCTGCGCGCGGGAAGACATCTACCAGAAGATGCTCGACGGCAAGATGAAATACTCCTCCATCTTCAACTACCCGACCCTAAGCTGGGCGGATATCGGGGTGATCGGCTGGCTGGTGGACGGTGCGGCGATCGTCAACCAGGTGGCGCTGTGCCGTACCTCATATGGCCCCTATGCCCGCGCGATGGTGAAAATCTGTAAAGAAGAGAGTTTCCACCAGCGTCAGGGCTTTGAAGCCTGTATGGCGCTTGCGCAGGGGAGTGACGCCCAACGCCAGATGCTGCAGGACGCCATTAACCGCTTCTGGTGGCCCGCTCTGATGATGTTCGGCCCAAACGATGACAACTCGCCGAACAGCGCCCGCAGCCTCGCCTGGAAAATCAAACGCTTCGGCAATGACGAACTTCGCCAGCGCTTTGTCGACAACACGGTTCCGCAGGTAGAAATGCTGGGTATGACGGTTCCGGATCCTGACCTGCGTTTTGACGAAGAGAGCGGTCACTACCGCTTTGGCGAGATCGACTGGCACGAGTTTGATGAGGTCATTAACGGGCGCGGTATCTGTAACCACGAACGTCTGGCTGCCAAACGTAAAGCCTGGGAAGACGGGGCGTGGGTGCGTGAAGCCGCACTGGCGCACGCGGAAAAACAACACGCCCGCAAAGTGGCTTAAGAGGAAACACGATGAGCAATGTCTACTGGCCGCTGTACGAAGTGTTCGTACGCAGCAAACAAGGGTTGTCCCACCGTCATGTGGGAAGTCTTCATGCCGCCGACGATCGCATGGCGCTGGAAAATGCGCGTGATGCCTATACCCGTCGCAGTGAAGGCTGCTCTATCTGGGTGGTGAAGGCGAGCGAGATTATCGCCTCTCAACCGGAAGAGAGCGGCGAGTTCTTCGACCCGGCGGAAAGTAAGGTTTACCGCCATCCTACGTTTTACACCATCCCTGATGGCATCGAGCACATGTGAGGTCAGGGATGAAAACATTATCCGCATATGCCCTGCGTCTGGGCGACAACGGTCTGGTGCTCTCCCAGCGTCTGGGCGCCTGGTGTGGTCACGCGCCGGAGCTGGAAATCGATCTCGCGCTCGCCAACATCGGCCTCGACTTGCTGGGGCAGGCGCGCAATTTCCTGACCTATGCCGCAGAGCTGGAAGGTCAGGGCGATGAAGACACCCTGGCGTTTGGGCGTGATGAACGCCAGTTTCACAACGTGTTGCTGGTGGAACAGCCTAACGGCAGTTTCGCCGACACGCTCGCGCGCCAGTACTTTATGGATGCCTGGAACGTAGCGCTGTATGAACGCCTGACCCACAGCAGCGACAGCCAGCTTGCCGCCATCGCCGCGAAAGCCATTAAAGAGGCGCGCTACCACCTGCGCTTCAGTCGTGGCTGGCTGGTGCGCATGGGTGATGGAACGGAAACATCTTCACAGCGTATGCAGCAGGCGGTCGACACCCTGTGGCGGTTTACGGCCGAGCTGTTTGAAGCCGATGACGTCGAGCTGGCGTTGATTGCCTCCGGCGTCGCGGTTGATCCGCGCGAGCTTCGTCAGCCGTGGGAGCAGGAAGTGTTTTCCGGTTTGCAGGAGGCCACCCTGAGCGTGCCGTCGGAAGTGGCGTATCGCACGGGGGGCAAGCGCGGGCTGCATACCGAACATCTCGGCCCAATGCTGGCAGAAATGCAGTATCTCCAGCGTGCCCATCCGGGTCAGCAGTGGTAAGTACGGAGGTGAAGATGCAGCGTTTTGCCGGGATTGCACCCGCGGAGATCCCTCAAATCTGGTCGCTGTTAAGCCAGATTCCGGACCCGGAAGTGCCGGTGTTAACCATCACCGATTTAGGCATGGTGCGTAGCGTATCGCCGCAGGGCGAAGGCTGGGTCATTGGCTTTACGCCAACCTATTCAGGCTGCCCGGCGACGGAACATTTGCTTGGCGCGATTCGCGAGGCGATGACCGCACACGGCTTTACGCCAGTGCATATTGTGCTGCAGCTCGAACCGGCCTGGACCACCGACTGGATGACGGCGGATGCGCGTGAACGCCTGCGCGCATATGGCATCAGCCCACCGGTGGGCCACAGCTGCCACGCGCATGCCCCGGCCGAGGTGAGTTGCCCACGCTGTGCCAGCACACATACCTCGCTTATCAGTGAATTTGGTTCGACGGCCTGCAAAGCGCTTTATCGCTGCAACGACTGCCGTGAGCCTTTCGACTATTTCAAATGTATTTGAGGTTGCCATGACAACGTTTCATTCATTAACAGTGGCAAAAGTGGAACCCGAAACCCGCGATGCGGTGACCATCACTTTCGCGGTACCCCAGGCGTTGCAGGACGCCTATCGCTTCCGTCCCGGACAACACCTGACCCTGAAGGCGAAGCTGGGTGAGGATGAGCTGCGTCGCTGTTACTCCATCTGCCGCAGTACCGCGCCGGGTGAGATCAGCGTAGCGGTGAAAGCCATCGAGGGCGGACGTTTTTCCCGCTATGCCCTGGATGAGATCAAACAGGGCATGGCGCTGGAGGTCATGGTGCCGCAGGGCCAGTTTGGTTACCAGCCGCGCGCCGACCGGGAAGGGCACTATCTGGCCATTGCCGCGGGTTCAGGCATTACCCCAATGCTGGCCATCTTGTCCGCCACGCTCGCCACCGAGCCGAACAGTCATTTCACCCTGATCTACGGCAACCGCAGTAGCCAGAGCATGATGTTTCGCGAGGCGCTTGCCGATCTGAAAGACAAATACCCGCAGCGTCTGCAGCTGGTCGCCATCTTCAGCCAGGAGGTGCTCGACAGCGATCTGCTGCATGGACGTATCGACGGTGAGAAGCTGCAGGCGCTGGCGAAAACCCTGATCAACTTCCGCCAGTACGACGAAGCCTTTATTTGTGGCCCGTCCGCCATGATGGACGACGCGGAAGCGGCGCTGAAAGCGCTGGGGATGCCAGAGAAATCGATTCACCTTGAGCGTTTTAATACGCCAGGCTCGACCGGCAAACGCACGGTCAGCGTGCAGGCTGAAGGGCAGAAAGTCACCGTGCGTCAGGACGGTCGCGACCGGGAAATTACCCTCACGGCAAACGATGAAAGCATTCTTGATGCCGCCCTGCGTCAGGGCGCCGACCTGCCGTATGCCTGCAAGGGCGGCGTATGCGCGACCTGCAAATGCAAAGTGCTGCGTGGCAAAGTTGATATGGCGACGAACTACAGCCTTGAGCCGGACGAACTGGCGGCCGGGTATGTGCTGAGCTGTCAGTCGCTGCCGTTAACCGCTGACGTGATCGTCGATTTCGACTCCAGGGGGATGGCATGAGCGAACTGATGGTCACCCGTCATGGTCGTGTCCTGCAGCTGACGCTTAACCGTCCGGCGGCACGCAACGCGCTGAATAACGCCCTGTTAGAGCAGATTGCTGACGCGCTCGACGCCGCGGCGGCCGATCGCGATCTCTCCGTTTGCGTGATTTACGGCAACGCACGCTGCTTTGCTGCCGGCGCAGATCTCAACGAAATGGCGGAGAAAGACCTGCCTGCCACCCTGAACGATATCCGTCCCCAGCTGTGGGCCCGGATCAACGCCTTCAATAAACCCCTGATTGCCGCCGTCAACGGCTTCGCGCTGGGTGCGGGCTGCGAGCTTGCGCTGCTGTGCGACGTGGTGATTGCCGGGGATAACGCCCGTTTTGGTCTGCCGGAAATTACGCTCGGGATCATGCCCGGGGCGGGCGGTACGCAGCGCCTGATTCGTAGCGTGGGCAAATCGCTGGCCAGCAAAATGGTGCTGAACGGGGAGAGCATTACCGCGCAGCAGGCGCAGCGCGCCGGGCTGGTCAGCGATGTGTTCCCGGCTTCATTGACGCTGGAATATGCCCTGAAACAGGCGGCGCTGATGGCACGACACTCACCGCTGGCGCTCCAGGCGGCGAAGCAGGCACTGCGCCAGTCTCAGGAGGTTTCCCTGCAGGCCGGACTGGTCCAGGAGCGACAGCTGTTTACGCTGCTTTCAGCGACCGAAGACCGGCGAGAAGGCATCGACGCATTCTTACAGAAACGTACCCCCGACTTTAAAGGACGCTAATCGTGGAATTTATTCTCAGTCATGTAGAACAAGGCGTGATGACCCTGACGCTGAACCGTCCGGAGCGTCTGAACAGCTTTAACGACGTGATGCATCAGCAACTCGCTGAGTGCCTGAAGCAGGCCGAGCGCGATGACACCATCCGCTGTCTGCTTATTACCGGGGCGGGGCGCGGCTTCTGCGCGGGTCAGGATCTTAATGACCGCAACGTCGACCCTAACGGTCCGGCGCCGGATCTGGGAATGTCCGTGGAGACGTTCTACAACCCGCTGGTTCGCCGTCTTGCGACGTTGCCGAAACCGGTGATTTGCGCGGTCAACGGCGTGGCCGCCGGGGCGGGGGCCACGCTGGCACTGGGGTGTGACATGGTCATTGCCGCCCGTTCTGCCACCTTTGTGATGGCTTTCAGCAAGCTCGGATTAGTGCCGGACTGCGGAGGAACATGGTTCCTGCCGCGCGTCGCCGGGCGCGCCCGCGCAATGGGACTGGCGTTGCTCGGAGACAAACTCAGCGCCGAACAGGCACACGCCTGGGGGATGATCTGGCAGGTGGTGGATGACGAACACCTCTCCGCCACGGCCCAGCAGATGGCGCTGCACTTTGCTTCTCAGCCCACCTTTGGTCTGGGGCTGATTAAGCAGGCGATTAACGCGGCAGAGACCAACACCCTCGACGCCCAGCTTGACCTGGAGCGCGATTATCAACGTCTGGCCGGTCGCAGCGACGACTACCGGGAAGGGGTCAGCGCCTTCCTTGCCAAGCGCGCACCGACATTCACGGGGAAATAAGATGGCGATCACGGTTCGTACTGTCGCCGTCATTGGAAGCGGCACGATGGGCGCGGGAATTGCGGAGGTCGCGGCGAGTCATGGGCATCAGGTTCTGATGTATGACATTGCTTCAGACGCGATTTCACGCGCGATTGACGGGATCCGCCAGCGTCTCGCCTCCCGGGTGACTCGCGGAAAACTTTCCGCCGATGCTGGCAGCCAGATTCTTGCCAGGCTGTTGCCGGTAACGGATATCGAAGCGCTCGCCGCGGCAGATCTGGTGATTGAAGCCGCGTCTGAGCGTATCGACGTCAAAAAAGCGCTGTTTGCGCAACTGGCTCAGATTTGCCCGCCGCAGACCTTGCTGACCAGCAATACCTCCTCCATTTCTGTTACGGCGATTGCGGCGGATGTTCACCATCCGGAGCGCGTCGCGGGGCTGCATTTCTTTAATCCCGCACCGGTCATGAAGCTGGTCGAGGTGGTGAGCGGGCTGGCGACATCGCCCGAAGTGGCCGATGCGCTGTGCGAGCTGGCGCTGAACTGGGGGAAACAGCCCGTTCGCTGTCAGTCAACGCCAGGGTTCATCGTCAACCGCGTTGCGCGTCCGTTCTATTCTGAAGCCTGGCGCGCCCTGGAAGAGCAGGTCGCCTCGCCAGAAGTGATTGATGCCGCCCTGCGCGACGGCGGCGGTTTCCCGATGGGACCGCTGGAGCTGACCGACATGATTGGTCAGGACGTCAACTTTGCGGTGACCTGTTCCGTATTCAATGCCTTCTGGCAGGAACGTCGTTTCCTGCCGTCGCTGGTGCAGCAGGAACTGGTGCTGGCGGGGCGGCTGGGCAAAAAAAGCGGGAAGGGCGTTTACGACTGGCACGGTGAGAAACCGGCTGTGCCGTGGCTTGATGCAGTAAACGACAGCTTTACCCCCATGCGCGTGCAGCGCAGAGGTGACGGTGTCACGGAAATTGATGAGCTCCTGTTGATTGAAACCCAGGGGGAGACCGCTCAGGCGCTGGCCCGGCGTTTTCACTGTCCGGTCGTGGTGATTGACCGCATCGAACGCGACGTGGCGGTGATCGCAGCCGCATCGGATAACCCGCATACCGCCACGCAAAAAGCCGTCTGGTACCTGCAGCAGCAGGGACACCGGGTACTGCACATTGCCGATTACCCCGGCCTGCTGGTCTGGCGGACGGTGGCGATGATCGCCAACGAAGCGCTGGATGCGCTGCAAAAAGGGGTGGCCAGCGAGAAGGATATCGACACCGCCATGCGCCTCGGCGTGAATTACCCGAACGGGCCCATTGCCTGGGGTGAGCGTCTGGGCTGGCAACGGCTGTTAACGCTGCTTGAAAATTTGCAACGCCATTACGGCGAAGAACGCTATCGCCCTTGTTCACTGCTGCGCCAGCGTGCGCTTCTGGAGAGTAGCTATGAGTCATAAGGCCTGGCATAACGCCCGTACCATGTATGAACAGGACGCCTGCGCCCAGGCGCTGGGGATCGACATCATCGACATGGACGATGGCTACGCGGTAGTAACGATGACCATCACCCCGCAGATGCTCAACGGCCACAAAACCTGCCACGGAGGGCAGCTGTTTTCACTGGCCGATACCGCCTTTGCCTACGCCTGCAACAGCCAGGGGCTGGCGGCAGTGGCGTCAGGCTGTTCAATCGATTTTCTGCGCCCGGGGTTTGCCGGCGACACGCTGACCGCCACCGCGCGGGTTAAGCATCAGGGCAAACTGACCGGCGTGTATGACATTGAAATTCAGAACCAACAACAGAAAACCGTTGCCCTGTTTCGCGGAAAATCTCACCGCATCGGCGGCAGTGTGACAGGAGAAGCCTGATGCGTGACGCTTTTATTTGTGATGGCGTTCGAACCCCGGTGGGGCGCTATGGCGGGGCGCTGGCCAGCGTTCGCGCCGACGATCTCGGCGCGGTGCCGCTGCGTGCGCTGCTGGCCCGTTATCCGCAGCTCGACCTCGAGCGGATTGATGATGTGATCTTCGGCTGCGCCAACCAGGCGGGGGAAGATAACCGCAACGTGGCGCGTATGTCGCTGCTGCTGGCCGGACTGCCTCAGACAGTCTCCGGCACCACGCTGAACCGCCTGTGCGGTTCGGGTCTGGACGCGATTGGCTTTGCCGCGCGGGCGATCAGGGCGGGTGATGGCGACATGCTGCTTGCAGGCGGCGTCGAGTCAATGTCCCGGGCGCCGTTTGTAATGGGTAAAGCCACGGCGGCGTTCCAGCGTCAGGCGGAGATTTTCGACACCACACTCGGCTGGCGATTTGTGAATCCGCTCATGCATCAGCAATTCGGAACTGACAGCATGCCGGAAACGGCAGAGAATGTAGCTGAATTGTTAAATATCAGCCGAGCCGATCAGGATGCTTTCGCGCTGCGCAGCCAGCAGCGTACTGCTCAGGCGCAGCAGAACGGCATTCTGGCGCAGGAGATTGTGCCGGTGCAGGTGCCCGGCAAAAAAGGAACGATTACGGAAGTTTCGGTAGATGAGCATCCCCGTGCTGATACCACGCTTGAACAACTTGCCGCGCTGAAAACACCGTTTCGCAAGAACGGTGTCGTGACGGCGGGTAACGCCTCCGGTGTAAACGATGGCGCTGCGGCGCTGATTATCGCCAGCGAGTCGATGGCGCACGCGCAAGGGCTTGTCCCGCGCACGCGGATCGTGGCGATGGCTACCGCTGGCGTGGAGCCACGTCTGATGGGCTTAGGACCGGTGCCAGCCACCCGCAAAGTGCTGGAACGTGCCGGGCTCAGCATCAACGATATGGACGTGATTGAGCTTAACGAAGCTTTCGCTTCTCAGGCGCTGGGCGTGTTACGTCAGCTGGGATTGCCGGATGACGCTGAACACGTTAACCCGAACGGAGGGGCCATTGCGTTGGGCCACCCGCTGGGCATGAGTGGTGCCAGGCTGGCGCTGGCCGCGAGCAATGAATTGCATCGACGCAACGGGCGCTATGCGCTGTGTACGATGTGCATCGGTGTGGGTCAGGGCATTGCCATGATCCTTGAGCGTGTTTGAGCGAATAACAGTGTGAGTACCCTACAATGACAAATACAACAAAGCTTGATCCGATCGAAACGGCCTCCATTGACGAATTACAGGCGCTGCAAACCGAGCGTCTGAAATGGACGCTGCATCACGCCTATAACAACGTTCCGATGTACAAACGCAAGTTTGACGCCGCGGGCGTTCACCCTGACGATTTTAAAACGCTGGAAGACATCCGTAAGTTCCCGTGCACCACCAAGCAGGACCTGCGTGATAACTATCCGTTCGATACCTTTGCCGTACCGATGGAGCAGGTGGTGCGTATTCATGCCTCTTCCGGCACCACCGGAAAGCCAACCGTCGTCGGTTATACCCAACATGACATCGACAACTGGGCCAACCTGGTGGCCCGTTCTCTGCGCGCCGCGGGCGGCAGTGCGAAAGACAAAATTCATGTGGCCTATGGATATGGCCTGTTTACCGGAGGGCTGGGCGCGCACTATGGCGCGGAGCGTTTAGGGGCGACCGTTATCCCGATGTCCGGCGGCCAGACGGAGAAACAGGCGCAGCTGATCCGCGATTTCCAGCCGGACATGATCATGGTGACGCCATCCTACTGCCTCAATCTGATCGAAGAGCTGGAACGTCAGATGGGAGGCGATGCCAGCGCCTGCTCCCTGCGTGTGGGGGTGTTTGGCGCAGAGCCGTGGACGCAGGCCATGCGCCGCGAAATCGAGAAACGTCTGGGGATCACCGCGCTGGATATCTATGGGCTTTCCGAGGTCATGGGGCCAGGCGTGGCGATGGAGTGTATCGAAACCGCCGACGGTCCGACCATCTGGGAAGATCATTTCTATCCGGAGATCGTCAACCCGAATGACGGCACGCCGCTTAATGATGGCGAGCAGGGCGAACTGCTGTTCACCACGCTGACCAAGGAGGCGCTGCCGGTGATTCGTTATCGCACCCGCGACCTGACGCGCCTGCTTCCTGGGACCGCCCGCACCATGCGTCGTATGGACAGGATCAGCGGTCGCAGTGACGATATGCTCATCATCCGCGGCGTCAACGTCTTCCCGTCCCAGCTGGAAGAGGAGATCGTGAAGTTCGAACACCTCTCCCCGCACTACCAGCTGGAGGTCAACCGCCGCGGCCATCTTGATTCACTTTCCGTGAAGGTGGAGCTCAAAGAAAGCAGTCTGACCCTGACCCACGAGCAGCGCTGCCAGGTGTGCCATCAGCTGCGCCATCGTATTAAATCGATGGTCGGGATCTCCACCGACGTGATGATTGTCAACTGCGGCAGTATCCCGCGCTCAGAGGGCAAAGCCTGTCGGGTGTTTGATTTGCGTAAAGTTGCGGCTAACGGTTGAGTTTCCCTCATCCTAACCTTCTCCCCAGAAGGGAGAAGGGACTTTCTCTCCCTCTCCCTTTGGGAGAGGGCCGGGGTGAGGGGAATATGCTATGATTCATCCAGACCAAAAATAACAACAGAATGAATCACATGAATAAACTCGATGCCTTTATCCAGCACGCGGTTAGCTCGGTTCCCGTTAGCGGAACGTCGCTTATCTCCTCATTATACGGTGACGCGCTTTCACATCGCGGTGGCGAGATTTGGCTTGGCAGCCTCGCCGCCTTACTGGAAGGCATGGGGTTTGGCGAGCGCTTTGTGCGCACTGCGCTGTTTCGTCTTAACAAAGAGGGCTGGCTGGATGTGTCGCGCATCGGACGACGCAGCTTTTACCGGCTGAGCGACAAAGGGCTGCGTTTGACCCGCCGCGCGGAGAGTAAAATCTACCGTGCTGAACTCCCCGCATGGGACGGCAAGTGGCTGTTGCTGCTCTCGGAAGGTCTGGATAAAACCACCCTTGCTGACGTCAAGAAGCAGCTGATCTGGCAGGGTTTTGGCACCCTGGCTCCCAGCCTGATGGCCTCCCCGTCGCAGCATCTGGCGGATGTGCAGTCGCTTTTACACGACGCAGGCGTGGCGGAAAACGTCATCTTCTTCGAGGCCCATTCGCCGCTGGCGCTGTCCCGCGCGGCGCTGCGTGCCCGGGTCGAGGAGTGCTGGCAGTTGACCGAACAGAACGCGATGTACGAGACGTTTATCCACTCGTTCCGTCCTCTTCTGCCGCTGCTGAAAGAGGCCGCGCCGGACGAATTAACGCCGGAACGCTGCTTCCAGATCCAGCTGTTGCTGATCCATTTTTACCGTCGCGTGGTGCTGAAAGACCCGCTGTTGCCGGAGGAGTTATTGCCTGCACACTGGGCCGGACAAAGTGCGCGACAGCTGTGCATTAATATTTATCAGCGTGTGGCACCGGGGGCGCTGGCGTTTGTCAGCGAGAAAGGTGAAACCTCCGTCGGCGAACTGCCTGTGCCCGGCACGCTCTACTATCAACGCTTTGGTGGTCTTACTATCGTATAAGGAGTGGAGATGCCCGTTTATCAAATTGACGGTCTGACGCCGGTGGTGCCTGATGAGAGCTACGTTCACCCGACGGCAGTGCTCATCGGCGACGTGATCCTGGGCAAAGGCGTGTATGTTGGCCCGAATGCCAGCCTGCGCGGCGATTTTGGCCGGATTGTGGTGAAAGACGGCGCGAACATTCAGGATAACTGCGTCATGCACGGTTTCCCGGAGCAGGACACGGTGGTGGAAGAGGACGGCCATATCGGCCACAGCGCGATTCTGCACGGCTGTATTATCCGCCGTAACGCTCTGGTAGGGATGAACGCAGTGGTCATGGACGGCGCGGTGATTGGCGAAAACAGCATTGTCGGCGCGGCGGCCTTTGTGAAAGCGAAAGCCGAGATGCCCGCCAACCATTTGATCATTGGCAGTCCGGCAAAAGCGATACGTGTGCTGAGCGAGCAAGAAATTGCCTGGAAGAAGCAGGGCACGCGTGAGTATCAGGTGCTGGTGGATCGCTGCAAGCTGACCCTGCATCAGGTCGAACCCCTGCGCGAAGTGGAGCCCGGTCGAAAACGTCTGGAGTTTGACGAGGATCTGCGACCAAAATCGGCGTCATGAAGGGGCGCGCACCTGCGGAAGTAAAGCAGCGCATCGAAAAAGGCCCCGTCAGGGGCCTGTGCATGTTTACGCTGGCCTGTTGCGTTGCGCGAAATCAGAACCGGTATTGCAGACCGGCGGTAACGGTATAGTTTTTGTTGGAAATGCCCGCCGCATCACCGCCAATTGACCCGGATTCGCCCGTGTTAGTATCAATAATCTGCGTGCCGCCTTTGCCCTCTTTGTAACGGCTATACGCGAACTCGGCAAAAACTTTGGCGTGTGGCGTGACGTAATATCCTGCATCCACTGACGCACCATAATAGCGAGAGTCTGAGGTTTTCTCGCGGAAGGTCAGGTCGCGCATATAGTGCTCGTCGTTATCATGAGCGCGCACCCAGTCACTGAATTTAAACAGGCCATTAAATTCGAAATTATTAATACGATACTGCCCCACAAGCCCAATATAAGGCATTGAGAAGCGCTGGCTATAACCAATGCCGCGTTCGCCCGCCGGGAAATTCCCCGTGTTGGTACCGTTATCATAATTATAAGAGCCACCGGTGGCCGTCCAGCTAAAACGGGTTTCCTGATAACCGGCAGTCACGCCCGCTTTATAGCTTTCGCCCTGCAATATCCAGCCTTTTACATTGAGATCGTATTCATTGGCATAATTGACGTTAGTTGCCGGATGCGTCGAATGATCTGTCCAGCTGGATTGTCTTTCGTTCATCCAGTCATAGTCATCCATATGACCCGAGCCGGATGCCAGCGAGGTCCAGCCGCGTGCGTTCAGGGTCAGGAAAGGGTACGCATCCCAGGAAATGTCGCCTTTCAGGATGGCGACGTTTTTAATTTTCCAGTCCAGCTGGCTGATTTTTTTGCCTGTGACGTCGTCATACACCATTTCATGGGATTTCCCGCTGAGCATCCCGCCCGAGGCTGAAACGGTGACGCTGTCAGGTGAGAAATTCGGCGTAAATTGCGTTTCCCCTGCGTATACTGCGCCTGAAAAGGCGGCCATCATCGTCAGTAAAAGCGTATTTCTTGTCATTTTTATGTCCCTAATTAAAATTTAATAAATACCTTGCAATTAAATTTTAAAAGCCACGCAAATAACAATCAACTGCCAGTTTTAGTCATTATTCGCCTTTGCGCTGTATATTCCTTTCACAAGAAACGTCCCTGAACGAGATAATATTGCCGTCCGGCCTCCGACAATTAGCGTGAATATCTTTAGCAGGATATTAATCAAAGTACGGTTTTAAAATGACTTCCGTCCAGTGCATAAAAGCTCTGACACGCTGCGATAAATTGCGCCGATGGGCGACCACAAAAGGGGCATTAAGCGGTTCAGGAGGCAAATGGGGAAGCACTTCAACCAGCGCGCCGCGCTGGATATGGGGCGCCAGCGCGGAATACCCGCCCTGAATTAAGCCCAGACCCGCCAGCCCGGCTTCATGATAGGCCGGTACGCTGTTGACCCGCGCGGCGCCGGGTAACATCACGGACCGGTAGCCATCACCGTCCGGGTACTGCCAGCCATCAGGCCGGGCACCAAAATTTCGCATGTAATGCACCATTCGGTGTCCCTGACGAAGCAGGTCGTCTATCGTCTCGGGCACCCCGACGCGCTCCAGATAGCGTGGGCTGGCGGCGTTAATCATCCGTAACTGACCCAGCGGTCGGGCAATGAGGGTCTCATCAACAATGGGCCCAAAACGAATGACGCAGTCAAAGCCTTCCTGAACCAGATCGACTCGCCGGTCTGTGCTTGAAAGTTCTATTTCAAGTTCAGGATGCGCGTCCAGCAGTTGTGGCAGGGCGGGAATCACTACGCTTTGGGCCAACACTGCTGGCATATCGACGCGTAAACGTCCCCGCAGTGACATGCCGCCAGGCGCAAACATGGACTGCAGATCTTCTGCATCTGACAACAAATCCCGGGCGCGGGAATAAAAAGCCCGACCGTCTTCGGTCAGCTGTACCGCGCGGGTAGTCCGGTGCAACAGCGTCGTCCCGAGGTCATGCTCAAGCTCACGTACGACCGTTGAAACGCGGCCTTTCTTAATGCCCAGGCTCTCTGCCGCCTGAGTAAAGCTCTGCATTTCTGCGACGCGTGCAAAAATAGTCAGTGCATGCAGGTTTTTCATTGTTCACCTTCCGGGTAACAGTGCGTTATTTTTTGGGTGGTTTATTCCCTTATTGATGACTAATAGAGTGTCTTCATACCGCGTAACGCTGTCAAACAGGTTGATGCGCTTTACACCACCGGCAACAGTCCTCAGGAAGGATAAAGAAGATGAATAAAGGTTATTTAATCGCCCACGTGACCGTCACAGATCCTGCTGCCTATGCAGAATATGCGAACGCTGCCGGGGAAGCGCTGCAGGGGTTCAACCCCCGGGTCATCGTCTGGTCAGGGGAATATGAAAATCTCGAAGGGGAGGCGCATGAACGCCATGTCGTTTTAGAATTTGATTCGTATGCTGAGGCCAAACGTTTTTATAACAGTCCCGGGTACGTGGCCGCCAGAAAGCTGCGCGCGGGGGCGGCAACCGGGACATTTGTTGTGGTTGAAGGGGCTTAATCCTGCGCCAGCGGCAGGAAGGTGTCAGCAAATATGTCCGGCTCATACCCGGCTGAGGTAAAGAGATGATGACGTGATTCATCAATGGCCTCGCGAAGGCGGGTGATGTCGACCCCCAGCACGTTGCCGTCTTGCTTCACGATTCGTCCGGCAATCATGACGGTATGGATGTTGCTGCGCTCTGCCGCATGGACCACCGTGCCAAATGCATTGCCGGACGGATAGAGGTTGAGATCGCCGGCGTTAATAAGCACCAGGTCGGCCTGTTTACCCGGTGTCAGGCTGCCGATGCTCTCCTGTAACCCTGCACAGGCCGCACCATCGACGGTGGCTGCTTTCAGGAGCTGTTGGGTATGAAGCGTATTTACGGTGTGCGCTGAACCACAGCAGCGCTGCTGATGCATGCCCATGACGCGCTGGAGGTAAAAAGCCACGCGCATTTCCATAAACATGTCGCCGCTGTACGACGTTTCATTGTCAACGCTGAGGCCGGGGCTGATGCCGTGGCGCAGCGCGGACTGAAGGGCAAACATGCCGTCTTCAATCCCATAGTGCGCATCGGAACGGGGGCAGACGTTCACGCGTACGCCCGCGTCCCGCAGAATTTTCCATCCGTCGTCCGGCAGTGCGGTGCAGTGATTAAAAATATTGTCCGGTCCCAGAAGCCCCTGCTTATGCAGCGCCTCAAGCTGCGACGCCATTTCACCCCCAAAGAATTCGGTCACGATTGGCAACCCCAGCCTGCGGGCCTCCAGCCATTTCTCCGGCTCCAGCTGGGCCATGACCGCCAGCGAAACAAGACTTTCAGGGTTATTCTGGAAATACTTTTCTTGCAGGCGCTGCCAGTTACCGGGCCAGTGCGCGCGATCCCATTCTCCGGACACCGGTGCACCGGAAGCGTGTACGGCGCGGATCCCCGCATCCAGCAGTGCCTCAACGGCCGCGTCCGAATGCGCAGCGGTGCGGCTGTTATGGGAGTTATCAATCACCGTGGTGATACCGGCATCAATACACCCCAGGGCGGTGAGCAGGTTGCCGATATAAATATCGGCAGGGCGATAATACCTGGCGAACGAGAAGTGCGTGGCGTTGCAGTAATCTTCAAGCGTTTTGGCGTCGGGGTTAATGCGGCGCAGTTGTCCCTCCCAGGCATGACGATGGGTATCCACCAGTCCCGGCATGGCAATCATATGTGTGGCATCTATTATGCTGGCGCCTTCTGCTGCCAGATTTTCACCAATGGCGACGATCTTTGCGCCTTCGATAAGGATATCGCCGCGTTCAAAATTACCCACCCTGTCATCCATGGTGAGCAGGGTTGCGCCCTTAATCAACGTGGCGGGTGGGGTTATGCTCTTATTGTTAATCATATTTCTCAGGTAATCGCTCATCTTCTTGTCCTTTGTCTCTTCATGGGTGAGAAATTACGCCACCCGATTACGGCGAAAAAGATGCTTAACGTGTTTTCATTATTCATAATCTACGAAGAATAATGTGAGCGACGGTCGGGGGAGAAAAGATGGATCGTATTCAGGCAATGCAGATCTTCATGCGGGTAGCGCAGGCCGGAAGCTTTGTCCGCGCAGCCGAAACGCTTTCTCTCCCTTCGTCAACGGTCACCAGCAGCATAAAAAATCTGGAGAATTACCTCCAGGTGCGCCTGCTTAACAGAACGACAAGGCGGGTGAGCCTCACCGCTGAAGGTGTGCAGTATCTGGCGCAATGCCAGGAAATACTGGCGTTAATCGATCATGCGGAAACGAGCCTGACGGCGTCAGTCCGGCGCCCGCAGGGACGCTTGCGGGTGGATATGCCGGGCGGGATCGCGGATTTCATCGTGATGCCTCAGTTGAAAGATTTTTACCGGCTTTATCCGGATATCTACCTGATGTTGGGCGTTAACGATCGGCAGGTTGATCTGGTGCAGGAGGGGGTTGACTGTGTGATCCGAACGGGGGATTTGAATAGCTCGACTCTTGTTGCCCGTCCTCTGGGCCGGTTTCGCTGGGTGACCTGTGCCTCACCGGACTATCTCAGGAAGTTCGGTATTCCCCGCTCGCCAGACGACTTATCACAGCATCGGGCGATACACTATTTTTCCGATCAGACCCGACGGGCGGATGCGTTACGCTTTGTCCGCGGGACAGAGACCGTCTCCATCCCTGTCCGCGGCGAAGCGGCCGTAAATGCCACCGGGCTTTATATCAACATGTGCCTTGAAGGTTTCGGGCTGGCGCAGCTGGCTGAGAGTATTGTCTCAGCGCATCTGCGGGAGGGAAGGCTGGTTGAGGTTCTGGCTGACTGGCAACCGCCTTCGGTGCCCGTCACGTTGCTTTATCCCCATCAGCGTTTTCTCTCTCCCGCAGTGCGTGCCTTTGCAGACTGGATTGCCGGGCTTATCCCGGACGCCAGCCCGGCACCGTCAGGCGGCGGGCTTGATCCGAAACCAGATCGCATACATCGCAGGCAGGAAGACGAGGGTAATAATGGTTCCCCCTAGCGTTCCGCCAATCAGCGTGTAGGCCAGCGTTCCCCAGAACACGGAGTGCGTCAGGGGAATGAACGCCAGCACGGCGGCCATGGCCGTCAGTAAGACCGGCCTCGCGCGCTGTACGGTCGCCTCAACCACGGCGTGGAACGGTTCGAGACCGTCCTTCTGGTTGTGATCGATTTGACCAATGAGTATCAGCGTATTTCGCATCAGGATCCCCGACAGCGCGATCAGGCCGACGAGGGCATTGATGCCAAACGGCTGATTGAAAAGCAGCAGCGTAGGAACCACACCAATAAGCCCCAGCGGTGCGGTCAGGAATACCATGACCATGGCCGAGAGTGAACGCACCTGCAGAATGATTATCAGCAGCGTCAGGGCAATCATGATGGGGAACAGCGGGGCCATGGCCTGGGTGGCTTTGCCGGATTCCTCAATCGATCCCGCCATTTCGATGCGATAGCCAGGTGGAAGCGAATCAACAATGGGTTGCAGCTGTTTCATGATGGCGGTTGACACATCCGGGGGCTGAAGGTTTTCGGCAATGTCTCCCCGCACGGTAATCGTGGGCGTACGATCGCGACGGCGCAACAGCGGATCTTCCATTCGGATCTCAATCTCCCCGATTTGTGACAGCGGAACGCGTTGCCCGGCGTTACCCACCAGGGTAAAGCCCTCTATCTTCGCCGGATCAAGGCGGATATCACCCGCGGCGCGGCCCGTAACCTGTACCGAACGAATATCTTCCCGCACGGAGGTGATGGGAACGCCCGACAGCAGGAACTGAAGCTGCTGGGCAACGGCGTTCGACGTTAAACCGGTAGCCTGCAGGCGGTTCTGATCGAGGGTGAAATGCAGGGTCGGTACGCGTGAACCCCAGTCGGTATTGACGGTTCTCATCATCGGACTGGCCTGCAGCACACCTTTGACGTTATCTGCAATGTCACGCAGTTTATTGACATCCGGTCCCATTACACGCCAGGCGACCGGGAAGGGAGAATAAGGCCCGAACACCAGCTGCGTGACCCGCACGCGTGCCTCCGGAGCCAGCCCGCGGGCTACCGCTTCGCGAAGGCGGAACTTAAGCGCCTCGCGTGACTTCTCGCTGTCCGTCATGACGACAACCTTCGCGAAAGAGGGATCGGGCAACTCAGGGGCCATCGCCAGATAAAAACGCGGCGAACCCTGGCCAATGTAGGCGGTGACGATGCTGGCTTCAGGCTGTTTGCGCAGCCACGCTTCGATTTTCGCGGTGGCGGCGCTGGTTTGCTCAATCGATGTGCCATACGGCATCTGCACTTCCACCAGCACCTCTGGGCGGTCGGACGTCGGGAAAAACTGTTTTTTAACCAGCCCCATCCCCAGTACTGCGAGGGTGAAGATGGCCACGACGGACGCGGCGACGATCCATTTTCGGGCGATCACGCGGCTCAGGGTATGACGAAAACGGTTATAGCGCGGGGTGTCATAGATGGCGGCATGACCGCCTTCGACTTTTGCGATGTCCGGCAGGATTTTGACGCCCAGATAAGGGGTGAATACCACCGCCACAAACCACGAAGCTATCAGGGCGAGGCCGACTACCCAGAACATATTGCTGGTGTACTCCCCGGCGGTTGACTGCGCAAAACCATTCGGCATAAACCCGATGGCTGTCACCAGGGTTCCGGCCAGCATTGGCGCGGCGGTATGGCTCCAGGCGTAGGCGGAGGCTTTGATTCTGTCGTAGCCTTCCTCCATTTTTACCACCATCATTTCGATGGCGATAATGGCATCATCAACCAGTAAGCCGAGGGCAAGAATAAGGGAGCCCAGGGTAACGCGGTCGAAGTTTATACCGGAGGCTTCCATCACGACAAAAACGACCGCCAGCGTCAGCGGCACTGCCGCCGCGACAACGATGCCCACGCGCCACCCCATACTGACAAAACACACCACCATCACCACCAGCAGGGCGACGAAGAACTTGATCATAAACTCATCGACCGACGAGCGGATATTCACCGACTGATCGGTGACTTTCGTCAGGGTCATCCCCAGAGGCATATTGGCATTGATGTTTGCCGTTTCAGCATCCAGCGCTTTACCCAGCGCCAGGCCGTTCCAGCCTTCACGCATGACAATACCGAGCAGGAGGGTGGGTTCTTGCTGGTTACGGATCTGCAGGGTCGGTGGGTCCTCATAGCCCCGTTCAACCGTTGCCACGTCGGACAGCCGGAGCGTTTTGCCCTGCGCGATAAGGGGTGTATCGCGGATCTTCTGCAATTTATCGAAAGCGCCGTCGAGGCGGATAAAGATTTGCGCCCCGCGCGTTTCAATCGAGCCCGCCGCGGTTAATGCGTTCTGGCTGTTGAGAGTGGTGAAAATATCCTGCGGCGAGAGTCCCAGTGTCGCCAGACGGTCATGCGAGAAGGAGATGTAAATCCGCTCGGCCTGTTCCCCGATGATGTTCACTTTCTTTACGCCCGGAACGTGCAAAAGCTGCTGGCGCAGGGCTTCGGCGTCACGCACTAACAGACGCTGTGGTTCGCCTTTCGCTTTCAGTGCAAAAAGGGCAAAGGTGACATCGGAAAACTCGTCATTGATCATCGGCCCCATGACGCCTGCCGGAAGGTTTTTGGTTTCATCCCCCAGTTTCTTTCGCGCCTGGTAAAATTCCTCCTGAACCTGAGAAGGCGGGGTTTTGTCCTGCAATGACAACGTGATAAACGCCATACCGGGGCGGGTATACGTTTCCGTGCGGTCATACCATTTGAGTTCCTGCAGACGTTTTTCCAGCGGCTCGGCGACCTGATCCTGAATTTCCTGTGCGGTTGCCCCGGGCCAGACGGTGATAACCGTCATTTGCTTAACCGTGAAGGGGGGATCTTCCGCGCGGCCAAGGCCAAAAAACGAGAAAATACCGGCAAGGGTAACCAGAATAATCAAGAACAGCGTGACCGAGCGCTCGCGTACCGCAAGCGCTGACAGGTTGAAACGACCTCCACTCATGGTGTCATCCCCGTCTGAGTGGCATCGCGCTGTTCCGCCAGCCGGACCGCTTCGCCTTCGTGCAGAAGATGGACGCCTAACGCAACAATCTTCTCTCCGGGCTGCACGCCGCCGGTCACTCTGGCGATATCATCCCCTACGCTAAGCACCCTGACAGGCTGCCAGACGACTTTTGTCGGCTGAGCGGAAATACGCCAGACGCCAGGCCCTTTCCCCGCATCGTAGAGAGACGCCAGAGGAACCTGCATCACCCGGCTGTCGCCTTTGCCGTGTTCGATGCTCAGCGTCACGGTCGCCCCCAGCGGCGCGTTCGCCAGCGCGCCATCCAGCACGTATCGGGCCTCAAAGGTACGGGTGGTCGCATCGGCTGAATCAGACAGCAGGCGCAGCTTCGCGCTAACGGGTTGCTTTTCGTTACCGTAGAGCGTTGCCAGGGCTGTACTTCCCACGGCAGGGCGCAGGGTTTCCGGCAACTGGACCAGCGCCTCGCGCTGCCCCGCGCGGGCCAGACGGATCACCGCCTGCCCGGCGCTGACAACCTGTCCAGGCTCGGCAAGCGTCTCCATCACCACGCCGTCTGAATCGGCAAGTAGCACGGCATAACCGGTGGCGTTTTGCGCCACGCCTGCCTGTGCCCGGGCAGCGCTGAGCTCCGCTCTGGCGCTGTCGGCTGCGGCTTTAATCTGGTCGTATTCCGACGCCGACACTGCACCGGATGCCACAAGGCCGCGATAACGCGCCTCATCGCTGGACGCTTTACGCGCGCGCGCCTGGGCAGCATCCACCGCTCGCTGCTGGGCCTGCGCCTGTAATTTCAGATCAACAGGATCCAGACGCATTAAAGGCTGGCCCTGCTTAACGGTCTGACCCGTATCGACAAGACGTTCGAGAATTTTGCCCTGCACCCTGAAGCCTAAATCACTTTGCGTTCTTGCCACCACCACGCCGGTAAAGGCGCGTGACGTCTCGTTCGCAGGGATCACGGACGCAGACCTGACAAGCGGTGGCTGCGTGCGCGGATCGTCACTGGCGTGGTTATCGCCGCATGCCACCAGGGCAAACGGCAGGAGGCATACGGCAAGGCGGGCTGAATGAAGCCTGAGCATGGGAACCCTTATTACATTAACAGGACGGTATCCGCATTCTCATTCTAGTGACCAATAAAGTCAATGGTCACTAATCAGGGGGCGAGGCTTCGCAAAATCAGAGAGGAGAGGACAACCGCCGCGGTCGGGGCGGCTTCGAGGTTGTACTGCAGCTGAACAGGGTTAATGAAAGGGCACATCACCATATAGATCGCCAGTGTAGCTTCGTCCAGAGGGGTTTTTCTCTCGAACTCACCGGCTTTTCTGCCCTCGACAACAATGCTCTCAATCAGTTTCAGCAGACGTTCGGAATACCTTTCGGTTGAAGGCCACTTGTCCCGCGCGGCAACGGCGGCGATGTCGTAGAGTTTACGCTCATGGAAAAACAGTTCACTTCCCGCCTCGGTGAGCGCCCTGAACAGACGACGCAGCTTTTCGCTTGCGGATGGCGCATCAGCGATGGCTGCATTGACCGCCGCCATGATCATATCAAGGCGGTTCGCGCAGATGACCTCGCCGATTGCCTGCTTGGAATCAAAAAACTTATAGATATAGGCTTTTGAAAAACCGATGGCTTTGGCAAGTTCAGCGACGGTGGTTTTTTCATAGCCGTAATGGCCGAAATGCTCATACGCAGCTTCGACGATTTGCTCTCGGACCGTGTGATCGAGTGGACCACGTGTGGATGGGGTGTTCATGTCTTTAGTCATTATTTCAGCTTAGCGTGACAGGCTCCGATTGACAACGTGTGACCATTTGGTAATTAGGTCACATGGTTGAGTGGGCAGATGGCACATGCACAGTCGTCTGTGGAACCCGAGGGATAATACTCGTTAGCCCTGAGCCGTTAAGACTGCATCATCAACCAGGTCGGCTAAGTGTATCACTGTTTTTCGCGGGATATTGTCAGTCTTTGCGAGAGGTTGCGCGCGTTTCAGTGCAATTGCGCGGCACTGAAACGTCACGCTTTGGCCTGAACGGGATTATGCGTCTGAGCGCGTCCCCTGACCGGCAGGCTTAGGTCGTAATACTTTTTCAGCAATGATCGCCAGACGTCGGCGGGTGACAAACCGGTGTAACTGGCCCAGCAGCCAGTTACCGCAGCCGGGGATCAGCGTGTTGCGTTGCGTATCCACGGCCCGTAACGCCAGCGCGACCACGTTCTGCGCTGGCATTCTTTTGCCCACTGACGCTTCCTCGGCGTTCACCACCTCAAAAAAGGCGGTATCCGTTGCGCCGGGGCAAAGCGCCAGCACGCGGATGCCGTGAGCGCGGTATTCTCCCCACAGCGCGTTCGAAAAGGAGAGTAAAAATGCCTTTGTTGCCCCATAAATTGCCATATACGGATCCGGTTGCATGGCAGCGGTCGAGGCCACGTTAATCATCACGCCTGAACCTTTACGCAGCATGGCGGGCAGCAGGGCGTGCGCGAGTGCCACGGGGGCGACGCAGTTGACGTTGATCTCTTCACGCTGGCGCGCCAGAGATAGCTTTTCAAATCGCCCGTAGGTGGCAAACCCCGCGCTATTAATCAAAATATCGGGATAAAGCCGTAACGCTTCCAGCCGTTCCACAATGTGGGTAATGGCCTCAGGCAGCGTTAAGTCCTGCACGATAACGGTGAGTGATACGCCGTGCGTTTTGTGTAGCTCAGCCGCAAGCGCCTGCAGCGTTGCCTCGGAGCGGGCAACCAGGATCAACCCCACGCCACGGGCCGCGAGCTGGCGGGCGAACTCCCGTCCTATGCCCGAGGATGCACCGGTAACCAGTGCTGTTTTTCCTGTATAATCAAAAGAATTCATAACATAAATCCCGTTTTCCCTGTCTGTGCGGCACAGGATAAACCGTGTACTCAGGTACACGGTCAAGCGTGATTTTTACAAGGTGAGAACGACGCGATGAGGATCGGCGAGCTGTGTGCCAGAACTGGGTTATCGAAAGAGACGGTGCGTTATTATGAAAGGGCGGGCTTGCTGGAAAAAATTCCGCAGCCAAACGGCAGTAATAACTACAAAGTCTACTCGGCTGTGGATTTACAACGGCTGAAGCTGATCGGGCATGCCAAAATGCTGGGGTTTACCCTGGCTGAAATCGCCGATGTTCTGGCGGTCTGGGTTGATGACCGCTTTACCGCGGAGGAAAAACAGGCCGCTTTGCGGCGCAAACTGGCGCAACTGGCGGAGAAAGAAGCGGCGCTAAATGAACTTCGGACCCGCTTGACCGATGCCCTTCATAAAGTCGGTCAGCCGTGTGTTGATGTATTTTAAACGGCTGACGCGGGCCGTTTAACGCAACCGGCGGCTTCACGACGTCATCAGCTCACCGCGTTCAGTCTTTTTAAGCCAGTCGATAAAAAACTGGCTAAATGCGGTGACCTGAAGCGGCTGGAGTTTCCGTTGCGGGTAGACAAACTGTAGCCCGACATCTTTGCGATCAAACCGGCTAAAGCCGGTGAAGCTCCCGGCAAGCAATACTTTCAGCCTACCTTTCTCGACATCGTCCTTCACGTCCCACCACGATTTGCCCGCAATGCCAGCCCCGTCGAGGGCCCACTGACGAAGCAGCGCTCCGTCATCACAGACCATGGCAGGCTCTACGCGAACGACGCGCTCTTTCCCCTCAACCTCAAACCGCCATTCATTCATCACCACCCCTTGCGACTCCAGCGCCAGACAGCGGTGGTCCGTCAGCGCGTCACAGGAGGCAGGGATACCCTGGTCGTTAAGATACGCTGCTGACGCGACCAGCACCCGGTGATTGGGACGGATATTTCTGACCACCAGGCTGCTGTCCGGCAGGTTGCCGAAGCGAATGCTCATATCCAGCCGGTTAGCGACCAGATCCTCTACGTGTTCTCTTAAGTAAATGAAAAATTTGATTTCCGGATGCAGGCGGGAAAATGCCATGACGGCGGGGCTGAGATACTGCCTGCCAAAGTCAGAGGGGGCGGAAAGACGAATGTTGCCGCTGAGCACGCCCTCTTTTTGTGCCAGTAACGACTCGGCATGATGCATCTCTTCCAGCACGCGCCGTGCTGCATGATAAAACTCTTCGCCCGCCCGGGTGAGGGAGATAGCCCGCGTGGAACGGTGAAACAGGCGCGTCTGGTAGCGTTCTTCAATCGCTTTGAGGCGGGCGGTCATGGTGGCCGGGGAAAGTGACAGGCGGCGGCCAGCGGCGGAAAGCCCGCCAGCCTCGGCCACTTCAACCAGCAGCGCCATATCTTCGAGTTTACCCATTATTCATATTTTCCGAAAAGTGCATCTGATTTTAGTGTAATTATCAAAATCAGATGCCGCCTGTAAAGTGATTTCATCGTAACCACAAGGGACGTCCAGATGAACCAGACCTCACTTTTTGAACGCTACAGGTTAGGGGATCTCAACCTGAAAAATCGCATCGTCATGGCACCAATGACCCGTGCCCGCGCTCTTCAGCCGGGAAATATTCCCTCGACGCTGATGGCTGAATATTACCGACAGCGGGCCAGCGCGGGCTTAATCATCACCGAAGCCACGCAGATTTCGCCTCAGGGCCAGGGCTATTCATGGACTCCGGGGATCCATTCGCCAGAGCAGGTTGCGGGGTGGCAACTCACTACCGGCGCGGTCCACCAGGCGGGAGGGGTGATTTTTTCCCAGCTCTGGCACGTGGGGCGGATGTCTCATGCCCGTTTTCACGAAGACGGACTGCCCGTCGCGCCCTCCGCGCTGGCACCCGATGCGAAAGTATGGGTGGTGAATGAACATGGCGAAGGTCAAATGGTTGACTGCCCGACGCCACGCGTGCTGTCGCGAAAAGAGATCGCGCGCGTGGTCGAACAGTACCGACAGGCGGCGCTCAATGCCGTTCAGGCCGGGTTTGATGGCGTGGAGGTGCACGGCGGAAACGGCTATCTGATTGATCAGTTCCTGAGATCCACGTCAAACATCCGCACGGATGAGTATGGCGGCAGTCTCGTGAACCGGATCCGCTTCGCGCAGGAGGTGCTCGATGCCATTGCGCAGGCCATTGGCGCTGAGCGCACCGGTATCCGGCTTTCGCCGTTTATTACACAGCGGGGAATGAACGATCCGCAGGTCATCGAAGCCATTCTCGCCCTCGGGGCCTGGTGCCAGCAACGAGGCATTGCGTTTATTCACCTGGCGGAAGCCGACTGGGATGATGCGCCACAGGTTCCGGAAAGTTTCCGCAAAAAACTGCGCGAAACATTCCGTGGCACCCTGATCGTGGCGGGAAATTATACCCCTGAAAAGGCGGAAAAAATCCTCGCAGCAGGGTATGCCGATTTAATTGCGTTTGGACGCCCGTTTATTGCCAACCCCGATTTACCACAGCGGCTGGCGCATCACTGGCCGCTGAATGACATCAGCGATCCCGCCACGCTCTTTGGTGGTACAGCGGTGGGGTATACCGATTACCCCACCTACAACCTGAGTGAGGAAAAATGATGACCCGTAAAACGTTAATTATTGGCGGCGCGTCCGGTATTGGTTTTGCTGTAGCCCGTGCCCTGGCAGCACGCGGCGACGACATTATTCTCGCGGGACGCAATAAAGAGAAACTGAACGCTGCCCGCGCGCGGCTCAGTCCATCTCCCGCCTCTGTTGAGACCCTCGTCCTCGATATTAGCAATGAAGCAGAGGTGATCGCGTTAAGCGAAACGCTGGGTGAGGTCGACAATATTATTGTCACGGCCGGCTCTCAGGCACCGGGAGGGCTGCTTTCGACCCTCGACCCTGGCGCGGCGAGACTGGCTTTTGATACCAAATTTTGGGGCAGCATGAATGTCGCCAGGTATCTGAGCGGGAATATTTCGCCCCGCGGTACGCTGACGCTGACCAGCGGATTTGTTGCACGCCGCGTGGTAGCCGGTGCCATAGTCAAAACCACCATGAACGCCGCCATCGAGGCGGCAACAAAAGTGCTGGCAAAAGAACTTTCACCGCGTCGCGTAAACGTCATCAGCCCGGGTCTGACCGATACCGAAGCCCACGCCGTGATGGATGCGGCTGCGCGGGAAAAAATGCTGACTGTTGCAGCACAAACGTTGCCCGCTAAAGCGTGGGGACGAGCGGAAGACGTTGCTCAGGGCTATCTCTTTGCCATCGATAATGCCTTTGTTACGGGCTCGGTGATTGATATTGAGGGCGGGGCATTAATTAACTGACCCCGTGTTGATCCGAATTGATTCCGGCAGTGAACATGCTGGCGGAAACTTAATCACAGGTTGTAAGCGTTTATGCAATATTCAACATATGCACGTCCAGCTGTGCTGGCGTTAATTCTGGCTGGCGTATCCGGCGTGGCTTATTCGGCCCAGAGCGACCGGGTGAAACCGAATCTTCTTATTGTGGATAACACGCTGTCGCAAACGCAATTAACGGCGAGCGAACATGCGGCCGTTACGTATGCCACGTTCTGGGATACCGGCAAAGAGTCTCTGGCGCGGGAAGCGCTGGCGGTTAATTTTGTGGATAAAACCCCACCGGAAGGCCGTAAACAGGGGCCAGAGGGCGCCATTATGGCCTCGAGGGCATTTCGCACCGCGGTGCCGGATTTACGCTGCGAGGTGGAACAAATGATCGTTACGGGTAATCGTGTCGTGTCCCATTTGCATTTCCACGGTCATTTCAGCGGGACATTTGGCAAAATAAAAGGGCAGGGTCAGAACGTGGATTTTATCGCGACGGATATCTATGAGATCGGCAACGGTAAAATAGTGTCCAACTGGCATATTGAAGATAACCTGACGCTGATGAAACAGTTGGGTGTGATTTAAATAATAGTCTGCCTCTTTTTCGTGGTGTAAAAGATAAGCCCGCCCGGGTAACCGAAAGGTTACCCGGAGCGTATAACCCCCCGTAATGGCGAAGCATGATCCTGATGAAACCTACAGCCCCAGGTCGCTCAGTGAAGGGTGGTCATCAGGACGTCTGCCCAGCGGCCAGTGAAACAGGCGCTCAGACGCTTTTATCGGCATATCGTTGATGCAGGCGAAGCGGCGCTTCATCAGACCATCCGGCTCGAATTCCCAGTTTTCATTACCGTAAGAGCGATACCAGTTGCCCGAATCATCTTGCCATTCATAGGCATAGCGCACGGCGATACGGTTTTCCGTAAATGCCCACAGCTCTTTGATCAGACGATAATCCAGCTCTTTTTTCCATTTGCGCTCCAGGAATGCCTGCGCTTCCTGACGGTTAGTGGCAAACTCCGCGCGGTTTCGCCACTGGGTATCCAGCGAATAGGCAAGTGCGATTTTGGCCGGGTCGCGACTGTTCCAGCCATCTTCTGCCAGTCTGACTTTTTCGATGGCACTTTCACGCGTAAAAGGCGGTAAAGGGGGGCGTGTGTTCATTTCGGCTACCTCTGGTTGGTATTAGGTAGACAGGTCTGTCTACTGGTGTTAATCTAGGCCTGAAAAATAACGCTGTCAACCTGTCAATTGAGGCCGTCGATCTGTGAAAAGAGTCAACTTGAATAACGATAAAACAATCAGTGTGAGGGAAAAAATCTTGCTTACCGCGCACGATCTGTTTTATTCCAGCGGATTTAAAGCAACGGGCGTGGATACCATTATCAAGCAGGCTAAAGTCACGAAAGTGACGTTTTATCGCCATTTTCCTGGGAAAAGTTTACTGATTGTTGCCTATCTCCACTATCGACACGAAATATGGATTGACTGGTTTGAAAACACGCTGCGTCGACATCTTGCTGCGGGTAAAACCCCGGCCAGTGCATTATCTGACACGCTGTATGAATGGTTTATTTCGCCGTTATTCCATGGGTGCGCCTTTATTAATGCCAGCGCAGAAGCAAAATCTGAAGAAAATGAAGGCGAAATAAAAGATATTTGCCGCAATCATAAAACCGAAACAAAGGCAAAAATAGCGTCCCTGACCGGCATAACCGATGAGAAAACCGTTAATGAAATCATGATGCTGATCGACGGCGCGATTATTCATGCGCAAATGGGGATCGCAGCGGATGAGGTCATAAGCTCATTGAAAAAGGGAGTAGAACGGCTGACAGAAAACGCCGCCTGACCCGGGGCACGATCGGCCGTCGACGAAATACGCTTAGCATGGAAGGGCTGGCGCTGAGCCTGGCAGTAAATGCCAGGCTCCTGCCTTTAGTCATCATCTTCTGCCCGTTCCGCCAGCGCCAGCGAGCTGGCACTGGCCGGATCAAACAGGGAAATACTCTCAATCTGATTCAGCATGATCACCTTTCTGAAGTCCATTGCGCTTCCGGGTTCTGAATCCAGAGTAATGTCGTGGCGGGCATACCATTTGCTGTAATTATTTTCGATGCAAATCCGCATTGTCTTCTCATCGCGATAGCCGCTTAGCATGGGGATCAGCACGATATTGGCGGTTTTTTCATACTCGAGCGTTGCGGTGTGGATCATGCCGACATAAATCCGTCTCGAGCGCAGCGTCACCTGCGCCAGCTCCCCTTGCTCCATACACTGATACAGCAGTTGTTCGATACCGCTCGACTGCGCGAGACGTTTGTAGAGCTTCTTCCTGCCTTCTCCGTCCAGCCTGGCGCTGCCTGCCCAGTTAGAACGATAAAGACAAAACAGGATGGCGAAGGCCAGCATGACGACAACCGGTGCCTGAATACCTAAAAAGCTCCAGTTCATAAAATCTATTTGCCAGTCGGCATAGGTTTGCGCCGTGAAGTGGAAGGTGTTGTCGGCGGCAGAAAGTGCATAGAGCAACAGCCAGAGCAGCCCCGTGGCGATCACCCCTTGCAGAACGAAGATACAGCCATACAGGGCAACGAGAAAATAGACATCCCAGCCGAAAGATCGCTTGATTTTAAAACGGGTCGACAGGTCACGGCTGGTGTACCAGTACCCACAGACCATCAGCACCATAAAGATAGCCGTTCCCATATCAGGCCCTCTTCAGCGCGTTAACATGACGCAGGAAATCCTGTCGCACCTCGTTGCTCTTGTAGTTCACCGAGGCGTTCCCGTCCTGGTCGATGATGATGCGATCGCCATCCTCCACGGCTTCGATAATTTCCTGCTGGCTCATCACCTGGAGCAATGATTCCGGACTGGAGAAAAGTGACAGAAAGAAACGTTTCATCGCGGGATTTCCTCATCCTTATGATTAAAAAGGATAAGTCTGGAAGAAGAAGGGGAAATTCGCCTTAAGGTAAAACTGAAAAGCAAAACGGGTAACAGGTATGTCAGAAAATGTTCTGAAAAAAGCATCGGCAACAAATGCGTAACATTTTGAAAAATAATATAAATAAAAAATAGTCTTACACAAACTTGGACAAATAACGTTAATTGTGTAAGTTTTAATTATGCGATTACGCCACGTTGTTTACCGCCAGGATGTGACCCATGAGCACTTTGCCCTCTGTCGTGAGTCGGTTTGTTGAGTACTACACCGCACTGGATAGCCAGCCGCCCTCAGCGCTGGTCGGGCTTTATCATTCGGATGCCACGCTTATCGATCCGTTCGGCGAGCATGACGGGATTTTCGCGCTCCAGCGCTATTTCACCCATCTGCTGGCCAATGTTGAAAATTGCCGTTTTACCATTGATCCTCCGCTGTTTGGTGACCGCCGTTTCGTTGTCACGTGGATTATGCACTGGTCACATCCGCGCATTGCCGGAGGCGAGCCGCTCGACCTGCCGGGATGTTCGGTGGTGGAGACCGAACATGGGTTGATTACTCGCCAGCGTGACTATTACGACGCCGGAGAGATGATCTACGAACACCTTCCGCTGCTCGGTTGGGCAGTGCGCGGCGTGAAGCGGAGGGTGAACGCATGAGCACGATTCTGATTACCGGAGCAAGTTCGGGCATCGGCGCCGGGCTGGCGAAATCCTTCGCCGCTGACGGCCACACGGTTATCGCCTGCGGGCGCGATCCGGCGCGTCTGGACGCCCTGCATCAGCACAACCCCACTATCACGGTTCGCCTGTTCGATATGACAGACAGGGACGCCTGTCGCCAGGCGCTGACGGGCTGCTATGCCGACCTGGTTATTCTCTGCGCCGGTACCTGCGAATACCTTGAGCAGGGCGTGGTGGATGCAGCGCTGGTAGAGCGGGTGATGACCACCAATTTCCTCGGGCCAGTGAACTGTCTGGCCGCGTTACAGCCGCAGCTGGTTTCAGGCAACCGCGTGGTGCTGGTCAGCTCCATGGCGCACTGGCTGACGTTCCCGCGCGCAGAGGCTTACGGCGCGTCCAAAGCGGCGCTGAGCTGGTTTGCCGACAGTCTGCGGCTCGACTGGGAGCCGAAAGGGATCGCCGTGACGGTGGTATTCCCGGGCTTCGTTGATACGCCGCTGACGCGAAAAAATGACTTTGCCATGCCGGGCAGGGTGAGCGTTGAGGAGGCCGTGCAGGCCATTCGGGCCGGGCTGGCCAAAGGGAAAATGCAAATTGCGTTTCCGGTGGGGTTTGGCCTTATCTTGCGGTTGCTCTCAGGGCTTCCCGCGTTTCTTCAGCGCACACTGCTGCGCAGGATGGTGCGTTCATGAAGATTGCCATTATCGGCAGCGGCATCGCCGGGTTGACCTGTGCCTGGCGTCTTGCCGGTCATCATGAGGTGACGCTGTTCGAAGCGGGGGCCACTCCCGGCGGGCATACCGCGACGGTTGACGTGCCGACGCCACAGGGTGCTTTCGCCATCGATACCGGTTTTATCGTCTACAACGACCGTACCTACCCGCGATTTATGGGCCTGCTGAGCGAGCTGGGTATCAGCGGGCAAAAGACGCAGATGAGCTTTTCGGTGCATAACCCGCAAACCGGGCTGGAGTACAACGGACACACCCTGACCTCGTTATTTGCCCAGCGTCGAAACCTGGTGAACCCGTCGTTCTGGCGGCTGCTCGGGGAGATTGTCCGCTTTAATCGCCTGGCGAAACAGGCACTGGAGAGCGAGCCAGACCCGCACGCGACGCTGCAGACGTTTCTGGACAGGCACCGCTTTACGCCGTTTTTCGCGCGTCACTACATTCTGCCGATGGGGGCGGCCATCTGGTCATCGTCGTTGCAGGAGATGAAACGTTTTCCGTTGCCGCTCTTTTTGCGTTTCTTTGACAATCACGGCCTGCTGGATGTGACGCATCGTCCGCAGTGGTACGTCGTGCCCGGAGGTTCGCGGGAATACATCCGCGCCATGCTGGATAAACTCGGTGACCGCCTGACGCTGCACCTCAACGCCCCGGTGCAGCGGGTGATTCGTCAGCAGAATGGGGTAACGATCCAGCTCGACAACGCGAGCCACAGCGTTGATCAGGTGATTTTTGCCTGTCACTCAGGGCAGGCGCTGGCGATGCTTGACGCGCCGAGCGCGGCTGAGCAGGACGTGCTGGGCGATATCGGCTGGCAGCGTAATGAGGTGGTGCTTCACAGCGATCCGCGCTGGCTACCGGTACGTCAGCGTGCCTGGGCGAGCTGGAACTACCGTCTGAGCCAGCAGGATCAGGCCAGCGCCTGCGTCACCTACAACATGAATATTTTGCAGGGGTTGCCTGCGGGTAGCCCGCTGTTCTGCGTCACCCTTAATCCGGACATCCCCGTGGATGAACGCTTCGTTCTGAAACGCTTTGTCTATGAACACCCGCTGTTTAACCCCAAAAGCTGGCGTGCACAGGCGCGTCGCGGTGAGATTAACGGCCACCAGCGTAGCTGGTTCTGCGGTGCTTACTGGTACAACGGCTTTCATGAAGATGGCGTGCGCAGTGCGCTGGACGTGGTGAATGCGATAGCCGCCGGGGAGGGGAACTGAAATGAACAGCTGCCTCTATCACGGTGTCTTACGCCATCGTCGCTTCCGGCCGAAAGCGCACCAGTTCCGCTACAGCGTCTTTATGGCCTGGCTCGATCTCGATGAGCTGGAGACGTTGCCCGCGGTCGGGGTTCGTCGCAATCGTGTTGCCGCCGCTTCGTTCCATGATGCGGATTATCCGCTGGGCACGCCGCTTAAAGAGAATGTCCTCACCAGGCTTGAAAGCCTGACCGGAGAACGGCCGCAGGGGCGGGTTATGCTCCTGACGCAGCTGCGCTACTTCGGATTCCATTTTAATCCGGTCAACTTTTACTACTGCTATGACCGGGCGGAGACGCTGCGCTGGGTGCTGGCGGAAGTTCGCAATACCCCTTGGAATGAGCGTCATTACTACGCGGTGAATGGGCAGGATGCGCGTCCCACAGAAAAAGCGTTTCATGTTTCCCCTTTTAACCCGATGGACATGGTTTACCACTGGCGCTTTAACCCGCCTGACGACTCGTTGCATATGCACATTGAAAACCATCAGGAAGCGAAGGTGTTTGACGCCACGCTGGCGCTACGCCGGGAGCCGCTTACCCGGGCGGCACTGCGGTCGCTGCTGCTGCGCATTCCACTGATGACCCTCAAAACCGTTTTCGCTATTTACTGGCAGGCGCTGCGGCTGTGGCTCAAGCGCGTGCCGCTGTATAACCATCCCGTCAGCAGGAGTGAACGCTCATGACCGATCCCGTCTTTGCGCTTGAACCCGATATCCCGCGCAACGTCCGCATCGCGCGCTGGCTGCTGTTTCGTCTGTTAAGCGGTATCCGCGGCGGCTCGCTGACCCTGCGTGAGGGTGCGCAGACGTTCCATTTCGGCGAGACATCCGCTGCGCTGCATGCTGACGTTCAGATCCTGAGCCCGGGCGTGTACTGGCGTGTCTTAAGGGGGGGCAGCCTCGCCGCCGCTGAGGCCTGGATGGATGGCGAATGGGAAACCACACAGCTCACGCCATTGCTTGAGATCCTGGCGCTTAACGGGCAGGTGCTTGGCCGGCTGGAAAAGGGATTTCGCCTGTTCAGCAGGCCGCTTGAACGGCTTCGTCACTGGACGCGGCGAAACTCACGCGCCCAGGCCCGCGAAAATATTGCCGCGCATTACGATCTGGGTAACACCTTCTATGCCCATTTTCTGGACAACGAGTTGCTTTACTCCAGTGCGCTGTTCACCGCAGATGAGCAGGATCTCACGACGGCTCAACAGGCCAAAATGGCTCGCCTGTGCGATCAGCTGGCGCTGAACGCCAATGATCACCTGCTGGAAATTGGCACCGGCTGGGGCGCGATGGCGGAATATGCCGCCCGTCATTATGGCTGTCGGGTGACCACCACGACGCTGTCGCAGGAGCAGTATCTCTGGGCGAAAGAACGGATTGTCCGCGCCGGGTTGCAGGATCGCGTTGAGGTACTGCTGTGCGATTACCGCGACCTCACCGGAGAGTACGACAAGCTGGTCTCGATAGAGATGATTGAGGCCGTGGGGCAGCGCTATCTGCCAACCTTCTTCCGCACCTGTCAGGCCAGGCTGCGACCGGGAGGTCGTATGGCAATACAGGCCATCACCATTCAGGACCAGCGCTATCGCGACTACAGCAAAAACGTCGATTTTATCCAGCGCTACATTTTTCCCGGCGGTTTTTTACCAAGCATCACCGCCATGAATGAGCTTATGACGCGCCACACCGATTTCGTGATGCGCAATCTCTTTGATATGGGGCCCGACTATGCCCGCACGCTGGCTCTCTGGCGCCAGCGCTTCGTGCATGCATGGCAGGAGATTGAAAAGCTTGGGTTCGATGAGCGGTTTCGTCGGATGTGGCTGTACTACCTCGGCTACTGCGAAGCCGGGTTTAACGCCCGCACCATCAGCGTGGTGCAACTGACCGCCGAGCGCGTATGAAACATTATTTGCAGGTCTTTCTGCTGGCTATCGCGTTCGATTTTTACTGGGCGCTGGTGGTGCTCTTTCGCGAGCAGGGCCTGATTATCTGGATCGTGCTGGCGGTTGTGGCCTGCCTGCTGTTGCCGTCCGCGTACCGACTTTACGCCATTGCGCTGGCCGCGGCAGGGAGCCTGCTGGATACGCTCTGGGCGTTGACGGGCCTGCTTGCGTTTACGGGTGAGTCACTGATGCCGCTGTGGATGGTGGCACTGTGGCTGATGTTCGCCACCGTCTGGACTCAGCTGACGCGCACAACAACATTACCCGGCTGGCTGCTGACCCTGCTGGCAACCGTGGGCGGGCCTGTCGCCTATCTGATTGGCGAACGGCTTGGCGCCATTACTTTTCTGGAGCCGACCTTTATTGTCATCAGTTGGATGGCACCGGGCTGGCTGGTTTTGATGCTGTTTTTCCATCTGCTGGTGGGGAGACAAAAATGAGAGCTGCGGCACTGCTTCTCTTACTGATAATCCTGTCCCCCGTGGCTCAGGCTGCCGACTGGCTGACCTGGCGCAAGGTCGGTGACGCCACGCTGACCTGGGGGCCGTTCACCGTCTATACCTCACAGCTTCGCACGCCGGAGGGGCGTTACAGCGGGGAGAGCGGGGATCGGGCGTTGATCATCACTTACGCGCGTGAAATCGACCGTGACGACCTGGTTGAGGCAACGCGCGATCAGTGGCAGGCGCAGGGGATCCTCGAGCAGGAGCCCCAAAGCGAAGCCTGGCTGCGTATGCTCCAGTCGCTCTGGCCCGATGTTGGGCCGGGCAGCCAGTTGGCGTTTGTGGTCACCGACAGGCAGGGGCAGTTCTGGTACCGCGCTTCGGCGGCGCAGAAAAACTTTATTCCACTGGGACCACGTCAGTCCGCCGCGTTCAGCACGCGCTTTCTGGCAATCTGGCTCAGTCCCCGCACGCAATATCCCGCGCTGCGTCAGCAGCTGACAGGAGGGCAACAATGAAACGTATACTGGTCATCGCGCTGGCGGTAACGATGCTGCTGGCTGGCTGCAGTACAGAGGTGACGGAATACCGTCAGCAGCAGCCGAAGCTGGATATCTTCCGCTATTTTCAGGGGAAAACCGAAGCGTGGGGCATGGTGCAGGATCGCAGCGGTAAACAGTTGCGCCGGTTTCACGTTGAGATTGCCGGGGACGTTATCGGCGATACGCTGACGCTCAATGAACATTTCGTCTATGACGACGGCGAAAAGCAGCAGCGGGTATGGCATATCCGACGGATGGGGGGCGATCGCTACGAAGGCACGGCAGGGGATATCGAAGGGGTGGCGACCGGGCAGGCGGCGGGAAACGCCTTCAACTGGCATTACAGCATGCAGGTGAAAGCCAATGGCAGCACATGGCTGCTGCACTTTGACGACTGGATGTACCTGCAGGATGAAACCCATCTGTTCAATAAAACAGAGCTGAAGAAACTGGGCGTCACCGTCGCCACGGTGACGCTGTTCTTTACCCGCAAGGCGTGACGTTACTCGCTCCCGGGCGCCGGTTCGGCTGGGGTTTTGCTGCTGAGGTAGATGAAGATCAGCGCAATGGCCAGGCAGACGATGGCCCCGAGACGGCTCAGCGAAAACGGAATGACGGCGTTACCCAGCCAGCCAAAGCTGTCAATCAACATGCTCATGGTGAGCTGGCCGAAGATCACCGCGACCGTGGCGACGGCGGTACCGATACGTTGTACCGCCAGTACCATTATCACAATGTAGGGCACGCCGAACAGGGCACCGAGCAGCTGCCATTTGGGCACGTCCATCAGGGTAACGGCCTGTTTGGGTTCAAAGAAGAAGATCAGCAGGGCGGTGACCAGCGCACCAACGGAAAACGTCAGAAACGCGCTTTTAAAGACGCCCACGCTGCTTCCCAGCTGTCCGTTGATGGCGGCCTGGATGCTCAGCGTCGCACCGCCACACACTGCCAACATAATCATAATCAGTGTCATTTTGTTACCCCTGTGCAACCAGAATCAGCGCGGCAATGATGAAAAGCAGCGCGATGATGCGTTTACCGTTAATCTTTCTGGGCGTGGTGCCCAGCAACCCATAGTGGTCAATAATAAGACTCTTAAAGACCTGACCTGCCAGAATGCCAATCATCGTCAGGGCAATGCCGATGGCCGGCGTGGCGAGGGTCAAAATGACGACGTAAACGGGCCCGAGTACGCCGCCGAGCAGTTGCCATGCGGGCTGCGCGAAAAACGACGGGCTGTTACGCGGGCTGAAAAACAGCATCAGCAGAAACGTCAGCGCGGCACCTGTACCGAAAATACTGAACGTGGCCCATAAATCGCCGACTTCCCCACCCAGTGGCCCCAGCAAGCCAGCCTCTACGGAGAGGCCCATGCCGCCGAGAATAACCAGTAAAATTAACATCCATTGCATATTCATTATCTCTACGTTCTGAAGGCGAAACAGACTAGCCCTGAACATCGATGAGAAAAATGCCATAATGCAGGAAACACCTTTGCAGGAAATGCACTAATGGTTGATGCCGGAAATATGAATATCCGCTCGCTGCGGGTTTTTATTGCGGTTTACGAAGCGCAAAACTTTTCTGTGGTCGCCCGGCGGGAGGGGATGTCTGCTTCGCAGGTTTCACGCGTTATCCATCAGCTTGAGGATGCGCTCGGCCAGCAGCTTTTCTATCGTAATACCCGGGCGGTGATCCCAACGGAAAGCGGCCACCTTTTTATCCGCTACGCCAGAGCGATGGTCGAAAGCCTGGAGGAGGCGCGTCGGGAGCTGGATGAGCGTTCGACGGAGCCTTCCGGCACGCTGCGCATAAATGGCCCGGTGTACTTTGGGCAGCGACACGTTGCCCCTGGCCTGCCTGCACTGGCGGCGCGGTATCCCCGGCTGAATATAGAGCTGACGCTGACCGATGACTTTATCGACCCGCACAAAGATGCCGCCGACGTTATCTTTCGCATCGGCATGCTGACGGATTCAACCTTTCACGCGCGGGTTTTTGGCCAGCAGCGTTACCATCTGGCCGCGTCGCCGGACTATTTGCGAAAACACGGTGTGCCAGACGGGCCGGATGACCTCAGTCGTCACCGGTGCCTGGTCTACCGCGGGTCGTCAGGTCCCAATCGCTGGCTGGTGCGAGGTCAGGGGGAAGCCTGGGTGCATTACCCCGTGGTGCCGCTGATGACCTCCAATAATGCGGAGTCGCTGCTCATTGCCGCGCTGGGCGGGATGGGGATCGTGCTGTTTCCGGACTGGTTGATTGGCGACAGACTGCAGAAGGGGGAACTGGTCGCACTCCTCGCGGAACGGGAGTGCGCCATAAATACCGAGCCGCTGAACATTGCGGCGATCTATCCTCACGCCCGTCATCCGCCCCTGAACGTCAGGGCGGTGATTGATCATTACGTGGCGCGTTTCGGCACCCCGCCTTACTGGCAGACGTAGCGATTATGCGCCGAGTTCTTTACGGATAATGTCGGCGCCGGCGCTCAGGGCGTTGAGCTTTCCGTTGGCTACCTGACGTGAGAGCGGGGCCATCCCGCAGTTTGTTGATGGCCACAGCTTGTCGGCATCGACAAACTGCAGTGCTTTACGCAGCGTATCGGCCACTTCCTCTGGCGTCTCAATGGTATTGGTCGCCACGTCAATGGCACCCACCATCACCTTTTTGCCGCGGATCAGTTCCAGCAGGTCCATCGGTACGCGGGAGTTGTGGCACTCCAGCGAGACGATGTCGATATTGGACGTCTGCAGTTTAGGGAAGGCTTCTTCATACTGCCGCCATTCTGAACCGAGCGTTTTTTTCCAGTCGGTATTGGCTTTGATGCCATACCCGTAGCAGATATGGACCGCGGTCTGGCAGCGCAAACCTTCGATGGCGCGTTCCAGCGCGGCAATACCCCAGTCGTTCACCTCATCAAAAAACACGTTAAAGGCCGGTTCATCAAACTGGATGATATCAACGCCTGCCGCTTCTAACTCCCTCGCTTCCTGGTTGAGAATTTTGGCAAATTCCCAGGCCAACTTTTCGCGGCTTTTATAGTGAGCGTCATAGAGGGTGTCGATCATGGTCATCGGGCCGGGCAGAGCCCACTTGATCGGTTTATCCGTGAGCTGACGTAAATACTTTGCGTCATCAACGAACACCGGTTTTTGACGCGCGACGGCATCCACCACGGTCGGCACGCTCGCGTCATAGCGGTTACGAATTCGCACGGTCTGGCGGTTCTCAAAATCAACGCCGCTGAGGTGTTCAATAAAGGTGGTGACGAAGTGCTGACGAGTCTGTTCGCCGTCGCTGACAATATCAATGCCCGCACGGATCTGCTCATCCAGAGATAAACGCAGCGCATCCTGTTTACCGGCAAGTAATTCCTGATCCTGCAATTTCCATGGCGACCAGAGCGTTTCGGGTTGCGCAAGCCAGGTTGGCTTAGGCAAACTGCCAGCCGTTGAAGTCGGGAGCAATGTTTTCATAGTAGAAGACCTTTATTATCGATTAATTAAAGCGTGTTGTGACCTGACCACTGCTCAAGAAGAGGTTTATAGGGCTTGATGAAATACGCTTCCGTAAATTTGCCCTGTTCAATTGCCAGCCGGCTGCGTTCTTCACGGTCATAAACAATTTTTGTTAATGAATGATCCTCATGATTCAGATCGGGCTGGTAGCATTCTCCGGCGGTCGAGTTCGCATTGTAAATTTCAGGGCGATAAATTTTCTGGAAAGTCTCCATGGTGCTGATGGTGCTAATCAACTCCAGGTTGGTGTAATCCCGTAATAAATCGCCGGTGAAATAAAACGCAAACGGCGCTGCGCTATTCTCAGGCATAAAGTAACGAACCTGCAGACCCATTTTCCCGAAGTACTGCTCGGTTAAGGATGTACCGTCCGGACGATACTCGATGCCCAGCACCGGGTGCTGGTTGCCCGTGCGGCGGTAGGTGTCTTTGCTGGAGACGCTCAGGCAGATCACCGGTGCCTTTTTGAAGTTCTCTTTGTATTCAGGTGAGTTAACGAAATGCCGGAAAATAGTGCCGTGCAGCTCACCAAAATTATCCGGGATCGCGAAGCGGGACTGATTTTTATTGTGCTCCGGCAGCAAGACGCTGAAATCATAATCGCGGACATAGGACGAGAAATTATTTCCAACGATACCGTCGATGCGCTCATGGGTCTTTTTATCAACGATCGTTGTCTGCAATATTTCGATAGCCGGGAAGGGCTTCTCAGCGCCGATATGCAAATCCACAGAAATAATGTCCAGTTCGAGCGCATAGCGATCGGCTTTTGGGTTGTCCCAGCGCGCTAACGCGTTAAAACGGTTATTCATCATCACCAGCGTATTACGCAGGTTTTGCTGGCGTTTTTCGCCACGGGCCAGGTTGGCGAAGTTGGTGGTGGTACGCGTATTTTCTGAAGGGTTATAATTTTCATCAAAGCAACTACGCTTAAGGCTAAATGTAAAAGCATTACTCATCGTCGTTATACATCCTAAGTTCTTGTTGCTAAGAAGTTACCAATGCATAATTTATGCCTGAGCCCGTGACGGAGGGGAAGTGACTTAATTTCACTGCAACATGAGCTATCTTCATGAACAGCGCCTTTCCAGGTATAATCCCCAAAATTTCAACACGGTTTAGAAACGATCATGACAAAACTCACCCTACAAGAGCAGATGCTGAAAGCAGGCTTAGTCAGCAGTAAAAAGATGGCTAAAGTTCAGCGCACGGCCAAGAAATCGCGCGTTCAGGCCCGTGAAGCAAGGGAAGCAGTAGAAGAGAATAAAAAAGCGCAGCTCGAGCGTGACAAGCAGCTGAGCGAGCAGCAGAAGCAGGCGACGCTGGCGAAAGAGTTTAAAGCGCAGGTCAAGCAGCTGATCGAAATGAACCGCATCACCGTGACCAGAGGCACCATCGCCTTTAACTTTACCGACGGCAATCTCATCAAAAAAATCGAGGTCGACAAGCAGACGCAGGCCCAGCTGATCAATGGCCGCCTGGCGATTGCGCGTCTGGTGATTAATGCCAATGGCGACTGCGACTATGCGATTATCCCGGCAGTGGTGGCCGATAAAATCGCCCAGCGCGATGCCGAGAGTATCGTGTTAAACAGCGCCCTGAGTCAGGAAGAGCAGGATGAAGACGATCCGTACGCAGATTTCAAAATTCCTGACGATTTGATGTGGTAAGCCGCGCTTAAAACGGTGCGGCGTGACGGGCGTTAATTGCCTCTGCGCTCACCGGATGCACAAAATCCAGCTCGCTGGCGTGCAGCATCAGCCGCGGTATCTGTTCGGTGCCCGGCAGGGCAAGACCACCATACAGATCGCAGCCTAAAATAGGGTAGCCCAACTGCTGGCAGTGAATACGCAGCTGGTGGGTTCGCCCGGTCTCCGGGGTCAGTCTGACCCGCGTCAACGGCAGTGCCGCATCATAAAACCGGTCCATCACCTGATAGCGTGAGCGTGCGGGTTTGCCGGTAATTGCACAAATCGACATCAGCGGGAACAGCGCCGGATCTTTAGCAATCGGGGCATCAATCACGCCCTCGTCGTGTTCCACATGCCCGCAAAGCAGGGCGCTGTATACCTTTCGCACGGCGCGCTGGCTAAACTGGTGACAGAGGGCGGCGTTAATCGCTTTATTGCGCGCAATCACCATCAGCCCGGATGTACCGAAATCCAGACGATGCACCAGCGTGCAGCCGGGAAACGTCTGTACCAGTCGATAATGCACGGAATCGCGGTTTTGCGGATTTTTGCCTGAAAGGCTGAGCAGACCGGAAGGCTTATTAATCAGGACCAGATGTTCGTCCTGCCAGAGGATCTCGATCTCGTCGTGACACGGTGGGGCAATAAAAGAATCTATAATCGCAGACATCAGACGGCCCGACAGAAGAGTGGGTGCGGATGATAGCGAATTTTTAGCGGTGGGGACAGAAAGAAACCCTCCCACCGGGCGGTGAGAGGGGGATGATTAAGCGGCTACGAGGCTGTCGATAGCGGCTTTCGCGTCGGTCTGCGCTTTGGTCGCAACTTCCGGGCCGTAGGCAATACCTTCAGCAAACACGAAATTCACGTCGGTGATACCGATGAAGCCCAGGAACAGAGTCAGGTACGGTGCAACCAGGTCAGTTGGGGTGTCTTTGTGAATACCGCCACGGCTGGTCAGTACAATCGCACGCTTACCTTTCACCAGACCTTCAGGACCGTTTTCAGTGTAACGGAAGGTTACGCCGGCACGGGCAACCAGGTCGAAGTAGTTCTTCAGCTGAGTAGGGATGTTGAAGTTGTACATTGGCGCGTTGATCACGATAACGTCGTGCGCCTGCAGTTCAGCAATCAGCTCGTCAGAGAGGGCCAGGGCTTCCTGCTGACGTGGCGTCAGGGGAGCGTCGCTCGGACGCAGCGCGCCAACCAGTTCGCCATCCAGCACAGGAATCGGGTTTGCAGCCAGGTCACGCACGGTGATTTCATCAGCAGAATGCTGTTCACGCCACTGTTCAACGAAGTAGTCAGAGAGCTGACCAGACTGTGAGTACCCTGCCAGAATACTGGATTTCAATACTAATACTTTGCTCATGGGTGATTCCTGTTTTTGCATTTGATTGAAGGGGGTTGCCCCGTTGCTTGTTGACACTCTATTCACAATCCTGTCGCAGGGATAGCGCAATATATCGAAGTCTATGTTCGAATTTTTTGAATAAGGCACTCAAAGCGCCAATGTGATACTCTATAGCAATCATTAAAAAGAGATTTTACCCGGCAGTGCACTGCCCGTTAACGCTATGACAGAACAACAAAAATTAACCTTCCCGATGCTCCTGCAACAGCTTGATTCACTGATGCTGCGTGATAAACAGCGGTTTGCCCGCCGTCTGCACGGGGTGAAGAAGGTTAAAAATCCTGATGCACAACAGGCCATTTATCAGGAGATGGCGAAAGAGATTGAACAGGCGGCAGGGAAAGTCGTGCTGCGCGAAGCCGCACGTCCGGAGATTACCTACCCGGAAAACCTGCCGGTCAGTCAGAAAAAACAGGACATTCTTGACGCCGTGCGCGACCACCAGGTGGTGATTGTCGCAGGGGAAACCGGTTCAGGGAAAACCACTCAGCTGCCGAAAATTTGTATGGAGCTGGGGCGTGGGGTGAAAGGGCTGATTGGTCACACCCAGCCGCGTCGTCTGGCGGCGCGTACCGTGGCGAACCGTATTGCCGAAGAGCTGCAAACGCAGCCCGGCGGCTGCATTGGGTATAAGGTGCGATTCAGCGACCACGTTAGCGATAACACCATGGTCAAACTGATGACTGACGGTATTCTGCTGGCGGAAATCCAGCAGGATCGTCTGCTGATGCAGTACGACACGATCATTATCGATGAAGCGCACGAACGCAGCCTGAATATCGACTTCCTGCTCGGGTATCTGAAAGAATTGTTACCGCGTCGCCCGGACCTGAAAATTATCATCACTTCCGCCACCATCGATCCGGAGCGTTTCTCAAAGCATTTCAACAATGCGCCGATTATCGAGGTCTCTGGCCGAACGTATCCGGTGGAGGTGCGCTATCGCCCGATAGTGGAAGACGCGGACGATACCGAGCGCGACCAGCTGCAGGCCATCTTTGATGCCGTCGACGAGCTGGGAAATGAAAGCGCGGGTGACATTCTGATTTTCCTGAGCGGCGAACGGGAAATCCGCGATACCGCTGACGCCCTCAGCAAGCGCGATCTTCGCCATACCGAAATTCTGCCGCTGTATGCGCGCCTGTCAAACAGCGAACAAAACCGCGTGTTTCAGCCGCACAGCGGACGTCGTATTGTGCTGGCCACCAACGTGGCGGAAACCTCGCTTACCGTGCCGGGCATCAAATATGTGATTGACCCGGGTACGGCGCGTATCAGCCGCTACAGCTACCGCACCAAAGTGCAGCGCCTGCCAATTGAGCCGGTTTCTCAGGCTTCCGCTAATCAGCGTAAAGGCCGCTGCGGCCGTGTGTCGGAAGGGATCTGTATTCGCCTCTATTCCGAGGACGATTTCCTGTCGCGACCGGAGTTTACCGACCCGGAAATTCTGCGCACCAACCTGGCGTCGGTCATCCTGCAGATGACTGCGCTAGGGCTTGGCGACATCGCCGCGTTCCCGTTTGTCGAAGCGCCGGACAAGCGCAATATTCAGGACGGCGTGCGCCTGCTGGAAGAGCTGGGTGCCATCACCACCGACGAGCAGGCTAGCGCCTACAAACTGACGCCGCTGGGTCGTCAGCTCAGCCAGCTGCCGGTTGACCCGCGTCTGGCGCGCATGGTGCTGGAAGCACAGAAACACGGCTGTGTGCGTGAAGCGATGATCATTACCTCCGCGCTCTCGATTCAGGATCCGCGCGAGCGTCCGATGGACAAGCAGCAGGCGTCTGATGAAAAACACCGTCGGTTCCACGATAAAGAGTCCGACTTCCTCGCCTTTGTGAACCTGTGGAACTACCTCGGCGAGCAGCAGAAAGCGCTGTCGTCGAACCAGTTCCGCCGCCAGTGCCGCGTCGATTTCCTCAATTATCTGCGCGTGCGCGAGTGGCAGGATATCTACACGCAGCTGCGTCAGGTGGTGAAAGAGCTGGGCATTCCGGTTAACAGTGAACCGGCGGAGTACCGCGAAATTCACATTGCGTTGCTGACCGGTCTGCTCTCCCATATCGGGATGAAGGATGCCGACAAGCAGGAGTATACCGGGGCGCGTAACGCCCGTTTCTCCATCTTCCCGGGGTCCGGTTTATTCAAGAAACCGCCTAAATGGACCATGGTGGCCGAACTGGTGGAAACCAGCCGCCTGTGGGGCCGCATTGCGGCGCGCATTGATCCCGAATGGGTTGAACCTGTTGCCCAGCACCTGCTGAAGCGCTCATACAGTGAACCGCACTGGGAGCGCGCGCAGGGCGCGGTGATGGCGACCGAAAAAGTGACCGTTTACGGTTTGCCGGTGGTTGGCGCGCGCAAGGTTAACTACAGCCAGATAGACCCCGCGTTGTGCCGCGAGTTGTTTATTCGTCACGCGCTGGTGGAGGGCGACTGGCAGACGCGTCATGCGTTCTTCCGTGAAAACCTCAAACTGCGTGCCGAAGTGGAAGAGCTTGAGCATAAATCCCGTCGCCGCGACATTCTGGTCGACGACGAGGCGCTGTTTGAGTTTTACGACCAGCGTATCAGCCACGATGTGATTTCTGCCCGCCACTTCGACATCTGGTGGAAGAAGGCCAGCAAAGAGACGCCGGACCTGCTCAACTTTGAAAAGAGCATGTTGATCAAAGAGGGGGCGGAGTCGGTCAGCAAACTCGATTACCCGAACTTCTGGCATCAGGGCTCTCTCAAGCTGCGTCTGACCTATCAGTTTGAGCCGGGCGCGGATGCGGATGGCGTCACCGTACACATTCCGCTGCCGCTGTTAAACCAGGTCGAAGAGAGCGGATTCGAGTGGCAAATTCCAGGGCTGCGTCGCGAGCTGGTGATTGCGCTGATCAAATCGCTGCCAAAACCGGTGCGTCGTAACTTTGTGCCTGCGCCAAACTATGCCGAAGCGTTTTTAGGCCGCGTAACGCCGCTGGAGTTGCCGCTGCTGGATTCGCTGGAGCGTGAGCTCAGGCGCATGACGGGCGTAACCGTCGACCGCGACGACTGGCACTGGGATCAGGTGCCCGATCACCTGAAAATCAGCTTCCGCGTGGTGGACGACAAAAACAAAAAGCTGCAGGAAGGCCGATCGCTGACCGAACTGAAAGAGGCGCTGAAAGGTAAAGTCCAGGAGACGCTTTCTGCGGTGGCTGATGACGGTATCGAGCAGAGCGGATTGCACATCTGGAGCTTTGGAGAGCTTCCGGAAAGCTATGAGCAAAAACGCGGCAACTACAGGGTGAAGGCCTGGCCTGCACTGGTGGATGAGCGTGACAGCGTGGCCATCAAACTCTTTGATAATCCACAGGAACAACAGCAGATGATGTGGCGTGGTCTGCGTCGTTTGCTGCTGCTTAATATTCCGTCACCGATTAAATATCTGCACGAGAAGTTACCGAACAAAGCCAAGCTTGGCCTCTACTTTAACCCGTACGGTAAAGTGCTGGATCTGATTGACGACTGCATCTCCTGTGGCGTGGACAAGCTTATTCACGAGGCGGGCGGTCCGGTCTGGTCAGAAGCGGAGTTTGCGGTACTGCATGAGAAAGTCAGGGCAGAACTGAACGACACCGTGGTCGACATTGCGAAACAGGTCGAGCAGATCCTCACCACCGTGTTCAATATCAACAAACGCCTGAAAGGGCGCGTGGATATGACCATGGCGCTGGGGCTGTCGGACGTGAAAGCGCAGATGGCCGGGTTAGTGTACCGTGGATTCGTTACCGGCAACGGCTTCAAACGCCTTGGCGATACGTTGCGTTATCTGCAGGCGATCGAAAAACGTCTGGAGAAAATGGCTATCGATCCGCATCGTGACCGCGCGCAGATGCTGAAAGTGGAAAGCGTGCAGAAGGCATGGCAGCAGTGGCTTAACAAATTGCCGCCAGCGCGCCGTGATGATGAAGACGTGCAGGCGATCCGCTGGATGATCGAAGAGCTGCGCGTCAGCTTCTTTGCCCAGCAGCTCGGTACGCCGTATCCCATTTCGGATAAGCGTATTTTGCAGGCAATGGAGCAGATTTCGGCGTAACGTCGGGTGTTCGCCCTCTCTCTGTGAGAGAGGGCATCTGCGTTTAGCGATTCACCACGGCCAGGGTAAAGCCATCCCATCCTTTACTGCCCACCGTTTGTAGCGCGGTCGCCGTCAGGCGCGGGTTATCCCCGATCATCTCAATAAATCGTCTGACGCCCTGTACGCGGGCATCGTCGCTTTGCGCGTTAATCACTTCGCCGTCCCGAACCACATTATCCCCGACGATCAGCGTTCCCGGGCGCGAGTAGTACAATGCCCACTCCAGATACCCCGGATTGTTTGGTTTATCGGCATCGATAAAGATCAGGTCGAACGGTGGAACATCACCGACGTGTTCAAGAGAGTGCAGCGCCGGGCCTTCAATGAGCTCAATCCGATCGCTGAGCCCCGCCAGCTGGATATTCTGACGTGCAACACGGGCATGGATGGGGTCCGCTTCGAGGGTGATCAACTTCCCGTCAGGTGGCAGCGCACGCGCCATCCAGATAGTGCTGTAGGCGCCCAGCGTGCCGATTTCAAGGATCCGCCGTGCCTGCGTCATGCGGACAAAAAGCGCCAGCAGCTGCCCCTGATTGGCTGCGACATCATGTTCGGGTAAACCAGCTCGCTGGTTGTTTTCCAGCACCCGCTGGAGGATATCATCCTCGGGAATGAGTGAAGAGATCATGTAATTATCGACTGCAGACCACTGTTGTTGCATAGATTGACTCCTGAGTGGCAAACACCGGGTTGCGCTGCGATCCGGTTTTCGCCCTCTCCATGCCGGAGAGGGCTTGTGGGGTATCAGGTCACGCGTTGCTCCAGCCTCCGCCCAGTGCTCTGTACAAATCAACCTGCGCCAGCAGCAGGTTATTTTTGACCTGCACGACGCTGGTTTGTACCGAGAACAGCGTGCGCTGGGCATCCAGCACATCCAGGTACGACGAATAGCCGTTGCGATAGCGGTTTTGCGCTATGCGCAGCGTCTCTTGCGCCACATCTTGTTGGGCAAGCAGCTCCGTCAGTTGTTCCTGATAGCGCGTGATGGCATCAAGACTGTTATTGACCTCGGCAAAGGCGTTACGGACGGTTTTTTCATAACTGTAAAGCGCCTGGTTGCGCTGGGACTGCGAAATATCCACCTGTGCGTTCAGCGCCTGGCGGTTGAGCAGCGGAGCAAGAATGCTGCCGCCGACGCTCCAGAGCTGCAGCGGGTTGTCGAGTAAGCCGGAGAGCGTGCGATCCTGTATTGATCCGGTTGCGGTCAGGTTGATCGACGGCAGCAGGCTGGCACGAGAGGCAGCCAGCGAGGCATCAGCCGCAACCAGTTGCTTTTCAGCCTGCACAATATCCGGACGGCGATTAAGCAGCGAGGAGGGCAGTTGCGAGGGCAATGTCAGGGGCGTCAGGGCCGCGAAGCTTTCACTGCGCGCGACCTCGCCCGGGTTGCTCCCCAGCAGCAGGCTCAGGGCGTTCTCCTGCTGTGCAATCTGATGCTGCAGCAGGGGAACCTGCGCCCGCGTGGAGCGCAGTTCGGAGTCGGACTGCATCAGCTCCAGGCGCGAACTGTAGCCCGTTTCAAACTGGCGTTTAGCGAGAGTGAATGCCTCTTCCCGGGACTTCAGCGTGGAGCGGGTGACGCGAAGCTGTTCATCGAGGGACAGCAGGGTGATATAGCCGGAGGCGACCGAGGACGCCACGGTAAGATCTGCTGCCGCCGCCGCGGCTTTCTGCGCGTCCAGCGAGGCTTCAGCCGCATTCGCGGTGCTGCGGTTTACGCCCCAGATATCGACATCATAGCTGGCGGTGAGGCTGCCTTTATACAGGCTGCTGTAGATCGGCAGACCGGTGGCAGCAGATTGTGTCCGCGCGCGGGTGCCCGTGACGCCAGCATCCAGCGACGGAAACAGGCTGCCGTCGGCCGCGTAGACCCGCGCCTGATACTCGTTAATCCGTTCGCGGGCAATCAGCACGTCGCTGTTGTTCTTAAGCGCCTGGTCCACATAGCGGTTCAGATTATTGTCGTGGAAATTACGCCACCAGAGCTGTTCTGCAGGGCTTGCCGGGCCTGCCGTTGCTCGCCATTGCGTGGGGATGTGCAGCGACGGCTGCGCCGGTTTCACGTCAACCGACTGGCAACCGGCCAGCACGGTCATGATCATCAGAACGGCTATCGGGCGAAGGGTCATTGCTTCGCCTCCCGCGTATCAATGGTCACCTGCACCGACATGCCCGGACGCAGAAGCTGATAGGCTTCCTGGTCACCCAATACTTCGATTCGCACCGGAATACGCTGGGCAATTTTGACAAAATTACCCGTGGCGTTATCCGGCGTGATGGCGCTGAACTCAACGCCGGTTGCCGGAGAGATGCTCTCCACGCGGCCCTGATAGGCCTTATCATTTAACGCATCGACGGTGAATTTCACCGGCTGACCCACCCGAAGCTCCGCCAGCTGCGTCTCTTTAATATTGGCGATCACCCAGTGCTGAGGCGGCACGAGGGTGGTGAGGTGGGTTCCGGCGGTAACGTAAGCGCCCAGACGAACGGCGATCTGACCAAGCTGGCCGTCGCGAGGCGCCACAATGCGCGTGTTTTGCAGGTCAATTTGCGCCAGCTCCAGCGCCGCTTTGGCGTTTTCCACATCCGCCTCCAGCGCGCCGCGATTGACGATCACCGTTTGCAGATCCTGGCGCGACATTTCCAGCGTGGCTTTCGCCTGATCAATGTCGGCGCTGCCCTGGGCTGCGCTTGCCAGCGCGGCGTCGCGCTCACGGATAGACAGTGAACCATCCGCCGTCAGGTCCTTCACGCGCTTCAAATCCGCCTGGGATTTCAGACTCTGGGCGCGGGCATTTTTCAGAGCCGCTTCGTTTTTGGCGATCACCGCTTCGGCGCTTTTGCGCTGTTGCAGGTTGTTGTTCAGGGCGGCAATCTTCATCGCCAGCTGCGCTTCGGCCTGATGCACCCGCTGGCGGTAGATACGGTCATCAATCTGCAGCAGCAGCTCGCCCTTTTTGACCCGGTCGAAATCCTGCACCTTCACCTCAGTGATATAGCCGTTAACCTGCGGGCTGATAAAGGTCGTCTGTCCGCGCACGTAGGCATTATCAGTAAACTGCGAGTGGCGGGTAAACGGGGGTAGCTGCCAGGCGTAGAGGATCACCAGTACGCCGACAATACCGATTGCCGCCGCGGTGAAAACCGAAACGATACGAACATTTTTACGGGTGTTGGCCTGCTCTTTAGCGGCATCCTGCTGACTCATAACATCTCCAGAGAAATCATCTTCATATTCATTACTTGTTGCCTGTTGCCTTCTTCAGGGCCATACGGGCAGTCAGGCGCAGGCGCAGCAAGCGCCATAAAATCCAGACCAGGGTGGCGGCGGCAATGCTCGCCGTCAGTAAATAAGTATCGTTATAAGCCAGAATATTTGCTTCAAGCGATGAAACCGTTTGCAGCTGGGTGATGGCCTGGGTACCCAGCAGCGAGCTGTCGCCAATCAGGCTCCGGTACAGGCCGGTGTAAGCCTGAATACGGTCATTCACCAGCGGGTTCAGGGTTGTGAGCTGATCGGCCAGCATGCTGGAGTGGTATTTCTCGCGCCAGGTCTGGAAGGTCCCCAGGATGGCAGAGCCGAGCAGGCCGCCTAGGTTCTGGCTCATGCCAAACATCACCGAGAAGCTCACCAGGTTGCGCGGATCGGCGATAACCCCGCCAATGGCGGCCAGCATGGCGGGCGCGAGGAAGAAGGCGCTGCCGAAGCCCAGCAGGAACTGGCTGAGCATCAGCTGGTCCGGGCGGGTCAGGTTGTTCGACTGGCTGTCCAGCAGGGAGGCAACAATCATGAGCGCCAGCGAGGTAATGATCGGCCACGCCAGTTTTGTGGGCTTGATGGTCAAACAGCTGGTCACAATCCCGCAGACAATACCGGCAAAAATAGACCACGCCAGGTGGGTCATCTGCTCATTCTGCAAGCCGACATACTGCAGCCAGCCGATAACGCCGGTGTTTTGCTCCGCCAGCACGATGCGGATCAGCAGCATAATGAGCCCGAGACGCACGATGCTGCCGCTCGACAACCAGCGGGTATTCAGCAACGGGTTAGAACGGTTATGTTCAAACACGATCGCAGACACGATTAATACCAGCGCTAATGCCAGCGACCAGCCGATCCACGGCGCTTCAAACCACCAGTAAAGACGGCCTAAGGAGAGCACCGCGCAGAGCAGCGCCATCCCCGGGGCCAGTAAAAAGAAGGTGATGAAGTCTTTTTTCTCGAAGACCTTGCGCCGGTCGCCAGGAGGCAATTTCAACGCTATCACGCAGGCCAGTGAAATGAGCGCCAGCCCGAGCTCAAAGAAGTAAAGCCCGCGCCACTCGTCAAGCTGCAGCAGCTCGGTCGAAAAGAGGCGGGCGAGGGGGATGGCGAGCGATGACCCGGTAATCCCGATGGTCAGTGCCTTCAGACGGTGTTTCGCGGGCCAGGCCTGTATCTGGTAGTAAATACCGAGGGAGCTGAGCGCGGCGGCCACCATCCCGTGTGCGGCACGCACCATCAGCGCGGAGCTGAGATCGTTTACAAACAGGTGGAAAAAGGTGACCAGCACATACAGCACCAGAAAACCTTCCGTGAAGGCGCGCAAACCATACTGCTGGCGGAATTTCACCAGCAGCAGGTTGATGGAGATGTTGGTCATCACATACACCGCCGGGAGCCAGGCGATTTCTGTCGACCAGGCCCCGAAGGTTCCCTGCAGATTTTGCAGATTGGCGGTGACCACCGCATTACCCAGCGCCCCCGTCAGGCACACCAGCAGACCGACAACCCCGTAGGCAATCCGTTTTGGCGTGCTGTGTTCTGGCGTGGAGGGCGAACCCAACAGGGCGGGTTTCTCATGAGGCTGCCACTCGCGAGGAGCATAAGGGTCGCGTTCGGGCAGGCGCATAACGTCTTTTACCTTAGAAAAAATTGAATAATGAGTGGGCTAACGATTCTACGTTTGCCGCAAATGATAATTCAAGTGAATATGATTTTCGCAGGTTAATCAAATGTTGAAGAACAGGTTAAGGAAAAAGAGCGGCCCGGGAGGCCGTTGTTTTGTCGATCTGAAGTCGTTAATCTGAACCAGAGCAACTGAGGACATCACCATGGTTCATACGCATTTTCCCCTTCTGCCGGAGTCAACCCTGGCGGCAATCAACACGGTCGGCCAGTGGCTGGCACAGGATGATCTGGGCGATACCCGCGACGTGGCGGCGGTTGACAGGGTTATTCTGGCCGGAAACGCGGTGATGCCGACCATCGACGCTGCCTGCCGTATTGCCGCTGAACACGACGTTCCGTTACTGATTAGCGGAGGGATTGGCCATTCGACCGCGTTTTTGTATGCGGCCATCGCTCAGCATCCGCGTTATCACACTGTCCCGGTAACGGGGCGAGCGGAAGCAAGCATTCTGGCCGATATTGCTCGCCAGTTCTGGCAGATCCCTGATGCGCGCGTGTGGGTTGACGATCAATCAACCAACTGCGGAGAAAACGCGCGTTTTAGCTGGAACATGCTCAAACAACATCAACAGACGTCCGGGCGCGTGCTGGTCGTGCAGGATCCGACCATGCAGCGCCGCACGATGGCAACCTTTGCCCGCGTGTGCCGTGACGAGTCTGCTTCGCCGCAGTGGGTCAGCCACCCGGGCTATACACCGGTGCTGAAAAATGGCGAAAATGGGCTGGTGTTCAGCGGGGAGAGCGCTGGCCTCTGGCCGGTAGAGCGTTATCTCTCGCTCATGTTAGGCGAGCTTCCGCGACTCTGTGATGACATGAACGGCTATGGCCCGGCCGGGCGTGATTTTATTGCACACGTTGAATTCCCTGACGAGGTGACTGCAGCGTGGGCACGGTTAAAGCAGGATCCTGTGCTTACGGAAGCCCTGAACCACCGGTCGCTTCTCTGAGCAGAGGCCGTTTGCGGTATTCCCCTCTCCGCGGAGAGGGGACAGGCATTACAGCGAGGCGAATTTGTCCAGCGTGCGCACCAGCTGGGTGACGAAACCGTATTCGTTGTCATACCAGGCGACGGTTTTCACCAGTTGCAGATCGCCAGCCTCTGATACCTCGGTCTGTGTGGCGTCAAAGACAGAACCAAAGTGAGAGCCAATCACATCAGACGAAACAATCTCTTCATCGGTATAACCAAAAGATTTATTCCCCTGCGTCGCTTTTTTCAGCGCGGCGTTGATCTCCTCAACGGTGACCTTTTTACCCAGAATCGAGACCAGCTCGGTCACTGAACCGGTTTTCACCGGTACGCGCTGGGCGTGGCCTTTCAGCTTGCCGCTGAGGGCCGGAATCACCAGACCGATGGCTTTGGCCGCCCCGGTGGTGTGCGGAATGATATTCTCCGCCGCGGCGCGTGAGGCGCGAAGGTCTTTCCCGCGCGGGCCATCCACCAGCGCCTGCGTGCCGGTATAGGCGTGAATGGTTGTCATGGTGCCCACTTTTATTTCAAACGCATCGTGCAGGGCTTTTGCCAGTGGGGCGAGGCAGTTGGTGGTACAGGAAGCAACGGAAATAATCGTATCACTGGCGTCAATGGTATCGTCATTCACGTTATACACGATGGTTTTCATCTCACCGGCAGGGGCAGAGATCAGCACTTTTTTGGCACCGGCCTCGAGGTGTGCCTGTGATTTTTCTGCCGACGTGTAGAAGCCGGTGCATTCCACGACGATATCGACGCCCGCGGCTTTCCACGGGATATGTTTTGCCTCTTTTTCGGCGTACACGGCGATAGTTTTTCCGTCAACAATCAGGGCGTCTTCGGTGAAATCTACGCTCCACGGGAAGCCACCGTAGTTGGAATCATGCCTGAGCAGGTAGGCCAGCACTTTGGGAGAGGTGAGATCGTTGATGGCGACGACGGTGTTGCTGTCCTGGGTTTCAAGAAGGCGACGCAGGACAAGGCGTCCTATGCGTCCAAATCCGTTAATGCCAATTTTACTCATGGTGTACTCCTGTGAACGCGTCTTTGCGACAGTTTGAACTCATCCAGGCTTAGACCATCACGGACAGGGCGGCAATTGAAGAAGCTTCATGCGAGGGGAAGTATTTGAAAAACCATACAGAAAAATTAATGAATTTTTAAGGAAAGGGGATTATGTTGGCGCGATATCGGTTATTTATCAGGAAATCTCATGCGTACTAAATATACAAGCCTGCAAATTGCTATCCACTGGCTGGTGTTTTTGTTAATCATCGTCGCCTACTGCGCGATGGAGTTCAAAGGCTTCTTCCCACGCACCGCCCGGCCGGTAATCAACATGATCCACGTTTCGTGCGGCATCTCTGTACTGGTGTTGATGGTGACGCGTTTAGTGGTTCGCCTTAAATTCCGCGCACCGCCGATTGAACCGAAACCAAAACCGATGGTGACCGGACTGTCCCATCTTGGCCATCTGGTGGTGTATCTGCTGTTCATCGCGTTGCCGCTGATTGGTATTGTCATGATGTATAACCGCGGCACTGACTGGTTAGCCTTTGGTCTGGTGATGCCGCACGCGGCAGAATCGAATTTTGATCTGGTCGACGTTCTGAAAGAGTGGCACGAGACGCTGGCCAACGTGGGGTACGTTGTGATTGGTCTGCATGCGATGGCGGCGCTGATGCATCACTATTTCTGGAAAGACAACACCCTCCTGCGCATGATGCCAAAAAAACGCCAGTAACCCATAACAACGAGCCCTGCAGCAGTCTGCAGGGCTTTTTTTTAGCGTTTTATTGCAGTTGAGCGCGCTCTTCCGGGGTTAACTCCAGCGCCTGAGTGGTGCCCGTCTCTGAGGATTTCACGGCCGCTTCCAGTACCGCCATCACCGCCAGCGCCTCGACCGGATGAACCGGATTGGTGATTTTTCCGAGTAGCGCATCACGCACGTTGATGTAGTACTGACGCTGATCGCCTTTCGGCGTGGTAACGGTCTGCGGCTCACCGTTTGCACCAAAGAACACCATGCTGTCACTGTCCTCGCCCCAGGCCTCACTGCCGGGGATCACGCCCGCCAGCAGCTGCGCTTCCTGTTGGTCGATTCGGGCTTTCACCACGCTGCCTTTATCGCCGTGAACGGTAAAACGTGCCGTTCCGCCAGCCACCAGCATGCTGCAGTGCAAAATCACTTTATGTTGCGGATAATCTAAGACCACGTGTGCCCAGTCGTTAATTTCCGCGCCGTCACGCAGCGTGGCGATATTGCCCTGTACCGACTGTGGCAGTCCAAAGAGCTGCAGCGTCTGGTCAATCAGGTGCGGCCCCAGATCAAACCACAGACCGCTACCGGGCACGTTTTGCTCTCTCCAGCGCACGCGCACTTCCGGGCGGAAACGGTCAATGTGCGACTCAAGGTGTTTGACCTTGCCAAGGGTTCCTTGCTCAATAACCTGCTTAATGCCGAGGAAGTCGCTGTCCCAGCGGCGGTTATGGAAGACGGAGAGCAGCCGTTGCTTCTCTTGCGCCAGGGCAATCAGGTCGCGGGCTTCCTGCATGTCGAGCGTGAACGGTTTATCCACGACCACATGTTTGCCTGAATTCAGGGCAAGCGTTGCCAGCGGCGCGTGGGTGGCGTTAGGGGAGGCAATCACCACCAGATCGACATCGGGATGCTGAATTGCCTCTTCCGGGGTTGCCACCACCTGAACATCAGGAAGATCGCGTTTAACCTTCTCTTCATCACGAGACGAAACCACCGCCAGCGTAAGGCCGTCCACGGACTGGATCAGCGGGGCATGGAAGGTCTTGCCTACAAATCCATACCCGATCAGCGCAATGTTGATTGTCTTCTTTTTACTCATGACCTTCTCCACGTTATTTCGCGCAAACCGTAATGTGCATTGCGCCAGGGTCCCCAAGCTCAGGCCAGGGACGATCTAAAAAGAGGTGCTGGATGTTGGATAATCCGCTGACCAGATACGGTTCACAGCGGTTTAGTTTCAGATGGTCGGCGACAATCCAGCGCTCATGACTGGCCGCGAGCATCGCCCGTTTGACCTCGGCATCGGCCTCTTTTCCGGCGCTCAGACCGAGTTCAGCATGGATAGCACAGGCTCCCAGAATGGCGATATCCGCGCGGTAGCGTGACAGCAGGGAGAGGGTGGCGCTGCCGGCAAACAGTCGCTGCTTGTGATCCCATTTTCCGCCGAGCAGGATCAGTTCGATATCGTCACGGTCGCTGAAGTGCCACGCGATATCCAGCGAGGTGGTGATGATTGTCAGCGGTCCCTTCAGGAACGAGGCGACAGCCATTACCGTGCTCCCCGCATCCAGAAACAGCGTCGAACCTGGCGGAACAGCCTGCGCCACCTGTTGACCAAGACGTTGTTTGGTTTCCGGCAGCAGGGTATTGCGCCCCTGACGATTCATGGCCGACAGATTCAGGGCAATTGCCCCGCCGTGGTTCTTTTGCGCCAGCCCCTGTTTCTCGAGATCGGTCAGATCCCGGCGGATGGTGTCCGCTGAGACCTGCAGTTTGTCCGCCAGTTCCGTAATGCTGGCCTGCCCGTGCTCACTAATGATATCAAGCACATATTTTTGTCTGGCCGTTTTGTGCATGGGTAAATCCCGCAAAATGTCGCAATAAGTTGCATATTACAGCATTTTACCGCAGAGGGAAGGGTGTTGATCGACAGTAAGTATCAATGTCCGGTATTGTTCACATTGGTTATTATTAAAATGTTATTAATACGGTGTGAGTGATTCATTCCAAATGTTAACAGCAATGTTACTGTTGTGTTTTATTAAACACACTGGCGGATATAACCATTGTGATACCAATATGCAACCATTAATGCTTTAATGAAATTAATAAATAGCAATAAATTCTGTGTATTTTTATATTAATAGATATTAATGTTGTATATGGCATTATGGTTACTTAAATTGACATTTCTTTGAAAATCTTTGTGTCTGACGCATGCTGAAATTAACGCAAAAATGTGCATCCGGCGATTCTAAAATTTTACTTAAATAACAAAGACTTTATTTGTTTCATTTGAAAGCCCCTTTTTAAGGTTTTGTCCAGAAACCCCATCTTTTTTCTTATCTGTAACACCACATTAACATTGTGGGTGTAGTTGCCTATAGCGCATTTTGTTATGCTGCAAACCAGTTAAAGAAATAAGTAAATTCTTATTGTCATAAGAATATGGTCGGCTCTCATCTCCAATGGAAATGGGGTTGGGGAGCGTTTGTCCAATATTTATTCGGACCCAGGTAAGATATTTGTCGAATTATTTATACCCCTTTAGGGGTAAATATTTAAGCGTCATTCAGAGTCAGGGAGATAAAAATGACTATCATGCGAAATAATATGTTGCTGAGATTTCCAGTCGCCCTGGCATTAATTTCGCTAGCCTTTAATACGGCTTCTGCGAATAGCCGCCAGGTGGGGATTGCTCCGATTGCCGCGACAACATTAAAAGAGAGTATTCTTTTTGCCATCGATCGGGATCCGTCGATTAGCCAGCAGGCCGCGCAACTGGGAATAGGTCAGGCACAAATAGATGAAGCACGCAGCGGCTGGATGCCACAAATATCGTTAAACGGTAGCACCGGCCATAGCCAGACCACCGATTCCAGCGGCTCGCTGCGCAATTCTGCGGCCTGGGGATTGAGTCTGACGCAGCTGGTATACGATTTTGGCAAGACCAACAACAGCATCGACCAGTCCACGGCGCAGCGCGATAGCTATCGTTACCAGTTGATGAGCACCTTGTCTGCGGTGGCGGAAAAAACGGCGCTCAGCTACGTAGAAGTCAAACGCTATTCCGACCTGTTACAGGCCGCCAAAGAGAACGTTCAGGCGCTCAAAAACGTTGAGCAACTGGCCAAACTTCGCGCCGACGCAGGCGTCAGCTCAACCTCTGACGAGCTTCAGACGCGCACGCGCATTGCCGGTATGCAGGCCACGGTCGAGCAGTATAACGCGGCGTTAAACAGCGCCCGCGCACGGCTTGCGGTGTTGACTGGCATGGAGGCCGAGCGCTATTCACCTGTACCGGCGAAGCTTGCCATTGAGCAAGACTCGCTTAATCGCATTGATTACTCGGCCATACCGGCGGTCATGGCCGCGCAGAATATGGAGCGTTCAGCTCAGTATGGCGTGGCAACGGCAAAGTCTCAGCACTGGCCGACGTTAAGCCTGAAAGGAGGCCGCACCCGCTACGAGTCCGACAACCGTTCTTACTGGGATGACCAGATTCAGCTCAATATTGACGCACCGCTATACCAGGGGGGCGCCGTTTCAGCCCGCGTTCGCCAGGCCGAAGGGGCAAGGGCCATGGCATCGTCTCAGGTTGACCAGGCGCGGTTCGATGTCCTGCAAAAAGCCTCTGTTGCGCAGGCTGACTGGACCGGCGCGCAGGGGAGAATGCAGGCGGGGAAGCTGCAGCTGCAAAGCGCATTACGCGCCCGGGATGTTTACAGAAATGAATATACCCTGAGCAAGCGGAGCATTAACGATTTGCTCAGCGTTGAACAGGATGTCTGGCAAGCCACTTCAGCCAAAATAATGGCTGAATATGATGGCTGGAGTTCGGCGATTAATTACGCATCTGCCGTTGATAATTTGATGCCAATGATCGGCATAGAGAAAAACGCTGCCGCAAAATTACCTGATTTGAGTTAAAAAACACGCGTCTTTTTGTGCGAAATAAGTAAGAAAATAATGGGTGCTTTTTCCCAGGGATAGCTACATCCATTTGGTGGACATATCCACAGGAATCCGGACACCTGCAAGGAGAGGAAAATGAGTAACGTAAAAATTGTTGATGTCATCATTCGCAAAACGGCCGAGAAAACGAAATTAACCGGAGAGGGTAATTTGTCGGTTTCTATTTCTTCGCCGAGTGTGATTGAAATTCAGGGTTCTGCTCAGGATGTTGTGCGTTATGTTCGCCAGGGTAAAGACCTGCTTATTTATATGAAAGACGGCAGCGTTATTCGCTGCAATAACTATTTTGTTGAAGATCCACAGACCCATAATCAATCAGAACTGGTCTTCAACGATCAGCAGGAACTGACGCATATTTCTTTTGCCGATGCCGGGGAAGCGTCTGGCGTTGCTGTTACCGAGTTAACCGCGCAGGCTACGCCGGTTGCCAGCATTGAGCCTTTCCTCGAGCAGGGAAGCGTTCTCAATGACGCGCCATGGGGATGGATTGCAGGCGCTGCGTTGGGCGGCGGTGCCATTGGCGCACTGCTGGCGCACGGGGGTGACGGCGAAACCAAAACCAAAGTCATCGACAACACCAAAGATGTTGAAAGCGCGACGCCGACCTTTTTGCTGACGGACAACGCGGGTGATAAGCAGGGTGTGCTGAGTGGAAAAGCGATCACGGACGACAACACCCCAACCTTTAGCGGTACCGGGCAGCCGGGGGCGACCATTCAGGTTAAAGACAGCAGCGGAAGCACCATTGCCAGCACCATGGTCGGGAAAGAGGGTACCTGGACCGTAAAACTCCCGACTCAGGCTGACGGCGAACATACCTGGTCTGTCGTGCAAATCGACGGGAGCAAAACGACGCCGGCGGGCAGCATTACCGTCACAATCTCTACCGCTGACGCCAGCATCACGCTGGGGACAACGGCCGGTGACAACGTGATCAATGCCAGCGAACACTCCGCTGGCTTTACGCTGTCCGGCACCAGCAAAAATCTGGCGCAGGGAACCGGGCTTACCGTCACGCTGAACGGCAAAACCTACACGGCGGAAGTGGGGGCCGGCGGCGCATGGAGCGTGAACGTGCCTGCCGCGGATGCGCAGGCGCTGGGTGACGGCACCTGGACGGTGAACGTCAGCGGTAAAGACGCCGCGGGCAATACCGTGAGCGGCAGCCAGACGATAGGTGTGGATACCAACGCGCCAGCGCTTTCTGTTGATACGATTGCGCAGGACAACATCATCAACGCGGCTGAGCACAACCAGGCGCTGACGCTCACCGGTAAAACCGATGCGGAAGCCGGCCAGATTGTGACGGTAACGCTCAACGGGAAAAATCATACCGCCACGGTGGGGAGCGACGGCACGTGGTCCGTTACGCTGCCCGCCAGCGAGGTGCAATCGCTGGCGAATGGCGACCATACGCTAACGGTGAACGTCAGCGATAAAGCGGGGAACGGATCTTCCACGACCGTCGATTTCACCGTGGACACCACCGCCCCGGTCGTGACGATTAACACCGTTGCTGACGACAATATCCTCAATACCAGCGAGCAGGGCCAGGCGCAGATTATTTCCGGTACGGCGAGCGGCGCCGCAGCAGGGAATGTCGTGAGCGTAACCGTTGGCGGTCAGACCTTCACCGGTGTGGTGCAGGCGGACGGCAGCTGGAGCGTGGGGGTGCCTGCGTCCGTGGTGGGCTTGTTGGGAGAAGGCAACCACAACATTACGGTTTCCGTTACCGATGCCGCGGGCAATACCGGCAGCGCCACACACGGCATTACGCTGAGCGGTAACCCACCGGAATTTACCGTTCATGCCATCAGCCAGGATAACGTTCTCAATGCTCAGGAGGCTATGCAGCCGCTGAGCCTGACCGGCACCAGTACGCTGCCAGACGGCAGCGCCATCACCGTGACGCTGAACAACGTCAATTATCAAACCGTTGTCGAGAACGGGAGCTGGTCAGTTCAGGTACCGGTTTCCGACGTCCTGCAACTGGCGAACACGCTGTACACCGTCAGCGTCAGCGGTACCGACAGCGTGGGCAACAGCGGCTCAGCGGAGGCCACACTGCTGGTTGATACCGTGTTGCCACAGGTGGTCATTAATACCTTTGCCGGCGACAACCGGGTGAATAACGCCGAAGTGGCCGCCGATCAAACGATCAGCGGTCGTGTCACGGGTGCAGCGGCAGGGGATATGGTGTCTGTTTCCGTTGGCGGCAAGCATTACAGCGCCACCGTGGGTAGCGATCTGACCTGGAACCTCACTATCCCGTCTGCGGATCTCAAGGCATTCGGCGACGGCGACCTGACCATTACCGCGTCAGTCACCAACAGCCACGGCAATACGGGCAGCGGCGAGCGCGATATCAATATCAACGCGGCGCTGCCGGGTCTGCGCGTTAACACCCTTTCCGGTGATGACGTGATCAATGCCATTGAGCAGCATCAGGATCTTACCGTGACCGGCTCCAGCAGCCATCTGGCCGCAGGCACGCAGATCACCGTCACCATCAATAACGTCGACTATGTCACCGTGGTCAACGCCACCGGTGGCTGGCAGATTGGTGTTCCGGCGAGCGACCTCCAGTCCTGGACGCCGGGCCATATCGCGGTGCACGTCAGTGCAGAAGATGCGTGGGGCAATGCCGTTGCCGCTGAACACCCGATCGAACTCGACCTGAACGCCGTGGCGGTGACTGTTGATGTCATCTCCGGTGATGACCGGCTGAACGCGGCGGAAAAAGGCAGCGATCTCACGCTCTCTGGCCAGACGCAGGGCGTGGAAGCCGGGCAGACTGTGGTGGTGAAATTCGCCGATCGGACCTATACCGCGCAGGTGCAGCAGGACGGCTCCTGGAGCCTGACCGTACCGGCCAGCGCCATGGAAACGTTGATTGACGGCCGCGCGCAGGTGAGCGTCAGCGTGACGAACGTTAACGGCAACAGCGCCGATGCGTCGCGCGTGGTGACGGTCGATACGCTGCCTCCGGACATCACGATCAATAATCTGACCGATGACAACATCATCAGTGCCGCCGAAGCACAGCAGGATGTCGTGTTAAGCGGTAGCAGCACGGCGGAAGCGGGCCAGACGGTCACCGTCGCGCTGAACGGTAAAACCTACCAGACCACCGTTCAACATGACGGTAGCTGGCAACTGACAGTACCTGCCGCGGACGTCGGCGCACTGGCCGATGGCACCGTCACGGTAACGGCAACCGTGAGCGATGTGGCAGGTAACAGCAGCAGCACGGATCGCGTCGGGCTGGTGGATGCCACCGTACCGCAGGTGATCATTAACGATTTTGTCACCGATACCAATACCATTAACCAGCTTGCCCATACCCAGGCGCAGGTCCTCAGCGGCTCCGTGACCGGAGCGGCAGCGGGTGATTGGGTCACGGTGACCATCAATAACGTGGATTACACCACCGTGGTGGATGTGGCGGGCAACTGGAGCCTCGGCCTGCCTGCGTCTGTGGTACAGGGCCTGGCGGACGGAACCTGGACGATTACGGTCTCTGTGACCGATCAATCTGGCAACACCGGCAGCAACACGCTGGAGGTGGTGGTTAATACCGTGACGCCGCAGATAGGTATTCACACTCTGGCGGCGGACGACGTGATTAACGCCACGGAAAAAGGCGAAAACCTGCTGCTTTCCGGAACCAGCAACCAGCCAGAAGGCACCCCGATCACCGTGGCCCTGAATGGTATTCACTACACCGCCATTACGGATGCCAGCGGTAACTGGAGTGTTACCGTACCGGCCTCCGCAGTAAGCGCGCTGGGCGAGGCGCACTATACGGTGACGGCGAGCGTCACGGACAGTGTGGGTAACAGCGCGTCGGCCACGCACGATGTGCTGGTAGACAGCTCGCTGCCGGTGGTCACGCTCAACACGCTGGCGGGCGATAACATCATCAACGCGGCGGAACTGGCGGCAGGCCAGACCCTGACGGGGAAAGTCGCCAACGCGGCGGCAGGCGACATTGTCACCCTTACCCTGGGCGGCCAGACGTATACCGTTGCGGTGCAGGACGATCTTACCTGGAGCCTGCCATTAACCCAGAGCCAGTTAACCGCGCTCGGTAATGGTGAGCTGACGGTTACGGCCAGCGTGACGAATGCGCACGGAAACACCGGTTCTGCCGCGCTGGACTTCACCATCGACGCCCAGTTGCCTGGTCTGCGTATTGATACCGTGGCGGGCGACGATGTTATCAATATCATCGAGCACGGTCAGAATCTGATTGTTTCCGGTACCAGCACCGATCTGGCAGCGGGCAGCAGCGTTACCGTGACCATTAACAACATTGAGTACGTCGCCACGGTCCTGGCCGATGGAACCTGGAAAGCGGCTGTGCCTGCGGCGGATGTCAGCCAGTGGCCGGACGGTCCTCTCGACATTACAGCCCGCGCGCAGGATGCTTCCGCCAACCCGGTGAGTATCGGGACCGTGGTGGATGTCGATCTCGCCCCGGTCGCGATAAGCGTTAACAGCGTGACCCCTGATAACGTGCTCAATGCGGCAGAGAAGGGACACGATCTGGCGCTCTCCGGCACCACGTCTGGGGTCGAAGCCGGTCAGACGGTGACGGTCACCTTTGGCGGCAAAAGCTACACCACCACCGTGGATGCGAATGGCAACTGGGCTTACACCGTTCCGGCTGCGGATGTAAGCGGCCTGAAAGAGGGCGATGCCCGCGTTCAGGTGAGCGTGAGCAACGTGAATGGCAACCCGGCCTCTTCGTCACACGAATTCAGCGTCGATACCACTGCGCCGGCGGTCACCATCGATACGGTCAGTCACGACAACATGCTCAATGCGGCAGAGGCGGCACAGGATCTCACCCTGAGCGGCACCTCGACTGCCGAAGCGGGGCAGACGGTCACGGTGACCTTTAATGGCAATCAATACACCGCACAGGTACAGGCTGACGGCAGCTGGACGCTTGACGTGCCGGCAGCCGATCTGGCCGGTATCACCGACGGCACTGCCGTCGTTACGGCGACCGTGTCGGATAAAGCCGGTAACCCGGCCAGCACGGATGCGTCTGTGCTGGTGGACACTACCGTGCCGCAGATTACCTTCAACACCGTTGCCGGTGATGACATTCTGAATATTGCTGAACACGGTCAGGCGCTGATCGTTTCTGGCACAGTCACCGGGGCACAGGCAGGCGACGTGATCACCGTGACGCTGAACGGTAAAAATTACAGCGCAATGCTGGACGCGTCCGGCAACTGGAGTATGGGTATTCCGGCGGCTGACGCGGGCGCGCTGGGCAATGGCGACCATACGATGTCTGCGACCCTCACCGACAAAGCGGGCAACAGCACCACGCAGACGCATGAGATTGCGGTTTCCCTGACCGCTCCGGTTATCGCTATCAATACCGTTGCGGGCGATGATGTGATCAATGCCATCGAGAAAGGCGAAGATCTGCAACTCTCCGGCACCAGCAACCAGCCGGACGGCACCACGATCGTCGTGACCCTGAATGGCATTAACTACACGGCCACGACTGACGCCAGCGGCAACTGGAGCGTGATGGTACCGGCAGCAAACGTCTCGGCGCTGGGCGAAGCGAACTACACGGTCACCGCGAGCGTGACCGATACCGCAGGCAACAGCGCGAGCACCAGCCATCAGGCACTTGTCGACAGCGCGCTACCGGTGGTGACCATTAACGCTGTCGCCATTGATGATGTCATCAATGCGGCGGAAGTGACTGCGGGACAGACCCTGAGCGGAAAAGTCAGCGGCGTCGCAAGTGGTGACACTGTCACGATTTCAATGGGGGGCAACACCTGGACCGCCACCGTTCAGGATGATCTGAGCTGGTCGGTCAATGTGCCGCCTGAAGTCTTAAAGGCCATTGGCAACGGCGATTTGACCGTGACGGCAAGCGTCACTAACGGTCACGGCAATACCGGCTCCGGCAGCCGCGACATCACCATTGATGCCAACCTGCCGGGTCTGCGGGTCGATACCGTGGCGGGCGACGATGTGATTAACAGCATCGAGCATGGTCAAAACCTGATTATTAGCGGCTCCAGTGATGGACTGAAAACCGGCTCTGCGTTGACGGTGACCGTCAATGGTAAAACCTATGCGGCGACGGTTCTGGCAGACGGGACCTGGACGGCAGCGATCCCGGCCGCCGACGTCAGCGCGCTGAACGCAGGCAAGGTGACGGTAACCGTTGAGGGTCAGAGCACCGCAGGAAACCCGGTGACGATTGCGCATGACGTCACGGTCGATCTGGCCGCGGTGGCGATCAGCGTCAACGCGATTGCCACCGACGACGTGATCAACGCGGCGGAAAAAGGCACGGACCTGGTCCTGTCGGGTACCACCACCCACGTCGAAGCCAACCAGACCGTGTATATCACCTTCGGCGGCAAGTCTTACACCGCGACCGTGGATGCCAGCGGTAACTGGACCGCTACCGTGCCTTCTGCTGATTTAGGCAGCCTGAAGGAGGGCGATGCCAGCGTGCAGGTTAGCGTTACCAACGTGAACGGCAACAGCGCGTCAGCGGGCCGTGAATACAGCGTGGATACGACCGCGCCGACGGTCTCTATCGACATTGTCAGCGACAACAACATCATTAATGCGTCTGAAGCGCAGCAGGATTTGGTGGTTAACGGCATCACGAACGCGGAAGCGGGTCAGACCGTGACCGTGACGCTGAACGGCAAGGATTACACCACCACCGTGCAGGCGGATGGCAGCTGGAGCCTGAGCGTACCGTCAACCGACCTGAGCGGCATTACCGACGGAAACTACACCATCACCGCGGCGGTATCCGACAAAGCGGGTAACCCGGCCTCGGTGGATCGTGACGTGCTGGTGGATATCACTGTGCCACAGTTGACCATTCACACCGTTTCGGATGACGACGTCATCAACAGCGTTGAGCACGCGCAGGCGTTGATTGTCACCGGGTCTGTCGCCGGCGCGGCAGCGGGTGATGTGGTCACCGTCACCATCAATAATAAATCTTACACCGCCACGCTGGATGCCGCGGGCAACTGGAGCGTGGGAGTGCCTGCGGCCGACGTCAATGCTCTGGTCGCCGGGGATCACACCATCACCGCGACCCTGACCGATAAAGCGGGCAACAGCAACAGTGCGACGCACGACGTGGCCGTCAACCTTACCGCTCCGGTGCTGACCATTGACACCGTTTCAGACGACGATGTCATCAATAGCACCGAGAAAACGCAGGATCTCATCCTCACCGGTACCGCGTCAGGTCTGGCGGCGGGCGCGATCGTCACCGTGATGCTGAACGGCAAAGCCTACAGCGCGACGGTGGATGATAACGGGCTGTGGACGGCTACCGTTCCGGCGGATCAGGTCGGCGCACTGGGTGAAGCGATCTACACCCTCACCGCGTCTGCAACCGATGCTGTTGGCAACAGTACCAGCGTGACTCACACCGTGAACGTGGAGTCTGTCCTGCCGGGTGTCACCATCAACACCGTGGCTGGCGACGATATTATCAATACCGCGGAGCTGGCGACCGGCCAGACTCTCAGCGGTACCGTGGTGAACGCCGAGGCGGGCAACACCGTCACCGTGACCCTCGGCGGTAACACCCTGACCGCAACGGTGCAGGATGACCTGACCTGGTCCGTCAACGTACCGGAGTCCGTGTTAACCGCACTGGGTAACGGCGAACTGACCGTCACCGCCAGCGTGACTAACGGCGTGGGCAACAGCGGCACCGGCGAGCGCGATATCACCATCGACGCCAGCCTGCCGGGCCTGCGCGTGGATACCGTGGCGGGTGACGATGTGATCAACAGCATCGAGCATGGCCAGAACCTGATCGTGACCGGCACCAGCGAAGGACTGGCGGCAGGAACCACTCTGACCGTAACGGTAAATAATAAAACCTATCCGGCCACCGTGCTGGCTGACGGCACCTGGAGTGCGGCTATTCCGGCGGCCGATGTTGGCGCGCTGGCGGCAGGCACGGTAGCTGTCACCGTTGAGGGGCAGAACAGCGCCGGTACGCCGGTGTCCATTACCCACAATGTGACGGTGGACCTTGCGGCGGTCGCCATCGGGATTGACGCCATTGCCACGGATGATGTGATTAACGCGGCTGAGAAGGGCGCGGACCTGGTGCTCTCTGGCACCACCTCCAACGTGGAGGAGAATCAGACCGTCAGCATCCTCTTCGGCGGTAAAACCTATACGGCGTCGGTGGATGCTGACGGCAAATGGACGGCGACGGTGCCGTCTGCCGACCTGGCCGGTCTGAAAGAGGGCGATGCCAGCGTGCAGGTGAGCGTCACCAACGTCAACGGCAACAGCGCGTCTGCGGGCCGCGAGTACAGCGTGGATATCACCGCGCCGTCCGTAACGATTAACACCCTGGCGGCTGACGACATCCTGAATGCGACCGAAGCGAAAGCTGACCTGACGGTGTCCGGT